>NZ_CP071293.1:0-1996656 GCF_017309525.1 Lactococcus sp. LG1074 | reverse complement strand
ATTTTTCCTCTAATATATTAAAATTAAGTAGAACCTATTATATCATGTTGATAACTATTTATCCACCGCTGTTGAAAAAAAATACGATTTTTCCACAGAAGTGGATAACTATCCCCAAAAATGTGGATAATGTGGAAGGATAAAAAGTTTTCCACAGGAGGCGAAGGCTATAACAAGCGTTTCTAAACTTTTCCACAAAAAAGGAAAACAAAATTTTTGTGAATAAATCTTGGGATAAAAAATCCACAGTGAATTCACTGTGGATTTTTTGTGAGTTTATTCAAGAGTTCTTCGAGTTTTTCTAAACTGTCAAAATGCAACTCTAGTTTTCCATTTTGGTGCTTTTCATTATATGAAATTTTATTACTTACACCTAAACATCTTGCAATTTCTTTTTCCTTTTCTTCTATATAAATGCTTTTTTTATTATTCGTTTTTTTAGTGGCAACTTTTTGGTAAATGATATCTTCAAGTTGTCGCACATTAAGTTTTTCCTGAATGACTTTATGAGCTAAGGAAACTTGTTTTTCTTTATTTTCTTCAGCAAGAAGTGTCCGGGCGTGAGCTAAACTAATTTTTTTCTCTTCTAATAGATGAAGTATTTCTTGAGGAAGCTTTAAAATTCTCAAGAGATTTGAAATATAGGAACGAGATTTTCCGAGATGTTGAGCAACTTCATCATGAGTCAATGAGCTTTTTTCTAAAATTTTTTTGATGCTTTCAGCTTCGTCTAATGGACTCATGTCATCACGCTGCAAATTTTCTAAAATAGAGAGCACCATCATATCCTTATCAGAATAAGAACGAATAATCGCTGGTATCTTATCCAGCTTCGCCAGTTTTGATGCACGCAAACGCCGTTCTCCTGCTAGAAGTTCATAGCCAAAAAGATTACTCTTACGAACAATAATGGGTTGAAGAACACCATTAATTTCTATAGAATGTGATAACTCTTTTAACTTATCGTGATCAAAATGTTTGCGGGGTTGATAAGGATTTTTACTAATATCTTCTATATTTAGTAGATAAATTTTTTCTTCCATGAGCTAATAATACCACAAAATGACAAAAACGAGAATAAAACACAAAAAAAATAAGTGATGAAACGTGACAACCGCGGGGTTTTCCGAACGAGTGTAAAAAAAAGGGAGAAAAATCACAGTTTATTCTTGACAGAACAAAGTGAGTTTGATAGAATATAATAGTTGTCGCGAGAGAGCGTATCTCTTACGAGAGCGATAGACCTTTGAAAACTGAATAAAGTAGAATGACTATATGCGAGAAGTTAACTTCTTGTATACCAACTGTCAATTCAATAATGAAAGACAAAACAACAGCCAGTTCATTTGATGAACTAAATTTAAATGAGAGTTTGATCCTGGCTCAGGACGAACGCTGGCGGCGTGCCTAATACATGCAAGTCGAGCGATGATTAAAGATAGCTTGCTATTTTTATGAAGAGCGGCGAACGGGTGAGTAACGCGTGGGAAATCTGCCGAGTAGCGGGGGACAACGTTTGGAAACGAACGCTAATACCGCATAACAATGAGAATCGCATGATTCTTATTTGAAAGAAGCAATTGCTTCACTACTTGATGATCCCGCGTTGTATTAGCTAGTTGGTAGTGTAAAGGACTACCAAGGCGATGATACATAGCCGACCTGAGAGGGTGATCGGCCACACTGGGACTGAGACACGGCCCAGACTCCTACGGGAGGCAGCAGTAGGGAATCTTCGGCAATGGGGGCAACCCTGACCGAGCAACGCCGCGTGAGTGAAGAAGGTTTTCGGATCGTAAAACTCTGTTGTTAGAGAAGAACGTTAAGTAGAGTGGAAAATTACTTAAGTGACGGTATCTAACCAGAAAGGGACGGCTAACTACGTGCCAGCAGCCGCGGT
Source organism: Lactococcus sp. LG1074 (assembly GCF_017309525.1). Lineage (NCBI taxonomy): Bacteria > Bacillati > Bacillota > Bacilli > Lactobacillales > Streptococcaceae > Lactococcus > Lactococcus sp. LG1074. Next base: position 1,994,756 of record NZ_CP071293.1, on the reverse strand, counting down.
AATACGTAGGTCCCAAGCGTTGTCCGGATTTATTGGGCGTAAAGCGAGCGCAGGTGGTTTCTTAAGTCTGATGTAAAAGGCAGTGGCTCAACCATTGTGTGCATTGGAAACTGGGAGACTTGAGTGCAGGAGAGGAGAGTGGAATTCCATGTGTAGCGGTGAAATGCGTAGATATATGGAGGAACACCGGAGGCGAAAGCGGCTCTCTGGCCTGTAACTGACACTGAGGCTCGAAAGCGTGGGGAGCAAACAGGATTAGATACCCTGGTAGTCCACGCCGTAAACGATGAGTGCTAGCTGTAGGGAGCTATAAGTTCTCTGTAGCGCAGCTAACGCATTAAGCACTCCGCCTGGGGAGTACGACCGCAAGGTTGAAACTCAAAGGAATTGACGGGGGCCCGCACAAGCGGTGGAGCATGTGGTTTAATTCGAAGCAACGCGAAGAACCTTACCAGGTCTTGACATACTCGTGCTATCCTTAGAGATAAGGAGTTCCTTCGGGACACGGGATACAGGTGGTGCATGGTTGTCGTCAGCTCGTGTCGTGAGATGTTGGGTTAAGTCCCGCAACGAGCGCAACCCTTATTACTAGTTGCCATCATTAAGTTGGGCACTCTAGTGAGACTGCCGGTGATAAACCGGAGGAAGGTGGGGATGACGTCAAATCATCATGCCCCTTATGACCTGGGCTACACACGTGCTACAATGGATGGTACAACGAGTCGCCAACCCGCGAGGGTGCGCTAATCTCTTAAAACCATTCTCAGTTCGGATTGCAGGCTGCAACTCGCCTGCATGAAGTCGGAATCGCTAGTAATCGCGGATCAGCACGCCGCGGTGAATACGTTCCCGGGCCTTGTACACACCGCCCGTCACACCACGGAAGTTGGGAGTACCCAAAGTAGGTTGCCTAACCGCAAGGAGGGCGCTTCCTAAGGTAAGACCGATGACTGGGGTGAAGTCGTAACAAGGTAGCCGTATCGGAAGGTGCGGCTGGATCACCTCCTTTCTAAGGAATATAAAAAAAGATGTTGTTCTACTTTATTCAGTTTTGAGGGGTCTATAAAGACCAAACAAGCAGTCTTTTGATGCAAGATAGAGAAGATTGCGTTGAGAGAAGGGGCCTTAGCTCAGCTGGGAGAGCGCCTGCTTTGCACGCAGGAGGTCAGCGGTTCGATCCCGCTAGGCTCCATAAGATACGACAGTATCTTGTCAACGAAGACGTTAAAATAGGAATTGATCATTGAAAACTAAATAACAATATCTTATAACGATAAATAAACCGAGAAATGGTAAAACATTTCTGTAAAGCTGCGAATTATTTTAAATAGTTCGAAAAAACTTATACTTGTTTTAATGGCAAAGTTAATAAGGGCGCACGGTGGATGCCTTGGCATTAAGAGCCGAAGAAGGACGTGACTAACGACGATATTCTAGGGGGAGCAGTAAGTACGCATTGATCCCTAGGTCTCCGAATGGGGAAACCCACTATGTTATGCATAGTATCCGTAAGTGAATACATAGCTTACGAGAAGGTAACGCAGAGAACTGAAACATCTAAGTACCTGCAGGAAGAGAAAGTAAAAACGATTTCCTAAGTAGCGGCGAGCGAACGGGAAACAGGCCAAACCAAGAAGCTTGCTTCTTGGGGTTGTAGGACTGCAACGTGGACTTAAAGTCTATAGAAGAATTACCTGGGAAGGTAAGCCAAAGAGAGTAATAGCCTCGTATTTGAAATAGACTTTATACCTAGCAGTATCCTGAGTAGGGCTGGACACGCGAAATCCAGTTTGAATCCGGGAGGACCATCTCCCAAGCCTAAATACTCCTTAATGACCGATAGTGAACCAGTACCGTGAGGGAAAGGTGAAAAGAACCCCGGGAGGGGAGTGAAATAGCACCTGAAACCGTGTGCCTACAAGAAGTTCGAGCCCGTCAATGGGTGAGAGCGTGCCTTTTGTAGAATGAACCGGCGAGTTACGTTATGATGCGAGGTTAAGCTGAAGAGGCGGAGCCGTAGCGAAAGCGAGTCTGAATAGGGCGCTTTAGTATCATGATGTAGACCCGAAACCTAGTGACCTATCCATGAGCAGGTTGAAGGTGCGGTAAGACGCACTGGAGGACCGAACCAGGACACGTTGAAAAGTGTTTGGATGACTTGTGGATAGCGGAGAAATTCCAAACGAACTGGGAGATAGCTGGTTCTCTCCGAAATAGCTTTAGGGCTAGCGTCGCAATTTAAGTGTATTGGAGGTAGAGCACTGTTTGGATGAGGGGCCCATCTCGGGTTACCAATTTCAGATAAACTCCGAATGCTAATACACATGTGCGGCAGTCAGACTGCGAGTGCTAAGATCCGTAGTCGAAAGGGAAACAGCCCAGACCACCAGCTAAGGTCCCAAAATATATGTTAAGTGGAAAAGGATGTGGGGTTGCACAGACAACTAGGATGTTAGCTCAGAAGCAGCTATCATTCAAAGAGTGCGTAATAGCTCACTAGTCGAGTGACCCTGCGCCGAAAATGTACCGGGGCTAAACATATTACCGAAGCTGTGGATTTAATATTAATTAAATGGTAGGAGAGCGTTGTAATCAGCGATGAAGGTATACCGTGAGGGGTGCTGGAGCGATTACAAGTGAGAATGCCGGTATGAGTAGCGCAAGATAAGTGAGAATCTTATCCACCGTAAGACTAAGGTTTCCAGGGGAAGGCTCGTCCGCCCTGGGTTAGTCGGGACCTAAGGCGAGGCCGAAAGGCGTAGTCGATGGACAACAGGTTGATATTCCTGTACTAGTATTGTTAGTGATGGAGGGACGCAGTAGGCTAAAGGGAGCCAGTTAATGGATTCTGGTCTAAGCAGTGAGGTGTGGAATGTGTCAAATGCATTTTCCTTTAACATTGAGCTGTGATGGGGAAGCAACTACGGTTGCGAAGCCCTTGATGTCACACTGCCAAGAAAATCTTCTAGCGTTTAATTCAATACTACCCGTACCGCAAACCGACACAGGTAGTCGAGGCGAGTAGCCTCAGGTGATCGAGAGAACTCTCGTTAAGGAACTCGGCAAAATGACCCCGTAACTTCGGGAGAAGGGGTGCTGTAGAAATACAGCCGCAGTGAAAAGATCCAAGCAACTGTTTATCAAAAACACAGCTCTCTGCTAAACCGCAAGGTGATGTATAGGGGGTGACGCCTGCCCGGTGCTGGAAGGTTAAGAGGAGGGGTTAGCTTAGGCGAAGCTCTGAATTGAAGCCCCAGTAAACGGCGGCCGTAACTATAACGGTCCTAAGGTAGCGAAATTCCTTGTCGGGTAAGTTCCGACCCGCACGAAAGGCGTAATGATTTGGATACTGTCTCAACGAGAGACTCGGTGAAATTTTAGTACCTGTGAAGATGCAGGTTACCCGCGACAGGACGGAAAGACCCCATGGAGCTTTACTGCAGATTGATATTGAGTACCTGTGAAGCATGTACAGGATAGGTAGGAGACTTTGACCTTGGGACGCTAGTTTCAAGTGAGTCGCTGTTGGGATACTACCCTTGCTTCATGGTTGCTCTAACCCACACGCATAATCGGCGTGGGAGACAGTGTCTGTCGGGCAGTTTGACTGGGGCGGTCGCCTCCTAAAGAGTAACGGAGGCGCCCAAAGGTTCCCTCAACATGGTTGGAAATCATGTGTAGAGTGTAAAGGTATAAGGGAGCTTGACTGCGAGAGCTACAACTCGAGCAGGTAGGAAACTAGGGCTTAGTGATCCGGTGGTACCGCATGGAAGGGCCATCGCTCAACGGATAAAAGCTACCCTGGGGATAACAGGCTTATCTCCCCCAAGAGTTCACATCGACGGGGAGGTTTGGCACCTCGATGTCGGCTCGTCGCATCCTGGGGCTGTAGTCGGTCCCAAGGGTTGGGCTGTTCGCCCATTAAAGCGGCACGCGAGCTGGGTTCAGAACGTCGTGAGACAGTTCGGTCCCTATCCGTCGCGGGCGTAGGAAATTTGAGAGGATCTGCCCTTAGTACGAGAGGACCGGGGTGGACTTACCGCTGGTGTACCAGTTGTTCCGCCAGGAGCACCGCTGGGTAGCTATGTAGGGAAGGGATAAGCGCTGAAAGCATCTAAGTGCGAAGCCCACCTCAAGATGAGATTTCCCATTCTTTATGAATTAAGAGCCCTGAGAGATGATCAGGTTGATAGGCTGGAAGTGGAAGTCCTGCGAGGGATGGAGCGGACCAGTACTAATAGCTCGAGGACTTTACCAAGTAATAGAACATATGAGTTCAGCTTTACTTATTTATCAAGAGATTGTTATTTAGTTTTGAGTGTTCAATACATTCAGACCATGATTTGGTATTCATTGCATAGGAGATACACCTGTTCCCATGTCGAACACAGAAGTTAAGTCCTATTACGCCGGAAGTAGTTGGGGGTTGCCCCCTGCGAGATAGGGTAAATGCCAAGTTTATATGGTCCGTTGGTCAAGGGGTTAAGACACCGCCTTTTCACGGCGGTAACACGGGTTCGAATCCCGTACGGACTATATTCTCAAATCCCGATTTATGATCGGGTTTTGTTTTATGCGGATTAGCTCAGTTGGTAGAGCGCACGACTGTTAATCGTGTTGTCGTCGGTTCGAGCCCGACATCCGCAGTCAAGTAGATCAGCCTGTGGCTGTTTTTTTTTGTTGTGTTATAATAGTAGATACTGAAGGAAGTAATATATTATGCAAAAACGCTATACCACATGGAACGAATATTTAAGAGGGACTTTTGGAGAAAAAATTTTTAAGGTTCCCATTGATGCTGGTTTTGATTGTCCCAATCGGGATGGGACTGTTGCACATGGCGGCTGTACATTTTGTACCGTATCTGGTTCTGGTGATTTGATATTAGAGCCTGATGCACCAATTGCAGAGCAATTTCGTGTGGAAGTTGAGGCTTTTCATAAAAAATGGCCTGGTGTAAAAAAATATATCGCCTACTTTCAAAACTTTACCAATACTCACGCTCCAGTTGAGGTTTTACGTGAACGTTTCGAAGAGGCTGTGAACCAGCCGGATGTTGTGGGTATATCTATCGGAACACGACCTGATTGTCTTCCACCAGATGTGGTTGATTATCTGGCGGAACTTAATACGCGTATGGAAGTTTGGATTGACTTAGGTCTTCAAACAACATTTGAAAAGACAAGTGATTTAATTAACAGAGCACATGATTACCAAACTTATACGGATGCCGTAGCTCGTTTACGTGAGCATAATATTAATGTTTGTGTCCATTTGATCAATGGATTACCTGGTGAAAGCCATGAAATGATGTTAGAAAATGTACGCCGCATGATTTTAGATTCGGATATTCAGGGTGTCAAACTTCATTTACTGCATTTAATGAAAAATACGCGAATGCAACGTGATTACCATGATGGACGTTTACAACTCTTGTCTCAAGAAGAATATGTAAAGATTATCTGTGATCAGCTAGAGATGATACCTAAAGAAATTGTTATTCATCGGCTCACCGGGGATGCACCCCGTGAGGCTTTGATTGGTCCGATGTGGTCTTTAAATAAGTGGGAAGTCTTGAATACGATTGATCGTGAAATGGAGCGACGTGGCTCTGTTCAAGGCTGTAAAAATATTAGAAAAGTGGAGTCAATTACCTATGCTTAGACCAATTGAGATGGCACATCAGATGTTATCTAAAACAATTAAGTCTGGTGATGTGGTCGTTGATGCGACCATGGGGAATGGTTGGGATACAGCTTTTCTTGCAGGTTTGACGGATAAGGTATATGCCTTTGATGTGCAAAAGGAAGCCTTAGTTTCAACCCAAGCTTTATTGCAAGAAAAAAAACTAGAAGCTAAGTTAATCTTAGATGGCCATGAGAGTATTGATAAATATGTCAAGGATTCTGTAAAAGCTGCTATTTTTAACTTAGGTTATTTGCCTCGGGCAGATAAATCGGTTATTACACAGCCCAGTACGACTTTAAGAGCTTTAGACATCCTAAAAGAAAAACTTCTACCTCACGGGCAGATTATGCTTGTTGTTTATTACGGACACGAAGGTGGTCAAAGTGAAAAAAATGCTGTTCTTGCTTGGGCAAGTGAGCTTCCCCAAGCACAATGGCATGTGATGAAATATGAGCCTCTGAACCAGATCCATACACCACCTTTTTTGATTTGTATTGAAAAGCGATAAAACACGTATTTGCGTGTTTTATTTTTTTCGATTCTTTATTTTGTTAGAATGAAAGTGTGATAAAAATGAGTCAAAAATAAACTTTTAAAAGAATGGAAGAGTAGTTAGAACTTTCCATCAATACTTTAAGGCTTAAAAGACTAGCTATTAATACTCATTTAAAATAGTAGGTTAAAAAGTGCATCAAATTAAAAAATAGATAAGAAGAATGCATTGATATTTATGTATAATAATGTTAAAATAAGAAGATTTTTAGTTAATATTTATTTTGGAGGCTGAAATGGAAGGAATTTTACTCGCTCTCGTCCCAATGTTCGCATGGGGATCCATTGGTTTTGTATCAAATAAAATCGGTGGAACAGCAAAACAACAAACTTTGGGGATGACTTTTGGAGCCTTTGTCTTTGCTCTGATAGTATTTCTTATCCGTCAACCTCAATTAAGTTTTCCTATTTTTCTTATTGGTTTTATTGGTGGCTTTATTTGGGCAATTGGTCAAAGTGGACAGTTTCACTCTATGAAATATCTCGGTGTATCCGTAGCTGGTCCTTTATCTGCGGGGTCCCAACTCGTTTTGGCAGCACTAATCGGTGTCTTCATTTTCCATGAGTGGACCCAAAATATTCAATATACATTAGGGTTTATTGCCATTTTAGCTTTAATCGTTGGTTTCTATTTTTCTGCAAAAAGAGATCCTGAAAATACCATTGCTGTAGAAAAACATCACTATGTTAGAGGTTTGATTTGTTTAGCTTACTCGACTTTAGCTTATGTATCTTATGTGATTTTGTTTAATAATTTATCCGCTCTGTGGTTCAATATTCATTTTGATACATTAACAATTATTTTTCCAATGTCAATCGGAATGGTTGTAGGTGCTTTTGTTCTTTCTGGTGGTGATATAAAAATGGAAGCAGTTGTTTTTAAAAATATTTTTGTTGGACTAATGTGGGGCGTGGGTAATGTTTTTATGTTACTCGCAGCTTCACTGGCAGGGAATGCTATTGCTTTTTCCTTCTCCCAATTAGGAGTAATCATTTCAACAATTGGAGGTATTCTCTTTTTAGGCGAGAAAAAAACAAAAAAGGAGTTAGCCTACATTACTATAGGTACAGTATTGTTTATTATTGGAGCAATCTTACTTGCTATTGTCAAAGCAAAAGGTATCAATAATTGATGTGCTGAAGAAATGTAAAAATATGATGATAGAGGAGTGATATGAACATTTTTCGTAAAAGAGTAGTTCAAGAAAAAAGTGAAATGAAACGTACTCTTAATTCGATGGACTTAACTTTATTAGGTCTAGGATCAATGGTGGGAGCAGGTATTTTTACTTTTACTGGTGTTGGTGTAGCCCTGATTGCTGGGCCTTCGCTTATTATATCCATTATTATTGCAGGGATTGCTGTAGGGTTGTCAGCTCTAATCTTTGCTGAGTTTGCTTCACGTGTACCAAGCCGAGGTGGGCCTTATGGCTACATTTATGCTGTTTTTGGAGAATTTCCTGCTTGGATCGTAGGCTGGCTTTTGGCAATTGAATTTTTTACAACAATTGCAATCGTTGCAAAGTCATGGAGTGGTTATTTCAAAGGCTTGCTGCATTTGCAACTTCCTTCCAGATTTGAAGGCTCATTTGGCCATACTTCAGGTTTTTCTATTGATTTAATTCCAATGTTGGTAGTGGCTGCCATAACGGTGATGATTTTCTTAAACACCCGAACAGTGTCACATTTGAATAATACTCTCGTTGTTTTAAAATTTTCAGCATTAATTGTTTTTGCTATTGTTGGTCTTTTTTATCTGGAACCTGCAAATTGGTCTAACTTTGCACCTTTTGGCTTGGGTTCCTTAATCGGTGGTCAATCGGGTATCTTACCAGGTGCTTCGATGCTCTTTATTGCCTTTATTGGTTACGAAACAGTGTCGACAGCGGTAGATGAGGCTGAAAATCCCCGTCGAAATATTCCTTATGGCGTAATTAGTTCACTTTTTGTTGCTGTAGTCTTTTATATTATTGTGACATTGGTGCTTACAGGAACAGTGCCTTATTATAAGCTAAATGTCACAAACTCTATTGCATTTGCTCTTGCTTATCTTGGAGTTGAGTGGGCAGCGACTTATATTTCTATTATAGCGGTGATTACTTTGCTCAGTGTTGCTCTCACCATGTCCTATGCCTTATCACGCTTACTTTACTCTATGAGTCGTGATGGGCTTTTACCTCCAAAGCTCAGTAAAATTTCAGCTAAGCACCAAACACCAATTAATGCTACACTCGTTATTGGAGGTACTTCAATGTTGATAGCTGGCTTTGTTCCTATGTCTTATCTCAGTCAGTTTTTGAGCTTATCTACATTGTTATATCTGATTGTATTAGCTCTTGGTTTGTTAAAGCTTCGTAAGGAACAAGGGTTGCCACAACCTCATGAGTTTAAAACTCCACTAGTACCTTTGATTCCTATCTTATCAATTATTGTCAATGGCTTTTTAATCGTCCACTATCATACCCAAATATGGCTTTTTCTTCTAATTTTACTTATGTTTGCAGCTGGTTTCTACTTTGTTTACAGTTATCGTCATTCTAAACTAGAAAATTCTATAAAATAAAAAACTTTCTTGTACAAGAAAGTTTTTTATTAGAGTTTTTCGTTTACAAAACGGACGAATTTATTCCACATCACGACAAAGACATTTGCACGTTCCACATCTGTCTTAGCTGTAAGAGGAAAATGATAACCTGAAAAACCTGGGAGATAGCCGAGCTTATCTTTTTGTGTAGCTGTAGCCTGAACTAACTCTTCTCCTTTTTTGATGGGAGCCTCGATATTTGTTTTAGGATCGCGATCAAAGGTAATTTCAATTGCATTTATGTCGGCTGTACCATTTTTTAAGGGGACTACAGCGGAGAAGTTATCTTTAGCTATAAGATCAATACTGTTTTTCTTTCCGTCTCGTACAGGAAGTCTAGCGAAATCGCTGAGTTGCTCATCCTTACTAATAATATCTGCATTTGTCCAAGAAGCATAAACTTGGTTCATAAGATCATTAGTGAGTGTAAAAGGTGTTGAATTATCTACAGAAGGGTCTTTAGCTTCTAAAATAACCGTAATAATACGGAACCCATTTTGAACTGTTGTAGCAGCAAAGCAGTCGACATAAAATGAAGTTGAACCAGTTTTAAGGCCATCTACACCGGCACGTGTTGTTGTAAACCCAGGCAACATTTGATTAGTATTTGCTAAAGTAGTTTCAGATTGACCTCCCTTATCAAATGGAAGTTCTGTTTTTTTGGTGATTTTCAATATTTCGGGATAATCTTTGAGGAGATGTGTACACATGATGGCAACATCTTGAGCACTCATTGTATTGGCATCATTTTCAGTAGATCCTGGATAAATATTTTCACCGAGCTCGCTGTTTGGGAGGCCAGAAGAAGTATAAAGCTCAGCATCTGTAATGCCCCATTCTTTCAATTGAGCCATCATCATATCAACAAATTTCGGTTCCGAACCAGCAATTTTTTCTGCCAAGGCTATAGCAGCGGAGTTAGCTGAGGGTAAAAGCAAGGCATTAAGTAAATCTTTAACCGTGACTTCAGTTCCCTCAGCAAGTGGGATATTACTTGCGTTGCTGTTCATTGTTAAATTATAAGCATAGTCAGAAATAGGTACTTTTGTATCCCAAGCAATTTTTTTCTCATCGACACTCTTATAAACCAAGTAGGCCGTTAAAAGTTTAGTGATTGAAGCAATGCGCGTGCTTGAATCCGTTGCATTTTGGCTATAAAGGATTTTGCCACTGCTTGCATCTACGGCGATAGAAGATTTTGCTGCCACAGAAAAATCCTCAGCTTGAGTATTTATAGTAGCCAAAGGAGAGAATAAAAGCAGTAAGGAGAGGAAAGTGATTACGATTTTTTTCATGTTTCTATTTTATCATACCAGCGAAATAAGGTCTAATGTATTTCAAAAATAATATGTGTTAAACTCACACTAATAGATGCTTCAACAGCGAGTCAATGGTTTCACGTAAAACATTTCTTCTCTTTTAGGAAAATCTATGCAAATATTTATTATTTTACAGAAGTAAATGAAGTTTACAGTATCGGTAAACTTCATTTACAATAGCTCTTTTTACCCTCTTAGATAGGCATGCAAGAAATATTTGCTAGACATTCTATTCTTTTTAATATATCATGATGGGGCATGAAAGGAGTAAAGATGAATTTAGCCACTATTTTAGTAGAGGAACGGAAGAAAAAAGGAGAAACGCAACAAAAAGTTGCTGATACACTCTATATCTCAAGACAATCCCTTTCCAACTGGGAGAACGGGAAAAACTTTCCAGATGTTCCGATGCTGATAGAACTAAGTAATTATTATGATTTTTCACTTGATATTATTAAAGGAGACCCGCAGTTTATGAAGAAAGTTAAGAAGGATTATGAGTTAATCAATACGAAGAAAGCGAACAAGAAGTACTCAATACTATTGATTATATTGACCAGCCTTATCCTCCTCTTATCATTATTACTCATTCCTTTATCTCAGAACAACGTAACTTTACTAAATGGTATTACAATAATTATCTTCCTCCTCTGCATTCTCCTTTTACATGTGACTGTAAGCTTTAATAAACTTGCTTATCAGCATTATAAAGGAATAATGGGTTCTCCCCTTTGGGTGCCAAAAGTATTCGGTTATGGCCTCAGTATTAATCCCTATAATAAGATAGGGCGCATACTGACTATTGTTCTCGTAATTTTTTTAGATTTTTTATTTGTTGCCCTAATTATCGCTATTTTATTTTTCGGTTATCCTGCTACATCATTTATTCATTAACCCAGATATGAGGCAATTAAGCGCGCGTGTCAGTATAGAAAATGCAAAAAAATTTGTAAAGAAATACTTTTCTCTAATAATATGCAAAATAAAGTTGACAGAGTGTTGAAATTTTGATATGATATTAAACGGTACTTTTTATATTTGGTCCTAATAAGGAGAACTTGTATAAGTTGCCAAACTTCTTGTCAGAACTTGGATTAAGCGACCATATACTGACATTCCAACTTTATAAAAAAACAGAAAGGATTGTTTATTCGTTTTATTTCGCTTTGCGGTTCTCCGTAAATAAAAGGGATAAGCAGACAGAAAAATGCCTACTATTAACCAATTGGTGCGTAAAGGTCGTCACTCTAAAGTGGAAAAATCTAACTCACCTGCATTGAACATCGGCTATAACAGTCGTAAAAAACTCCAAACTAAAGTAGCAAGCCCACAAAAACGTGGTGTTGCAACTCGTGTTGGAACAATGACTCCGAAAAAACCTAACTCAGCGCTCCGTAAATTCGCTCGTGTACGTTTGTCTAACCTTATCGAGGTTACAGCATACATCCCAGGTATCGGTCACAACTTGCAAGAACACAGCGTTGTACTTCTTCGTGGTGGTCGTGTAAAAGACTTGCCAGGGGTACGTTACCACATCGTTCGTGGTGCACTCGATACAGCTGGTGTAACAGATCGTAAACAAAGCCGTTCTAAATACGGTACTAAAAAACCAAAAGCGTAATTGAAAGGAGATAAGAAGAATGCGTAAAAATCGTGCCCCAAAACGTGAAGTTTTGGCAGATCCAATGTACAACTCAGTAGTAGTAACACGTCTTATCAACCGCGTTATGCTTGATGGTAAACGTGGCGTTTCTACAAATATCGTTTACGGAGCTTTCAAACAAATTGAAGAAGCTACTGGAAACAACCCACTTGAAGTTTTCGAAACAGCTATGGAAAATATCATGCCTGTTCTTGAAGTTCGCGCTCGTCGTGTTGGTGGTTCTAACTATCAAGTCCCAGTTGAAGTTCGTCCAGAACGTCGTACAACTCTCGGACTCCGTTGGTTGGTAACAATCGCTCGTAACCGTGGTGAACACACTATGCAAGACCGTCTTGCAAAAGAAATTCTTGATGCTGCAAACAACACAGGTGCTGCAGTTAAGAAACGTGAAGACACACACAAAATGGCAGAAGCAAACCGTGCGTTCGCTCACTTCCGTTGGTAAGAAGATGACCCTTGGTCATTATTCTAGAAAAAGCTTGACTTTATGGTCAAGTTTTTTTATTTTCAAAGATAAGAAAATAAAAAAATATACACATTTACATAACAAAAATATGAGAAAAAAGCTACAAAAAACACTTAAACACCTTGCAGATTTGATGAATTTGTAGTAAAATAAGGCGAAAACACTTTCAAACTTAAGGAGTATATTACACAATATGAAAAAATTGTCTAAAACCGCCTATGGCGGTGTCGCAGGGAAAGATTACCTCCCTTATGAAGATGGACGCAAAAAGAGTGCTGGCAACCCAGTTGTAATTGTTATTGGTATTATTTTGGCCATTCTTTTCGCAGCATCTACTGCCTATTCAGGAATGCGTGCTGGTTTAACAGTAGCTGCAGGTATCCCAGGGGCTATTCTTGGTTCAGGACTCTTGTCAATTTTTATCCGTAAAAATAACTTCCTGATGAAGAATATCCTCCAGTCAATGGCAACTGGTGGTGAGTCAATTGCCTCAGGTCTTATCTTTGTCTTACCAGCAGTTATCCTTATCGGACAACAAGTCTCTTTCTTTGAAGGTGTAATTGTTGGTGTTTCTGCGGTTCTTGTATCTCTTGGTATTTTGTCATTTGTTCAAGACTATCTCTTAGTTGAAGAACATGGCACACTTGTTTATCCCGAAGCAATGGCAATTTCGGAAACGCTTGTTGCTTCTTCAACAGGTGGTAACTCACTTAAATACATGGGTATCGGTTTCGGTGTTGGTGGTCTTATTACTGCATTCACTTCAGCAGTTTTTGGTGTTGTGAACAACGTTGTAAGCTATACAAACGAAACATTCTATAAATGGAAACTTGAAATTGAAGTAAATCCAATGCTTGCTGCCATCGGCTTTATTGTTGGGCTTGAGGTTGCAGTAATGATGTTTGCTGGTTCAATCCTTGCTAACTTTGGTATCGCTCCATTGATTGGTTACTTCTCAGAAATGGCTGGAAACGGTCATCATGTTTGGAATGACCCATCTACTCCAATCCAAGCTATGAATTTTGCCGCAATCTCTGGATCATATGTTAAATACATTGGTGCGGGGATGATGATTTCAGGTGGTATGATTGGGGCAATTCGTCTTATCCCAACAATCATTAACTCTGTTAAAGCAACACTCGATGGACGTAAAAATGCCGAAGCTGGAGAACGTGATTCACTTGGTATCTTTGCTATCCTTATTGGTATTGTTGCAACATTTGTTGTTGGCTTCATTATCTCTGGTGGGAACATAGCCATGACTTTCCTTGCTGGTATTCTTTCAATCGTTCTTTCAATGTTATTCATCATCGTTGCAGGACGCTTGACAGGTACAATCGGTACATCTAACTTGCCAGTATCTGGTATGACAATTGCCTCTCTTGTTATCCTGACTCTTGTTTTCTTGACAATGGGTTGGACATCAAGTGCAGACCTTAAATCACTCTTGCTCTTCGGTACCTTCATCGTTGTAGCGATTTCAGTAGCTGGTGGTTATACACAAGCTCAAAAAGTTACTTTCATCACTGGTGGTAATAAATATGAAGTACGTCGTTTCTTCCTTGTTGCTGCTGTTCTTGGTGTTGTAGTGGTAACAGGTGTTATCGTATTACTTCGTGATCAATTAGCTTTAACGGGTGATGCAGCTCAGTTCGCCTTACCACAAGCAAACTTGATGGCAACTTTGACTGATGGTATCATCGGTGGAGAACTTCCATGGCATATGATTATTGCTGGTATCGTGTTTGGTATTATCCTTTACATGATTAAAGTTCCAGTTATGACATTTGCGATTGGTTTCTACCTTCCAATTTCAACAACGTCAATTATTCTTATTGGTGCTTTAGTTCGTATTTTGGTGGAAGTTCTTGGTAAAAAAGATACAGAAGCTGTTCAAGAAGAACGTATGTCATCAGGTGTCTCTTTATCGTCAGGTTTAGTTGCCGGTGCATCAATTATTGGTTTGTTGGGTATTATCCTTCAAGTTTCAGGAGTCGTAACTCCAGGAACACCTACGGGATTTGTAGGTTCTAACGCCATGGCTTGGGTACTCATGGTTATCTTAATCATTGCGATTGTAGCACCATTGATGTCAATCAAGAAAGCTCCGGCTGCCGAGAAGTCAGATGAGTAATAAAAAGAAAAAAGATGATATTTCAGATGAAAATCTGAATATGATTTTCCGGAAAAAAGATAAAGTGTTATTTGAATGGCACGAAGGTCGGATTCGGATTTATAAAGATCAAAAACATTGGACACAAAATCTTATGCGTAAGATGGGGGCGAAAATACCTCAACGTACGTACATGTCTTTGGATGAATATGGTACACTTGTTTTTAGCATGATCGATGGTAAAACAACTGTAAAGGAAATAGGAGAAGCACTAAGTGCACAGCACGAGGAAGCCTCTCAACAACTCTATGAGCGTCTTTTCCTGTACCTTAATCATTTAGAATCTGTCGAAAGATGGATTGAGATTGTTGAAAAAGGGGAATAGTCTCCTTTTTCTTTTTTTGATAAAAATTTTTCATGAAGAAGAAGTAAGTCTTTTTGAAAAAAGCTTAAATTTTATTTAAAAATAGTTGAAAGATAAAAATAGAACTATAAAAACCTTTATTATTATGATATAATGGGGTGTAAAACTAAAAATTAATTAGGAGAAAACTATGGCTCGCGAATTTTCACTTGAAAATACTCGTAATATCGGTATCATGGCTCACGTCGATGCCGGTAAAACAACTACCACTGAACGTGTCCTTTACTATACTGGTAAAATTCACAAAATCGGTGAAACTCACGAAGGTGCATCACAAATGGACTGGATGGAGCAAGAACAAGAACGTGGTATCACTATCACTTCTGCTGCGACAACTGCCCAATGGAAAGGCAACCGTGTAAACATTATTGATACACCAGGTCACGTGGACTTCACAATCGAAGTACAACGTTCACTCCGTGTTCTTGACGGTGCAGTAACTGTACTTGATGCTCAATCAGGTGTTGAACCACAAACTGAAACAGTTTGGCGTCAAGCAACTGACTATGGAGTTCCACGTATCGTTTTTGCTAATAAAATGGATAAAATCGGTGCTGACTTCTTCTATTCACTTTCTACATTGCACGATCGTTTGGGCGCTAACGCTCATCCAATTCAAATCCCAATCGGATCTGAAGAAGACTTCGTGGGTATCATTGACTTGGTAACTATGCGCGCAGAAATCTATACTAACGACCTTGGTACAGATATCCGTGACGAAGAAATCCCAGCAGAATACATGGAACAAGCTGAAGAATGGCGTACAAAACTCATCGAAGCTATCGCTGAAACAGACGAAGACTTGATGGAAAAATACTTTGCAGGTGAAGAAATCACTGAAGCAGAGTTGAAAGCCGCTATTCGTAAAGCAACAATCAACGTTGAATTCTACCCAATGCTTGCAGGTTCTGCCTTCAAGAACAAAGGTGTTCAAATGATGCTTGATGCGGTTATTGATTACCTCCCAAGCCCATTGGACATCCCTGCAATCAAAGGTGTTAACCCAGATACAGACGAAGAAGACGAACGCCCAGCATCTGATGATGCTCCATTTGCGGCTCTTGCCTTCAAGATCATGACTGACCCATTCGTTGGACGTCTTTCATTCTTCCGTGTTTACTCAGGTACATTGGATGCTGGTTCATACGTCTTGAATACTTCTAAAGGTAAACGTGAACGTATCGGACGTATCCTCCAAATGCACGCGAATACTCGTCAAGAAATCCAAACAGTTTATGCTGGCGATATCGCCGCTGCTGTTGGTTTGAAAAACACTACAACTGGTGACTCATTGACTGACGAAAAAGCACGTATCATCCTTGAGTCTATCGAAGTTCCAGAACCAGTTATCCAACTTTCTGTTGAACCTAAATCAAAAGCTGACCAAGATAAAATGGGTGTTGCCCTTACTAAATTGGCTGAAGAAGATCCAACATTCCGCGTTGAAACAAACGTTGAAACTGGTGAAACAGTTATCTCTGGTATGGGTGAGCTTCACCTTGATGTCCTTGTTGACCGTATGAAACGTGAATTCAAAGTTGAAGCTAACGTTGGTGCACCTCAAGTATCATACCGTGAAACATTCCGTGCAGCTACTCAAGCACGTGGATTCTTCAAACGTCAATCAGGTGGTAAAGGTCAATACGGTGACGTATGGATCGAATTCACACCGAACGAAGAAGGTGCTGGTTTCGAGTTTGAAAATGCTATCGTCGGTGGTGTGGTTCCACGTGAATTCGTACCAGCCGTTGAAAAAGGTTTGGTAGAAACTATGGCTAACGGTGTCCTTGCTGGTTACCCAATGGTTGATATTAAAGCTAAACTTTATGATGGTTCATATCACGATGTCGATTCATCAGAAACTGCCTTCAAGGTTGCGGCTTCACTCGCTATGAAAGAAGCTGCTAAGACTGCACAACCTGCAATCCTTGAACCAATGATGAAAGTTGTTATCACAGTTCCTGAAGAAAACCTCGGAGATGTTATGGGTCACGTAACAGCTCGTCGTGGACGTGTAAACAGCATGGAAGCACATGGTAAATCACAAATCGTTAATGCATTTGTACCACTTGCTGAAATGTTTGGTTATGCAACTACTCTTCGTTCATCTTCACAAGGTCGTGGTACATTCATGATGACATTTGACCACTACGAAGATGTACCTAAATCAGTACAAGAAGAAATTATCAAGAAAAACGGTCGCGGTGGCGATGCTGAATAATCTTTGATTATTTCAACTAATAAAAAAGCAATATCTTTAAGGTATTGCTTTTTTTATTTTGAATTATTCGAAAATATATCCCAGATACTGTAATTTTTATGATTAAATTTGAATGCTTTGCTTGATTGTTCGGTTTTTCTACGTTATAATTAAACCAACAAAAAGAAAAGGGTGATTAATATGAAAAGAAACGAACGTTTAGTGGACTTTACTAATTTTTTATTGAACAGACCCAATAGAATGTTGAATCTGAACGAAATTAGTAAACGCTATGAAGTAGCCAAATCCTCGATTTCTGAAGACCTTGTTTTTATTAAGCGTGTCTTTGAAGATCAAAATATTGGAATTGTCGAAACTTTTCCTGGAAGTTTAGGAGGCGTACGTTTCACACCCTATATATCTGATGAAGTTTCTCGGGATCGTGCGTTGGAACTTGCGGACCTTTTGCGTGAAGAAAACCGTATTTTACCTGGAGGTTATATATATCTTTCTGATATTTTAGGTCACCCTGCTAATCTAAAAAAAATTGGTCAAATTATTGCTCATGAGTATTGTGATAAACAAATTGATGTCGTGATGACAATTGCGACAAAAGGGATTCCGATTGCACAGTCTGTAGCGGAAATTTTAGATGTTCCTTTTGTTATTGTTCGACGTGATCCTAAAGTTACAGAAGGGGCAACTTTGAACGTGAATTATATGTCAGGTTCAAGCAGCCGTGTTGAAAATATGACACTTTCTAAGCGGAGTTTATCGATTGGCCAAAGTGTATTGATTGTAGACGACTTTATGAAAGGAGCTGGAACGATTAATGGCATGAAGAGTCTTGTTCACGAATTTGATTGTTTCTTATCTGGTGTGGCTGTCTTTCTGGAAGGGCCTTTCAAGGGAGAGCGGTTGGTAGATGATTATAAATCAATCCTCAAGGTAGATCAGATAGATGTTGCCCAGCGGACAATTGAAGTAGAGCTAGGTAATATATTTGAAGAGAAATAAAGCAAACAAGCAAGGTGTTATTGATTTAAGCTTTGATATCGTATTGTTACTAAAGTCACTATTTGCCTTAGGCGAAGTTCTTGGTGGTATTTTTCTTTTCTTTATTACACCTGAGCGCATGTCTGGTATTGTGGGCTGGTTTACTCGAGGAGAATTAAAAGAAGATCCAAGCGACTTTATAGCTCATTTCCTATTAAATTTGGGGTATCATTTTACTGTTAGTACACAATACCTTGCTGCTGTTTATCTTCTAGTACATGGTTTAATCAAGCTTGTGACTTTGGTGCTTTTATGGAAAAAGATTCTTTGGGCGTATCCATTATCAATTTTGGTTTTTTTATGCTTTATTGTTTACCAACTGACGGATTATTTGCAATATCATTCTAATTTTATGCTTTTTGTCTCAGTTTTTGATGTTTTGCTGATTCTCCTTACCTACCTAGAATATAAAAATATGAAAAAAACTTTGTCTATCTAGACAAAGTTTTTTTATTAGTTAAGGGTAGAAATTTTATTAATTGGCCACACACGGAACATGGTTCGACCAACAATATCAGAACGTTTAAAGGTTCCTACTGCTCGACTGTCTCTCGACACAATACGGTTATCCCCTAAGAGAAGATACTCTCCCTCAGGTACTTTAATCGTAAAGGTTGGATTGCCTGTTGCATCCGTGGTAAAGGCTTGAGCTTGTTGCGCAAGTTGAACAAAGTAAGCGCGATTGGCTTCAGAGAGTTCAGAAGTCAAAGCGTAATTTTGATAAGTCTTTTCGAGTTCATTATTAGAAAGCTGGTTTTTAAAGTCTGCCAAGTAAGGCTCATCAGTTTTCTTTCCATTGATGTAAAGTTGATCTTTATCAAATTTAATCTCATCACCCGGCATACCAACCACACGCTTTACAACGTCTTTTGTTTCGGTTTGCCCATTTACTGTTTCTGTTTCTTTAGCAACTACGATATCAAAGCGGTTAATGCTTGCAGTTTTAATAAGAACCAGGCGTTGTTTATCAGCTAAGTTTGGATCCATTGAATGACCATCAACAACGACAAGTGACCAGATAAAGATACGTGAGAGGATTGCGATAGTGATAATTGCGATAAAGATGCCCCATTCTTTAACGAATCGTGTGAAGGCATTGGGTTGTTTGTTTTGTGTGGTATTTTCCATATTTAACTTTCTATATTTGAGCTATGTTTATTGCTTTCTTCGTGTTAGCAAAATGTAATTTTGCATATCTTTTCAAGGACTCAGAACCGTTTTGACGTATTAGCTTTGCAGCTACTTGGTCAGAAGCTGCTCCGGCGCCGCTTGGTAACTTATACCCTGCTTCTAGAGAAAGAGCTTTGAGATTTTCTAGAAAGAGGTAGCGGGCAATAATAGAGCTGCAAGCAACGGCTAAGAATTGGTCTTCAGCCTTAGGTAAAAGGGTAACTTTACCGTTCACTTTATTTTGCTCGGCTAATAAATATTTTTGGTAATTTTTTTCAGTCGTAAAGGCATCAACAATTATATATTCAATACTTTCTGAAACACGTTTTTCGAGGAGATAAATAGCTTGGTTATGCAAGGCTACTTTGATACTTACAGCATTGTAACCTGAATCAATGACTTGGTTATATTTTGTGGGTTCAACAATCAAAGGCACATGTGTGATATTCTCCATTAATTGAGGAGCAATTTGATAGATTTTTTCATCGGTAACTTTTTTAGAATCGGCGACACCGAGCTTCTTTAATAAAAGTACATCTTCAGTATTGACAAAACTTGCCACAACGACTAAGGGACCAAAATAAGAACCATTGCCGACTTCATCGGTACCGATTATGTTCTCTTGTTGCTGTGGACGTGATGAAGCAGTATGCCCAAATTGTTGAGCGATACGTTCAGCATCCTCTCCTTGAAAGACAACTTTTCCTGACGTATATACAGAAATAGTAGCTTTAGGTAGCTTTGCATAAAAAACAATATATTGGTTTTTTGATGCCTTCTTATATTTGTCGAACTTAAGAATAAGTCTATCTAACATTTTGGAGTCTAAAGTAAGAACTACATTCATGGTAATAGTTTAACATAAAAGCAAAAAAATTAAAAATGAATCTTGACAAGACTTGACATATGTGGTATTATGATAAACGGTATTGTTTACCCCATTTTTGTGGCCCCGGAAACCCAAAAATATTTGCAGGACTCTTACACCTGCCGTAAACAAATTCTAAGTAAAGGAAACTTAACCCAAATGATGAAAACAACATTCATGGCTAACGCTTCAAACGTTGACCGTAAATGGTACGTGGTTGACGCAACTGATGTACCTCTTGGTCGTTTGTCAGCTGTAGTTGCTAGCGTGCTTCGCGGTAAAAACAAACCAACTTTCACTCCTCACACAGATACAGGTGATTTCGTTATCGTTATCAATGCTGATAAAGTAAAACTTACTGGTAAAAAAGCAACTGATAAAGTTTACTACCGTCACAGCCTTCACCCAGGTGGATTGAAATCAATCACTGCTGGTGAACTCCGTGAGAAAAACGCTGTACGTTTGATTGAAAAATCAGTTAAAGGTATGCTTCCACACAACACTCTTGGACGTGCTCAAGGCATGAAACTTAAAGTGTTTGTTGGTGGTGAACACACACACGCAGCACAAAAACCTGAAGTTCTTGATATTTCAGGTCTTATCTAAGGAGGGAACGCACTAAATGGCACAAGTACAATATGCTGGCACAGGACGCCGTAAAAATTCAGTTGCTCGTGTACGTCTCGTACCCGGCACAGGTAAAATCGTAATTAACAAACGTGATGTAGAAGACTACATCCCACAAGCAGCACTTCGCCTTGTTATCAACCAACCATTTGCAGCTACACAAACTGAAGGTAGCTACGACACACTCGTAAACGTAAACGGTGGTGGTGTATCAGGTCAATCAGGAGCTATCCGTCACGGTATCGCTCGTGCATTGCTTGAAGTGGATCCAGACTTCCGTGGTGCTTTGAAACGCGCTGGCTTGCTTACACGTGATGCTCGTATGGTTGAACGTAAAAAAGCTGGTCTTAAGAAAGCCCGTAAAGCTTCACAATTCTCAAAACGTTAATCTGTTTCAGATATATCAACGTTTCGAACAATTATTTGGTGGAGATTGGTGTAACATTCAATCTGCTACAATAAATACCAAAAAGACACCAGAGTTTTACTGGTGTCTTTTTGGTATTTATTGTAGCAGCTCCATTTAAGCAATATTTATCATAAAGACCGTCTTAATACGAATACTAAGAGCGGAGTAAGATTTCGAAGAGTAAAAGTACCCCTAGGAAGGGGCTCTATTTTTAAGATTAGTATTCAATTGATTTAATCTTTTCGTTTGACTCTAAAAGAGTTACCAGTGATGCAAGTTCATAAGTTTTGGGTAAGCTCAGATATAGATCAGTTTTCAAACAATTATTTGATTTTTTTCAACTTTTATACTCAGGATTTTGATATGTTCATTTTTCATTTGTTTTTGCAACAGGCGAAGACCTTCAGTATCTTCTAATTGAACAATAAGATGATTGCTTGTTGTTGTTTTTATCCACCGATAATTTTGATGTAAAATAATTTGAAAAAGTAAAATGAGTAAAGTAGCTACAATACCTATAAAATATAATCCAGAACCAATAGCCATACCAATACCAGAAGTTGCCCAAATGCCAGCAGCGGTGGTTAAGCCTCGAACGGATTGATTGTGAACAAAGATCAGT
Source organism: Lactococcus sp. LG1074 (assembly GCF_017309525.1). Lineage (NCBI taxonomy): Bacteria > Bacillati > Bacillota > Bacilli > Lactobacillales > Streptococcaceae > Lactococcus > Lactococcus sp. LG1074. Next base: position 1,972,995 of record NZ_CP071293.1, on the reverse strand, counting down.
CCTGCTCCTAAAAAACCAATTCCGCTTACAATTTGAGCAGCAATTCTGGAAGGATCAAGATTGATCCCATGAGTGCTAATGATGTCCATAAAGCCGTATTTTGAGACGATAATCATCAAGGCAGCACTCAAAGCAACAATTAAATGAGTACGTGTGCCAGCATTTTTATAACGGCTATTTCTTTCATAACCAATAGCATAGCCACAAATTCCTGCTAATATTAAACGAATCAACCAATCAATTTGTGTTAAGAAAGTAATTTGCATAAAAATTCCTCCTTGTCATTTAAAACCTACCTTACATTATATCGCTATTTTAATAAGAAAAACAGTAATTTTTATAAAAAATGAATAACTTATATTGGACTAAATATATATAGTATATTCTCTGTAGAGGTGGAAAGTTCAAGCGTTTTTTTACACAATAGTAAATTAATGTCTAGCACACGTTCAATATTCAATCAATTTTGGTATAATTGGATGAACAATATTATTTTATAGAGGATTATTTTAGGGAGAAATATTTTATGTCACTTGCGACAATTTATAGTTTTATTGGAACACTGATAACGATTAACACGGTGCTTGCCCTTGTGACGATTTTTCGTAAACCGAGGTCTATTGCCAGTATTTTGGCTTGGTTTATGTTCTTAGTTTTTTTACCAGGTATTGGATTTCTTGGCTATCTTTTCCTAGGACGAGGACTTGATCGAACAACAACACGTCGTTTTGAAGAAGAAAACAAATACAACCTGTCCATTCTTGGCCAAAGAGTTCATGAAAACAATGAAAAATTTGGGCCCAAAGATATGACCCCCCACGAAAAATTACTTAAAAGGTATTTTAATAATATGGAGCGAACACCGCTTTGTCGTGGGAATAATGTACAATTTTATCTAAATGGCGAAGATAAATTTTCAGCTTTGTTTGAAGATATAAAAAATGCCAAAGACAATATTCATGTAGAATACTATGCATTTTTTAATGACAAAATTGGAACTGCTTTTCGTGATCATTTGATTACGAAAGCTAAAGAAGGTATTGAAGTAAGGGTGGTTTACGACCCGTGGGGAGGAAAAACGAAAAAAGATTTCTTTAAACCATTAGAGGAAGCCGGCGGGAAAGTTACAGCCTTTATCACTTCGCGTAATGCACTAATGAAAACGCGGCTTAACTATCATTTACACCGTAAAATCGTAGTGATAGATGGTCAAATTGGCTGGACTGGTGGTTTTAATGTTGGTGATCAATATATTTACAATAGTAAAAAGTTTGGTTTCTGGCGTGATACACATGGCAGAATTGTTGGTACAGCAGCTTTCGGTCTTCAAGAAACGTTTATTCGAGATTGGAATGTTTCCGTTAAAGACCCTCGAGAGAAACTTGAACGAAAAGATACATATTTTGTGGTACCAGAAGAAGAGGGGAACATTGATATCCAGATTGTGGCTAACGGTCCAGAAAATGATAATAAAACCTTAAGAACAGGTTTTATTAAAATGATTATGGATGCAGAAGACTATATTTGGCTTCAATCGCCTTATTTGATACCTGACGACTCTATGATAACGGCACTTATTGCAGCGGCGAATTCTGGTGTTGATGTAAGGATAATGATTCCCGATATGCCTGATCATCCATTTATTTTTCGAGCAACGCAGTATTACGCAAATTATCTGCATAAACAAGGCGTAAAAATATACAATTATACAAATGGCTTTATACATTCTAAAACTCTTGTAATGGATGGAAAATTAGGTGTTTTTGGTACAACTAATCAAGATATACGCAGTTATGAATTAAATTTTGAGATAAGTGCTTTTTGCTATGATGAAGGAGTAGCAGAGGAGATGAGAAAGACTTTTGAGGCAGATTTGAGAGATTCAAGTCTACTTACAGATGAAGAAATTGCTCAACAATCCCTCTGGCTTAAAATCAAGCAAAACTTTTCACGATTACTGAGTCCAATATTATAGAATAGAAAACCAGCCCCCAAAGTGTCTGTTTTTTATAGTCTTTAAACGTGACAACGGCGGGGTTTTCCGAACGAGTGTAAAAAAAAGGGAGAAAAATCACAGTTTATTCTTGACAGAACAAAGTGAGTTTGATAGAATATAATAGTTGTCGCGAGAGAGCGTATCTCTTACGAGAGCGATAGACCTTTGAAAACTGAATAAAGTAGAATGACTATATGCGAGAAGTTAACTTCTTGTATACCAACTGTCAATTCAATAATGAAAGACAAAACAACAGCCAGTTCATTTGATGAACTAAATTTAAATGAGAGTTTGATCCTGGCTCAGGACGAACGCTGGCGGCGTGCCTAATACATGCAAGTCGAGCGATGATTAAAGATAGCTTGCTATTTTTATGAAGAGCGGCGAACGGGTGAGTAACGCGTGGGAAATCTGCCGAGTAGCGGGGGACAACGTTTGGAAACGAACGCTAATACCGCATAACAATGAGAATCGCATGATTCTTATTTGAAAGAAGCAATTGCTTCACTACTTGATGATCCCGCGTTGTATTAGCTAGTTGGTAGTGTAAAGGACTACCAAGGCGATGATACATAGCCGACCTGAGAGGGTGATCGGCCACACTGGGACTGAGACACGGCCCAGACTCCTACGGGAGGCAGCAGTAGGGAATCTTCGGCAATGGGGGCAACCCTGACCGAGCAACGCCGCGTGAGTGAAGAAGGTTTTCGGATCGTAAAACTCTGTTGTTAGAGAAGAACGTTAAGTAGAGTGGAAAATTACTTAAGTGACGGTATCTAACCAGAAAGGGACGGCTAACTACGTGCCAGCAGCCGCGGTAATACGTAGGTCCCAAGCGTTGTCCGGATTTATTGGGCGTAAAGCGAGCGCAGGTGGTTTCTTAAGTCTGATGTAAAAGGCAGTGGCTCAACCATTGTGTGCATTGGAAACTGGGAGACTTGAGTGCAGGAGAGGAGAGTGGAATTCCATGTGTAGCGGTGAAATGCGTAGATATATGGAGGAACACCGGAGGCGAAAGCGGCTCTCTGGCCTGTAACTGACACTGAGGCTCGAAAGCGTGGGGAGCAAACAGGATTAGATACCCTGGTAGTCCACGCCGTAAACGATGAGTGCTAGCTGTAGGGAGCTATAAGTTCTCTGTAGCGCAGCTAACGCATTAAGCACTCCGCCTGGGGAGTACGACCGCAAGGTTGAAACTCAAAGGAATTGACGGGGGCCCGCACAAGCGGTGGAGCATGTGGTTTAATTCGAAGCAACGCGAAGAACCTTACCAGGTCTTGACATACTCGTGCTATCCTTAGAGATAAGGAGTTCCTTCGGGACACGGGATACAGGTGGTGCATGGTTGTCGTCAGCTCGTGTCGTGAGATGTTGGGTTAAGTCCCGCAACGAGCGCAACCCTTATTACTAGTTGCCATCATTAAGTTGGGCACTCTAGTGAGACTGCCGGTGATAAACCGGAGGAAGGTGGGGATGACGTCAAATCATCATGCCCCTTATGACCTGGGCTACACACGTGCTACAATGGATGGTACAACGAGTCGCCAACCCGCGAGGGTGCGCTAATCTCTTAAAACCATTCTCAGTTCGGATTGCAGGCTGCAACTCGCCTGCATGAAGTCGGAATCGCTAGTAATCGCGGATCAGCACGCCGCGGTGAATACGTTCCCGGGCCTTGTACACACCGCCCGTCACACCACGGAAGTTGGGAGTACCCAAAGTAGGTTGCCTAACCGCAAGGAGGGCGCTTCCTAAGGTAAGACCGATGACTGGGGTGAAGTCGTAACAAGGTAGCCGTATCGGAAGGTGCGGCTGGATCACCTCCTTTCTAAGGAATATAAAAAAAGATGTTGTTCTACTTTATTCAGTTTTGAGGGGTCTATAAAGACCAAACAAGCAGTCTTTTGATGCAAGATAGAGAAGATTGCGTTGAGAGAAGGGGCCTTAGCTCAGCTGGGAGAGCGCCTGCTTTGCACGCAGGAGGTCAGCGGTTCGATCCCGCTAGGCTCCATAAGATACGACAGTATCTTGTCAACGAAGACGTTAAAATAGGAATTGATCATTGAAAACTAAATAACAATATCTTATAACGATAAATAAACCGAGAAATGGTAAAACATTTCTGTAAAGCTGCGAATTATTTTAAATAGTTCGAAAAAACTTATACTTGTTTTAATGGCAAAGTTAATAAGGGCGCACGGTGGATGCCTTGGCATTAAGAGCCGAAGAAGGACGTGACTAACGACGATATTCTAGGGGGAGCAGTAAGTACGCATTGATCCCTAGGTCTCCGAATGGGGAAACCCACTATGTTATGCATAGTATCCGTAAGTGAATACATAGCTTACGAGAAGGTAACGCAGAGAACTGAAACATCTAAGTACCTGCAGGAAGAGAAAGTAAAAACGATTTCCTAAGTAGCGGCGAGCGAACGGGAAACAGGCCAAACCAAGAAGCTTGCTTCTTGGGGTTGTAGGACTGCAACGTGGACTTAAAGTCTATAGAAGAATTACCTGGGAAGGTAAGCCAAAGAGAGTAATAGCCTCGTATTTGAAATAGACTTTATACCTAGCAGTATCCTGAGTAGGGCTGGACACGCGAAATCCAGTTTGAATCCGGGAGGACCATCTCCCAAGCCTAAATACTCCTTAATGACCGATAGTGAACCAGTACCGTGAGGGAAAGGTGAAAAGAACCCCGGGAGGGGAGTGAAATAGCACCTGAAACCGTGTGCCTACAAGAAGTTCGAGCCCGTCAATGGGTGAGAGCGTGCCTTTTGTAGAATGAACCGGCGAGTTACGTTATGATGCGAGGTTAAGCTGAAGAGGCGGAGCCGTAGCGAAAGCGAGTCTGAATAGGGCGCTTTAGTATCATGATGTAGACCCGAAACCTAGTGACCTATCCATGAGCAGGTTGAAGGTGCGGTAAGACGCACTGGAGGACCGAACCAGGACACGTTGAAAAGTGTTTGGATGACTTGTGGATAGCGGAGAAATTCCAAACGAACTGGGAGATAGCTGGTTCTCTCCGAAATAGCTTTAGGGCTAGCGTCGCAATTTAAGTGTATTGGAGGTAGAGCACTGTTTGGATGAGGGGCCCATCTCGGGTTACCAATTTCAGATAAACTCCGAATGCTAATACACATGTGCGGCAGTCAGACTGCGAGTGCTAAGATCCGTAGTCGAAAGGGAAACAGCCCAGACCACCAGCTAAGGTCCCAAAATATATGTTAAGTGGAAAAGGATGTGGGGTTGCACAGACAACTAGGATGTTAGCTCAGAAGCAGCTATCATTCAAAGAGTGCGTAATAGCTCACTAGTCGAGTGACCCTGCGCCGAAAATGTACCGGGGCTAAACATATTACCGAAGCTGTGGATTTAATATTAATTAAATGGTAGGAGAGCGTTGTAATCAGCGATGAAGGTATACCGTGAGGGGTGCTGGAGCGATTACAAGTGAGAATGCCGGTATGAGTAGCGCAAGATAAGTGAGAATCTTATCCACCGTAAGACTAAGGTTTCCAGGGGAAGGCTCGTCCGCCCTGGGTTAGTCGGGACCTAAGGCGAGGCCGAAAGGCGTAGTCGATGGACAACAGGTTGATATTCCTGTACTAGTATTGTTAGTGATGGAGGGACGCAGTAGGCTAAAGGGAGCCAGTTAATGGATTCTGGTCTAAGCAGTGAGGTGTGGAATGTGTCAAATGCATTTTCCTTTAACATTGAGCTGTGATGGGGAAGCAACTACGGTTGCGAAGCCCTTGATGTCACACTGCCAAGAAAATCTTCTAGCGTTTAATTCAATACTACCCGTACCGCAAACCGACACAGGTAGTCGAGGCGAGTAGCCTCAGGTGATCGAGAGAACTCTCGTTAAGGAACTCGGCAAAATGACCCCGTAACTTCGGGAGAAGGGGTGCTGTAGAAATACAGCCGCAGTGAAAAGATCCAAGCAACTGTTTATCAAAAACACAGCTCTCTGCTAAACCGCAAGGTGATGTATAGGGGGTGACGCCTGCCCGGTGCTGGAAGGTTAAGAGGAGGGGTTAGCTTAGGCGAAGCTCTGAATTGAAGCCCCAGTAAACGGCGGCCGTAACTATAACGGTCCTAAGGTAGCGAAATTCCTTGTCGGGTAAGTTCCGACCCGCACGAAAGGCGTAATGATTTGGATACTGTCTCAACGAGAGACTCGGTGAAATTTTAGTACCTGTGAAGATGCAGGTTACCCGCGACAGGACGGAAAGACCCCATGGAGCTTTACTGCAGATTGATATTGAGTACCTGTGAAGCATGTACAGGATAGGTAGGAGACTTTGACCTTGGGACGCTAGTTTCAAGTGAGTCGCTGTTGGGATACTACCCTTGCTTCATGGTTGCTCTAACCCACACGCATAATCGGCGTGGGAGACAGTGTCTGTCGGGCAGTTTGACTGGGGCGGTCGCCTCCTAAAGAGTAACGGAGGCGCCCAAAGGTTCCCTCAACATGGTTGGAAATCATGTGTAGAGTGTAAAGGTATAAGGGAGCTTGACTGCGAGAGCTACAACTCGAGCAGGTAGGAAACTAGGGCTTAGTGATCCGGTGGTACCGCATGGAAGGGCCATCGCTCAACGGATAAAAGCTACCCTGGGGATAACAGGCTTATCTCCCCCAAGAGTTCACATCGACGGGGAGGTTTGGCACCTCGATGTCGGCTCGTCGCATCCTGGGGCTGTAGTCGGTCCCAAGGGTTGGGCTGTTCGCCCATTAAAGCGGCACGCGAGCTGGGTTCAGAACGTCGTGAGACAGTTCGGTCCCTATCCGTCGCGGGCGTAGGAAATTTGAGAGGATCTGCCCTTAGTACGAGAGGACCGGGGTGGACTTACCGCTGGTGTACCAGTTGTTCCGCCAGGAGCACCGCTGGGTAGCTATGTAGGGAAGGGATAAGCGCTGAAAGCATCTAAGTGCGAAGCCCACCTCAAGATGAGATTTCCCATTCTTTATGAATTAAGAGCCCTGAGAGATGATCAGGTTGATAGGCTGGAAGTGGAAGTCCTGCGAGGGATGGAGCGGACCAGTACTAATAGCTCGAGGACTTTACCAAGTAATAGAACATATGAGTTCAGCTTTACTTATTTATCAAGAGATTGTTATTTAGTTTTGAGTGTTCAATACATTCAGACCATGATTTGGTATTCATTGCATAGGAGATACACCTGTTCCCATGTCGAACACAGAAGTTAAGTCCTATTACGCCGGAAGTAGTTGGGGGTTGCCCCCTGCGAGATAGGGTAAATGCCAAGTGATTGGGAGTTTAGCTCAGCTGGGAGAGCATCTGCCTTACAAGCAGAGGGTCAGCGGTTCGATCCCGTTAACTCCCATTGAATATGTTATAATATATTCAATGACAATTAAATATCGGAAGGGTAGCGAAGAGGCTAAACGCGGCGGACTGTAAATCCGCTCCTTCGGGTTCGGGGGTTCGAATCCCTCCCCTTCCATAGTTTTACGGGCATAGTATAAAGGTAGTACAAAGGTCTCCAAAACCTTTGGTGTGGGTTCAATTCCTGCTGCCCGTGTTTGTATTATGGCGGATGTGGTGAAGTGGTTAACACACCAGCTTGTGGCGCTGGCACTCGCGGGTTCGATTCCCGTCATCCGCCCTTTTAATGGGGTATAGCCAAGCGGTAAGGCAAGGGACTTTGACTCCCTCATGCGTTGGTTCGAATCCAGCTACCCCAGTTCAAATATTTTATTTGAGAAAAGTCTGTTGCCGAAGTGGCGGAATAGGCAGACGCGCCAGACTCAAAATCTGGTTCCTTCACGGGAGTGCCGGTTCGACCCCGGCCTTCGGCATAAAATAAAAGATCTAAGTATTCTTAGGTCTTTTTTGTTTTTATCTAAATGTAAAAACCACTTTCATAACAAGTAAAAGTGGTGTAATATGTTTAGGCAAGAAAAGTTTTGTTGAGTTTTTTGATAATGAACTTTTCAATTTCTATCACGATGAAAATCACAAGAGAGAGGAGTATAGCGATAAGCCAGTGTGTTGTTGTGAGAGGCACTACATCAATGAATGTTCGTAAGGGTGTAAGTGTGAAGACAAAGGTTATGATTAAGGATATAATGGTTGTCCAGAAAATTGTTTTATTTGAATATAAACCATCTTTAAATATAGAATCGTTACTCCGAGCATTAAAGATATGGTAGGTTGAAGCGAGGGCAAGAACGAGAAATGTCATCGATTGTCCGACTTGCATACTTGGAGTAGTTCCCGCTATCTCTACAAATCTACCAATATAGAATCCGATAAGTGAAATAATGATAAAGGTTGTGGAGGATGTGAGAATACGTTGTGAAACACTTCTAGAGAAGAGACTTTCGTTTACATCGATTGGTGGTTCTTTCATAATATACTTATCAGAGGTTTCTCGACTTAAGCCAAATCCAGGAATACCATCTGCGAGAACATTAATATAGAGAAGCTGCATACCTGTAAGTGGCAGACCCCAACCAATAATAGCTCCAAATAGCATAATAAGGATTTCGGCAACATTGGCAGAAAGAAGATAATAAATTGTTCTTTTAATATTAATGTAAACACGGCGGGCTTCAGCAATTGCACTAACAATAGTTGCAAAGTTATCGTCGGCTAAGATGATGTCAGAGGCATTTTTGGCCACTTCTGTTCCGGCGATTCCCATTGCGGTTCCGACATCTGCTGCTCGTAGAGAGGGAGCATCATTGACACCGTCACCGGTCATGGCAACTATATGTTTTTTATCTTGCCATGCTTTCACAATCCGGAGCTTGTCTTCAGGCGAGACACGTGCATAGACTGAAATTTTTTCAATCTTTTCCTTGAGCTCCTCATCCGTCATGTTTGCCAAGGTAATTCCGTCTACGACCAAGTCTCCTTCACGATAAATATCAAGTTCCTGTGCGATTGCTTTAGCAGTTAAGGCATGATCCCCTGTAATCATTACAGGAATAATTCCAGCAGTACGGGCTTCGGCTACAGCATGTTTACTTTCGGGTCTTGGAGGATCAATCATTCCAATTATTCCTAAGAATGTTTGGTCTTCTTCCAAGCTTTGATGGTTTTCTGGAATCTCTTCAATTACTTTGTAGGAAAGAGCGAGGACACGCAAGGCATTTTCTGCAAAGGTGTCGTGAATATTATGTGCTTTGCTAAAGTGATTAGGGACAAGCCGATCAAAGGCTCCTTTTGTAATAACCAGGTAGCCCCCGCTTTCGTTAGATACAACAACCGTCATTTTTTTTCTGGTCGAATCAAAAGGAAGTTCTAAGAGACGCGGGGGATTTTTATCAGGATGATAAGAGTTATGTGCGATAAGGAAGTTGATGATGGCTGTTTCTGTTGGATCGCCGTGTGTGACCCATTTCCCCTCATCTTTTACGGCTGTTGCATTAGATACTAAACCAAACTTGTAAATTAAATCTTTTTCCTTATCAGAGAGTTGGTCCTTATGCCAAATCTCTTCTCCTTGTACCCAGAGTCTTTGAATAGTCATCTGGTTTTGAGTAAGTGTTCCTGTTTTATCGGAAGCAATGACCGAAGCATTTCCCAGGGTTTCAACTGCAGGAATGTTACGAATAATGGCTTTTTTATATGCCATATTTTCTACACCATAAACGAGTGATAAGGTCACGATGACAGGAAGAGTTTCCGGCACGGCAGCAATACCAAGAATAACAGCCGTCATCATATTTTCACTGAAGGGAATGCCACCGTGCAATAAGTTGACAATAAAGATGATTGCCCCTGCACCAAAAGCAATTGCAGCAAGGCGTTTTGCCAGAGAATCAATACGTTTTTGTAAAGGTGTTTTCCCTTTAACCTGGTCTTCTAAAAGTTGGGCAATTTGTCCCATCTGACTTTTCATTCCTGTAGCTACAACAATGCCCTGAGCTGTACCGTTAAGCACATTTGTTCCCGAGAAAACCATGTTCACTTGGTCTCCCAAAGGCACATCTTCGAGGTTCTCACGTGAAGCATCTTTTTTTATTGGTTCAGACTCCCCTGTTAGGGAGGATTCATCGACTTGTAAGCTATTTGCTGAAAGGAGACGAACATCAGCACCAACCTGTTCTCCAGCGCTCAGTTGAAGCAAATCACCGACAACCAATTGCTCAGAAGGAATTGTGCTGAGCTTCCCTTCACGTATAACCACAGAATTTGGAGCCGATAATTTCTTGAGGGCGGATAAGGCGGTTTCGGCACGTTCCTCTTGCATGTGGGCAACGATGACATTGATGACCACGATTAACAGAATAACGATTGGTTTGGTGAAGTTCCCAGTATCCATCGATAGGTAAAAAGCAGGAACTGAGACAATGATTAAAACAAGATTCATTACCTCAAGTAGATGTTTCAAAAGCTTTTGAAAAATACTTTTTTCTTTGGCTTCTTGAAAAACATTGCTGCCGTATTTGGCTCGGTGAGCAGTAACTTGTTTTTTATTTAAACCCTCTGAAGCGCTTGTTTTATAGTACTCTTTAATCTTTTTTATATTACTTTTCTTATAATTCATAAATCCTCTATTCTACTTTTGTCATATTTATAAAATATTTTATAATAGAATTATAATATTTTTATCATTTATTACAAAACGATTTAGCATTCAGAAAAAGCTGTATAAATAGCTAAAAATGTGGTATTATGGTAGATATGGAAACGAAAACAGTAAGTGAACTTGCAGAACTTTTTGGTGTGACTCGCCAAGCGATGAATAAACGCATCAAGCAGCTAGACGAGCAATATGTAGAGAAAAATGAAAAAAATGTTACTGTAATTAATGAAGGCGGTATTCATGAACTTGAACGCCTTTATGGCAAAGTTGTGACAGCGCAGGCGGAAGTTGTTGATGGTAAAGATGAAACACAAGAACTTTCAACAGCGCCAACGGACACAGCTGTTTTTGAGTTGGTTTCAAACCTGATGAAAGACAAGAATGCAGAAATTGACCGTCTAAATCAGCAATTGATGGCCAAAGATGCACAAATTGCAGAAAAAGATAAGCAAATCAACCGTCAACAAGAACTGATGGAAAAATCTTTGAGTGATAATAATCAGTTTTTACTTGAAATGAAGGCTGAATCAGAAAAAGGCTTCTTTGCCAAACTTTTCGGAAAATAATAACAGTGGCAAAACTGTTATTTTTTTATTAGAAATATAAGGAAGTAGACAAATGTAAACGTTTTCCTCTTCGTTCCCACGGTTGTGCCTATTTTCCGGCTTTTATGTTTGCAAAATCTCAAAAAAGTGTTAAAATGTAAGAGTAAGTTAAATGATTAACTTAGTGATAGAGAATTTCTCTATAAACAAAATTTTAAACCTATAAGGAGACTTACTCATGGTAGTTAAAGTTGGTATTAACGGTTTCGGACGTATCGGTCGTCTTGCTTTCCGTCGTATTCAAAACGTTGAAGGTGTTGAAGTAGTAGCAATCAACGACCTTACAGATCCAGCAATGCTTGCTCACTTGTTGAAATATGACACAACTCAAGGTCGTTTCGACGGTGAAGTTGAAGTTAAAGATGGTGGTTTCGAAGTTAACGGTAAATTTGTAAAAGTTACTGCAGAAGCTAACCCAGCTAACATCAACTGGGCTGAAGATGGTGCAGAAATCGTTCTTGAAGCAACTGGTTTCTTCGCAACTAAAGAAAAAGCTGAACAACACTTGCACGCTAACGGTGCTAAAAAAGTTGTTATCACAGCACCTGGTGGAAACGATGTTAAAACTATCGTTTTCAACACTAACCACGAAATCTTGACTGGTGAAGAAACAGTTATCTCTGGTGCATCATGTACTACTAACTGTCTCGCACCAATGGCTGATGCTTTGAACAAAAACTTCGGTCTTAAAGTTGGTACAATGACAACTATCCACGGTTACACTGGTGACCAAATGACTCTTGATGGCCCACACCGTGGTGGTGACTTCCGTCGTGCACGTGCTGCAGCTGAAAACATCGTACCTAACTCAACAGGTGCTGCTAAAGCTATCGGTCTTGTATTGCCAGAATTGAATGGTAAACTTCAAGGTCACGCACAACGTGTACCAGTTCCAACTGGTTCATTGACAGAACTTGTATCAGTTCTTGATAAAGAAGTTACTGTTGAAGAAGTTAATGCAGCTATGAAAGCAGCATCTAACGAATCTTACGGTTACAACGAAGACGAAATCGTTTCATCTGATATCGTAGGTATCTCTAACTCTTCACTCTTTGACGCTACTCAAACTGAAGTTACTACAGCTGACGGCGTTCAATTGGTTAAAACAGTTGCTTGGTACGATAACGAAATGTCTTACACATCTAACCTCGTTCGTACACTTGAATACTTCGCTAAAATCGCTAAATAATTCTGTTATTTAACGTTAGAAACAGAGAAGCTTAGCTCCTCTGTTTTTTTGTTGTCTTTATTTTTTTAGAGCGTCTTTGAGATTTTTTTCATAATATAGTACACTATAGGGAGTAGTGGTTGAGAAAGCAGGAATTGGATTATGGATAAAAATTCGAAAAAGCGAAGAGTTATTTTTGGAAGTATCCTTACGGGTCTTTTACTTGTTGGCATAGCTATATTCCTGATTGTTGTTGTCTATTCAACACCTAAAAAAGATACCTCGCGGGCTTTAAATCATCATAAAACTTCAGAAAGTTCAATGATGAAGATGAGTTCAACTCAAGGGAGTAAATCAGATCCGATACAGACAGCTTTAACGGAATGGAAGAGTTTAGCTCTTAACCAACAAATTGCTTTATTGGCTCAGTCCTATGCTAAATTAAATCCTCAGTCCACAATTTTATCATCGGACCATATGGCAATGACAGGGGATATTGATGATGGTACAATAGAGTGGTATGATTCAAACAAAATTATCCATAAGGTTAATGTGAAAATTAACCAAACGATGATTAAATATAACTACATCAATGCTGAAACATGGGAAACAGAAGAGCAAGTAACAAAGATAGATACGGTCCTTGCAGATTATTTTGAAACCCCCACAGCTAAACAAGTTACTGAAGAAATAGCTGCCAGGCTAATCGATTCTGCCAGATTGACAAGCTTAAATGCTGAGATGAATTTAGAACAAATTGCTCAAGGAGATTATTCAAGTGTGCAAGGCACTTGGAAAAATTTGGCAGGCAGCACACTAACTTTTGAAACTAATCAGTGTTACATAGTGGAGGGTGAACAGAAAACCAGACTTATTCTGACTACTCTATCAGCAGATAATCCGCAAAATCAAGGATTCCTTATGGTAAATAGCAATCCTGAAGGCTCTCCTGCTGGAGCGGGACTCTCCTTTATTCCAACAGGTTATGATTGGGCGGATACAGACAAAGCGAAACCTCGTATTTGGTTGTCCAACACTTTTGGTCCTAGTGCGCAAAGTCTTCCAGAGAGACAAAAATTAGCAGTACAAAAAGCAATTTACTATAAAGTAGATTAAACACATAATAAACACTACCAACAATTAAAACCAAAGAATGGAGAAATAATGGAAACACCTAAATGCCCAACTTGTTCAAGTGAATATACTTATGAACTCTCAGACACGACATTTGGATGCTCAGAATGCGGCAACGAATTTACACAAGCAGATTTAGAAGCAGATAAATTTGTTGTGCTTGACAGTGTCGGACAACCTTTAGCTGATGGGGATGCTGTAATTATCATACAAGATCTTCCAGTAAAGGGAATGCCAAAGCCCATTAAAAAAGGTACAAAAGTTAAAAACATACGTATCAATGAATTTGGGAAAAATGAACACTATATTGATTCAAAAATTGATGGTTTTGGGGCCATTGGATTGAAGGGATCTGTTGTCAAGAAAGCATAAGCAATAGAAAAATGACCTTCTGGTCGTTTTTTTTTATTTGAGTATAAAGGAGAAGGTAGTAAAACAGCTTTTCTGCTATAATGAACTTATGAAACTAACAGACAGTATACAATACCTGAAAGGTGTTGGACCTAAATCTTTTGAAAATTATCAAAAGCTTGGCATTTCCACAATACAGGATTTATTGCTTTATTTTCCTTTCCGTTATGAAGATTTTGCTGGACGCTCCATTTTTGAGTTAGTAGACGGAGAAAAAGCAACGGTGATTGGTGAAGTGGTAACACCCGCTAATGTCCAGTATTATGGATTTAAACGCAACAGACTTACTTTTAAACTCAAACAAGGGGAAGCTGTAGTTGCTGTGAGCTTTTTTAATCAGCCCTATTTAGCGGATAAGATTGAGGTTGGAAAAGAGGTTGCGGTTTATGGCAAATGGGAACAAAAAAAGCAGCAACTGCTGGGCATGAAAATATTAACACAAGCAGAAGATGGCTTTTCCCCCGTGTATCATCTTACCGCAGGGATGAAGCAATCCAGCTTGGTGAAAACAATTCAAATGGCTTTTGAGAGTGGGCTTTTATCGGAATTAAACGAGAATCTGCCAGACTATTTATTGAAAAAGTACCGATTGATGCCCCGGCAGGAAGCGGTACGTGCCATGCATTTTCCAGATGATATGGAGATGCACAAGCAAGCTTTAAGGCGCGTGAAGTTTGAAGAACTCTTTTACTTTCAACTGAAGTTGCAGGCTTTGAAGCATAAAGAGAAAGCACAACGCTTTGGACGAAGGGTTATTTTTGACCAGCGGTTGATGGAAGAAAAAATTAAAAATCTTCCTTTTGAACTGACAGGAGCCCAACAAAAATCCTTAGACAAAATTTTAGCAGATATGTCTTCAGCTTACCATATGAACCGTCTTTTACAAGGTGATGTCGGTTCAGGTAAAACAGTTGTTGCTAGTTTAGCAATGTATGCAGCAGTTTTATCTGGACTTCAAGCTGCTATAATGGTTCCGACTGAAATTTTAGCGCGACAACATTTTGCTAACTTACAAAATCTTTTTCCTGAACTAAAAATTAGTCTTCTTGTTTCGGGATTAAAAGTTGCGGAGCGAAGAGCGATACTAGAAAGTTTAGCAAATGGTCAGACGCAAATGGTTGTGGGAACGCACGCTTTAATTCAGGAAGGGGTTGATTTTTATGATTTGGGGCTGGTCATTACCGATGAACAACATCGCTTTGGGGTTAACCAACGGAAAGTCTTACGCGAAAAGGGTCAAAATCCTGATGTACTTATGATGACTGCGACACCAATTCCTCGGACCTTGGCGATCACAGCTTTTGGTGATATGGATGTCTCCATTATCGACGAATTACCTAAAGGGCGGCAACCGATTACGACCAGATGGGTAAAACACGAGCAACTTCCAGAGGTCTTGAAATGGATAAAAGAAGAACTGGAGCAGCAGGCACAAGTCTATTTTATTTCACCACTTATTGAAGAATCAGAAGCTTTAGATTTAAAGAATGCTGTAGCTCTTTATGAAGAACTAAACCAATACTTTGGCGAAGAAACAGGCATAGGTTTACTGCACGGGAAAATGAAAAATGAAGAAAAAGACCAGATCATGCAGACCTTTAAAGCAGGGGATTTGTCGGTTCTGGTTTCCACAACGGTTATTGAAGTTGGTGTGGATGTGCCAAATGCAACGATTATGGTGATTATGGATGCGGATCGTTTTGGTCTCTCTCAGTTGCATCAGTTAAGGGGCCGTGTAGGACGGGGGAGTAAGAAGTCCTATACGATTCTCGTTGCCAATCCCAAGACAGAATCAGGTAAAAACCGGATGAAGATAATGTGTCAAACGCAGAATGGTTTCCGTTTAGCTGAAGAAGACCTGAAGATGCGCGGCTCCGGAGAAATATTTGGCGTACGTCAATCAGGGTTACCAGAATTTCTAGCAGCTGATATAGTGAATGACTACAATATTTTAGAAGTGGCACGTCAAGAAGCGCAGGAAATTTTTAAAACACCTGACCGTCCAGAATATCAGATGATGCTTGCAGACTTGGATGTTGACGGTGGTTTTGATTAACGTTTCAATTATGAATTCAAGAAAGGATGATAAAATGGGACTTCTCTTAGCATTTCTAGGTGGTGGACTCTCTTTGCTAAACTTTTCTGCCGAATGGCGGTTTCTTTCCTTGCAGCTTATTTTCACTCTCCTTTCCTTAAGCAGTATGTTTGCCTATAAAGGAAAGCGCACAAGAAGATCCTATGAAGGAGATGGCACAAGTATCTTCACCTTTGGCTTTGCCTTGTGTTTCCTTTCATTTATCGGATCAGCATCGATTCTTCTGGCCTTATTCATGGGCTGGCAGTGAATAAAAAAACATAAGTAGAATATCTCCTACTTATGTTTTTTTATTTTCCTAAGCAGAACTGACTGAAAAGCTGAGTAATCAGTTCATCCGGTGCAGCTTCTCCAGTTATTTCACCAAGCAATTGCCAACAACGTGTGATATCTACTTGGATGAGGTCCACAGGAAGTCCCATTGCCAAACCTCTATTTGCTTCCTTCAAAGCATCTAAAGCTTGTTCGACTAGGCCGATATGACGCGCATTGGAGAGAGTCGTTGCATCTTTTGCTTCAATTTCCCCAGAGAAAAATAGCGCGCGTATTTGTTTTTCGACGGCATCAAGATTTTCATTTTTTAAGGCAGAAATTCTGATAAAGTATTTAGGGAGTTTTTCGAGCTCAATTTTTTCTGGTAGATCGGTCTTATTTAGCAAGACGATACGGTTTGTCGAAGAAGAAAGTTCCAACAATTCCAGATCTTTGGGAGTTAAAGGTGACGAAGCATCAAGCACAAGTAAGACCAAGTCGGCTTCTTCTAAGGCTTTTTGACTACGCTCAACACCGATCTTTTCGACGATATCCTCAGTTTCTCGTATACCAGCAGTATCAATTAACTCAAGGGGCACACCACCAATATTGGCAAACTCTGTGATAACATCACGTGTTGTTCCGGCTATGTCGGTAACAATGGCTTTTTCCTCACGTAAAAGTTGATTGAGCAAACTTGATTTACCAACATTTGGCCGGCCAATAATTGCTGTTCTCAAACCTTCACGCAGAATCTTACCGCGTTTAGCTGTGGCAAGAAGTGTTTCCAGAAGTTGCTCAAAATGGGCTGTTTTTTCCAGAAGCATTTGACTTGTCATCGTTTCAACGTCATCATATTCGGGATAATCAATATTGACTTCCACTTGCGCGAGCGATTCTAAAATTTCTTGACGAATGTTGTTAATCAAGTTAGAGAGGCTTCCATCGAGCTGTTTTACAGCAATATTGGCTGCCTGATCTGTTTTAGCACGAATCAAATCCATTACGGATTCGGCTTGCGCCAAGTCAATACGTCCATTTAAAAATGCACGTTTAGTAAATTCACCTGGTTCAGCGAGGCGAGCGCCAGAGCGCAGCAGGAGTTGCAAAATTTCTTGGGTGACAGCAATTCCGCCGTGTGTGTTAATTTCCACAAGATCTTCACGCGTAAAGGTTTTTGGAGCTTTCATTACAGAGAGCATAACTTCATCAACGAGACGGTCCTCGTCAAAGATATGACCATAGTTGATGGTGTGTGAAGCAACTTTATCGAGATCTTTCCCTTGAAAGACCTTTTTAGCGATTGAGACAGCATCGCTACCAGACAATCGGACGATAGCAATTGCTCCTTCACCTAAAGGTGTGGAGATGGCTGCTATAGTATCAAATTCTTTTGTTATCATATTTTTATCCTAATTACTAATTTCAGTATGCCTTATTATATAACAAGTCGTCATAAAAATAAAGATTCGTCAACTCTTTCTTAAAGGTTTATCTTATCCATATTAAGCAAAATTCTAGTAAAATAAGAGTATGAGATTGGATAAATATTTGGCGGAAGCCGGGCTGGGATCACGTAAAGAAGTTAAGGTGATTCTCAAGACAGGAAAAGTGACAGTGAATGATCAGAAAGTGAAAGACGGCAAACTACATGTTGAGCCAGATAAAGATTCTATAAATTATGATGGGCAACCCATAGGTTATCAAGAATTTTATTATTACCTCCTTAATAAACCCGCTGGTGTTGTTTCGGCAACGAAGGATAATAAGGACAAAACAGTTGTCGAATTATTACAGGGAAAAGATTTTCGCGAAGATCTTTTCCCTGTAGGGCGCTTAGATAAAGATACAGAAGGCCTTCTGTTGCTAACAAATGATGGGCCACTGAGCCATAATCTTCTGAGCCCTAAAAAACATGTAGAAAAAGAATACTTTGCTCAAATCCAAGGCCAGGTTACACAAGAGACTGTTCGAGAATTTGCAGCAGGTTTGACCTTGAAATCTGGAGAAAACGTCAAACCAGGTCAACTTTTTATTGAGAAATCAGAGGAGAATAAAAGTGAAATCCGCCTGATTGTTCATGAAGGTAAATTTCATCAGGTCAAACGAATGTTTGAAGCTGTAGGGATGAAGGTAACTTATCTCAAACGGTTACGTATGGGAAGTTTAAGATTGGATCCGGAATTAACTAAGGGAGCATACCGTCCGCTCACAGAAGAGGAAATTTTAAAACTCAAGGAGTAGCTATGGAAGAAATAGTTTCTGTAAAAAATCTAAGTGTCCAATTTGAAAAAGAAGAGATTTTAAAAAAACTATCTTTAAGTCTCTTTGCAGGAGAAATTGTTGGACTCATCGGTCCTTCAGGTTCGGGAAAGTCAACTTTTATGAATGCATTACTCGGGATTGTTGCTCCTAATAGTGGAGAAATCAAACTACTTGATATCTCGATTCCTAACCGCAAAGTGTTGTGCAAAATTGGCTATATGGCACAGTCGGATGCCTTGTTTACAGAACTTACAGGGAAACAAAATATGGAATTTTTTGGAGCCTTGCAAGGAAAAATAAGTGAAGAGGAGCTGCTCAAAGCTGCTCAAACCGTTGGGTTAACATCAGCTTTGTCCAAGGCTGTTTCGAAATATTCTGGCGGAATGAAGCGTCGCTTATCTTTAGCAATTGCTCTCCAGACGGGTGCTCCTCTCTTATGCCTAGATGAGCCCACAGTTGGTATTGATCCAGAACTTCGACAGGAAATATGGACAGAGCTTAAGCGACAAGCAGAGATGGGCAAAGCTATTCTATTGACGACACACGTAATGGAAGAGGCAGAGCGGTGTGATCGAGTTGTTTTATTAAGAGACGGGCACTTTGTGGCCCAAGGTAGTCCTGAAGCCCTTAAATCCCAGTTTCATGTTACTACTGTGGAAGAGGCCTTTATTCAAGCAGGTGATTATGATGAGAATTAAAGCGATTTTTAAACGTATACTGCTACAAAGGTTGAGAGATAAACGAAGCTTGGCTTTACTTTTCTTTGCTCCCCTTGGCATTATCAGTCTTTTATATTTTCTTCTTCAAGTTCCTTCGGATATAAAATATCGTGTAGGTCTACAAGAAAACCAACCTGTTTTAGCACAAGTTCTCAAGCAGAACGAAAAACTAAAAGTGATTGAAATAGGAGAAACGTTAAACACTCGAGAAATAGTAAATACTCACAATTTAGATGCTCTGATACAGCTGGTAGGAAATGAAATAGAAGT
The DNA here is from genome assembly GCF_017309525.1 of Lactococcus sp. LG1074. Taxonomy (NCBI): domain Bacteria; kingdom Bacillati; phylum Bacillota; class Bacilli; order Lactobacillales; family Streptococcaceae; genus Lactococcus; species Lactococcus sp. LG1074. Next base: position 1,953,513 of record NZ_CP071293.1, on the reverse strand, counting down.
AACTTATGCAAATAGAGATACGTCAAAAACACAGGCACTTACTCAGATGATTGGACAAATTGCTCAAAAGATCCCAGCGAGTATGCGAGAAAACCAAGCAAAAAGTTCTGCAGAAAAAGTGCCGCAAGACTCGTTAGAAACACTAGCTCTGAATATAAAAAGTCATTATCTTTATGGTGACAGTTCCCTGAGTATGTTTGATAATCTAGCGCCACTGCTGGTAAGTTTCTTCGTTTTCTTCTTTGTCTTTTTAATATCAGGCATTTCACTTGTTAATGAACGAAGCAGTGGTACACTTATGCGAATGCTGGTTACACCTGTAAGACGTACTGAAATTGTGGCAGGTTATACTTTAGCCTACGGTTTCCTCGCACTACTTCAAACAAGCTTAATTGTACTTTGGACACGTTATGTTTTACAAATGCAGATTTTGGGGAACTTTATATTAGTCTTGTTGATTAATTTATTGATTGCTCTGATTGCGCTGTTGATTGGACTTTTGTTGTCTGCCCTTGCGAAAACTGAATTTCAATTTATTCAGTTTGTTCCGATAGCTGTCGTACCACAATTCCTTTTTTCAGGTATTATTAATGTCGACACAATGGCAGCGCCCTTACGCTGGATTGCACATCTTATGCCTCTGTATTATGGCGTTGATGCACTTCAAAAAGTAGTGAAACAAGGCGAAGGTTTCTCTCAAATTGGAAACAACCTGTTTATTTTAGGAATGCTTGCTCTTGTATTTTATGTAGCTAATGTAGTGGCTTTGAAAGGTTTAAGAAAAACTTAGATATTCAAATAAAAAGCGAGTTATTTTCGCTTTTTTGTTATAATGATTGAGAAGAGTATTTGAAGGGATTTTACAAATGGAAAATTTAAAAAAACAAGTAGGTATAAAAGCAGCTGAGTACGTGAAGTCTGGTATGATTGTTGGATTGGGAACAGGTTCAACGGCAGCTTTCTTTGTGGAAGAATTGGGGCGCCGTGTTAAAGAAGAAGGTTTAGATATTGTTGGAGTAACGACGTCAAATGTAACCAGTCAGCAAGCTGCAAGTCTTAATATCCCTTTAAAATCAATTGATGAAGTGGATTATGTTGATTTGACAGTAGACGGTGCAGATGAAATTGATACTGACCTTAATGGTATTAAAGGTGGTGGTGCGGCCTTGCTGATGGAAAAAATCGTTGCAACATATTCTAAAGATTATATTTGGATTGTTGATGAAAGTAAACTTTCAGAAAATCTTGGCAGTTTTAAAGTTCCTGTCGAAGTTATCCCTTACGGATCAGAGCAGTTGTTCCGAAAATTTGCAGCGGCTGGTTATGCACCAACATGGCGGATGAATGCCCAAGACAAGCTCATCACTGATATGCAACATTATATTATTGATTTGCATATTGAGAAGATTACTGAGCCAGAAAAGCTGGCTGAAGAGCTTGATTTAACAGTGGGAGTTGTCGAACATGGTTTGTTTAATAACATGGTCAAAAAAGTTATTGTTGCAGGACAAGGCGGAGTTAAACTTATAGAAAAATAAAAAGAAGGAGTGTGCTCCTTCTTTTTATTTGTTCTTAAGCCATTGTTCTACGCCCCACTTATGAGAACCGCGCTTGAGTTTAACCAAAGCAGTCGGAACGTCAAACCAGAAAATTTTATTGAAATCCTCAAGAGGAGCCTGATCAAAATGAACTTCCAAAGTCTCGTAGATATAAGCAGGATTGCAAAAATATTTATCCCGATGTGAGCTATAAAAATATTCGTCGGCCTGTCCGAAATAACGTCCTAAAGTCGCAGTCGCACCTAACTCTTCCAGAAGTTCTCTTTCTAAGGCGCGAGCATGGTTTTCATCTGCTTCAATTTCTCCACCAGGGAGAAAAAAGGCTCCGTTTGGTGCTTGCACAAGACAGATTTGGCTCTTGTTTTCACGTGAAACAATACCATACACTCCATAGCGGTATTGGTAATCAACTCCGGCAATTTTTTCACCGAAGACTGGAATTTCTTGTTGTGTCATATTTACGGACCTCCGATATAATTTTATAGAAGAAAATTTAATTATATTCTATCAAAAAGTTGACAATTTTGATAAAATAAAGAGGCTAAACAAAGCTCTTGCGAAGGGAAATATGAACAGTGAAAAAATTCAATCTTAGTAAAATGATTATTATCGCCTTAATTATTGTTATTTCAGCATTTACAGCAATCTTCATCTCGGCTGATAATTTTAAAAATAATAAAAATCCATCAACGATGACACAAATTATTAATGATGGTACAGGAACCATAGACAGAATCATTGGTGCACCGATCCGCTTTGTTCAAGACAAAGCCAATCAAGTGGGCAATCTTTTTGATACATACAAGCAAAATCAGTCCCTAAAAACGCAGGTGGCAGACTTAAGTAGTTCAAAAAATAACCAAGAAAGTCTAGAAGTTGAAAATAAAGAATTAAAAGAAGCATTGAAGCTTCAAGAAACATTAACAGACTATAAGAGTATTTCTGCAAATGTGATTACCCGTAATCCGGCCAGTTGGGCAGATACGCTCGTAATTGATAGCGGCAGTAAACAAGGCATCAAAAACCGTCAACTCGTCATGGCTAATGGGGGTGTTATTGGGCGTGTAAGTCAGGTAAACGAAAATTCCTCTAAAGTTTCCTTGTTGAGCTCCGATAAAGGTATTGACGCTAAAATCCCCGTTCGCCTTGGTAGCCCGAGTGATCCAGTAAATGGACTTCTTGCGAGTTATGATGATGATCAGAATGCTTATGTTGTCACTTCTTTAGTAGGGGAAGGTAATATCGAAAAGGGAAGCCAAGTTGTTACTAGCGGTCTTGGAGGTGATTCGCCGCGTGGTCTCTTGCTTGGAACCGTAATTGATGTTAAAGAAACAGATCAAGGCTTGAACCGTAAAGTATATGTGAAACCTGCCAGCAATTTGTATGATATCCGGTTTGTCTTTGTGATTCAAGGCATGATTGGAGGCAACTAAATATGAGTCGTTTTAGCTTCCAGTTTTTTAGTCCCTTATTTCTTTTTTTCCTACTCTTGCTTGATGGGCAGCTGACGCATTTCTTTACGGCTTTGTCTGGTGGAAGTATTATGCCTGTAAGCCACTTGTTGCTCATTTTTATGGTATATACTGTGACACAGCACCGTCATAGCTATGTTCTTATCGTAGGTGTTCTTTTGGGAATTATCTATGACAGCTACTTTTTGGGAATTTTTGGTATTGCAAGTTTGATTTTACCTCTTATTGCTCTTTTCGTTTATCAAATCCAAACGGTTGTCTTTACCAATCGTTGGACACGTTTATTTACAGTGATTATCATTGTTTTTGCTTTTCAAGTTTTAAGTACGCTTATTGTTAACTTAGTCGGTGTTGTCAATGTCAATTTTGTCTCATTTATCGTTAGGCAACTTGCACCAACGTTAGCCCTAAATATTGCCTTTGCAATACTGCTGCAATGGCCTTTAGAAAAGATGTATCGCCTTCGGTGAACATCTTTTTGTAATCAAAGGGTAAAAAAAGTATTCTTAAAGAAATTAAATTGACTTGATTAAGTTATAAAAGAGTGTTATACTTGGGACTATCTTGGCGTTATATTTATAAATTATAGAAAACGGGAAGAAAAGAAAACTATGAAAAAGAAACTTATCACAGCATTGATGTTGTCGACAGTCATTTTATCTTCGGGTGCAAGCCTTGGAGCGGTAAAAGCGGACAGCACAGACGATCAAATCGCAAAGCAAGATGCAGCAATCAGCGCTGCTAAAAGTTCTTCTGCTGAAGCGCAAGCAAAAGTAGATGCGATTCAATCACAAGTAAATAGCTTACAATCTAAAAAAACTTCAACAGCAAATGAAGTAAATAAATTGATGAAGGAGCAAAAAGAACAATCAGCAGAGATTGCTCGTTTGCACAAAGACATCAAAGAACGTAACACAGCTCTTGAAGCACAAGCACGTAGCGCTCAAACAAGCGGTTCAGCGACAGACTATATGTCTACTATCTTGGATTCAAAATCTTTGACTGATGCAATTCAAAAAATGACAGCGATGGCAACCGTTTCTGGTGCTAACAAAGCCATGCTTGAAAAGCAACAAGAAGATGAAAAAGCTATTCAAGCTAAGTTGAAAGATAATGAAGCAAAATACGCTAAAGCTACAAAACTTCAACAAGAGTTAGAAACACAAAGTAACGAGTTGGCAAGCCAAGAAGCCGCCCTCAAAGTTGCTCAGTTAAATTATCAAACAACAATTGCTAACTCTGAGAGTAAAAAACAAAGTTTGATTGATCAAAAAGCAGCTGCAGTAGCTGCCCAAGAAGCTGCAGCTAAAAAAGCTGCAGAAGTGGAAGCTCAACAAGCTAAAGCTGAACAAGCTGCTCAAGCTGCTCAAAAAGCACAAACAGAACAAGCTGCAGCATCTAAGAGCGAAAATAAATCAGATGCAAGTACAGTAAATACAGAAACAGTACCTGTTGTTACAGCACCTGTTGAGACTACTCCAGCGGCTTCTGCACCAGCAGCATCAACGCCAGCTGTAGAAGAAAGCAAACCAGCATCAAACAACAACACAACAACTACGAATACTGGTTCAAACTCAACTACAACTACTGATACTGGTTCAAATAATACTAACAATAATAATGTATCTGGTGGTTCAGGTTCATCAAGTACTCCAGGAACAAGCTTGAGCAATCCTTACCCTTGGGGACAATGTACTTGGGGTGTTTGGGAATACTTCGGTGGAAGTATTCCTACTTACGCTGGTAACGCCGGTGACTGGGTAGTTTACGCAAATAGTGGACCAGCAGTTGGTACAATTGCGGTATTCCCTCCAGGTAACCAAGGCGCAGGTGGCGTAGGTCACGTTGCTGTGGTCACAGCTGTAAATGGTGATAAACTTACTGTCTCAGAAACAAACTTCTCAGGTCCTAATGGTGGAGGCCTCGGTATCCGCACAACTCGTGAAGTTTCAGCTGCAGGTGTAAGTTTCATCCGTCCATAAGAAATAACTCAAAACAAGTAATGAAATATTTCTTGTTTTTTTGTGCATTGATAAAAAACAGAAACCGACAGAAACAAACTTAAACGTAACTGTAATTGATTTGTTACAAAACAGGTGAAGGCACATGATACAATATACTATATTCACCGAACTACCTAGGGAGGCAAATTTAAAATTTTATGAAGAAAAAACTTATTACAGCATTGATGCTCTCGACAGTCGTGCTTACGGCTGGCGCACCTTTTGCTGCCGTAAAGGCTGATTCAACAGATTCAAAAATTGCACAACAAGATTCAAAAATCGCTAATGCAAAGAATGAAGCTGCTAAAGCGCAATCACAAGTTGATTCAATTCAATCACAAGTAAGCACTTTAAAATCAAAGCAAACATCAATGACTAAAAAAGTTAATGAGTTGATGGCTCAACAAAAGGAACAATCACAACAGATTCAAAAGTTGAGTGAGAGTATCAAGGAGCGCAATACTGCCCTTGAAGCTCAAGCACGTAGTGCACAAACTGATGGTTCAGCAACAAACTATATGTCTGCTGTACTAGACTCAAAATCTTTAACAGATGCGATTCAAAAAATGACAGCAATGGCAACTGTTGCTGGCGCTAACAAGTCAATGATTGAGCAACAACAAGCTGACCAAAAAGCTATTCAAACGAAGTTAGCTGATAACCAAAAGAAATATGCTGAAGCAACAAAACTTCAACAAGAGTTAGACGCACAAGCTAATGAGTTGGCGACACAAGAAGCTGCTCTCAAAGTTGCTCAGTTAGACTACCAAGCTACAGTAACTACTGCAGAAGGCAAAAAACAAGATTTATTGAGCCAAAAAGCAGCAGCAGAAAAAGCAGCAGAAAAAGCAGCAGCAGCAGAAAAAGCAGCAGCAGCGAAGTCTGTAGTAGCTCAACAAGAAAAAGCTGTAGCTGCAGCACCTGCAGCTTCTAATCCAGCTCCAGCTGCTAATAATACTGCTGACAATAGCAATTCGTCTACACCATCTACTGGAAATAATACAGGTGGCAATGGTAATTCTTCTAAACCAACGCCAACACCAGATCCAACTCCGATACCAACACCAGATCCAGATCCAGACCCAGGACACAGTGGTACTAACCCTTATCCAGCTGGTCAATGTACTGCATTTGTTTGGGACTACTTTGGTGGTAACATGCCAACATACATGGGAAATGCTGGTGACTGGGTGGCTTATGCAAACAGTGGACCTGCAGCAGGTACAATTGCTGTATTCCCTCCAGGTAATCAAGGCGCAGGCGGCGTAGGACACGTTGCAGTTGTTCTTTCTGTATCTGGTTCAAAAATGACAGTTATTGAAGGAAACTTCAACGGCGGTTGGGGAACAACACGTGAATGTTCAACAGCTGGTGTAAGTTTCATTCGACCATAATTAAATAAAATTTAAATACAAACTACGGTTTGTATTTTTTATCTCTAGGATTTAGCACTCTTTATATAAGAGTGCTAATTTTTTTGCCAAAAGTCATAAAAAATGCTAAAATAGATTATGGTAGAAGTGAATATAGTCTACTTTTAGAGAGTAAGTGGTTGAAAAACCAAGTAAATCTCTAAAAATTCCATGTCAAGAAGGTTTAAATCATATGAATAACACAGAATTTTACGAACGCCTAGGTGTGGATAAAAATGCCAGCCAAGACGAAATTAAAAAAGCTTATCGAAAGATGTCTAAAAAGTATCACCCAGATATTAATAAAGACCCGGGTGCAGAAGACAAGTACAAAGAGGTTCAAGAAGCTTATGAAACTTTAAGTGATGAACAAAAACGTGCCAGCTACGATCAATATGGTGCTGCAGGTGCTAATGGTGGTTTTGGCGGAGGTCAAGGTGGTTTCTCTGGCTTTGACGGTTTCCAAAGTGCAGGCGGCTTTGGCGGTTTTGAGGATATTTTCTCAAGCTTCTTTGGTGGAGGCGGTGGCCAAGCTGATCCAAATGCACCACGTCAAGGAGATGACCTACAATATCGTATCAATTTGACATTTGAAGAAGCTATTTTTGGTGTTGAGAAAGAAATCAAATACCATCGCGAAGAGCTTTGTCACACTTGTGCAGGTTCAGGTGCCAAACCAGGTACTCATGCTGAAACATGTCATAAATGTCATGGACGAGGACAAACACAAGTTATTCGCGACACTCCATTAGGGCGTATGTCAACAAATGTCGTCTGTGATGTTTGTCATGGTACAGGTAAGGAAATCAAATCTCCTTGTCCAACATGTCACGGTACAGGTCACGAAAAATTGGCACACACAGTTAAGGTAAAAGTACCGGCTGGTGTGGAATCAGGTCAACAAATGCGCCTCCAAGGTCAAGGTGATGCTGGGACAAATGGTGGCCCTTACGGTGATCTCTATGTCCGTTTCCAAGTTGCTGCAAGTGATAAGTTTGAACGTGATGGTAGCGAAATTTATTACAAGATGCCATTGAACTTTGTTCAGGCAGCCTTAGGGGATGAGATTGAAGTTCCAACTGTTCACGGTAATGTGAAGTTGAAGATTCCTGCTGGTACGCAAACAGGTACTAATTTCCGACTTAAAGGTAAAGGTGCACCTAAATTACGTGGTAGTGGTCAAGGTGATCAACACGTTGTGATTAATATTGTAACACCAGAAAAATTGAATGATGCTCAACGTGATGCTTTGCGTGAGTTTGCAAAAGCTAGCGGACAAAATGTATCAGAACAGAAAAAAGGATTTTTCGATAAATTTAAATAAAAAAGCTGTCGTTAGACAGTTTTTTTGTTTATCAATTAGGTAAATGCTGCTGTATTTGGTATAATGTTTTTATGAAACTTGTGAATTATAAACCAGACTATCTTCTAGAAGCTGTGTATAACTTGGATGTGGAAAACTTAAAAAAGCGAGATATTCGAGGAATTATGGTGGACTTAGATAATACACTTATTGCTTGGAATAATCCCGATGGAACACCCGAATTGCATCAATGGCTACAAACAATGCGTACAAATGGTATAAAGGTTATTGTTGTCTCAAATAATAAACATGACCGTGTCAAACGTGCGGTAGCTAAGTTTGATGTTGATTTTGTTTCGCGTGCGATGAAACCTTTTGCTTGGGGAATAAATAAAGCCTTAGTTAAACTTAACGAACGACCGGACCATGTCATTATGGTTGGTGACCAATTAATGACAGATATTCGAGCTGCACACCGTGCTGGGGTTCGCAGTATTCTTGTGAAACAATTGGTAGAGTCTGATGGTTGGAGTACCAAGTTTAACCGCTGGCGTGAACGCCGTGTGTGGAAAAAGTTGATTCGGAAATACGGCTATCCTAAATGGAATACAAGATTATAACTCTGCAGAGGCAGAGTTATTTTCTATTATTGGACTTTTCCTGAGGTTTTCCACTGTATTGTTCTACTTATCCCAAGTTTTCCACAGTTTTACACACCTTATTCACAAAAATGTGGAAAACTGTGAATAAATGTGTGGAAAAAAAGAAACCTCAATGAAGTTTCTTTTTTTTATTTACATTAAACCGCGTTCTTTATACCATTGATCAGGTTGCCAGATCCACTGTCTTCCATCTTTTTTGAGAAGTTCAAAGGCTTCCTGTGGTCCCATGCTTGCTGCTGGGTATTTCGGAAGATCTTGATGCGCTTCATCCCATGCTTGGCGGATAACATCAATAAGTTCCCAAGAACGGGAAACTTCTTCCCAGTGGGAGAAGTTAGTGCCATCACCATGTAAAACGTCAAGCAAGAGTTTTTCATAAGCTTCAGGAGAATTTCCTAAAATTGCTGCATCATGACGGTAGCCCAATTTGATAGGCGCGATATTGAATCCTTGGCCAACTTCTTTCCCATTAATTGTAAGGGAGAAACCTTCAGTAGGTTGGATATAAATGGTAAGGATGTTTTCCCCAAGATCTGTATCAAAAATATTATTAGGGTCTTGTTTGAAAACAATGTTAATTCGTGTTCCTTTTTCTGTCAGACGTTTTCCACTACGTACGTAGAAAGGAACACCAGCCCAACGGTCATTATCAATAAGGAATTTTCCAGCGACAAAAGTTTCTGTGTTAGAATCTGGAGCTACAGAGGGTTCAGAACGATAATCTACAAAGTTCTTACCGTCAATCTTACCCTCAATATATTGTCCAGGGATGAAAGCTTCAAGCGCTTCTTGTTTGGAATATTTACGAATGCTATGAAGGGCCTTAACCTTTTCGTTCAAAATGTTTTTTTGTGTAAAAGTTTGAGGCTTTTCCATAGCCAGTAAAGCCAAAACTTGAAGCACATGATTTTGAATCATATCCTTGAGCGCGCCGCTCGTTTCGTAATAACCACCGCGATCTTCAACGCCAATACTTTCAGCAAAAGTAATCTGTATATTATCGATGTGGTCCTTGTCCCAGATGGATTCAAACATTTGGTTGGCAAAGCGGATAGCCGAAACGGATTGAATCATTTCTTTTCCGAGATAGTGGTCAATACGGAAGGTTTGATCTTCTGAAAAGACATCTTTAAGTGCAGTATTCAGTTCTTGAGCTGTTTCCAAATCACTTCCGAAAGGCTTTTCGATAATCACACGTTCAAAACCTTTACCTGTCAGAATCTTTTCTGATTTGAGGTGGTTAGCAATGATTGAGAAAAATTGTGGCGCCATAGCCAGATAGAAAACTTGGTTGCAAGCAGTATTATACTTTTCTCGGAGTTCATCTCCGAGCTCCTTGAGGGCATGATAGTGACTGCTGTCATTTACATCATGGCTTTGATAGTAGAAGTGGCTCGAGAAGTTATTGAGTTCTTCTTGGTCACTGCTTAAACCAGCTAAAGATTCCATAACGATTTGGCGATAATACTCATCGGTCCATGGGCGACGAGCAGTACCAATCACTGCAAAATTTTCTGCAATTTCGCCTTTTTTATAAAGTTGGAAAAGGGCGGGATAAAGTTTCCGTTTTGCGAGGTCACCAGTAGCCCCGAACATGGTAAAAAGTACTTGTTTACTCATAAGTCTCTTCTTTCTATTGATTATCAAACATCATTTTCAGCATAGTCGATATAAGTATCAACATAATCCAGATAGTCTTTATTTAACTGGGTCTTTATATCTTGATACTCAGCTTCAGTATAATCACGCTCAGCAATTTTAGCACGATAAAAAGGTAAGTTTAATTCTTTTTGAAGTCTCTCTTCAAGCTCTTTACGATTCATAATGATTTCCTTATATGAGAAAAATTTACTACTAAGAAAATTATATCACAAAAATATCTTTGCGCCCTCCAACTGAGATTCTTTCGAATGAAAGTGATAGAATAGGAATATGTCTTTATTAACTTTTACACTTTGCATGCTCATACTTGGCGTTGTTGCCGGTATTGTAGGAAGCATTTTAGGTCTCGGTGGTGGAATTATCATCACACCGATTATTACCTCTTTTTTTGGGGTTGATATAAAATATGCAATCGGTGCAAGTATTGTCGCTGTTATTGCAACGAGTTCAGGTGCTGCCATTTCTTATTTGAAAGATGATCTGGTTAATGTTCGGGTCGCCATGTTTTTAGAAATTTTTACCACAATTGGTGGATTACTAGGAGCGATTTTGGCCGGACTGTTTAATGCTGCGGTATTAAATATACTTTTTGCTTGTTTATTGATTTTTCAAGCCTATAATATGTGGCGTAAGCTACATCAAGGTGAAAAAGTCTTGCAAAATGTTACCTCAGACAAATGGGCAGAAAAGATGAAGCTTAATTCTTCTTACTTTGATAAGCAAACAGGAAAAGAGGTCGCTTATCAAGTGGAAAAAGTCCCAGCTGGTGCATCGATTATGTTTGGTGCAGGAATAGCTTCAGGACTTTTAGGAATAGGTTCGGGGGCATTTAAGGTTTTAGCTATGGATACAACGATGAAAATGCCATTAAAACCGTCAACTGCAACCTCAAATCTCATGATTGGGGTAACTGCAGCAGCTTCAGCGACGGTCTACTTCTTTAACGGCTATGTTGATCCGTCCTTAGCAGGACCTTTAGCGATAGGAATTGTAGCTGGCGCAGCTATTGGTTCGCGTATTATGCCACATTTGCCTGCTCGGACGATTCGCTTGATATTTATTCCTGTAATTGGTCTTATGGCTTTACAAATGATACTTAAAGGACTTGGTTTATGACGGAAGAAAAAGAAAAATTACTTGAAATTGAACTCAGAATAGGAAAAATTTTAAGAGCGGGTGTATTTATTAGCTCGGCAATTATCATTATTGGTTTAATTATGTTTGTTTTCACGGGGCATTCTGGTTACCCAGGGACGACTTATCCTCGAGGCTTGTCGGAAATTGCAGAGGGGCTTGTCGCTTTTAAAGCCTTCGCTTGGCTTATGACTGGTCTGTTTCTTTTGATTTTAACACCTGTCCTTCGGGTAGTTGCTTCTATTTTTGCCTTTGCAAAAGAAGGTGATAAAATGTATGTCATTATTACGATGATGGTACTCGCTGTATTGATTATAGCTATCCTTTTAGGGCATACAGGTGCGTAAGCTATTTCTTGCAAAACACTATTGAAACTGGTATTATAGGTAGTGCTGGGGGAGTGGTGGAATGGCAGACACGCATGCTTCAGGTGCATGTGCTCGTAAGGGTGTGGGGGTTCAAATCCCCTCTCCCCCATAACCAGTTACAATCTCGCTTAGGCGGGATTTTTTATTTAAGAGGTGAAGATATGGCAAGAAGATTGACAAAAGAAGAGCTACAGGAGCGTATAGATGAAAATCCCCTCCGTGCTCTAGCAAGTATAGGAGAGGAAGTGGGTTTAACACGTGTTGGGATTGAAAAATTGCTGAAAAGCTATAAATTAGAAGATTATCGTAATCAAAAGATTAAAGCCTTACGTCGAACAGTAGCAAGGCAAAGAAGATTGAACAAATAAAGGAGAAATCATGGCAAAAATCGGATTTATCGGTACAGGAGTAATGGGCGCAGCAATGGCAGGTCATCTACTTGATGCAGGCAATGAACTGTATGTTTATAATAGAACAAAAGCAAAAACTGATTCTTTAGTAGCGCGTGGAGCAACTTACTGCGCGACACCGCAAGAAATTGCAGAAGTAACGGATATTGTTTTTTCTATTGTAGGCTATCCCAAAGATGTTCGCGAAATTTATTTCGGCGAAAAAGGTGTATTTAAGGCAGATGTACACGGCACGTTTTTGGTGGATATGACGACATCAGAGCCGGCTTTGGCTCAAGAGATTTATCATGCTGCAAAAGAAGCGGGAGCTTCGGCTTTAGATGCTCCGGTATCGGGAGGTGATATTGGGGCAAAGAATGCCAGCTTAACAATTATGGTAGGTGGTGAGGAAGAAGCCTATGAACATCTCTTGCCTTACTTTGAAGCTATCGGCAAAACGATTACACGTCAAGGAGCAGCAGGAGCGGGTCAACATACCAAAATGGCCAACCAAATTGCTATTGCAGGAACGATGACTGCAATGACAGAGCTGATGGTTTATGCAGATAAAGCTGGTTTAGATGTGGAAAAAGTTCTTCAAACAGTAGGAGGAGGCTCGGCAGCTACTTGGTCAATGACTAATTATGCACCGCGTATTTTACGTGAGGACTTTAGTGCGGGTTTCTTCGTTAAACATTTTATTAAAGATTTAGGAATTGCTTTAGCTGAGGCTGAAAAAATGGGAATTGAACTTCCTGCCACAGCAGGAGCGAAAAAACTTTATGATCGTTTAGCAGAAGAAGGATATGAAAATGATGGCACTCAGGCGCTGATTAAACTTTGGTGGCCAGAAGGCGTGAGACCGAATAAATAAAAAAATAGACCATGTGGTCTATTTTTTTATTTGAAAACTTACATTTCCTCTGGTGCTTCCACACCAAGCAGACGCAATGCTTCTTTTAAGACAAGAGAAGTTGCATTAGCAAGTGCTAAACGTGCTTGAAGCCCTTCGTTGTCCTCAAGGATACGTACATGTGCATAATATTTGTTAAAAGCTTGTGCCAAGGAAATTGAGTATTTCGCAATGATAGAAGGTTCATACTTATCGGCAGCACGTTTAACAATGTTACCAAAGTCTTGGAGTAGCTTCACAATTTCCCAAGCTTCAGCTGGTGTCTCTTCAACATTGACTGGTTGCGGTACATAGTTTGCTTTACGTAAGATTGAACGGATACGTGCATACGCATATTGTACGTAAGGGCCAGTCTCACCTTCAAATGAAACCATTTCTTCAAGGTTGAAGTCATAACCATTGTTACGGTCGGTTTTTAAGTCGTAGAACTTCACGGCACCCACCCCAACTTGTTGTGCAACACGCTCTTTGTTTGGCAAGTCAGGATTTTTATCGTTGATTTGCTTCAAAGCACGTTCTACCGCTTCGTCAAGTGTTGTTTCTAACTTAACAACGTGACCTTTACGTGTTGAGAATTTTTTCCCGCCTTGCGTTACCATACCGAAGGACACGTGTGTCATGTTGTCTGACCAGTCATAACCGGCTTCCTTGAGTACTGCCTTTAATTGTTTGAAGTGGTTTTGTTGCTCGCCACCAACAACATAAAGTGATTTTACAAAATCAAAAGTTGCTTTACGGTACATTGCTGTTGCTAAGTCACGTGTAATGTATAATGTTGCACCGTCAGTTTTTTTAATCAAGGCTGGGTTGAGGTTGTATTTTTCGAGGTCTACAACCATCGCACCTTTAGATTCGTGCATTAAGCCTTTAGATTCTAGGTCTTCAACAACGGCATCCATCTTATCAGAGTAGAAAGATTCACCTGTAAAGTGATCAAACTCAATGCCTAATTTACCGTAAATACGGTTAAATTCAATCAAGCTGACATCAGAGAACCATTTCCAGATGCGAAGGGCTTCCTCGTCACCTTGTTCCATTTTAAGGAACCAAGCGCGACCTTCTTCGTCTACCGCGGGATCTTCTTTAGCTTCGGCATTGATTTGTACATAAAGCTTCAATAACTCATCGATTGGATTGGCAGTAATTGTCGCTTCATCACCGTATTTTTTATAAGCAGTGATCAAGAGACCAAACTGTTTGCCCCAATCTCCCAAGTGATTGATTTTGATTGTATTGTAACCAATCTTTTCATAAATTTTTGAAAGCGAGTCTCCGATAACAGTTGAGCGCAAATGACCAATAGAAAAAGGCTTGGCAATATTTGGAGCCGACATGTCAATAGGAACATTAGCACCATGACCGATATTTTGGTCGCCATAGTCTTCTTTTTCAGTGATAACTTCGTTGATAACTGCTGTGGCAACAGCTTTTTTGTCAAGGAAGAAATTCACGTAAGGACCAGTAGCAACTACTTTATCAAAGCCAGTAGCATCAATGTTCTCAGCGATTTCACCAGCGATGATTTGTGGGGCTTTGCGCAAAGTCTTGGCTAAACTGAAAGCTGGAAATGCGATATCGCCCATTTCTGATGATTTTGGTTTTTCAAGCAAATTTTCGATTTGTTCGAGTTCAAGCGCACCATCGAGTACGGCGAACAAAGATTTTGCTGCTAATAGTTTTTCATTCATGGAATAATTATACCATAATAGAAATAAAAAAGTATAGTGCTTATTGTGTTAAATTTTAAGCTTTATGAGTGAAGTGAGCCAAATAAATTATAGGATAAGGAGCATTCTTTTTCAGAGATGTTTTTTTGTGTGATGTGTTGAATTTACGGACTGAAAAAATTATAAAAGATATATTTTGTATTTTTATACACTTTTGATTAGAAAGTGGAATGGTTGAAGCAAGGAAGAGGTCTCTTTATTCATTGGTGTTATGGGGATAGGTGCATATATTTTTATCCTAAGAGGTAAAATATGTATAAATAATAATTTAAAATAATGACAAATGTACCTTCATTCCTGTATTTTGTTGAGTATTTTTATGCTATAATGAGACTATGAAAAGAGAAGAACGATTAAATTTAATTAAACAAATTATCTCTGAAAATAAGATTGCGACACAGGAAGAGCTTCAAAGTGTCCTAGAATCTAGAGGGGTAAAGATTACGCAGGCGAGTCTGTCACGTGATATTCGTGAGCTGCATATTATTAAAAAGCGTGAAGACGGTAAGAGCTTTTATGTTTTTTTGACAGAGCTTAACTCGCCTTCACAATCTTTGCTGCAACAATATCTGACTAACTTTGTACTGAAAGTTGATGTTGCCAGTGTTAATGTAGTTGTACACACGCATCTGGGTGAGGCAGATCTTTTGGCGAATGCTTTTGATGATGAGCAACGCCCAGAAATTTTAGGGACTTTGGCTGGTGCAGATACTTTACTGCTCATTTGTAAGGATGAAGCGGCTGCAGAAAGCTTAGCCTTGGAGATTGAAGATGCCTTATAATGCAAGTAAAGAAAAATTGATTGCACATATTCTTGATTTGGATTATGTTAAGGCTTTTCAAAAAGCAGAAAATACCTTACAGGAAGAAAGAGAGCTGTTTGAGCAACAAAGTAAAATGAAGGAGCTGCAGAAGGAAGCCGTTCTCTATCAAAAAATAGGTAAAATACAGGCCTTTAAAGAAACATCTAATGCAGCACAAAAGATACACAAGTCTTTAAAAAACGATCCCTTAGTTGAGGATTATCTTTTAAAAATGCAGCCTGTTGATGCTCTTTTGAATCATGTAACAGGTGAAATTGAAAGTAAAGTTAATGAAGCTTTAGGACATTAGGTCGCTAGGAGAAGGATCTTGTGTCCTTTTTGTTTTTACCTACAAGCTTAAGCTGGCTTTTTGTATGTTATAATAGAAGCAAACGATTTTCAAAAGAAAGAAGAATTATATGTCTGAAAAAATTTCACCAGGAATGCAGCAATATCTTGATATCAAAGCTGATTATCCGGATGCTTTCTTGCTCTTTCGTATGGGAGATTTTTACGAGCTTTTTTATGAAGATGCGGTGAATGCAGCCCAAATTTTAGAATTGTCTCTGACTTCGCGCAATAAGAATGCAGAAAATCCGATTCCGATGGCAGGTGTTCCTCACCATTCAGCAGATCAATATATCGAGCAGCTTGTGAATTTAGGCCATAAAGTTGCCGTGGCAGAGCAAATGGAAGACCCTAAAACAGCTGTCGGTATTGTCAAACGTGCCGTCACTCAAGTTATCACACCAGGAACAGCTGTTGATGTGGGCTTAACAACGGAAAATAACTTTTTGGTGGCCTTGGATAAAGCTTCTGAAACATTTTCCTTGGCTTATATGGATCTATCTACAGGCGAATTTAAAGCAACACAGTTCTCTGATTTTTCAGCAGCCCTCAGTGAGATATCATCTCTAAAGGCACGTGAGATTGTCGTCGGTTATGAGCTATCAGATGATGACAGGAAAGTCTTTGAAAAACAGTTGAACGTGATGGTTTCAGAGCAATACGAGTATGAAGACGTTGCTTCCACACTTACTCCTTTGGAAAATCAAGTGGCTTCAAAGCTCTTGGCCTATGTTAATCGCACTCAGTTACGGGATTTAAGTCACTTACAGGAAGTGGAACACTATGAAATAAAAGACTTTCTGCAAATGGACTTTGCAACGAAATCTTCTCTAGAGTTAACCGCAAATAAACGCGAAGGAAAAAAACATGGGACACTCTATTGGTTGCTTGATGAAACCAAAACAGCTATGGGCACACGTTTACTCCGTAACTGGGTAGATCGTCCGTTGATTTCTGCCAGCGCAATCAATAAACGTGCGGATATTGTACAACTTTTCGTGGACAATTTCTTTGAACGGGCAGATTTGATTGAGGCTCTAAAGGGAGTTTACGACCTTGAGCGCTTGGCTTCCCGTGTGTCCTTTGGTAAAGTTCTTCCCGTGGATTATTTACAGTTAGAAAATTCCTTATCTAATGTCCCAGGCATTAAAAATGTTTTACTGACCATGAACAATCCAGCCCTAGAACCCTTGATCTCTCAACTGGATGAAATTCCAGAGCTTATCTCCTTGATACGTCAGGCAATAGATGAATCGGCGCAACGTGTCATAACTGAAGGGGGTGTCATTAAGTCAGGTTATAATGAGCAACTGGACAAGTATCGCGAAGCTTTAACAAATGGTACCTCGTGGATAGCAGAGTTGGAAGCGAAAGAAAAAGCCGACACCGGAATCTCGACATTAAGAATTGATTTTAACCGCAAAGATGGTTATTATTTCCATATTACGCAGAGTCAGCTTGGTAGTGTTCCTGACCACTTTTATCGTAAAGCCACGCTGAAAAATTCAGAGCGTTTTGGCTCAAAAGAGTTGGCTGAAATCGAAGAAATTATGCTTGAGGCACGTGAAAAATCAAGTATTTTAGAATATGATCTTTTTGCGCAAGTACGTACAGAAACTGAACAATATATCTCGCGCCTGCAGAAATTAGCAAAAGCAATTGCCAGTATCGACTGTTTGCAAAGCTTAGCGACTGTTGCCGAAAAATATCAGTATATCCGTCCAATTTTTACTCCAGAACGTAAGGTTAACATTATAAAAGGGCGTCATCCTGTGGTTGAGAGCGTTCTTGGGGCACAAGAATATGTCCCCAATGACATTAAGTTACCGGACCAAACCGCAATTCAACTCATCACTGGGCCAAATATGTCTGGTAAATCAACTTACATGCGTCAATTTGCGATGATTGTTATTATGGCACAGCTAGGTTCTTTCGTACCAGCTGAGGTTGCTGAACTTCCAATATTTGATGCGATTTTTACACGTATTGGTGCAAGTGATAATCTAATCTCAGGAGAGTCGACCTTTATGGTAGAAATGATGGAAGCCAATCATGCTATACAACATGCTACGCTGCATTCTTTAATTATTTTTGATGAACTTGGACGAGGCACTGCAACCTATGACGGAATGGCTTTGGCGCAGTCGATTATTGAGTATATTCATGATAATATTCATGCTAAAACACTCTTTGCGACGCATTATCATGAGTTGACGGAGTTGGCAGATAATCTTAAGGAGTTAGAAAATGTTCACGTTGCCACCTTAGAAAAAGGCGGTGATGTGACTTTCCTGCATAAGATTACGGAAGGACCAGCAGACAAATCCTATGGTATTCATGTGGCTAAAATTGCAGGATTGCCAACAAAATTACTTGAACGTGCCGATATTATTTTACAAAAGTTGGAGAATAAGCCTGTGATGAGCAAGGCACCCGAAGTTGAAAAAGAGCAATTGAGCCTTTTCACTTTTGAAGATAACCATCAAGAGTTGATTGAGATGCTAAAAGAAACGAATGTCGATAATATGACAGCACGCGAAGCTTTGAACTTTTTATGGAATCTCAAAGACAGGCTGTAAGATTTGGTTTTTAATAGTAAAATTGTTAGAATAAAGTGAATAAATATAGAAGTGTTAAAAGGAGAGTGTATGGCGGAAGATAAAGATAAAATCGTAGAAACACCTGAAGTCCCCGAAGTTGAAACTATGGAAGAAGATGGTGTTGGCGTAACTCCTGAAGGTAAACAGGAAGAAACACTTATAGTATCAGAAATAGAGCACTCTGTCTCGCCTGTTTCGGAGCCTGTGGAAATCGTGGAAACTACAATTGAAGAAGAGGTTGCAGCTCCCGATGTAGCATCCAAAGACGAGATTCTTCCTGAAAAAGAAGAAACTGAAGCACCTCAAGTTTCTCCATTTGATTATGCAGATGAGCCATTTTTGGCAGACAACCGTGTCAAATCAGGAATAACTCCAAAATGGAACTGGGGTGCAATGGCTATGCCCGTCTTCTTTGGTGTAGCTAATCGCTCTTATCTCGGTTTGCTCAGTTTACTTGTATGTATTCCTTGGCTTGGCTGGATTTTTGGTATTGTTTGGGCTATTGTTTTCGGTATTAATGGAGAACGTTGGGCTCTACAAAATCCAGACAATCGCTACCGTGATGAAGAAGAGTTTCGTAAGGTTATGGACGGTTGGAATCGTGCCGGATTAGTTGCCTTTATCATTGGTGCAGTAGTTATCGTACTTCTCTTGCTTTTCTTTATGATTCTTGGCGCAGCTATATTCAGTAACATGGATCAGCTTCAGTATTAAAATAGATTAATGAAGTGATAATATGAGAGACCTCTCCGGTGTATTTCAGGAGAGGTTCTCTTTGTTGTCAAGAAACTCTTCAGCTTTCAAATTTCTCTCTTTAAAATATGCTATAATAAGTACTGACTATGAAAAAGAGAAACAGTCGCTTGATGCGGAGGTCTGAATAAGTGGGAAAAATAATCGAACTTGATGAATCACTTGCTAATCAGATAGCAGCTGGTGAAGTGGTAGAACGGCCTGCTAGCGTTGTAAAAGAATTAGTAGAAAACTCAATTGATGCCGGTGCAACGCGTATCATTGTGAAAATTCAAGAGAGTGGTTTACGACTCATTGAAGTGATTGACAATGGAACGGGGATTGAAAAAGAAGATGTTGCTAAGTCTTTGAAGCGGCACGCAACCAGTAAAATCAAAAATAAAGCGGATTTGTTTAAAATCCGTACTCTTGGATTTCGGGGAGAAGCGATGCCTTCAATTGCTTCAGTCAGTGAATTTTCTATTGAGACAAGTGTGACAGATGAAGAGTCAGGCACACGCTTGATTAGTCATGGTGGAAAAGTGGACACATTAGAAGCAATTGCCCAAAGAGAAGGGACCAAGGTTACTGTACAAAATCTTTTCTACAATACGCCGGCACGCTTAAAATATATTCGTTCCTTGCAAGCAGAACTTAGCCACATTACGGATGTCATTAATCGTCAAAGTATGGCTCATCCCGAGATTTCTTTCACACTGATCAATGAAGGCAGAGAATTGATGAAAACGGCGGGAAATGGTGATCTACGTCAGGTTATTGCCAGTGTTTACGGCCTTTCAACTGCCAAAAAAATGTTAAAAGTAGAAGCGGAAGATTTAGATTTTACGATTTCGGGATACGTGAGTTTGCCTGAGCTAACACGCGCTAACCGTAATTACATTACCTTGATGATAAATGGCCGCTTCATCAAAAATTTCTTGCTAAACCGTGCAATCCTTGAAGGATACGGTAACCGTTTGATGGTGGGGCGTTTTCCTATTGTTGTGCTTTCTATTGAGATTGATCCGCAATTAGCCGATGTTAATGTGCACCCGACGAAACAAGAAGTACGCTTATCAAAAGAGCG
Source organism: Lactococcus sp. LG1074 (assembly GCF_017309525.1). Lineage (NCBI taxonomy): Bacteria > Bacillati > Bacillota > Bacilli > Lactobacillales > Streptococcaceae > Lactococcus > Lactococcus sp. LG1074. The sequence goes on along the minus strand of NZ_CP071293.1, from coordinate 1,933,339 downwards.
TGAACTAATGCGTTTGATTACAGAAGCTATTCAAAGTGTTTTTGTAGAGCAAACTTTAATTCCTGATGCATTGGAAAACCTTAATTCACGGCGGGCGAAAGTAGAGGAACAACCAGAAGTTACAAGTGAGAGCAAAACAACAAACCTTTATTACGATAAGGTAAGTCAGGATTTCTTTGTGAATAAGACTCAGGTACATGAGGAGTACAGCATGCCTCAGGAGAAGGTTGTTCCTCCAGATGAAGCCCGCACACCTTCTATTTTCGAAGAAACTGTGATCGAAGAAAAACAACAGGCTGAAAGCCCAGAGAAAATAGAAGAAAAAACGGCCTTTCCTGATTTGGAATATCTGGCACAACTGCATGCTACTTACCTGCTTTGCCAAGCGCAAGATGGACTTTATATTATTGATCAACATGCCGCCCAAGAGCGGATAAAATATGAATATTGGCGCGATAAAATTGGTGAAGTAAGCATGGACCAACAAATTTTACTGGCCCCTTACATTTTTAGTCTACCTAAGAATGATTTTTTGATGTTTTTAGATCGAAAATCTATTTTGGAAGAAGCAGGATTGTTCCTTGAAGAATATGGAGAAAATCAATTAATTCTACGTGAGCATCCCACTTGGCTTCAAGAAAATGACTTAGAAGAAACAGTTTATGAGATGATTGATGAAATCCTTTTGACAAAAGAATTCTCAGTCAAAAAATATCGACATGATTTAGCAACAATGGTGGCATGTAAGAGTTCGATTAAGGCAAACTATCCGCTTGATGTTGAATCAGCGCGGGCATTAGTCAAAGAACTTGCTACTTGTGAGAACCCTTACTCTTGTGCGCATGGACGTCCAACAATTGTCCATTTTAATGGCGGAGACTTAGAAAAAATGTTCCGACGCCGTCAAGAAACACATCTTTCCAAAGCCGCAAGTTGGAAGAATATAAATTAAAAATAGGAAAAGAAGAAAAATGACAACTTTATACATGGTAGTCCCTTGTTACAACGAAGAATTGGTACTTGATGAAACATCACGCCGCCTTGAAGAGAAATATGCAGCTTTGAAGCAAGCTGGCAAGATTGATGAAAAAAGCCGTGTTGTTTATGTTAATGATGGTTCGCGAGACAGTACCTGGGAAAAAATTCAAGAAAAACATGCGGCCAATCCGATGTTTAGTGGTATCAATCTCTCACGCAACAGAGGGCATCAAAATGCGCTCTTGGCAGGTTTGATGCAAGTTAAAGACTTAGCAGATGCCGTTATTTCAATGGATGCGGACTTACAGGACGATATCAATGCGATTGATGCGATGCTTGAAGAGTACGAAAAAGGTTACGAAGTAGTTTATGGCGTACGTGATAATCGTGACACAGATACGGCATTTAAACGCCGTACAGCTATGGCTTTTTATGGCTTGATGAAGAAACTAGGCAGTGAATCTGTGCCCAATTCGGCAGACTTTCGCCTGATGAGCAGTCGCGCCTTAAATGGTTTAGCTGAGTATGAGGAAGTAAACCTCTTTTTACGTGGCATGGTCCCTCTTGTGGGATATAAATCAACAAATGTTTACTATAAACGTGGGGAACGTTTTGCAGGGGAAAGTAAGTACCCTCTCAAAAAGATGGTGAGTTTTGCGATTGATGGTATTACTTCAACTTCAGCAACACCGATGCGCTTTATTTTCTGGACTGGATTGACTATGTTCCTTCTTGCTTTTGTAGCTGGAATTTATGTTGTAGCGCGTCATTTCATCGGAGGCTTTCCAACGACTGGTTGGGCCTCAATCATGGTTGCTATTATTGGTCTGGGTGGAATTCAACTCTTGGCTCTTGGGATTATTGGTGAGTATATTGGTAAGATCTTCCTCGAAGTTAAAGCACGCCCACGTTTTATTATCCAAGACTTTATTAACACAGAAGGTGATGAGGACTAATGTACGAATACTTCCAAGGCAAGTTAGTTAAAATTACACCAACATATATCGTTGTTGATGTCGCAAGTATTGGCTATCTCATCAATGTAGCAAATCCTTATGCTTGGTCGCATATGATGAACCAAGAGATTAAAATATATGTGCACCAAGTGATTCGGGAAGATGCACATAGTTTATATGGCTTTATGGATGATGCAGAGAAAGCTTTATTTTTACGTTTGATTAGTGTATCAGGCATTGGACCAAAATCTGCCTTAGCAATCATCGCTGCAGATGATAATGTGGGTCTTGTTCATGCGATCGACAACAGCGATATCAAGTATTTGACGAAATTTCCAGGTGTCGGTAAAAAGACAGCGATGCAGATGGTTCTGGATTTAGCTGGTAAGTTTGATGCTACGACTTCAGCTGAAATAGTCAAAACTACGGCTAAAAATGAAAATCTAGCTCTTATTGAAGCGATTGAAGCTTTGCAAGCCCTAGGCTATAAAGCAACCGAGCTTAAGAAAATTCAGAAGAAACTTGAAGTTGAATCTGGATTGACCAGTGAAGAGTATATCAAAGCCGCCCTTAAATTAATGATGAAATAAAATCCGTACAATACGGATTTTTGTTATAATAAAAACAATGAACGAAAACTTATCACCAACACCACTTGAAGATGAAATGATGGTTGAGAAGTCTTTAAGGCCTCAATTTTTCAATCAATACATCGGTCAAGACAAGGTTAAAGAACAACTTGAAATATTTATCAAAGCAGCAAGACTACGTGAAGAAGTACTGGATCACGTGCTTCTTTTTGGCCCTCCCGGATTAGGTAAAACAACCATGGCCTTTGTTATTTCGAATGAGCTGGGGGTGAATATCAAACAAACATCGGGACCAGCAATTGAAAAACCAGGTGACTTGGTCGCTATCTTAAACGAACTTGAGCCAGGAGATGTGCTTTTTATTGATGAAATCCACCGTATGCCTATGCAAGTAGAAGAAGTTCTTTACTCTGCCATGGAAGACTTCTATATTGATATCATGCTCGGATCTGGCGATGGCAGTCGCTCAGTTCATTTGGATTTGCCGCCTTTTACATTAGTGGGGGCAACAACGCGAGCTGGGATGCTTTCCAATCCTCTGCGTGCGCGTTTTGGAATTTCAGCTCATATGGAATATTACACTGAACGTGACTTGGAGGAAATTGTCAAACGGACAGCGGATATATTTGAAGTGGAGATTGTGGATCAAGGAGCGCTTGAGATTGCATTGCGAAGCCGAGGCACACCACGTATCGCAAATCGCCTGCTGAAGCGCGTTCGAGATTTTGCACAAATTATGGGTGACGGTCGCGTAGATAAAGAAATCACAGATAAAGCACTTCAGATTTTAGATGTGGATAATGCGGGACTTGATTATATTGACCAAAAAATCTTACGCACAATGATCGAAATGTATAATGGAGGTCCTGTAGGTTTAGGAACGCTAGCGGTTAATATAGCAGAAGACCAAGAGACTGTTGAAGATATGTATGAGCCTTATCTGATTCAAAAAGGGTTTATCATGAGAACTAAGCAAGGGCGTAAAGCGACACCCAAAGCTTATGAACATTTGGGCTATCCTTATCAAGAGAAATAAAAAATACTCCGTATGGAGTATTTTTTATATGTCTTACTTAAGTAAATTTCCATTATATGATATTTTTTATGCTCATAGCTGTGCTATAATGAAGATATGGAAAAAATAGTATTTGTCTGCTTAGGTAATATTTGTCGAAGTCCCATGGCTGAGTTTGTCATGAAGGACTTAGTTGAAAAAGAGGGGAAAAATTTCGAGGTGGAAAGTAGAGCCACATCGAGCTGGGAACACGGGAATCCCATCCATCCAGGGACACGTTCTCTTTTAACTACGTATGGCATCCCATTTGATGCTGCCAAAGGGAGCCAACAAATCTCACGGGAAGATTTCCAATATTTTGATCAAATTATTGCAATGGATGAATCTAACAAAGAAAATTTAGAGAAAATGGCTCCTGCAGATCAAAAATATAAAATAAAAATGCTTTTGAATAAATCAGTCCCAGATCCTTGGTATACGGGAGATTTTGAGGAAACTTATCGCTTGGTAAAAGAGGGTTGTTTAAATATTTTAGAAAATAATGGCAATTGATGTTATATGATGTGACATAAACCTTTGACAAGAGATAAAACTAGGTTTATAATATGGCCATAGAGTTGAAGTTGAGGAGATGACGGGTGAAAGAACGTGAATTGAGACACTCCCTAGCAGTGCTACCTATTGGTACTGTTATGAAACTAACAGGATTGAGTGCAAGACAAATTCGCTATTATGAGGAACAACGTTTACTTTTTCCAGAGCGTAACGAAGGTAACCGTCGGATGTACTCTCTTAATGATATTGAGATTGTTTTTGATATTGCTGATTTACTGTCAGAAGGCAATAATATCGCTGATATTAAGCGTATCTATGCTCAAAGACAGAAAAAAGCTATGAAAAATCTCTCTATCAGTGAAGTACATCTTGCTTTAGAACGTGAATTTGCACAGCAAGGGCGCTTCGGACATCCAACATCAACTCATTTTAACCAGCCGCGTATGTAATAAAAACTTACATCAAAGAAATTGAAGCATCGTTTATTCTTAAAAGGAGCCGTATTATGGGAATCACAGCAGCAAACATCCGTCGTGATGTCAAAGAAAAAAATATTAAGTTTCTACGTCTAATGTTTACCGATATTTTAGGAACACTTAAAAACGTAGAAGTTCCAGCAACTGATGAACAGTTAGACAAACTTTTTGACAACAAGATGATGTTTGATGGCAGTTCAATTGAAGGCTTTGTCCGCATCAATGAATCAGATATGTACCTCTATCCAGATTGGGACACATGGATTATCTTCCCTTGGGGAGATGAGTACGGAAAAGTAGCTGGCGTTATCTGTGATGTTTATACAGCAGAAGGACAACCTTTCCCAGGAGATCCACGTGGCGTATTGAAACGTAATCTTAAAAATATGGAAAAATTAGGCTTTAAAAAATTCAATCTTGGTCCAGAACCTGAATTTTTCCTCTTCAAGCTTGATGAAAATCAAGAACCAACACTGGAAGTAAACGATAAAGGTGGATATTTTGATCTCGCACCGACCGACTTGGCAGGAAATACACGTCGCGAAATCGTAAATGTCCTTACTGACCTTGGTTTTGAAGTAGAAGCAAGCCACCATGAAGTAGCTGTTGGGCAACACGAGATTGACTTCAAGTATGCCGATGCATTGAAAGCTTGTGACAATATTCAAATCTTTAAACTTGTGGTAAAAACAATCGCACGTAAACATGGTTTACACGCAACCTTTATGGCCAAACCTAAGTTTGGTATTAATGGATCTGGTATGCACTGCAACATGTCGCTCTTCACAGAAGATGGGCAAAATGCTTTCTATGATGAAGCAGGTGATATGGGACTTTCGGAAGCTGCAAACTACTTTATTGGCGGTTTGCTCAAGCACGCTTATAACTATACAGCCATCACTAACCCAACAGTTAACAGCTACAAACGTTTAGTGCCCGGATATGAAGCACCAGTTTACATTGCCTGGGCTGGTCGTAACCGCTCACCGCTAATTCGCGTACCAGCATCCCGTGGTATGTCTACACGTGTCGAGCTTCGTTCAGTAGATCCATCAGCCAATCCTTACTTGACAATGGCTGTTCTCCTTGCCTCTGGTCTTGATGGGATTGAAAATAAAATCGCCGCACCAGAAGCTGTTGAAGCGAATATTTATGTAATGACCGAAAGTGAACGTAAAGCACATGGTATTACAGACTTGCCGTCGACTTTACACAATGCTGTGAAGGCACTACGTGAAGATGAAGTAGTAACAGCTGCCTTAGGTGAGCATGTTTTGGTTAACTTTGTGGAAGCTAAAAAAATCGAATGGGCGAGCTATGCACAATTTGTAAGTCAATGGGAAATCGATAACTATTTGGAACTTTACTAAAAGAGATAAGCATCTTTAAGATGCTTTTTTTGAATTTTTATACTAAAAAGACTAAACTATACATATGGATATAAAAGAAAATTTAAAAAATATTATAGATAAATTAGACTATGGACAGGTTGCAAAACTTGCAATGTTGGAGAGAGGAGCTTATGCAGTATCTGGACCGCAGGAAGCAGCTGCTGATGGTGACCTGTTTGAGGACTTTGCATCCAAATACTTGTCGGAGAATGAAGATTTGACGGTTGTTAATCGCAAAGACCCAGAAGTTGCACTTCAACCAGAAGATTTTGAGGTATTGCTTGATCAACTGAAAGCTCCTCAACATATCATTTTCGTAGAATGTCTTGAATTAGGTACAACTGAAATTAAGGGCTTTTTGAATACTCTACTCTCGGCTGGTTTAATCGAAAGTAGCAAGGTAGTTCTCTTGGACTTGCCACAATTAGAATATATGGCATTACGTTCAAGTATGAAAGGAAAAATCGCTATTTAAAGCGATTTTTTTCTTGATATTCTCGGGAACGTTTCATAATTTCTTTATAGATAGAGTGGATAGCTGGCTCGTATTGGAGTTTCTCTGTCTTTTTTTTTATCTTTTCGAGAATAAAGTATTCTCGATCCGCATCGTAGACATTTTTATTTTCTTCTGCCTTAGCTGTGATTACCTCGTCAACCAAGGACATGCGTCTTTCTAAAAGCGCAATAATTTGATCGTCTAGTGCATCAATTTCTTTACGGGTTTTTTCTAAAGTCATATTTTTATTATGACACAAAAGCTTCTGGAGGACAATTTTTAAATAAAAAAAGCAATCTACATTTATTAAAATGAAAAAGTTTGTCTTTCGACTTTAATAATGTTAAACTTTAATAAATAATATTAAGGTTGGAGAAATTATGGATTGGTTTTTTAATCTGGAAGATGAAGAACAAGAATTTATCAAACAATTTATTTTTGCATCGGGTTCTTTGAAAGAGTTGGCCAGGTATTATGGGGTGAGTTATCCTACAGTGCGGTTGCGTGTAGACCGTTTAATTGAGAAAATTGCTCTGAATGACACTAAAAAGGATTCCTTTGAAGTGAGTATTATGCAAATGGTTATTGATGAAAAAGTGAGTCTGAGCAGTGCAAAAGAGATTATAAGAAAACATAGGGAGATTTGAGATGAATCATTTAATGGATATAGCAATAATTGGAGTCATTATCGCATTTCAGACATTAGCGGGTTATAGGGAAAATAAGTACTTGGGTGCCATACTTCCGCTTGCTTTCTTGGCCGCTGTAGGTGTTTTCTTATACAGAGGTGCTCTCGGGTTTAATTTTAAAGATATTGTGATGCCCTTTGTTGGACTCTTTGTCTTAATCATGCTGTATGAAGGAGGAAAAGAGTCAAGAAAAAGCAAGATAAATAAAGAGTTAGAGAAAATGAAAGCCAAAGATATTTCAAAAAGAAAATAAGAGATAATTTAACCGCAAGTATTGACTCTATTGTGGGTTAAGTTTATAATTATAAGATGAATAAAAGCGAAAAAATTGAAGGATATGAACTCCTTAACCTACAATTGAAAGGTTTACTTTCAACACAAAACTATACATTGTCAAATCTCTCCAACGCATCAGCTCTTCTTAATGACTTCTTGCCTAATCAAGTCTTTGCAGGGTTTTATTTGTACAACGGCGAACAACTTATTTTAGGTCCTTTTCAAGGTGGGGTTTCTTGTGTCGAAATAAAGTTAGGCGCTGGAGTATGTGGTGAAGCCGCAGAAAAACGCCAAACATTGATTGTTGACAATGTTAAAGAACATAAAAACTATATTTCTTGTGACAGCCGAGCACTGTCAGAAATTGTAGTACCGATTATTAAAGATGGCGAATTAAAAGGAGTTTTAGATTTGGATGCTTCAGAAACTTCCTTTTATGATGATGTCGATCAAAAATATCTTGAAGAATTTTGCCACATTTTGTCAGATATGACTGATTGGAAATTTTTTTGAGCGAGGTAAACAATGAAGGAAACAGTAAATAACTTTATAGCAGATAAATTTGGTACCAGTGAGGTGAAGCCTGTAGGTTTTAATGCTTTGGCTCAACCTAAAGCATTTGCTCAAGATTTGGGTAACTTTGTGTATCAGTTGCACCAATTAGAAGCAACGGGAGCCGAAAGCCCAGCCTTAATGTTGCCGGTCATCGAAGCTGAATTTTTGACACTGTTGGATCAAATGAAAAGAATTGCACCTGTAGAAGGTCTGCGCTTGTATTGGGATAAAGCTTCTAAAAATCCATGGACTAAGCCCGCGGTCGTGTTACATGGGGATTTGAACTTAGATACCGTGTGGAAGATGGCCGACAAATTTTCGGGAGTGGCTGAAACAACAGCTTCCATAGTTGGCGATCCAGCCTGTGATTTGACTATTGCATGGGAAATATTTGATGAGAAACAAAGAAAGATATTTTTCTCCGCCGCTGAAGCCGATAAGGCAACAGTCATCCGCGCTCGCGTTTGGGCTATTTACAAGGCAATGAAAAATTATAACGCTGCCGATATTGATCAGTCTATACTGGCGCGTGATGTTCTTTTCCGAATCAATGAAGAGCTCGGTCTTGGCGCAGAGCCAGACCTTTATTAGAAGGAATGAAAAATGGCTTACCAAGCTTTATATAGAAAATACCGTAGTCAAAGATTTGATGAGATGGTTGGCCAAGAAGTGGTGGCCACAACCTTAAAGAATGCTATCGTTAATGGGCAGATTTCCCACGCTTATCTTTTTAGTGGTCCACGTGGGACAGGAAAAACTTCCGCGGCAAAAATTTTTGCCAAAGCAATTAACTGTCCTAATCAGAAAGAGGGAGAGCCTTGTAACACTTGTGATATTTGTCAAGCTATTACCCAAGGCAGCCTTGAAGATGTGATTGAACTTGATGCTGCTTCGAATAATGGGGTTGACGAAATCCGTGAGATTCGAGATAAATCAACCTATGCAGCCAGTCGCGCAACTTATAAGGTTTATATTATCGATGAGGTTCATATGCTTTCAACGGGAGCATTCAACGCTTTACTGAAAACCTTGGAAGAGCCTACAGATAATGTTGTCTTTGTTTTAGCAACAACTGAGCTTCAAAAAATTCCGGCAACAATTATTAGTCGTGTGCAAAGATTTGCTTTTAAAGCTATCACAACAAATGATATTCGTCAGCACTTAGCAGAAGTTTTAGCTGATGAGAAGATTGAGTTTGAAGATGCGGCACTTGATGTCATTGCAAAATCTGCCGAGGGAGGAATGCGTGATGCCTTGAGTTTATTGGATCAGGCCTTAAGTTTTTCTGATGGCAAGCTTGCAGAGAAGGATGCTCTTTTAGTGACAGGCTCCATTGCCAATGAAGCGCTTGTCTCTTATGTTGCAGCATTGATCGCTTCAGATGGACCAACTGCACTTGATGCTTTGGAGAAAATCTTTCTTGAAGGTAAAAATATGTTACGTTTTACGGAAGATCTCTTAACTTATTTCCGTGATTTGCTTTTGCGGGAAAATAATGAAATCCCACGACCTCGTCTTTACCAATGGATCAATATTGCGATTGAGTCTCTGAAAATTATTAAAGAAACAACACAGAGTAAAATTGCTGCTGATGTGATGACGATGCGTCTTGTAGATGCAGGTGCTTATTCTTCTGCGGAAGATAAGGAAGTTCCGGAAAGTTTGAACCATGAGCTTCAGGCTTTAAAAGCAGAAGTTGCAGAGCTAAAAGCTAAAGTGGCAGAAACGGGCAGCCAAACGGTGGTATCCACTGTCAGTCAAGAAGTTCAAATTAAGCAGCAAGTGAAAACGAAAACAGTCACCGAAAAGTACACTGTAAATCAAGATTTGGTTTTTAAAGCTTTAAAGGAAGCGACCAACGAAGCTCGTCAAGCAGTTTTTGGTGCATGGCCTGAGATTGTTTCCAGCTTTACCAAACCTTCAGACCGTGCCTTAATCAATAATACTGCCCCCGTGGCAGCCTCAAGCAATTTTGTGGTAGTTACTTTTCCTCATGGTAATTTAGCAAAGCGTGTTACGGAAAATGAAAACCTACAATTAACTTTTGGCAATTTAATGTCATCAATATTGGGATTTTCGCCTGAGATTATTGCTTTAGCAGAGCAAGATTGGCAGGCTGTACGTCAAGAGTATGTCTTAAGCCTTAAAAAAGGGGAGCAGCATGTTACAAAAGATACGGAATCTGAGCCAGAAGAAGAAGAAGTTCTTGTAAGTAAGGCCAAAGAATTTTTTGGTGAAAAAGTGAAGATAATCAACGACTAAAAAAACGCCTTATGGCGTTTTTATATTCGTTTTAATCAATATCACGGCTTAAATCAACTTCTTCAAGCGGAATAAGTTTTGTTTTCTTCACGATTTTGTAAGAGAAATATAAAATCAAGAAGAGAGGTAAAGCAAGGTAGGTTGTAATGATGCTTTGCGCATTCATCGTTACGGTAGTAATTTGCCCGATAACGATAATGATTGAAAGAATAAGAGCGATGATTGGCCCAATAGGGAACCATTTAGCATGGTAGCCTAACTCAGAAAGTTTGTGACCTTGTTTAATAAAAGCACGGCGGAAGCGGAAATGACAGATAGCAATTCCAATCCAAGCCAAGAAACCAGATAAACCGGAAGCAGCGACCAAATAGAAATAAATCTCAGTTCCGAAGATACTTGTTAAGAAGGCCAAAAGACCGATGGCAACAGTCGCTAAAATTGCATAAATTGGTACCCCGTTGCTTGTATTTGTTTTAGCGAAGATTTTCGGTGCATGCCCCTCTTTTGCCATACCAAAAAGCATGCGAGAAGCAGCATATAACCAAGAATTGGCAGATGAAATAACCGAGGTTAAGATGACAGCATTCATAACGGATGCAGCAGCAGCTAAGCCAGCACGTTCAAATACCAAGGTAAATGGAGAAACGGTAATGTCGCTTTGGGTTGCTGCACGGAGAAGACTTGGGTCTTTATAGTAAACCAAGGCACCGATTACGAATATTGAGAGGAAATAGAAAATAATAATCCGCCAAAAGACTTGTTTAATCGCTGAGGGTACATTTTTCTCAGGGTTTTCTGACTCGCCGGCTGCGATACCAACGATTTCTGTACCTTGGAAAGAGAAGCCTGCAATCATGAAGACAGCAATCATACCTCCAATACCACCGACAAAACCATGATTTCCTCCAGCAGAAAGATTGCGTGCCACATCTGGCTTATAACTCATAACTCCAAAAATTGTTGCGAGACCAATCACGATAAAGGCGATAACAGCGATGACTTTAATTGTCGCCATCCAAAATTCTGCTTCACCATAAGCTTTAGCTGAAATGAGGTTAACCAAGAGGATGAGCGCAATCACAATAGTCGACCATATCCATGTGGGCACATGGGGCAACCAGAACTGCATAATAACACCAACTGTAGCTGCCTCAACCGCTACAGTAATTGCTGAGTTAAACCAATAGTTCCATCCCATAGCGAAGCCGAAAGCTTTATCTACATAACGGTCAGCGAAAGAAGCAAAAGAGCCTGATACTGGAAGATAGGAAGCCATTTCACCTAAAGACGTCATAAGGAAGAAAACCATGAGCCCAATGGCGACATAGGCAACTAACGCGCCTAAAGGTCCAGCTTGAGAAATCGTTGCGCCTGATGCAACAAATAGCCCGGTACCAATAGTTCCTCCTAAGGCAATCATTGTTAAGTGACGATGTTTAAGGCCACGTTTAACTTGCGTGGATGGCGTGGCCTCATTATTTGAAGTATTATCCATTACTTCTCTCCTAAATTTATAAATATTAATACAAAAAGCAATCCCTAGAGATTGCTAAACGTCAGAAAGATCTTTCATCCGAATAGCGCATCATGGTCATAGTTAGACCACGACAGTTTAACAGGTATTTCCCGCTAAACCAAGAAAAGTCGGTGAGCATAACTTCTCTTTCGGCAACCGCTCCTGGGCTAAACTTCTCAGCATGCTCTAGCTCTGCTTAGCTTATTATTGGTTGCGACCTCTATCGTTTATTAAGTATTTATGAATATTTTAGATTAATTTGAGAGGGATGTCAAGGACGAGCCTACTAGATTTGAATAATTATACATGCTGTTGTTTAAAATTACAGATTTTTTAATGTTTAGCCATTAAAAATCTAGACATTTGTTTTAGAGATTAAAAAGAGTTATAGTATAAGAAGAGATGATTGCGTTTTCATCTCAATTATATCTGGAGGTGGTTTTCAATGACGTTTACCCCAAAATATGTATCTCCAACTTACGCGGGAGAAAAAATAGTATGCGTAACCCGTAGCCAGGAAGGGGAAATTTCCCACTTATACCAGCGCTTTGATAGCCGTTGCAAGTTGCATTTTATCGTGAAAAAGCTTGGCTATTATCAATCGAAAGAAGGTGAGTATCGCTACATTCCAGCTAATGTGCTTGATGTAGTCGCTTAATAATAAAAAATGATGAGAAATCTTCTGCAGAGGCAGAGGGTTATTTTTTATTTTATAATAGAATAAATAAGATAAATCAACTTGCAAAATGTAGCTAAATTTGATAGAATATATACTTGTGAGTAAAAACTCATAACTTACACAGGCTCCAACCTGTGTCATTAGTCCAAAAGGAGGAAAAATCAATGACAAAATACGAAATTCTTTATATTATTCGTCCAAACATTGAAGAAGAAGCAAAGAAAGCCCTCGTTGAACGTTTCGATAGTATCTTGACTGACAACGGTGCTGCTAATCTTGAGTCTAAAGACTGGGAAACACGCAAACTCGCTTACGAAATTCAAGACTTCCGCGAAGGTATCTACCACATCGTAACTCTTGAAGCTGCTACTGATTCAGAAGCTTTGAGCGAATTTGACCGTCTTGCTAAGATTAACGGCGACATTCTTCGTCACATGATCACTAAAGTAGAAGCTTAATTCTAGTTTAGCTGGACAAATTTAAAGGAGAAGCATCATGATTAATAATGTTGTTTTGGTCGGACGCGTTGTGCGTGACCCTGAACTGCGATACACACCGCAAAATACTGCGGTTGCTACATTTACGATTGCTGTTAACCGTCGTTTTAAAAACGCGCAAGGCGAACGTGAAGCTGATTTCATTAACTGTGTCATCTGGCGCCAATCTGCTGAAAACTTGGCAAATTGGGCTAAAAAAGGTGCCTTGATTGGTGTAACAGGTAGTATTCAAGTGCGAAATTATGAGAACAAAGAAGGTCAACGTGTTTACGTGACTGAAGTATTGGCTGATAACTTCCAAATGCTTGAAAGTCGTGCCGCACGTGAAGGTGGCTCTGGTTCATATTCTGCACCACAGCAACAACAATCACAAAATCGTCCTTTTGCTGGCTCTAACAGCTCAGCAGGAAATTCAACACCTGATTTTGGTCGTGATGCAGATCCATTTGGTGGCTCACCAATGGAAATCTCAGATGATGATCTTCCATTCTAATAAGTAAGGCAGCTGTATAAGGCAGTCTATCTGAGCCCTATTCGTTGAGTATAAAAGCGGTATCCGTATTGACTTTTCTACTCAACAACATCATACAATAATATAAGGAGAAACACACTATGGCTTTTCAAAAACGTGGTGGCTTCAAACGCCGTAAAAAAGTTGACTTTATCGCAGCTAACAAAATCGAAGTTGTTGATTATAAAGACACTGAACTCTTAAAACGTTTTATCTCAGAACGTGGTAAAATCTTGCCACGTCGCGTAACTGGTACTTCAGCTAAAAACCAACGTAAAGTGGTTACAGCTATCAAACGCGCACGTGTTATGGCTCTCTTGCCATTCGTAGCTTCTGACGAAAACTAAGAAATAACTAGGCACCTTCGGGTGTTTTTTTGTTATGTGCTTTGATACAATAAGGAGCGTGAATCTCATTATGAAGAATAAAAAATCTGAATATGGTAAAATAAAGCAATGACATGGATTATAATTTTACTTTTCTGCCTTTTGGCTTATGGTATTTTCGTTGAACCGCATTTAATGCGTGTGCGACAAGTGAAAATTTCAAACACAGCCGGGCTGAAAGTTGCACACTTTACCGATACACATTTTAATTGGCACACACATCCACGCCGCTTTTTTAAATTTTCAAAACACATAAATAAAACACAACCTGACTTGATCTTGTTCACAGGCGACTTATTTGATAAAGTCGATTGGGCGCAAGCGCATGATGTTGATAAGGTAAAAGAAATTTTAGCAGAACTTGAAGCACCCTTAGGAAAATTTGCGATTTTGGGTAATCATGATTTTTCGCATGAAGGGGATGCTAACTATATAAGAACTTTTCTAAAGGAAGCGGGTTTTACTGTACTTACCAACCAATCACTCATGTCAGGAACAGTAGTATTAACCGGACTTGATGATTTACGTGAAGGACAACCAAATTTTAGTATGGTCCCTGAGCAAGGAAAGTTTTCGATTTTAATGATTCATGAGCCGGATACGATTTTGCAAGTAGAATTTCCTGAAAAATATGATTTAGTCGTTGCAGGACATAGTCATGGTGGGCAAATTCGTCTTGGTAATTTGCGCTTACGTAATGATGGCTCAAAGGTGTATGATTCTGGTCTATACTTATTAGGGAAATATACAAAACTTTTTGTCAATGCCGGTATTGGCTTAACCTTTTTACCAATCAGATTTGGTGTTCCTCCAGAAATCGTCTATTATGAAATTTAAAAAGTCTCCAGAATTTTATCTGGAGACTTTTGTTTAACGTTCTTGTGAAGAGATAATGGTTTCTTTACCATTATTATCAACAGCATGGAAATGCCGAGGCCAAGAATTATTAAAAGGGTATTGGAAATCAACTGTAATGGTTAAAGGATTGTGCGGCTGTGAAAATTTCACAGAAAGAAGTCCTTTTTGGTTGAGTAATTCAAAATTGATAAGAGGCTCAAGCGGGATAACGCCTTTTAGCTGATTGTCAATGATGAACCAAAAACTGTCAATGATTTCACCAGGAATACTAGAGACAGTTCCATAGCTTGCATAGCGTCCTTTTGTTTCAGTAAATGCCATTTTGGTCCTCCTTTATCATTAACTTTCTAGTTTAATTTAAACGGGTTTGGCTGATCACTTCTCGAATGTTTTCCAAAGTATCTTCGATTGAATCCTGAGCTTTCATCCCGTACATCAAAAAGATGGCATCTAGAAGACTAATTTGAGAGACGGTTGAAGCGACAGCTTCAGGTCGAAAAGATATTTCTTCAGCGATTGAAATAAGTGCCAAGTCGCTTTTTTTCACCAAGGCTGAGTTGGCAAATGACGTAATGGCAATCACAGGAACGTGATTGCTCTTCAAAATATCAACGATTTTCAGTGTATCTTTGTTTTTACCAGTATGTGAAATAACAAAAGCACAGTCTTTTTCGGTCAGTTTAGAAGCCAACATTTGTTGATAATGAAAATCCTGATGATATACCGTTTGCAGTGGCATACGCAAAAATTTATGGTAAGCAATTAAAGCAACGGCATTAGAGCCACCCAGACCAAAAAAACCACATGTTTTGGCGGATAGGAGGATATTCATAACCTTATCCAAAGTTTCGCTCTCTATCAGCTGCAATGTTGCATTGAGAGAAGAAATATTACTTGTAAAATTCTTGGCAAGAATATCTTTATAGCTATCTTCTGGCGATAGTTCGCTGAAAAAGTTGTCGGATTTAAATTTTTCGGTGCTGTGGATAGCTAACTTTAAATCTTGAAATGAATCAAAACCGATTTTTTTGGCAAAACGCGAAATGGTTGCAGTAGATACTTTAGTATTTTTTGCGAATTCTTGAATGGACAAGCGGGCAGCTGTGTCCATATTTTCAATCAAGTAATTTGAAATGGCTTGATCAGATTTACTGAGATTATCGTAATAAGAGTTGATACGTGTGATGAGAGATTGTGTCATATGCTTTCCAGTCTTGCTTTTATTATATCATAACACAATTTTGAGGTGGAAAATGGGAAATGCTTTTAAAGAGAAAGTTGATTTATTCCTCTTCAAAATCATAGTCTCGTATTGCGCTAGAAATATCACTAAAGTCGAATCCTTTACGGGCTAAGGCTTGGGTGATGCGTTGCTTAAGCTCATAGCCTTCGTATTTTCTACTGTATTTACGGGCACTTTTGTCGAGTTCAGTGTAAAGGAGCTCTAACTCATTTTCTTCATCCACTTCAAGTTCTAGACTTTCAAGAGCTATAGCGCTAATGGCATAGGAAAAACCCTTAGCAGTGAGTCCTTGTATGATTTTTTGTTTAAGCTGCTGTAGAGTGTGACGACTTGCTTTTTGGTGGACTATCTTTTCCGCAAGAGCGACAGCCACGTCAATTTGTTTTTCTTCATTAAAAACTTGCGCTATACCCTCATCAATAAGTTGTAAATCTAGCCCCTTTAGGTGGAGTTTCTGTTTGATCTGATAAGGACCAGCACTTGCTGTGCGTACTTTTCCCTGGATATAACTTTCGATATAAGCTCGGTCGTTGAGGAGACCATTTTTAGTAAGGCTGTCAATGATCGCTTCGATTTGAATTGGTTGGATATTATGGTCAGAGAGATATTTTTTGACTTCTGATGATGTCCGAGCTTTGAAGGAAATAAAGTAAAGTGCTAAAGATTTACCTTGTGCAAAATTATCAAAAGCTAACAGTTGCTCCAGCTCAGCTGTAGAAAAGGCTTTATCCCTCGTCAGCATATATTTTACAACTGTATCCTCACAGACGTAAATTTTATCTTTAGCTTCCTCCCAGTCCTTATATGAAAAAGGCTCTGTTAGTATAACTTTATAAAGCTTTTTGAGTTTTGTGATTTCCTTGATTTTTATCATAACTTTATTATAACAGAGTACCGGATGAAGGGGAAATAGATTTTTTGGATCTAAGAAAAAAGCACTAGCGAATGAACTAGTAGCTTTTTCTAAAGTTGTCTTTGTTTTTTATCTTGGAGTGATTTATTTGATAGCAACTTTTTGTTTTTGAGCCCCAATAATGAGAAGCATAGCAAGGAGGACAATAACAATCCCTGCAAGTGGTGTATAGATAA
The DNA here is from genome assembly GCF_017309525.1 of Lactococcus sp. LG1074. Lineage (NCBI taxonomy): Bacteria > Bacillati > Bacillota > Bacilli > Lactobacillales > Streptococcaceae > Lactococcus > Lactococcus sp. LG1074. The sequence goes on along the minus strand of NZ_CP071293.1, from coordinate 1,916,321 downwards.
CACTACTTACTTTTGCCACCTCGCCCCCCGTAAATGAACCCAGTGTAATACCAATGTTGAAAGCTGAAATATTAAAAGCTGAAATAAGAGTGATGTCTTGGGGAGTAAATTTTTCAGCCAGTTGGACAACATAGAGTTGTAAACCAGGCACGTTCATGAAGGCAAATAAACCCAGCAAGAGCGTTGCAAGTAATCCAAGCCACTGAGAAGCCATTAGTGCTGCTATAAAAAGGATAAGCAAACTTGCAGTTAAAGCACCAAACATTTTGAGTAATACAGGTAAAATATTTTTATTTGAGTAATGTCCACCGATAGTATTACCGATTGCTACCATTATACCGTAAGCGACCAGAACGACAACAACAGTACTTGAGCTGAAATTAAAGGTATCTTCTAATAAAGGAGCTAAATAAGTATAAGCAGCAAAGGTACCACCGTAACCAAAAGCAGTAATAAAGAAAGAAGTCATAATGTATTTATTGCGGAAAATTCTCGCAAAACCACTTAAGTTTACTTTGCCTGGTATAGGGAGGTTTGTCGGAATTAAAAAGATGCTCGCTAATAATCCAATCAATCCAATTGCAGCAATGAAGATAAAGGACATATGCCATGTAGAATGTTGTCCGATAAAAGTTCCCAAAGGCACACCGATAACAGTTGCTACAGTAAGTCCTGTAAACATCAAAGCAATAGCAGAAGCACGTTTTTCAGGACGAACTACATTTGCAGCAATAAGTGTTGACACCGACATAAAGATACCATGTGCTAATGATGCTAAAATACGTCCAACTAAGAGCAGGAGGAAAGTTGGAGCAAAAGCAGATAAGAGATTACCGCTGATAAAGAGTAGCATAATAGCTAACATTAATGAGCGTCGATTCCATGTGCCTGTAACAATCGTAAGAAGAGGTGCTCCAATAGTCACACCTAAGGCATATAAAGAGACGGTAAGTTCTGCTTGAGATAAATTGATATTAAAAGTGTTCACAATCATCGGCATAAGACCAACACTGATGAATTCTGTTGAACCTATGGCAAAGGCATTAATGGCTAAAGCCAATAAGGTTAGGTTTGGTGAAATTTTTTTCATGAAGGTTTCCTATTTTTTAAAAATTAAATGTTTCTGGATCTGGTCCCACGCGAAGATTTTCATCAAGATTATTGAGGAGTTCCATATCATCTTGATCCAGAGAGAAATCAAAGATATCACGGTTGGCACGCATACGTTCTATTTTGACAGATTTCACGTTAACCAAAATACCTTGCTCTAAATGCCAACGAAGGATAACTTGTGCTGTTGATTTATTGTGTTTCTGAGCAATTGTTTTAATTGTTTCATTGGCTAACAGTTGTCCTTGCATCAATGGTGACCAAGCTTGTACTTTAATATCGTGTGCTTCTAAAAAGTGATGCAGTTCTTTTTGAGCAAGTTTAGGGTGAAGCTCGATTTGATTTACTGCAGGGATAATTTGTGCATAGCTAAAGAGACGCTCTAAGTGATGTTTTTGGAAGTTACTTACACCAATAGCTTTGATACGTCCGTCTTTGTAGAGGTCTTCCATAGCTTTCCAAGAAGCTTCAAACCCATAATCAGTACCTGGCCAGTGAATGAGATAAAGATCAAGGTAATCCAGACCTAATTTTTCTAAACTTGTTTCAAAGCTTTGAATGGTTTCCTCATAAGAAAGGTTGCTGCCCCATAGTTTTGATGTGATGAAGAGATCTTCGCGTGTAAGATTTGTGTCTTCAAGGCCAGCCTTGATCCCTTGTCCTGTGCCTTCTTCGTTACCATAAATTTGGGCGGTATCGATCAAACGATAGCCATTGATGATTCCGTTTTTTACGACTTCAGCAGTTTCCTCATTTGAGATTTGGAAAACGCCTAATCCTAATTCGGGGATATGTGTTGTATTGTTAAGTTTCATTGTCTTTTCTCCTTAGGTTTTCTTTTGACAAAAAATAGTATATAATAAAAATAACTTGTTGAATAGTACCTACTTTTTTGTCATATACATACAAAAAAGTTAGTTTTGTTTGAAATAAAGGATTTAGAAAGGAAATTTTTTTGGAAAAAACTTATAACATAGGTGTAGAAGCCACAATGGACGTCATTGGTGGAAAATGGAAATCTATCATTTTGTGTAACCTCAGACACCAACCCCGCCGTCCAGGGGAACTTAAACGAAGTATTCCAGGGATCAGTCAAAAAATGCTTACACAACAATTACGTGAATTAGAGCTGGATAATATCATTGTCCGCACCGTTTACAATCAAGTGCCGCCAAAAGTTGAATATTCGCTTAGCCCATATGGTGAAAGCTTGAATAACATTTTAGATAATCTTTGTTCTTGGGGGGAAGATCACGTCCGTAATCTCAAAGCTCAAGGAGAAGAAGTCTGCATCTTGGAAGAAGATGAGCTTAAGGCTTAAGAGTTAGAAGATAAGATAGAGGGAAACATGTATACACCAAATTTTAAGAGCATACATCATATCGCTATTATAGGGAGTGATTACGAAAAATCACGACACTTTTATGTAGATATTCTGGGATTTCCAGTAATCAGAGAAAGCCATCGTCCGGATAAAGGGGATGTGAAAATCGATCTTCAAATGAATGACAGTACGGAAATAGAGCTCTTCATTAAAATTAATGCGCCTGAGCGTGTCTCCTATCCAGAGGCGAAAGGTTTACGCCATTTGGCAATACAGACCGATGATATTGAAGCAGACATGGCTTATTTATCGGATCAAGGAATTAAAGTTGAAGAACTGCGCGTGGATGAGATTACCAATAAAAAGATGGTTTTCTTCTATGATCCTGATGAATTGCCAATAGAATTACATGAATAGAAAAAAATTCCAGTGAAGGTACTGGGATTTTTCTTTACAATTAGGAGAATCCTTGGATTTTAGTGGTCCAATTATAGGGAAATTATGTTAAAATTGGGATATGATTAATCTGAAAATTGGACAAAAAATCCCACTCAATATCGAGCGTATGGGTATCAATGGCGAAGGAATCGCCTCTTATCATGGGCGCTTGGTATTTGTGCCTTATGCACTGCCTACAGAAGAAATTTTGGCAGAAATTACAGAAAATGCCCGCAATTTTTCACGCGCAAAAGTTGTCAAGATAAATAAAAAGTCAAAATACCGTGTTAAGCCTGAAGATCGTGTTTACCATGAGCTGAGCGGCTCACACATCATGCATCTTGCTTATCCGCAACAATTAGAGTTTAAGCGTGATTTGCTCCGTCAAGCACTTGAAAAATACCGTCCAACAGGTTGGAAGAAGTACGAACTTCTGCCAACACTTGGTATGGAAAATCCTTTGCGTTACCGTAATAAGTTGCAATTTCAAGTGCGTCGTCTAAACAATGGCGATGTCATTGCTGGATTGTACAAAGAAGGCACACACCATTTGGTGAATTTAGAGAATTGCTTGGTTCAAGACGAAGTCATTCAAAATATCGCTAATCGTATCTGCCGTTTGATTGAAAAATACAATTTACCTGTTTATGATGAGCGTAAAGTCATGGGGATTCGCACCATCGTTGCGCGACGCAGCCAAAAAAAAGGTGAAGTCCAAATTATTTTCGTGACATCTGCACGCATTAGTCTAGATGGACAGGTTTGGCCTGCCCCACGTGAAGAGCTCTCAAAACGTCAACGCAAAGACTTGGTGAAGATGGATAATATTTTATCTGACTTGACGGAAGAGTTCCAAGAGGTTGTTTCTGTATCAGCCAACTTCCATCCGAAGAAAACCAGCGAAATTTATGGTGACCGTACACAGATGCTTTTTGCGGAAAAAGAAACGATTACCGAAGGCGTTTTGGATTATGACTTTGAGTTGTCACCACGTGCTTTTTATCAACTCAATTCAGAACAAGCTAATGTGCTCTATGGTGAAGCTGTACGTGCGCTAAATCCGAAAAAAGATGACCGTGTGATTGATGCCTACTGTGGCGTTGGGACAATCGGTTTTGGTGTGGCCAAGAAAGTAAAATCTGTCCACGGAATGGATATTACGCCAGAATCTATCGCAGATGCTAAAATCAATGCAAAACGTCTTGGCTTTAAAAACTGTCACTATGAAGTAGGTAAGGCGGAGCGTATCATTCCTAACTGGTATAAGTCAGGCCATAGAGCCACAGCCCTTATCGTTGATCCACCGCGTACAGGATTGGATGATGCTTTGTTGGAAACAATCACCACTTATACACCAGAAAAACTGGTTTACGTGTCTTGTAATGTTTCAACATTGGCAAAAGACTTAGTGATTCTTTCGCAATTTTACAGCATCGAATATATCCAATCTGTCGACATGTTCCCACATACAGCGCGTACTGAAGCGGTAGTGAAAATGCGTAAACTTGCCCAACCTTTGGCAGCACCTTTCCGTGCGGAAAAACCAAAGCAACAATATGACAAGCCACGTAGAAAAAGAAAATAAAATAAAATAGTGCTTTTAGTTTGAGCGGGGAGAAAAAACATGATTTATTTAAGAAAGGCAACCACAGCAGATATCGTAGCTATTATGCCGATTATTGCTCAGGCGCGTGAATTTCTGGGCAAATCAGGCAGCGATCAATGGCAAGCAGAGTACCCCGCACAAAGTGATATTGAAAATTTTCTTCACAAAGCTGTAGGTTACGTTCTGATTGTAGATGAAAAAGTTGCAGGCTTTTGCGCGATCATTACTGGCGAAGATACGCAATATACGAAAATTTATAACGGTGAGTGGTTAAATGATAGCTTAGACTATGTCACTGTCCATTGTTTAGCACTGTCTGACCAATACCGTGGTCTGGGTCTGACAAAATATCTTTTTTCAAACATCTTTACTCTGATGCAAGCACGCGGATATAAGGACTTCCGCGTGGATACGCATCCAGCTAATGCAGTGATGCAGGCAGTCTTTGAACGTGAGGGCTTTGAAAAGCGCGGCATGGTTTTCTACGAAGGAGATCGCTTCGCTTATCAACTCCTTTTAGGAGAATAAGATGGATAAAGAAAACTGGCTAGAGTTTTGCTTAGCGCTTGGTCCAACTTTTGCAGATACACCTTTTGCAAAGTTGGAAAAAGGGCCAGCGACGATTGTAGTGAAGCATCTAAAAAATAAAAAATCTTTTGTCTACATCTCGGAGCGTGAAGGCGAGCTTGTTTTGGCTGTCAAAGGTTTACCTTCAGTCAATGAGGAACTGCGTGAATCTTTTGTCTCAATACGACCAGCTTGGCACATGAATAAAACGCACTGGAATGATATTCATTTTGGTGGTGACGTTTCAGAGAAGTAAGCGAAACAGATGATTGAGAACAGTTATCATTTAATCAAACCAAAAAGAGAATAAAAATGGAATATAAAGAAAAATTTTTAAAAGATTTTAGTGAGTGGGTGGACCAACAGGTTCAACTTTCAGAAATTGCAATGAAAGCCGCAGAAAAAATTGCGCATGAAGATAAAAAAATTGAAGCAAAAGAAGCAGCTATTCGTTATGAAAGTCGTCTCGATGCCTATCAATTTATTCAAGGGAAATTTGAAAACTATAAAGCAGGTAAAGATTTCCACGACGTACCAGACTTAGGTACCAAAACTTTTTAAGTAATAAGGAGGGTTTTATGAAATTAAATCCTATGGTTGGTAAACAAGTGCGAGTAACTGCTCTCGCGTAAGTTTACCGCTAAGTTAACAATATTCTCACTTAGCGGATAGTTAAGGAGAAAAAATGAAAGCATACGAATACAACAGAATAAAATACCTTACCTTTGACCTCATCAATGTCTACCATTCGGTTAATGATAAAGCCACGGTAGAAGCAGTTTATGCTCAAACTGTAGCTGAAATAGAAGAGCTCTCGAAAGCAAAAGAAGTCGGGGACTTTTTAGAGAGAATTGCTGACAGTAAAACAACTAAAGAGCAAGCAGAACGAGATTTGCTCCATTTAAAGAATTTAGTTGAACCTTTTGCTTTACCATCTGAAAGTCAGATTAAAAAGATTTTTAAGAAGGTTAAAAAGCTTAAAGTTCCAGCGCAAGCATCTTGGGACATGAAAGAAATCACCTATTTTGCTTGGAATGAAATTTCCAGTCAGCGAAAATATATCGTGACAAGTGACGGACGAGGTTTTTATGGGACGACTTCTGGAAGTATAAAAAATATCTGTGCGATTTGTCAAAAAACAAGCCAAGTGACACAGTTTTTAGCAACCACTAAAAGAGGTTCTGATGGTACCTATACTAAGAACGGAACATATATCTGTGTTGATAGTGTGAACTGTAATCGACAAATGCAAAAAATAGAAGGTTTAGAGCATTTCTTAGAAATAATCAAAGAACGCTGAGCGACCTTGCAAAAAACTGACAAATCTGATAGAATAAAAACACTAAATGAGGAGTAACAAGTCTAGTCTTTGAGAGAGAAATCGGTCGCTGTGAGATTTCAGATGAAACTTGTGAAGGTTGCATTGTGGTCAGTTAAATAAAATTAAGTGTCTGCTTTAAAAAAGGCAGGAATTTAGGTGGTACCGCGCGTGAGCGTCCTATTTTGGATGTTTAGGTGCGGTATTTTTTTATTGACATACTCTTGAACTTCTCCCTCGACATTATTAACTGTTTTCATACCGAAAGGAAAAATAAATGACAGAAGAATTATCAACAAAATTTAATCCTGCTGAAGTCGAAGCAGGGCGCTATGAAAAATGGCTCGAACAAGGTGTTTTTGCCCCTTCAGGGGACAAAAAAGCAAAACCCTATAGTATCGTTATCCCACCACCAAACGTAACAGGGAAGCTCCATTTAGGACATGCTTGGGATACAACCTTGCAAGATATTATCATCCGTCAAAAACGTATGCAAGGTTTCGATACCCTCTGGTTGCCAGGTATGGACCATGCAGGAATTGCAACGCAAGCCAAAGTGGAAGCACGTTTAGCTGAAGATGGTATTTCCCGTTATGATTTAGGCCGTGAGAAATTCTTAGACAAGGTTTGGGAATGGAAAGACGAATATGCCTCAACCATCAAAGAACAATGGGGTAAAATGGGTATCTCTGTTGATTATAACCGTGAACGTTTTACTCTAGACGAAGGTTTGTCTGCTGCAGTCCGCAAAGTTTTTGTTCAACTTTACAAAAAGGGCTGGATTTACCGTGGTGAGTTTATCATTAACTGGGATCCAAAGGCCATGACTGCGCTCTCTGATATTGAAGTTATCCATAAGGATGTCGAAGGTGCCTTCTATCACATAACTTATCCTTTGGCGGATGGTTCAGGTGCACTTGAAGTAGCGACAACGCGTCCAGAAACTTTCTTTGGAGACACTGCTGTTGCTGTTAACCCAGCAGATGAACGTTATGCCAAATACATTGGTCAAAGTGTTATTCTCCCTATCATTAACAAAGAAATTCCTATTGTTGGTGACGAACACGCAGATATGGAAAAAGGGACAGGTGTGGTTAAAATTACCCCTGCCCATGATCCTAACGACTTCTTGGTTGGTCAACGTCATAACTTGCCACAAGTTAATGTAATGAATGCTGACGGTACAATGAACGAGCTCACAGGCGAATTTAATGGTATGGATCGTTTTGAGGCCCGCGAAGCTATCATTAAAAAATTAGATGAGCTCGGCAACTTAGTTAAAGTTGAGAAAATGATGCACTCCGTTGGGCACTCAGAACGTACAGGCGTGATGGTTGAGCCTCGCTTATCGACACAATGGTTCGTTAAGATGGAAGAGCTGGCTAAAAATGCAATCGCAAATCAAAAAACAGAAGATGCGGTTGAGTTTTATCCTCCACGTTTTAACGACACTTTCCTCCAATGGATGGAAAATGTACACGACTGGGTTATTTCACGCCAACTTTGGTGGGGACATCAAATTCCTGCATGGTACAACGAAGCTGGCGAAATGTATGTTGGCGAGGAAGCCCCAGAAGGTGAAGGTTGGGTTCAAGATGAAGACGTACTTGATACATGGTTCTCTTCAGCCTTATGGCCTTTCTCAACTATGGGCTGGCCGGATGAAAAGGCAGAAGACTTCCAACGTTACTTCCCTACATCGACCTTGGTTACGGGCTATGACATCATCTTCTTCTGGGTTTCGCGTATGATTTTCCAATCACTTGAGTTTACAGGAAAAGCACCATTTAATAATGTACTTATCCACGGTTTGATTCGTGATGAAGAGGGACGCAAGATGTCCAAATCTTTGGGGAATGGTATTGACCCAATGGATGTGATTGAAAAATATGGTGCCGATGCTTTGCGTTGGTTCTTGTCCAATGGTTCAGCTCCTGGACAAGATGTGCGTTTCAGCTACGACAAAATGGATGCAGCTTGGAATTTCATCAATAAGATATGGAATGTTTCACGCTATATCCTGATGAATGCAGGAGATATCACAGCAGAAGAAATTTCTACTCATCTTGACCAAGTGGCAGCGAAAACAGCAGGTAATGTTACCGATCGCTGGATTCTCACACGTTTGAACGATACAATTGCGCGTGTTACGGAACAAATGGATAAATTTGAGTTTGGTGTTGCAGGTCATATTCTGTATAATTTCATTTGGGATGAGTTTGCCAACTGGTATCTTGAGTTGACTAAAGAAGTAATGTTTGGCGATGATGAAGCAGAAAAAGACGTCACACGTTCAGTACTTGTGCATCTCCTTGATCAAGTGCTTCGTCTGCTACACCCAATCATGCCTTTCTTCACAGAAGAAATCTTCGAAAAACTTCCGACAGCTGAAGGCAAATCTATTGTGGTGACTGAATATCCAGAAGTACGTCCAGAATTTGATGATGCAGAAGCTGGAGATGGAGTTGCCATGCTCATTGAAATCATTACCGCTGTACGTAATATTCGTGCGGAAGTGAATACGCCTTTATCAAAAGCCGTGCCAATGATGATCAAATCAGACAAAGAAACCTTCCTGAACAAGGTAGCGCCTTATATCAGACGTTTCACTAATCCAAGCGAGTTAACTATTGCAGCGGATGTGGCAGCACCAGAACAAGCCATGTCAGCAGTTGTTACTGGTGCGGAAATCTACCTTCCATTAGCAGGCTTGATTAATATCGAGGAAGAAATTGCTCGTCTCAATAAAGAACTAGACAAATGGCAGAAAGAACTCGATATGGTTAACCGTAAGCTTTCTAATGAAAAATTTGTGGCAAATGCCAAAGCAGAAGTTGTAGATAAAGAACGTGCTAAATTAGCAGACTATCAAGAGAAGTTTGAAAGCACACAAGCCCGTATTGAAGAGTTACAAAAATAGTTTATGAGACGTGGAAAAGTTCCTAATTGTGGGAACTTTTTCTTTTTGGTATAGATAGGTTTACAATATCTTAAATTTTCATTTCTTGTTAAACCTATGGAAAAGTGATAAAATAAACAAAGAAAAAAACTCTAAGGAGAGATATAAGATGGCACATATTAAATTTGACTATTCTAAATTGAAACCATTTGTAGCTGATAAAGAACTTGACGAAATTCAATGGCAAGTTGATGGCGCAGATAAACTTCTTCGTGAAGGAACCGGTGCTGGTTCTGACTTCATCGGTTGGTTAGATCTTCCAGAAGACTATGATAAAGAAGAATTTGCACGCATTCAAAAAGCAGCAAGCAAAATTCAATCTGACTCAGAAGTTCTTATTGTTATCGGTATCGGTGGTTCATACCTTGGTGCCCGCGCTGCAATTGACTTCTTGAACAACAGCTTTGTTAATCTTCAATCAAAAGAAGAACGTAAAGCACCACAAATTCTTTATGCAGGAAATTCAATTTCTTCAAGCTATCTTTCAGACTTGGTAGAATATGTGGCAGATAAAGATTTCTCTGTTAATGTTATCTCTAAATCAGGAACAACAACTGAACCAGCAATTGCTTTCCGTGTCTTTGAAGAACTTTTGGTTAAAAAATATGGCCGTGAAGAAGCAAATAAACGTATCTATGCAACAACAGATAAAGAAAAAGGTGCCGTTAAAGTTAATGCTGATGCAAACAACTGGGATACTTTTGTTGTGCCGGATTCAGTTGGTGGACGTTTTTCAGTTTTGACAGCTGTTGGTCTCTTGCCTATCGCAGCATCAGGTGCTGATATTACAGCTCTTATGGAAGGTGCTAACGCAGCGCGCAAAGAATATACAGCCACAGACGTACGTGAAAATGATGCTTATGCTTATGCAGCGCTTCGTAATATCCTTTACCGCAAAGGTAAACTTTCAGAAATCTTGATTAACTATGAGCCATCATTGCAATACTTCTCAGAATGGTGGAAACAGTTGGCAGGTGAATCTGAAGGCAAAGATCAAAAAGGTATTTATCCAACATCAGCAAACTTCTCAACAGACTTACACTCATTGGGTCAATTTATCCAAGAAGGTACACGTTCTGTATTTGAAACAGCTATTCGTGTTGAAAAACCACGTAAGAACATTAACATTCCTGAACTTGAAGCAGATCTTGATGGTCTTGGCTACTTGCAAGGTAAAGATGTTGACTTTGTCAACAAAAAAGCAGCTGACGGTGTTCTCCTTGCACACACAGATGGTGACGTTCCAAATATGATCGTTACTTTGCCTGAGCAAGATGAATTCACTTTAGGTTACACTATCTACTTCTTTGAGCTTGCAATTGCGATCTCAGGCTACTTGAATGGTATCAATCCATTTGACCAACCAGGTGTTGAAGCTTACAAACGTAACATGTTTGCACTTCTTGGCAAACCAGGATTTGAAGAATTGAGTGCTGAATTGAACGCACGTCTTTAATCAAAAATGAGATAAAAACAAAAACCACAGTACATCATTGAACTGTGGTTTTTTTGATGCTTGTGGGCGAAGAAGACACAGTGTGCTATAATAGAACAATGAGAGTTGTAGCAGGAAATTATGGTGGTAGACCACTGAAAACATTGGCAGGAAAAACAACACGTCCAACGACAGACAAAGTTAAAGGAGCAATTTTTAATATGATTGGTCCATATTTTGAAGGTGGACGAGTTCTGGATTTATTCTCAGGTTCGGGTTCGCTTGCTATAGAAGCTGTATCACGTGGGATGGACAATGCTGTAATGGTTGAAAAAGACCGTTCAGCACAGCTGGTGATTGCAGAAAATATTAAGATGACCAAGGAAGAGAAAAAGTTTCAACTTCTTAAAATGCCAGCAGAACGTGCTTTGGCTAATCTTTCTGGACAGTTCAACTTAGTTTTATTAGACCCACCTTATGCGAAAGAAAGTATTGTTGCTAACCTAGAAGAAATGCAGAAAAAAAACTTGTTGGCAGATGATGCTGTCGTGGTTTGTGAGACGGATAAGGAGGTCACACTTCCGGAAAATATCGGTCACTTGTCGTTAAGTAAAGAAAAAGTATATGGAATTTCAAAGGTAACCATCTATGAAAGATAAAATCGGTTTATTTACGGGCACTTTTGACCCGGTCACAAAAGGCCATCTTGATATCATTGAACGTGCCAGTAAGCTTTTTGATAAGCTTTATATCGGTATTTTTAAAAATGAAGCTAAAAATCCTTTGTTCAGTCTAGAAGAACGTGTAGCTCTAATCGAAACAGCCTTAGCAGATTTACAATTAACCAATGTGTCAGTCATTGCACATGCGAGTGATCTGACAGTAAATATTGCGGAGAAACTTGAGGTAACAGCGCTTGTTCGGTCCGTTCGCAATGCGGCTGATTTAGACTATGAGAAAAATATGATTTACTTTAACCGTGAAATGACAGGGATCGAAACCATTCTACTGACTGCAAAACCAGAACTCGAAAATATTAGTTCTACCCGAATGCGTGAACTTTATCATTTTGGTCAAGACCTAAGTCGATGGTTACCTGCAAATGTTATTGAAACATTGAATGAGAAAAAAGCACATGAAAAATGAAAAAATAAAAAAGCATAAAAAACTAAAGCTATTCTTTGCCATCGCGCTACCGCTTCTTATTGTAGTGGGTTTATTCTTCCCCTTACCTTACTATATCGAGCAGCCAGGAGGAACCATTCCAGTTAACCAAATGGTTGATGTTGCAGGGAAAAAAGACGAACATAAAGGCAACTTTTATTTAACGACAGTTGAAATGGTTCGCGCCAATGCAGCAAGTATGCTTTATTCCAAGTCGAACTCTTTTGCCACTGTTGTGAGTAGTGAAGAGATGACGGGTGGAATGACCAATCAGCAATTTGACTTGGTCAACCAGTTTTATATGCAGACAGCGCAAAACACGGCTATTTATCAGGCCTTTAAGTTGGCAGGGAAACTTTATGAGATGAAGTATCAAGGTGTTTATGTTTTGAGCATCACTGAGGATTCAACCTTTAAAAATGCCTTACAACTTTCAGATACGATAACGGCAGTTAATGGACATACTTTCAAATCTTCAACTGAGATGATTGATTATGTATCGCAACAAAAAGTTGGGGATAACGTTACCATCAAATATACACGTGTGGATGGCAGTAATCATGAAGCCACAGGTAAGTACATTAAGTTGAGTAATGGTAAAACAGGGATTGGTATTGGTTTAGTAGATCATACCCAGGTTGTGACAGACCCTAAAGTTAAAATCGATGCTGGAAGTATTGGCGGGCCAAGTGCTGGTATGATGTTTACCTTGGAAATATATAGCCAAATTACAGGCAAAGATTTACGTCAAGGACGCGAAATTGCAGGTACTGGAACGATCAATGAGGATGGCAGCATCGGGCAAATAGGTGGCGTTGATAAAAAAGTTGCTACAGCAAGTAATGCGGGCGCAAAAATTTTCCTTTGCCCAGATGAAACGGAAGAACAGACAAAGGCTTCTGGTACAACAAATAACTACACAGATGCACTTGCGGCAGCTAAAAAGTTGAATACAGATATGAAAATTGTACCTGTAAAGACAATTCAAGATGCGCTAGATTATCTCGAAAAATAAAAAAAGCTGTAATTTACAGCTTTTTTTATGCTTAATATTGATCTTGTAAGAGTGTTTTAAGCTCTGAAATACTTGGCTGGCGTGGATTTCCAGGTGTGCATTGATCATCATAAACAAGGTTTGCAAGCTTATCGAGTTCACACTCCAAGTGGTTTTTATCAACACCATTTCCTGATAGAGTGACATCGATATCGATGCTGTCCGTCAATTTTTTAATTTCCTTAATAAGTTTGTCTACGAGTTCCGCATCATCTTTACCTGTAAGACCAATATAACGCGCAATTTCAGCGTAATCTTCTTGGGCACGGTAAATCTCATAACGTGGGTATGGTGTACGTTTAACGTTTCCTGTTACAGCGTTAAATTTAATGACGTGAGGCATAGCGATAGCGATAGCTAAACCATGTGGTAATTCAAACTCACCCCCCACTTTGTGGGCTAGGGAGTGATTAATACCGAGAAATGCATTGGCAAAGGCCATACCAGCTAAGGTTGCTGCATTGTGCATATTGGCGCGTGCGACTTGTCCTTCTTTAGAAGGCTTTGATGGGTCGTAGTGATATGAGGTTGTCAAATTATCAAAGATTAACTTAATGGCACGAAGTGATAATGGTTTAGTATAATCCGAAGCCATGACTGAAACATAGGATTCAAGCGCGTGACTGAGGGCATCAATACCTGACCAAGCCACAGTACGTTTTGGCACGGTCATAACAAATTCAGGGTCAACAATAGCTACTTGAGGTGTAAGTTGATAATCAGCTAAAGGATATTTAACATGGGTTTCATCATCGGTGATAACAGCAAAGGGCGTTACTTCAGAACCTGTACCAGAAGTGGTCGGAATACATACCAATTGCGTTTGATCTTGATGCGGGAATTTGACGATACGTTTACGAATATCGATGAATTTTTGCGCCAACTGCTCAAAGAGAGCTTTTAGTGCAACGTCATCATTGAGGTCAACCTCTCCACGAACAGAGTATTCATAAATCAAGCGGCCAATTTTTGCTGCATCAAGTGGAGAACCACCGCCGAGTGCGATAACTGTGTCAGGTTTAAAATCAGCCATTTGTCGAGCAATTTCAATCGCTTGTGAAAGTGTTGGGTCAGGTTTTACAGAACCATATATTGAAGTTTGAACTTGTGTTTCACGAACGGCCAATTGCTCAAGCATGTGGTCGACAAAGCCAAATTGCAACATGCCGTGGTCTGTGACGACAAAAGCACGCTCGATATTAGGCATTTCTTGTAGGTAAGAAATAGAGTTGTTTTCGTAGTAAATTTCTTTTGGCAGACGAACCCATTGTGGGCGATTACGACGACGTGCCACTGTTTTGATATTCAATAGATCATATGTACTCAAATTGTGTGAGATTGAATTTTTCCCCCATGAACCAGTTCCTAAAGTCAGCGATGGACGCATTGCATCAGTATAGATATCACCAACGCCTCCAATAGAATCTGGTTGGTTAACTAAGATACGTGCAGCACCAATAGCATCAGCATATTCTTTCACAAAAGGATCGTCTTGTGCACCTATCTGGATAGCCGCATTATGCCCAGCGCCTTGATAAGCCAAAAGTTTCTGAACGATGGCGGTACCATTTTCGCGTGAGGTAGATTTGTAAATTGACAAAAGCGGGCTAAGCTTTTCAGAAGAGAGAGCTTCACCAATGTTTTTTTCTTCCAATTCAAAGAGAAGAACATCTTTTCCTTCAGGTACTTTTACGCCTGCTTGTTCAGCAATCCATGGGCCAGGACGGCCGGCAACTGGACCAGTTACTCCGAAGCCCTCACCCGCACGCTCAACAAAAACAAATTTTTCGATGGCTGAATAATCTTCCTTTGGAACATTGTAAGCACCGTGAGCTTGAAGTTTTTCGAGGAATTCATCGTAAATTTCTGCAGCAACTACAGCAGAGTTTTCGGTAGCGCAAATCATGCCGTTATCAAAACGTTTAGAAAGTAGCAGGTCTTCAACTGCACGATCCACATTTGCAGTAGCATCAACGAAGACGGCACCATTACCTGCTCCCACTCCTAGTGAAGGGTTGCCTGACTTGAGTGCTGCATTAACCATTCCGGGTCCACCTGTAGCTAGAATAGAAGCAATACCGTGGTTTTGGATAAGTGCAGTAGTGTTGTAAAGACTTGGATCTTCGACCCATTGGATAAAGTTCTCAGGTGCCCCAGCTTTTAGGGCAGCTTCGTAGACAATACGTGCGGCATGAGAGGAACAATTTTGGGCTTGAGGATGAAAGGCGAATACGATAGCATTTCGTGTTTTTGCTGTTAAAAGTGATTTGAAAATTGTTGTAGAAGTAGGGTTGGTTGTTGGTACAATTCCTGCAAGCACACCCAAAGGGGCTGCAATTTCTACTGAGCCAGCAACTTTGTTCTCGCTGATTACTCCTACTGTTTTATCATTTTTAATTGAATTATAAACAGATTCTGAAGCAAAGCGGTTTTTAGTATCCTTATCCTCAACGATTCCTCGCCCTGTTTCATTATGAGCTTCGTGCGCAAGTTCCAGGGAATGTTCGCTTGCCGCTAAGGCCATTGCTGCGACAATTTTATCTACTTGCACTTGTGTGTAGCCTTCAAATTGTAAAGCGGCTTGATGTGCTTTTTTGACAAGACCGTCTGTATATTGCTCTGCTTTTTCCGCAAGTACAGCTTTATCAGCGGTTGTTAGTTCTTTTTTGGTATTCTTGCTTGACATATTTAAATTTCTCCTTTGTGAAATTTATCACGTTATTATTTTAACAAACTTTGAAAGTGCTGTCAAATAATATTGTGTAAAACCACACAAACTTTTTTTGATAAAATACTATCTGCATTTTAATGATAAAAAAACCGCCTTAAGGGCGGTTTTCATTAGAGTGTTGGTAAAATACATGTGCCCTCTGGGCTATAAAAATCTTTTTGCTTAAGTGTGAGCATTCCTGTTTTCCTATTACGGCGGAAAAGACTAATATTATCGCTATCTTGATGTGCTACGATAATAAAATCTTCTGTACTGTTGAAATTGAAATCGCGGGGCGTTTCCCCTTCAGTTTTTACAATATCTTCTAAAGTTATCTTTGTCCCTAAGGGGCTCACACTGTAGATGGCGATAGAATTATGTCCACGATTTGAAGCATAAAGAAATGCACCATCGGAAGAAAGACGGAGAGCAGATGCGCTCTTTGTGCCTTCAAAATCTACTGGAAGAGTACTGATTGTTTCCAGTGCAGCAAAGCGTCCTTTTTCTTCATTATAGCTGAGAACAGTTACAGTAGAAGAAAACTCACCAATAGCATAAGCAATCTTACCATTGGGATGGAAAGTAAGATGACGTACTCCAGTACCTGCAGGCATACGATAGAGGCTTACAAGAGAGAGCTTGCCTTCTTCACCAACAACATCGTAAACTGTAATCTCATCTGTACCCAAATCACAAGTAACTAAGCGTCCGTCAGGTGTAAGATCTGTGTAATGCACGTGAGGGCGTTCTTGGCCAGGGTGTACTTTTGATCCCTCGCCTTCATGTTTTACAGTGTCTGTTAAGGTAAGCGACCCATCTTTTTGAATTTTGTAGACACGGATTTCCCCTAAGTGATAATTGGCACCGTAAACAAAACCACGTTTATTATCAACGGCTACATAGCACAGAGGTGCGCCAACACTAGTAACATAGTTGAGAAGCTCTGTTTTACCTCTTTTATAGCTGAGAGCAGCAATACCGCCACCATTTTCATCTGCAGCACAAGTGTAAAGGTGCTGTTTTGTTTTGTCCAAAGCAAAATAAGTAGCATTTTGAACATGAGCAACTTCAGTTAGATTAGAAAGTTCTTCCTTTGCAATATCTAGGTCAAAACTATAAATCCCCTTTGATTCACGCTTAGTGTAACCGCCAACTAGAATTTTTTCACGCATATCTTGGCTCCTTTAACATTTAATATTCGTATAATTATTTTATCATAAATGAGCGTTTTCAGGAAACTAAATCTCTTGGAATTTGCGAAGATAGGACAGCCAACAAAATGACACAACAAGCTCTTGCAATAAGGGAGTGTTTAGTGTATAATAGTACTGTTGTCTATGGGCAATAATTTCACATTTTGACTTGACAGTGTCGTAGTGCACTTGTGTAGCGGCATTGGCTGACAGTTAAAAGAGGAAAAACTATTTTAAAAGGAGACATTAATATGTCAGTTATTTCAATGAAACAACTTCTTGAAGCTGGTGTTCACTTCGGTCACCAAACTCGTCGTTGGAACCCAAAAATGAAACCATACATCTTCACAGAACGTAATGGTATCCACGTTATCGACCTTCAAAAAACAGTTAAACTTGTTGACGATGCTTACAACTATGTACGTAACGCTTCATCTGAAGGTGCTGTAGTACTTTTTGTTGGTACTAAAAAACAAGCTTCAGAAGCTGTTAAAGAAGAAGCACTTCGTGCTGGTCAATACTATGTAAACCACCGTTGGCTTGGTGGTATGCTCACTAACTGGAATACTATCCAAAAACGTGTAGCACGCCTTAAATCAATCAACAAAATGGAAGAAGACGGAACTTTCGAAGTATTGCCTAAGAAAGAAGTTGTTCTTTTGAACAAAGAACGCGAACGTCTTGAAAAATTCATCGGTGGTATCGCTGACATGCCTCGCATCCCAGATGTGATGTACGTTGTTGACCCACACAATGAACAAATCGCTATCCAAGAAGCTCAAAAATTGGGAATCCCAGTTGTAGCAATGGTTGATACAAATGCTGACCCAGATCCAATCGACGTTATTATCCCAGCAAACGATGATGCTATCCGTGCAGTTAAATTGATCACTGCTAAAATGGCTGACGCTATCATCGAAGGTCGTCAAGGCGAAGATTCAGTAGAAGCTGAACTTGCGGTTAAAGATACTGCTGCTTCAGAAGAATCACTTGAAGAACTTGCTGAAATCGTTGAAGGCAAATAATTTGTAATGAATAATACAGGCGAGGCCCTACGCCTCCCTGTTTTTTTATAAAATATAATAATAGGAGAATTATACAATGGCAGTAACAGCAGCTCAAGTAAAAGAATTGCGTGAAAAAACTGGTGCAGGTATCATGGATGCTAAACGTGCACTTGTTGAAACTGATGGAAATATGGAAGCAGCCGCTGAGCTCCTTCGTGAAAAAGGTATTGCGAAAGCTGAGAAAAAAGCTGACCGTATCGCCGCTGAAGGTTTGACAGGTATCGCTGTAAATGGTAATACTGCAGCACTTATCGAATTGAACTCAGAAACAGACTTCGTTGCTAAAAATGAACAATTCGTTGCTATCGTTAAAGAAACAGCTGAACTTATTGCAGAGAAAAAACCTGCAACTAATGAAGAAGCTTTGGCTTTGACAACTGCAGAAGGTATCAGCCTTGAAGATTCTTACACACAAGCTACAGCGACAATTGGTGAAAAAATTTCATTCCGTCGTTTCCAACTTATCGAAAAAACAGATGCGCAAACCTTTGGTGTTTACCAACACAACCAAGGTCGTATCGGTGTAGTTACAGTTGTTGAAGGTGGAGATGCTGAGCTGGCTAAAGCAGTTGCAATGCATATCGCTGCGATGAACCCAACTGTTCTCTCTTACAAAGAGTTGGATGCTGAGTTTGTTCATGATGAGTTAGCTAAATTAAACCACACAATCGATGAAGATAACGAAAGCCGCAAATTGGTAAACAAACCAATGCTTCCACATCTTGCCTACGGATCACGTAGCCAATTGACTGAAGAAGTTCTTGCAAATGCTGAAGCAGAAATGAAAGAAGAACTTTTGGCTGAAGGTAAACCAGAAGCGATCTTGGGTAAAATCATCCCTGGTAAAGTTGCAAAATTCATCATTGATAACACTAAAGTCGACCAAGCCTACACACTTCTTGGACAACTTTATGTTATGGATGACAGCAAAACAGTAGAAGCTTTCCTTGAGTCTAAAGGGGCTAAAGTTGTAGCATTTACACGTTACGAAGTGGGTGAAGGTATCGAGAAAGCAGAAAATAACTTCGCGGCTGAAGTTGCTGAAGCAGCAGGTCTTGCTTAATTATAAAAAAAAACAGTTCATTAGAGCTGTTTTTTTATGACTATTTGTGTGAAGCGCTTCTTTTTCATGGTTTTAAACTTATAGTGTGTGTAATCTAAAAAATGTAGAAAAGTGATGTAAAATCAAATATAATGTGCTATAATAAAGAGTGAAACTTTGTATTTAAAAATAAGTTTAAATAAAAAGATAAAATTACCTAAAGTTTTGGAGAGAAGATGTCAAGTACAATAATTATTCTTTTGGGCGTTCTCATAGTGATTGTCGTTGGATTCTATGTATTTTCAATGGTAATGCGTAAGAAAACAGAAAATCGTATTCTTGAGTTGGAAGAGCGCAAAGAGCTGCTTTTTGATTTACCTGTGCAAGAAGAATTAGATGCCGTCAAGAAGATGCATCTCGTTGGACAGTCACAGACCATTTTCCGTGAGTGGAACCAAAAATGGATTGATTTGTCATCAGATTCATTTGCTGATTTAGAAAACCATATTTTTGAAGCTGAGCAATTGAATGACTCCTTCCATTTTTTCCGTGCACGTGAGTCTGCTGATGATAGCGAAGCACAAATCGAAGTTATGGAATCTGAAGTCGAAGCGATTCGTGCAGGTGTTGCAGAGTTGGTCGAACAAGAAAAACGTAATTCGACAAAAATTCAAGAATCTCTTGACCTTTATGAAACACTCCGCGATGAAATCACTGATAACCAAGAAAAATATGGTACAGTTATTGACGAAATTAACCGTCACTTAGCAAACATAGAAACAGAATTTTCACAGTTTGTTACGCTTAACTCAACAGGGGATCCGATTGAAGCAGCCGAAGTGTTAGAAACTGCGGAAGAACATACAATTGCTTTGCGTGCAATTACAGAGCAAATCCCAGACTTGCTTGTTGTTGTCGATAAAGAGTTGCCAAAACAAATTGAAGAGTTAGAAGAAACAGTTCATAAGTTCGAAGAGGAAGATTACGTACTTCCTGCAAGTGTTAACCTTGAGAATGAAATGAAAGCTATCCAAGATGATTTGGAGGAAGCTAAAGCCCTTCTTGACAGTTTTGAACTTGAAGCAACGGAAGCCCGTATTTCTTCAATTAATGACCGTATTAACGGTATTTATGACATTTTTGAGCGTGAATATAAAGCACGTCGTAGCGTAGAAAAACGCGTCAATATTCTCCGAAGCTATATCGAACACACACGTGCAAACAACAAAAACCTTTTGTTAGAAATCGACCACACGATGCAGTCATATTTGCTGTCTGACAATGAAAAAGCAGCTGTACGTAGCTACTCTGAACATCTTGATATCCTCGAAGGGGAAGTTGACAGTGTGCTTGAAGCAGTTAAAGAAAAACAAAAACCTTACTCTGCTTTAGGTGGAAATGTAAATTCAATTATTGAAGCTTTGGAAGATATCGAAAAGAACCAAATTAGTATTAGTGAAGGACTTGCTAACTTACGTGAGCAAGAAAAAGTTGCACAAGAAGCTGCTGATCGCTTTGACTCAGAATTACGCATCATCAAGCGTTATGTGGAAAAACGTAACCTTCCAGGTTTACCGAAAGATTATTTAGATCTCTTCTTTGCGACAAGTGAGCGCTTAGAAGCCCTCTTTAAAGAATTAGGTAAAGTACGTATTAATATTGATGTAGTGAACCATCAACTTGACACATCTACTCAAGATATGGAAGCCTTGAAAGATGCAACAGATGATTTAGTAGATCATGCCGTTCTTGCAGAACAGTTGATGCAATATGCTAATCGTTATAAAGCAAGTGATGAACGTATTGCTGGAGCCATTGCTCGAAGCTTACAACTCTTTGATCGTGCGCGCAACTATGATGGAGCTTTTAACGAAATTTCAAACGCTCTAGAAATGGTTGAACCAGGAGCAGCAGAACGTATTGCAAATGTATACAATAATCACAAAGAAAAACCAGATTATCGTTAATAAAAAGACGTAAGGAAACTTACGTCTTTTTATTTTATATCATTTTAAAATGTCCTTTCCTAACAAGCTCAAGTCTCGAATAAAAGGACAAATGGTTATTGTATGAAATATGTTATAATAGGCCTTTAACAGAAAATGGGTTTATATAGCAGTAGATATTTGATTGCGGAAGAGGAAATTTGAAGTTAACCAAAAAACTAACCAAGCAGAAAAAAGTGTGTATAAAATTTGTAAAATAAAGAGTTACTGATTATAAAATTAGTAGCTTTTTACTTTATAAATTTTTTATAATGAAACTGACTAAATTCTAAACCACATGTTATAATAAAAAAAGTTGGTGATAAAGTATTCAATTTACCCAGAATTCAAAGTGTTATATTGTACATTGTATTAAAATATGGTAGAATAGTTTAGTTATACTTTCAATTAGGAGTTGTTTCATGAAATACTATGCAATAAGAAAAGGCAGAGATACTGGGATTTTTATGGATTGGCCTACTGTGCAACCAAAAATTCAAGGATTTAAGGGCGCAGAATATAAGAGCTTTAAAACAAAAGAGGAAGCTCGAGAATATTTGGAAAATAGTTCTGAATCACTTGATTTAGAAATTACCCAAGAAACTGTTTTAGCATACGTAGATGGCTCTTATTCTAAAGGAATAGATAAATATGGTTCAGGTATTGTCATCTTAGATAATGCTAGAAATTATATTACTGAATTCTCTTTTTCAGGTAATAATCCAGAATTTATGGTATCTAATAATGTTGCCGGAGAGATATGTGCTACAATAAGGGCTATAGAATATGCAATTGAAAATGATTTTAGGCAAGTAGTTATTTATTTTGATTATGAAGGTATTGAAAAATGGGCTAATGGTTCGTGGTCAACAAATAAACCAATTAGTAAATATTATTTCTCTAGAATAACAGAATTAAAATCAACAATAGATATTCGTTTTGAGAAAGTAGATGCGCATACAGGTGATGAATATAATGAAAGTGCGGATCTATTGGCAAAAAATGCAATACGTGAAAGAAGCCATACAGAGAATAAAGATGGAAGCGTTACGTTAAAAAATATTCCATTAGAAGAAGTTGAAATAGTAAATAAATTGATTGAGGAGTCTTTCTCAGATAAGTTTTTATTAAAAACTTCTAAAACACAGATAATGGAAAGTTTTGTATATAGTCATCTTTCAGAATGTTTGAGAGTAAATTATTATTTTAAACATCGTACTTTGCAAATTCAAGGGAAGCCTTCTAATTTAATGTATCATGTTATGTCATATTTTATTCAGTTACTTCCAAATGCTGAAGAAGTTATTAACACGATGAATGAGTTGCAAGAGGATAATGTTTCATATAGTGTTGTAGAGTCTACTTTTCAACAATTGTTACCTAATTATAGAATAACAGAACAAGAAGTAAACAATGCTTTATATCAAGCTGTACAAAATTATGAAACCTCAATGGAACAACATGATTATACTTATTTGATATTTCCAGCTTTTAGAGCTTTGGAATATTTCTTGCATAAAACACTAAGTAAAGCTGGTTTAGAAACAGCAAATGCAAAGGGCGTTAACACATTTAGCTTTTTTGATGAAAACCGACATATTCAAGAAAAACATAAAGATAAATTTTCGGATGTAGAAAGAGATTACGTTGAAAGCCTGTATGAGTTTTATAGAAGTAGAAGGCATAAATATTTTCATTGGGCGCAAGACTCTGTGGATACAGCCATAATTGAAGATATTCAAACAGTAAGAACTGAAATTAAAGATGCATGTGAGATCATGGATAAATATTATATAATTTATAAATAAAATAGAAAGGTGGAGGACAGAATGAAAATTACTAAAAAAGAAGATTTAATTATTGTTTCTTTAGAGTCATCTAGTTTTGATTATTTAGTAATTGGTACTTCTGAGTTTGCACCATTTTACAAAATAAGAGAACAAGCTGATTTATTATTTTCTAAATCTAACGCAAAAATTTTAATTGACTCCCTCACTTCAGTAGGGAATACAACTAATAGATTTACAGAATTAAGTATAGAAAATGGTGTGATTAAGACAGGTAGTAGAAAAAGAATTTCTTTAGATAGAACAGATTCTTTGAGGGTAAAGGTAAGTAACATACTGCGAGAAGAAAAGGAAGTTATAGAAAATACTCCCTTAAATTCTGTTGAGAAAGATATAATTTTTTCAGGAATTGCTATCTAGTTTTAATTATATATTTTGAAAATTGATTATAGAAGTAGATTTAAATAAGAGTATACTAAAAAAATAATCTTAAGAGTCATTGGGAGATATATTTCTGATGACTTTTTTGTCTATTTTTTTATATTGTAAGGGTTAAAGAGATTACTTTATAACTATGATATAATTTCAATATAAGGAGAGTTTAAAATTTTATGGAAGAAAATAAGCATCAAGTAGAAGTTAGGGAAGAGTTTGAGATAAAAAGATATAATGTTTTTGTTACTTTAATAGGTGTTATGATTGTAGTAGGAGCTACAGCTTACTTTTCAGATAAGTTTTTATATCATGTGCCAGTTGTGGGTTTTTTCTTATCCTTTTTAGTAACTTTCATTGTTATACTATTCTCGTTTTTATACGTTGTTAGAAGATATGCTTTTCTATCACTCATATTATTAATATTAGCTCTCTTTTCGGGTGGTATTATTCCTATTGTTGTTTTAGCAATTGGTTTAGTTGCCCTCTTTTATTCTGCAAGGTATTTTGTTGATAAATGGATAGGATGGTATATTTACAGTTATTTCATTAATACGTGGTATTTTGTTTTAAGTCAAATTCCATTTTCATTATTTACAGAAGCCTATCTGAGGTCGCAAGAGAAAAAAGCTCAAGCAGAACGTTTTAGATTTGAAGAACAACAAAGAGAGTATACTAGAAGAAGTCAAGAAGCATATCAAGAATGGGAAAAACAACAAAATAGCTACTCAGATAAAAATGAGAGCCGATCTTATAATACGTATGATCCCTATAAAGTTTTAGGAGTTACTCCACAAACTCCACTAAGTGAAATAAAAAAAGTATACCGTAAACTAGCAAAAGCATATCACCCAGATTTGAACCACGAAGAAGGAGCAAGTGAAAAGTTTAAAGAAATTCAAGAAGCATGGGAAATCATTATGAAAAAATAAAAAAAGAGTAGATTAAATTTCTACTCTTTTTCCTTACCTAAATTTTAGTATTCTGCTTGGTATTTTTGTAAAGCTTCACAGATTACAGGTTTGTAATACTCAGGATCAACTCCAAGATATTCCGCAATTTTTAAATAGTTAGGCTGAGGTATTTCTTCAGTTGCTAGTAAAGATATTAAATCCGCAATTCCATCTTTATTTGCTGAAGCTTCTACTTTAAGTATTTGTAAAGAATTATAAAATCCTATATCGCCATGTCTAACATGTTCTAATTCATGTAAGATTACTTTTAATTCTTCTAATTCAGGAAGTCCTGCTCGAACAATAATATAATCATTTCCGTTATCATGGATATATTTTCCTTTAGATTTTAAAGTTCCTGTATAGTCGTAAAGAAGGGTAACATTTTCGTCTTTACAAAATCGCCATACTTTATGTATCAAAAAATTACTTTCCTTTACTCTCGAGATAATCCTTTATTAAGTTATGGATAATTTCTTTATCCTCATCATCTAGGGGGCTTCCATCAAAACTTTTTGAGTTTTCAATGCTTTCATCAAGACGTTTAGAGTCATAATCTTTAGCAGTAGTATTTCCGAGGAGATAATCTGTACTAACATTAAAATATTCCGCTAATTTAGTCAGTTTATCATTACTAGGATTTACTTTTTTATAATGATACATAGAATTTTTGGAATAACCTAAATCGGCTTCGATTTCGTTAAAAGATTTTTTGTTTTCTTTTGCGAGAGATTTTAGGCGTTCGTAAAACATTTTGAGACCTCCTTAAAAATAATTAAAAAAAATATAGTTATCAGTTGACAAAATTAACCTGTTGCGTTAAAATGATAAATGTAGTTAACGTGAAGCATTAAAAAACTACAAAAGAATAAGCAAATAGCCCCAGTGAGTGGAGCTTCTTGCAAGTTGTTATTTAATAACATAGAACATTATTATTATAACAATTTTTAAGGAGAAAAGCCAATGGCGACAAATGCTTATAAAGGGTTGCTACTTACAGCACGCTTAGCAGAGCGTAAATTGTTATAGGACGAGAAATGAAGACAGCCACCTAGATTATTCTAGGAGTGTATAAGTTGTACGCTTGAAGAAGTCGGGAAAGTTTTGGGAAGTCAAGTATGCTTAGAGTAACGCTTGCTTCTGTCTAACAGGTAATACAAGGGGTATTATTTCGAGGAAAACAAAATTTTCATTTTAAAACCGATACTGTACCCACTCACAGCTAAGGGGTTATCGCAGTCGCTGTTCAGATCCTACCGCTCTTATTCCTTTATTAAGTCTTGGAATAGGTTGACTGTCGTGATGATAGACAATGGCGGAAGGTTAATAGACGAAAAAACTGTCTGTTAACTTATGAATACTTTTTTTGGTATTCATTTTAATAGACAATAAGATAAAAAGAAAGCCTTGAAAATTAGGGCTTTTTTATTATGAATGAAGTAAAAACTTATATTTCCTTGTAGGTGTGATAATGACTACCTAGGACAAGAGCTATAAGTTTTTTATGGGTACATAAGATAATGGCTAGTCCGCAAGTCTCCAAAACTTGCTGTGGGGGTTCAAATCCCTCTGTACCTGTTCTACTTTGTGATATACTAAGAGTAGAAAGAGATACTTCTGAAAGGAGACAACATGATTTTAACTATTGAAGAAATTACAAAAAAAGTAGCACCTATTGCGAAAAAATATAATTTGAAAGAAGTTTATTTATTTGGCTCTTATGCAAGAGGTGAAGCAAGAGAAGATAGTGATATTGATTTATTGTATGTGAAATTTGATAATTCAATGTCACTGACAACTAAGTACATGTTGCTTGATGAACTAGAAGATAGTTTAGGAAAGAAAGTAGACTTAGTTTCATTACAGGCTTTTGTAATGAATAAAAAAGTACCAGGCACAGATGAAATCTTAGAAAATATTGAACAGGAGAGAGAAGAAATTTATGCAGCATAACCGTGATTTATACTATTTAGAGCAAATGGTATATCATGCAGAGGAAGCTCTTGAATTTTTTAGTCAAATTGATAACTCAGAAGAACGTTTATTTAATGATAGCCTATATCAAAAAGGTATTTCTAAGAGCTTAGAACAAATGGGAGAAATGCTTGCGGTTGGTCGCATTTCTGAGGAGTTACAGGAGCGGTATAACTATATTCCATGGCGAGCTATTAAAGGTTATCGAAATATGGGTGTACATGAATATGACCGTATAGACTGGAGCGAGGTTTCAGCATTATTAAAATTAGAGCTAAGAGGTAATATAGCAGATTTACAAATGATTATTCAAAAAGAAAGAAGAAATAAACAGCTTTAAGGCTGTTTTTTTATTGGATTTTTTATGATTTCGAATAGAGAACAATTATTTATTAATATTGAAAAATTAGAAGATAAAGTACAGAAGTATGAACAACTTTTTTTATTAAATATCTCTGTAGATGTAAATACAGAAATTGAACAGATTATTTTTCAATTGAAACAGGGATTATCTATAAATTATTTGGTTCTTTTGATTTCATATAGTTTTTAAAGGAGAATACTATGATATCAATTTCTCAAAATTTAATTGGGTTAAGACGTGCAAGAAGTTTAGAGCGTAAAGAAGTATGCGAAGCTTTAGGACTACTTCCTACAAGCTATGCAAGATATGAAACGGGCTTACGTGTTCCTGATATAGAATTATTAGGAAAGTTTGCATGCTATTATAACGTTACGATTGATTACTTAACAGGTCACACTGATCTAGTGAGTAAAGAAGAATACTTTCAAGAAGTATTAGAAGTGATTGCGGATATGGGCGGCTGTACAGGAGCTATGGCGAGTGAAGCGTTGAACATTTAATAAAGCTATTGAATATTTTCGAGTTTCCTAGAGGTTTATATTTGATATTAAGGATTGATTCAGTTAAAATTAATTTTGTAATTGACATAAGTTAGTTATTAATAAAACAGTAGGTGAGAAAAAGTGACAAAGAAGAATTGGAATATCTTGATATTTGGTATTATTATTTTATGTATAATTATAATGGGAATATTGTGGATAAAAAATGATAAATTAACTCATGAAGAAAATTATTTCGAAAGAAGTAAGGCTTTGAAGGGGATTGATATTGAGACAAAACAAGAAAATAGCAAATCATATAGAGTGTTTGCCGATTATCCAAAAGTGAAAAATGAAGATATTAGTCAGGGATTAGAAGCGTTTACTGATGGAGAAATTGCAGCATTTAAGGTAAACTATCCTGAAAATCAAAAAGTCATGAGTGAATTTTATCAGAACTTTGAAACACATCGCTTATCAGAAAATATTGTGGGTTTTAAATTTAATTCAATGATTATGAATAAAAGCATGGCAAATCCAATAAACAGTGTACATACAAAGAGTTATAATTTAAAAACAGGTAGCCCATTATATATTACAGATATACTTAGTAGTACATCAAGTTTGTCTGAAATTTCAAAAATTGCATATGATAAATTGAGCAATGAAAAAATTTATAAGGAAAATAAAGAAGAAGTATCTGACTTGAAAGAAGGATTGTATCCTAAAGAAGAAAATTTTGAGAATTTTCTATTGGATAATAACGATTTGATACTTTTCTTTAAGCCATATCAAATTGGTTCGCGTTCAAATCCAGTATCATCTGTAAAGATTCCTTTCAATGAATTGGATGGTATTGTAAAAGAAGAATATCTTAAGTCAGATTCTTTAAATGATTCACAAAGTAGCAGTAAGGCACTTAATTCCCAGAATAAAAAAGGTGAAAAGAGTCTAGGTAAGAAGAAGTTAGTTGCTTTAACTTTTGATGACGGACCATCTCCTGAAACTACACTACGTTTATTATCAATATTGAAAAAAGAAAATGTGCCAGCAACTTTCTTCGTTCTAGGAAATCGAGTGCAATTCTATCCAGAGATTGTACGTAAAGCTTATCAAGAAGGACATCAAATTGGTTCACACACTTATAATCATCTAAATTTACCTGAACTACCAATTGAGGAAGCTCAAAAGGAAATTAATATGACTAGAGATATTATCAAACAAACAATTGGGAAAGATCCAGAAGGCACACGACCACCTTACGGAGCAACTACTCCACAAATTACAACGATTGTTAATAATCCAGTCATCCAGTGGAGTGTAGATTCTCTTGATTGGGAAAGTAAGAATGCAGACAGTATTGAGCAGACAGTATTGAGTGAGGTTTACGATGGTTCTATCATACTTATGCACGATATCTATGACTCATCTGTTGATGGAGCGCAAAAAGTGATTACTGACTTGAAAAAACAAGGTTATACCTTTGTTACAGTCAACCAATTAATTGAGTCTCGAGGCAATCTTGAAAATGGGAAACAATATTTTGATGCAGTGAAATAGTTAAGTAAATAATGAATAAAATTATAAATAAAAGGTACCCTATGTTTTCAACTAGTGGTACTTTTTTTGTTGTTATCGTATAAAGGTTAGTACAGAAGGTCTTTTTAATTTTTGGTGCAGGTTCGACTCCTGTTAGCAACATGGTCAGAAATGACGTTAAACATTAAAAAAAATAAAGAGCATAAGGAGAATAATATGCAATTACAAGAAGTTCCTGTAATGGAATTAAAAGAACTCACAAATGACGGTAAGATTTATGTTTTACCAGAATATGAAACTGTAGCACGTACGGCTGAAATGCCTGAACATACAGTTTTATCAGGTGCAGGAGACGGGGAGAAAAACTTCCATATCGTCTGCTTTGGTAAAGTACCTAAAAAAGACGAGTTGCGAAAAGCTGTTCTTGGTGGATTGGTAGAAATTGAAGTCGAAGGACATGAACCAACACTTATTGACTTTAACTATGCAGAAAATGGTGTTACAAAAAACCAAATGGCTTTACGTTTAAATGAAGTCAAAATCAAAGGAGGAAAATAACAATGGCAAAATACGGACTTAATCAATTCAATCGTACGATTACACAAAACCCTAAAAAACTTTTTGGCACTATGACTTATTTAGGTGTTGAAAATGTTCCTGAAATGATGTTTATTGATGAAGCTACAGGGGAAAGATTTGAACAACAAAATGCAGAAGGAACATTAAAAGAAGTTCCTACTGGTGAAATTGGTAGTAAATATATTATGATTGCTTCACCAAATTATCCGAAACAAATTGATATTAAAGTTCCTCTTGACTTTGATGAAACAACAGTTCCTTTCCGCAGTGAAATTGAACTTGTTGAACCTGTGACAGCTTCTGTATTCAAATCAAATCATGAAGTTGTTGGACGTAATGGACGTGTACAAAGTGTGCCTAAAATTACTTTCCCTTTGAAGGCATCAGGTGTTAAAGTTGTGACAGGTTCAAGTTCCAATGTAAATACGAACTCTGAATCACCACGTACAAACACACAGGAAGAACAGTCTAAGCCCAAAAATAAATAAAGGATAGGAGGGAAACATGAACAAATTGTTTCCAAAAGGTCACCGTTTAAAAAAGCGTGACCGTCGCATTCCTTTAAGATTGTATGCTCTTGTTGCTGTTCCAGTGTTTTTAGTGACAGGGGGCGCAAGTAGCGCTTTCTATCTGCTTTACGGAAAAGCTAAGATTGCTCTTGTTGGGGGGCTTTCTTTTGGGCTTATTCTGTTTGGGTTCTTGCTTTCATATTGGCTGTATCGCATACTCTTGAAAAAGAGTTTTTTCTTTATACGTAAATATAGACATTTTCTTTTATGGCGCTTTATGTACCAAAATAATTTCTATTTTACGAAAGAAAGAAACGGTAATAATAGGCAAGGAAAGCCTAAAATATACTTTCCTAAGGTTTATCTTAAGCAAGAAAAATATGAGCTTCGAGCAAGTTTTCAACTTGAAGGCATTAAGTTCCAGGAACAATTTCTTAAACTAGGGGGCATACTTGAAACAATGTTCTCAGGTGACCTTATGGGAACTTCGGACGAGAAGGGTTATGTCGTGTACTCTTATGCGATAGACTCTGTACGTAGTCGTATTTCTGCTAAAGATGTTGTGGCAGATGTTAAACAGGGTGTGAAGCTTGCAGAAGGTGTTTTTTGGGATTTTGTGCATGATCCTCATATGATTGTAGCAGGTGGTACCGGAGGAGGTAAGACGGTGTTCTTAAGGTCACTCTTGACTGGTTTGTTACGTATAGGTGTAGTAGAAATTCTTGACCCTAAGCAGTCAGATTTTGTAAAACTAGAAAATCTTAATGTTCTAAAAGGTCGGGTTACTTATACGACAGAAGAAATGGGGCAACGTTTAATTGACCTCAAAGAAGAAATGGAACAGCGTTATGAAATCATGCGCCAAAGGTCAGAAGAACAAAATGAGGAAGAATTGGGTGCTTTTTATAAGTATGACATGAAGCCTCTTTTTATTTTAATTGATGAAGAACCTTCTCTTGTTTCTGCTTTAGAAGATTTGCCTTATGGCGGTGTTATTGACTCCATGAAAGTTATGAGTGCTTTGAAGCAAATCGTTCTTAAAGGACGTCAAGCTGGTGTTTATGTTGTTATTTCGACTCAAAATGTAAAAGCTGATGATTTACCATCTACTCTTAAGGATAATATGATGACTCGTATAACTTTAGGGCGATTGGCACAGTTTAGTTATGACACGCTATTTGGTGAAGAAAATAAGCAAAAACACTTTAAGTACGTTGAAAAAGATGGAGATACAGGTCAAAAGATTTTTGGACGTGGCTATTATGGTATTTTTGGAGGGAGTGCAAGAGAATTTTATGCACCTCTTTTGCCTGATGCAGAAACTTATAGTTTTTATATGGACTTTAAATCTTTGCCACGTATTGAAAAAGAAACGTCACCTAGTATTGTAATTGAGGAGAAATTTACACTTGAAGAGATGGCAAATGCGCTAAATTCTGATGTGAGATTACTCAAAAAAATAAAAAGTAAACTGATAGAAAGTAGCTATGAGTTTGCTTCAAAAGACTATTCCTTGAAAGATAAGGAGTTATTTGAAGAAATTCTTAAGGTGAAGGAAAGTAGTTCTGATACCTTGGATAATATTATCAATGAAGTTGTGAGTCGACATTAAAAACGACTCGTCTTTGGCTTCTCTCGAAGTGGCGAAGGTAAGCTATAGACAAAGAAAGCCGATAAAGTGTAGGTTAAACGCTGACGTGGCGAACGAGGGGCGAAAGCCCCGGAGTGAGTGCGAAGCGGAGAACCGTACAGCTTTACGGTCTTTTTTTGTCGTGAAGTAGCGTCTGAGTGCGAGAGAAAGAGCCATTAGAAAGAGTCTTAGTCCAGACGTAGTCTGGGCTAAGCGAGTGTTTGCGGTACCCCGTTTGGTAACACGGGGTACAAGTAGTATACCAATACAACAACCCTAGTAGCTTACAGGGTTTATTGAGGTATACCCCTTAAAAATATAGAGAGGTTGAAAGTGGATTTATTAAAAGTTAGAAAGTCTTTTGGGCTTTCTCAAAATGATGTATCAAGAATTATGGGGGTGAGTAAGGGCTTTGTATCGGCTGTAGAAAATGGGCGTAAAACATTAACGGCAGAAAAAGAAGAAAAACTCGTTGCTTACTTGAACATAAAGCCAAAAGCTGATGTTACAGTTTTGATTGACTATTTAAAAATTCGTTTTAAAACTTTTCAATATGAAAATGTTGTAAAAAAACTCCTTCAAATTCCATTGGATAAGTTCAATGTAGGGCGAGGGGGAGGTCAAGGTTATCCTTGCCGTATCGAACATGGCAATATTAAAGTTTATTATCAGATTGAAGATACTGAACATGAAGAAAATATTGATATGGGTGTTCTGATTGAAATGACAGGGAGTGGATGCCGTTTATTTGAAACGTTCTTAAAAGAGCAGGATCGCACATGGCGAGAATTTCTAAGAGATTGTCGTTCTTATGCAGTAAAAGCGACACAAATTGAAGGTGAAATAGATGAGGAAGCTGTAGAAGATTATCTTAATTTTACTCAGTTTGATATTGCTTTAGATGAACGCTATAACCCTGAATATAATTATGATTTATTCAAATTGTGGGGGAAAGTGAGAAATAATCAAGTCAAAACTTTATTTAAACACTTTGAACCACATGAAGCATTCTCTCCTGTAGGTGGTCTTTTTCAGTCTAAAGGGTTGTCTTTAGCATTTGGTAAAAGAGGTGGCACAATAGCTATGGAATTTTACGAGAAAGACAAAGAACAAGCACTGAAAAGAGAATTACCCGTAGAAGATGTGCAACAAATTTACGGTTTTAAAAATCGTTATGAGGTACGTTTGAGTCATGATAAGGCAAAACAAGTCATATATGATTATGCTTTTAAGGAGTCAAACTTATTCGAAGTAGCGGTGTGTATCATTTCAAGTTATCTTACGTTTTATGATGATGAGGGAGATTTAGACCGTGAGTGGCTAGATGTTTTAGGAAGTTCTAAACGCTATAAGTTTATTACTGAGCCTAAAGAAATTTCACCAGAAAAACGTAGACGTTGGATTACACGTCAACTTTTAAGAGAATTAAGTATTGAATATGCGGTAAACAAGAACACTGGGGTACATTTTTTAATGGACTCTATAAGAAGTTATGATTTTTCAGAAGAAGAAGAGTTGCGGATTGAGGAAGAAACAAAATATTTGAAGAATAAAGAGTTCCAGTATCAAGCAAGGTCTACTTCTAAGGGTCGTAAACTTCTTGAAGCAATAGGAATGGGGGAAGGTAGAAGTGAGTAGGCAAGAAGAAAATCAAAAGCGAAGAGAATACTCTGACCGCTTAAGACAGCATATTGCAAGCCGTCTTGACCTTCCTGAGTGCCAAGAGTTGCGTTTAAAAATAGACTGCCTGTGTTCACGGCATTATTCGCCTGATAGTGAGGAAGCAAGACAATATATTGAAAAAGCAAAAAATTATAATGTCAAAAGACGACTTCACTTTATTAGGCTCTATCAAAAACGTTATGATGAACTACTTTATAAAGGTTGGGAGGGCTAAAAAATAAAAGAAAATATGAGGTAAATATCATGGCATATAATAAAAAAGAAGCACAAGGTAAAATTCAAAAACTCGGTGAGTTAATGACTGCAAAAAAATATGATGAAGCGTGGACTTCAGCAGGTGATTTAAATGCTTATCTTAAAGCAAATAAAGATGTAATGACAGGTTCAGATTATGAAGCTATCAATGGTGTTCTTAAGAACTATTATAATATCAATAACCAACTTGAAGCAGTAGGCAAACGTGCTTATGGCATGGGTCAAAAAGCCCTAAATACTCAACTCTAAAAATCAATGAGGGTGGAGTTCTTTATAAAGAAGTTCTCACAAGTTCAAGGTTCGACTCCTTGTTCTTGTTTTAAAAATAAAAAAAAGCTCTTGCAGGGTGCAAGCTTAAATAAAAAGGAGTAAAAGTGAACAATAACAAATTAGAGGAACTTGAAAAAATTAAAAAATTGGCAAATAAAATTGATTTAGATGTCTTATATCTGGGAGAGAGAAGTTCTAAGTTTGACCGTATGGCATTTATTGCAGGCTCAAAATTAAAGGAAGCACTTATTGCGACAGAAACTGCTTTAAAAACAAAAGAATGATATAATATGCTTTTTCTTGACTTGAAATACAATGCATGATATAATATGCATATAGTAATTAAGGAGGGCATTTTGAATAAGGTAACAGATAAAGAGTGGCAAACAGCGACAAAGGAATTATTTGAAATGGATAAGGACTATAGAGAGGACTGGGCGTTCTCAGAAGCTAAGCGAGAGTTAGCGCTCAATTTGAATACGGCTCGTCTTGAAAAAGGCTTAACTCAACAGGAGCTAGCAGACTTAAGCGGTAAAAAGCGACAAAATATTGGTGCTATAGAACGTGAGAACGTGAACCCTTCGATTAAATCGCTTGCGGAAATAGCTGTAGCTATGAATAAAAAATTAGTTATCAGCTTTGAAGATATTGATTAACAAACTATTTTAGGAGAAAATTTATGAAATTAAGCAAAAAACAAGTTGTTGTAGGTGGAGTTGTCGCACTTCTAATAGCAAGTGTTGGAGCAGGTGTAGTACATAATCAAAATGTACAAGCAGAGAAAGCAAAGCAAGTCCAACAAGAAAAAGATAAAAAACAAGCAATTGAAAACACAAAAAAAGTGAATGAAGGATTGGTAAAAGAAGCTAAGTCAGCTCTTCTTACTGCTCAAAAATCTCCAACTGCAAATAATTTGGAACTTGCTAAAAAAGCTATCTCTCATGTAAAAGATGATAAGACCGCAAAACAACTGACTAAAGAATTAGACGGTATTAAAAATCGTGTAAAACTTGAAACAGAAGCTAAAAAAGCAGTTGCGGATTATCAAAAGAATGCTACAAATGCGGATAAATTGAAAAAAGCACAAACTGCTGTTTATAAATTGACTTCTGATTATAGTAAAACTTTGAAGGCGAAATTGAATAAAGATATTTCAACTTCAAAAGCACAAGCGGATAAAGCCAAAAAAGCAGAAGAAGCTAAAAAATCAGCTCAGACTGCAAAAGCTGTAGACAATTCAAATCAGACAGCCAAAAGCAATAATTCAGAAGCTAATCAGACACAGGCAGACAGTCAAGCTGTTACTGATCCTGCACCTACAGATAATGGTGGTGTTTCAAATAACAATGCTTACCAACCTGCTCCACAAACTCCTGTAGGAGGAGGGGACACAGGAAGTGGGAATGCTTCAAACCCTAACCCACCAAGCACAGGTGGCGGTAATACAGTAACCCCTCCAACAGGAGGAGGTAACTCAGGCGGTAATGGCAATACAGGCGGAAATAATGGCGGTGGAACTGTAACTCCACCTCCTGCGGAAACATTTACTGGTTGGGTAAGAAGAAACGGTGTTATCGTTTGGTCACAAGGTGGTTTTAGCTCTTTAGCAGAAGCAGGTCGTGCGGCTGCAATTTGGATGAATGCAAATGCTGATTTTGACGGAGATTATTCATCAGGTGCTTATTAATTAATATAAAAAAATAAAGCGGTAGTTTTTATGAAACTATCGTTTTTCTTTGCCCTTGAACAAGGCATAAAAAGGTTTGTAGTTAGGAGGTGGGAGTATGCAACATTAATAATTAATATTTAGAGAAAAGCCTGAGCCAAGACAGGCTTTTTTATTTTGCGCAGAATAAAAAAGAAAAACAGGAGGCATTTATGTCTAAATTTAAAAAGAAAAAATTACAAAAAGCACTTACAGAAGAAAAGCAAACCCGTTTTCGATTACGTAAATCGGGAAAACATTTTGTGACAACTGCTATGTTATTACTTACTGTAGGCGGTACAGTCGCAGGTCTTGCACAAGCAGATGTTATTAATCTCTCTCCTTTTTCGAGTCCTTCTCGTTCTATTACACTGCCAGACAATGGACCAGTTAACTATAAGTTCTCAGGTACAGGTACGGTCAAGTGGTCGAATGGGCATGATGCTTCCGCAAATTTCATGGAAGTTAATGGGGCGACAACGTTCTGTTTAGAACCTTTTGTAGATGTGTTTAATGGTGCTTATGCGACTAAAGCAGGGCAAAGTGAAGCTGTCTATCAATTGTGGAACGACATGACAGAGTATCAACGTAATCTTGTAAATAATATTACTTACATTGGTGAAGTGAATAATGCGGAAGCAGACAAAAACATTAACCTTGCGACACAGTTTGCTTTATGGTTGGTTGAAGCAGGACAAAATGAAGTTTCAGGACTCCTTCCTAAAGTTTCAGAAGTTGATACTTCAAAACTGAATAACGTGGTAGGTGGTCATAAAATTACAGGTTTAGAGTCTACAGGTGCGGATATATCTGAGGTTGTCAAGTATGCAACTACAATTTTGAAACAAGCAGTCCAAAGTTCTAAAAATCCTGATTTTAACCCTAATCCTTTGACTGTTATTGCAGGTTCAAGTGCAACTGCTACAGATAAAGCAGGAGTTCTTGCAGGAGGGGCAGGCGGTTATGGATTACCTTTTGATAAAATTCAAGCTTCCGAAGGTCTGACGGCAAAACGTGAAGGAAATTCCTTAGTAGTTTCTGCTACTCCATCAGCTATTGGCAAAGATGGTGTGGTTAAAGTTCGTAATTACACTAATGTTGATTTCCAACCAAGTTATATTTATGGCACAATCAATCCAGATGGAAAGGTAGG
The DNA here is from genome assembly GCF_017309525.1 of Lactococcus sp. LG1074. NCBI lineage: Bacteria > Bacillati > Bacillota > Bacilli > Lactobacillales > Streptococcaceae > Lactococcus > Lactococcus sp. LG1074. Next base: position 1,880,037 of record NZ_CP071293.1, on the reverse strand, counting down.
ACAAACACTTTATGCCACAACTGACCCAGCGTTATTAAAAGGACAACTTGAAGTCAAAACTATAGGCTTAGGTGAAGTGACACTTCAAAAAACTTCCACAAACAATGCTTTTGCCAATAAGAAAATGGCAGGCGCAGAATTTACACTCTATACTTCTGATGGCAAGCCTGTGAAATGGACGGACGGACACGCAGGTTATCCGATTACTTCTACCGCAGGTACGAAAGCTAACAATACAAATGTGGTCTTGAAAATGGGTGAAGATGCGAAACTTGGTGTCAAGAACCTTGATTACACCAAATCATATTATTTCATGGAAACAAAAGCTCCAGCTGGTTTTGCTTTAAATGCAGTGAAAATTCCTGTGACTTTTGATGAAAACTCTAAGTTTGATGGTACGACAAAGAACTATCAAGATGATGTAGCTACACAAGATATTCCTACAGGATCAACGACTTTAACAAAGGTGGATGCTGACACTGACTCTTCCGAAACACAAGGTGAAGCTACACTTAAAGGTGTTACTTATGGTCTTTTCCATGCGGACGGTAAAGCTGTTGAATGGTCGGAAGGGCTGACAGACAAAACAGCAGGTTCAACTGAAAATCTTCCAATTACACCTACATTTGGTACAAAAGCAGATGATAAGAAGGTAGAGTTGACCATTGACGACTCTAACAAAGTTGGTGTTCAAAACTTACCGTTGAAAGAAAATGGCAAAGCTTTCTACTGGCAAGAGCTACGCACTTCATCAGGTTATTCTCAATCTTCTAAGAAAATTCCAGTAGTCTTTGATGATAAGAGTGAAGTAGATGTTGCGACAAATGACTTTGCGGATAAAGACAAGGCTTCAAACAAGGTTAATGTCTTTAGCTTCATGTTTAGCAAATCGCAAGAAGTTAATGGCTCTCTTACAGGTCTGAATGGTGCAGAGTTTACACTCACACCTAAAGAAGGGACAAAGGGTAATCCGATTAAAGCCATCTCTGGTACAGGAGTAGACTCTAACGGCTTTACTGTAAATGGTTTAACGGTCTTTGATGGTAAAGCCAATGAAGAAGCAGGAAACCCTTCCAAAGATGGTGTTGCTATTGGCGACTATACTCTATCAGAAACAAAAACACCAAACGGTTTAAAACCAATTAATGATGTGGATGTATCGATTGAAGATGAAGTGGACGACAAAGACAATCCTTTATCTTATACTGCAACCTTTACAGATACAGTCACAGGGCAAGTGATTGATAAAATTAAAGTTGATGCTTCGAGTTTAGTAGATAACAATTTGATGTTTAAGGTTAATCTCGGTATCTTTACAGATAAAATGCAAGCTCAACCAAAAATCACAACAACTGCGACAGACAAAGCAGATGGTGATAAGACATTGGGTGTTGGTCATGCACAAGTTACAGACTTGGCGAAAATTTCAGACCTTCTGCCTAACACTGAATACACGCTTACAGGTACGGTGGTTTATAAAGGCACAGGAAAACCTGTCATGGGTAAAGATGGTAAGCCTGTGACTGCAACGAAGAAATTTACAACGGACAAAGAAGGGAATGCGGAAGTACAACTGGACTTTCCACTTATTGACAATTCACAAGATGAAAACAAGGAATATACTGTGACAGAGCTTGTGAGTGACAAAGAAGGGAACACGGTTGTAGAAGAAAATAACTTTAAGGAAAATCCTTCTCAAACTGTAAAAGTTGCGGATGCGGACGGTCACACCGAAGTACAAACGAAAGAGCTTGAAGTCGGTAAAAATTCTATCACGGACAAATTCTATTATAAGGATTTGGTCGAAGGTACAGAGTACACGGTAAAAATCAAGCAAGCCTATGACCATAACTTGAAAAAAGTGATTGATGTGGATGGTGAGCTAACCTTTACAGCTAAGGGTTCATCAGGTACGGTTGATGTGCCTGTCAAGATTGATACAGCAAAATATGCAGGGCATAAGATTACCTTGTATGAGGATGCTTGGGTAGGCAAGGAAACAGAAAAAAACCGCCCTATCATCCATCATCACGATAAGAATGATGAAAGTGAAACATTTACCGTTAAGCCAAAAACACCAACTCCTACACCAAAAACACCTGACACTCCAAAGAGTATTCTTCCTTCTACAGGTGAAGAAAAAGCCATTTGGAGTTTAGCGGGGCTTGGTATGGTTCTTATTGCAATGGTAGTTTGGCAACGTGACAAAATCAAAGGTCTTTTTAATAAAAAACAAAAATAATAAATATTAACTGCGAAAAGCGGTGCAGTGGTGGGAGGGTGGCATAAATAAAATGGAGGTGAAACTTGAAAATTTATGAATTGGCAAGGGATTTGAGCGTGGATAAAGAAGCGCTCCTTTTTCTTGCACAAAAGCAAGGGATCAAGGCGAAGAGTATTGCTTATGAGTTAACGTCTGATGAGTCTGATAACTTACTTCAAGCATTTGATGAAGTAGGCGGTAAGTTAGAGCCTATTGAAAAGGACTTAAGCAAAATCTCGGAAGCTGAGAGTAAAGAAAGAAAGGAAGATTTTACTGAAGCAAATTTAAAATCTGATTTAAAATATGAAGCACCTCGAAAAAAGAAAAAATTCTTTAAATCGGGCAAAGAAAATAAGAACAAAGGGGTGAAACTTCAAAAACAAAACTATGAACGTCCTACTCTTCCTAAGCCTTACTCGCAAAAAGGGGCAAGAATACTTCTTGCAAGTTTAGCAAGTATGACCTTGCTTGTTGGCATTGGGGCAAGCATTGCTTATACTCATGCAAAGACGACTGTTCGAGAGGAAGGTAAAACAATTATTCAAGAAGGTAAGGCTTCGGTGAGTGCTATTTCTGACCTTAGCCGTGCCACAAATTATGAAGCACAATTTTTTGCGGAAGATTTTGCGAGGGCTTATCTTAACTTTTCATCTCAGCCTAAAGAACAAGACAAACAACTTCAAGCCTTACAAGCTTATTATGGGAAAAATTTGCCCCTTGCTTCTCAAGGTATGAAGCGTAATCCGAGCCGTTTAAATGACATTAAACTGTTATCTATTACAAAAGATACGGCAAAATTCTTGGTTAAAATCACAACTGAGGAAGTGAAAACAATTCCTGCTAAAGGAAAAGTAAAAGCAAAACAAGAAGTTAATGAAAAAACAGTACAGAAGGTTTTTAATGTTCCTTATGGAGAAGTGGACGGAAAATATTATGTTTCATCATTTCCAACTTTAGAAGATGTTCCGAAAATCTTTGCGGGGGAGAAAGCTCCACAAATTGATTTTACAGCTTCTACTGAGTTGCCAAGTAGTGAAGCAGAAAAGCTTGATACTTTTGTTAAAAGTGTTTTAGTCGCAAAGAGTACAAATCAAAATGACTTGAACCTTTTAGCGAGTGGATTAAGTGTTTCAAGCGGTGAGAAACTTAAATCAATTGATTATAGTTACTATAAGAAAAATGCAGACAACAGCTATAAAGCAGTTGTACAAGCTAGTTTTTCAAATAATTTAGGGGTTGTTCCTGAAAATTTCACATTTACGATTGAAAAAACGGGACAAACTTATTTTGCAAAAGATTTTTCTAATGTGATTACAACAAAAGATTTAGGGAAATAAAAAATAAAGAATAAGAGGTAAAAAAAATATGGGATTATTTACAGCATTTTGGGGAATGTGTTCAGGGGCGGTTATTACGCTCTTTGTCGTTAAAATTATTCAGGGCTTTCTAAAAGGTCAAGTCATGAAAATTGTTGCTGTTATTGTTATGGCAATATTGGTTTGGATGTTTGCGACATTCCCAACAGAAACGTTAAATCTACTTGCAGGAGTATTCAAACGTATTATTGACTGGATGGCAGGACAATTTAAGCTGTAGGAGGTTTTTATGGAAGACAAACATTTATATGCCCCTAAGAGAGCCTTAGAGGAACAACTACGATTTCAAAAGCTTGCGGAAGGCTGGATTTTAAGAAAATCTTACAAATTTGCGACATTTGGTTATGCGATTGTCGCTTTTATTATTTTGTGGTTTGGTTTATTTAACTGGCTTCCTCTTCCACTTAATTTTAGACTACCATGGGCAGGTATTTCGAGTTATGGTATAGGTCTTGTCTTTTCAAACTACCGTCCAGATGGCAAGCCTTTTCCTCGGTATTTATGGGAAGCGATTCTTAATTTTATAGTCTATGGTAGAAGAGGAACATGGTATAAAGGAGTCTTTATTCCAAGAAACAAGAGAAAGGGAAATGAATAAAATGAGTCGAAAATATAGCGATATTATCGCTTATCATAATAATATGGTGTTAAAAGAAAACGGAAATGTGTATGCAATTTTTGAAGTACCTTCTGTTATCTTGTCAAGGACAGATGATCAAGCGAAAGAAAATGCAAAATCAATTTTTGAGTCAACACTTGAAGAAACTGTGCCTTATCAATCAGGTCAACTTTTAGATATTCCTATGGAGTTAGAAGTATTTAAAATGTATCAGCTTTTGGCTGAGGACTTATCTGAGGATACATATGAAATGGCAATAATGGTCATGAATGAGTCTTTGGATAAATTAGAACGTGAAGTTGGAGCAACGGAAGAACTTCGACATTTCATTGTTTTTCCATTGAGAAATTTACATGTTTCCACAAATCTTTCAAAAACAGTTAAAAGTGCAGTAGATTTTTATGGGCAAGCATTAGTAGGAGCGATAGGGAAAGAATATTATTCTGAGGATTGGTTTCTTGAATTTGAGGAATTGAACAATACCTTAGAAAATATCCTTATGCCTTTTGATGCTAAACCGCTCACGACAAAACAAACGGTTTATGTGACCCGTTGGCAAGCCATTAAAGGACTGCCACATGTTAAAGAACATGAAATAAACCTTGTATTGAACTCTGCGAATAACTTAGAAGAAGTTGAAGTAGAGTATTTTACAGATGGTATTTATACACTTGAAAATCAGTATGGCAAAACGTTTAACAAGGCTTTGGCAGTATCATATAATCCAAACAATGTAAGTTATTTCCATTTGGCAGAACGTTTAGATACCTTGCCTTTTAGTGTTCCTAAAACAGTGACTTGGCGCTTTTCAACCAAAAGAGGTTGGTTTTCGGTACTCAATCGAGCTGTTCGAGCAAGAACGACTTCAAAAAATGCACAAGATGAAGCTTATGAAAAGGACTCTGTACAAGAAAGTGATGTGGCAACTTCTGTTGCTATTCAAGAAGATACAATACGGCGCAGTCAAGCAGGAGAAACTTATCTTGATTATTTGATGGTTATTGATATTACCGCGAATTCACAAGAAGAGTTAGAGTGGAAACAGGACGCTCTCATGCGTGAAACAAAGTCTATTGATGTTCAGCTTTCTCCTGCAACCGCAGACCAACCCTATTTGTATCATAAAATGCGTATTGGTGAAGAATTGACTCCTCGGGATAAAAACTGGATACAGCCGATGTCTTTGGCTGCTTTTTCAGAAAATCTTTTCTTTGTTTCTTCTAAGATTGGTTTTGACGTTGGCTTTTATATGGGAAGAATTGATGATACAAGCCACAACTATAATGGTGATTTTAATCGTGCTTTGAACAATTCAAACAAGCCATTCTTTTTGAATATCTTTGCTTTGAATGAAAAGATAGCAGGTAAGCAAACAGATAATCCTACACTCTCAACAACGGGTGAAACGGGTTCTGGGAAGTCTTTCTTTAATAAATTGTGCTTTACTTATATGTCGTTAATGAAATCGCTCATGCTTTATATCGACCCTAAGGACGAAATGAAGCCACAATATCGTCTAGTGTATGAAGCCTATAAAAATGCACCTCAACCTCCTATGGGTGCAAGTCAAGAAGAATTGGCTTCATGGGAGCGTAAGCAGATTGTTATGCGCTATATTGAAAAGATTGATTTTATCTCATTAAATGCCAGTCATGAAGAAAATAAAGGCGCACTTGATCCGATTGTTTTCCTTGAAGGTGATGATGCAATTGAACTTTCAAAAACATTAATCAATCATGTATTGCCTGAGAAATACAAAAAAATTGAGTTTGATACGGCTTTGCCTGACTACTTAGATACCTATTTAGAAAAAAGAAAAAAAGGTGAAAAAGTTGGTTTGCTTTCTGTGTTTGAAGCTATGACATACGATAAAGAAAAGGCAGTTGTGGACGTAGCGAAATATTTCTTGAAAAATGGAAGTCGCTCAACTCTATCTCTTGTCTTTTCTTATGGTGAAAACAAAGCAATTTCTTTAGACAGCCGTATCACTGTTTTAGGTGTACAAGGTTTAAATCTTCCAAAAGATACAAAATCCATGAGTGAGTCAGAAAAGAATTCAATGGCTGTTATGTATGCCTTAGGGTATTTCTGTTCATGGTTTGGAAAACGTAACCGTCATGAAAAAACAGCAACGATTTTTGATGAAGCGTGGTTCTTGGAAGGTTCTGAAATTGGGGCAAGTATTTTGAAAGAAAAACGTCGTACAGGACGTTCTTATGATGATTTCACTCTTCAAGCGAGTCAGTCTGTAAAAGATAAAGATGAGTCAGATGATGACACAAGTTTTGGTATGCTTATTTGTTTCAAAGAACCAAAAGAAATTGATGCGATATTGAAACTCTTAAAAGTACCAGTAGACGAAAAATCCAAAAAATGGGTAAGTACCATGTCTAAAGGGCAGGCAATTATTAAAGACCCTTTTGGACGTATTGCACGTGTAACAATAGATGGTGTTGTTCCTGAAATGTGTGAGCTGTTCAATACAAAAGACGATACTTTGAAATCAGCGAGGAATTTGGAGGTAGCTTAATGAAAAAAATAGTTTATGTATTTTTTCTCTTAACTTGCCTTTTCAGTTTTGGCGCTGTTGTTCATGCGGATAACAGCTTACCTTTTGACCCTCCAACTATGGAAGATGGCGAAGGAAAGGAGATAGAGAAACCTAATGTAGGAAATAATATCAATGACTCGGGAAAAGTAGACACTGAGTATTCTGAAAAAGGAAAACATAAATTGGGGGATAAAGACCCCGATTATATGTATACCTCTTATCTTGATACGGACAACCCGATTAAAACCGTCACAAATAACATGGTACAGGGAGTTTTTTATTTTGCAAAACTGCTTTATCGAATGACGGACTGGATCAGTAGCCGATTAGATAAGTTTAATATCATTGACACTTATGCGGATAAGGTTTTTACCAACGGGAAAACAATTTATTTAAGTTTTTTTAATGCAAAAAATCCAGTTCTTTATTTAATGGCATTAGGTATATTGTGGCTTCTCATAAAATCTTATTTTAAAGGAAATTTTCCTCGAACGCTTGGAACGATTGCATTAATTTTAATGTTTAATATTGGGTACTTTACACTCGGTACAAAAGCATTGAAACAAATTAATGTGCAATCGGAAAATATTGTGACAAGTGTAGTTGATAAGATAAAAATAGAAGGTGTTTCTACAGAAGCAGGCAATTCTTTTGAAATCATGGTTTTAAAGCCTTTTAAAGACATGAATTTTGAAAAGGAAAGTCAATATGGCACAAACAATAAAAATATTAATGACCTGTTAAATAGTGATAATGACTCAGGCGAAGTTGAGAAAATTCGTAAAGAGAGTGGTTCAGAGTATTTAACAGGAAATTTATTTGGCTCAAAATTTACAGTGGCACTAGGCGCTGTTGTAAATAATTTAGTCTTTTCTTTTGTGATATTGGCTTTTAAAGTTGCGGTTGTATTCGTGAAAACACTCTTACTTGTCTTATTTATTATTGCGCCTACAGTAGCTCTTCTTTCCTTCTTTGAATTTTCTCAGTTGGCAATGAAAAATATTGTAGTGAAAAGTTTTCTCTTAGGAGCTGGTGCAACAGTTTTGGGTGGAGGAACGACTCTCTTTATTATGCTCAATAATATTTTAGATGGCGCACTCGGTGGCAAAAATTCTAATGCTTTGTTTCTTGCGGTGGCAAAAATAATTATTTATGTTTTGCTTTGGAAAAATAGAGCCTTCCTTGCTTCAATTTTCCAAGCAAACCTTTCTAAATTAGAAAATAATCGTGTGGTTCAAGGTATGAACCATGCATTTGGGCAAGCAAAACAGAAGGCTTTAGCACCCGTGCAACAACTTGCCTTAGCAGGTGGTTATTCAGCAGGTCAAGGTTTTAAGGCTCTTGATAATAAAGTTGGTCGCTCGGCTTTACGTAATCATGGAAATCAGAAGCGCTTGGGTAAATATAAAAGTAGCTTAAATACTTTAGCTGATCCCACAAAAGATGAAAAGGAGCGTAAGAAAGCTGAAAAGAGAATGAACCGCTTTGAAAAACGTACAGCTAAAAATGATAAAAAGCAAGAAAATCCATATCTTTCTAAGAAAAAACAGAATAAACTGGAACTCGAGAAGAAAGCAAATGCACCCTTCTTGGACAGTAAAAAACCTAAACCAAATACTAAAGAAGGTTTAGAGTTGAAACAACTTAGAGAAAAAGCTAATTTATCACCACAGGAAAAAGAAAGACTAGAGATGAAATCTAAAGATACCTCAGATAAAAACATTCAAAGTCAAGAATTTAAACCTAAAGATAAATCGTTAGAATTACAGCCAAAAGACAAGGAGAGCAAGGAAAAAGGGCAACGTTTTGTATTTGAGGGAGATGAGAAGAAGAGAGAAGGGAAAGAATTAAAAGCACCTTCTGTTTCTCAGGAAAGTAAACCTCAAAAAGTGCATTCTAAAAAGCAAAAGCAAAAGGAAACTAAGGACAAGGAAAATCTTGTGAAGAAGTTTAAACCTAATCCTATTACACAAGAACCTAGCAGAAACCCATTCGAAGAAAGGTAGATGATGAAAACTGTAAAGCGGAAACTTAAAAGAAAAATTATTGTGGCACTCTTGCCTCTTTTTTTTCCTCTCCTAATGGTTGCTTTATTCTTCTTTGTCATGGTAGGAGGGGTTCTTTCGCAAAGCTCTGAGAGTGAAGGAAATATTGACCCTAATAATCCTCAGGCGGGGGTTGCTAAAGTTGTTTGGGATAGGGTTCTCAAAGAAGGTGGTACAAAGCAAGGAGCAGCTTCTTTACTTGGGAATATGCAAGAGGAGTCAGGGGTTGACCCTACACGTATTCAAAGTGACCGTGCTTATGATGAAAAATTAGCTATGGATAGTAGTGTTGGGGGTTATGCGTTTGGTCTTTATCAAGTAGACTTGGGAAGGCGAGTAAATTTACTTCACTTTGCAAAAGAAAAAGGGAAGAAATGGCAGGACTTAGAACTTCAACTCGAGTTTTTATTTAATCATGATGGCTCAGACTCTTCCTTGATTAAGGAGCTCATTAAAGGTACAGATATAAATGAAACTACAGAAAATATCCGTGCAAAATGGGAACGTGGAGGTGTTGGTACAACAGCAAAACGGCAGGAACATGCGAAGTATTGGTATGATTTGCTTACTCATTCTAGTTCCGGTGGTGGTTCTAGTCCCGGTGCAAGTGTTCCTCCCGGTTTTTCTGTACCAAAACCTTATCCTAATATTGGAGCATATCCTCATGTCAGCTCTTATCCTTGGGGGCAATGCACATGGTACGTATATTATCGAGCGCAACAATTAGGGATAAGTTACAGCCCCTATATGGGAAATGGTGGCGATTGGATGAATGTGGCAGGCTACACAGTTACAAACAAACCTACAGTGCATTCAGCGTTAAGTTTTAGTCCAGGACAGGCAGGCTCAGATACTACTTATGGTCACGTTGCTTTTGTGGAGCAAGTAAGAAGTGATGGTTCCATTTTGATTTCAGAAAGTAATGTAGCAGGACTTGGTGTCCTTGATTACCGCTCTTTCAGTAAAGAAGAAGCAAGTCAATTTCATTATGTCATTGGAAAATAAAGGAGGAATAAAATGAACAGAATAAGAGATGAGTCAACTACTCATTTTTATTGTATAGATTAACAAAGATTTGTCATGGTAAGGCAAGTCTTTTTATATTGGAGGAAATCATGGAAGTAAAAGAAATGCGCCGTTTGGCGCTTATTGATTTGAAAAATAAGAAGTTTGTCCCAGATAGTATGTGGGAAGGTGAGCGGAATTGGGTAGGTATTTATGCCCGACCAGTTGGAACACCTAAGTATGGGGTTGATCCCGATAATGAAGAAGAAGCACAAGCTATGGACGGTAAAGATTATTCGGAATGGTTTGAATGGTATCCAGAAGATTTATTGGAGTTGCAAAAGCAATACCCACAATAGAATTAGGGAGCGTTTTATGGATTTAACACGGCTTCGTAATCAAGTAAAGAATGCAGAAAGTCAGTGGAACATGAAGTATATTGCCTTTGATAAACGGTTAAGAGAAATTGAACAGGAATTATCTCTACCTCCTTATGCTAGACTATCTGATGTCATTCAATGGTGCGAGAAATTGGTTACTTATGAACGAAAAATTGAACTTATGCGCCAGTCAACTATGACGTTATCAAAGGAAGCATGGGGGAAATTAGAAAAAAATATAGTTGATTATCAAAGTAAAGATGATAGAGCAATTAGTATTATGTCTGAGTTTGTGAGCTTCTTAGTGAGCTTAGATAAAAGATATAGTCAACGTTTGGAAGTCTTTTTGAATTTCTTAGATAACTGTGTTCGATACGTGAGAGGTTATACGGAAGATTTAGAGAAAAATGGTCTTTCGATAAATTCTACATTGCAGAAAGCTAGGCAATTAGGGTCTATGCATTGGATTAATGGAAAATCTTATCAACTGAAATTGGAGGTTTAAAGATAGGGATTATGAAACAACTTACAGAAGAAAATAAAAATGTACTCAATAATATTGCTTATTCTATTACTCGCTTGAGCGGACAATTTGAAGATTCATATGAATTTTTGACACGAGGTAAAGGGGCATTTAATAAATTAGTTCGTCAAGCAGAAGAAATTCTTGGCGAGGAGATTGTTTGGGACTTTACTGGTCATGGTTTTTGTGAAGAGAGCTTAGATAATGCGTCTTCTGCAATTTGGAAAGTTGTTGACCGATAAAATTGGAGGGGAAATGATTGTTTACTGATTAAGAGGAAATAGATTTGTGAGCTTGTACTGTTCAGATTTACCTGAGAGGTCTATTTATCCTGAGTATGATTATGTGTCTTTTTCATTAGATAAAAATTTTAATTATACAGGAGGGGCGATAGCCTACTGTAAAAATGAGATAATAGAGAAATTTATTATCAAAAGAGATAAGGAGGGGGAAATTGTAAGACAAGAATTATAGTAGTTAAAATAAAATCGGTGAATATTAAGGGTGGGAGAAATCTCGCCCTTGTTTTTTTGTATATAGGGGGAGATTTATGATTGTAGACTTAAAAACAAAATATCAACTGGCTTCAATTTTTCAGTGGTCGGTAAAAACTGTAGAAAAACATTTAACAGAAATGGAAAGAAATGAATTTTCAAAGTATATCTTAGAACCTTCACAGGGCTTAAGACGGGTAAGTTTGTCGGGGTACTATAAGTACATGGAATATAAGCAAGAACAGCGTAGGAAAATGTTATAATACAAAGTGCACACATTTTCTTGCTTGGAGAACAAGGAGAAAAATGTTTTATAAAAAATTAGATAATGGGAAATATCGTTATTTTGAGAAATATTTTGATGATAATCAAGGAAAGTGGCGACAAGTAACTGTTACCATGAATTCGAAAAGTCGAGTATCGCAGTCAGAAGCTAAAAACAGACTTTCGAAGAAGATTGAGAAGAGGACAAAAGAAAGTACAGCTAACAAAAGTGAAATTTTACCCACAGTTCAAGAAGTATTTGATGAATGGCGAATTATACGGGATCAAGAATTAAAAGCATCTTCTCAATTTGTAGAAATAAGTGCTTTTAATATTTTTTTAAAGGAATTTGGTAATTTAAAAATAAGAGAAGTAACTACTGCTAAAGTGCAGAAGTTCTTCATGGGATTACGTTTAGCGCCTGCAACTCTTAGTTTAAGGAAAACTTACTACAGATTGCTTTTTTCTTATGCAAAGAGAATAGGTTATGTTAAAAATAATCCAATAGAAAATATAGTTTTGCCTAAAGTCAAGTTGACTCACGAACAAATTCAACGGAAAAAAGAGAAATTCTTAGACAAGAGAGATATGAGAAAACTTCTTGATTATTTGTATCAAGATAAGTGGCATTTCAGAAAAGCGTTGATGTTTGAGTTCTTGTTTTTGACAGGATTGAGGATAGGTGAACTTTTGGCGATAAAATGGGAAGATGTTGACCTTGATAATCAGAAGTTACATATTAGGCATACGTTAAATATTCATGGTGTTCCTGCTCGAAAAAGAGAGTTGTTATCTCCGAAAACTAGCCATTCTTACAGAAGTTTAATGCTGGATAATAGGTCTATGGAAATATTAGATTTTTTTGCTAGTGAGCATAAAGATGAAAATTTTGTATTTGTTGGAACTAAGAAGCAAACTTACGGACCTGATACTTTATCTAGAGTTTTTAAAAAAGCATGTACAGAGATTTTAGGAGAAGGACAGTATAATTTACATATGCTTAGACATTCGCATATTTCTTTATTAGTTGAAATGAATATTCCTATTAAAGCGATAATGGAACGTGTGGGGCACTCTGATGAAAAGATGATATTACAAATTTATAGTCATGTGACAGAAAATATTCAAAGTAGTTTATTAACGAAATTGAATGACTTAACTTTTTAAAAACTAACCAAGAAACTAACCAAAAATTAAAGGAGATGAGAGGAACACGTAGGAAGTTATCAATTTTCGAAACTCAAAAATAATGTCCTGATGTAGAAGCAGAGGAGGTTAGAGGTAAATAGGGGAGAATAATAACTTGAAATGTGTTAAAATAGGCCTATGAATGAAACTGAAAATATTATGGAAGAATTGCATTGCATTGGCTGCGGTGCATTGATTCAAACAAAAGATAAAAATGCCTTGGGTTTCCTGCCTGCAGGAGCGCTAGCGAAAAGAGGAGAAGATGACGCACTGTACTGTCAACGTTGCTTCCGCCTTCGTCACTATAATGAAATCGCTGATGTCAGCTTGACAGACGATGATTTTTTGCGCCTTTTGAGCGAAATCGGTGAGCATGATGCGTTAATCGTGAATGTTGTTGACATCTTTGATTTTAATGGCTCCTTAATCCCAAGCTTGCATCGTTTTACGGGCAATAATCACCTTCTCTTAGTAGCCAATAAGAAAGACATTCTGCCGCACTCATTAAAAGTTGGTAAAATGAGCGCTTGGCTCAAGGAGCAAGCAAAGAAAGCTGGTCTCCGTCCTCTTGATGTTCTTGTAACTTCAGCTAAAAATCAAGATGATGTTCGAGAACTCATGGAAAAAATTGAGAAAATGCGTAAAGGTCGTGATGTTTACGTAGTTGGTGTAACGAATGTGGGTAAATCTACATTAATTAATGCCATTATCAAACTTGTCACAGGGGATGACAATGTGATTACCACTAGCCGTTTTCCAGGGACGACTTTAGATAAGATTGAGATTCCTCTTGATGATGATAGCTTGCTTATTGATACACCGGGGATTATTCATCGTGGACAAATGGCGCACTATCTTGAAGCAAAAGACCTGAAACTCGTTTCACCTAAAAAAGAAATCAAGCCTAAAACTTATCAACTTAATGCAGGGCAAACTCTATTTTTAGGGGGGCTTGCACGTTTTGACTATATACAAGGTGAAAAACAAGGGCTTACTGTTTTTTGTGACAATGAGTTAGATATTCATCGTACAAAATTAGAAGGAGCTACTGAATTTTATGAAAAACATGCGGGTGGTTTACTTCAACCGCCACGTGCGAAAAATCTTTCGGACTTCCCAAAACTCATCCGTAAAGAATTTTCTGTCAAAGAAAAATCAGATATTGTCTTCTCTGGTCTAGGATGGATTCGGGTTGCGGAACGTGGCGTTGTGGCAGCATGGGTACCAGAAGGTGTAGACGTAGTTCTGCGTAAGGCATTGGTATAAGTATGATAAATCTAGAAGAAAAACAAGAACGTGTCTTACTCGTTGGCGTAGAGACCTTTGAAAATAGCGAAAATTTTGAAAGCTCGATGCTTGAACTTGCTGAACTCACAAAAACAGCAGGGGGGCTTGTGATTGATGCCTTTACACAAAAGCGGGACAAATACGATACTAAATTTCTGATTGGAAGCGGCAAGCTTGAACAAATGAGGTGGGCAATTGAAGTCGGAGAAATAGACACGGTTATTTTCAATGACCGTCTGACACCTCGCCAAAACATTAATCTGGAAGAAGCTTTAGGAATCAAAGTTATTGATCGGATGCAATTGATATTGGATATTTTTGCATTGCGGGCGCGGTCTCATGAAGGGATGCTTCAAGTCGAACAAGCTCAGCTTAGCTATTTGTTACCACGCTTGGTCGGCCAAGGTATCATGCTCAGTCGTCAAGGAGGAGGTATCGGCTCCAAAGGTCCTGGTGAAAGTAAACTTGAAACAGACCGTCGTTATATTCGGACACGTATTGAAAATATAGATAAACAGCTCCAAAAAGTTGAAAAAACCCGTGAAACGATTCGGAAAAAGCGTAAAGAAAGCTCTATCTTTAAAATCGGATTGATTGGCTATACGAATGCCGGGAAGTCAAGCATAATGAATGCTTTGACTGAAAAAACGCAATATGAAAAAGATGAACTTTTTGCTACACTAGATGCAACAACCAATCTGGTAAAAATAAAAGAGGATTTTACAGTCAGTCTTACAGATACAGTTGGTTTTATTCAAGATTTGCCGACGGAGCTGATTAAGGCATTCAAGTCGACTTTAGAAGAGTCGACTCATGTGGATTTACTCATCCATGTCATTGACGCGAGTAATCCCCATCATGAAGTCCATGAAAAAACAGTCCAAAAATTGATGGAAGAAATGGATATTCAAGGTATTCCTGTGTTAAATGTCTATAATAAGATGGATATTGCTAAGGATTTTGCACCTACTTTGACACCAGCAGTACAGCTTTCGATTAAGTCAGACGAAGGTGTCCAGTGGTTGCGTACGGCAATTTTAGAAAAATTGCATGAGCTCTTTGTTGCTTTTGAGTTAGATTTGCCTTATGCAATGGCTTATAAACTACCTGAACTGAAAAAAATAGCCATGGTCAACGAAGTTGTTGAAGGTGAAACAGCTTATAAAGTTAAAGGGATCATTGCTCCCAGCATGACCTGGAAGCTGGATAATTATTAGAAAAGAGAATTAAAATGGAATTAACTGGAAAACAAAAGCGTTACCTGCGAAGCCTCGCAGTAAATATTCGCCCCATAGTTCAAATCGGAAAATCTGGACTGTCGAACGAAATTCTTACAAGTATTCGCCACGCTGCAGATGCGCGTGAATTAATTAAAGTTAACATCTTACAAAACTCTGATGAAACTGCCAAAGATGTTGCAGCGATGATTGATGAAATGGGGCTCAACGTTGTCCAAATTATCGGACGTAATGTAGTAGTCTTTAAGGTTAGTGATCGTAAAGAAAATCGTAAAATTTCAGAAGATGTAAAAAAGGTATAAGTTATGTCGCTTGAACTTCTAACACCTTTTACTAAGGTGGATCTACAAGAGGAAAATGCTCGTGTTCGCCGTGCCATCGGTCTTTTTTGGGGAAGTTTCAATCCTGTACACATCGCACATTTAACAATCGCTGATCAAGTGCGTCAGCAGCTGAATTTAGAACAAGTTGTGTTTCTTCCGGAACATAATACCGATGGGCATGTTACCCGCATGTTAGAGCTAGCACTGGAAGGGAAAGAAGGTCTTGTATTGAACAAATGCCGCTGCCAAGCAGATGAAGGCATATATGAAACAGTAAAGGCCCTCAAGGAAGAACATCCCAATACAGATTTTTACTTTATCATTGGGGGAGATTTAATCAATAGTTTACCAAGTTGGAAAAATATTGAGCAACTTTTAGAATTAGTACAGCTGGTTGGCGTACGTCGACCACGCTTCCGCGCGGGGACAAGTTATCCTATTTTGTGGGTGGATGTACCGGGAATGGATATCTCTGGTAATATGATACGTGAACAATTTAGCCGAGGGCTTGTTCCAAATTTCTTGTTAGCACCCGAAGTACTTGCTTATATTAAGAAAGAGGGACTTTATGTTTGATTTTTATCCAGAAGTAAACTTGTCAAGAGAAGAACTACTTGCGAAGATAAAAGCTCAAATGTCTGAAAAACGTTTCCAACATATCCTAGGAGTAGAGAAAGCAGCAGTTGCACTTGCTGAAAAATATGATGTAAATGTGCATAAAGCAAGTCTTGCTGCTCTGTTGCATGATTACGCAAAAGAAACAGCAGATGACATCTTTTTAGAACTGATTGAAAAGTATAACTTGAATCCTGATTTGAAA
Organism: Lactococcus sp. LG1074; assembly: GCF_017309525.1. Classification (NCBI taxonomy): domain Bacteria; kingdom Bacillati; phylum Bacillota; class Bacilli; order Lactobacillales; family Streptococcaceae; genus Lactococcus; species Lactococcus sp. LG1074. Next base: position 1,863,661 of record NZ_CP071293.1, on the reverse strand, counting down.
AATTGGGGCAATAACATATGGCATGGTACAGTGGGCATCTATAAAATGCAAGAAGATTTAGGTTTGAAAGATACCGAAATTCGACATGCAATCGAGGTGCACACTGTAGGGGATGCAGCGATGTCTGACTTAGCAAAAGTACTTTATGTGGCGGACTATATTGAAGAGGGACGTGATTTCCCGGGTGTTATTGAAGCGCGAGCTATCGCGGATTACTCTCTGAATATGGCAGTTGCCTTTGAGACAATGCGACTTATTGATTATCTGGCTGAACTTCGTGTAAAAATTTACCCCCAAAGTATCGAAACATATAACGCATTTATCAAATATCTTAAAAAATAATAATAAAAATAGAAAATAGGAATAAAATGAATTCAAAACAATTACTCGAAACAGTTGTAAAAGCAGCCGATGATAAAAAAGCTTTAGATATTGTAGCACTTGATGTCGCTGCTGTGTCAGGCGTTGCAGATTATTTCGTTGTCCTTGAAGCAATGAATACGCGCCAGATTGATGCGATTGTCGATAATGTTGCTGAAGAAGCGGATAAACTTGGTGTGCAAGTAGCAGGACATATCGAAGGGGATGCCCGTACAGGATGGGTTTTAGTTGACTTAGGTGACGTGATTGTCAATGTTTTTGACCATGATTCACGCTTGCGTTTTAACTTAGAGAAACTATGGTCAGATGCACCACTTGTTGATATTAATGAATGGATTTCTGAATAAATGACGGCTTCTTATGAGGAATTTGCCCGGGTCTATGATTCCGTAATGGATGAGGAGCTCTATGACTTGTGGTTTGAGTTTAGTCAAAGACATTTTCCAGCAAAAACGCAAAATATCATGGAATTGGCATGTGGTACAGGGATTCTCTCGATAAGATTTAGTCAAGCAGGCTATGAAGTAACCGGTGTTGATTTGTCAGAGGAAATGCTGACCATTGCAGATAAACGTGCACGTCAGATGGGGGCAAAAATTACTTTTGCTGCCGGAGATATGCGTGAATTATCAGGAGAAACCACATTTGATGTTGTGACTTGCTATTCGGATTCGCTTTGTTACATGTCGAATGCTTCTGAAGTTCAACGCGTTTTTGATGGTGTTTATAATTCTTTAAATGCGGAAGGTGTGTTTATCTTTGATGTCCATTCGACATATCAAGTGGATTCGGTCTTTCCAGGTTACTCTTATCACGAAAACGATGAAGATTTTGCTTTTCTCTGGGATTCTTTTGTAGGGGATTACCCTCATTCAGTCGTCCATGAATTGACTTTCTTTGTTAAAGATTCCGATGGAAAATTTGTGCGTAAAGATGAAGTACATCAAGAGAGAACGTACCCAATAAAGGAATATTTGACAAGACTTCAAAAATTTTCTAAAGTAGAAGTATATGCTGATTTTGAAGATGAAAAACCTGAAGAAGAAAGCTTACGTTGGTTCTTTGTATGCAAAAAATAATAGGAATTGTTGCTGAGTTCAACCCTTTTCACAATGGACATAAATATTTATTAGATCAGGCAGGCGATGGTATAAAAATCGTTGCCATGTCTGGTAATTTTATGCAAAGGGGTGAACCGGCTCTTTTTGATAAATGGACAAGAGCTGAAATGGCTCTAAAAAATGGTGCAGATATCGTGGTTGAGCTTCCTGTCATGGGAGCTGTCCAAGCTGCTGATTTTTTTGCACAGGCAGCAGTGGATATTCTTGATAAAATGGGGATTGGTGAACTTGTTTTTGGTTCGGAGTCTACCCTTGATTATCAAAAAATCGTGAATCTTTATGAAGAGAAGTCAACCGAAATGGAGAACTTCATTAAAGATTTACCTGATACATTGAGTTATCCCGAAAAAACTCAGATGATGTGGCAGAAATTCTCAGGCTTACATTTTGATGGAAATACACCCAACCATGTCCTGGCTCTTGCTTATGCCAAAGCCAGTGCGGGCAAAGATATAAGACTACAAGCCATTCAGCGTAGTAACGATTTTCATTCTCGTAGTTTATCTGGTGAAATTGCTTCAGCAACAGCTATTAGAACAAATATCGACCAACAAGATATTTTGAATTTTGTGCCGGAAAATTTAAAACAACTCTATCAGCACCCCAGAGTTTCTTGGGATAATTATTTCACTTTGCTTAAGTATAAGATAATCTCCCATGATTTGAGCCTTATTTTTCAAATGAATACAGAGTTGGAAAGTCGGATAAAAACAGCCATCAAGCAAGTGAATACTGTCGATGAATTGATAGAGGCAGTGCATACAAAACGATATACTAGAGCACGTGTAAGACGGCTTTTGACCTATGTTTTATTGGATATTCCACGTGATTTTCAGTTGCCTCAAAACATTCATGTTTTAGGTTTTACAAAGCAAGGACAACAACATCTGGCTAAAGTGAAGGATAAGCTTGTGACTCGCATTGGAAAAGAATCATGGGACTTACTTACGCAAAAATCAGATGATATTTATCAATTAGGAAATCGTAATTTTAAAGAACAGAACCATGGGCGCAAACCATTGATTTTGTGATATAATATTTAAGAATAAATTGAAAATAGGAGGTGTCCCATGGGACGCAAATGGGCCAATATTGCCGCAAAAAAATCAGCTAAAGACGGAGCAACATCAAAAGTTTATGCAAAATTTGGTGTTGAAATATATGTAGCCGCAAAGCAAGGGGAGCCAGATCCAGAGTCAAATACAGCGCTCAAGTTTGTTATTGAACGTGCGAAACAAGCACAAGTTCCAAAGCATGTTATTGATAAAGCGATTGACAAAGCTAAAGGTGGAGCAGAAGAAGCTTTCGTTTCTGGACGATATGAAGGATTCGGACCGAATGGATCAATGATTATCTGTGAAACGTTAACTTCAAATGTAAACCGTACAATTTCTAATATCCGCACAATTTTCCATAAAAATGGTGGGAATATTGGTGCGGAAGGTTCTGTAGGCTACATGTTCGATAATACAGGTGTGATCGTCTTTGCTGGTGATGATGCTGACGAGATTTTTGAATATTTGATTGAACAAGAAATTGACGTCCGTGATGTTTCTGCGGAAGAAGGACAAATTATTGTTTATACAGAACCTACAGATTTACACAAAGCAATTGCTGCTCTCAAAGAAAAAGGTATTACTGAATTTACAACAACTGAACTTGAGATGATTGCACAGAGCGAAGTTGAACTTTCTGGTGAAGATTTAGAAACCTTCGAAGGTTTGGTAGATGCTTTAGAAGACGACGACGATGTTCAAAAAGTTTATCATAATGTGGATATGTAAATAAAAAGATGGCCAAGTGGCCATTTTTTATTTACATAACGATGTTCTTATCTTAATTAACAGGAAATCACAAAAAAAATAAATGGCGTAAAGCCCAGTAAATGGGGGATAAACCGAACAAAGGTAAAATTTTTTAAAAAAATCACAGTTTATTCTTGACAGAACAAAGTGAGTTTGATAGAATATAATAGTTGTCGCGAGAGAGCGTATCTCTTACGAGAGCGATAGACCTTTGAAAACTGAATAAAGTAGAATGACTATATGCGAGAAGTTAACTTCTTGTATACCAACTGTCAATTCAATAATGAAAGACAAAACAACAGCCAGTTCATTTGATGAACTAAATTTAAATGAGAGTTTGATCCTGGCTCAGGACGAACGCTGGCGGCGTGCCTAATACATGCAAGTCGAGCGATGATTAAAGATAGCTTGCTATTTTTATGAAGAGCGGCGAACGGGTGAGTAACGCGTGGGAAATCTGCCGAGTAGCGGGGGACAACGTTTGGAAACGAACGCTAATACCGCATAACAATGAGAATCGCATGATTCTTATTTGAAAGAAGCAATTGCTTCACTACTTGATGATCCCGCGTTGTATTAGCTAGTTGGTAGTGTAAAGGACTACCAAGGCGATGATACATAGCCGACCTGAGAGGGTGATCGGCCACACTGGGACTGAGACACGGCCCAGACTCCTACGGGAGGCAGCAGTAGGGAATCTTCGGCAATGGGGGCAACCCTGACCGAGCAACGCCGCGTGAGTGAAGAAGGTTTTCGGATCGTAAAACTCTGTTGTTAGAGAAGAACGTTAAGTAGAGTGGAAAATTACTTAAGTGACGGTATCTAACCAGAAAGGGACGGCTAACTACGTGCCAGCAGCCGCGGTAATACGTAGGTCCCAAGCGTTGTCCGGATTTATTGGGCGTAAAGCGAGCGCAGGTGGTTTCTTAAGTCTGATGTAAAAGGCAGTGGCTCAACCATTGTGTGCATTGGAAACTGGGAGACTTGAGTGCAGGAGAGGAGAGTGGAATTCCATGTGTAGCGGTGAAATGCGTAGATATATGGAGGAACACCGGAGGCGAAAGCGGCTCTCTGGCCTGTAACTGACACTGAGGCTCGAAAGCGTGGGGAGCAAACAGGATTAGATACCCTGGTAGTCCACGCCGTAAACGATGAGTGCTAGCTGTAGGGAGCTATAAGTTCTCTGTAGCGCAGCTAACGCATTAAGCACTCCGCCTGGGGAGTACGACCGCAAGGTTGAAACTCAAAGGAATTGACGGGGGCCCGCACAAGCGGTGGAGCATGTGGTTTAATTCGAAGCAACGCGAAGAACCTTACCAGGTCTTGACATACTCGTGCTATCCTTAGAGATAAGGAGTTCCTTCGGGACACGGGATACAGGTGGTGCATGGTTGTCGTCAGCTCGTGTCGTGAGATGTTGGGTTAAGTCCCGCAACGAGCGCAACCCTTATTACTAGTTGCCATCATTAAGTTGGGCACTCTAGTGAGACTGCCGGTGATAAACCGGAGGAAGGTGGGGATGACGTCAAATCATCATGCCCCTTATGACCTGGGCTACACACGTGCTACAATGGATGGTACAACGAGTCGCCAACCCGCGAGGGTGCGCTAATCTCTTAAAACCATTCTCAGTTCGGATTGCAGGCTGCAACTCGCCTGCATGAAGTCGGAATCGCTAGTAATCGCGGATCAGCACGCCGCGGTGAATACGTTCCCGGGCCTTGTACACACCGCCCGTCACACCACGGAAGTTGGGAGTACCCAAAGTAGGTTGCCTAACCGCAAGGAGGGCGCTTCCTAAGGTAAGACCGATGACTGGGGTGAAGTCGTAACAAGGTAGCCGTATCGGAAGGTGCGGCTGGATCACCTCCTTTCTAAGGAATATAAAAAAAGATGTTGTTCTACTTTATTCAGTTTTGAGGGGTCTATAAAGACCAAACAAGCAGTCTTTTGATGCAAGATAGAGAAGATTGCGTTGAGAGAAGGGGCCTTAGCTCAGCTGGGAGAGCGCCTGCTTTGCACGCAGGAGGTCAGCGGTTCGATCCCGCTAGGCTCCATAAGATACGACAGTATCTTGTCAACGAAGACGTTAAAATAGGAATTGATCATTGAAAACTAAATAACAATATCTTATAACGATAAATAAACCGAGAAATGGTAAAACATTTCTGTAAAGCTGCGAATTATTTTAAATAGTTCGAAAAAACTTATACTTGTTTTAATGGCAAAGTTAATAAGGGCGCACGGTGGATGCCTTGGCATTAAGAGCCGAAGAAGGACGTGACTAACGACGATATTCTAGGGGGAGCAGTAAGTACGCATTGATCCCTAGGTCTCCGAATGGGGAAACCCACTATGTTATGCATAGTATCCGTAAGTGAATACATAGCTTACGAGAAGGTAACGCAGAGAACTGAAACATCTAAGTACCTGCAGGAAGAGAAAGTAAAAACGATTTCCTAAGTAGCGGCGAGCGAACGGGAAACAGGCCAAACCAAGAAGCTTGCTTCTTGGGGTTGTAGGACTGCAACGTGGACTTAAAGTCTATAGAAGAATTACCTGGGAAGGTAAGCCAAAGAGAGTAATAGCCTCGTATTTGAAATAGACTTTATACCTAGCAGTATCCTGAGTAGGGCTGGACACGCGAAATCCAGTTTGAATCCGGGAGGACCATCTCCCAAGCCTAAATACTCCTTAATGACCGATAGTGAACCAGTACCGTGAGGGAAAGGTGAAAAGAACCCCGGGAGGGGAGTGAAATAGCACCTGAAACCGTGTGCCTACAAGAAGTTCGAGCCCGTCAATGGGTGAGAGCGTGCCTTTTGTAGAATGAACCGGCGAGTTACGTTATGATGCGAGGTTAAGCTGAAGAGGCGGAGCCGTAGCGAAAGCGAGTCTGAATAGGGCGCTTTAGTATCATGATGTAGACCCGAAACCTAGTGACCTATCCATGAGCAGGTTGAAGGTGCGGTAAGACGCACTGGAGGACCGAACCAGGACACGTTGAAAAGTGTTTGGATGACTTGTGGATAGCGGAGAAATTCCAAACGAACTGGGAGATAGCTGGTTCTCTCCGAAATAGCTTTAGGGCTAGCGTCGCAATTTAAGTGTATTGGAGGTAGAGCACTGTTTGGATGAGGGGCCCATCTCGGGTTACCAATTTCAGATAAACTCCGAATGCTAATACACATGTGCGGCAGTCAGACTGCGAGTGCTAAGATCCGTAGTCGAAAGGGAAACAGCCCAGACCACCAGCTAAGGTCCCAAAATATATGTTAAGTGGAAAAGGATGTGGGGTTGCACAGACAACTAGGATGTTAGCTCAGAAGCAGCTATCATTCAAAGAGTGCGTAATAGCTCACTAGTCGAGTGACCCTGCGCCGAAAATGTACCGGGGCTAAACATATTACCGAAGCTGTGGATTTAATATTAATTAAATGGTAGGAGAGCGTTGTAATCAGCGATGAAGGTATACCGTGAGGGGTGCTGGAGCGATTACAAGTGAGAATGCCGGTATGAGTAGCGCAAGATAAGTGAGAATCTTATCCACCGTAAGACTAAGGTTTCCAGGGGAAGGCTCGTCCGCCCTGGGTTAGTCGGGACCTAAGGCGAGGCCGAAAGGCGTAGTCGATGGACAACAGGTTGATATTCCTGTACTAGTATTGTTAGTGATGGAGGGACGCAGTAGGCTAAAGGGAGCCAGTTAATGGATTCTGGTCTAAGCAGTGAGGTGTGGAATGTGTCAAATGCATTTTCCTTTAACATTGAGCTGTGATGGGGAAGCAACTACGGTTGCGAAGCCCTTGATGTCACACTGCCAAGAAAATCTTCTAGCGTTTAATTCAATACTACCCGTACCGCAAACCGACACAGGTAGTCGAGGCGAGTAGCCTCAGGTGATCGAGAGAACTCTCGTTAAGGAACTCGGCAAAATGACCCCGTAACTTCGGGAGAAGGGGTGCTGTAGAAATACAGCCGCAGTGAAAAGATCCAAGCAACTGTTTATCAAAAACACAGCTCTCTGCTAAACCGCAAGGTGATGTATAGGGGGTGACGCCTGCCCGGTGCTGGAAGGTTAAGAGGAGGGGTTAGCTTAGGCGAAGCTCTGAATTGAAGCCCCAGTAAACGGCGGCCGTAACTATAACGGTCCTAAGGTAGCGAAATTCCTTGTCGGGTAAGTTCCGACCCGCACGAAAGGCGTAATGATTTGGATACTGTCTCAACGAGAGACTCGGTGAAATTTTAGTACCTGTGAAGATGCAGGTTACCCGCGACAGGACGGAAAGACCCCATGGAGCTTTACTGCAGATTGATATTGAGTACCTGTGAAGCATGTACAGGATAGGTAGGAGACTTTGACCTTGGGACGCTAGTTTCAAGTGAGTCGCTGTTGGGATACTACCCTTGCTTCATGGTTGCTCTAACCCACACGCATAATCGGCGTGGGAGACAGTGTCTGTCGGGCAGTTTGACTGGGGCGGTCGCCTCCTAAAGAGTAACGGAGGCGCCCAAAGGTTCCCTCAACATGGTTGGAAATCATGTGTAGAGTGTAAAGGTATAAGGGAGCTTGACTGCGAGAGCTACAACTCGAGCAGGTAGGAAACTAGGGCTTAGTGATCCGGTGGTACCGCATGGAAGGGCCATCGCTCAACGGATAAAAGCTACCCTGGGGATAACAGGCTTATCTCCCCCAAGAGTTCACATCGACGGGGAGGTTTGGCACCTCGATGTCGGCTCGTCGCATCCTGGGGCTGTAGTCGGTCCCAAGGGTTGGGCTGTTCGCCCATTAAAGCGGCACGCGAGCTGGGTTCAGAACGTCGTGAGACAGTTCGGTCCCTATCCGTCGCGGGCGTAGGAAATTTGAGAGGATCTGCCCTTAGTACGAGAGGACCGGGGTGGACTTACCGCTGGTGTACCAGTTGTTCCGCCAGGAGCACCGCTGGGTAGCTATGTAGGGAAGGGATAAGCGCTGAAAGCATCTAAGTGCGAAGCCCACCTCAAGATGAGATTTCCCATTCTTTATGAATTAAGAGCCCTGAGAGATGATCAGGTTGATAGGCTGGAAGTGGAAGTCCTGCGAGGGATGGAGCGGACCAGTACTAATAGCTCGAGGACTTTACCAAGTAATAGAACATATGAGTTCAGCTTTACTTATTTATCAAGAGATTGTTATTTAGTTTTGAGTGTTCAATACATTCAGACCATGATTTGGTATTCATTGCATAGGAGATACACCTGTTCCCATGTCGAACACAGAAGTTAAGTCCTATTACGCCGGAAGTAGTTGGGGGTTGCCCCCTGCGAGATAGGGTAAATGCCAAGTGAAGTAAAGAAGCTAAGGCTTCTTTTTTTTTATAAATTTAAGGTATAATAGGAGTTATGGAAAACAAGAAAAATAAATTACTGCTTATTGATGGTTCTTCATTAGCATTCAGGGCTTTTTTCGCCCTCTATAATCAAGTAGATCGTTTTGTGGCTCCGAGTGGCTTACATACCAATGCGATATATGGCTTTCATCTTATGCTTAATAATTTGGTCGAAAGATTAGAACCTAATCATGTTCTGATTGCATTTGATGCAGGAAAAACAACCTTTAGAACGGAAATGTTTTCTGCTTACAAAGATGGGCGAGCACGTACACCGGATGAATTCCGCGAACAATTGCCTTTTATTAAGGAGCTGATTGAAAAGTTAGGCTATAATCATTATGAGCTTAAAAACTATGAAGCAGATGACATTATTGGTACTTTAGATAAAATGGCTGAACTCCCTGAAGCTGGCGATTATGATGTTACAATCGTAACTGGGGATAAGGATTTGATTCAGTTAGTGGACTCAAATACGACAGTCGAAATTTCGAAAAAAGGTGTGGCTGAGTTTGAAAGCTTTACACCGGCTTATTTATTGGAAAAAACGGGCTTAACGCCACAACAGTTTATTGATCTTAAAGGTTTGATGGGTGATAGCTCGGATAATTATCCAGGTGTAACAAAAGTCGGCGAAAAGACGGCTATGAAGTTGCTTCAAGAGTGGGGATCTATTGATAATCTCTATGAGAATATTGATTCACTTAAGAAAAGTAAGATGAAGGAAAATCTTATTGCTGACCGTGAAATGGCCTTTTTATCTCGTACTCTTGCAACGATTGATACGAAATCTCCGATTGAAATTGATCTTGCTGATACTTTGATTAAGCCTGTGGATGCAGCAGAATTGATCAAGTTTTATGATGAGATGGGATTTGCGCAATTCAAAGCCAAACTTGAAACGGCAGAAGCAGATGAAGTTACGCTTAGTTTTGAAGTTGTGGAAGATGCAACAGATATTTTAGTGGACAAAGATGATTTCTTTTATATTGAAATTTTAAATGAGAATTACCACAAAGAAGATATCATTGGGTTTGCTTGGGGAAATGAAGAAAAAGTTTTTGTATCAAAGAATACAGAACTCCTAAAGAATTTCCCTTTTCCTGAAAATACATATGATTTTAAGAAAAATAAAGTTTTGCTTCATCGCTTAGGTATTGAACTACCGACAGCCAAGTACGACAGTATGTTAGCTAAATATCTTATTTCTACAACAGAAGATAATAAGGTTGAAACTATTGGTCGATTATTTGCTAACAAGTATATATCTACTGATGAAGAAGTTTACGGCAAAGGAGCAAAACGTCGTATTCCTGAAGATGAAATTCTTTTCAAACATTTGGCAGGTAAAATTCATGTCTTAGCTACAACGAAAGCGGTAATGATCCAAAATCTCGAGGAAAATGAACAATATCATCTTTTGACAGAAATGGAACTTCCCTTGGCCAACGTGTTAGCTAAAATGGAAATAGCAGGAATAGCTGCTGAAGTGAGCACCTTAGAAGAAATTGGTGCGGCAAATCAGAAGATGATTGCTGATTTAACTGAAAAAATTTATGAACTTGCAGGTGAAGAATTTAATATTAATTCGCCTAAGCAACTTGGAGTCATTCTTTTTGAAAAATTACAGTTGCCGCATGGGAAAAAAACAAAGACAGGCTATTCAACAGCAGCAGATATTTTAGAAAACTTGGCTCAAGACTATGAACTAGTAGCCAAAATACTCGAATATCGTCAAATATCAAAAATTCAATCCACTTACGTGCAAGGGTTGATTCCGCAAATAGCTGAAGATGGCCGTATCCATACACGATATGTTCAAGATTTAACGCAAACAGGTCGTCTCTCCTCGATTGATCCAAATCTGCAGAATATTCCAGTACGCCTAGAAGCTGGACGCTTGATTCGTAAAGCTTTTGTCGCAGCTGAAGATAATATTCTTTTGAGTTCCGACTATTCGCAAATTGAACTTCGGGTTTTGGCACATATGTCTAAAGATGAACATCTTATTGATGCTTTTAATCATGGTGCTGACATTCATAGCAGTACAGCAATGCGTGTTTTCAACATAGACAAGCCTGAAAATGTTACGCCTAACGATCGTCGCAATGCGAAAGCTGTCAATTTTGGTATCTCCTATGGAGAAACAGAATATGGACTCGCTAAACGCTTGAGTATTTCCAATAAGGAAGCAGCAGAGATGATCCAAGCTTACTTTGAGCGTTATCCTGGAGTTGCCAATTATATAGCGGAAACAAAACGTGAAGCCAAGGATAAAGGCTATGTAAGCACGATGTTTAATCGCCGGCGTAAACTGCCAGAAATCAATAATCGCAACTTTATGGTGCGACAAGGTGCAGAACGTCAAGCAATTAATGCCCCGATTCAAGGGTCAGCCGGAGATATCTTGAAAATTGCCATGATTAATCTTGATGCAGCATTGTCAGAAGGCAAGTTTAAAGCCAAATTATTGCTACAAGTTCACGATGAGATTATTCTTGAAGTACCTAAGGAAGAACTTACGGCGGTTCAAAACTTGGTGAAACAAACTATGGAATCTGCAGTAGAGTTAAATGTTCCCTTACTTGCAGATGAAAATACGGGCGACAGCTGGTATGAAGCAAAATAAATTTTTAAAAATAGAAAAAAACACTCTCTAACAATAGAGAGTGTTTTTTTAGTAGTTTTGACTGCTTACCGTACGAATTAACCAGATGAAGAAGGCAATAATCGCTAGTGTGAAAAGGAAATGAGTATTGAAGAAGAGAAAGAGTCCGCCCAGAAAAAGTTTTGCAAGGAAGATAAAAAGAAGCAATGGCAAGATGAACTTAACAAAGCCCTTGAGAAATAGATAAGTGCATAGAATAAAGAATAATAAGAATAGCATAGTCGTTAACCCTCTCGATTTATTTATATCTTTATTATAACATTCTAAAATCTAGGGACAATCAGTCTTTCGAATGAATTTTAAAACTCTCCTTTGTTGTTCGTAAAACTTATGTAGACGAACAGGTGAGGCAAATGTGAAGTTTCAGGAAATTAAAATAGGCAGAAAAATGATATAATAATATGTAACTAAAATTAAGCTATAATCAAAAAATGCTAGGATAAGCTCTCGGAAACGGGAGTTTTCCTGCTTTTTATTTGATTGATAGCGGATACAAGTGAAGGAGAAAAATGAAAAAAGAAAAGTTATGGACGCCAAGTTTTATTATTAATATGCTACTCAATTTTATATATTATTTAGTATTTTATATTCCAACGATTGTTATTGGTACACATGCGATGGCAAAGTATAATGCTTCTGCGGGTACAGCCGGAATTTTGACAGGTCTTTTCATTGTAGGTAGCTTATTTGCACGTCTTTGGGCGGGGAACAACATTGCAAAATGGGGTGTTAAGAAAATGCTCTTTATGGGAACAAGCATTTATTTGCTCTTTGGTTTGGTATACTATCTTGTACCAAGTGTTGAGAGCTTGCTCGTTCTTCGTTTCCTACATGGTATTGGTTTTGGTATAGCAACAACAGCTTCAGGGACTTTAGCAGGAGCAACGGTTCCTTCTTCTCGGCGAGGGGAAGGTATCGGTTATTATGCTTTATCGGTAACGATGTCTTCAGCTATCGGTCCTTTCCTCTCCATGTTTCTTTATGGTAAATATGGTTTTACACTCTTAATTCATCTTTCAAATGTGCTCTTGCTACTTGCACTTATTGGTATCTTCTTTATTAAAGCGCCTCATACAACTGTAGCTAGTTCAGAAAGTATTAAGAAGAAATTTTCTTGGTCAAATTATTTTGAAAAGAAAGCTGTTTCTATTTCTGTAATAGGGATGCTGATAGGTATTGCTTATTCAAGTATTTTGGCATTTATGAATACTTATTCCTCAGAAATTGGGCTTGCAACAGCCGGATCTCTGTTCTTCCTTATTTATGCCTTAGCAATATTGGTTTCACGCCCTGTAACTGGTCGTATCTTTGATATCAAAGGTGATAATTATGTGATGTACCCTGTCTTTATCTTTTTTGCAATTGGCTTGGTACTGATCGGTTGGGCACAGTCTTCAATCATTCTACTGGTGGCAGCTATTTTTATTGGACTGGGTTATGGTTCATTTTCACCTTTTGGTCAAGCTATTGCAATACGTAGCTCAGGCATTGATCGTTTAGGTGTAGCCACATCGACATTTTTTGGCTTTTTAGATATGGGTGTAGGTTTTGGTCCTTTCATCATGGGGCTTCTCGTTCCATTTTTAGGTTATCGTAATTTGTATTATGCATCAGCAATATTTATAGTTTTAATCATTGTAATCTATTATTTCACCCATGGGAAAAAAGTAAAAAAAGAAGCTCAGTAAGAGCTTCTTTTTAATATGCAGTTTGATTCATGCTTCTCTTCGTATCGATTAAGTTTTGATAATAAGCGATAGTAGACATTTCGATATATGGGGTTGTCCAGAATTTAGCAAGACCTAGAGTAATACCTGAGAGGATATACCATAAGATGAAGCTCAACAAGAAGAGGAAATAATCCCCACGTGAGCCACGCATTACTTGAGCAGAGGCATTGAGCACGCCCCAAATACCAGTATAAGTCCCAGATTCTAATTGGTCAAAAAGAATGTAATCTTTTTGTGACCAACCTAGGCCAAGATAGATAGCAAAAGGGATACCAATAATCGTCACTGTTAAAAGACCAATGAGGAGTGCAGTCACTAAGTGAAGAACAAATATTTTTGTCCAACTGCCGTCTTTAAAAGGAGTAAAGACATTTTTAAAGCGTGGATTTTCTCTTTCGCCACGGTATATTTTAATATAGTTGAAACGCGCACCCACAGTGATAACATCTATAATGACCGAAATCATAAGGCCAATCAGCCCGCCGATAAGTATTCCTATGAGTATAGAAAGTAATAGTCCTGTTGTAATAGTATTGGCATCAAAATTATTGACTGTATCCATATTGGAATTATAATTTGATTGGTAAGTCATGTTTGTTGAGATAATTCCCCAGAAAATTGGAATTAAGAACAAACGTAATTTGGCACCAAAGTTTTCTCTCAGAGCATCCTTAGCTCTTTCTTTTAAATCTTTAAACTTCATAGTATCCTCCATTTCTTAGAATACCATAAAAGACGGGGCTTCACAACCAAAAACTTTTAGAGAAAGGAGGTTATAGACTGGCTGGGAAAAATCAAAGAAATTTGGTATACTTGTAGAAGTTTAAAGGAGTTTACATGACTGAACATGCAATAAAATACAGACTGATTAAAAAAGAAAAACATACAGGCGCGCGTCTCGGTGAAATTATAACGCCACATGGGACTTTTCCAACACCTATGTTCATGCCTGTAGGAACACAAGCCACGGTTAAGACACAATCCCCAGAAGAACTTAAAGAGATGGGTTCTGGGATTATTCTTGCCAACACCTATCATTTGTGGCTTCGACCAGGCGATGAGCTTGTTGCTCAAGCAGGCGGTTTGCACAAATTTATGAACTGGGATCAGCCTATTTTAACAGATAGTGGTGGCTTCCAAGTCTATTCTTTAGTACAAAACAAGAAAAATATCAGTGAAGAGGGTGTTAAGTTTAAAAGCCATCTCGACGGTCGCGAACTTTTCCTCAATCCAGAAAAAGCGATTTCTATCCAAAATAATTTAGGTTCTGATATCATGATGAGCTTTGATGAATGTCCACCTTTCTATCAACCTTATGATTACGTCAAAGCTTCTGTGGAACGTACATCCCGCTGGGCAGAGCGTGGCCTAAAAGCGCATCAACGCCCACATGATCAAGGACTTTTTGGTATCGTGCAAGGTGCTGGCTTTGAAGATTTACGCCGCCAATCTGCGCGTGATCTCGTCAGCATGGATTTCCCTGGTTATTCTATTGGCGGACTTGCTGTAGGTGAGTCTCACGCTGAGATGAATGCCGTACTTGACTTTACAACACCGCTTTTACCAGAAGATAAACCACGTTATTTGATGGGTGTTGGTGCACCTGATAGTTTGATTGACGGTGTCATTCGTGGTGTAGACATGTTTGACTGTGTGCTACCCACACGTATTGCTCGTAATGGTACCGCAATGACAAGTTTCGGCCGTGTGAATATTAAAAATGCCAAATATGAGCTTGACTTCACACCCCTTGATCCAGAATGTGATTGCTATTGCTGCTCAAACTACACCCGTGCTTACTTGCGTCATTTATTCAAGGCTGACGAAACTTTTGGTCTGCGCCTTTTAAGCTACCATAATTTACATTTCTTGATTAACTTGATGACAAATGTTCGTCAAGCTATCATGGATGATAATCTTCTAGAATTCAGAGAAGATTTTTGTGAAAAATACGGCTATAATAAGCCAAATGCTAAGAACTTTTAAAAATAAAAAACAGAGAAAATTTACGTTTTCTCTGTTTTTGTTTAAATCCCTCATAAAAATATAATCCAACATCTAAAAATGGTAAAATAAGGGAAAGATTGTCACCATGATTAAGAGGAGGTTTCTCAGAATGTTAAATATTTTGCAGTATGATCCATACCTAGAACCATATAAGGAGGACTTATCCTACCGCTTATTTGAATTTTCAAGAACGAAGAAGAGATTGCTAGGAATGGAGGGGAAACTTACAGATTTTGCCAATGGTCATAAATATTTTGGCTTTCAACAAGAAAAAGAGTATTGGACTTTCCGTGAATGGGCGCCTCATGCTGAAAAAGCTTTTTTAGTAGGGGACTTTAACGATTGGACAGACAAACATGAACTAAAGGCAGCTTATGGTGGTGTATGGGAAATAGCTGTACCAGGAGATTTACCACTTGGTTCCAAGGTAAAGGTTAAACTTGTTATCAACGGAGCTGAAGTTTATAGAGTGCCTTCTTATGCGCTCTATGCTGTTCAAAATGAACATTTCGAACTGGACGGTGTGATTGTTGCCCCACAATATCAATTTCAGCATTCTTCGCCTCTCTTAGAAGAGGAAGCACCACTTATTTATGAAGCTCATATTGGAATTTCTAGTGAAGAGCATAAAATAAATACTTATCAAGAGTTTACACGGGATATTTTACCTCGTATTAAGGCAGCGGGCTATAATACGATTCAGCTTATGGCTATTATGGAGCATCCTTTATATGCAAGCTTTGGTTATCAAGTTTCTAACTTTTTTGCAATATCAAGCCGTTTCGGAAAACCTGAAGATTTGATGGCTTTGATTGATACAGCACATGGGATGGGACTTCGTGTTTTATTGGATGTGGTCCATTCACATGCTGTAAAAAATGTTGGAGACGGTCTGAATCTTTTTGATGGAAGTAGTGATCAGTACTTTCATCAAGGCGCGCGTGGCGAACATGCAGCTTGGAACACAAAGTTGTTTAACTATGGTAAAGATGAAGTTATTCACTTTCTTTTATCTAACCTCAAGTTTTGGTTAGAGACTTATCATTTTAATGGTTTCCGCTTTGATGGGGTCACGAGTATGTTGTATCATCATCATGGACTAGGGACAAGCTTTGATAGTTATAAGAAGTATTTTTCAGCAGAGACAGACATTGAAGCAGTTGTTTATCTTATGCTGGCTACTGAACTTGTCCATCAAGTGAATCCACAGGCAACACTGATTGCAGAAGATATGTCAGCCATGCCAGGAATGGCACTTCCTATCTCTGAGGGAGGGATTGGTTTTGACTATCGCCTTTCGATGGGGGTGCCGGATTATTGGATTAAGCAATTTAAAGAAAAATCTGATGAGGACCTTGATTTAATGCAACTTTGGTGGGAATTAACCACACGACGTCCCGGAGAAAAGAACATTGGCTATGTGGAAAGTCATGATCAGGCTTTGGTTGGAGATAAGACGCTCATGATGTGGCTGGCCAATGAAGCAATCTATGATGCGATGGATATCCACAGTGAATCAATGGTGGTTGATCGCGCCGTTGCCTTGCATAAAATAGTACGCTTGATTACCTTTAGTTTAGCCGGAGAAGGCTACCTCAACTTTATGGGAAATGAATTTGGTCATCCAGAGTGGTTGGATTTTCCAAGAGAAGGCAATCATGATAGTTTTCAACATGCTCGTCGTCAATGGTCTCTCGCAGCAAAGGAGCATTTGCGTTACCAATACCTGCTCAAGTTCGATCATGACATGATTGCTTTAGAAAAAAACTATCACTTTTTGAAACAAAGTGATAGCTTGCAACAATACTGGATAAAAAATGAGAATAAGCTTTTAGCTTATCGTAAGGGAAATTTGCTGTTCGTTCTTAATTTCCATCCGACCATGGAACAACGACTCCAGCTCGATGTGCCTAATCCTCCGACATTTCTTCTCGATACAGATGATCGAAAATATGGAGGATTTGGTCCTCGATCAAGCTTTTCTTATCAAAAAGAAACGGGAAAACTTAAACTTTCATTAGCTGCACGCACAGCGATGGTCTTTCAATTGTAAAAGTTAGAGCGAGCATTGTCTCGCTTTTTTTGTCTATCTGCTTTTCATCAAGAATTTTAGAAATGAAAATTGTATAATAGAAGAATGACTAAAATCGAATTAAAAGCTGGTGAACGTATAGATCAAATCGCGGCATCGAATGTCCAGATTATTCAAAGTCGAGAGGTTTTTTCCTTTTCGATTGATGCTATTCTCCTTGCAAGATTTCCACGCCTTCCAAAAAAAGGAAAAATTGTGGATATGTGTGCGGGAAATGGAGCAGTGGGCCTTTTTGCCAGCTCAATGACTAATGCACATATTACAGAAATTGAATTGCAAGAACGTCTAGCAGAAATGGCACAGCGCTCCATTAAACTAAATGGCTTACAAGAACAAATGACTGTTATCAATGATAACTTGAACAAGTCTTTAGACTATATCAATACCTCAACAGTTGATTTAATTTTTTGTAACCCACCATATTTTAAGCTGGATGAAGCGAGCCATATTAATAATAATCACCATTACACACTTGCACGCCATGAGTTAGCGACAAATCTTGATGAAATTTTTGAAACCAGCAAGCGTCTTTTAAAAACAAATGGTCATTTGGCTCTGGTCCATCGTCCCGATCGTTTTTTTGAGATTATAGATAAAATGAGGGTTCATAATCTGATTCCCAAACGCATTCAGTTTGTTTATCCGAAAGCCAATCAAGCAGCAAATATACTACTGATTGATGCGATTAAAGACGGGAAAGCTGGGGGAGAAGTTTTTCTTCCACCTTTGATTGTACACGGAGAGGATGGCGCTTATACAGAAGAAATTCGTAAAATCTATTATGGTAAAGCATAAACGTTTTAAGATTGATTATGCCAGAGATTATCTGGTATTTTTTTATAAGAAAAAATGTAAAATTTTACAAAAAGACGATTTTTACGAGAAAATATTTTCAAAAAATCTATTCTTATGTTATAGTAGGTATCTATTAAATTTTGGGAGAATTTTATTTAATGAATAAACGAATTTTAACACTTGGTGCACTTGCACTTGCCTCCGTAACTATTCTAGCTGGCTGTCGTGGACGTAATAGTGAATCAGCGGGTGCTGCAACAGACTTAAAGGTAGCACTTGTTCCAAGTACAGGTGGGGTAGATGACCGTTCATTTAATCAATCCGCTTGGGAAGGCCTACAAGAGTGGGGCAAGGAAAACGGTTTGTCACAATCAAAAGGTATCAACTACTTTAACGCAAGTGCTGTTTCTGAATATACAACCAACTTTAACTCCGCTGTTTCGGCAGGTTATGGTTTAGTATTCGGTGTTGGATTCGACCTCCAAGAAGCAACATCGCAGGCAGCAAAAAATAATCCTGATACAAAATTTACAATTATTGATTCAGTGATAAAAGATCAAGACAATGTTGCCTCAGCAACTTTCGCAGATCAAGAAGCAGCTTATCTTGCAGGTGTAGCTGCAGCAAAAACCACCAAAACAGATAAAGTTGGTTTTGTAGGCGGGATGCAATCGGATATTATCACTGCATTTGAAAAAGGTTTCACCGCTGGGGTAAAATCAATTAACCCTGATATAAAAATTGAAGTACAGTACGCGGGTACTTTTACTGATGCAGCCAAAGGCAAAACAATAGCTGCAGCAATGTATGGTTCAGGTAATGATGTTATTTATCAAGCAGCAGGTGGTTCTGGTGCCGGTGTCTTTTCTGAAGCTAAAGCTCTTAATGCTACAAAAAATGAAGCAGATAAAGTGTGGGTTATTGGAGTAGACCAAGATCAAGAGTATCTTGGAAATTATAAATCTAAAGACGGAAAATATTCGAACTTTGTCTTGGCTTCATCTGTTAAAGAAGTTGGTGTTGCTGTAAAAGATATTGCGAACAAAACCAAGGATGGTAAATTTCCTGACGGACAAGTTCTTAACTACAACCTAAAAAATGGAGGGGTTAGCCTTGCCAAAGACAACTTGTCAGATAAAACTTGGAAAGAAGTTGAAGTAGCAAAACAAAATATTATTGATGGTAAAGTTACAGTACCGGAAAAATAAAAAAAACCATCAAAGATGGTTTTTTTGTTTAATAAATCATATCGTAAAGTTCAATCGCTACAAGGTCGATATCATCAAAGATAGCAACATCTTTTTGTTTTGGATATTTGATAGAAAAGGCAGTTTCTTCTGGCACGAAGCTTACAGTTGCAATAACTTCACCTTCGCGCTCAAAGTTGTAAGTTTCTTTTGGATCAGCCGTTTCAATCAAACGATTCAAACGATCCATGATTGCCATCAAATGTGATTTCATTATTTCCTCCAATGCTTATTTTAAGGGACCTTTTAATTGTCCCACAAGCCTTATTTCATATTTTCTTTATCTATTTTAACATAATTCTGTAGATTTTTAGCGAGTTTAGTTGCTTTTTTTGTTAAATATTGCGCCCTAATTTTTTCTCTACGAATAGAACGTTTCATTTGTCTTGACCATCTTTGAGTAACCACATCAAATTCTTCTAAAAAATGCTCAGAATTTTTACGTGCTTGATATTCAACAATGGTGTCTTGATAGAAGTTATAGACTTGTTGTGCGAAGTTTTCTGCAGAAATTTCGTACAATTTTTTAGCAAATTTTTCTTGATCAAGTGTTTGACTTTCTTGTACCGCTGCGACGACCGTATCAACGATTTCTTCATCAGAAGCAAAGAGTCGGCCAAACTCCTTATCATCAATAAGCTCTGTGAGATATGGGTTTACGGTTGCTAAAACACGTGTGCCGGCAGCTAGTGCTTCAAGATAAGTTAAACCTTGCGTTTCAGAAGTTGAGGCTGAAATGAAGAAGTCTGCAGCTTTATAGTAGTAAGCCGTTTTGGTATTTTCTACAGCCCCTGTAAAGACAACGTATTCTTCCATCCCTAGCTCAGCCACTTGATCTTGGAGATTCTTCATATATGGACCATCTCCGACAATGACCAATTTTACAGCAATTTGTTCAACCAACTGTGGCATGGCTGCTACAACTGCTTGAATGTTTTTCTCCGCCGCAATTCGTGAGAGGCTAAGAAGCATTGTTTCATCATCTTTAAGTCCTAAGCTATGACGTAGATCTTGAATCTCCTCGTGAGTAATTTCATCTCGTTTGAAACGAGACAAATCAATCCCTGTAGGAATAATTCGTTTAGGTAAGTCGATACCGTAGCCATTGACAGTATCTAAGACCATTTGGCTGGGGCAAATAATAGCCTCACTACCTCGAAGGAAGTTTTTGATGATATACTTCACCATACTAGGGCGTATCAAATGCCCCTTAGCAATATAATGGACGTAGTCCTCATATTTTGTATGTAAAGTATGGATGACAGGAATTTGAAGCTGTTGTGCGACCATTTTTCCTAAGAGTCCCATACCAAACTCTGTTTGTGTGTGGATAATATCAAGCTGGTAAGTTTGTGCAATCTGATAAGCAGCAAAAACTCCCTTGATTACAATCTTACGTTCAGCAAGTGATACAAATGGCACACTTTGGAAACGTATGATATTTTCAGGCTCATGATCGACATCAGCGTGTGGATCTGTTGTAGTAAAGATAAAAACCTGATGTCCGAGTTTTTCTAACTCAATAGTTAAGCTTTGAATACTTGTAGCCACACCACTAATTTGTGGAAAGTAGCTGTCTGTAAAAATTCCGATTCTCATAGTCTTTCTCTTTTATAACTCCAAAGTTTGGCGATAAGCAGCAGCGAGTTCAGCGGCGACATGTCCAATGGCGCGTGTTTGTGCAACTTGATAGCCTTTTTCTGTTTTATCAATTGTGCCGTTCAGTACTTTTTCGAGCTCAGCTACAAAACCATCAACATCTGTGGCTAAACTAGCTGATGTGGTATCGAGCCATCCTTTATAAACTGGTATATCACGTACCACAACATCTTGATGACTGGCCAGTGCTTCTAAAACTACAATACCTTCGGTTTCCTCACGTGAAGGAAAGAAGAAGGCATCAGCAGCAGTCATTGCTCCTTCATAGATATCCCCTTTGATATAGCCGGGGAAGCGTACATTATCAGGATGGTTCTTTTTAACGATTCGACGTACCCATCCAGGGATGGTCCAAAGGTTTTGATAGCCGAACCAGATGAACTGAACATTTGGCATTTTTTCGGCAACTTTAACGAAATCGTCAATGCCCTTCCGTTTGAAATAAAGTCCGGCACAAATGACCACTTTTTGTTCGTCTTTAATCTTAAAATATTGACGGAAAGCTTCCTCTTTCTCAGGTTTAGCTTGATATTTGTTCAAATCAATCCCATTGGAGATGGGCAAGATAGGACAAGTCAAGCCGTACCCACGTAAAAGTCCAGCTGAATAGTCTGTAGGCGTGATCACCAAATCAGCTTTACGATAAAAACGCATCAAATAGCGTTTAAACAGAGGTGCAATTAAGTTAGAACCGATAAATGAATCTCGGAAATCTTCCTCTGTAGAGTGTCCATGGAAGATAACTTTTTTTCCAGCTTTTTTGGCTTTTTTGAGCATCCGCCAACTTTGAGGCCCATAAGTATTGAGATGGAGAATGTCATAGTCCTCATTGGGATTTTGGGTCCACTCTACTTGCATTAAATCTAATGCTCTTTGTTGATGTTTCATTGCACGACCAATTCCTGAGCGGCTCAAAATTTGTTCGGCTTCTAAATAAAGTAATATTTTCATGCTTATCACTATTTTACCATAATTCTATTAACAAAAAATAAATATTTATTATAATTCCTTATCAAAAAATCCCCTGTTTCAAGGGGATGTAATTTTTTAATTTTGTTTGTCAAAGTTGATATCACTACTTGTTTTATCCAATTTGATATTCGCAGTAGCCTGTTTTCCGTCACGATAATAAGTTACCTTAATCGTATCACCAATTGAAGACTTATAAAGTGTACTTTGAAGGTTCACGCTTGAAGTGATTTCGTCATCATTGATTTTGACAATAACGTCGCCTTGCTTGAGTCCAGCTTTGGCAGCAGGCATTCCTGATTGAACTTCAGCGATAGCAACACCGTTAGTCACGTTTTCAGGAAGGTTAAGTGAAGCTAACATGTTTTGGGAAAGACTTGACAAGTTGACCATTTGTACACCGAGAGCAGGTCGAATAACTTTGCCATCTTTTTCCAACTTATTGATAATGTTAACGACATCATTGGCTGGAATCGCAAATCCCATACCTTCTACAGAGACACCACTACTGCTTGTTCCGCTTGGTGTTGAGGTAATTTTACTTGAGGTAATCCCGATGACTTGTCCTTGAATATTTATGAGTGCACCACCAGAGTTACCGGGGTTAATAGCTGCATCGGTTTGAATAGCGTTAACATTAATTGTTTGGCCTTGGCTGTTTTGCAGTGTAACATTGCGATTTAGACTTGAAACAATTCCTTCTGTTGCTGAGTTTGCATACTCACTTCCAAGGGGAGAACCCACCGCGATAGCGGGCTCACCAACAGTAAGTTTGTCAGAGTTGCCGAATGTTGCTGTTTCTTTGACATACTTAGCATCAATTTTGAGGACAGCTAAATCAGAATAAGCATCAGAACCAACAACTTCAGCAGTAACTTTTTGACCGCCGGCCATGAGAACTTCTAAGGAAGAAGCACCTTCAATAACGTGATAGTTGGTGACGATATATGCTGTATTGCCATCCTTTTTGTAAATAACACCAGAACCCTCTCCAGCCAGCTGTGGCGTATTACTCTCATTGCTACTTGTATCGCCTCCGCCGAAAATCTTCTCAAAATCGTTGCTTGAGGACGATTTTTGGTAATTAAGAACGGAAACAACAGTGTTCGAAATTTTCTTGATTGCTTTTGTAGTATCTGTATTTACTTGGACGTTAACTGTACTTACAGAATTGTCCGAAGTGTTGTTAGATGACGGCGTGTTGGTCATATTTTGGTAGATAGCACTACCTCCGAGAGCGATAGCACCCCCGGCTACGCCTGTAATAAGTAATGAGGCGATATTTTTTTTTGCCATAGTACAAGAATCTCCTTTTCCAGTAAGAAATATTTATACACAAGTATAATGTACATTCCTTAAATAATCTTTAATATAATACTTATAATTGCGGGATACTCACATTTATATAATACCTTAAAAGCCACTAAAATGGAAATGGAAAAAGAAGTTTTCCACACTTCTGTGTAGAACTCAATAATAATTGTGAACAAGTGAATAAAATTCACAGCTTTTCCATAAGAATGTGGATAAGTTGTGAAAAATGTTGATAAATCTAGCTTTCATTTTGCTTTCAACTGGGGAAAAAGATAAAATAGAAGAATGAAGATAAAATTAATTGTTGTAGGAAAGCTTAAAGAAAAGTATCTCAAGGATGGCATAGCCGAATACCAAAAGCGTATGCGCACGATGAATCCTGTGGAAATTATTGAGTTGCCGGATGAAAAAATTCCCGACAATGCTTCAGACAAGGAAAAAGAAGCAGTAAAAAATCGAGAAGGTGAAAAAATATTGGCTCGAATTGATGATGGGGATAAGTTGGCAGTTCTTGCCATTCAAGGCAAGCTAATGACCAGTGAGAATCTGGCCGAATTTGTGAAGAACTGTGAAATTTATGGTACGCGTCACTTAGTTTTAGTTATTGGAGGATCTCTGGGGCTATCTGATGCTGTTTATAAACGAAGTGATTTACAACTATCTTTTGGGCGTTTTACTTTACCCCATCAATTAATGCGGCTTGTGCTTATTGAGCAAATTTATCGCGCACAAATGATAAATAGAGGGAATGCCTATCATAAATGAAAATCATAGAAGACTTTCAGGCCCATGCTGATACAGAAAAGGCAAAGAAGCAAGAAGCTTATTTGCGCAACCAGTTTAAATTTTTAGGGATTTCAACACCGGTTCGTCGCGACTTATCAAAAAGTTTCTTAAAGGAAAAAGCTGAAGAAAAGATAATCGATTGGCAACTTGTTAATCGTTTGTGGTCAGAAGAAGAAAGAGAATTTCAATATTTGGCATGTGACTATCTTCGAAAAATGAAGAAGTATCTAAAGACTACAGATTTACCCCAAATTTATCAGCTAGCAACGACCAAATCTTGGTGGGAAACAGTGGATAGTTTGGATGAGTTGGTGGGAACTCTCTTGCTTAGTGGAAAGATAAAATCACAAGATATTTTGAATTGGTCAATAGATGAAAATTTTTGGATTCGTCGTATCTCAATTGATTGTCAGCTTGGTTTTAAAGAAGCGACAGATACAGAACTCCTGTCCTCCGTAATTCGAAATAATCTGAGGTCAAAGGAATTTTTTATTAATAAGGCTATCGGCTGGGCTTTAAGAGATTATTCGAAGACGCATCCAAAATGGGTCGCCCACTTTCTTTCAGAAAATGAAGAAAAACTTGCAAATTTGTCTTTGCGTGAAGCGTCCAAGTATTTATAGACAGCCCTTACAAAATGTGCTATAATAGTCCTATTGTCTGTGGATAATCAATGTTTTAAAGGAGAATTTAATAAATGAATGTTATGTCTTTGATCTTTATGGTTGTTGTTGTAGGTGGGATGATGTTCTTCATGAACCGTAGCCAAAAGAAAGCTCAACAACAACGTCAAGAACAATTGAACTCAATGGTTATTGGCGCAGAAATCGTAACTATTGGTGGTTTACACGGTGTCTTGAGTGGTATGAATGAAGCTGATGCAACGATTGAATTAGATTGTGAAGGCGTTATTTTAACTTTTGATCGTGCAGCTGTTAAAACAGTAAAAAACAATACTGCTGCAGCACCAACAGTTTCTGAAACAACAGTTGTTGAAGAAACTAAAAAAGAAGATAACCCAATCGAAGAATAAGCAGTAAAAGATAAGTTTAAAAGCCTATCACTCGTGATAGGTTTTTTGTTTTTCGAAAACACCATGATTGTATTGTAAAAAACAGGTCTTTTTCTCTTTAGAGAGCCATTGCTGCAGTGACTTCAGAGCAAAATGTATCGAATTTACCTGTGTTTTTATCCAAAATATGATAAAATGGGAGTACTAACTGTGAGGTGCTATGTTTAATAACTTAAAAAATAACTCGCAAGAGCAAATTCCAGTGCCACGGCATATTGGAATAATTATGGATGGAAATGGCCGTTGGGCTAAAAGTCAAGGGAAACCAAGAATTTTTGGGCATAAGGCCGGAATGGATGCCCTAAAGACGGCAGCTATCCACGGACAAAGACGTGGTGTAAAGGTAATGACTGTTTATGCTTTTTCGACAGAAAACTGGTCTCGTCCTATGGATGAGGTCAAGTTTATCATGAGTTTGCCCATTGATTTTTATAGTAAATATCTTCCAATTCTTAATGAAGAAAATATCCAAATTCGGATGATTGGTGAGCGCGAAGGTTTACCGAAAGCAACTTTAAATTCAATTGACCGTGCAGCTGCTGAAACAGCCAATAATACAGGAATGACTCTTAACTTTGCCATGAATTATGGCGGACGTCGGGATATCCTTTTGGCTGTTCAAGAGTTGGCAAAAAGTGGCAAAGATTTGGCGGAAATTACAGAAGAAGAACTTTCTGCTCATTTACAGACAGCAATTTTACCTGAAGATTTACGGGATCCTGATTTGATTGTCCGAACATCAGGGGAATTACGTTTGTCTAACTTTTTACCTTGGCAGGCTGCCTACAGTGAGCTTTATTTTACAGACGTAGCTTGGCCAGATTTTGATGAAGCAGCTTTAGATGCTGCTATTTTAGAGTTTCAAAAACGTGATCGCAGATATGGAGGAGTAAAATGATAAAGCGTATAATCACTGCTATTATCGGAGGAGCCGTTTTTATTGGCCTAATGTTGGCAGGCGGTGCCTATTTTCAAATTTTAATAGCATTGTTGGTTATTATAGCGATGAATGAACTGTTCAAGATGCACAAACTACAATTGATGTCTTTTGAAGGAATATTATCAACTATGGCGGCCTTATGCTTGGCTTTGCCGATTGGAAAATATTTCTTTGGCATGGATGTTGAAGGAAGTACTCTTCTCTTCATGCTTTGTTTATTTGGCATGTTGACCGCTATGGTTTTTTCCAAAGGTTCATATAGTTTCGAAGATATTGGCTTTCCTTTTCTCTCAGCCTTTTATGTAGGTATTGGCTTTCAAAGCTTACTCTTGGCACGTGAAAGTGGATTAGCTGTCGTCTTCTTGGCTTTATTTATTGTTTGGTCTACAGATATTGGGGCATACTTTGTCGGGAAATCAATTGGGAAACGAAAATTAATCCCCGATGTTTCACCAAATAAGACGGTAGAAGGTTCTATTGGAGGTATCTTATCTGCAGTAGTCGTTGCAATTTTGATGTTTATTTTTTATAAAAATGACTTGCCTCAAATCGGCTTCGTAAAACTTGTTCTCTTTACTATTGTCTTTTCTATCGTAGGACAAATTGGTGACTTGGTAGAGTCAAGCATCAAACGTCATTATGGGGTAAAAGATTCAGGGAAACTTTTACCGGGACATGGAGGCGTGCTTGATCGCTTTGATAATTTAATCTTTGTCTTCCCAATTATGCATTTATTAGGCTTGTTCTAAGCCTTGAGGTAAAATAATACGAAATAAAAATACTCTCACTTCACATTTTATTACGCTTTAGGTAAAATAGAGTGTTAAGGAGGGTTTTATTTCAAAGAAAATAAGAAATAAATACACCTTTAAAGTTATTCGCTCACAAGCTGATGAAAAGCTAGAAGATTAAGGGAGGATCTTTATTGATTCAAACATTGGTAACATTTATCATTGTCTTTGGTATTATTGTTGTTGTACATGAGTATGGTCATCTATTCTTTGCTAAGCGCGCGGGGATTTTAGTCCGCGAGTTTTCCATTGGAATGGGCCCCAAAATTTTTGCACATCAAGCCAAAGATGGCACGTTTTATAGCATTCGTATACTTCCTCTTGGAGGTTATATCCGCATGGCGGGCTGGGGCGATGATACAACGGAAATAAAAAAAGGAACCCCGGCATCTTTGATGATTGTTGAAAATCAGGTGGTTAAAATTAATCTTTCTGAGCGGGTGACTTTGGAAAATAGTGTCCCCATGCTGGTCACTGAATACGATTTTGAAGAAGCACTTTTCATCGAAGGAGAAGTTTTTGGTGAAACAAAACGTTATTCAGTTGACCATGATGCAACAATTATCGAAGCGGATGGCACGGAACTTCGTATCGCTCCACGCGACGTACAATATCAAAGTGCCAGCGTTCTCGGCAAGATTTTAACAAATTTTGCTGGTCCTTTAAATAACTTTATTTTAGGGATTATAGCTTTTATTATCATCACTTTTATGCAAGGTGGTGTACCTTCTAATACAAATCAAATCGGACAAGTCCAATCTGGCACCCCTGCTTATTCGGCAGGTTTACAGTCAAAGGATAAAATCCAAGCAGTCAATGGTGAAAAAACCAATAACTGGGAAGAAGTTGTCCAAAGGATCGGTGCAAATGATGGCAGTGAAATCAAGCTGGATATCGAACGTGCAGGTGCGACGAAGACACTGGAGCTCAAGCCAGAAAAAATTGACGGAAGATACCGCATTGGTATCACTCAAACAATCAAAACTGGCTTTTTAGATAAGCTAACGGGTGGCTTTACTCAGGCTGCTAACGCAACAACGTTGATATTTAAAGCTTTAGGTAACCTCATTGCACAGCCAAGTCTTGATAAACTTGGTGGACCCGTTGCCATTTATGATTTAAGTGGGCAAGCAGCCCGAGAAGGTCTAGTATCTGTTATCGCTTTACTTGCCATGCTCTCAATTAATCTGGGAATCGTAAATTTAATCCCAATCCCCGTCCTTGACGGAGGGAAAATTGTCCTCAATATTGTTGAGGCCCTACGAGGCAAACCACTTTCACAAGAAAAAGAAGGAATCTTAACACTTGTTGGTCTTGTCTTTATGGTGGTCTTGATGATTGCTGTGACTTGGAATGATATCCTCCGAGCCTTTATTAGATAAGAAACGAAAAATTTAAGGAATAAAATATGAAACAATCAAAAATGCTTATACCAACGCTTCGCGAAATGCCAAGCGATGCACAAGTTATCTCACATGCTCTTTTAGTTCGTGCGGGATATGTCCGTCAAATCTCTGCAGGTATTTACGCTTACTTGCCATTGGCAAATCGTGTGCTTGAAAAACTTAAAACAATCATGCGCGAAGAATTTGAAGAAATCGGTGCAGTAGAACTCTTGGCTCCTGCACTTTTGACAGCAGATCTCTGGCGTGAATCAGGACGTTACGATACTTATGGGGAAGATCTCTACAAGTTGAAAAACCGCGATCATTCCGACTTTATCCTAGGTCCTACACATGAAGAAACAATGACGGCCCTGGTACGTGATGAAGTTACTTCATATAAAAAACTTCCTTTAAACGTTTACCAAATTCAATCGAAATATCGTGATGAAAAACGTCCACGTTATGGGTTGCTCCGCGGTCGTGAATTCATCATGAAAGACGGTTATAGTTTCCATGCGGACTATGAAAGTCTTGATGAAACTTACAACGACTACAAGCGTGCTTATGAAAAAATCTTTAGTCGTGCGGGTCTTGATTTCAAAGCAATCATTGGTGACGGTGGTGCAATGGGCGGTAAAGATAGTCAAGAGTTTATGGCTATCACAGCTGATCGCACGGATCTGGAAAAATGGTTGGTTCTTGGAAATTCTATTGAATCAATTGACGAAATTCCAAACACAGTCATTGAGCAAATCCAAGAAGAACTTGCCAAATGGCTTGTTGCAGGTGAAGACACAGTCGTTTATGCTGACGGTGGTGACTATTCTGCTAACTTGGAAATGGCAACAAACAAGTTTGAAAATATCGCTAGCTATACGGAAACTTTAGAGCTTGAAAAAGTTGCAACACCTGACGCGAAGACAATCGATGAAGTTGCTGCCTTTTTAGAAGCTGACGTTGCTGAAACGATTAAAACACTTGTTTTCCGTGCTGATGAAGAGTTGGTTGTAGTACTGATGCACGGTAATGATGAGTTGAATGAAGTTAAACTCCAAAACTACTTAGGTGCAAGTTTTGTTGAACCTGCTACAGAAGCAGATGTTGAAAACTTAGCTGGAGCTCACTTTGGTTCACTTGGTCCTATCGATTTGAAAGACGTTAAGATTATTGCTGACCGTGAAGTTCAAGCGGTTAAGAATGCTATCATCGGAGCAAATGAAGATGGTTTCCACTATCGTAATGCTAATTTTGGTCGTGACTTTGAAGTAGACGAATTTGTTGATTTACGTACGGTTAACGAAGGCGAAATGTCTCCTGACGGTCGTGGCACACTTAAGTTTGCGCGTGGTATTGAGATTGGACACATCTTTAAATTAGGCACACGCTACTCAGATTCAATGGGCGCTAACGTTCTTGACAAAAATGGTAAGGCAGTGCCGATCGTTATGGGTTGTTATGGTATCGGCGTGAGCCGTTTGCTTTCAGCAATTCTTGAACAATTTGCCCGCATTTACGTAGAGAAAACACCACGTGAAGAGTACAAATTCAGCTGGGCAATCAACTTCCCTAAAGAGCTTGCACCATTTGATATTCACTTGGTACCTGTCAATACAAAAGATGAAGAAGCGATGGCTGTAACAGCTGAACTAGAAACGGCCCTTCGTGGTAAAGGCTATCAAGTTCTTGTGGATGACCGCAATGAACGTGCAGGAGTTAAATTCGCAGACAGTGATTTGATTGGCTTACCTGTTCGTGTAACAATCGGTAAAAAAGCAAGTGAAGGTATCGTTGAAGTTAAAATTCGTGCAACAGGTGAAGTTGTTGAAATCAATAAAGAAGAACTTGTCAATACGATTGAGATTTTGACGAAATAAGATATCACAGATTAAGCCTCTAAAACTTATCTGGTAAGTTTTTAAAGTATAAATGAAAAGATTGAGATTGGAATTGTCTCAATCTTTTTTATATCTTTTCTTGAAAGGAAAAGATTATGTTACAATTTCTTTAAATAATTTAATAAAATATTAAGAGCAAAAATATATTTAGAGGAAGTTCCTCTTATTCTATTAAGAAATTAAGCAAAGATTATCATGGGAAAAAATAAAGTTAATACTGAAAGGCTTGCAAAGCGATGTAAAATACCTAAAATAATTCTGGCCTATATCTGGTATATTTGTACTAAAAAATGAATTTACTATTAGGTGTATTAAGTTGATGAAATTAAATAAAATAACAACTTTATGGCTTAATAGTAACGATCGGCTTTATTATTTTGCTGTTAATTATCCTTTATAAACTCTTTAAAAGAACTTATAATATCCCAAAGGTGAGGTGTAATATTATGAAATTATTTTTTTGGGGTTTAGCATTTATGCTAGGCACCAATTTTTTGAGGAGATTTGTGCAATGGGGGCTTGTGGCTTTCCTCGAATTTCCCCTCAATCTGACGACAGAATTATTAAGTCTAGCCATTTCAGGTCTTTTCTTATTAGCAGTTTTTATGCTTGGACCTCGGAAAATTGACATCCTAAAGTTAATTTTTTTATCATTTTTATTGCTCACCCATTTTTTCAGTCAGCTTTTCAATCACATGCTTGTGTCTGGTTTTGATTTTCCTGACACTCTAGCTATAGACTTGTTAAGTTTTGCTCTCCCCGCTCTTATCTTTGGAATACTTTTTGCTATCCTAGGGCGAAAGGCTGATGTTTTTAAGTGAAATTTACGTGTTTTTTCTAAAATTAAAAAGGCTGACATCACTTTCAGCCTTTTTAACTTCATAATAATTTCCGATAAAAAGCACAGATGTTGCTTTTTTGTTATAATGGAGGATACAGAAAAAATAGAGATATGCGGAGAAAAAATGGAAAATCTTTTTGAAAAACTGATGGATCAAATAAAAATGCCAAACCAAATTCGCGAATCGGCTCTTTTTTCCAGTGGAGAAATTGAAAATGTCGAAGTACATACGGAACGGAAGCTTTGGAAATTCCAATTAAAATTTGAGAAAATCTTGCCAGTTGAACAGTGGAAGGTTTTGTCTGGATTGATTGAGTCTGCTTTTTCAACTATCGCTGAGACGGAACTTTCGATAACAGTGGACCAACCTGAATTTGATGAGGCGATGCTTAACGATTATTATCAGCTTGCATTGACTTTACCAGACTTAGCAGATACAGCTTTTGCGAATATCTTTAAAAAATATCAGATAGAGCAACGAGGCGTTCAGATCAATCTTTTGGTCGAAGATAATCCTCAGTTGGATCATTTTGTAAAAAAAGACTTCCCTATCTTAGAAGAAAAGTTAAAGGATTTTGGCTTTGGAGCACTTACTATTCGCCCTGTTGTTGACGAAAAGTTAACCTTGGAAAAACGAGAAGCACATGAGCGTAAAGTGCATAACATGCTGGCTGCAGAGTCAGCCTCGCAACAGCAGATAAGTGAACTCAAAAAGCAACGCACAGATGAAGCTAGTGCCAAAACTGAAAAAGCTCCTGAAAAAATTGATACAGCCTTGTCAGAAGGAATTTCATTTGGACGTAAAATTAACGGCACAAGCCCCGTGACTTCGATGAGCTTTATCGCTGGCGAGGGAAGTGGCGTTGTTTTTGAAGGTTACGTCTTTGATGCGCATCATCGTGAGTTTGCCAGCAATGGTACAGGAAAAGTCAATCATGTTTTGGAGATGAAGATTGCGGATGAAACTTCCATCTTCCAAGTTGTTAAATGGGGGCGCAAAGACAATGAAATAGCTCAATTTAACACCATCGTTGAGAAAGTCAAAGCGGCCAATACAAGTGAAGATGGCTCGATTCAATTTGAACAAGGCATTTGGCTGCGTGTGCGTGGAAATATTGCACATGATGTTTATAAAGACGATCTAGTCATGACCGCAAATGATGTCGTTGAGATTGCTAAAAAAGAAGATTGTAGCCGAGTTGCGGCACAAATTAGTGCTGTAAAATCAGATAAAATTCAGATAGGGCGCGAAATTAAGAATTCTGAGCCAATCACACCGATGCGTTCGGTCAGTGAATTTTCTACTCATGGCTCTTTGGTGTTTGAAGGTTATATCTTCAAGAGTGAGCTGCGCGAGATTAAATCACGCAAGACAGGAAATATTAGCCATCTGTTAGAGATTGAAATGACTGACTATACATCCAGCTTTTATATCTCAAAATGGGTTCGTGGAGATGAAGAAATTGCTGTGGCTAAGCAGCTTACAGGCATTTGGGCGCGGGTACGCGGCACAGTGCAGCATGATGACTATAAAAAAGATCTTGTTCTACAGATGAGTGACTTACAAGAAATACCGACACAAAGAGTGCGGAAAGATAAGGCAGCTGAAGGAGATAAACGTGTGGAATTCCATAGCCATACGAATATGTCAACCATGGATGCGATGCCTCCTGCAAGTAAGCTTGTTGCTCAAGCTGCGAAATTTGGTCATAAAGCAATTGCCATTACAGACCATGCGGGTCTTCAAGCTTATCCTGAAGCCCATCAAGCCGGGAAAAAACATGGTGTAAAAATTATCTATGGCGTAGAGGCAAATCTGGTAGAAGACAAGATCCCTATTGTGTTCAATGAAGAAGATGTCAACATGTATGAGTCAACTTATGTTGTCTTTGACGTGGAAACGACAGGACTATCTGCTGTCCATAATGACTTGATTCAAATTGCCGGAACGAAGATGCATAAGGGAAATCCCATCGGCGAGTTTGATGAGTTTATTAACCCTGGTTATGCCATTAGTGATTTTACAACAGAATTAACAGGTATTACACAGGATCATTTAAAAAATGCGAAGCCTCTATATGATGTTTTAAAAGCCTTTCAAGAATTTTGTCAAGGCAGTATCTTGGTAGCCCATAATGCTACTTTTGACGTAGGCTTTATGAATATGAATTATCAGCGAAATGGCTTACCTATCATTAAGCAACCTGTAGTGGATACTTTAGAATTCGCTCGTAATCTGTACCCAGAGATGAAGCGTTTTGGTTTGGGACAATTGACGAAAAAGTTTCAGATTGGTTTAGAGCATCACCACATGGCCAATTATGATGCGGAAGCGACGGGACGTTTATTGTTTGTCTTCCTTAATGAAGTTCGCGATCGTTTTGGCTGGACATCACTGCTTGACTTGAACGACAAACTCGTAGCGGAAGATTCTTATAAGAAAGTCCGTCCAAAACACGTTACACTTTATGCTCAAACACAAGCAGGTTTGAAGAATTTATTTAAACTTGTAAGTTATTCTAATGTTAAGTATCTTGCTGGTGTACCACGTATTCCGCGTTCCGTTTTGCAAGAACATAGAGAAGGCATCATTGTTGGCTCAGCCTGCAAATCAGGCGAAGTTTTCGATGCAATAACCAATAAAACCTTTGAAGAAGCTTTAGAAATTGCCAAGTTTTATGACTTTATTGAAGTTATGCCGCCAGCGCTGTATCAATCTCTTGTTGTCGGGGGTAATTTTAAGAGTGAGAAAGAGCTGCAACAAACGCTGAAAGACTTGATTAAGCTCGGCAAGAAGTTAGGCAAACCGGTCTTAGCTACTGGTGATGCTCATTACCTTAACCCAGAAGATGCGATAAATCGTGAGATTATTATACGTTCGCTGGGTCAAGGGGCAGAAATCAACTGGAATCAAGGAAGAGGGGAGCATGCAAAACCTCTACCTTTACCCGAAGCGCATTTCCGTACGACAGATGAAATGTTGGACGAATTTAGCTTCTTAGACGAAGCCACAGCGCGTGAAATTGTCATCACCAATACGCAAGAAATGGCAGAGCGGTTTGAAGAATTAACACCTGTAAGAGATGATCTTTATACACCGAAAATGACCTTTGAAGGTGGAGAAAGTTCTGAGGAGCGCATCACGCGTTTGACTTATGAGAAAGCGCACGAGTGGTATGGCAATCCTTTGCCAGATATTGTAGATGCGCGTTTGGAAAAAGAGTTACGTTCTATTATAGGGAATGGTTTCTCCGTGGTTTATATTATTTCGCAAGAACTTGTACGGCGTTCAAATGAACGTGGTTATATAGTAGGTTCTCGTGGATCAGTGGGTTCATCACTTGTAGCTACAATGATTGGTATTACCGAGGTTAATCCTCTTGCACCGCATTATCGCTGCCCGGAATGTCAATATTTTGAATGTTATGATGATGGGAGCTACGGCTCAGGTTATGATATGCCTGATAAAAAATGTCCAAAATGCGGACATAAGTTGGTAAAAGATGGTCATGATATTCCCTTTGAAACTTTCCTTGGTTTCAAAGGTGACAAAGTACCCGATATTGACTTGAACTTCTCGGGGGATGATCAGCCTTTGGCCCATTTGGATGTCCGTGATATTTTTGGAGAAGACTATGCTTTTCGTGCGGGAACAATTGGTACGGTAGCCGAAAAAACAGCCTTTGGTTTTGTCAAAGGTTATGAACGAGATTACAATCAGTTTTATAGCAATGCTGAAATTGATCGTTTAGCCATGACTTCAACAGGTGTTAAACGTACAACTGGACAACACCCGGGCGGGATTATCGTTATTCCAAACTATATGGATGTCTATGATTTTACACCTGTACAATATCCAGCTGATGATGTGCGTGCGGAATGGCAAACTACCCACTTTGATTTCCATGCGATTCATGATAACATCTTAAAACTTGATATTCTTGGACATGATGATCCGACGATGATTCGAAAACTCCAAAGTTTATCGGGGATTGTCCCACAAGATATTCCCATGGACGATGAGGAAGTAATGAAACTCTTTACAGGTACAGAATCGTTGGGAATTACGGAGGAACAACTAGGCGCAAAACTTGGTACGCTAGGTATTCCTGAGATGGGGACCTTCACTTCAATGAACATGATTGCTGAAGCTAAACCTAAAACTTTTGCAGATTTATTGCAAATTTCAGGACTTTCACATGGTACGGACGTATGGGCAGGTAATGCCCAAGAATTAATACGCTCAGGAATTGCTGACTTGTCCAGCGTTATCGGTTGTCGGGATGATATTATGGTTTACTTGATACATGCTGGTTTAGACGAATCCATGGCCTTTAATATTATGGAACGAGTGCGTAAAGGGATGTGGAGCAAGATTGGGGCAGAAGAAAGAGAAACCTATGTTAATGCGATGCGTGAGCATGGTGTCCCAGATTGGTATATTGAATCTTGTTCGAAAATCAAATATATGTTCCCGAAAGCCCATGCTGCTGCCTATATTATGATGGCTCTTCGTGTTGCTTATTTCAAGGTACATAAGCCAATTCTTTACTATTGTGCATGGTTTTCTATTCGTGCAACAACATTTGATGTTGCAACGATGGGAGCAGGTTTAGATGCAGTCAAGGCGAAGATGAAGGAGATTCGTGATAAAGGTTTCGATGCAACCAACACTGAGGTCTCTTTAATGACAACGCTTGAGCTTTGTAACGAAATGCTTGAACGCGGCTATAAATTTGGTAAAATTGACCTTTACCGCAGTGAAGCTACAGAATTTGTTATCGATGGCGATACATTGATTCCACCATTTATCACAATGGATAGCTTGGGCGAAAACGTTGCAAAACAACTTGTTGAAGCCCGTAAAGAAGGAGAGTTCTTGAGTATTATGGAACTTCGTAAACGAGGAGGCGTGTCACAAACAGTTGTTGACAATATGAAATCTATGGGAATCCTCCAAGGAATGCCAGAAGATAATCAATTAAGTCTCTTTGAAGACCTCTTTTAATAAAAAACAGGAAACCAGACACAATGGTGTCTGTTTTTTTATAGTCTTTAAACGTGACAACGGCGGGGTTTTCCGAACGAGTGTAAAAAAAAGGGAGAAAAATCACAGTTTATTCTTGACAGAACAAAGTGAGTTTGATAGAATATAATAGTTGTCGCGAGAGAGCGTATCTCTTACGAGAGCGATAGACCTTTGAAAACTGAATAAAGTAGAATGACTATATGCGAGAAGTTAACTTCTTGTATACCAACTGTCAATTCAATAATGAAAGACAAAACAACAGCCAGTTCATTTGATGAACTAAATTTAAATGAGAGTTTGATCCTGGCTCAGGACGAACGCTGGCGGCGTGCCTAATACATGCAAGTCGAGCGATGATTAAAGATAGCTTGCTATTTTTATGAAGAGCGGCGAACGGGTGAGTAACGCGTGGGAAATCTGCCGAGTAGCGGGGGACAACGTTTGGAAACGAACGCTAATACCGCATAACAATGAGAATCGCATGATTCTTATTTGAAAGAAGCAATTGCTTCACTACTTGATGATCCCGCGTTGTATTAGCTAGTTGGTAGTGTAAAGGACTACCAAGGCGATGATACATAGCCGACCTGAGAGGGTGATCGGCCACACTGGGACTGAGACACGGCCCAGACTCCTACGGGAGGCAGCAGTAGGGAATCTTCGGCAATGGGGGCAACCCTGACCGAGCAACGCCGCGTGAGTGAAGAAGGTTTTCGGATCGTAAAACTCTGTTGTTAGAGAAGAACGTTAAGTAGAGTGGAAAATTACTTAAGTGACGGTATCTAACCAGAAAGGGACGGCTAACTACGTGCCAGCAGCCGCGGTAATACGTAGGTCCCAAGCGTTGTCCGGATTTATTGGGCGTAAAGCGAGCGCAGGTGGTTTCTTAAGTCTGATGTAAAAGGCAGTGGCTCAACCATTGTGTGCATTGGAAACTGGGAGACTTGAGTGCAGGAGAGGAGAGTGGAATTCCATGTGTAGCGGTGAAATGCGTAGATATATGGAGGAACACCGGAGGCGAAAGCGGCTCTCTGGCCTGTAACTGACACTGAGGCTCGAAAGCGTGGGGAGCAAACAGGATTAGATACCCTGGTAGTCCACGCCGTAAACGATGAGTGCTAGCTGTAGGGAGCTATAAGTTCTCTGTAGCGCAGCTAACGCATTAAGCACTCCGCCTGGGGAGTACGACCGCAAGGTTGAAACTCAAAGGAATTGACGGGGGCCCGCACAAGCGGTGGAGCATGTGGTTTAATTCGAAGCAACGCGAAGAACCTTACCAGGTCTTGACATACTCGTGCTATCCTTAGAGATAAGGAGTTCCTTCGGGACACGGGATACAGGTGGTGCATGGTTGTCGTCAGCTCGTGTCGTGAGATGTTGGGTTAAGTCCCGCAACGAGCGCAACCCTTATTACTAGTTGCCATCATTAAGTTGGGCACTCTAGTGAGACTGCCGGTGATAAACCGGAGGAAGGTGGGGATGACGTCAAATCATCATGCCCCTTATGACCTGGGCTACACACGTGCTACAATGGATGGTACAACGAGTCGCCAACCCGCGAGGGTGCGCTAATCTCTTAAAACCATTCTCAGTTCGGATTGCAGGCTGCAACTCGCCTGCATGAAGTCGGAATCGCTAGTAATCGCGGATCAGCACGCCGCGGTGAATACGTTCCCGGGCCTTGTACACACCGCCCGTCACACCACGGAAGTTGGGAGTACCCAAAGTAGGTTGCCTAACCGCAAGGAGGGCGCTTCCTAAGGTAAGACCGATGACTGGGGTGAAGTCGTAACAAGGTAGCCGTATCGGAAGGTGCGGCTGGATCACCTCCTTTCTAAGGAATATAAAAAAAGATGTTGTTCTACTTTATTCAGTTTTGAGGGGTCTATAAAGACCAAACAAGCAGTCTTTTGATGCAAGATAGAGAAGATTGCGTTGAGAGAAGGGGCCTTAGCTCAGCTGGGAGAGCGCCTGCTTTGCACGCAGGAGGTCAGCGGTTCGATCCCGCTAGGCTCCATAAGATACGACAGTATCTTGTCAACGAAGACGTTAAAATAGGAATTGATCATTGAAAACTAAATAACAATATCTTATAACGATAAATAAACCGAGAAATGGTAAAACATTTCTGTAAAGCTGCGAATTATTTTAAATAGTTCGAAAAAACTTATACTTGTTTTAATGGCAAAGTTAATAAGGGCGCACGGTGGATGCCTTGGCATTAAGAGCCGAAGAAGGACGTGACTAACGACGATATTCTAGGGGGAGCAGTAAGTACGCATTGATCCCTAGGTCTCCGAATGGGGAAACCCACTATGTTATGCATAGTATCCGTAAGTGAATACATAGCTTACGAGAAGGTAACGCAGAGAACTGAAACATCTAAGTACCTGCAGGAAGAGAAAGTAAAAACGATTTCCTAAGTAGCGGCGAGCGAACGGGAAACAGGCCAAACCAAGAAGCTTGCTTCTTGGGGTTGTAGGACTGCAACGTGGACTTAAAGTCTATAGAAGAATTACCTGGGAAGGTAAGCCAAAGAGAGTAATAGCCTCGTATTTGAAATAGACTTTATACCTAGCAGTATCCTGAGTAGGGCTGGACACGCGAAATCCAGT
The DNA here is from genome assembly GCF_017309525.1 of Lactococcus sp. LG1074. Taxonomy (NCBI): domain Bacteria; kingdom Bacillati; phylum Bacillota; class Bacilli; order Lactobacillales; family Streptococcaceae; genus Lactococcus; species Lactococcus sp. LG1074. The sequence continues at coordinate 1,825,153 of NZ_CP071293.1, read as the reverse complement.
TTGAATCCGGGAGGACCATCTCCCAAGCCTAAATACTCCTTAATGACCGATAGTGAACCAGTACCGTGAGGGAAAGGTGAAAAGAACCCCGGGAGGGGAGTGAAATAGCACCTGAAACCGTGTGCCTACAAGAAGTTCGAGCCCGTCAATGGGTGAGAGCGTGCCTTTTGTAGAATGAACCGGCGAGTTACGTTATGATGCGAGGTTAAGCTGAAGAGGCGGAGCCGTAGCGAAAGCGAGTCTGAATAGGGCGCTTTAGTATCATGATGTAGACCCGAAACCTAGTGACCTATCCATGAGCAGGTTGAAGGTGCGGTAAGACGCACTGGAGGACCGAACCAGGACACGTTGAAAAGTGTTTGGATGACTTGTGGATAGCGGAGAAATTCCAAACGAACTGGGAGATAGCTGGTTCTCTCCGAAATAGCTTTAGGGCTAGCGTCGCAATTTAAGTGTATTGGAGGTAGAGCACTGTTTGGATGAGGGGCCCATCTCGGGTTACCAATTTCAGATAAACTCCGAATGCTAATACACATGTGCGGCAGTCAGACTGCGAGTGCTAAGATCCGTAGTCGAAAGGGAAACAGCCCAGACCACCAGCTAAGGTCCCAAAATATATGTTAAGTGGAAAAGGATGTGGGGTTGCACAGACAACTAGGATGTTAGCTCAGAAGCAGCTATCATTCAAAGAGTGCGTAATAGCTCACTAGTCGAGTGACCCTGCGCCGAAAATGTACCGGGGCTAAACATATTACCGAAGCTGTGGATTTAATATTAATTAAATGGTAGGAGAGCGTTGTAATCAGCGATGAAGGTATACCGTGAGGGGTGCTGGAGCGATTACAAGTGAGAATGCCGGTATGAGTAGCGCAAGATAAGTGAGAATCTTATCCACCGTAAGACTAAGGTTTCCAGGGGAAGGCTCGTCCGCCCTGGGTTAGTCGGGACCTAAGGCGAGGCCGAAAGGCGTAGTCGATGGACAACAGGTTGATATTCCTGTACTAGTATTGTTAGTGATGGAGGGACGCAGTAGGCTAAAGGGAGCCAGTTAATGGATTCTGGTCTAAGCAGTGAGGTGTGGAATGTGTCAAATGCATTTTCCTTTAACATTGAGCTGTGATGGGGAAGCAACTACGGTTGCGAAGCCCTTGATGTCACACTGCCAAGAAAATCTTCTAGCGTTTAATTCAATACTACCCGTACCGCAAACCGACACAGGTAGTCGAGGCGAGTAGCCTCAGGTGATCGAGAGAACTCTCGTTAAGGAACTCGGCAAAATGACCCCGTAACTTCGGGAGAAGGGGTGCTGTAGAAATACAGCCGCAGTGAAAAGATCCAAGCAACTGTTTATCAAAAACACAGCTCTCTGCTAAACCGCAAGGTGATGTATAGGGGGTGACGCCTGCCCGGTGCTGGAAGGTTAAGAGGAGGGGTTAGCTTAGGCGAAGCTCTGAATTGAAGCCCCAGTAAACGGCGGCCGTAACTATAACGGTCCTAAGGTAGCGAAATTCCTTGTCGGGTAAGTTCCGACCCGCACGAAAGGCGTAATGATTTGGATACTGTCTCAACGAGAGACTCGGTGAAATTTTAGTACCTGTGAAGATGCAGGTTACCCGCGACAGGACGGAAAGACCCCATGGAGCTTTACTGCAGATTGATATTGAGTACCTGTGAAGCATGTACAGGATAGGTAGGAGACTTTGACCTTGGGACGCTAGTTTCAAGTGAGTCGCTGTTGGGATACTACCCTTGCTTCATGGTTGCTCTAACCCACACGCATAATCGGCGTGGGAGACAGTGTCTGTCGGGCAGTTTGACTGGGGCGGTCGCCTCCTAAAGAGTAACGGAGGCGCCCAAAGGTTCCCTCAACATGGTTGGAAATCATGTGTAGAGTGTAAAGGTATAAGGGAGCTTGACTGCGAGAGCTACAACTCGAGCAGGTAGGAAACTAGGGCTTAGTGATCCGGTGGTACCGCATGGAAGGGCCATCGCTCAACGGATAAAAGCTACCCTGGGGATAACAGGCTTATCTCCCCCAAGAGTTCACATCGACGGGGAGGTTTGGCACCTCGATGTCGGCTCGTCGCATCCTGGGGCTGTAGTCGGTCCCAAGGGTTGGGCTGTTCGCCCATTAAAGCGGCACGCGAGCTGGGTTCAGAACGTCGTGAGACAGTTCGGTCCCTATCCGTCGCGGGCGTAGGAAATTTGAGAGGATCTGCCCTTAGTACGAGAGGACCGGGGTGGACTTACCGCTGGTGTACCAGTTGTTCCGCCAGGAGCACCGCTGGGTAGCTATGTAGGGAAGGGATAAGCGCTGAAAGCATCTAAGTGCGAAGCCCACCTCAAGATGAGATTTCCCATTCTTTATGAATTAAGAGCCCTGAGAGATGATCAGGTTGATAGGCTGGAAGTGGAAGTCCTGCGAGGGATGGAGCGGACCAGTACTAATAGCTCGAGGACTTTACCAAGTAATAGAACATATGAGTTCAGCTTTACTTATTTATCAAGAGATTGTTATTTAGTTTTGAGTGTTCAATACATTCAGACCATGATTTGGTATTCATTGCATAGGAGATACACCTGTTCCCATGTCGAACACAGAAGTTAAGTCCTATTACGCCGGAAGTAGTTGGGGGTTGCCCCCTGCGAGATAGGGTAAATGCCAAGTGATTGGGAGTTTAGCTCAGCTGGGAGAGCATCTGCCTTACAAGCAGAGGGTCAGCGGTTCGATCCCGTTAACTCCCATAGGTTCCGTAGTGTAGCGGTTATCACGTCGCCCTGTCACGGCGAAGATCGCGGGTTCGATTCCCGTCGGAACCGTTTCAAGTTGATAGACTTGAAAGGTAATAAAAGAAATAGACTCGTTAGCTCAGTTGGTAGAGCATTTGACTTTTAATCAAAGGGTCGCTGGTTCGAGCCCAGCACGGGTCATACTTTAACAATAGGTTGAGGTATAAAGCGTAAAAGAACTTGTCAAGCGGATGTGGTGAAATTGGCAGACACGCTAGATTTAGGTTCTAGTGCTTTAGGGCGTGGGGGTTCAAGTCCCTTCATCCGCATTTCTTTTATAGCCGACTTAGCTCAGTTGGTAGAGCATCTGATTTGTAATCAGAGGGTCGCGTGTTCGAATCATGTAGTCGGCATTCCTTTAACTGTTGGACCTAGTGTAGTGCAGCTAGAGGTATTTAGAAAGTTTTTCTTTCTTTAAGCGTTGCGAACGTAGTTCAGGGGTAGAACACAACCTTGCCATGGTTGGGGTCGCGAGTTCGAATCTCGTCGTTCGCTTTGTTAGTTCTCCCTTAGTTGGGGGATTTTCCATATTTTGCCGGGGTGGCGGAACTGGCAGACGCACAGGACTTAAAATCCTGCGAAGGGTAACCTTCGTACCGGTTCGAAACCGGTCCTCGGCATCAGTCAAACCAAGAGTTTTATGACTCTTGGTTTTTTTATATAATTTTTATTAATAACTAGGTTAGTGACCTAGTTATTTTATTGACGAATAAGTTTGTTTGTTAAATATCAGAGAATTGTTATTTATTACTCTAAGATGAAAAGATACGTGCTAATATTCTAGTTTTTTTGATAAAATGTCAATTTATATTCTGTAACTTAAAAAATGTCCATAATTTCGATTATGTTTTAGAAATTTAAAAAATAAAAATAATTTGATAATTGTATTTAATTGAAGCTATGGTATTCTACTATATAGGAGTAGGGCATATCACAAAAGGAAGGGGGAACATAATAAATTACGATAAGTTGGAAGTTATTCTAGAGGGGAGAAAAAATATAAGGATGGAGCATAATTTAGATATGGAGCAGCTGGAAGAAATATTTCATTCTGTCCAACATATTGTGTGGAAAAGCAGTCGTTTAATTCCGATAAATTTTTGGACGATTGATGACTATCAGCAGGAAGGGCGCTTGGTATTATATGACTTGCTTAGCGACGGTGTGACACAAAGAAATTTATTTTGCCATTTTAAGGTGCGCTATAAGCAGAGACTTATTGATATTAAAAGAAGGGAGCGGGCTTTTAAAAGGGGTTTTGATTGTGGGACTGGCTTAGACATATACGAATATTCGGATGCTTTAAAAGGTAAAGCGGCCAGTCCAGAACATACGCTGATTTCTGGAAGTTTACTAGAAGAAGTTTTTGAAAACTTAAGTTTACGTTACCGACGGCTCCTGAAAAGTTATCTCGCGGGCGATGAATTGCATCGTATGGAAAAGTATCGTTTGAAAGAAAAAATAACGAAAATATTGTATGATCAGCAGTGAGTTTATTGATAATGCTTGGAGAGAAAGTTTTGCCTAAATTGTGATATAATTACTTTATTACTAAATAAAAATTTATAGGAGATTTCCAGAAAATGGCAAAATTGACTGTTAAAGATGTAGATCTTAAAGGAAAAAAAGTTCTTATTCGTGTGGACTTCAATGTCCCACTTAAAGATGGTGTAATTACTAATGATAACCGTATTACTGCAGCTCTTCCAACAATCAAGTATGTACTTGAACAAGGCGGACGTGCAATTCTCTTCTCTCACCTTGGTCGTGTTAAAGAAGAAGCAGATAAAGCTGGTAAATCTCTTGCTCCAGTAGCAGCAGCTTTGGGCGAAAAATTGGGCAAAGAAGTGGTCTTCCCAGGAACTACACGTGGTGCTGAATTGGAAGCTGCTATTGCTGAATTAAAAGATGGCGATATCTTGCTTGTTGAAAACACTCGTTTTGAAGATGTTGATGGTAAAAAAGAATCTAAAAATGATCCTGAACTTGGTAAATACTGGGCTTCACTTGGAGATGGTATCTTCGTAAATGATGCATTTGGTACTGCTCACCGTGCGCACGCTTCAAACGTAGGTATTTCTGCTAACGTGGATAAAGCAGTAGCTGGTTTCTTGCTTGAAAACGAAATTGCTTACATCCAAGAAGCTGTTGAAAACCCAGTTCGCCCATTCGTAGCGATCCTTGGTGGTTCAAAAGTTTCAGATAAAATCGGTGTTATTGAAAACTTGCTTGGTAAAGCAGACAAAGTTATCATCGGTGGTGGTATGGCGTACACATTCTTCAAAGCACAAGGTATCGAAATCGGTGATTCTTTGGTTGAAGAAGACAAACTTGACTTGGCAAAAGAATTGCTTGAAAAAGCAGACGGTAAACTTATCTTGCCAGTAGACTCAAAAGAAGCAAATGCTTTTGCTGGTTACACTGAAGTGAAAGATACTGAAGGTGAAGCAGTCGATGCAGGTTTCCTTGGCCTTGATGCTGGTCCTAAATCAGTTGAACGTTTTGCTAAAGAGCTTGAAGGTGCTAAAACAGTTGTTTGGAACGGTCCTATGGGTGTCTTTGAAAACCCTGATTTCCAAGCAGGTACTATTGGTGTTATGGATGCTATCATTTCTCAACCAGGTGTAAAATCAATCATCGGTGGTGGTGACTCAGCAGCTGCAGCAATCAACCTTGGCCGTGCAGATAAATTCTCATGGATCTCTACAGGTGGTGGTGCTTCTATGGAACTTCTCGAAGGTAAAGTTCTTCCAGGACTTGATGCTCTTACAGAAAAATAATGCAATAAAAAACAGACCATGGTCTGTTTTTTTTGATACAATAATACTATGAAGAAAATCACAGTAAAAAAGCAGGCTGCACTTAAGCTTCGTCGCGCTTTTCCCTTAATTGTTACCGAAGATTTAAAGTCTACTCCACAGGAAGATGGGTTTATTGACTTTGTTGATGAAAAAGAAAACTTTTTAGGAAGAGGCTATTTATCGAAGCAAAATAAAGGCGCTGGTTGGCTTTTAAGTCAAATCCCAGAGGATATAAATCAGCGTTTCTATGAAAAGAAGTTTGAGGAAGCTAAGCGCGCACGTCTTTCTTTTTTCCAAGATGACCTAACAACAGCTTTCCGGATTTTTAATGGTGAAGGCGATGGCTTAGGCGGTATAACTGTTGATTATTATGCTGATTATGCTGTTTTTAGCTGGTACAATCCTTTTATCTATACGCAAAGTACAGACATTATAGCTGCCTTTCGCTCTGTTTATCCTGAAATCAAAGGAATTTATGAAAAAATTCGTTTTGATGGACTAAGTTTTGAAACGCGACATATAGGCGGTGAAATTGCCCCAGAACCATTGGCCGTTATGGAAAATGGTGTGACCTATGCAACATATATGAATGAAGGGCTGATGACAGGGATTTTCTTAGATCAGAAAGAAGTGCGTGGTACTTTAGCAAGTGGTTTAGTGGCCGGTAAGACTCTTCTTAATATGTTTAGTTATACAGGCGCTTTTTCGGTTGCAGCAGCGTTTGGAGGAGCAAGTCAGACAACCTCAGTAGATTTGGCCAAACGTTCTTTGGATAAAACGCGAGAACAATTTACAATGAATGGCATTGATTCAGAGAGTCAACGTATCTATGTTATGGATGTTTTTGGCTATTTTAATTATGCCAAGAAAAAAGAATTAAGTTATGATGTTGTAGTTTTAGATCCACCAAGCTTTGCTCGCAACAAGAAGAAAACTTTTTCGGTGGCAAAGAATTATGGGGAACTCGTTCAAGAATCAATCGATATTTTAAATAAAGAAGGACTTTTGATTGCGTCTACAAATGCTGCTAATGTTAGCCGTGAGAAATTCCGTACAATGGTAGAACAGGCTCTGAAAAATAAAAAAGTTAAATTTGATATTTTTCAGGAAGAGCACTTGCCTGCCGACTTCAAGGTGGCTTCTTCTTTCCCGGAAGGTGATTATTTGAAAGTCTTGTTTATTCAAATCAAAAAATAAGAAAAAACTGTTGGAAAGTTGCTCCAGCAGTTTTTTAATAAGCCATAAATTACTGAAATGTAAGAGAGGATGTACAATTCTCCTTTATAATAAAAAGGTATCAGTTTTTTTTTAAAAAGCCGTCTCAGTAAAAGTAGTTCTCTTGATTCTTAACTATCTTCATCTAGGCTGGTTTCTTCTAGAAAATCTGTTTCACAAATAAGGGAGAACAGAGTATGAAAAAAATTTTTTCTAGCTATGATTTAAAAATTATAGGTATAGTATTTATGGTTATCGACCATATTAACATTTATCTTGGAAGTTATTTGGGCTTACCTACCTGGATAGGCTTTTTAGGGAGATTTGTCGCACCTCTATTTGTCTTTATGATGGTCGAAGGCTTTCATTATACAAGAAGTCGAAAAAAATATTTTTTAAGGCTTCTAGGTGGTGGTCTACTAATGTATGCCATCAATATTAGCTTCAACTTGCTGACACGGAGCAGTTTTGAGGACCCATATGGGCAATTTGATATATTTTTACTTCTTGCAGGTCAAAATATTTTCATGACGCTGGCGCTCTTATTTGCTTTAATCTGGGCAATTGATATTATTCGTAAAAATCAAGGGACGAAGCTTAAGTGCTTTTCATATAGTTTAGTCATTATATTACTTTTGCCCCTTATCCTGTTGAGTGAGGGTGGCCCATATGAGCTTGTATTGGTCCTCATTTTCTATTTTTTCCGAAGAAGATGGGCAAAAATTTCAGCAGGGATTATTACTTTTAGTCTTCTTTTGCTTATATGGAGTTTGGTGGGCTATTTTACAGGCAGTGCAGCAGGTACGCTTTACCAGGTACTCAGTTTTTCAAATGAATTTATGATTATTACTGTTTTACCTTTCATTTATCTCTACAATGGTCAACGTGGTGGCAATGGCGCACAGTGGCAAAGAGATCTTTTCTATTATTTTTATCCCGCACATTTGCTTATTCTGTACATCTTACGTTATGCCTTGGTAGGTGTAGTATAACAAAAACACACGGTCATTCATTAACCGTGTGTTTTTATATTGGTAAAAAGCTATATAATAAAGCGAAGAAAACAAAACCAATGAGGCTCATAACCCATATTTTATTGTGTGATAAGAGGGCCACGTATTCACGTATGAGGGCTGTGGGTAAGAAATAAAGTGCTGTTGGTGCACCAACCCCTTCATCCTTAAGATGCACTCTACGGGCATATAAACGTGCACGGAGCACATGATAATTATTGGTTGAAAAGATAATACTTGGCGCTGGGTGGCCACCCTCAAATCTTGTGAGCCAATCTTCTTCAATAAGCTGTTTTGAAAAAAGCATATTTTCATAAGTTGTAGTTGATTGATCTTCTAAAATAATCATATTTTCAGGAATATGCTGAGAGAGGAGGTATTTACGCATAGCATAAGCTTCAGAAACAGGCTCATCAGCACCTTGCCCACCACTCACAACAAATTTCGCATTCGGATTTTTGTAGAAATATTCAATCCCTTTGTCCAAGCGGCTTTTAAGAAGCGGTGGAACGTATTCACTAGAAATACCAGACCCAAGTACAATAATATAGTCAATATGCTTTTTAAGCGGCAGCATCTGGTACATCCAAGAATAAAAGAGGTAAGCAATAAAGATGAAGGACAGTATTAAATCAAGTAAGAGGATAAATAACAAAATTATATCCAGAAAAAGTGGTAGTTTGAACATACCCGTGATTAAAAATAGAAAAAGAGGGAAACTGATGATTAAATTTAAGCCCATGGCAGCGGAGAGCTTTGCAGTTAAACTTTTTCCTTCTTTAGTACGCATCGTTTGTGAATTGAAAATGAGATAGATGCATACAGCTAAAAAGATGAGAGGGAGAAGTAAATAAAAAATTGCTAAAGCAAGCATTGAACCATGAGAGGAGGTTTTATCAAGGAAAACGAGTCCAAGGATTAAAAGGGTGAAAAATGAGAGAATCAACCCAGCAGCAAAAAGCAGCCCGCCCAAGATACTGCGATCTTTAAATTTTATTAGCAAATAGCCTATCCCAGAAATAGCGAGAAAAAAGAGTAGATATAGCATAAAGTCCTCCAATAGATAAAATTAGTATACCATGTTCGCGCCTTGGTAAACTAGTATTTTGTATTACTCGCTGACGCTAAGGACTACTGTGAGAAACAAAAACTTAAAATTGCCTAAGAAAAGTCCATATGCTGGGAAGATGTTTTGAATTTACTAAGAAAAATATTACAATGGATATATGTTTGTTATCTTAGTTACTTAAAAGTAATGTTTATAATTGTTCAAACAGATCGTACAGAATGAAGGGACTTTTTCTTATGGAGGAAACGCTATATATCGTTGTAATGATTCCCGCATGGAATGAAGCGGGGAGTATAGGAGAAGCGGTAAGCAGCATTTATGAACAAACGAGATTACCTGATCGCATCTTTGTCGTACCCAATAACACAACGGATTTGACCTCTGTAGAAGCTATGGCCGCTGGGGCAGAAGTTTTGGTTATGCCAGGGAAAAATGAGAAGAAAAAAGCAGGTGCACTTAACTGGGCACTAGAAAAACTTTCTCCGACATTAGATGCTCAACGCTCTGCTGTTTTAGTTATGGATGCGGATACGATGATAGAGCCTGATTTCATCGAAAAAGCTGAGAAAAAAATGATAGAAGAAGCGCGTGTGGGTGGGGTCAGTTCTATCTTTGTTGGACGTAATTCAACCAACTTACTTGGGATTTTACAACAAATGGAATTTGCTCGCTTTGCCCGCTTAGTTCACAAAAGAGCTGAAGTTTATGTTTTGTCAGGAACAGCTAGCTTGATTAGTTGGGATGTTCTCAAAGAAATTAAGGGAGCACGTTTAGAAGGTAAGCTATTACCAGAGGGGGGAAGCTACTATGATGTCGATAGCATGACAGAGGATAATGAGCTGACTTTGGCTATCCTCGTTTTAGGCTTTTCAGTACCTCATGTAGGTGTGAAGTCCATAACTGATGTTATGGAAGATTATAACTCGCTTTACCATCAGCGTAAACGCTGGTATATTGGTGCTTTACAAAATATTAAAGAATATGGCAGAAAAATGCCACCTTGGATGCGGATGATTTATTGGGTGCAACAAATCGGGCTGTATATGGCGCTTGCTATCACTCCGATTGTTCTTTTTGCCTTTACGATTTATTTGATTCAGGTAGTGCTTAGTGAGGGAGCGGTTTTGGGATGGTCTAGAATAACTTCTATCGTACTTCTCATACTTTATCTCTTCGTTCAAGTGACTACCGTTTGGGATCAAGGCTGGAAATGTCGCCTTGTGGCACTCAGTTATTTCCCCGAAATTGTCTATGCCATCTTTCTCTTGATTTTCTATGCCGCGGCTCTATGGTCTTTCCTGACAGGTAAAGATATGAAATGGAAGCACACTTAAAAAAGAGGGGGGGAAACGACAGGCCACAGCTGATTTGTTACAAATTATCTAAATATTAACGCATAAACTAGTCATAGTTTAGCGTTTTTTAGTTATTTCCAAGTAATGCAAAAGAAATGTTTAAAAAGATTTGCATATCTTTTGTAATCTATATTGCTTTTATATATAATAAATTACGCAGATAAACAAAAACAATAAAAGTGAGGAAATAATATGCAAAACTTCTTGATTATCGTTTCTTATTTCATTAATATTGGTATCGTCTTCCATATTCTGAAATTTGTATCAGGCGTTGGTTTACATTTCCTCATTAATGATGAAAAAGGCACAAGAAAGCTCTACCTTACGCTTAGAGGTAAACCAGTGTTAGCATTGGTAGAATTGGCAGCAACGATTACAGAAAAACCTTCATATTAATTAGATTGCATTATCTTGCAATACTCAGAGGTAATCAAATTTGAATGACAAAATTTAGGTGTATACAGCAATTGTTCAAGATTAAGAGGCTTCTTTTTCGAAGAAAAAATATGAAAATTTTTTTAATTTCTATTTTAAAACCACAACCTAATCAAGGTTGTGGTTTATTTTTGTATCTATATTTTTATCCATTGTCCACTGTAGCGTACTTAGTAATAAAAAAAGAAAAGCACCAGTCTTACAAGACTGGTGCTTAAATTCTTATATAGATGCGGAAGGCGGGACTTGAACCCGCACAGCCAAGATAGGCCACAGGATCCTTAATCCTGCGCGTCTGCCAATTCCGCCACTTCCGCGAATTGGTACTTTAATATAATACCATTTCACGAGAAAGAATGCAAGAATGAACTTAACTTTTAGATGTTTTTATAAAGTATGTTCAGTATTTCATATAAGAGGCCATTTCTGCGGCATGGGTACCTGCTACATGACCAGTCACAAAAGCACAAGTGATATTATAGCCACCCGTATAACCGTTAATGTCGAGCAATTCCCCAGTCATATATAGACCGGCTGTTAATTTACTTTCCATTGTCTTTGGATTAATTTCTTTAAGTTGAACGCCTCCACCAGTGACAAAAGATTTTTCAATCGGAAAAGTTTTATCGATTTGGATTGGAAATGCTTTAAGGATATGAGAAAATTTCTCCAACTGTTTTTCGGTCAATTGCTTTGCAGGTATATCTGCGTCGATTTGAACTTTATCCAGTAAGAAAAGTAAATAGCGTTCCTGCGTGAGCGCTGCAAAAGCATTTTTAACAGCCTTGCCATTGTCACGCGCAGTATTTTTCAAGTCGTTTAAGAGTTGTGCTACAGATATGTCAGGGAAGCTGTCCAGCTGGACAGTCACACTTTCTGCGCCTTTAGCTAGTTCTTGGTTGATAAAGCTAGAACAGCGAAGTGCTGCAGGGCCACTGAGACCAAAGTGCGTGAAGAGCATGTCCATTTGATGTTCAATGATGATTTTCCCTTTAGCATTAAGTACACTTAATCGGATATCTCGAAGAGAGATACCTTGTAAAGTTTTCTCACTAATAAATGTTTCAGAAGAAATTAATGGGGATTCTGTCGGATAAAGTGTTGTGATTGTATGACCAGCACTTCGTGTTAATTTATAACCGTCACCAGTGGAACCTGTCGAGGGATAGGCGCGTCCGCCAGTAGATAAGACAACACAGGAGGCTGTGAAGCTATCTGTTTCTGTTTCAAGTCCTGTAATAGCACCATGTTCTATATTGAGTTCAGTTACAGCAGCGTTTGGAAAATAGTCCACATGAAGCTCCTCTATTTTACTGAAAAGGCCCTCAACAATTGTTCGAGATTTATCGGTTACAGGAAACATTCGACCATGGTCTTCCTCCTTGAGTGGAATACCATTTTTTTCAAAGAAGTCAATAATATCTAAGTTTGAAAATTGAGCAAAAGCACTGTGCAAGAAGCGGCCATTTCCAGGGACATGGGTGATAATTTCGTCCACCGAATGGCTGTTGGTAACGTTACATCGTCCGCCTCCCGTCATCAACAGTTTTTTTCCTACTTTTTTGTTCTTATCAATTAAAGCTGTATGTGCACCATTTTCTGCAGCAGCTATTGCTGCCATCATACCCGAAGGTCCGGCTCCAACAACGATTACATCATATTTTTTCATAACTTCATTATAGCATAGTTTCAGGTGCTGATTTCTTGCGCTCGCTTATGAAATATATAAAAAGAACCCTTATGTAAGAGTTCTTAAGCTCAACCTTTAAATCAAACTGTGTTTCACTAAAAAGTCATGTGCCACGGCAGCAGGATCTTTTTGCTCAACATTGACGGCGTAATTCATATCAATCATTTCCTGATTGGTAATTTTTCCTGAAAGTCGGTTTAAAATTTGCTCCAATTGGGGGTATTTCTTAAGGAGATTTTTATTCATCAAAGGAGCTGCTTGATATGGTGGGAAAAGATTTTTATCATCATTCAGGACGGTCAGTTCATATTGTTTGATTTGACTGTCTGTGGAATAAACTTGGGCTAAATCAATGCTATCACTATTCAAGGCATTGTAGATCAAACTTGTTTGCATTGTCTTCACATCAAAATTTAGTCCATATAAACTTTGAATGCCAATATAGCCATCTTGGCGGTGTGCGAATTCTAAGTCAAAGCCAGCTTTAACTGAAGGAAGCCCTTGGAGATCAGAAATATTTTTAAGGTGATGTTTCTGGGCGTAGCTATTTTTCACAGCTAAAGCATAAGTATCCTGAAATTCCATAGGTGTAAGATAGGCAAAGTTATCAAGTTTAGCAATACCTGTGCGTGCTTCTTCGTAAACTTTTTTGGGATCGGTGGAGGTTGTGTTTTTTTTCAAGAATGTCGTTAAGACTGTTCCAGAAAATTCAGGATAAATATCAATTTTATTGGATTTTAAAGCATTGTAAAGGAAAGTTGTATCTCCAAAGTTGGACTTGAGTGTGACTTCGATATCACTGTTCTTTTCAATGACTTCCTTGTACATATTTATCAAAAGTGTCGGCTCAGCTCCGAGCTTTCCAGCAATGGTAATCTGTGGATGAGTATTGGATTGAGGTTGATAATACGACCCTAGCAAGAGTAAAAGACCAGCAAAGAAACTAATCAGAATGGTCCGAATTTTTGCTTTTTCCAAGAAGCGGAGTAAGGTTGAGAAAATAACGGCCAATAAAGCAGAAGAAATCGCTCCAATCAGGATAAGGTTAACATCATTGGAGTTAATGCCCAAGAGGATGAAATTTCCGAGTCCGCCTGCTCCAATAAGTGCAGCTAAAGTTGCTGTTCCAATAATCATGACAGCACTTGTACGAATACCAGCCATAATAAAGGGAAGAGCAAGTATCAGCTCAAACTTCATCAAGCGCTCCCGTCGGTTCATCCCAAAAGCAGTTGCTGCTTCAATTAAAGACTGATCAATTTGCTGAAGACCGGTGTAGGTGTTTTGAATAATAGGAAAAAGAGCATAGACAACTAATGCGACAATAGCTGGCAAAGAACCAATCCCAATAAAAGGAATCAATAATCCAAGCAAGGCCAAACTTGGAATCGTTTGGAAAATTCCGGTAAGTTGCAGTACGGGCTCAGCAATTTTGGGGTAACGTCTTAAAAGTAAAGCAAGGGGAAGAGCGATTAAAATAGCGATAAAAAGAGAAACCAAGGAAATTTGGATATGCTCTAGAAGAGCAAGCCAAAACTGGTGCTCTTGCTGTTGAAAGGTAGAAATCAAATTATTCATGAGCATCGTCCTCCAGACTATTTAAGATTTCCCCCAAAGGCATTTCTTCCGAAAAATCATGAGTTGCAAGGACTTGTTCAAGATTTTTTAATTTATATTGAGACAAGTCTTGCTGATAATCAGTGAAGAAGTCCGCCACAAAAGTATTTGCTGGGGCATTTAAAATTTCTTGGGGACGTCCCACCTGTTGAAGTTCGCCGTCTTTGAGAATTGCGATACGGTCAGCCATCGCCATTCCTTCAGACATATCGTGGGTAACAAAAACCGTTGTGATTTTTAAGGTTTTCTGCAAATCTTTGACCAGTTCCTGTAGCTGTTTACGGGAGATAGGATCCAGAGCGGAGAAAGGTTCGTCCATTAAAATAATCTTTGGTTTACAGGCGATAGCACGCAAAATACCAATCCGTTGTGCTTCACCTCCAGAAAGTTCATGAGGGTATCGGTTAAGGTACTTTTCAGCATCTAGACCCACTAAAGGAAGGAGTTCGAGTACGCGCTCACGCGTTTCTCTTTTGCTCCAACCTTTCATTGTCGGGATGATACCAATATTTTCTAAAACGGTCATGTTAGGAAAGAGCGCAATTTGTTGAAGCACATATCCTATTTGAAGACGCAAGTCTCTTAAGTTAATTGTTTGAATATCTTGATCATCAATGAGGACCTGCCCTTTATTGGGTTCGATGAGCCGGTTAACCATCTTGAGTAATGTTGTTTTTCCGCCACCAGAAGAGCCTGCGAGAACAAAAAACTCGTGACTTTCAATGGATAAGTTGATATCTGAAAGTACGGCTTTGTCTCCGTATTTTTTAGTGACATTTTTAAATGTAATAGTCATAGTGTCATTTTAACATTTTATCTTTCAGTTCTTTCAGGAAATGGATTGCTATTTTTATGGATGGAAGGGTATAGAAAAAGCCCTCAAAGAGGACTTTTTATTTAAAGCCATTTTCTAAAGTTTCAATAACTGTCAAAATTTGCTCATCCGAAACGAGTTTTTCAGCTCCATTCACGAGTGACTCATAAGCTGCATCATAGACACGACCATAATCGCCTGAAACCGTAGGAATTGACTTTTCAATGCGATCGCCATTTTGATTGTAGTATGTCAATTGAGCAAAATCTTGCGGTGCATCGGCCCCAAAACCGTCACTTCCCGGGAAGATTCCCACCTTCAAATCATTTTCCTGTTGGTCAACGTTTTCTTTAATTAAAGTTCCTCTAGAACCATAAAGCACCCATTTGGGACGTTTGAGTGCAGCCAGTTCAGTGGCTTGAACTGTTGCTCGGAAATCGGTGTAAAGCAAGTTTACAGAGAAGTAATCATCTACAGCATTTGAATCGCGTGTTGAACGAATATCGTATTGTACATCTTTTGGCTGTCCAAAGAGTGAAACCATTTGGTCAACCATGTGTACACCATGGCCATACCAGGCGCCATCAAAGTTTTTACCAGCAGTTGCATCTGCTGGACGATAGTGATCCATAGTGACAGTAATGTCAAGCAAATCTCCTAGGTAACCCGTATCCAAAACTTTTTTGATTGTCAAAAAATCACTGTCAAAACGACGGTTTTGGAAAGGCATAAAGAAGAGCTTCTTTTCTTGAGCGATACCAACTAATTCTTCGGCTTGTTCTAACGTTTCTACTAACGGTTTGTCACAGATAACGTTTTTTCCACCCAGTAAAAGCTTTTTACTGGTTTCATAGTGTGCAGCACCTGGAGTGACGACAATGACTAAATCAATTGAATCATCTTGAATAATATCATTGATGTCTGTTGAAAAAATAGTTCCTTCAGCCTCAAGAATAGCTTGCTCAGGACGTTTGCCTAGGCTACGGTTGACAACGCGCGCAATGTTGAAGTGCTCACGGATTTTAACATAAGGAATATGATAGCGATTGGTGGACTTCCCAAAACCAACATAAGCAATGTTTAACTTTTTCATGCTTTCTTCTCTTTTTTCTTTTTCGCTTGGTGTTGTTTTTTTAATTCTTCGATTTTTGACAATTTATCTGTCTTTTTATTTGAATTTTTTTCGTGGAATTTTTGGACAGAGGCTTGCCCTTTATAATCTAATTGATACTTTCCCATGGTTCTCTTTCTCTCTATTTTACAAGGCGACGTTCGAAAGCATCCGAGGAGATACCTTCACTTAAAATTTTCTTCGCCCATTCTTTTGCTGAAAATAATGAGTGATCGCGATAATTTCCACATTCTTTTTCGGCAACCCCTGGGACATTATCCCAAGTGAAACTGTCTCCTGCGAGCTCTTCCAAAGATGAAGTGATCACTTTAGCAATCTCCTCAGCAGTTGGTTCGCCCCACATAATCATATGGAAGCCAGTACGACATCCAAAAGGAGAAAAGTCAATCATGCCATCAATACGGTCACGAATCAAACTTGCCATTGAGTGTTCGATAGTATGTAGCCCACTTGTCGGGATTTCACCGTGATTAGGTTGCACAAAACGGACATCAAAGTTGGTGATGATGTCACCTTTAGGACCAGTCTCTGTCCCAATTAGGCGCACGTAAGGTGCTAAAACTTTTGTGTGATCGAGCTGGAATGATTCTACTTCAGCCATATTTTCTACCTCCAGTATTCTTAGTATTCTTCTATTTTACCATTTTTTGAACCAAAATTTTTTTGTCTGACCTCGTAAAGTGATAGAATGAAGCTAGAAAGTAAAGAAAAGGAGAAATTATGTCACTTACAGAAACTTACACTCTCGCAAATGGTATGACAATTCCAAAAGTTGGTTTTGGAACATGGCAATCTAAAAATGGTGAAGAAGCATATCAAGCTGTAAAAACGGCCTTAGAAGTTGGCTATCGTCATATTGATACAGCAGCTGTCTATGGCAATGAAGAGTCGGTGGGACGCGCGATTAAAGACAGTGGAATTGCTCGCGAAGACTTGTTTATTACAACGAAGCTTTGGGCTGTTGGTACAACAGAAGATGCCCGAGCAGCACTAGATGAAAGCTTGGAAAAACTAGGTTTAGACTACGTGGACCTTTATCTTATTCACTGGCCAAATCCAAAAGCATTTCGACCAAACTTTGCCGAGCGCAATGCTGCGGTTTGGAAAGCAATGGAAGAAGGCGTATGGGACAAAAAAGTTCGAGCTATCGGGGTGTCTAACTTCCATCCACGTCACTTAGAACCTTTACTGGAAGTTGCTGAAATTAAACCTGTTGTCAACCAAATTATGGTTAATCCTTCGGATCAGCAAGAAGAGGTTGTAGCTTTCAATAAAGCACACGATATTTTGACAGAAGCTTATAGCCCACTTGGCACAGGTAAAATCTTTGCGGTTACTGAATTGACGGATATTGCAGATAAATATGGTAAAACAGTTGCCCAAGTCGTTTTACGTTGGAGTTTACACAAAGGCTATCTTCCTTTACCTAAGTCTGTGACGGCAAGCCGTATTAAAGAAAATGCGGATATTTTTGATTTTGATTTGACCGAAGAAGATATCGCCTTTATTGACAGTCTTCATGGGAAAGCAGGTCTGGCACGCAATCCAGACGAAGTGGACCACTAAAATAAATTTAAGGACATTCAAATTGTAAGATTTGAGTGTCTTTTTTTATAATTGACAGAATATAGACAGGAAGAATAATAAAACGTTAAAAAAGTGTTTTATTTCACAATTATAATTGCTAAATGGATATGAAAGTGCTATCATTTAATTGATAAAGAATTCACAAAGGAGAAACAAAATGAAAATTGGTGTAATTAAAGACCCAAAACAAGGTGAAGCGCGTGTAGGGATGACTCCAGAAAACGTAAAAATTCTCGTTGAAGCAGGTAATGAAGTACTTGTCGATAGTAATGCTGGTGCAGGTTGTGGTTTTACAAATGACCTTTATGAAGCGGCTGGGGGACAAATCGTTGATACAGAAACTGCTTGGGAAGCAGAGTTGATTGTTAAAGTCAAAGAACCAATGGAATCTGAATATAAATACTTCAAACCAGGCCAAATTATTTGGGGATTCTTACACTTGGCAGCCAATAAAGCTTGTGTGGAAAAAATGATGGAAGTCGGAGTAACAGCTATTTCCGGTGAAAATATCTCAATCAATGGTGTGCTTGAGTTGCTTAAACCAATGTCAGCTATTGCGGGACGTCGTGCAGTTAATATTGGGCAATATTATCTTGAAAAACAACATGAAGGGGAAGGAATTCTTCTTCCTGGTATTGAAGGTATCGAGGCTGGTACAGTTGTTATCTTCGGTGGAGGTAATGCTGCAGAAAATGCTGCCGATATGGCTGTTGCTTTGGGATGTAAGGTTATTATCATTGAACTTGGTGATGCGCGTATCGCCCAACTTAAAGAACGCTATGCAGGAAAAACAGTTGAAATCGTTAAATCAACAACAGAAGCATTGGAAGAAAATATTAAACTTGCAGATGTCTTTATCTCAACAATCTTAATCCCTGGCGCTAAACCACCAAAATTAGTCAAAGAATATATGGTTAAATCTATGAAACCAGGTTCTGTTATCGTGGACATCGCTATTGACCAAGGAGGAACTGTTGAAACAATCGATCATGCAACAAACCATGCGGATCCAGTCTTCATCAAACACGGCATAATTCATTACGCTGTGCCAAATATGCCAGGAGCAACACCTCGTACAGCGACAATTGCTTTGGCTCAGGGCAATATCTCTTTCCTTAAGGATATTTCAGTCAAAGGCTTAGATGAGGCGCTGAAATCAAAAGAACTCTTATCTGGGTTGAGTGTTTATAAAGGAAAAGTTGTTTCTAAAGCACTTGCTGATTCAATTGATGTCACTTATACGGAACTCTAAAAAGAAATCTAAGGAAAAAGAATTATGCCAAATTTAGCAAATCTGCCAATTACAATTAAAGATATTAAAAAAGCTCAAAACACTGTTAAACAATATGCACGTGAAACACCCTTGATTCAGTCAATGTTTTTGACTGCTAAAACAGGTGGCGAAGTTTACTTGAAACTTGAAAATATGCAATTAACAGGCTCATTCAAGTTCCGTGGCGCTTTCAATAAGATTGCTCAATTATCTCAAGAAGAGAAAGATCGTGGAGTAATTGCGTGTTCAGCTGGGAATCATGCTCAAGGTGTGGCTTTAACTTCCAAACTTCTCGGTATCAAGAGTATCATTGTTATGCCAAAAGGTGCACCTCAAGCTAAGGTTGATGCCACACGTGGCTATGGTGCAGAAGTAATGCTTGAAGGTGAACAGTTTGATGACTCAAAGGCCTTTTGTGAAGCTTACGCTAAGGAAAATAATATTACGTATATTCCTCCATATGATGATGCAGAAGTAATGGCTGGACAAGGAACAATCGGTCTAGAAATCTTAGATCATCTGTGGGATGTTGACACAGTATTGGTGCCAGTAGGCGGTGGTGGTTTGATTTCAGGTGTTGCGGTTGCCTTGAAATCTTTTAACCCTAATATCCAAGTTATTGGTGTGCAAGCTGAAAATTGCCATGGTATGACTGCATCTTTTAGAGAACGTAAGAAAGTGCACCATGATGAAGCACCAACGATTGCAGATGGCTGTCATGTGGCTTATCCAGGTGAATTGACTTTTGAAGTAGTCAATCAAATCGTTGATAATATGGTTCTTGTAACGGAAGCAGAAATCGAATTAGCCATTAAAGATTTGATTCAACGTACGAAAATTGTGGTGGAAGGTGCTGGCGCTCTTGCAACAGCAGCTATTCTTTCAGGTAAAGTTGATGATTATGTGAAAGGCAAAAAAGTTGTTTCTATCGTTTCAGGAGGGAATGTTGACTTGGCCCGTATTGAAGATGTTGTGGATCATTTTCTCATTGCCAATGACAATGATCAATAATTCTTAAAACAAAAGGACTTTGAATTTCAAAGTCCTTTTTTGTATAGTTCAGTCTTTTTTTAATCGTGAGATAATTTACTCTGATATCACGAAATTCACAAAGACATGTAATTTAAATTAAAATTTAATCAAAGTGCAAAAAATTCTTGCATGAGTAAAAAAAAAGTGTTAAACTTACTGTAAACGGTTACAAAAAGTGTAACTAAAAATTGAAAGAAGGTTATAGAATGACTTCAAAAGTTTTAACACAGTTCCTCGAAAATGGGCTTGGAGACCTTAAACAAAAGGGTTTGCTCAACACAATTGACGTTTTAGATAGCGCTAATGGTCCTGAGATTACAGTTGCGGGCAACAAGATGATTAACCTTGCTTCAAATAACTATTTGGGATTTGCGACACGTCCTGAATTAATTCAAGCAACAAAAGATGCAACAGATAAATATGGAGCTGGTGCTGGTGCAGTACGTACTATCAACGGCACTTTAGATATACACATTGAATTGGAAAAAACAATCGCTGAATTTAAAGGCACAGAAGCCGCGATTGCGTTTCAATCAGGTTTCAATTGTAATATGGGAGCGATTAGCGCCGTAATGAAAAAAGGTGATGCGATTCTTTCAGATGAACTAAATCATGCCTCAATTATTGACGGATGTCGTCTTTCAGGTGCTAAAATTATCCGTGTTAAGCATCAAGATATGGCTGACCTTGAAGCAAAAGCAAAAGAAGCGACTGAGTCTGGTGAATACAATAAAGTAATGTACATCACAGACGGTGTGTTCTCAATGGATGGGGACGTTGCTAAATTGCCAGAAATTGTTGAAATCGCTGAAAAATATGATTTGATTACTTATGTTGATGATGCGCATGGTTCTGGTGTTATGGGCGGCGGAGCCGGTACAGTAAAACATTTTGGCTTGCAAGATAAGATTGACTTCCAAATCGGTACTCTTTCAAAAGCGATTGGTGTAGTAGGTGGCTATGTAGCGGGCTCAAAACTTTTGGTTGACTGGCTTAAATCACAAGGACGTCCTTTCCTTTTCTCAACTTCATTGACACCGGGTGCAGCTGCAGCAGCAAAAGAAGCCTTTGTCTTAATGCATGATCATCCAGAATATGTCGAAACACTTTGGGACAACGCAAAATACTTCAAAGAAGAATTACAAAAAGCCGGCTTTGATACAGGTGTATCTGAAACACCAATCACACCAGTGATTCTTGGAGATGAAGCAAAAACACAAGAGTTTTCTAAGAAATTGATTGAAAATGGCGTCTATGTTAAACCTATCGTATTCCCAACTGTACCACTTGGAACAGGACGTGTACGTGCGATGCCTACAGCAGCGCATACGAAAGAAATGTTAGATGAAGCTGTTGCTGTTTTTGCCAAAGTAGGTAAAGAGATCGGCTTGATTTAATTTCTTGGGGCAATAAAAACTTTCTATTACAAGTAAGCATACAACAAATATATTGGAGAAAATATAATGAAAAAAGTACTCATCACAGGCGCACTCGGACAAATCGGATCAGAATTAACAGAACGTCTTCGTAAAGATCTTGGGGTTGATAATGTTATCGCAACAGATGTACGTGAAGTTGAAGGTAATCCAGTTGTGACTGACGGACATTTTGAAATTTTGGACGTCATGGACCGTGACAAAATGATGGCAATTGCTAAAGATAATGGTGTGGATACAATTATCCACTTGGCTTCACTTCTTTCAGCTGTTGCAGAAGCAAAGCCACAATTTGCTTGGAATTTGAATATGGGTGGTTTGGTTAATGCCTTAGAAACAGCGCGTGAACTTAACCTCCAATACTTCTCACCATCATCTATTGCTGCCTTTGGACCAAGCACTCCAATGGACAACACACCTCAAGTAACTATTCAACGTCCGAATACAATGTACGGTGTGACTAAAGTTTCTATGGAATTGCTTTGTGATTACTACTACACTAAATTTGGTGTTGATACACGTGGTGTACGTTTCCCAGGTTTGATTTCTTATAAAACATTGCCTGGTGGAGGAACGACAGACTATGCTGTAGATATTTATTACGAGGCAATTAAAAATGGTCATTACTCAAGCTTTATCGCTGAAGGAACAAAGATGGATATGATGTACATGCCTGATGCTATCGATGCTATTGTTGACTTGATGAATGCCCCTGCAGACAAATTAGTAAACCGTAACGCTTTTAATATTACTGCGATGAGTTTTGAGCCTGAAGAAATTGCTGCGTCAATCAAAAAATTCATGCCAGACTTTACAATGGATTATGATGTAGATCCAGTCCGTCAAGGTATTGCAGACAGCTGGCCAAACTCTATCGATGCAACTTGTGCCAAAGAAGAATGGGGCTTCAATCCTAAATATGATTTAGATGCAATGACGAAAGAAATGCTTGAAAAACTTACAGAAAAATTAAAAGGCTAAAAACTAAGTTCATCCCATCACAAAATCTAAAATTATGTTAAAATAAGAGAGTAATCGGTTACAAGATTACTCTCTAATGCTGATGTTAGGAGTCAGCATTGTTATTATTAATCTTATCAAAAATTTATCTTTGAAAGAGGAGCTCTTATGGAACAAAAAAATGAAATGAAGCGAACGCTTGGTTTCTTCCCTGCCCTTACAACAGTAATGGGTACGGTTATTGGTGCAGGTGTATTCTTCAAGGCTGGACGAGTTGCGGAACTCACAGGCCAACCAGGATTGCACATATTGGTTTGGATACTTGGTGGTATCATTTCAATTTGTGGGGGATTAACTGCTGCAGAACTTGCTGCTGCTATCCCTGAAACAGGTGGGATGATTCGCTATATTCAACGTGGTTTTGGTAAACGTTGGTCATTTCTCTTAGGTTGGGCACAGTCTATTATCTATTTCCCTGCAAATATTGCAGCACTCTCTGTTGTATTTGGTACACAATTTTTAAATTTGTTTGGGATGAATGTGAGCGCAGCTAACACTGCAATAGTCGGTGTAATTGCAGCAATTACAGTTACCTTAATTAACTTCATTAGTTCTAAAGCTGCGGGAGGCCTTCAGTCCGTTACAACAGTGATTAAGTTAATTCCGATTGCCTTGATTGTTGTTGTTGGGTTACTTCGTCCTGGTGGTGTTGATTTCCAATTGTTTCCTATTACAGCAGGAGAAAACTTATCCTTGGCGTCTGCAATTGGTTCAGGTCTTTTAGCAACTATGTTTGCCTATGACGGTTGGATTTATGCTGGTAATATTGCCGGTGAAATGAAAAACCCTGCTAAACATTTGCCTCGTGCGATTATTCTTGGTATTGTTGCTATCATGTTTGTATATGTCTTTATCAATGCAGCTTATATTCGTACTTTAGGTATTCCAACCTTGATGGAAAATGATCCGAATCTCCCTGCTATTGTTGCCAATACAATTTTTGGTGGTATGGGAGGTAAACTTGTCACAATTGGTATCTTAATTTCTGTTTACGGTACAATTAATGGTTATTCAATGACAGGAATGCGTGCATCATACGCTTTGGCAACAGAGAAATCTTTCCCTTTCTGGAGAACGTTTAAAAAGCTTTCAGCGAGCGGCGTGCCCGTAAACTCAGGTATTCTGCAAGTTGCAATTGCAGCAATCATGTTAGTTGTAACAATGCTTTCAAGCGATGCTTTTGACTTCTTAACAAATATGTTGGTCTTTGTAATTTGGATTTTCTACACTATGGTTTTCATAACGGTCTTTATCTTACGTAAGCGCGAACCAGAATTAGTCCGTCCATATAAAGTACCACTTTATCCAGTTATTCCAATTATTGCAATCATTGGTGGTGTCTTCATCTTAGTCATGACCTTGATTAGTTCAGACTATATGAGTAACCAAGTTCCAGCCTTGGTTGGTGTTGTCTTTACTTTAATTGGTCTTCCTGTATACAACCATCTAGACAAGAAGTACCATCGTTAATATAGAAAAAAACTCCGAGTACGGAGTTTTTCTTTTGGAGCTGGAAGGAGAGCTTATTTTTTATCAGCATTTGCTTTTTAAAGTAAATTTGCTATAATTTGCTTATGAAAAAATTACTGGTATTGATTGACTTTCAAAATGATTTTATAGATGGTTCTTTGGGCACAAAAGAAGCGCAAGCCATTGTTCCAAAGGTTATCGAGAAGTTGGTGTCTTACGCTGAAAATGAACGACTTGCTACACAAGATACACACTTTGAAGATTACCTAACAACTCAAGAAGGACAAAACTTGCCAGTAATTCACTGTCAAAAAGGTACTCAGGGTTGGGAAATACGTAAGGAAGCACAAGTTGGCTTTCAACGTGTGTTCGAAAAAAATATCTTTGGTTCAGTAGAGCTTGCAGAATATATCCGCAATGAGAATGTGGAGCAAGTGGAACTCATTGGTATCTGTACGGATATATGTGTGGTTTCAAATGCTTTATTGATTAAGTCATTTGCTCCAGAAGTAAAAATTACTGTTGATGCCTCATGTTGTGCGGGTGTAACTCCAGAAAGTCATCGTGCAGCTTTAGAAACAATGAAATCTTGTCAAATTAATGTGATTAATGACTAAAAAGAGCAAAAATAGCTCTTTTTTTATTTTTTGGCCTCAACACTATATATAGTGTGCTTTCTTTTGTTTTCATAAAAAATGATACTAGATATAGTGGAAAAAGGAAAATTTATTTGATAGAATAGAAGCACAAGGAATTAAAAAATGGGGGAACGAAACAATGAAAATGGTTGAGGAAAGCACTGTTGTAACAGATCGAGAAATCAGTGTGATTAAGCGTGATGGTCGCTCCGTAAAGTTTGACAGCAGCAAAATTTTTGAGGCGTTGCAAAAAGCTGGGGACGAAATAGTACCTCCGGCTTCAGAGGAGCGTATAGCAGAAATCTGCGATCGTGTAGTGCACGAAATATTCACACGTTTTACGGATAATGTTAAGATTTATGAAATTCAAAGTATTGTGGAACATCTGTTGATGGAACTTGGTGAAACAAAGTGGGCGGAAGTTTACACAACTTATCGCACACAACGTGATCTTGAAAGAAGTAAGGCAACAGACATTAACTTTACCATCGAAAAATTGATCAACAAGGACCAAACGGTTGTCAATGAGAATGCCAACAAGGATAGCGATGTTTTCAATACACAGCGTGATTTAACTGCAGGTGCTGTTTCTAAAGCCATTGGTTTAAAGATGCTCCCTCCTCATGTAGCGAATGCCCACCAAAAAGGGGAAATTCATTATCATGACTTAGATTATTCTCCCTTCACAACGATGTCAAATTGTTGTTTGATTGACTTTAAAAATATGTTTGAAAATGGCTTTAAATTAGGGAATGCTCAAGTAGATTCACCTAAGTCCATTCAAACAGCAACTGCTCAAGCTTCACAAATTATTGCAAATGTAGCTAGCTCACAATACGGCGGCTGTTCATTTGACCGTGCTGATGAAATTTTAGCACCTTATGCAAAATTAAACTATGCGAAGCATTTAAAAGATGCGGAAGAGTGGATTGAGCAACCGGAAAAACGTGAAGCCTATGCTCAAGCAAAAACTAAAAAAGATATCTATGATGCGATGCAATCTTTGGAATATGAAATCAATACGCTTTTTACTTCAAATGGGCAAACACCTTTTGTTACAGTTGGTTTTGGTTTAGGAGAAGACTGGTATGCACGTGAAATCCAAAAAGCTATCCTGAAAGTCCGTATCGGAGGTTTAGGAAAAGAGCATCGTACAGCTATTTTCCCTAAATTAATTTTCACCTTGAAGCGTGGTTTGAATCTTGAAGTCGGTACGCCAAACTATGACATTAAAAACTTGGCACTAGAGTGTGCCACAAAGCGTATGTATCCAGATATCTTGTCTTATGACAAGATTGTCGAGTTAACAGGTTCATTTAAAGCAAGTATGGGATGCCGTAGCTTCCTTCATGGTTGGAAAGATGAAAAGGGCAACGAAGTAACTGCGGGCCGTAATAACCTCGGAGTAGTAACGGTAAACCTTCCACGTATTGCACTTGAAGCGGCAGGCGATAAAGAAAAGTTCTGGGAAATTTTTAATGAACGCATTGCCATTGCTAAGGATGCTTTGGTTTTCCGTGTTAACCGTACAAAAGAAGCCCAACCCAAAAATGCCCCTATACTCTTTATGAATGGGGCCTTGGGTCGCTTGAAAGCTGAAGATTCAGTCGATGAGCTTTATAAAAATGAACGTGCAACAGTTTCCCTTGGCTATATCGGCCTTTATGAAGTTGCAACAAGTTTCTATGGACCAACGTGGGAAAATAACAAGGAAGCAAAAGACTTTACTTTGGAAATCGTAAAACGTATGAACCAAGATTGTAAAGACTGGAGTAAAGAAACCGGTTATCATTTTTCTGTTTACTCTACACCAAGTGAAAGTCTGACAGACCGTTTCTGTCGTATGGATAAGGAGAAATTTGGTTCTGTTGCGGATATCACCGATAAAGATTACTATACGAACAGCTTCCATTATGATGTGCGTAAAAATCCAACTCCATTTGAAAAATTGGAATTTGAAAAAGATTATCCCGTTTATGCCAACGGAGGTTTTATCCACTATGCGGAATATCCAATGATTCAACAAAATCCTCGTGCACTTGAAGCCGTTTGGGACTTTGCTTATGATCGTATCGGCTATTTGGGAACAAATGCACCGATTGACCATTGTTATGAGTGTGGTTTCGAAGGAGACTTTACTGCGACTGAGCGTGGCTTTAAATGTCCCCAATGTGACAATGCTAACCCACAAACATGTGATGTGGTAAAACGAACATGTGGGTACCTAGGTAACCCTCAAGCTCGCCCTATGGTTCATGGCCGTCATAAAGAAATATCAGCGCGTGTCAAACATATGAATGGCTCTGTAGGTGTTCTTGAAGATGGCGAGAGCATTGACAGTGAAGCTGTAGATCATGCAAAGAGCAAGTTTGTAAAATAAAGTAAAAAGTGAATCTTAGGATTCATTTTTTTTTATGAAAAGATAAAAAAGCAGGGACAAATTTAAAATTTTAGTGAAAATTCAAGAATAATATTGACAGTGTTTAAGTTTTATTTTATAATTTTAATGCAACCGCTTTTTTACATTTGTAAAAGGCGCGTAAAAAATTACTTTGTCTTGTCCGCAGAGTGATAAAAAATTTTAAGGAGTAATATGGACACTAAAAAAATTAGATGGTTTACCGTCGCATTTATCGCCTTCAACATGGTTTGGGGCATGGGAAATGTGGTCAATAACTTCGCCCAGCAAGGGATCACAGTTGTTACCTCATGGATTTTGATTTTGGCGCTTTACTTTGTACCTTATGCACTTATTGTTGGGCAGTTAGGCTCAACTTTTAAAGACAGTAAAGGAGGCGTAAGTTCGTGGGTTGAACAAACTTCAACAAAACGTCTTGCCTACTATGCAGCCTGGACATATTGGGTTGTGCATATCCCTTATCTGGCCCAAAAACCTCAAGCAATTTTGATTGCCTTTGGTTGGATTGGTCGTGGAGATGGACAGCTTGTAAGTTTGATGTCTGTTCCGATGGTTGCCATCATTTCATTGATTATTTTCCTTCTCTTCCTCTGGCTTGCAACAAAAGGTTTAAACACGCTTAAAGTTATTGGGGGACTTGCAGGAACAGCAATGTTTGTCATGAGCTTGCTCTTTATCGTGATGGCTGTCAGCGTTCCTTTTATTGCAAAAGACTTTGCAATCGCAACACCAGATATGGGAAATATCAACACGTATATCCCTAAATTTGACTTCAGTTACTTCACAACAATCTCTATGCTAGTCTTTGCGGTTGGTGGGGCAGAAAAAATTTCACCTTATGTCAACCAAATGAAGAGTCCTGCACGTGAGTTTCCAAAAGCAATGTTTATGCTTGCTGCAATGGTCGGTGTCTGTGCCGTTCTTGGCTCAGTTGCGATGGGTATGCTCTTTACAAGTGGTAACTTGCCTGATGACCTCATGGCCAATGGTGCCTATGCTGCCTTTCAAATGCTTGGCGAACACTATGGTATTGGCAATAGCCTGATGTATGTTTATGCCTTTACACAAGGTATCGGTCAAATTGCTGCGCTTGCCTTTTCAATAGATGCGCCATTGCGTATTTTGCTTGCGGATGCAGATGCACAATTTGTTCCAGCTTGGCTACGTAAAACGACTGCCAAAGGAACACTGATCAATGGTTTCGTATTGACAGGAATTTTGGTAAGTATCGTTATTTTGATGCCTTTGCTTGGAATAGGAAACATGAACGAATTGGTCAAATGGCTGACAAACTTAAACTCAGTGGTGATGCCAATGCGCTACATGTGGGTATTCTTCGCCTTTATCATGCTTAATCGTGCGATTAAACACTTTACTTCTGAATACAAATTTATCAAGCAAAAACGCTTGGCGATGTTTGCTGGTATCTGGTGTTTCTTGTTCACTTTAGTAGCATGTGTCCTTGGTATGGTACCAAAAGTAGATTTTGCTGCCGACCCTTCGGCTTGGTGGTTCCAATTGACTTCGAACATTTTGACACCAGTTGTCTTGATTCTTTTAGGGATGCTCCTTCCATTTATTGCGCGTCGTGAGCAAAAAAAATCAAATGATTTAGTCTAAAAAGTAGTATAATAGAATGAGTAGTTTCGGAAGAAATTGCTCATTTTTTGATACGCTACTCTCATTGCCCTAAAGGGTCTAATGAGGAACGTCAAGCTTTATCAGGCTTGTCTGCATGATATCCTCTTCATTGTGATTAAGAGGATGAATTGTGAAATTTTAGATAAAATAGAGATAGGAGTAATGGCAGATGAATAATCCAAAACCACAAGAGTGGCTTGCTGCGGATTTGGAACAGGGCTATGTTTCAGATTATAAGCCTTTCAATTTTGTTGATGGTGAAGGTGTACGTTGCTCGCTTTACTTATCCGGCTGTAAATTCCACTGCGAAGGATGCTATAATCAAGCAACTTGGAATTTCCGTTACGGTAGTCCATATACAAAAGAATTAGAAGAAAGAATCATGGCTGACTTGAGCCAGTCTTATGTTCAGGGATTGACATTACTTGGTGGTGAGCCTTTCCTCAATACTGGCGTTGCTTTACCGCTGGTCAAACGTATACGCGCAGAACTTCCTGAAAAGGATATTTGGTCTTGGACGGGTTATACTTGGGAAGAGCTTCTACAAGAGGATGAAACCAAACTTGAGCTTTTGCGAAATATTGATATACTTGTTGACGGTCGCTTTAAACTCAGTAAGAAAAACTTATTGCTCCAATTTAGAGGCTCTTCAAATCAACGAATTATTGATGTGAAAAAATCCCTCGCTGAGCATCGAGTAGTCATCTGGGAAAAACTTAATGACGGTAAAGCAGCTGTAGAACAAATTCATAAGGAAAAGCTAATATGAAAACTGTGTTAGTAATTTGTGAATCAGGCTATTGGCATGACTTACGTGAAGGACTAGCAGCTGTAGAAATTGGCTTTCTCGGTTTTGACAAGAAAAAACCTAGGCGTTCCGAAATTGACCAATTAGTGGCGCAAGCTGACTTTGTGATGATTCGGAACCTCAATGTCGCTCATGCTTCAGTTCGATTTGCAAAAGAAGCAGCAAAAGCGAGTGATACACCTTTCTGGATAGGCAGTAATTTCGGTGTAGAAAAGATTATTGAAAAGCTTAAGCTTGCCTTTCCGGAAATAAAGTTGTCCGAAAAAACTATGAAGCCAAAAATGCCAAGAAAAAAAAGTCCGCAACAAAAGTTGGCTAATCCTTCTACGAACAATTCTGAAGAAAAGTACCAGCTACCCAAGAAAGCAAAAAATCTTGCCTTAAAATCGGCTCTGAAGGACTTCAAAGTTACTGAAGAGGAAGTTGATTTTGCAAAAATGTTTAAGCCCTGACATCAGGGCTTTTTTGCAAAAATGAGAGATAGCGAAAATGCAAGTCATTTGGTATAATTAGTTTTATGAATAAAATCCTCGAAGTAGAAAATCTAACTTTCAAATATGAAGAAGATCAAGAAGCGCCCACTTTAGATGGGGTATCTTTTGCTGTCCAAGCAGGAGAGTGGGTTTCTATCATTGGTCAAAATGGTTCAGGAAAGTCAACCACAGCTCGTGCTATTGACGGTTTACTTGAAAATGTATCTGGAAATATAAAAATTGACGGACAAATTTTAAGTTCGGAGAACGTTTGGGCACTTCGTCAAAAAATAGGAATGGTTTTCCAAAACCCTGACAATCAATTTGTTGGAGCAACTGTTGAGGACGACGTCGCATTTGGAATGGAAAATCAGGGTATTCCTCGTGAAGAGATGATTTTGCGTGTGGACCAGGCTTTAAAACAAGTCAATATGCTAGAGTTTAAAGGCAAGGAACCTGCACGATTATCTGGTGGACAAAAACAGCGTGTTGCTATTGCAGGGATTATCGCATTGCGTCCAGAAATTATTATTCTTGATGAGGCAACTTCCATGCTTGATCCGACAGGACGTGCTGAAATCATGCGCGTTATCCGTGAAATTAAGGCAGAATATAATCTTACAGTGCTCTCGATTACTCATGACCTTGATGAAGCTACCCTGTCTGATCGTGTATTGGTCATGCGTGCGGGTAAAATTATCAAATCCGCCAAGCCAGAGGAACTTTTTGGTTCTGGTGAGGATATGATTAATATTGGTTTAGATATGCCTTTCACATCGAACTTAGCCGAGGATTTACGAGCGGACTTTAACTTGCCAGAAAAATATTTAAATGAAGAAGAACTGGCAGAACTCTTAGCAGAAAGACTGAGAAAATGATTAAATTTGATAAGGTAAATTTCACTTACCAACCGAATACTCCCTTTGCGAGTCGAGCGCTCTTTGACATCAATTTAGAGGTGGCAGAAGGAAGTTATACTGCCCTTATTGGCCATACAGGTTCAGGGAAATCAACACTATTACAACATCTTAATGGCCTGTTGCAACCTACAGAAGGTAAGGTCAATATTGATGATATTGTCATTCAGGCCAGCAGTAAACAAAAAGAAATCAAGCCAGCACGTAAAAAGGTGGGGGTTGTTTTCCAGTTTCCAGAAAGTCAGCTTTTTGAAGAAACGGTTTTGAAAGATGTTGCTTTTGGTCCACAAAACTTTGGTGTTTCGCAAGAAGAGGCGCTTAAAATTGCGCGTGAAAAGCTCGAGCTTGTCGGTCTAGCAGAAAAAAACTTTGAAAAATCGCCTTTTGAATTATCAGGTGGACAAATGCGCCGTGTTGCCATTGCGGGAATTTTAGCAATGGAACCTAAAGTTTTAGTTCTTGATGAACCCACTGCTGGATTGGATCCCAAAGCCCGTATCGAGATGATGGAGCTCTTTAGTCACCTGCATCAAGAAGGACAGACAGTTGTTTTGGTCACACATAATATGGATGACGTGGCCGAATATGCAGACAAGGTATATCTCTTAGAAAAAGGACGTGTTATTTCATCAGGTAGTCCTCAAGACGTTTTTCAAAATGTTGAATTTTTGATGCAGCATGAGCTTGGTGTACCTAAAACAACAGAATTTGCTGTCAAGTTAGAGCAGCGAGGTGTGGTCTTTGACCGCTTGCCTATCAAACGTCAAGAGTTGATTCAAATGCTGAAGGAGGCGAAAAAGTAGAATGCAAAATATGCTTATGGGACGTTACATCCCTGGAAATTCGCTGATTCATCGTCTGGATCCTCGAAGCAAACTTTTAGTCATGTTTATTTTTGTTATCGTGATTTTCTTTGCACATGACTGGTTAGGCTATTTACTCTTAATTCTTTACACTTTTGCTGGTGTCCTTTTATCAGGAATTTCTATTTCTTATTTCCTTAAAGGTCTAAGACCGATGATTGGCTTGATTTTATTTACAGTTATTTTTCAGATGCTGTTTACACCTGGAGAACATATTATTTTTCAATTTTGGATATTGAAAATATCAACAGAGAGCTTAATTAACGCACTCTATATTTTCTTCCGCTTTGTGTTAATTATCTTTATGTCAACAGTACTCACATTGACCACGCCGCCGCTAACCTTGGCAGATGGTATTGAAACTGGTTTAGCACCTTTGAAGAAAATCAAGGTACCGGTACATGAATTAGGACTTATGCTTTCGATTTCACTTCGCTTTATTCCAACATTGATGGACGATACAACCATGATTATGAATGCCCAAAAGGCAAGAGGTATGGATTTTGGTGAAGGGAATCTCTTGCAAAAAGTCCGCTCGATTATCCCGATATTGATTCCGCTCTTTGTTTCGAGCTTCCGCCGTGCAGAAGATTTAGCAGTTGCCATGGAGTCACGAGGCTATCAAGGAGGCGATGGGCGCAGTAAATATCGTCAGCTCAAATGGTCGAAAAATGATTTTATTTTATTACTGAGTATTTTTATATTGGCTGCTCTCTTACTGTCATGGAATACCTTTAGTCGTTAATTCGCACAGCTACTTTTAGAATAAAAAAACTGAATAATTTCGGTTTTTTTTTGTTTAATTATGAGTTTATTCTTGCATTCGCAAATTTGATTTGCTATAATAATCAAGTAGTTAAAAAACGCACCCGTGGCTCAACTGGATAGAGTACCTGACTACGAATCAGGCGGTTGCAGGTTCGAATCCTGCCGGGTGCATAATAATTAATTCGGGCTTGCCCGTTTTATTATTGTAAAAAATTTTCATACCTTCGGGAAGTAGCTCAGCTTGGTAGAGTACTTGGTTTGGGACCAAGGTGTCGCAGGTTCGAATCCTGTCTTCCCGATTACCGACTAACCCTAACTCATCTTTCGTAGATGAGTTTTTTTGTTGGAAATGAAAACTGAGCCTGTATTGTGGTTGGAGTTAGTGAGTTAAAGAATAGATTCTTTAGAGTCTATTTTTTGTTTTGCTTTGATTTGGTATTAATATTGTCACTCTAGTATCAGGGCGTGCTATATAGAATAAAGCAAATAGGAGATATCAAGAAGTATTGCAATTCTAGAAGTAGCAGTTAAAAAGTTTTTTTGATTTTTTTTGTTATATTTCATATTTTTTTACGGATAATAGTGTGCCATGAATAAAATTTATTGTGAATAGGAGGATGTGAAGTCAACATTGCAGAACAGATCAAAAAATAGTAGAAAACAGACCTTGAGAATAAAAGTACTAACTGAAATGAGGCTTTTTTGAAAAAAAGAATTTTAAAATTTAATCTTGCTATTCTTCTACTCAGCATTTTATTTGGAATGTTTATTTTTCAGGTAGAGCAATATTCAAGAGATAAAGTGACAGACTTTTTTAGATATACGGATAGTTATTCTCCTGTAAAAAAACCTAAAAAAATAACGAATAAAAAAGAGAACGACAGCGCGATTGATATTATAGAAAAAATTTCAAAACAGGAGGGATTATTTACACTCTATAAAGTTGTAGACCAAGGGTACTTTATCAAAGAAGGGATCAATTTTAAGTTCCTAGAAAAAGCAGAGATAACCTTGTATGTACCTCAGACGCATCAAAAAAGCGTGTACAGCCCTCCATTGAGTAAATCAGTCTTAACTATAGACGGTATAGATAATTTAAAAAATAAAAATGAATTTGAGTGGCAAGTTTTTATAAAAACAGAGGATAAAAACAAATATAAAGATACGGTAGAGCAGATTAAAAATACTTATAACAAAGCTTTTGATGAGAACTATACTTACAAAGATTTTGCAGATTTTGAAAAAAGTGAAAGTTATGAATTATCATCGGGTAGGGACATTTACAATATTTCAAGCTATTTAAAGATTGGCATAACCTTTTTTACGGTGATGTTGAGTTTTTGGATTTTTTCAGTTCATAAAAAAATTCATATTTTACGACAAAATGGCTATTCTATCGTAGCGAGTATAAATAACTTTATCGGCAAGGGGTATGCAACTTGTATTTTTGTATCCATTGCTTTACTTACCTATTTATTAGGAAGCATTTCACGCATCTATTGTGTTAATTTTATGATAAATGTTGGACTACTCCTATCCTTTAGTTATATTTGGTTGATGATGCTGGTTTATGTCGTGGAAAAGTTAGGTCGGAGAAAAAAAGAGAGTAAAAATAAAGGAGAAAAGTTATTTATCAACATATTGCCAACAGCGATAAAACTTATTTTTCTGATGATGTTAGTCGTAATACACCTAGATTTAGCAAGGATTATGTATCAAGCCTCCAATATCACCTTTAATAGTGAAGTGCCTAAAAAAATAAGTGAAGATAACTTGGACTAATGTCAAATATTTAGACACAAAATGAGCTATATTTTCTTAAAATAGTTTTCTTCTTTCTGATTTGGAGTTAAACCATTGTTTGCGGAATGAGGATTATAGTTGTTATAAAACTGTTCGATGTATTCAAAGCAAGAGAGTTGAACTTCTTGAATGGAGTGATAAGTTCTTCTGTTTATTTCCCGTTGTTTGAGGTACTTGAAAAAGGCCTCAGTGACAGCATTATCATAAGGATATCCAGGTTTGGAGTAAGAAGCAAGCAATTGATGCTCATCTAATATTTTTCTAAAGGAAGCTGATTTAAATTGGCTACCTTGATCCGAATGAAAAATGATTGGTTCCTTAGGCTTCCTCTTATTTATAGCCATCCCTAATGTGTCACAGGCAAGTTTAGCATCAATCCTGTCACTTACTTTCCAAGCAATACATTTTCTAGAGTAGAGGTCAAGGATGGCGCAGAGATAAACATGCCGTCTATGTCCTATAGAAATATAAGTGAAATCAGTTGTCCATACTTGATTCGGGGACTTAGGATTAAATTCTTGTTTAAGGAGATTATCAGAAGAAAATGCAGGAGAGTGTTTTGATTTAACTCTAGGTTTAATCGTTGACATTTTAGGGAGTGTCATAGACTTGAGAAGTCTTAAGATACGCCCCTCAGAAATATTAACGCCATAATCACGCAGGAGAATGATTTTAAAAGCTCTCGTTCCAATTCTTTTCTTGGCTTTCATATAAATCTCAAGGAGTAATTTTCTCAAGCGTTGATTTTCTATTTCACGTTTTGAGGGCTTCTTGTTTATGAAGTTATAGTAGGTGGAACGATTGACATGTAAAACACGACAGAGCATAACTGTCGTGTGTTCAAATCGGAGTCTATAGACTGCTTTTAATCTCACTTGGAGTTTTGCATGAATATGGCACTTGCTTTTTTTAAGATAAGATTTTCTTCTTCGAGTTGGGCATTCCTTTTTTGTAATTCTTGAATCTGTTTAGCAGTCAAGACCGTATTATCTTCAAGACGAACTTGAGAGTACTGCTTGATCCATTTTGCAAGTGCAGAAGGGGAGACACCATAGTCTTTACAGAGTTCGGATTGAGTTTTACCTGTTTGGTAGAGATTAACGAGAGATTGCTTAAATTCCTCGTCGTAACGTTTAAAACCTGACATAAAAGTCCTTTCATTTTTGTGTCTTAATAGACAGATTATAACACACAATTTTCTGTCCACTTTTATAGTATAGCTCCAAGTCATGATTACTCTGTATTATGGAACAAGTGATATATCGAGTAAACGAGCGAAGAGATGGTTTGAAGAAACTGGAATTGAAGTCCAGATGAAAAAAATAAAAGAGTTGTCTAAAGAAGACCTTTCTCAAATTCTGTCTCTATCTGAAAAGGGTTTTTCAGATATTTTGAAAAATAATATCAGAATGAATACTCAGACTGAGGAGTTGTTGAGAAAATGTAAGGCATTGAGTTTTAATGAAGCTCTTTCCTTTCTTTTAGAACATCGAGAATTATTACGACTTCCCCTTATTTTTGATACGCATAGATTAATGATAGGATTTAATGACGACGAGATACGCCAATTTATTCCCCAAAGCTATCGCAGAATGAAATTGAAAAGTGTACTATTGGAATAATTTGTATTTGATGATAAAAAAGCAAAGTGTGGGTCAAAAATCTGCACTTTGCTTTTTTGTTGTCCGAAGAACGGAAATCCGTTTTTCGGTACCCGAAGGACTGAAATTCCGCTCTTCGGGTTTTCCAGCGGTCGGAAATCTGTCCTTTACTAAAATAAAAACACTAACAAAAATAAAAACTTATAAGAAGAGATGAAAAATTAAAAGCGAAACAAAAATTTTTTGATGAAAAAAATCTCCTGCCTATAATAATAGGGATATTATTTTTAGAAATGAGAATTACAATGTCATTTAGCGAAGAAACTTTTCAAATAGAAATAAGAGAACTGTATATTCAAAAGTTTATCAAAAAGATGAAACAAGTTGATCGTGAACAGGGGGCTCTATTAGAAAAAGAAGGTTGGTTTTATAAGGAAACGGCAGAGCGGCGTGTCATGTTCACTTTTGGAGAAGTTGTCCTTGTGAGAAGGTGCTATGTTAAAAAAGGAAAACGCCGTTATCCTGTGGATGAATATCTTGGTTTAGAGCCTTATAGCCGATACTCTAAAGAACTCCTTTACAAAATAGCTGTTACAGCTGTTGATTTAACGTGTAGAAAAGCCGCTGCGCATTTCAAAGAACTTCTTCAGCTGGATATCAGTAAAGATACGGTGTGTAAGGCTCGTAAACTAGCGACTCAACTTTATAAAGAACGTGAAGATTATCGCTTTTTTGACGAAGAAGAATTTATCAAGAAGGAGGTTAAAGTACTTTATATAGAAGGTGACGGTCTTCTTTTAAGTACCCCAGAAGCCAATGATAAGAAAAAGAAAACAGATTTTTCACACTTTCTTATCCATGAGGGACTTGAAAAAGAATATGGGAAGCGTCAGAAAACGGTTCATCACCATGAAATATGGTCAACCAGCAATAAAGCGGCCAGAGAAAAAGTGATGGATTATCTGTACAATCATTATGAAATCACAAAGGATACACTCCTCATTACCAATTCAGATATGGGACATGGCTATACTCCTTATGTGTTTGATGAAATCGTTAAAACCTTTTCTTGCCAACATGTTCATTTTTGGGACAAATACCATCTTCGAAAAGAAATTTCAAAAATGATGAAACCTTTTCCTTTAACTTTTGAGGAAGGGCTTTTTCAGGCTATCGCACAACATGATAAGAAAGCCGTAAAAGAGATATTGAATAGAGCCTCTGCACTTATTCCTGAAAAAGAGGAATCCTTTGGGGAAAGTTTTGTGACATTTTCTCGAAAGTTATTAAGAAATTTTGCCTATACGAAATCTCCAGAAAGCCGTGGTTTGTCTTCTGCCGGTATTGGTATCATGGAAAGTAACCATACGAAACTGTCATATCGTATGAAAAAACAAGCACGACATTGGTCCGTGGAGGGTGCACTTATCATGGGACAAATGATTCTTGATAAAGCGGAAGGTAAACTTCATGATCTTTTCTTTGGAGACTGGCGAGAAAAGTATAAAAAATATAAAGATTTAGAACGTTTAAGTGTTCAACACTTTCTCAAAAGGGGAGATCGCTCATCTGGAATAAGACAGGTGAAGCAAGCCAATAAATCAGGACGAGCAAGGTATTTTTAAGCGATCCATAAAGAGAAAAAAGTAATAAAAAAACAGCCTTTGTACTTAAAAAGGTTGCATTTTTGTGTGCACTTTAGTATAATTAAGGTATAGAATAAATCAAGAAAAAAAGCCCCGAGCGGACAACTCGAGGCACGTGATTAAAGCAAACTGCACTTGCGATAATCGACTTTGATTATTTTACACCAAAAGAAGTAAAAAATCAAGGCTGAAATTTGCGAGGGAGAAAGCAGATTTCAGTCTTTTTCTGTTCTAGTTAGAGAAACTTTGATATTTTTTTGAGCACGAAAAATATAGACACGTACTGATTCACTTGTCATGTTGACAGTTTTTAATAATTTTGCTAAAATAGTAAAGTTGAATATAGCAGTCAGCTAGAAAACTCGTCAACATTTCCCTTGTTACGAAGTAACCGAAGCTGTAAGGCGAAAGTGAAATGCACGAATTCGAGGCTGTCAATATTCTTCAAAAAAATTTGAAGGAGACATTAACATGTCACGTTATACTGGTCCATCTTGGAAACAATCACGCCGTCTCGGCATCTCACTTACAGGTTCTGGTAAAGAACTTGCACGTCGTAACTACGTACCTGGTCAACACGGCCCTAACAACCGTTCAAAACTTTCTGAATACGGTTTGCAATTGGCTGAAAAACAAAAACTCCGTTTCACTTACGGTGTTTCTGAACGTCAATTCCGTAACTTGTTTGTAGCAGCTACACGTGTTAAAGAAGGAACTCTTGGTTTCAACTTCATGACTTTGCTTGAACAACGTTTGGATAACGTTGTATTCCGTCTTGGTCTTGCAACTACACGTCGTCAAGCACGTCAATTCGTAAACCACGGTCACATCCTCGTTGATGGTAAACGCGTTGATATTCCATCATACCGCGTAGCACCTGGTCAAGTTATTTCAGTTCGTGAAAAATCTATGAAAGTTCCTGCAATCCTTGAAGCTGTTGAAGCAACTAAAGGACGTCCAAACTTCGTATCATTCGATGCTGATAAACTTGAAGGTTCACTCGTTCGTCTTCCAGAACGCGATGAAATCAACACAGAAATCAACGAAGCACTTATCGTCGAATTCTACAACAAAATGATGTAATCTCGTTTCACACGAGTTATAACTCTAAGTCAGATTGACTTAGAGTTTTTTTGTTTAAGATTTACTTCATAAACTTTAGGTTCAGTTATACTTAATGAAAATAAAAAACACTGTTTGTCAGTGTTTTTATCGAACTGATATGGAAAGGAAAAATTAAATTAGTCTAGCTATGAAATAGTATTCCTAATTATACTGAAATTGATAGAGCTATTAAAACAATACTGGTATTAGAGTAATAAGCATTATCATGATAACTACGATATTAAAGAGTCTGTTAATACTCCGATCACTAAGTTTTCCACTAAGTAATGCGCCAAGATGTCCTCCAATAAATGCAGCAGGAATGATTACCCATAAGATGTTTAAATCATATGCAAATACATTCGAAAAAATTAAAGTTGTAGCTAAATTTGAAACTTGTGAGAACAAAATAGAAACGATAGAGTAGGTCGTTGCTTCTTTGATTTTTAGAGGGAAAATCAGTAAAAGAAGAGCGACATTGAAAGGACCTCCCCCAATTCCTAGAAATACAGATATGGTTCCAAGAGACAGTCCACATAAGAAATAAAGAGTATTGAGTTGTTTATTAAACTGAATGTTTAATCGTCCTAAGAGTAAAACGCCAGATAATAAAATAATTAGTAGGAAAGCTTGGAGTTGACCTGTATTTTCATTTCCAATAATTTTAAAAGAAAATTGCAAAACCCGCTGTCCGAGCATTCCGCCTAACACGGAACCGATAGACAAAAAAGTAACATTTCGAGCGTTAATTTTGATGCCGTTTTTAATTTGGCGCGCTGTTGAAGAAAGTGCCATAACAAGGACAGCCACGCTAGAATAAAATACGATTTCAGGCAGTGAGTGAAATCCAAGTAGGGACAGCAGGGGTTTGATGATTAATCCACCACCCATGCCACTGATTGCTCCAATCACATTTGCTATGATAATGATAAAAGGATAGAGAAAAAATTGTAAAATATTCATACGAACAGTATAACATAAAAAAACACCAAACGAAAATTAATTTCGTTTGGTGTTTTATTTTAAAATAATTGACAAATATTTTCGTTTTCGCTACAATAGGATTATCTAAAATATAAAAACGCTTTCAAAAGAAGGCGGAGGAGGAAATATGGATACACTTTCCATTGGAATCATCATTGTTCTTCTGGTCTATACAGCCATTGGTGTACTAGATCAGATTTCTATTTAAATCGGTCCTTACACGCCACTTTTTGCAGCTGCATTTACAGGGGTTGTTATGGGAGATCTTACAACAGGACTTCTGGTCGGTGCAACGCTACAGTTGATGACACTTGGCGTCGCAACTTATGGTGGGGCTACTGTTCCTGATTTTTTAAGCGGAGCTATTATGGGAACAGCCTATGCCATTCTTTCAGGTAAAGGTGTAGAATACGGCATTGGTATCGCTATTCCGATTGGACTTTTGCTCACACAAATGGATATTTTGGGTCGTATGGTTAATTTATTCTGGCAAAAGCGAGCAGCCAAATTTGCTGAAGTCGGCAATGCTCGTGGTGTGGAAATGAGCAACGTATTTGGAATATTTTCGTGGACATTATCACGGATGATTCCAGTATTTATTGGTCTTTATTTCGGTGATCATGTCGTTAATCTTATTAATGAAGCAATACCTGTTTGGGTAATGAATGGACTAAAAGCGGCAGGAGCAATCCTTCCTGCTATGGGTATTGCAATTTTGCTTCACTATCTCCCGATTAAAAAATATTGGTCTTATTTTATCATCGGTTTTGCCTTAATGGCTTACTTTTCTGAGACTTTTTCAGTACTTGGAGTCGCCCTTATTGGACTTGCACTTGCTGGTATCGCGGTAATTAATCAACAAAATAAAGTGAAAGAAGCTGCAGCACCACAACCTGTAGCTGCTACAGCTACGGGAACAGATTTATCAGAAAATCTCTACGTAGATGAGGAGGTTAACTTCAATGACTGAACAATATAATAAACCAGAAATCACAAAAAAAGATTTAAAAAAAGTTTACATTCGCAATCTCTTTGGTTTCCAATGGGGGTGGAATTACGAAAGTATGCAAGATTTAGGCTATGCCTACACAATTATGCCGGCTTTACGTCGCCTTTATGGTAACAATAAAGAAAAAATGGCTAAAGCCTTGAAAACACATATTGGGTTCTTTAATACAACACCAGCCATGAGTCATCTGATTATTGGGGCGAACATAGCTATGGAAGAAGAACTCAATGAAACAGATGAAGAAGCAGTTATCGGTCTTAAAACGGGTTTAATGGGACCATTTGCTGGTGTCGGGGATACGCTTTTTATTGCTATTTACCGTGCTGTTGTCTTCTCAATGGCGGCTTACTTAGCTCAAGCAGGACAAGTTGTTAGCTTAATTATTCCTTTGATTATTGGATTAGCTGTACTCGTCGTTCGCTGGAAATTCCTTCAGATTGGTTATGCACAAGGTAAAAAAATTGCTGTTGGTTTTGCATCACAAATGAAAGTCTTGACTGATGCAGCAGCTATCCTTGGTTTGACCGTGGTAGGGGGCTTAATTCCTTCTGTGATTACCTATAAACTTGAACTTTCCTATAAAATGGGCGAAGTAACAATGAATGTGCAAGAAATGTTGGATAAAATTCTACCAGGGCTTGTGCCACTTGCAATTGTCGGACTTAGCTACTGGCTTCTAGGTAAAAAGAAGATGAACTCTACACGCTTGATTTTTGTCCTGATTGCTTTGGGTATGATTTTAGGAAATTTACAGCCTATGTTAAATGCTGTTGGTAACCTCTTTAACTAGTAGAATTTTAATTGAAAGAAGAATGGGGAAATAGTAAAATGATTATACATGCAAGAGTAGATGAGCGTTTGATTCATGGTCAAGTTGCTGCCGTTTGGTCAAATGTAGTGAATGCTGAACGACTCTATGTAGTAAATGATAGTGCATGGAATGATGAGATGGTTCTCGGTGCATTGCAGTTGGCAAAACCAGCGGGGAAAAAGTTAACTGTGTCAAGTATTCGCCGTGCAATTGTGAATTTTAAGGAAAATCGCTTTGGTGATGAACGTGTTTTTGTTTTGACAAAAACAATTGGAGATATGAAAGCTTTAGTTGATGCTGGACTACTGGACGAATTTAATGTGGGAAATATCTCGAAACAAGGCGAAGACTCTGTTCAGGTAAAAAAATCTGTCTTTTTATCTCCCCAAGATATAGAACAGCTCAAGGAACTAACAGAAAATGGAACAAAAATTACTGCTCGTATGGTACCAGGTGAAAGTGATGCCTCCATTATGAGTATGATTGATGATAAATAGAAAAAGGAAATATTTATGAATATCAGAATGGAAATCAAGCAAAATTATGAAGCGCTCAACCAAAGTCAAAAAAGGGTGGCGGATACTTTTTTGCGACATCCTGATGTTCTGACGATGAGCATTGCTGAAATTGCAGCACAGTCGGATACATCCGCTTCCGCGATTACAAGATTTGTTCGTAAATTCGGTTATGAAGGCTTGGATACATTTAGAATTGCAATGGCGCAAAGTTCTAATGCTATAGCTTCAAACGAAATCATAGAGATTGATCCCATCGTTCAAAAGAATGATGATTTATCAACAATTATTGATAAGGTTGCTGTTATGCTCTCCACGACAGTTTCGGATACAGCTAATTTTCTAGATGAAAAAGTGATACAAGAGGCTATTTCTGCTTTGAAAAAAGCGAGGAGAATTTATCTTATTGGTGTAGGTTCATCAGGAGTTATTGCTTATGATTTGGCTCACAAATTTAACCGGGCTGGTTTTCTGGCTTTGCACAGTTGGGATGGGCATATGGTGATGGAAAATTTGGCTTACCTCAATGAGCAAGACGTTGTTTTAAGTTTTTCTTATTCAGGAGAGACAAAAGAAGTTCTAGCTGCTTTGGATATTGCACGTGAACGCGGTGCTCAATCTTATATTGTCACTAAAAATCAGTCTAATGAAATAAGTAAACGTGTGAGCGGTGTTATTGCGATACCTACAACAGAGCACCTGTTACGGGTGGGCGCAATTGCTTCTTTTGAGTCATCCTTTCAAGTGGCCACAGTATTATATCTAGGTGTTATTGAAGAGATGATTGGACCGAAATTGACGAAGCGTATGAAGAAAACGGCTGAAAATATAAAAAAAATTAAATGAAGTGAGAAAAAATTGAATAAAATTGAGAGTTTATCTACAGAAGGACGTAATCCGAATTCCATGAATTTAGACCAAGTTTCGACTTTAGAAATGGTTAAAATCATGAACAATGAAGATGCGAAAGTAGCAGCAGGGATTTCAACTGTATTACCTGAAATTGCTCAAGCTATTGATCGTGCTGCTGAACGTTTTGCGACAGGCGGGCGTATCATTTATATAGGGGCAGGAACGAGTGGCCGGTTAGGACTTTTGGATGGTGTTGAATTAACACCAACTTACAGTGTTCCCGCAACACGAGCTTTTGGAATTATCGCAGGAGGGGACGAAGCAGTTTACAAGGCCATTGAAGGTGCCGAAGACTCTCGTGAACTAGGATTGGCTGATATAAAAGCAGTTGAGCTAACGCCTCAAGATATATTGATTGGGTTATCTGCAAGTGGCCGGACACCCTATGTTTTGGCAGCGTTGGAATATGGCAAAAAAGTGGGCGCACTGACGATTTCAGTATCTGCAAATCCAAACAGTGAAATGGCTACAGTAGCTGATGTGGGGATAGATGTTGCTGTTGGTCCTGAAGTTATCACAGGGTCAACACGGATGAAGTCAGGCACTGCACAGAAGATGGTGTTAAATATGATTTCTTCAGGAATTATGGCTAGGACAGGTAAGGTTTACCAGAATTTGATGATTAACGTCCAAGCGACAAATGAGAAGTTAGTGAATCGTGGTATTCGTATCGTTTCTCAAGCAACAGGTGTTAGTTTTGAAGAAGCTGAAAAAGTCTTTTATGAATCTGGAGAACGTGTGAATGTCGCAATTCTGATGCTGGAGTTAAGTATTTCAAGCGATGAAGCTAAAAAATTACTTGAGGAAAAAGATGGAAATATCGCCAATGTTATCCGAGAAAGCAAATGATATTTTTAAAATATTGGAAGCCGCAGTAGTTCGGGAAGATACACCTGGCTTTGCGGCTTTTTATATGGAAAACCAACACAGTCAAACTGTATATGGTGGGACAATAGATTATGTTGAGAAAGTCACCTCATCGTCCCTTTATGACTTGGCTAGCCTGACTAAAGTTGTCGGAACAACAACGCGCATACTTCAACTTATAGACCGCGAAGAAATATCTCTTTCAGATTCGATCGGCGTGTTTTTTCCTATGCTTGAAGAGTTGAAATTAACAATCGAAGACCTTCTCTTGCACCGTGCAGGCTTTCCTGCTGACTTTACAGATAAAACAGATTTTTCACAGGAATTCTTTTGGAACTTTTTGAAGAAAATTAACCTCCCTTTGCCTAATGAAAGGCACACGATTTACTCCGACATTGGTTATTTACTCCTGGGAGAAATCATTGAAAAAATAGACGGTTGTGGACTTGAAGAGAGTTTTCGCACTCATGTTTTTGAGCCTTTGGGTATGGTATCGACGACCTATTTTCCAGATGAAAGTTCTGCTGTACCGACAGAGATTACGCTATCTCGAGGTAAGATTAAAGGTATTGTTCACGATGGGAAAGCCTATCTCTGGGAAAAAGAAGCAGGTCATGCGGGACTTTTCAGCACGATTGGAGATTTAGAAACTTTTGTTAGAGCAGTTTTTTCAGGGGATATTTTATCTGATGAGCTGTTAACGACTTTACAGACATTTGAGGTTTCGGGACGGACACTAGGCTGGCTTTCTCGTAGTGCTGGGCAGCTCTATCATACAGGTTTTACGGGAGGTGTGATATGTTTAGATCTTTTACAGATGCGTGCTTTAGTTGTGCTGAGTAATCGAACATATCCTAATCGGGAAAACAAGAGTTATATTTGTGTTCGACAAGATATAATAGAAAAATTTTTTGAAAGTGAGATTTAGGAAAGATTCCAAGATACTTTAGCTTTATGAGATAAAATAAAAAATCTGCTTAAATGCAGATTTTTTATTACCGAATTTCCATAATA
Organism: Lactococcus sp. LG1074; assembly: GCF_017309525.1. Taxonomy (NCBI): domain Bacteria; kingdom Bacillati; phylum Bacillota; class Bacilli; order Lactobacillales; family Streptococcaceae; genus Lactococcus; species Lactococcus sp. LG1074. Next base: position 1,780,611 of record NZ_CP071293.1, on the reverse strand, counting down.
TCCTCAAGCCCCAAACGAAAGCTTGGTTGGCCAGTTTCCTCAGAAGTTCCAAAAGGGATGATGAGTTCTGGACGGTATTTTTTATCGACGTTGAGAATCTCATTGATTTTTTCTGTGCGTTTATAGCCAAGGACAACATTGGCCTTATAACCTTTATCATAGATGGCATAGAGCAAGTTCATTGTGACAAGGCCAGTTGTCATAGACATATAGGTATTGAGATATTCAGCATCAAAACTATTGACATAAGCTTGATAGCGTTGAGTAAAGCGTTCAATGTCAAGGCTTGAAAGTTCTTCACTGCCACGCTCGCTAATAAGTTTAAGGCGATCGGCATATTGACTATCCGCAAAAATCATGATCAAGCCACCTGCTGTTTCAATCTGTTCGTGATTTGAAGGATTGACTTCTTTTAAAAGTGCGGCTTTGGCTTCAGCTGAATCAATAACGACAAAGTGCCAACTTTGTATATTAATTCCTGAAGGGGCTAAACGAGCAGTTTTAATAATGCCTTTTATCTCTTCAAGAGGAACTTTTTTCCTATCAAACTTTTTGACGGCATGGCGTGTTTGGGCTAATTCTAAATATTCCATTTCTTCCACTTTCTAATTTTTTACTAGAGCTATTTTAGCAAATAAACATCGAAATCACATGAATTGAAAATGGTGATAATATGGTAAAATGGAAGAATGGAAAATACGCAAAAAATAGCTGAATTACTAAATATTAAAAGTTCACAAGTTCAAAAAGTACTTGAACTGACAGCAGAAGGTAACACAGTACCTTTTATTGCCCGTTATCGAAAAGAAGTTACGGGTAGCTTAGATGAAGTTGAAATCAAAAAAATTATTGACGAAAATGATAGCCTAACAAAACTTAAGGATCGAAAAACAGCAGTGCTGTCCAAGATTGAGGAGCAAGGCAAATTAACGGATGCGCTTAAGGCTCAAATAGCAGCGGCTGAGAAGCTGTCCGAAGTTGAAGACCTTTATCTTCCTTATAAAGAAAAACGTCGTACAAAAGCCACAGTGGCGAAAGAAAACGGTCTTTTCCCGCTTGCACAACTCATTGTTAAAAATACACCAAGTCTTGAAGAAGAAGCAGAGAAATATACGAATGAAACTTTCGCCACAGTAGCAAAAGCGCTTCAAGGGGCCATGGATATCCTGGCAGAGGCAATCTCTGAGGATGCTAAATTGCGGAGCTGGCTATTGAGCGAAGTGAAACAAAATAGCCTCTTAGAAAGTCGTCTGAAAGAGCAAAGCCTCGATGAGAAAAAAGTCTTTCAAATATATTATGAATTTGCAGAGAAAATCTCTGAACTTCCAAACCACCGTGTGCTTGCTTTGAATCGTGGTGAAAAGATGGGCGTTCTTTCTGTAAAATTTGAACATAATGAAGATAAGATTTTACGCTTTTTTGAAAATCGTTTTGCTGCGCGAAACAACAAATATATGAGTTTAGCCATAAAAGAAGCAGTGAAGAAAAAGCTGCTTCCAGCGATGGAACGTGCAGTACGGGGTGAATTAACAGAAAAAGCTGAAGATGCAGCCATCGAAGTATTTGGTGAAAATTTGAAAAACCTACTCTTGGTGGCACCGCTTAAAGGGCGTACAGTGATGGGTTTTGACCCCGCGTATCGTACAGGAGCAAAGCTCGCCATTGTTGATGCAACAGGTAAACTTTTGTCGACGACAGTTATCTATCCCGTAAAACCTGCTAATGCGAGTCAAATTGCCCAAGCGAAAAAGGAGTTAGCAGCACTAATCTCTAAATATAAGGTCGATATGATAGCTATTGGTAATGGAACAGCCAGTCGTGAATCGGAAACTTTTGTTGCCGAAGTCTTAAAAGAAAACAGTCTTTCTGATGTCTTTTATGTTATCGTGAGTGAATCTGGGGCTTCTGTTTACTCGGCTTCGGAGTTGGCGCGTGAAGAGTTTCCGGACCTGACGGTAGAAAAGCGTTCGGCTATTTCCATTGCAAGAAGGTTGCAAGATCCTTTGGCTGAGTTGGTGAAAATAGAACCGAAAGCTATTGGTGTAGGACAATATCAACATGATGTTGCAGAGAAGAAACTTACCGAAAACTTGGACTTTGTTGTTGAAACGGTCGTCAACCAAGTTGGTGTCAATGTAAATACAGCAAGTCCAGCACTACTTTCACATGTTGCTGGTTTTAACAAAACCTTAGCCAACAATGTCGTGAAGTTTCGTGAGGAAAATGGAGCTCTCAAAAGCCGTGCGCAGTTGAAAAAAGTTCCACGTTTAGGGGCGAAAGCTTTTGAGCAGGCAGCAGGCTTCCTTCGTATTCCTGAAGCAAAGAATTTCCTTGATAACACTGGAGTCCATCCAGAGTCGTATCAAGTGGTCGAAAAATTACTTGAAACACTTAATATAGCAGATCTTGATGCGAATTCCGCAGCAATTTTGAAAAAAGTAAATATTGCCGAAATGTCAGAAAAACTTGGTGTTGGTCGCGAAACATTGACAGATATTATTGCTGATTTGACAAAGCCAGGACGTGATTTACGTGATAATTTTGATGCACCAATCTTACGCCAAGATGTTCTTTCCGCGAGCGATTTACGTGTGGGCCAAAAACTTGAAGGAGCAGTGCGTAACGTTGTCGATTTTGGTGCCTTTGTGGATATTGGTATTAAAAATGACGGATTGATTCACGTTTCTGACCTGAGCAAAAACTTTGTGAAAAATCCTCATGAAGTTGTTTCTGTCGGACAAATCGTAACCGTTTGGGTAAAATCCATTGACCAAGAGCGCGGTAAGATTAATTTAACTTTGGTTGAGCCACGTGAACAATGAGGAATTAACAGACCATGTGCGTCAACTTTCTGTAGAGAAATTTGCGCGTCCATTTCTGCATACTGCCCAGTGGAATAGTCGTCTACGCAGTACGGGAGGCCGCTTTTTTCCTAAGGATATGCATTTGGATTTTAACCCTAAAATGGCAAATCGAGCAGAGTTTGATGGTATTATTCTCCATGAGCTGGTTCATTACCATCTCTATGACCAGCAACGAGGTTATAAGCATAAAGACAGGGAGTTCAAGGATTTACTTGCTCAAGTAGGGGGGTTACGTTATGCTCCATCAATAAGAGAGGCTAAACATACTTATGTGTGTCAAAGCTGTCATCAGATTTATCAACGTCAACGTAAAATTGATATAAAAAAATATGCCTGTGGCAAATGCCGCGGCAAACTAAAAGAACAAGGATAACTTCTTGTTCTTTTTTCTTTGCTTTTTTTAGTGTTAATTTCGTTTTTTTCTCGTATTAGTTAGTGAAGGATTTATCACGATTTTTAAGGAGAAAGACGATTGAAAAGTAAAAAAAAGATGATGATGTTTTTAGTCTTAAGTTTGCTACAAATACTTATTGCTGTATTTATAGTTGTGAAAAGAAAGGATTTTATTTATCTATTACCCGCAAAAGAGCCACAAGTATTAAGAGATTTAGCCTATGACAAGGACAAACGCTTGGGCTACACCATTCACATCAAAGAAGATGGTAAGTTAGTGCCCTATCTGGTGCTCACGAAAAATTATATTGATCAAGGCAATGTCTTATTGCTTCGAAAGCATCTTGTAGATCCGCCCATGTCTTTTCGGGAAGGCTGGGAGGAAGCCTACTACGGACATAGCATACCGGATGCTTTTATGCATAAAGACTTTATCAAGCGTTTTTCCAAAGGAGTGAAGGATCGGATCCCTCTCACAGAAATTGCGATTGAACCCTTAGAACCGACATCATCAAAAAGATATTTGGAAAAAATAGAGCGGAAGCTTTTCTTGCTTTCGGATATTGATGTAGGAAATTTTAAGGACGGACTCCGTTTGGAAGGTGACTGTAACTTACTATATTTCAGACGAAAAGGAGGGATTAGAGAGGATAGACTTGCCTATTTAGAAGGAGACCTTGTTAGCTATCCTTGGTGGTTGCGTACAGTTTTTGAAACTGCCTCTGCAGTGGCTAAAGTGATTGGTTATGAGGGGAGGTTTGGAGGAAATGGCGTAGTTTACCCTGCCTATGTCCGCCCAGCCTTCACACTTCCGCCTGAAACAAAGGTGGAGGAGAAAGAAATCAAAGGGCACAAGGAATATGTGCTTAAAATAGATAAGTAAAGAGGTTGGGGTAAAAATTAACATTGGACTCCTTTCGCTTAAAGTTTCAAAAATAAAATCGCTCACCAATGCTATGTAAGAATATCGTGTTCCAATATCTTTTTTCTTGACGAAAAAATTTGCATGTCGTAAGAAAAAAGCGTAAAATAGAAAAAATATATTTTTATGGGGGCTCTAATCTAATGCTTAATTCAGAAACCATTGCTTTAATGCCGAAAGTTGAACTTCATTGTCATCTTGATGGTTCACTCAGTTTGCCTTGTATTAAGCAGCTGGCTAATAACATAGGGTACGATTTTAATATGAGTGATGATGAAATACTGAATTGTGCACAAGCGCCAGAAACGACTCAAAGTCTTTTGGAATATCTGGAGCGTTTTGACTTCGTTCTTCCATTACTACAAAGCTATACTAATCTTGAGCTAGCAGCTTATGATGTGGTTCGTCAAGCTGCTGAGGATAATGTCAAATATATTGAAATTCGCTTTGCACCTGGTCAGCATCTGGAAAAAAATCTAGAACTTGAAGAAGCTGTAGAAGCTGTTATTGCTGGTGTTTCTCGTGCTGAAGAAGACTTTGATATTGTCGCAAATGTTCTCCTCTGTGGTCTTCGTCAGGTGCCAATCGAGCGTTTGGAAAAGTTGGTTCCGCTTTTTGATGAAATCGATGATGAGCATTTGGTTGGCTTTGATATGGCAGGCGATGAAGTAAACTACCCTCAAGTAAAATTTAAAAACTTGCTGGATAAGGTGACGTGTCGTGGGGTACAAGTCACACTGCATTCAGGTGAGTGTCCAGGGTGCGAACAAAACATTATTGATTCTGTCGAGATGGGAGCAACACGTTTGGGACATGGCATTATGACGAAAGAGCTTCCAGACTATCAACATGTTTTGATAGAGTTGGGTATTGTTTTGGAAATGGCACCAACCAGTAATTTTCAAACAAAAGCTATCCGCCATCTTGAAGAATATCCTTTTTTAGAATTGTATAAGAAAGGTCTTCATGTAACCATAAATACTGACAATCGCACAGTAAGTAATACCAATTTGCAAAAGGAATATGAGAAAATTGCAGAATGGTATGATTTTCAGGTGAATGATTTTGAAAAAATCAATCATTATGCTATTGATGGCGCCTTTATTAGTGAGGAAGAAAAAGAAGCTCTCCATCAGCGGTTTTCCATTGAGTATGCCCAAATAAAAAAACTGATTAACATCAGCTCTTTTTAATGAAGTAAAAGAATGAAAGTAAAGAAGAGAAGAAAGCCACCAAAAAACAAGCTTACTACATCTTGTCTTCTTTCGTTTTTCTGAAAGGCATGATAAAGCAAGAGTCCCATCAAACCACCGGAAGTATTTGTGATGATGTCGGTTATATCGGTGGCTCCGATGCCGAAAATATATTGAAGGATTTCGACAAAGAGACTGACAAGGAAAATTGCTCCCCATTTTCCAAGAAAGCTCCGTTCTGAAAAGCGGCCCATAAAAAAACCAAAAGGAATAAAAATAAGGACATTGAAAAGGATTTCTAAACGTCCACCAGAAGCATCAAAAGGTGAAACATTTAAGCTACGGGAAGGGAATAAATGTGCTGTATTTATCGTATGTGTGATATCAAATTTAAAAAGAATCCCCCAAAATAGAAACAGAAGATAATAAGCAAAGATAATTTTGGAGAATTTATACATGAAAGTCCTCAGATATTAAATGTTTTTACCCTTAATTATAGTAAAATAACTGAAAATAAGCTTAATGCGCCTAGAACAGGAAATAAAAAACCACATCGAAAGATGTGGTTTTTGTATTATTTTTCGTCAGGTGTCATAATCATCGGAACGATAAGTGGACGACGTTCAGTTTGTTTATAGAGGAATGGAGCCAACGCTTCACGCATTGCCCGTGCCACAACAGCTTCATTAGCATTTTCGGTATTGAGCATGGCTTCACGGATAGCATTGAAAAGTACACGTTGACCATTACGGATCAAATCCCCAGACTCACGCATGTAAATAAAGCCGCGACTTAACATATCAGGACCTGCAAGCACTGTTTTATTTTTGAAATCCACAGTAGCAACAGCAAGAACAATACCATCTTCAGCAAGCTCATGACGGTCATGAAGCACTGCATTACCGACATCACCAATACCTGAGCCATCAACATAAGTATCAGCAGCAGGGAAATGATCAGCATAACGTGCTGAATCAGCAGTCAAAGCCAGAACATCTCCATTTTCGAAAATGAAACAATTTTCTTTAGGTACACCAGTATCTTGAGCGAGCCCGGCATGAATTTTTAACATGCGGTACTCACCATGGACAGGCATGAAGTATTTTGGTTTAATCAAACGGAGCATCAATTTTTGCTCCTGTTGTCCACCGTGCCCAGAAGTATGAATATTATTCATCTTACCATAAACCACGGTTGCACCAGCTTCGGTGATTGTGTTAGCCAACTGGTTTACACCATGTGTGTTACCTGGTATCGCGTTAGATGAGAACACAACAGTGTCTCCCATTTGTAGTGTGATATGACGGTGCATACCATTAGCGATACGGCTTAGAGCAGCCATTGGTTCACCTTGAGAACCTGTACACATAATGAGTAGTTCGCTTGAATTGTATTGGTTCACCTCATTTGGTTCAATAAAAGTTCCTTTAGGGGCTTTTATATATCCAAGTTCAAGTCCGTTAACGATGGCTTTTTCCATAGAACGACCAAAGACAACAATCTTGCGTCCGGTTTTCACAGCACCATCAACAGCTTGCTGTAAACGGAAGATGTTTGAAGCGAAAGAAGCGAAAATAATGCGTCCTTCAATGCGTTCGAAAATCTTCATGATATTTTGGCCAACAACTTTTTCAGAGTGAGAGAAGATTGGAATTTCGGCATTGGTTGAGTCAGAGAGAAGAAGCAAAACACCTTCTTCACCAAGAGCCGCCATACGATGTAAATCAGCGGGCTCACCAACAGGCGTAAAGTCAAACTTGAAGTCACCTGTAGCTACAACTTTACCTTGAGGTGTTTCCACAACAATACCCAAAGGTTCTGGAATGGAGTGAGTTGTACGGAAGAAGTTAACACTTAAGTTGTTAAATTTAATTTCGCTGTCCGCATGAATTTCAAAGAGTTTTGCATCACGCAAAAGCCCGTGTTCTTCTAATTTTCCACGAATTAAAGCAAGTGATAACGGACCTGCATAAATAGGGATATTCGCTTGCTTAAGCAAGAAGGGAATACCACCGATGTGGTCCTCGTGTCCGTGTGTAATGAAGAGCCCTTTGATACGGTCGATATTTTCGACAATATAACTATAATCTGGGATAACATAATCGACACCTAATAGGTCATCTTCTGGAAATTTTATACCGGCATCGATGATGATAATTTCATCTTGATATTCGACACCATATGTGTTTTTTCCGATTTCGCCCAGTCCGCCAATAGCGTAAACTGCGACTTCGTCGGAGTTAATTTTTAATGGTTTAATCATTGTTTTCTTTCTATACATATTTGTATGACAAAATCACTTTAGAGTGGTGACTTTTGTCCCTTTCTAAAGTGTTTTGCAGTAAATCTTTTGATGATGCAGGTTGCAAGCATCTTTTTTTAATTAAAAGCTTGTAATTTCAAGGCCACCGTTTTCTTTTTCATATTCAACGGCTTCGTCTGAAAGTGAATCGATGAATTCAACGTGATAGTCTGTGTTTGCAGCTAAAAGTTCGCGCGCTAAGATGACACCTTCACGTGTATCTGTAACATCAAGGTCAAGGTAGAGAACCTTAGTTGTTTCACGACGTGGTGAACGTGTTTTGTCTTCTTGGTAAAATGCTTTGAAAATCATATTATATTTGAGCGAATAAAAATTCGCTTTCCTTTCTTTCCGAGTGTTTCAGTTTTACAGTTACTTTCATTTTAGCATAAAATGGAGATAATGAAAAGTAAAGGTTTATAGAGCCAAAGCATTTAGAACAAGAAGAGCTTTTTCAAAGAAGTAAAAGACAGACAAAAAGTTGAGTGAAAATAATAGTAATACTTTTGTCAGTGATAAAGAAAAATACAAAATAGGAAAGCGAAAAATTTCAAGAAATATAAAAAATGTTATAATAGATGCTATCGTATACTTCTAGATGTTTAAAAGAGCTACACACTTTGTTCTGACTTGCATATTCGATAGTGTGAAAAGTAATTACTGAGATGCAGATATTAGGGTATAATAAAATAAGAAGAATGGAGAATAGAATCTCGTGAAAATTTTAGCTTTTGACAGTTCAAGTAAGGCCTTGTCTGTGGCACTTGTCGATAATGATGTTTTGTTGGGAGAGATTACTCTAAATTTAAAGAAAAATCATAGCACTACTCTGATGACATCTGTTGACTTTTTGATGCACCAATCAGCAGTAGAAGCGAGTGAACTTGACCGCATTGTTGTAGCCCAAGGTCCAGGATCTTATACAGGATTACGTTTAGCAGCGACTGTCGGAAAGACGCTTGCCTACAGTTTAAATAAGGACATCGTTGGTGTCTCAAGTCTTTTCGCTATTGCAAGAAGATTGAAAACGGACAGAACCGTTGTTCCTGTGATGGATGCACGTCGGGGTAACGCTTATGCTGCGCTTTACCAAGAAGATAAAGAAGTTGTCATAGGACAGCATTGTGTCTTTCGTGACTTCTTAGCAAACTTAGATAAGAATCTTCCGCTTGTATTTACAGGGGAAACAGAAAACTTTGTGGCTGACATTGAAGCTGCAGGGTTTACAAACTTTGAAATTATTGAAGACAGCTTAGACAAACTACCTTCAGCTTATCAAATCGCCCTATTTGGAAAAAACCTAAAACCTGTAGCGGTTCACGGCTTTGCTCCAAATTATTTGAAAAAAGTTGAAGCAGAAGAGAAATGGTTGGAGACACATGAAGAATCTGAAAACGCTACTGGCGAATATGTTCAAAGGATTTGAACCACGTCGTTATCTTAATATGGATGAGGTGGACTTAAAGTCAAATATTGACGGTGTAGATTATCGCTTGGCAGAGCGTAAAGATATTGTAGACATGCTTGCAATTGAGCGTGATGTTTATGATGGAGAAGTTCCGTGGACTTTTTCGCATTTTGAACACGAGATAGTTCAGGATGAGAATGCCTTCTTTGTTTCAGCAGTCGTTGACGATAATCTTATTGGTTTCATTGGGGTTCGCCTTACGGAACGGGGTAAAGTCGTGCATATCACAAATCTTGCGGTTGCTGTAGCCTATCAAGGTAAGGGTGTTGGGAGTAATCTCGTCAACCAAATGATTCGTCTAATGACACTTCTTGGTAAGCAGCAGATGACGCTTGAAGTGCGGCGTGACAATACAAAAGCTCAAGGTCTTTACCGTCGCTTAGGTTTTTCAACAGGGAAGCTGATTTCTCACTATTATGAGGACGGCGGTGATGCTGTGTGGATGTCAAGACAGTTGAGAGCTGAACATGAAAATTGAACGTTTTGATTCTGCAAAGTTTGATACGCAGGACATAGCCTGTAAGCTAAAAGAAATTTTAGAGCTTTGCTATGGAGAATCACCTTGGTCTGAATCCTATCTCCTTAGCAACCTGAAAAGGGATATCTATTTTCTAGCTGAAGTAGACGATGAGCTTGTTGGTTTCCTAGCAATTCAAGTGATCATGGAAGAGATGGAAATTACCAACCTTGCAGTGAAGCCAGAATTTCAAAGTAACAAAATAGCCAGCACGTTGATGGATCAAGTTGCTGATTTTGCTGGTACCCTGTTTTTAGAAGTACGGGAATCTAATAAACCAGCACAAAATCTCTATAAAAAATATAATTTCGAGGCCTTCTATACTCGGAAAAACTACTATTCGCACCCGACAGAAGATGCGATTCTAATGAGGAAGATACAATAAAATGAATGACAAATATATATTAGCTTTCGAAACCTCTTGTGATGAGACATCTGTCGCTGTTTTGAAAAATGGCACAGAACTTCTCTCTAATGTTATTGCAAGTCAGGTGAATAGCCATAAACGTTTTGGTGGAGTAGTCCCTGAGGTGGCTAGCCGGCATCACGTGGAACAAATTACCGCTTGTATTGATGAGGCCTTAGAGCAAGCTGGTATTACTGCAAAAGAACTCTCAGCTGTAGCTGTAACAGAAGGTCCAGGGCTTGTTGGGGCTTTACTTGTGGGCATTATGGCAGCGAAAACCTTTGCCTGGGCCAACAAGCTTCCATTAATTCCTGTCAATCACATGGCTGGTCATCTTATGGCTGCAGCTTTAGTAGATACTATTGAATACCCAGCCATGGCTCTTTTAGTCAGTGGTGGGCATACAGAGTTGGTTTATGTGGAATCTGAGGGAAACTATAAAAAAATTGGTGAAACACGAGATGATGCAGCAGGGGAAGCCTATGATAAAGTCGGCCGTGTCATGGGGCTAACTTATCCTTCAGGGAAGGAGATTGATGAGTTGGCACATAAAGGAGAAGATACTTATGCTTTTCCACGTGCAATGATGACTGCAGCAGATGGTTTGGAAATGTCTTTTAGTGGTCTGAAATCGGCATTTATCAATCTTGTTCATAATGCAAAACAGCAAGGACAAGATTTAGTGGCTACAGACTTAGAAAATTTAGCTGCCAGTTTTCAAGCAGCGGTGGTTGATGTCTTAATTGCTAAAACCAAACGTGCCCTTGAACAATACCCAGCTAAAACCTTAATCGTTGGTGGAGGAGTATCCGCTAATCAAGGTTTACGTGAGCGGCTTGCCACCGATATGAAGGATATTAAAGTCATATTGCCTCCCCTTCGCCTCTGTGGTGATAATGCTGGAATGATAGCAGCAGCAGCAACTATAGAGATGGAAAGGGAAAACTTTACTGATTTATCACTTAATGCGCGCCCGAGCCTTGTTTTTGGTGATATTTGAAGCAAAAAAACTCAGAGTATTTCTGAGCTTTTTTTATTTTTTAATGACCGGTAACCAAATCTCACCGTAATAACTGCCATCAGGTCGCTCTTGACGATAAGCAAGATGTGGACCACCAAGATAGGTATAGTCCATAACTTTGGGGAGAATTTTTCGAAAAGCTTGATGTGACAAATGTTCAAAAATTTTTCCCTTAGCTGCTGTATCAGAAATTACAATATAGTTACTTTCAGGAAATTTGAGTAAACGACAGTCATCCTTCAGCTCTTTGCGACTCTCCACTGCAAAATAATTCCAAGGTTTTCCGAGGTAATCCGTATGGACAGACCACTCCCGCTCATTTTTAGCTCTTTTCTTGAGCTTTGCTAAGCGGCCATCATTTTGCAAACTCAACTCAAATATTTCTCTTTCGAGGGCCAAAGAGCGGTAGTCTTGCAGCGCGGCTTGAATGGGAAAACCATAAGCCGCTAAGATGAACGGGTTTTTATGCTCTAGAGTATAATCAATCATAGTCGCTCCTTAGTTAACAACGGTTAGTTCATGGATTGAACGTCCTTGGTCATCAAACATTTCCAACCAGCTGTTTGTTCCTGCAAAGTAGAGAAAATGGCCGATTTCATTGACGGAACGCAGAATGATGTCTTCAGTAGTGGTCCAAGTTTCAGGATCGAATTTTTCTTGATTTTCTTCCCTAAGGTTTAACGTAAATTTTGCAGTGAAGCCAAGGGTACCATCGGCCCTTTTAGGAGCTGCCTCATTAGGTAGCATTTTTGCACCTGCAAGCAGCCGCATTTCGGTAGATTTTTGCCAGATAACTGTGCCGGATGTTCCTTCATGTTTAATATGAAATGGAATATCTGAGATAGCCTTTTTCCAGCGGTGTTGCGCTTTAGCTGAAAAAGCTTTCTTCTTTGAGAGTTTAAAACCGAACGCTTCAAGGCTAGGCAAAAATTCATCAGCAGCTTTACTACAGATGGTATAGACATTTGAGGGGAGTTTAATCCTTTCAGGAAAGACGGCTAACTTCATAGAAGCTTCTTGAGCTTTGTCGAGGAGAAAAGCTTCAAGATAGGCAGTGTCTATTTCATATGCCTTAGGATCAAGGACAATAACTTTATCAAATTCCAACTTAGGGATTATTTTTTTATCGGCAGCAATCATAATAATCTGGCTTTTTTTCGTTAGGAAAAATATTTCGCCTTTTTTGAGGGCAAAACGACTATTATTACTATCAAAGATACGGATCGTGGCACCAGAGGAAAGTTCAAGAAGGAGTTTTCCCTTCTCATCAATCGTTACTGAAAACTTTGTTTTTTTCATAACTTTATTTTAACAGAAAAGTCTATTTTTTCATCTTTTTTTGAATACCCTTTATCTAATTAAAGGGTTTCTACTTATCTAATAAACTTTTTTCCTATAAATGAAAAATAGACCATTTAATAATTTACGTAAGCACCTTTAAAAATTAAATGTGGGAAAGCAAAGCTTTTCTCGAAATTTTCTAAACAATTTGCTATAATTAAGTAAACTAACGAAAAAGGAAGCGAACAACATTATGGCAGTAAAACGTTTAATTGAAACATTTGTACCAGAAAATTATAAAATTTTCCTTGATATTGACCGCAAATCAAAGACCTTCAAAGGTCAGGTGGCAATCAAAGGTGAAGCTAAAGCTGAAACTATTTATTTCCACCAAAAAGATTTAAATATTACTAAAGTTTCTGCTTTTAGTGTTGAAGCAGACTTTACGGTGGATAATGCCAACGAAGAACTTACAGTTAAAGTGGGCCAAAAAGGTCAAGTGACTGTTTCCTTTGAATATGAAGGTAAAATCACAGATAACATGATGGGCATTTATCCTTCATATTACGAAGTAAACGGTGAGAAGAAAATGCTTATCGGTACGCAATTTGAATCACATTTTGCCCGTCAAGCTTTCCCATCAATTGATGAACCAGAAGCTAAGGCTACTTTTGATCTATCGGTTAAATTTGATGAAGAACCAGGTGATATTATTATTTCCAATATGCCAGAACTTCTCAATATTGAAGGAATTCACGTATTTGAACGTACAGTTCGTATGAGTTCTTATCTTCTTGCTTTTGTCTTTGGGGATATGCAGTATAAAAAAGGACGTACAGAATCTGGTGTTGAAGTAGGAACTTTCTCAACGAAAGCACATTCTGAAGATGTTTTAGATTTTCCTTTGGATATTGCGATTCGTTCAATTGAATTTTACGAGGATTACTATAAAACCCCTTACCCATTGCCACACAGCTGGCACGTTGCACTGCCTGACTTCTCAGCAGGTGCTATGGAAAACTGGGGTTGTATCACTTACCGTGAAGTCTGCATGCTGGTTGACCCAGAAAATGCAACAGTTGCCAGCAAACAATATGTAGCAACAGTCATTGCGCATGAGTTAGCCCACCAATGGTTTGGTGATTTGGTAACAATGCGTTGGTGGGATGATTTGTGGCTCAATGAATCATTTGCCAACAACATGGAATACGTGGCAATTGATGCTATTGAACCTGATTGGAAAGTTTGGGAAAGCTTCTCTGTTAAGGAAGCCAGCCTTGCTTTAGATCGTGATGCTACAGATGGTGTTCAATCTGTTCATGTGGATGTGAATCATCCTGACGAAATTGGTACACTCTTTGATGCTGCTATTGTCTATGCTAAAGGTTCACGCTTGATGGTCATGCTCCGTAAATGGTTAGGGGATGAGGACTTTTCTGCAGGACTTCGCAAATACTTTGAAACGCACCAATATGGCAATACCGTAGGTGATGATCTTTGGGATGCACTCTCAAGTACATCAGGTAAAAATGTGGGCGAATTTATGCATTCATGGGTAAACCAACCTGGTTATCCTGTCTTGACTGCGGAAGTTGTTGATGACACGCTTATTTTAAGCCAACAACAATTCTTCATTGGTAAAGGGGAAGATAAAGGGCGCTTGTGGCAAATTCCATTGAACACAAACTGGAAAGGCTTGCCAGATACGTTGACTACGGAAAAAGTTGAAATTCCGGGCTATGCAGCACTTAAGGCTGAAAATGAAGGCCAACCGCTCTTCTTCAACGAAGCACACGCAGCACATTATATTATTGATTATAAAGGTCAGCTTTTAGATAACCTTTTGGCCGATCTTGAGAAACTGGAAGATATTACGAAATTCCAAATTCTTCAAGACCGTAAGTATCTTGCTAAAGGTGAGGTTATCAGCTACGCTGATGTTGTGAATATCTTACCAGCCTTTGCCAATGAAGAAAGTTATATCGTCAACCAAGCGCTTAACCAAATCTTTAGTGAGCTAGATATCTTTATTGATGATGAGTCAGCTACAGAAAAATCTTACAAATCACTTGTGGGTAAAGTTTTTGCTAAAAACTATGCACGTTTGGGATGGGAGAAAAAAGCTGGTGAATCAGCTGGAGACGAAACTTTACGTGGGACAGTACTCTCACGGACTCTCTACTCTGAAAATCCTGAAGCAGTAGAAAAAGCGAGTGAGATTTACGCAGCGCATAAAGACAATGTAGCAACTATTCCTGCGGATATTCGACCAATTGTCTTGAATAACGAAATTAAAACAAGTAATTCTGCGGAACTTGTAGCTTCTTATATGGATACGTATGTGAAAACAAGTCTCCAAGAACTAAAACGTGAATTAGCTGCAGCTGTAGCCAATGTCCGTGATGAAGCAGCAATTAAAGGACTCTTGGAAGATTTCAAAAATGCGGATATCGTTAAACCTCAAGATATTGCATTCTCTTGGTTCTACCTCTTAGCGAAAGACTTCGCTCAAGATGCTGCATGGACTTGGGAGCAAGAAAACTGGGATTGGATTGCTGAAAAACTTGGCGGTGATATGAGCTATGATAAGTTTGTTATCTATCCAGGTAATGTCTTTAAGACAGCCGAAAAGTTTGAAGAATATAAAGCTTTCTTTGAACCAAAATTGAGTAACCCAGGGCTTAAACGTTCAATCGAGATGGCGATTAAACAAATTGATGCACGTGTATCACTGATTAATAATCAAAAGAGTGCAGTCGAAGCTGCCATCGTAGATGTAGAAAAAGAATTGTAAAAAAGACTTCTTAGAAATCAGAAAGAGCTGAATTCTAAGAGGTTTTTTCTGTGTAGCAAACTTCTGTAAACATCTAAAACCCAATGTAAAAGAAAAGCCTTGAAATTGAGAATTATCTGAACAAGGTATGTGGTAAACTATAAAAGTAAAAAAATTAACAGAGTAGGGCCAATGCGTTAAGTGCTGTGAAATGGGATGTCGTTCACAGACGAAACTTGAATTTTTCAAGTGCGGTAGAGGCTTGCATCCGCTGATTCTCATATAATCAGTTACTCACCAGATCCTTGGGAGGTACTATATGAAAAGATTTACTGTGAAGCTGTCACTCATACAGCTTGTTTTTTTGGCGATTTTGCTGGCATTGTCCATCATTTTACGTTCTTTCACTTTTGGGAGTAGTTTTTGGAAGTTATCGCCAGGATTTATTGCTGATGGTTTGATTGGCTTCTTTGTTGGCCCTTTATGGGCAGGTTTAGCTTTAGGGCTGGGTGATATATTTGGCGTTTTGTTCCGAGGAAGTATTTCCTCGCCAGGTATGACTATAACAGCAGCTCTAGTCGGATTTATCTATGGTTGGGCTTTTTATAACAAGAAGTTCAGTCTAACACGAGGTAAAGATTGGCTCTACATTTTAGCTGTTGTAAGTGTAACAATGGTTCTCCAAACCGTGTTACTTAATACTTTTTGGCTTTCGCTCATGTATCAGACACCTTTTAAGGTTCTATTAGCTACGCGACTTCCTTTGCTTGTACAGATTCCCATAAGAACGGTTATTTTCATGTTGGTATTTGATAATATTCAACGTTTACCGCAGATTATGAGACGTCTAAAAACATAAAAGAAAACCGTCATTTTTGACGGTTTTTTGTTTTGAAAATTGTCAGAGCAACGATTAACAGGATAACTCCCATGCAGGCAGGAGCCGAAGAGCCGAAGAGAACATAAAGTTGTCCCCCAATAATAGGACCTAAAATACGCGTTAGTGATTGTAAAGCTTGGCTACTCCCTTGAATCTGTCCTTGTTGGTGTTCAGTGACTGATTTAGAGAGAATTCCATTGAATGGTGGGGCAAAAATCGAATCACCAAAACCGTAGATAAAAATACCAATTACAAAATAGAAAGGGTGCAGGGTAAAGGCAGAGACAGCCATACAAATATAGCCAAAGAGTTCCGCAACTATCGCACATTTAATGATGTATTGGTCCGTCAATTTTTTTAATAGAAAAGGCATAATGAGCGCCTGGCTAAAAATATCTTGAAGTCCCATAATAGAAAATAGAAGACCGATTTGTACGGGTTGCCAAGAGAAGTTATCTAAAGAAAACTGAGCAACAATAGCTTGTAATGCACCATTTGGAAGCCACAATAACAGTGCAGCTAGAAATAAACGGTTCAGTTGTTTTATCTCAAATAAGTTTTTGAGAGGTGCAAAGGGATAAAGCTGATGTGGATCTAGCTTAACAAGTCTTTCTTTTGGTGAAAGACTTTCAGGCATAAAGAAAAGGCCGTAGAGGAGATTGAATAAGCTGAGAACAGCAGCAAAATAAAAGGGAACGCGGTTACCATAATGAGCTAACAGTCCTCCAAAAGTTGGACCTAACAATGTTCCGACTCCAACAAGGGCAGAAATCCATCCGAAGATTTTAGTGCGGGAAGCAGCTGGCGTAATATCGGAAAAGTAGGCAAATAAAGTGGCAATATTTCCTCCGGAAATACCATCGATGATACGGCCAAGGAAAAAGAGCCATAGTGCTCCAGCCATGCCAAAGATGAGATAACCCAAGGCAGAGCCAAGTAAGCAGAAAAGTAAAATCGGTTTACGGCCATAGCGATCACTCAATGTTCCTAGAGCTGGCGCTGCAAGAAAAGTGCATAAGGCATAGATAGAGGTCAAGAAGCTGATGACTAAGGGTTGATTTTGTGATGAGGTATAGGGCTCCAGTAAAAAAGGAACCACAGGATTGATAATGGTAAAGCCAAGGCCTGTAAGAAAAACGGAAAATAAGCCAAAACTCAATGCGTGTTTATTTAGTGTATGCATATAACTCCTTATTAATGTTTCCTTGGAAACTATAAAAGTATAACTTATTATTGTTTCTTTGTCAACAAAAACTAAATTAAGAAAAACAACCCCATTCTATATGGAGTTGTTACGGAGTTCTTTATCAAGGTGTTGATTGTAAAGTTGAGTAAACTCTAGTATCGTTTCTAATTTTTCAGAACTGAAGGAATCAAAGACTGCTTGATCATTGAGTAGAAAAGCTTTGTGAAGATCTTCGTGCTGCTGATTTATTTTTCTTCCTTTTGAAGTCAGTTTAAAATAAATCTCTTTGTTGTTGTTGGGATTTCTAAATGTTATAATGTCTTGCTTTTGGAGGAGTTTTTTTGTTGCTTTACTAATTGCTCCTCGAGTGACATATAGTTCTTCTGACAACCGTGTGACATTTGGGTTATTAAGCTTGGCAATGAACTCAATGCAGGCGATTTCCAAAAAAGAATAACCTTTGAATTTTTCGACCATTTGAGGTTTTCGAAGTTGATCCATTTTATTAAAGAGATCTGTAAGGCTCAGCATAATTTCTTCTTGTTGTTTCATACTAGCTTTCTCCTGTCACTTGGCGATAAATGCAACGCCAATATTCATTTCTGCGCCAGATACTTGATACAGTGTAGCTTTTTTGATTGTCCAAGTAATGATAGGTAAGGATAAATGTCTTTTTGCTGACTTGCTCTGCTTGGTAATTTTGGATGGCTAAATCTTCTGTTTCAACAGCACTTGCCATATATTCTTCCTGTTGAATAATTTTACCCTTTGTCGTAATAGCTTGAAATTGAGGCGCTAAAAGTTGATCAAGATGTTTACCGTTGAGAAGGGCCTCTTCTTTGGGCAAAAGCTCTAATGCACGTGAAGCAAAGTGTTCTTCTTCAGGTAACGCAGCGGGTTCGACATGGACATCAACATCATAAACATCAAAACCAGCCATGAGCATGCGTTCTATTTTTTCGGTAGCGGCATGACTTTCATAGACAGAAAGATCGCGGGACATCTCAACGACAACATCCAGAAAGATATTACTGCCGTAGGTACGACCCCGAATCATCTTTACAGACTTGACTTTGTTTACGAGCTCAATCGCTTCTTTATAATCTGCTAAAAGATTGTCATCAAAACCATCTGAAAGTGAAAAAACACTATCACGGAATATATCATAAGCCGTTTTCAGGATGAAACCGCAGATAACAAGAGCCATAATACGGTCAAGCCATATCCAATGCAAGGCTGCTGCCACAATGGCGACAGTTGTACCCAAGGATGTTAGTGCATCACTAAGGTTATCTTTACTGGAAGCTTCAAGTGCTTTCGATTGAGTTTTTTTCGCTAAACGGCTAGAGTAGAGGTAAACGCCAATCATAACAAAGGCAGAAAATAAAGCCACTGCTGCACCAACGGGGTTGATTTCAGTGGAACTTCCTTCTATAAAACCAACGATTGTTTGGCGCAAAACTTCAAAGCCAATGAAGAACATGATGAAACTAGAAATCAGACTAGCAATTGATTCAACCTTCCAGTGCCCATACGTATGGTCGTTATCAGAAGGGATACGCGCAATACGTAAACCAATCACGATAGCAATATTTCCTAAAATATCGGTGACATTATTAAAACCATTCGCGAGAAGGGAGGCTGAATTGGTGATTTGAGCTACACCAAGTTGTAAAAGAGACAGAAATATATAAGCCGCTATACTAACCCACACGCCTCGTTCGGCGAGTTTAAGGTTATGAGAGCGTGATATTTTGCTATTATTCATAAGCTTAATTATAACAAAAAAGCAGAGGAGCTGCTTTTAAAGGACGAAATAATATTCTATAAGGTCGCTTTTCGGCTTTGAACGTGGAAGCTTTTGAGCTTAATTTCTATTATAAATAAGTTGTCGCAAATGATTGACACTCTTATTAAAAAACGGTAAAATTAAATTGTTAGTTTATTTTTGTTATAAACTAAAGAAAAGACTAATAGTGTTAGTTATTAGCATTGCAAAATAGATGCTTAAATGTTATAATTTTTCAGCTAACGTATTTATTCTTGTTATTTTTGACAAGAAAATGAAAGGAAACTTTTTTATTTATGGTAATGAAAGCCATCGGCAAGTACAAATTGCTTGTCTTCGCTGCCCTTGCTACCATGCTTCTTCAAGTTGGTGCCGCTCTTTGGCAGCCCCAATATATGAAGAACATTTTGAGTGTTATGGCAGAATCTATTTCGATATCGGACAAGGTCGATAAAATTAATCATTATGGGGTATATCTTCTACTTATAGCCGCTGTGGGATTAATTGGTTCTATCCTTAATACAGTAACTGCTGCAAAGATTGCTCAGTCTGTATCGGCGGATATCCGTGAAGAAACCTTCCGAAAAATTCAAACTTTTTCTTATGAAAATATTGAGAAGTTTAATGCAGGTAATCTTGTTGTTCGGATGACTAACGATATCAACCAAGTGCAAACACTTCTAATGATGACTTTCCAAGTCTTGATTCGAGTACCGTTGCTCTTTATTGGTGCTTTTATCTTGTCTATTATCACGATGCCAGAACTTTGGTGGATTATTATTGTGATGGTTGTTCTTATTGTTTTAGTGACGATGTTATCCATGAAATCTATGGGTCCTCACTTTATGGTTTTCCAAAAATTGATGGACCGTATCAATGGAATTGCCAAAGAAAACCTACGTGGTGCTCGTGTCGTTAAATCATTTGTTCAAGAAAAAGATCAAATCCAAAAATTTGATGCCACATCTGATGAGTTATTGGGTCATAATATGGCTGTAGGTTACACTTTTGCTGCGATGATTCCCGCATTTACAATCATTTCACAATTGGCTGTTTTTGGCGCAATTTTACTGGTTTCTACTTATGTAACACGTGATTTGAATACCGCGGCTAATACGCTTGGTGGGATTATGTCCTTTATCCAATACATGATGCAAATCATGATGGCGATTATCATGGGCGGTATGATGTCAATGTTTGCCTCTCGTGGTTTCGTTTCTATTGGACGTATTAACGAAATTTTAAAAACTGAACCTGCGATGGTGTTTGAAGATGTTGCGGACGAAGAACTTAGCGGTTCTGTTAAGTTTGATCATGTCTCTTTTGCTTATCCTAACGATGAACATCCAACCTTACAAGACATCAGCTTTGAAATTCAACCTGGACAAATGGTTGGTATTGTCGGAGCAACGGGTTCTGGTAAGTCAACCCTGGCTCAATTGATTCCGCGTCTTTTTGACCCAACTGAAGGTACAGTAAGTGTAGGTGGAAAAGATTTACGCCATGTTTCTAAAGCTACTCTGAAAAACACAATTTCAATTGTCTTACAAAAAGCAATTCTTTTCTCTGGGACAATTTCTGGCAACCTGAAACAAGGGAAAGCAGATGCGACCTTGGAGCAAATGAGCCGTGCAGCCAGCATTGCGCAGGCAGCAGAGTTTATTGAAAAACTGCCCGATCATTATGAATCACAGGTTGAAGAACGTGGGAATAACTTCTCAGGCGGACAAAAGCAACGTATGTCGATCACGCGTGGTATTATCAAAGATCCTAAAGTCCTTATCTTAGATGACTCAACATCAGCGCTTGATGCCAAGTCAGAAAAACTGGTACAAGAAGCTTTGAGCAATGACTTAAAAGATACGACAACAATTATTATCGCTCAAAAGATTTCATCTGTCGTTCATGCGGACAATATTCTGGTCCTTGATGAAGGTAAACTTGTGGCGCAAGGCACACACGCAGAGCTCGTTGAGAATTCTGCAGTTTACCGTGAAATCTATGATACACAGAAAGCAAAGGAGGACTAAATTTTCAATGTTCTTCAATATATTAATGAAAAACAAGAAAATGAAAAAAGATTATGAATGATACATCTCGTGCATTGAAGTTCTTCTATCTCTACTTCAAAAAATATAAATTACAATTCCTCGTGATTGCGATATTTATCATTGCGGCTACTTATCTGCAAGTTAAAGCGCCCGTACTTCTCGGGGATTCTATCACACATCTTTCGACTTACGTTGGTGATTATTTTAGTCATCAACACGCTGATGAAGCGATGAAAGGTTTACAACAAATAGCGGCAGGAGCAAACCAAGCTCAGGACGCCTTGCAGCAGATTGCTGCGCAAATGGGGAAAGCTACTGGACAAGTGGTTGATTGGCATAGTCTGACATCTGCTAATGTACCAACTGCGGTAACTTCTAACCTTCCTTCAGGAACAACAATTGATAGTCTTCAAGCTATGGCTAAGATTCCGACAGATTGGCACCAGCTTACAGATGCCAATGTTCCAGAAGCTATCCGTGCTAATCTTAATGGTCAGTCAATTTCTGACTTGATGAAGGTAGCTACATCACATGCACCAAGCAAGGCTGACTTTATGCGTTCAATGTGGATGCTACTTGCTTTTTACGTGATGACAGGTATTGCGCAACTTATCTATAGCTTGCTCTTTACACGTATCGTTGCACACTCAACAAACCGTATGCGTAAAGGTCTCTTTGGTAAGTTGGAACGCCTAACAATTTCGTATTTTGACCGTCATGCGGATGGAGATATTCTCGCCCGCTTTACCTCAGACTTGGATAATATTCAAAACACATTGAATCAAGCAGCAGTGAACGTTACCACTAACTTTGCCCTGTTCATCGGGATTTTGTATATGATTTTCGACCAAAATGTCAAGATGGCATTAGTGACAATTTCTACAACTCCTGTGGCCGTTCTCTGCGCTGTGATTATCATTATTCAAGCTAAGAAATACACGGATAGACAACAAAAAGAAGTCGGCGAACTTAATGCTTATATGGATGAAAAAATCTCTGGGCAAAAAGCGATTATCGTTGAAGGACTTCAAGCAGATGCAATCGAAGGTTTTGAAGTACGTAATGATAAAGTACGTAAAACAACCTTCGCAGCTCAAGCTTGGTCAGGTATGATTTTCCCATTGATGAATGGCTTCTCCCTCTTGACTTTGGCTTTGGTTATTTTTGCAGGTGCTAATATCCTCCTTAATGATGCTTCATTATCAACTGCTGCAGCCTTTGGTTTGCTTGCTACATTTATCCAATATGCGCAACAATATTACAACCCAATCATGCAGATTTCTTCATCTTTCGGTCAATTGCAACTTGCGGTAACTGGTGCAACACGTCTGAATGTGATGTTTGATGAAAAAGAAGAAGTACGTCCTGAAAATGGTAAAACTTTTGAAGGTATTTCTGAAGGTGTACACATTGAAGATATTGACTTTAGTTATCTTCCTGGCAAGCCGGTCCTCAAAGATGTCAACATTAATGTAAACAAAGGCCAAATGGTTGCCTTGGTTGGTCCAACAGGATCAGGTAAAACAACTGTTATGAACCTCATGAATCGCTTCTATGATGTGGACAAAGGGGGAATAAAGTTTGACGGTACCGATATTCGTGAATTTGACTTAGATTCATTACGTTCAAAAGTTGGGATCGTCTTGCAAGAATCTGTCCTTTTCTCTGGAACCATTGCGGACAATATCAAGTTTGGTAAAAAAGATGCGACTATGGATGAAGTTATCACAGTAGCCAAGACGACACATATCCACGAATTCATTGAGAGCTTACTAGATGGCTATGAAACGCTTGTGGATGACGACGATAATGTTTTCTCTGTAGGTCAAAAACAACAAATTTCGATTGCCCGTACTATCTTGACTAACCCTGATTTGCTTATTCTTGACGAAGCAACATCAAACGTTGATACGGTGACAGAAGAACAAATTCAAATGGCTATGGAAGCAGCAATTGCTGGTCGTACTTCATTTGTTATTGCCCACCGTTTGAAAACAATACTTAATGCAGATAAAATTGTTGTTCTTAAGGACGGTGAAGTTATTGAAGAAGGAAACCACAATGAGCTTGTAAATCTTGGTGGCTTCTACTCTGAGCTTTATCACAACCAATTTGTCTTTGAATAAAATTAAGAAGTATCTTAATATAAAAAACGCTCGTGCTTTAACGAGCGTTTTTTTTAATGTGGTCAAGATTTCCTAAAATAAGGGAAAGTGCTGATCATACTGAATCAGGATATTTGCTCGAAAATAGCGATAATATCGACAGGACCAATACCAGCAGGAATAATTAGCTGCTCTTTGCTTAAGGGAGCATCCTCTACTTGCCAGCCGACAAAGTGATAGTGAGGTAATTTGACTTTGGCTGGTGAGATGTAGCCTTGTTCAATGCTTCGCATACCTTCAGGATGGTCCCACTCAAGTGGTTCATTCCAAATTGTTTTAGCGCTGTAGCGTACAGGATATTTGATTGGTGTCCATTGTGCATGAAAGTCATAGATTTGCCCAATAGGCTCGAAGTGATGTTTTTCTTGAGGTTTCCAGAGGAAGCTGGGATTATAGACTCTGGTGCGATGAATAACTGAAGTTGGTCCAGCATACAGTTGGGCTTGTTCCTGAGATTGGGGGTGAGCAAGTACATTGTGACGGTTACGGACTTTAGCCCATCCTTCAAAGGTATAGCCGGGGAGCTTTAAGGTTTTGTTCTTGAGAGAATAGCTTTGACTTTTAGGAAGGAGTTCCGAGCTCATGCCAATCCATTTCCCTTCAGCACTTATTATTTTATTATAAGCTTGATAATCTGCTTCATTAAGAGAAGGCACTGGACTTATTTGAGCACGTTCCAAATGGTTGAGCATGTCATTATTAATATTGAAAAAATAATTTGCTTTAAAAAAGGTTGCTTTCTTTTTGTTTGGGATGAAAGAAGTTTTGAGTGAAAAATTCATCATTTATCCCTTTCTTTATTTTTTGTGTCTAATGTTATATTATCATTTTTTTCTAATGTTAAATAATAATATACAATGAGATTTTAGACAGATAAATGAATACATTTCATAGATGAAGATCTGCGAAGAAAAAAGGATGCTTTTCATCTATTCAAAAGACGGGAAAAATGGTAGAATAGAGGGTACATGTATTTCATGTCTCAAATAAAACAATAAGTGATAGAGTAATAAATTTATGAAAAAAATAGTAATCAATGGTGGTAAAAGTATCTCAGGGAAGGTAACGATTTCTGGAGCTAAGAATAGTGTAGTTGCCCTTATTCCGGCAACGATTTTAGCTAACGATATTGTTACACTTGAAGGCGTTCCCGATATTTCAGATGTTGCAAGTTTGGTTGATATCATGGAAATCATGGGCGCAAAAATTCAACGTGATACTGATGCGGGTATTTTGACGATTGATACACGTGACGTTGTTTCAAAGCCATTGCCCTATGGTAAGATAAACTCTTTGCGTGCATCGTATTATTTTAATGGAGCACTTCTTGGTCGTTTTGGGAAGTCAACAGTTGGTTTGCCCGGGGGATGTGATTTAGGTCCACGTCCTATGGATCTTCATGTTAAAGCTTTTGAAGCTTTAGGAGCAGAGTTATCTTACCTTGAAGATGCCATGCACCTTGAAGCTAAAGAAGAAAAATTACATGGCACAACCATCTATATGGATATGGTTTCTGTAGGTGCAACAATTAATACAATGCTTGCAGCGAGTACAGCAGAAGGTGTAACCATTATTGAAAATGCAGCACGTGAACCAGAAATTATTGATGTAGCTACACTCTTGAATAACATGGGCGCAAAGGTACGTGGGGCTGGCACAGATGTGATTCGTATTACAGGAAAATCAGAAATGCACGGTGCACGTCATACGGTCATTCCTGACCGTATTGAAGCAGGAACTTATCTTGCTTTGGCTGCAGCTATGGGAGACGGTGTCATCGTTGACAATGTTATCTACGAACACTTAGAATCTTTTATTGCTAAACTTGAAGAAATGGGTGTACGCATGACCATTCGTGAGGACTCTATCGAGGTTCATCGCTCAGAAAACTTAAAAGCTATCAATATTAAGACAGTACCTTACCCTGGTTTTGCGACTGATTTACAACAACCAATCACACCGTTATTACTGAAAGCACAAGGCCGTGGTTGGATTAAGGATACGATTTATGAAAAACGTGTCAACCATGTGCCAGAAATGGCACGGATGGGTGCTACAATCTCAACTGTAGATGATCATATTATTTATGAAGCACCTAATAAGCTTCAAGGTGCTCATGTTCGTGCTACCGACTTGCGTGCAGGAGCAAGTTTAGTTTTGGCTGGTATTATCGCCGAAGGTACAACAACGATTGAAAATATTGAATTTATTCTTCGAGGTTACGATAGTATCATAGAAAAAATGACGGCTTTAGGTGTTGATATTCAACTTATTGAAGATTAATTGTGAAAAGTTAACACTTTTTACGTATCATTAATATAGGAGGTGTATATGGCTGATTTAAAATTTGAAATTGAGGAGCATCTTATTACTCTATCTGAAAATGCTAAAGGCTGGACAAAAGAGCTTAACCGCGTGTCATGGAATGGCATGGAAGCTAAGTATGATTTGCGCCAGTGGTCGCCCGACCATGAAAAGATGGGCAAGGGAATTACGCTGACAGATGAAGAATTTGCTGTTCTTTTGAAAGAACTCGGAAACAAATAAAAAAACCAGTTTTTCTGGTTTTTTTTTATGAATCATATATAAAAAGAAAAACCATTAGTATGGTTCTTTTATCAATGCATGTAAATCATGACAATCATAGCGATGTAAAGAGCAAAAGTAATCACAAAAGTAATGCGCCAAAAAAGCTTAAAGAAACGTTTATATTTGAAGTCTTTAAAATAGAACAAATCTAATAGCAATAAGACGAGAGCTAAGAAGGAAAGAATCAAAAAGTAGTAAGGCAAAATATTGATAGCAGTAAATTGCTCTGAAAAAAGTTGGAGTCCAAAAATTAAAAAGAGGACAAAAATATCAGGAATGCGAAGTTTTCGATTAGTCAAGTGGCGAATACGTAAAAATTTAAAAGCGAAAACCAATACGATCCAGCTGAGAAGCGGATATAAAGTGGCAATAATCTTAGGTAACATAGCTTAATTTTAGCGGTTTTGGGTACTTTTGTAAAGTGTTATTTGTCGGAACAATAAATCGAGATGTAAAAACAAAAAGAAAAGCCATAGTTAAGCTTTCCTTTTTATTTAAATTTCACGAATTTCAGCAAATTCAGCTTGTACAAAAGTTGCGAGTTCTTTTGGATTGAGGCGTATAGAACGGCCGACTTCACCGGCAGAAACAATGATTTTATCTGCATCCAGTGCGATGGTATCGATATAGATAGGGAACCTTTTGGTTTGCCAGATACCGACAGGATTATTAGCACCATGGATGTATCCAGTGGTTTTCTGCAAATCTTTTTGAGGAATCATGTGGACCTTCTTATTTCCGGAGACCTTTGCTAATTTCTTTTCAGAAAGATGCTCTGTCAGAGGAAGAATCCCAACGATTGGACCCGTTTTATCTCCTATAAGTGCGAGCGTTTTATAAATGTCACGATGTTGGATGTCTTCAGGCATGAGCTCTGCTTCTAAAGCATTGAGAGCAAGCCCTTCATGATTGACTTGACCTTTGTCCAGAATTTGTTCAACTAATGTTTTTTTCAGTTTCTTTTTCTTGCTCATGCGTTCATTATATCACTTTTTCGCTTGAAAAATCTGAGGTGCACTCTTGGAGAGCAGAACAAGGACTAGAGCAGCAAGAGCTGCGGTCGCAAGTCCACTTATTCCATTGACAACAAATGAATAGGGAATAGCCCCCCAGCCTTTCCAAGCATATTGTCCCCAAAAAATAACACCAGCGACAAAGTGCCAAAAATATTTGATAAGAACGCCGAGAAAAGCTACAGCAAAGATTGTACGTGTTTGGCTAGAGTCCTTTTTGCGCAAAACACCAGCTAAACCAAGAGAAATCGGTGCAACAATATATTCAAGCAAGGCCTGTACTGGAGTCAAGATAGTAGCTTGACCTAATACAATCAGAAGTAGGCCAAATACTAGCCCGCCTGTCATGCCCCAAAAGACGCCGCGGCGCAAGGCTAAGACCAGTAAGGGAATAACTGCCAGCTCAAGATAAAAAACTTGAGCATAGTTTATCGAGATGAAACTCAAGACAAGAGCTAATGCAGCAGCAATAGCTGTTTCTGTAAGTTCTAAAACTTTAGAATTAGACATAAAAAATCTCCTTTTGTTGGCACAA
The DNA here is from genome assembly GCF_017309525.1 of Lactococcus sp. LG1074. NCBI lineage: Bacteria > Bacillati > Bacillota > Bacilli > Lactobacillales > Streptococcaceae > Lactococcus > Lactococcus sp. LG1074. The sequence goes on along the minus strand of NZ_CP071293.1, from coordinate 1,753,263 downwards.
AGGAGGGTTAGAGAGAATTGAAGACAGCAGTCCCCTATACAAACACATTCCTACGCTGGTACTAACCAGATCAGGTCAAATGGTGTTTCTCAGCTCTTGGTTTCCCTTAGAGCACCCATTGTGCAAATTTTTAATTTTACAATCTTAATATACCATAAGATGTTTACTTTAGCAAAAATGTCATACTTATTCCCAGAAAATTCCAAGCCATATGAATGGCCATATTGAGGTAAAAATTTCGGTATTTAAAATAGAATGTGGTTAACACCAGACTCATTGAGCCATAAACAAGCCAACTGTAAAGATCTGTTGGACTGTGCATACCTGCAAAAAGCAGAGCTGCTGTCATGAAAGCTAAAAATTTATTTTTTGTGAAGAGAACTTCGAAAGGGCCAACACGGTAAGTGAGTTCCTCAAAGAAACCGGCAAAAATCGTTTGGACAGCAAAGATGCCTAAAGGAATAACCTGGGCGAGACTATTCAATGCCTCTTGATTTTCTGTACTTGCGTGTAAACCAAGCGCCTGTGCTAAAATGTTGACACAGAGTGAAACTAAGAAAAGCGCACCAAATCCGAGGGCGATTTTGCCCAAGGGAAATTCTTTGATAGCAATCGGTGGAATAATATTACGGCGGCGAGCAAGAAAGTAAGATACGCCAAGAGCAATAAAGAAAATCATAAAAAAGATCACTTGGTCAAGAGAAGAAAAAGCTCTTCCAGAATGCAATTGGCTCATGAGTGACGTAGCAAAACTTGGCAATAAAGAAAGTACAAAGAAAGCAAGCCAGATTGATTTTTTATAAGTAAAAATTAAACTAATTAGATAAAGAAGGAGGCTGAGTCCTAACCATTGCCCCCAACCAGCCCGTAAAGAAAAAGGAAGGGCAAAGAGAAGAGCAGGAAGAATTGTCCAGGTCCAAGGTTTTTTAATAAGGTCTCGAAATTTAATCATAGAACAATTCTAACATATAATCATTGATAATTTGTATAAGTTTTAATAAAATATAAGAAGATAAATGGAGAATCAGAATGAAAGAATTCATAAATAATTTAGAAGTTTGCTTACCAGGCTACCGTGTACTCAATCGCGAAGAAAATTTAAATTTTTATCGTGATGTGCTTGGCATGAAAGTCTTGCACGAAGAAAATGCAGAAGTTTTTTTATCTGGTTATGCAGCAAAGCAACCAAGGTTAATCTTAGAGGAATCACCAGGTGTAGTTCCAGTTCAAGGTGTGAAAAAACATGGACGTACAGTCATCCAAGCTGATGAGGATGAAATCGAACAGCTTTTAGCGCGCAATCTGGACCAAGTCACACATCTTTATCAGGTAAAAGACAGTTGGGCTTTTGAAGCTGTTTCTCCAGAAAGTGATGTTTTTCTGATGGTATCTGTAAATGATTGGTCAGACTTAATGGAAGTTGCTAAATCTGAAGTTGACTTTGATGAGGGAGAATTTACAGGATTATCCGATTTCGCTATTAAAGAAGTGCAAATTAATATTGCTGAAAAGTCTATTATTTCAGAGTACGAAAAAATTCTTGCTGTAAAAGCGCAAGGGAATCTTTTAGATCTTGCTGGCTTGCATCTGGTCTTTTGTCAAAATGATGGACCTGACTTGACAGCTAATATGGATGAAAAGCTAGACCTGATGCTTTTACGTTTTCAAGTGTCGCCATCTTTTGATTTGGCTCAGTTTGCAGATGATTTACCTGATGAAAAATTGTATCTGGATAAAAAAGCAAAGACATTGGCTATTGACATCCCACACCACATGGAACTTTGGTTTACAAAACAAGGCCTATGAAAAGTGAAGAAGAATTTTTAGCGACAATTGATGACTATGTGGCAGAAGCAATTTTCCCAGGCTGCCAGATTGCTATTGTAGAAGGAACAAAGGTTCAAGAGTTTGTTCGAGGCAATCAAGCAATACTTCCACAAGTCGAGCCATTGGTTGCAGGGAAAAAATGGGATTTAGCTTCCGTTTCAAAAGTTGTAGGTACAGGAACAGTAGTCATTAACCTCGTTTTATCAGGAAAGTTAAGTCTGGATGCTCCGTTTACGTATTATTATCCTGATTTTCATGATGAGAGCATCACTTTGAGACAGCTTCTTACTCATACAACAGGTATCAATCCGTTTATTGAAAACCGTGATAAGTTAGATTTTAAAGGTTTAAAAGAGGCGATTGACCATATCGAGGTAACGGAAGACAAAAGTTGTCACTACACAGATATTAACTTTATTTTGTTGGGCTTTATGCTTGAAAAGCTTTATGGGAAATCTTTAGACGTAGTTTTTAAAGCAGAGGTTTTTGAAAAGTGGGACATGTCTGCCACATCTTTTGGTCCTGTTACCAATGCTGTACCCACAAGTCTAGATACGAGAGTGGGAACAGTTCATGATCCAAAAGCAAAAGTGTTAGGAAAACATTGTGGATCAGCAGGGCTTTTTGCACCCATGAATGATTTAGTGAAATTTGTTCAAGGTTATTTTTCAGACACAAAATATTTGGCCCTACAGAAAAATTTTGCAGCGGGTCAACGTCCAAGAAGTTTAGCTTGGGACTTCCTACATGACCAATGGTTACTGCACACAGGTTACACAGGAACTTTCATCCTGATGAATCTGGAAGCAAAAAAAGCGGTGATTTTCTTATCCAATCGTGTGCATCTGAAAGATGAGCGGGCACAATGGATTGCAGATCGCGATGTATTGATTGAAACACTCATAAAAAATTTAAGCTGACAGTCCTGTCAGCTTTTTTTACTACCACATAAAAAAACATTTTCCTTTTAAAAAGGAAAATGTTTAATATTTCTTAACTGATATTGTCTACAGGATCGTTCTTTTTCCGATAACTGATTAATATAATAAAGTAAAGTAGTGCGGTAAAGAGGGTTACTCCAATAGGGTTAGTAGTAAGGATACCAAAGAAAATCAATAACAAAGCAATAAGAGCAATAAGACTCATACTCATAGTACCTAGAGCTTTGGCCTTACGCGCCAATAAGAAGCCTGCAAGACTAATTAAGAACCAAACTAAAAGGACAGTGTAAGATAAAGAACCAGCGAGATAGTTGAATAAGCTGTCTCCTAAGAAGTAAGAAAGAACAACACCAATATACAATGTCCCAGAGCAGAAGAGCACAGCTCTTTGAGGAACCTTGCTTTTATTTAAAGTAGCAATTTTTTGCGAAAACTTCCCTTTATGATTTTTTAAGCGGAAGAATAAAATTCTTGAAGAGGCATAAATGCCAGAGTTGATTGAAGAAAAGAGCGCCAGAATAATAATGAAATTAATGATATCTGCAGCAAATGGAATATGCATTTTGTTAAAGACCATGACAAACGGGCTCATTGTTGATGTTGCCAAGTCGTTCCAGTTGTAGATAAGGAGCAAGAGGAACATTGGGACGATATAAAAAGAAATGATACGTCCAATAACGCCTCGGATAGCGCGCGGGATAGCAGTTTTAGGATCTTCTGTCTCACTAACAGTAATGGCAATGAGTTCAGAACCACCGTAGGAATAGATAACAATCAATAAAGAATTGATAACGCCTTTAAGTCCGTGTGGCGCAAAGCCACCATATTTTGTCATCCCTGAAAATGCAGATATCAAGTTGGTATTAAAAATGTTTTGTGCAACTAAAATGACACCAAAAATAATAAGAAGAATGATAACGCTGATTTTGATAAAAGCAAGCCAGTATTCCGTTTCGGCAAAGAATGTTACTGACAGTAGGTTAATAAGTGACGTTAGGATAGCGATGAGTAAGACAAAAGCCCATGAAGGGATATTAGGAAACCAAAGCTGTATAAAGCTAGCAGCAGCGACAGCTTCGGCAATAATATTAATCATCCAAAGTGACCAATACACCCAGTCGGTAAAGTCGGCCGCATGGTTACCCAGATAAGGTTGAACCAAACCTGAGAGGCCATGTGGTTCATCCGAGCTGAGAACTAATTTTTCTAAGCTCTTCATCACAAAGAATAAAACCACGCCTCCGATAAAGTAAGAAAGAAGGACAGCAGGACCAGCAGATTCTATAGCGGAAGCGCTCCCTTTAAAGAGTCCAGCCCCAATTGCTCCACCTAGAGCAATCATAGTGATATGGCGTGTTGCCATTCTCTTTTGTAAATTTTGATTATTTTCCAATTATAAATTCCTCTCGTTATAAAAATAAATATTTTTAATTTAAAATTCTAAGTCAAATTAAGTCTCCTCTCATTTTATTGTCACGTTTGAGTAGCAATAATCGTTAAAAATAAATTAAAAAAAGATGCCCAAAGGGACATCTCTTTGCCCCTTTTTGACCAACGCCAAAGAGGACTCACACCTTTACTTTCCAGTACTTAGTGTGAGCCCATAATCAACAACAAAACTGTGTGATAAGCGTTAATCATTTTTTGAGCCTCTTTATTTTAATAGTGTAAAGTATAATACAAATAATACAAAAATTCAAATTTTTGCACAAATTAAAAAATTAAAAGTGGACTTAAAAAATTTTTATATCAAAAGGTTTTTACATTGACTTACACTGAAGGAACTAAGTCTTAGAAAAAATTTTTATTGAAGACGGACATACGTTTTTTATTAGGGCATTCGTGAAAAAATTAGCCAAATATGGTATAATGTATGCACATTTTAAAGGGATTTAGAAGAAAAAATAGACGGAGAGTTGGTGCAAAAAGGCATCAAAAATAGGATAAAGATAAAATGAGCAGAATGATGCCAGCACGTGTACGCAGTGAAGGAATAGCCCTGTATAGTCAGGGGCTTTTAATTGATCCGTCAATAGAAGATTTTAAACTTTCTGCAGAGGTTGCAGGAGAACAAGTAATTTACGATATGGATGGAGCGCAGGACTATTGTTCTTGTGCTGATTTTCAGCGTAATCATCGCTATTGTAAGCACATTGCTGCAGTAGAAGAATACCTCAAGAATGAAAATAAAGAAATCGAAGACGATAAAAAAAATATAGAAAAGATTGAGCTAGTGGCAAATGATGAATTGGCTGCCAACGCTGCCTTTTTAGATGCCTTGAATGGGGAAACACAAGTTAATTTCGGAGCAGAGCAATTTTCGATTGAAGTACATGTTGAAGATAATTCACAACTCTATGATGTTTTTTCTATGGATTACTTCATGTATTTTGACTTACGCTTATATAGCGAACGTTTAGGTAGGGCTTATGTGATTAAGGATATTCCATATTTTTTGAGAACATTGCAAAACTTTGGACAATATTCGCTTGGTGCTCTTCACTATGTTGATCTCTTTTTTGATAATTTCGATGAAGCCAGTCAAGACTTTTTGAATTTCTTGCTTAAAATACATGGCAAACTTGATGCCCAAATGGCCAATCAACTATATATTAAAAATGGACGTTACCTCAACTTCCCTTATCTTTTTATTGAAGAGGCAATGGATTTGGCTTCTAACTTGTCACGTTTTAGCTTGAGATTATCAGGTGCATTGGTTAACTATTTCACCTTCGTTACTCTTGACGAAGATTCAGAAATTTTTAAATTTAGTGTGACAAGCCAAAGAGACTTTATTGAGCTAAAAATCGAAGATAATGCTTTCAGTTCCTTTTACAGTGGTTCGCTTTTATATTATAATCATGTTTTTTATAAGGTTGACCATGAACAAAAACGGTTGTTACAGCTGGTTCAAAAAGAACTTGAGGGTGCAAAACATAATCAATTTTCATATATGGATAAGGACAAAGTAGCGCAAGCACTGCAACAACTTTCTAGTTTAGGTCAAATCTCAGCTCCTGAAAATTTTGTTATTCGCCCCTTTACACCGATTTTTAACTTTGCTAATCCTGATGGACAAAATATAGAACTTTCGGTTCAATTTGATTATGGAAATTTTAAAGTGGAACACTTCCATGAATTAGAAACACTCGAGTTTTCAAGAGACTTACGCCTAGAAAATAAGATATTTACGCTCATGGCTCGTTTTGGTTTCACACGTTCTTTTACAAGTTCTGTTACGCTTTCGGCACAATTTGCAGAAACTTTCTTTATTAAAATTTTGCCCCAATTCCAGAAATTAGGTCAAGTAAAACTGTCTCCTGGACTAATGGATATGAAAGTCGATGAAGTGCCGGAAATCATGATTGATCGTCGAGGAGGCTTGTTGGATATCGCCTTTGAAATGCCAAGCATCGGCGAAAATGAATTTGCAAATGTTATTGCACAACTGCAAAATAATGCGGAATATTATGTCAGTGAAAACGGAAAATTATTTATCTTTGACCAGAAGTTCAGTGAGTTGAAATCGGCTTTACGAGAACTGGATGATAATTTTACTATTAGTGGAACGAGCTTAGAAGTCAATGTGACACGTAGCTTCCAAGTTTCTAAAATATTTGAAAATATTTCAAGTAGCAATTTTTCGAATGAATTTAAAGCCTTCTATGAACACTTAACGCACCCAGAAACCTTCCCTTACGAAAAACCTGAGCATGTCAAAGCAGAACTGCGAAGTTACCAGGAAACAGGAGTTCGTTGGATGTCTATGTTAACGCACTATCACTTAGGAGGTGTGTTGGCAGACGACATGGGGCTGGGTAAAACAGTACAAGCAATCACCTATTTACTATCAAATCTAAAAGAAGATGAAACAGCCTTAGTCACTGCTCCTGCCAGCCTTATTTACAACTGGGCCAGTGAGTTTGAGCAATTTACGGACACGGTAGATTATGTGGTTGTTGATGGGATGAAGGCCGATCGTGATGCTTTGATTCACGGGAAACATCAAGTTTATATTACAAGTTACGGAAGTTTCCTTAAGGATTTCGATGATTATCAAGACAAGAAGCTTAACTATCTTCTCTTGGATGAAGCACAAGCTGTGAAAAACTACAGCAGTAAAACAAATAGAGCACTTAGTCAACTGAATGTTGAGCATACTTTTGCTTTATCAGGAACGCCGTTGGAAAATCGCTTAGAAGAAATTTGGGCTATTTTCCAAGTGGTAATGCCTGGCTTTTTACCAAAACGGGAAACATTTAATAAGATGTCGCCAGAAGTTATTGCCCGTATTATCCATCCATTTATTATGCGTCGTAAAAAAGAAGAAGTTCTGACAGAGTTGCCTGATAAGATGGAAATGACCTTACGCAATAACATGGTTGAAGAGCAAAAGCTCTTATACTTAGCACAATTGGAATTGATGCAACAATCTGTCCGTCAAATGGACAGTGCGAGTCTTAAGAAATCACGTATTGAAATTTTGGCAGGAATCACACGACTCCGTCAAATATGTAATACACCGGCACTTTTCATGGACAATTATGAAGGTGGTTCTGGGAAGTTAGACAGTTTGATGGAGCTTTTAGAGCAAGTCAAGGCTTCTGGTCATCGCCCTTTGATTTTCTCACAGTTTACCAAAACCTTCCCTTATATTGAAGAAGCCATGGAAAAATTGGATCTCACAGCTTATAAGCTAACGGGTTCAACTCCAGTCAAAGAACGGTTAGAAATGGTACAAGCCTTTAATGCTGGAAGTCGTGATGCTTTCCTCATCTCACTGAAAGCAGGTGGTGTAGGTCTGAACCTTACAAGTGCTGATGTTGTTATCCTGGTCGATCTCTGGTGGAATCCAGCGGTTGAGGAACAAGCCATTGCAAGAGCTCATCGTATGGGGCAAAAGAGTACTGTTGAAGTCATTCGCTTGATTACACAAGGAACGATTGAAGAAAAAATCATGGAGATTCAGGAACGTAAAAAAGATTTGATTGCAAATGTTTTAGACGGTGATGTGATTGATAAGACGCTCAGCGAAGCAGAAATCAGAGAAATTTTGGGACTATAACTTTAAAAATCACTGAAAATGCGATATAATAATAATTGAAACACTTACCTAAGAAAAAAATAAGATTAAACAAACTTTTTAAGGAACGTAGAGGAAAAGTTTCAAGACAAACAAAAAATTAAGTAGGGCAAGCAATGAACGAAGGAAGAAGAGTCGTATTTCCAATCATAGATGATGATGAAATGCTTGAAAAAGACACACGCGTCATCATGACAAATTCACAACTGATTACTAAGAATCCTAGTCAACAAGACGAGGCTTCTTTTGGTGGTGTTCAAATGTCTGATAAAAAACGTTCAGATGTCTATAAGCCAATAAAAACAAAGGTCAGCTATAGCACTCAACATCGTCCATTAAATAGCAATCATAGTGGGTATAGTTCTTTTGATAAAATGCCTAAAAAAACGAGTGTTGATGAATCAAAAGAAAAGGCCAAAAGAGAAGCAGCGGTACCTCCTAAACGTCCAAAAGGCTATGTTCATCCGCTAGAGCGTGATAAAGATGATTTTTCTTTGCGCCGTTCATCAGCAGTACTTAATGCAGCGAAACCGGCATCGAGTGAAAAGAAGACAATCGAACAAAAGCCGATGTCTCCAAGACGTCCAGCCACTAATAATCCGATTCGGGATATGAAAAAACGAGGATTAAACCTCGATGAAGCTATTATTTCTGGCTCTCCTCAAAAAGGAGAAGATAAGGCTAAAACTGCAAAAAATGAGTATTTCGATAATAAACGGAAGAACTTATTTGACCGCGGACTTTAAATAAAAGAAGGAGAAAAGATTTCAGTTCCGACTGAAATTTCTTATTTATCATGGAAAAAGTATATCATTTTATAGGAATTAAAGGCTCAGGTATGAGTGCACTCGCTCTTATGCTCCACCAAATGGGTAAAAAAGTACAAGGCTCGGATACAACTGACTACTATTTTACACAACGTGGACTTGAGGAAGCGGGTATTCCTATTCTTCCTTTTGACGAGAAAAATATTACACCAGAAGTTGAGTTGATTGCAGGGAATGCTTTCCGTACGGACAATAATGTAGAAATTGCTTTTGCTGAAAAAAATGGCTTCACTTTTAAACGTTACCACGAGTTTTTAGGTCATTTCATGGAAGATTTTATCAGTGTTGGGGTTGCGGGGGCGCATGGTAAAACTTCAACGACAGGAATTTTAGCTCATGTCATGAAAAACGCTGTGGATACGTCATACTTGATTGGTGATGGTACAGGACGTGGAAATGCGGACAGTGAGTATTTTGTTTTTGAATCTGATGAATATGAACGTCACTTCATGCCTTATCATCCAGAATATACAATTATTACAAATGTTGACTTTGACCATCCTGATTATTTCCAAAATATCGATGATGTAGCCTCTGCATTCCAAGACTATGCTCAAAATATTAAAAAAGGTATTTTCGTTTTTGGAGAAGATCCTTATTTACGTAAAATTACAGCAGAAGCACCGATTTACTATTATGGTTTTGAAGATGGAGATGATTATCAAGCAAAAGATATCATCCGCTCAACACGCGGCTCATCTTTTGATGCTTATTTCCGCGGTGAAAAAATCGGACACTTTGTCGTGCCTGCTTATGGGAAGCACAATATTGCAAATGCTTTAGCGGTAGTTGGTGTAACACATCAGCTTGGCTTGGATATGAATGATATTGCTGATCATTTGTTGACTTTCTCTGGTGTAAAACGCCGATTTACAGAGAAAAAAGTTGGCGAAACAATCATTATTGATGATTTCGCACATCATCCTACCGAAATCGAAGCAACGATTGATGCAGCGCGTCAAAAATATCCAGATCGTGAAATTGTAGCCGTTTTCCAACCTCATACATTTACACGAACAATCGCCTTTGCAGATGAATTTGCTCAAGTCCTTGATTCTGCAGATACTGTATATCTTGCTGAAATTTATGGCTCTGCGCGTGAAGTTGACCACCATGAAATTACAGCACAAGACCTTGCGGATAAAGTACGTAAGCCTGCTCGTGTTATTTCAGTGGAAAATGTTTCGCCACTTTTGGATCACAACCGCGGTGTTTATGTTTTCATGGGCGCAGGCAATATCCAACAATATGAAGCAGCCTTTGAGGATTTGCTCAGTCAGTTGACAAAAAATACATTGTAAAAACAAAAAGACTTCCTCAACAGGAAGTTTTTTTATTTGTTAAAGTAGAAGATAAATGATTTAAAAGTAACAATCATTATCCCCAAAAAACTAGCACCATTAAATTATATACCCCAATCTGTAAACCTATACCGCTTATCAGCTCTATGATATAATAAAAGTATGCTAACATTTCCACTGGTCAATGATACGTCACGAAAAATCATCCATATTGATATGGATGCCTTTTTCGCTTCAGTAGAAATACGGGACAATCCAGAATTAAAAGGTAAGCCTGTGGTTATCGCACGGAATCCACTGGAAACAGGAGGACGTGGCGTTGTTTCAACGTGTTCCTATGAAGCTAGAGCCTTTGGAATCCACTCGGCTATGAGTGCAAAAGAAGCTTATGAACTCTGTCCACAAGCTGTTTTTATCAGTGGAAATTATGAAAAGTATCGTGCCATATCAGAACAAGTGCGGGAAATTTTTAATCGTTATACTGATGAAGTAGAAGCGGCATCCATTGATGAAGCTTATCTGGATGTTACGCGAAATAAGATCGGATCAACAAGTGCAATCAAAGTGGCGAAACTTATACAGCATGATATTTTTATTGAGCTTGGTTTGACTTGCTCAGCGGGGGTTTCCTATAATAAATTTTTAGCAAAAATTGCTTCGGATTATGAAAAGCCCCATGGTTTGACTGTCATCCTGCCCGAGGCAGCAAAAGATTTTCTAGCAGAACTGCCAGTGGAAAAATTTCACGGTGTGGGTAAGGCTACTGGAGCAAAGCTGCATGAGCTGGGAATTTTTACCGGCGCGGAAATTCAAGCAGCTGACCCATTACTCTTGGCTGAACGCTTTGGGGTTTATGGTTGGAATCTTTTTTTGAAAGCCAATGGTATTCATCATGCTCCAGTTGTGACAAGTCGTCAAAGAAAGTCAGTAGGTAAAGAAAGAACTTATAGCAAACTCCTCTATAATAGTGAAGATATCAAACAGGAACTCGCTAACCTCTCCGAACGCGTCTCTACTAATGTGAAACGCCATCAACTTCTGGGTGATACAGTTGTACTCAAGTTACGTTACTCTGATTTTAAGACAATTACGAAACGCAAAAAACTTTCAGAGAAGATAAATGAAGCAATTACACTTGCACATGTGGCTCAGGATTTACTGGAAGAGATTGATTATGATGAAACAATAGGAGTCCGCCTTCTTGGAGTGACCCTTACGGGATTTGGGGCAGAAGAATTACGATTAGATATGCAAAACTGAGAAAAGGAATAAAGGGGAGTTTTTTCCTTTTTTTAATGAGTAAAAAACATAGGCCAAACATACAAGCCAGTTGGATAAGTAGGAGGATTTCTTCTAAAGATACAGAAAAAGATACCAAGAAAAGCCAGAGGAAGTCGCCAGCACCAATCCCAATATTGATAAAAAAAGAAACACAAGCAAGACCGAGCCAGAAATAGCTTATGGGACTGATAGGAAAGAAAATAAAAAAACAAGCAGTAAAGCCTAAACCAATATTTAAAGGATAAGAGTAAGTATCAATATCAAATTTGCTCAAAAGTAAGCTTATGAAGAGGGTTAAAAAGTGGAGTAAGTCTAAATCAAACCAAAGTGCACCAAAGAGAATTCCGGTAAGAAATTCTAAGATAAAATAACTGTAAGAAAATTTTTCTCCACAAAAGGCGCACCTACTTTTAAAGATGAATTGAGAGATTAAAGGAAGGAGTTGCCACCATTTGAGGACTTTTTGGCAAGAACTACATTGTGAACGCCCAAAAATAATTGAGGCTTCTGTATCCCAGCGCTCACTTACTAGACCGAGGAAAGAGCCAAAGATGGTCCCGATAATGAAGTAAAATATAAGCATGTTTATTAATACGATAAAAAGATAAAAAACTCACAATCTTAAGCAGAATATTTTATAATTGACCTCTTTTTTTATATAATTGTAATAGAAATAAAAAATTGGAGGTTTCTATGTCTAAGGAAAAAACACAAGAAGTTTTGAATCAAACAGTTGCAGATTTATCTCAAGCAGCAGCACTTGTTCATCAAACACACTGGTATATGCGTGGTTCTGGTTTCTTGACTTTGCATCCTAAAATGGATGAGTTCATGGATGGACTTAACGAGCATTTAGATGAATTTGCTGAACGTTTAATTACGATTGGTGGTTCACCAGTTTCAACGCTTAAAGAGTTTGATGAGAAGTCAAAAATTGAGCTTCAACCAGCAACTTGGGATAAATCAATGTCTGAACGTTTGCACGGTGTCTTGGATACTTACAAATACTTGGCTAAACTTTTCCAAGAAGGCATGGATATTGCTGAATCTGAAAATGATGCAGTTACTGTTGACCTTTATACAGTTGCACTCGGAGATGTTGAAAAAACAATCTGGATGCTCGAAGCAGAACTTGGATAATAAAAAAGACCTTACACACGCGGTAAGGTCTTTTTTTTTTTATCCGTTTTTAATTTTTCCAGGCCAGTTGTTCAAGCCAGTTTTAAGAATATAAACTTCTGGTACGCCAGCTTTTTTGAGTTGTTTAGCAACTTTGACTGAAGCTGTTGGTTTACCATTTTCATAAAGTAATACAGGTTTCTTTTTGTTGATTGCGTTCAAACTTTGTTCTATTTGAGAAGCAGGTAAATTACGAGCACCAAGGATGTGTTTTACTCGGAAATCTGCTGCTTCGCGTACATCGATAAGTTGCGAAGTAGCCATCAAACGTTCAAATTCAGGTGCTTCAACGACTTTGGCGTTACGTTTGAGTGTCCAACGTGGATAGAGAAAAAAGACAACAATGAGGGCTAAAAGTATAAAGTCAATGATCCAGATCATTTAAGTTCTCCTAAGATTATTATTTGAATTTTAAAGCAAGGCTTGCGGCACCGATGATACCAGCATCATTGCCAAGCTCAGCAAGTTTAATTTTTGTAGAATCACGTACTGTTGAAAACGAATATTTTTGGAAATAAGTTTCAACTTTAGAACGAAGAAACTCTCCAGCAGCAGAAACGCCACCACCGATGACAATAGCAGCAGGATTTAGGGTACTTCCAAGGTTAGCACAAGCAAAACCAAGGTAATAAGCAAATTTATCCACAACGCTAAGTGCAAAGGCATCACCTGCTTCTGCTGCAATAAAGATGTCTTTTGAAGTTACTTCGTCACCATTGTCGATACTTGCTTTAATTTGGCTGCTTCCTTCGTATTCTTCAGCGAATTTTCTTGCAAGACGTACGACGCCAGTAGCAGAAGTGACTGTTTCTAAGCAACCATGGTTTCCACAAGTACAAGCAAAACCATCATGTGGTTCTACTACGATATGTCCGATTTCACCGGCAGCGCCAACAACACCGTGGATAAGATTTCCAGCAGCAACAATACCGCCACCAACTCCAGTTCCTAAAGTGATAAAGACAACATCTGGCTGATTTTCACCAGCTCCGACCCAACGCTCGCCTAAAGCTGCAACATTTGCATCATTGTCAAGAATGAATGGTAGGCCGACGCCTTCGCTAATAGGCGCACCAACTTCTTGAGTATCGGCCCAGTTAAGGTTAAATGCACCTCGGACAGTAGCAGCTTCAATATCTACTGTACCAGGCGTGCCCATTCCAATACCAATAAAGTCAGACTTATCCAAGTTGTAAAGATTTAAACGGTGATTGATAGACTCAATGATATCAGGGACAATATGTTTTCCGTCACTGAGAATATTTGTCGGGATAGCCCATTTATCTTGAACTTCACCTTCAAGTGTCAAAATACCGAACTTGATAGAAGTTCCGCCGAGGTCAATACCAATAATTTTGTTAGCCATTTAGTTTTTCCTTCTCAATTCTTTCTTCACGACGTAAAATAAGTTGGGCAGTGAGGTATTCTTTATCACTTTTCTCAAAAATCCCCTGTTCAACCATATTTGTAAGTTCCTGTTGCATAAAATAAATCGCATCTAAGCGATTGGTCATGAAATTAATAAAACCGTATTTTTTTAACAATTCCTGTACATCATAAAGTGTTTTCATTGTTCTATTTTACCCTAACTGTAAGCGGTTTTCAAGTGTTGATAAGTTTTTAAGTGACTTTTTAGTCGTTATTTTTCTTAACCAACGGTTAACTTGTTTGGACTATTTCAAAAATATAAACTAATTTTCATAGTAGGAAGTGAGTCAAATTTGTTAATTTTATCCCTTAGAAAACTTGTAAACGCGTGCATTTTCGCCTTTGACAAAAAGTGTGCTATAATAAATCTGATATATTGTTTGGGCGCACCATAAAAGCTAGCGTTCAAGCTACGGAGACGCGATTTCCGTATGAATTTTTCGAAAGAATAGGTAGAAATAAATTGACTAAATTACGCGAAAACATCAGAAACGTTGCGATTATTGCCCACGTCGACCACGGTAAAACAACTTTGGTTGATGAGTTACTTAAACAATCACAAACGCTTGATGCCCGTACAAACCTTGCTGAACGCGCAATGGACTCTAACGCCCTTGAACAAGAACGCGGGATCACAATCCTTGCTAAAAATACAGCTGTAGAATATGGCGACACACGCATCAACATCTTGGACACACCAGGACACGCGGACTTCGGTGGTGAAGTAGAACGTATCATGAAAATGGTCGATGGTGTTGTTCTTGTCGTAGATGCTTATGAAGGTACAATGCCTCAAACACGTTTCGTGTTGAAAAAAGCTTTGGATCAAAACTTGACACCAATCGTTGTCGTGAACAAGATTGATAAACCATCTGCACGTCCACAAGAAGTTGTAGATGAAGTGTTGGAACTTTTCATCGAACTTGGTGCCGACGATGATCAATTGGACTTCCCAGTTGTTTATGCTTCAGCTATTAATGGATCATCTTCATTGAGCGATGATCCCGCAGATCAAGAAGCAACAATGGATCCAATCTTTAATACAATCATCGAACACATCCCGGCTCCTATCGATAACTCTGATGAACCTTTGCAATTCCAAGTTTCTCTCTTGGACTACAATGATTTCGTGGGTCGTATTGGTATCGGACGTGTTTTCCGTGGCACAATTAAAGTTGGGGACAATGTAACACTGTCTAAACTTGATGGTTCAACTAAAAACTTCCGTGTAACAAAACTTTTTGGTTTCTTTGGCCTTGACCGTCAAGAAATCACTGAAGCAAAAGCAGGTGACTTGATTGCTGTTTCTGGTATGGATGATATCTTCGTAGGTGAAACTGTTACACCTACAGATGCCATTGAACCATTGCCAGTTCTCCACATTGACGAACCAACACTTCAAATGACTTTCCTTGTAAATAACTCACCATTCGCAGGCCGCGAAGGTAAATGGGTAACTGCACGTAAAGTTGAAGAACGTTTGCAAGCAGAACTTCAAACAGACGTATCACTTCGTGTTGAAAATACTGATTCACCAGACAAATGGATCGTTTCAGGTCGTGGAGAATTGCACTTGTCTATCCTTATCGAAACAATGCGTCGTGAAGGCTATGAACTTCAAGTTTCACGTCCAGAAGTTATCGTTAAAGAAATTGACGGTGTAGAATGTGAACCATTTGAACGTGTACGTATTGATACACCTGAAGAATACCAAGGATCAATTATCCAAGCCCTTTCAGAACGTAAGGGTGACATGTTGGACATGGAAATCACAGGTAATGGTCAAGCACGTCTAGTCTTCTTGGTTCCAGCACGTGGTTTGATTGGTTTCACAACAGAATTTATGTCAATGACACGTGGATATGGTATCATGAACCACACATTTGACCAATATATGCCAATGGTTAAAGGAACAATCGGTGGACGTAGCCGTGGTGCTTTGATCTCTATGGACCAAGGTTCTGTAACATCATATGCTATGGGATACGTACAAGAGCGTGGTGTTCTCTTTGTTGAAGCGGGTACAGAAGTTTATGCAGGTATGATTATCGGTGAGCACTCACGTGATAATGACTTGACAGTTAACGTTACAAAAGCTAAACAACAAACAAACGTTCGTTCATCTAATAAAGACTCAACTTCAGTCCTTAACGCTTCTAAAATCTTGTCTCTTGAAGAATCATTAGAATTCTTGGGTGATGACGAATACATGGAAGTAACACCAGAATCAATCCGCTTGCGTAAACAAATTCTTGACAAAGCAATGCGTGAAAAAGCAACGAAAAAGAAAAAAACTGCTGAATAAATAATAGTTTGCATATGGCGCTTGAAACAGCAGAGGAATTTGAGGAAAGACTAAGAAGCCAAAAATAAGGAGAAAAGCATGTTTTATCTGATACTTTTAGTTTTATTTGCCTTGGGCTATATCTTTTTAATGCCGAAGGATGTGAGAAGAAGTGCAGATATCTTTGTTTTTGCATCTGTGTCTGTCCTCATCGTGGCTGTAGCCATCGGTCAAGCGGTCAGTCACCGTGCTGCTTTATATGAAATTGCAATGGTGATTGCACTCTTAGCCCTCGCTGTTAAGGCTCTTGTGGAAATTGAAAAATTATAAAATAAGAAATAGTTTGTCTCGGGCAGACTATTTTTTGGAGGTTACATGGATATAGAGAAAATCGAAAAAGCCTTTGGATTAGTTCTTGAGAATATTATGGCAATTCAAGCAGAGCTCTTGACTGATTTTTATGATGCTTTTGTGGAACAAAATGCAGCTTACTTAGGCGCTTTAGAATTTGCGTCACTGACGAAGGAAAATAATGATAAGGTTCGTTCAATGAACCTCACGAAAAGTGAATGGCAAAAGCTGTTTCAGTTTGTTTTGCTTCAGGGGTCACGTGTCGCACCAATGCAGGCAAATCATAATTTAACTCCGGATTCTATTGGTTTCATCTTTAATTTTATCATTGAGGAGTTACACAAAGAAAGAAAGATTCGTTTACTAGAATTTGGCTCAGGAACGGGGAATTTGGCGGAAACGCTTTTGGTTCACATGCAAAAAGAAGTAGACTATGTTGGTTTTGAAGTAGATGACCTCTTGTTGGATTTGTCCGCTTCAATGTCAGAAGTCATGGGAACAGAAGCAAGTTTTCTCCAAATCGATGCCGTTAAACCACAGCCCTTGGAACCTGTGGATGTTGTGATGAGTGATCTCCCAGTTGGTTATTATCCAGACGATGAAACAGCCAGCCATTTTCAAGTGCATGACAAATCAGAACATACCTATGTGCACCATTTAATGGTTGAGCAATCTTTCAAATATCTGAAAGAGAGTGGTTTTGCGCTCTTCTTAGCTCCAGATAATCTTTTGACAAGTGCACAGTCTGAGTTTTTGAAGGCTTGGATTAAAGAGCATGCGCATGTTGCTGCAGTTATTACATTACCTTCATCACTCTTTAAAGGTGCAGGGAAATCAATTTATTTATTAAGTAAAAACCAGACAAATACACCGACTTTTGTTTACCCCTTGTCTGATTTAGCAGACCGTTCTATTTTGCAAGAATTTATGTCTGAGTTTGTGAAAAATGTTAAGATTTGACCAAAAACTCTTGGCCAGTCACTGCCTTCAAATTGGTTTTGTGATATAATTTAAGAGAAATTTGAAAGAAGAAGGATAGATAAAATGACAAAAACTCTTGCGGTTAATGCTGGTTCATCATCAATGAAATGGCAAATGTATGAAATGCCAGAAGAAAAAGTTCTTGCAAAAGGTTTAATCGAACGTATTGGCTTGAAAGATTCAGTCACAACCGTAAAATTTAATGATCAAAAAGAAGAACGTGTGTTGGATATTGTAGATCATACACAAGCCGTTCACATTTTACTTGAAGACTTGAAACGTTTCCATATTGTTGAAGAATTTTCAGAGATTGCAGGAGTAGGTCACCGTGTTGTCGCTGGTGGAGAGTTATTTAAAAAATCTACTTTGATCGATCAGGAAGTACTGAAACAAATTGAAGAGCTTTCACCGCTTGCTCCCCTTCACAATCCAGCAAATGCTGCTGGTATAAAGGCTTTCTTGGAGTTGTTGCCTGAAGCAACAGCGGTAGCTGTTTTTGATACGGCTTTCCACACAACAATGCCTGAAAAAGCTTTCCGTTACCCATTGCCTAAAAAATATTACACTGAAAATGCAGTGCGTAAATATGGAGCACACGGAACTTCACACATGTTTGTGGCACAAGAAGCTGCAAAAATGTTAGGCAAAGATATTAAGGATACAAAAATCATTACTGCTCATATCGGTAATGGGGGCTCAATCACTGCTGTAAAAGGTGGCAAGTCCATCGACACTTCAATGGGCTTCACACCCTTAGCAGGCATTATGATGGGAACACGTACAGGCGATATGGATCCTTCTGTTTTCCCTTATCTTATTGCTAACGACGATTCACTCAAGGATGCTCAAGACGTTGTCAACATGATGAATAAAGAGTCAGGACTATTTGGTGTTTCTGGTTTGTCTTCTGATATGCGTGAAATTATTACTGCTCGTGATGCTGGGGATACAGATGCAGCCTTAGCATTCGAAATGTATGTTGATCGTATTCAAAAATTCATTGGTCAATACTTGGCTGTTTTGAACGGTGCCGATGCGATTGTATTTACAGCAGGTGTAGGGGAAAACTCAGCTCCAGTACGTGAAGGCGTCTTAAAAGGTTTGTCATGGTTTGGTATTGATGTTGACTTCTCTAAGAATGTTTTTGGATTTGAAGGAGAAATGTCAACACCAGAATCACGCGTTAAAGTCTTTGTTATTCCAACTGATGAGGAGCTTGTAATTGCACGCGATGTTGAAGCGGCAAAAGCGAAATAAAATAAAACGGCGTGTAAAATGCCGTTTTTTTAATATTTCTTTTAAGATATTTTTTAAAGTTATGTTATACTAGTAAGACAAAAAGAAAACACTTACATATTGAAGGGATTTTTAAAATATGGAAAAAACACTCGCTGTTAACGCTGGATCATCATCACTAAAATGGCAACTTTATGATATGCCAGAAGAAAAAGTTATTGCTAAAGGTATTTTTGAACGTATTGGTTTGAAAGATTCTATTTCAACAACGAAGTTTGATGATCAAGTGCATAAAAGAGAGCAGGATATTGTTGACCATCGTCAAGCAGTCTTGCTTTTGATGGACGAGTTGATACATTTTAAACTCATTAGTAGTTTCCGTGAGATTACAGCTATTGGTCACCGTGTTGTTGCGGGTGGAGAATTTTTCAATACGTCTACTGTAATTACTCCTGAAGTTTTAGAAGAGATAAAAAACCTTTCAACTTTAGCCCCTCTCCACAACCCAGCAAATGTGCTAGGGATTGAGGCTTTTAAACGATTACTTCCAGATGCACTTGCTGTAGCTGTCTTTGATACAGCTTTTCACACGACATTGCCAGAAAAAGCCTTCCGTTATCCCATTCCAACAAAATACTATACCGACTATGCTATTCGTAAATATGGAGCGCATGGAACTTCACACATGTATGTGTCACGTGAAGCAGCAAAAGTTTTAGGGAAACCACTAGAAGACCTAAAACTTATCACCGCTCACATTGGTAATGGTGCTTCGATTACTGCTATTGAAGGCGGAAAGTCTGTTGATACTTCAATGGGCTTCACACCACTAGCGGGTGTTATGATGGGCACACGTTCAGGAGAAATGGACCCTTCGGTGATTTCTTATATGCTTGAAAGTGATCCTAGCCTACGGTCAGCGCAAGATGTTATTGATGTGCTCAATAAAAAATCTGGCTTACTTGGTGTATCAGAGTTTTCAAGTGATATGCGTGACCTAGAGGAAGCACGTAACGCTGGCAATGAAAAAGCTATCCTAGCTTATGAAATGTTTATTGACCGTTTGAAGAAATTTATCGCACAGTACTTCGGGGTCCTCAATGGAGCAGATGCACTTATCTTTACAGCAGGTATTGGGGAAAACGATACTGATGCTCGTCGTGATATTGTAGCAGGCTTGTCCTGGTTTGGTATGGAAATTGACCCAGAAAAGAATGTCCGCGGGGCGAATGGCATCATTTCTACTCCAGAATCACGTGTTAAAGTTTTGGTTATACCAACAGACGAAGAATTGGTTATTGCGCGTGATGTTGAAGCTGCAAAAAATAAATAATCTTGTTAAAAGACCATATGGTCTTTTTTTCAGCTAAATTTTATGGTAAAATAGTAGGGATAAAAAAGAATAGAGAAGAGATAGGTAACTATGGCTGATATTAAATATAAACGCGTACTTTTGAAACTTTCTGGCGAAGCTTTAGCTGGAGAAAAGGGTTTTGGAATTGATCCTGAAACAGTGAAAAAAGTTGCTGAAGAGCTCAAAGAAGTATACGCTCTTGGTGCAGAAATCGCCATTGTTTGTGGCGGTGGAAATATCTGGCGCGGCGTGACCGGTGAAAAGATCGGTATGGAACGTGCCCAAGCAGATTATATGGGCATGCTAGCTACAATCATGAACGGCTTAGCTCTTCAAGATACACTTGAAGCACTTGGCGTACCTACTCGTGTTCAAACAGCTATCGAAATGAAAGCTGTTGCAGAGCCTTATATCCGTCGTCGCGCTGAACGACACCTTGAAAAAGGTCGCGTCGTTATTTTCGCAGGTGGAACAGGTTCGCCATACTTCTCCACAGATACAACATCAGCACTTCGTGCAGCAGAAATTAATGCGGATGTTATTTTAATGGCTAAAAATGGTGTCGATGGTGTCTATAATGCAGATCCAAAACTTGACGAAACAGCAGTTAAATTTGACAACCTTACACACATGGACGTTATCACAAAAGGTCTTCACGTTATGGACTCAACGGCTTCAACAATGTCAATGGACAACCACATTCCACTTGTTGTCTTCAATATGAATGAATCTGGAAACATTAAACGTGTTGTTCAAGGTGAAGAAATCGGAACAACTGTAGAATAAATTTATAATAAAATAAAAAGGAAAAATCATGGCAAACGAAATTATTGATAATGCAAAAGAACGTATGAATAGCTCATTGAACAGCTTGCAACGTGACCTTGGTCACATCCGTGCAGGTCGTGCCAATGCGAGCTTGCTCGACCGCATCTCTGTGGAGTACTATGGCGCACCAACACCACTAAATCAAATGGCATCAATCACAATTCCAGAAGCGCGTGTTTTGATGATTACACCATTTGATAAAACAATCTTGAAAGATATCGAGCATGCCTTGAATGCCAGTGATATTGGAATTACACCAGCAAATGATGGTTCAGTTATTCGCTTGGTTATCCCAATGTTGACAGAAGAACGTCGTAAAGAGTTGGTTAAAGAGATGGGTAAATACATCGAAGGTGCAAAAGTTGCAATCCGTAACATCCGTCGTGATGCTATCGATACAGCGAAAAAACAAGAAAAAGCAAAAGAAATCACAGAAGATGATTTGAAAGTACTTGAAAAAGACATTCAAACTATAACAGATAATGCTGTTAAAGAAGCAGATAAAATGGCTGCTGAAAAAGAAAAAGAACTTTTGGATGTTTAAGTTTGTATCGTCATTTGATTGTAAAAGATTTTATTCTATATAATCGAGAGAGAGCAAAAAAAAACAATCAGAAATAAACGGCTCTGCGGAGCCGTTTTTAAGGAAACAGAATGAATAATTTATTAGCAACAACATTTTCAGCGATTATTACAGCTGAGAATGATCAATTTTACTTTTTGCAGAAAGATGATAATATCATACGTCTTGCAAAATCAGAAGGCGAACACCAGGTAGGGGATATCGTCACAGGTTTTGCCTATGTGGATAAATCTGACAAAATGTGCATGACAACGCAAGAACCAACAGCAACACGTGAAAAATTCGGCTGGGGCACAGTGACCGATGTTCGTCGTGACTTGGGCGCTTTCGTTGATATTGGTTTAGCTGGGAAAGATATCGTGGTTTCGCTTGATGATCTTCCGCTACCAGAAGATAAAGATCAATGGCCTAAAAAAGGGGATAAGCTCTTTGTTAAAATCGTCGTTGATGCGAAAGATCGTCTTTGGGGTAAATTAGCTTGGCACCAAGATTTCTGGGAAATGTCAGGACCGGCCTATGACAATATGCAAAACCAAGACTTACGCGGGATTGTTTACCGTAACAAAGAAACGGGCTCTTTCGTCTATCTTCCAGATAATAATATGCTTGGTTTCATCCATCCTAACGAAGCTTTTGGCACACTCCGTATCGGGCAAGAGCTTCAGGTACGTGTCATTGGCTTCCGTGATCAAGACCGTAGTTTAAACCTTAGTGCGAGACCACGTGCTTATGAAATGTTGGATGCTGATGCACAGATGATTCTCGCATATCTTGAGAGTATGGGTGGAAAAATGCCTTTTAATGATAAGTCAGCGCCAGATGATATCAAAGCGACATTTGGTATATCTAAAGGACAATTTAAAAAAGCGCTTGGCGGTTTGATGAAGAATAAAAAAATTAAACAAAGTCCAGAAGGTACAGAGCTCATTTGATAAAAACACTAAAAAGTTGGATTCATCCAGCTTTTTTTCCCATAAATAAAAGCCGTTTGGAATTTAAAGAAAAAAATAAGTGCATGATAGAGTGAGTTTTGTTATAATATCTTCAACTAAGAAGAACGGGGAAAGAGTATGAGTAAAGAAAGAGCAATATTTGCCGGTGGCTGTTTTTGGTGTATGGTACAGCCCTTTGAGGAACAAACAGGGATTCTTGCTGTGACAAGTGGTTATACAGGCGGTCATGTTGATAATCCAACTTATGAGCAAGTTTGCAATCATCAGACAGGCCATACTGAGGCAGTGGAGATTATCTTTGATAATGAAAAAATCACTTACAAAGATTTAGTGGAACTTTACTGGGAGCAGACCGATCCAACCGATATGTTTGGGCAATTTGAGGATCGTGGCGATAACTATCGTCCAGTTATTTTCTATACTGCTGACTCACAGAGAGAAGTCGCTGAAAAGTCAAAAGAAGCACTTCAAAATTCTGGACGTTTTGATCAGCCTATTGTTACCACAATAGAACCCGCACAAAAGTTCTGGCCGGCAGAGGATTATCATCAAGGATTTTATAAAACAAATCCTGAGCGTTATGCTTTGTCTAGCCGTTTACGTCATAAGTTTTTGGAGGAAAACTGGAAATGAGACAGCCTTTTTATACTTATTTGATGCGTCATCGGGCGCCAGTTGAGGTGGATGACGTTACACGTTTGGCTAATCTTGCCTTTGCGGATACACAGTTTCCCAAACAATCGAAAGACTTTGACGAAGTGTCCACATACCTGGAAACCTATGCCCCTTTTTACTTTAACTTGGGACTTTTTGACGATATCTGGGCAATGTACCTAGAAGCCTAAAAATGGAGGAAAACACAATGAAAATGGCACACACCTGTTACCGCGTCAAAGACTTGGACGCTTCAATCAAGTTTTATCAAGAAGCTTTTGGTTTTGAGGAAAAACGTCGTCGTGACTTTTTAGAATATGAATTTACTTTAGTTTATTTGACTTTACCTGGTGATAACTACGAATTAGAATTGACTTATAATTACAATCATGAAGCGTATGATTTGGGTAATGGCTATGGACATATTGCTATTTCGGTTGATAATTTGGAAGAACTGCATACAAAACAAAAACAAGCAGGGTTTGAAGTTACCGAACTTAAAGTCCTTCCTAACTCCGACACACGCTATTACTTTATTATTGATCCAGATGGCTATAAGGTTGAAGTGATTGCAGAGTAAATAAAAAAGAATAAAAAGACTGAATTATTTCAGTCTTTTTTTGATTTTCGCCTAAATGTAGCAGCCGCATTTTTCAAGCTTAAAGTATTTCTACTTTTTCATGAAAACTAAATGTAGAGGGAAAATTATCAGAGGATTCTCGTGTTAGACTAATAAATATAAAATAAAGGAAGGAGGCTAAAAAGTACTGTTGTCCTAGAAAAAAATAGTTGTATTTGAAAGGAAGCTTTATTATGAAAATCAAAAAAATTATTGCCGTATCAACTTTAGGGCTAGCTCTTTTTGGGGCAAGTCAGATTGCGACTGCTGAGAAAATATCTGCCGATGGTGTTTTTGGCGATAGTGTTGAAAAGATGGAACGTGCTGTTCGTATTTTGCAAAATAATTTTACGAAACACGGCAAACAGGTGGCATATTATAAAACTTTTCCAGATGCCGCTTTGGGGAAGAAAACCTTGACATCAGAGTATTATAATTGGGCTGTAAAGCATCAAAGCACTGCTTATGTCCAAGGCGGAGGAAATCAAAGTAGTGGCTGGTATCCGGCAGGTTATAAAGTTTGGATATCTTCTACAGGTTATCGTTATGGAGGATATAGCTGGGGCTATCAGGCAGTTGGAAATAAATGGTAAATCGTGATGAATAAGCTGTTGAAATTTACCTTATTACTCCTTTTTTCTTTGATTACTTGCATGATTGCTTATATGCGTTATACCGATAAAGAAGCCACACGGTTGAGGGAAGCTGTTCAACTTCCAAATTATACCCAGATTTATCAGCCCAAAATAAATAATCCCAATAATGACCTTAACGACCTTGATGTGAAGGTAGAGTTTATAAATCGTAAAGATTTTATTAAGGCAATAAAAGAGGTTTCGCAAGAATTTGATGTTCCTTTTATTATCCGTGTGCGTTTTCTAGGGCATAAAAATGATGGAAAAGGTAATGTTGATTATGGATCCCCTCTATCAAATATTACTTATTTTGAAACACACTATCATCCTAGAAAAGAAAAGAAGTTTAGAGACCTCGATTATAAGGTAAAGATAAATAATAGCCCTATAGAAGATTTGACAGATGAGCAATATCAAGGAGCCAGTATATTTTTCAAATCTGACGATAAAAAAAGAGTTTTAGAAGCTTTATCCCAAAAGTTTAATCAAATCTCAAAAGTTCAAACAAGCTCTGCCAGTTTAGAGAATCAGCCGTCATGGTATATTCCGAGCAGTCCAATTATTAGAGTCAGTGATATCTATGTATTCCTTATTAAAGTTGTTCTTTTCTTTTACTTTGTTTTTATGTTTATATGGATAATTTTAAGAAATAAAGAAATAGCTATATTTTCTCTTAATGGCTTGAGCAACTTCATAATCCTCAAACGAATCTATCTTAAATCTTTTGTTGGAACACAGCTTTTGGTACTTTTTTTGGCAAATATACTGATAATAAGAGCAATTGATACAGAATACATAGGATTGATTTTTTTAATTTCAATTTTGAGTGTGTTTGGTGTATTGCTTATTATTGGAGTTATTGTGAGGTTTTCTCTGGCTCAGCAAGTCAATAATAAACCATTTTTTAAAAGATTTTATGTTGCTGTCTATCTTGTCAAGGTATATATTTTTGCAGCAAGTGTAGCAACAAGCATGGGATTGATGCTCTTGTTCAACAGTAGTATAGGAGTGTTGCAATCCTCGCCTATAAAAGGTTATGGTACTTTTCATGGCGGCGGTTCGGGTTATTTAGAAAGTTTGAAGAGTCATACACAGCACGAATCCCTTTTTAAATACATGGAGAATAATGGTGGTTTACACGCTGCAAAGAAATTTTTACCGCAGAAATTTTTGGAGAAATATCAAGGCATGGAAATTAATTCAGCTTATCTTCAAAAATATAAGATAGAAGATGTTAATGGAAATGATATTAAAATCCCGACTGAAACAAGTGAAGCGGTGATTTTAATTAACGAACGCTATAAAGATAAGTTGCATGAGATAAAAAAAGGATATTTGGAACTTCTAGATATGTCTGGTCTTTGGTTTAAAGGAAAGAATAGTCGTTTCATTATCATCAAAGATAAGCAAAAAATACCAGCTTTTCAAGGGGAACGAGGCGGAATTTTTTCTAATGGAAGAAAAGAGGAAATACGAGCAGATATAGTAGAGGTCCATACGGTAAATAATGCGGGAGTAAACACCTACATCAATATGTTTTATAATGGGAACACTCTTGGTGCTTTATTTCCTATTAAGAAAAGTGCGGAAAAAACTTATTTAGATCTACTCCCTAGTTTAAGGAAGGATAAGGTAGAAGCTAGTTTTACTTCATTTGTTTCTAGCTCAAAAATTGCAGAGAATGATATGAAGATGTATATTGGAGAGCGCTGGTCATGGGTATTGATGAACCTTCTGGCATTCATTCTCTTTATCATCATGATACTATCCACAACAATGATTTATTTCAGAGTCAATAAAGAAAAGCTTGTCCTTTTTCGGATACAAGGATTTTTCCGTCTAAGAAGCTATCGCTTTCTATTTATAATCATTATCATTCAAAACATAGTGTTTTTTACTCAATCGATGATTTTAGGCTATGATTTCACAGTCATTGAGGCTTATATACTTTATGCTTTGATTGAGATATTTTTAGTCTTCCACCTCCTCACTCGCCTCGAAAAGAAAGAGTTAGTCAACACCTTGAAAGGAGCATAATACAGCATGATAGAACTGCAAGAAGTGAGTAAAAAGTTTGGGAAACATCAGATTTTTGAAAATTTTTCCCTCAGTATTCCAGCTCAGAAAATGACAGCGATACTCGGAAGAAGTGGCGCCGGAAAGTCCACGCTTCTTAATCTTATCGGATTGATTGAAGGCGCAGATTCTGGGAGGTTATATATATCAGGGAAAAAAGCACCTAAGATAAACAGCAAAGAAGCGTTACTTATGCGGCGCAACCTGATAGCATTTCTTTTTCAAAACTTTGCCTTGATTGAAGATGAGAGCATTGAGCGAAATCTCAATATCTCTCTAGTGTATGAGAAAATAAAAGGCAAAGAAAAGCGACGTAGGATGAGAGAGATTTTAAATCAAGTAGGTATTGCTCATAAGCTAAGCGAAAAAGTATACGCTTTGTCTGGTGGGGAAAAACAGCGTGTAGCTCTGGCGCGTGCTTTGTTGAAACGCAGTAAGATTATCTTGGCTGATGAGCCGACCGGCTCTTTAGATGAACAAAATAGATCCTTGATACTGGGATTGTTACGCCAAGAAGTAGAAAAGGGAAAAACAGTCATCATTGTCACGCATGATCCAGCTGTTGTTGCAGCATGTGATGAATTCGTTGAAATATAGAGACTTGACAAAAACAACTATATTTGGTAGACTGTTTAAGTATGTTTTTAGCATATAGGCGTGGAAGATAGAATGGTCTATCATCATACCACATCACGAAAACAATATTATAAGGAGAAATTTATCGTGGCTAAACAAGTAGAAAAACTCGTTAAATTGCAAATTCCTGCCGGTAAAGCAACACCAGCTCCACCAGTTGGTCCAGCTTTGGGTCAAGCAGGTATCAACATCATGGGATTCACTAAAGAATTCAACGCGCGTACAGCTGACCAAGCTGGTATGCTCATCCCAGTTGTAATCTCAGTATATGAAGATAAATCATTTACATTCATTACAAAAACTCCTCCAGCAGCAGTTCTTTTGAAAAAAGCAGCTAAAGTTGAAAAAGGTTCAGGTGAACCTAACAAAGTTAAAGTTGCAACTGTAACAAAAGCACAAGTTGAAGAAATTGCAAACACTAAGATGGCTGACCTTAACGCTGGTTCACTTGAAGCAGCAATGTCAATGATCGAAGGTACTGCGAAATCTATGGGATTTGTAGTAGAAGGTTAATTTTTAATTAATCATCGCTCATTTTCCACACAAGTGGAAGGCTGTTATAATAACAGACAACCGATATTACCACAAGGAGAAATATAGAAATGGCTAAAAAAAGCAAATCAATGCGCGCTGCTATCGAAAAAGTAGACGCAACTAAACTTTACAGCGTTGAAGAAGCAGTAGCACTCGCTAAAGAAGCTTCAATCGCAAAATTTGATGCATCTGTAGAAGTTGCATACAATCTTAACATCGATACTAAAAAATCTGACCAACAAATCCGTGGTGCAATGGTATTGCCAAACGGTACTGGTAAAACTGCTCGTGTTCTTGTTTTCGCTCGTGGCGAAAAAGCTAAAGAAGCAGAAGCAGCTGGTGCAGACTTCGTTGGTGCTGATGAACTCGTAACTAAAATCAACGGTGGTTGGTTGGACTTCGACGTTGTAATCGCAACACCTGACATGATGGCTGTTGTAGGTCGTCTTGGACGTGTCCTTGGCCCACGTAACCTCATGCCAAACCCTAAAACTGGTACTGTAACAATGGACGTAACTAAAGCTATTGAAGAATCAAAAGCTGGTAAAGTTAACTACCGTGCTGATAAAGCGGGTAACATCCACGTACCAATCGGTAAAGTTTCATTCGACAACGAAAAACTTATCGAAAACTTCAAAGCTATCAATGCCGTAGTTGTTGCTGCTAAACCAGCTACAGCTAAAGGTACTTACATCACAAACCTTTCAGTTACTACAACTATGGGTGCTGGTGTTAAAGTTGATACAACAAGCTTCTAAGTTGAAAATTAAAAAAGCTCCTCAGGGAGTTTTTTTTGCATATCTTAGAAACTAATATGTAATTTTTGTAATTTGAATTAGAGAAACATGCTTTTTCATGTTACAATAGTAATATGAAACGAATGACTCTATTAATAGGCTTTATAGCAGCTGTTTGGATAACTATATATATCGGAACAGTATTTGAATTTCCCTTAATAAGTTTACAAATAATTTCATTGTTGTTACTTTTTACGACTTTTTACTTGGTGAAACTTGATGGAACTTGTGCTTGGCCCTATTTACTCATTATTGATATTTTCTTGGTATTTTTCCTTTTTACCTTTTATAATTCTCGTTATTTTTTCACATATATCCAATATGATAGCGATGTGACTGAAATTTTAATTATCGCTGGATCATTTATTATCTCCCAAATTTTAGGAATCTTTTGGGGCAGTCAATTTTATATTAATCCAAATAAAAAGTAGTGAATCATCCTTCACTACTTTTTTCTGAAAGTTTTTCTAAAATTTCATTGATTTTATCAACTTTAGGTTGAGCAAGGGTTTGAAATTCGTTCACTTTTCTTTGAATTTCTTGTCCGGTAAGCTCAGCCTTTTTTGCTTCAATTTTTACATTTTCTAAGTTCGCTTTGACCTCATCTATTTCTTTACTTAACCGTGAAAAGATTTCTGAGACGTCATTGATGAATTCTTTCATAAGATTTCCTCCGCAATTGCATTAAGATCATAAGTATGTGCTGTGAAAGCAGCAGAGAAACCATCATCTTCAGCATAACGTGGAATGAGGTGTACATGAGTGTGAAAGACAGTTTGTCCAGCTATTTCCTCGTTGTTTTGTAGGATATTCATCCCTTTGGCATCTAGAGAATCCACAAGTTTATTAGCAATTTCTGGAATTCTAGAGAAAAGCTGAGAGGCTTGCTCGGGTTCCATTGCCAATAAATTTCGTGTATGTGTTTTAGGTACAACTAAAGTATGCCCTTTTGTGGTCTGTGTGATATCAAGAAAGGCTACCAAGTTATCGTCTTCGTAGATTTTCGTACTTGGAATTTCACCCGTAATTATTTTACAAAAAATACAATTATCCATAAGAAATCTCCCTGTCCATTTGTAGAGTCTCAAAAGTTGAGCACTACTTTGTTATAAGTAAATTATAACAAATTCTTCTGCTTTTGCTTAGTGTAACTTGTTAAGAAAATTTTTTAGAAAGCGTTAAGACAAATAAATAGTTTTTAATGTTTAAAATTGGTATTATCATGGTAAGAAAAACAAAATAGGAGGTAAAGTCATGAAAAAAATTTCAAACCAATTATTGCTTTTCATCCTCATGTTGGGGAGCATTTTGAATCTTATCCCATTGGTGAGTGCTGAAACAACGTCTCCAAGTGCAATACAATTTGTAGATCAAGTTGTTCTAAGTAATAACAATGGTCCAATAAACTCAAATAAAATAAGTGATGCTTCTTTGGTCAACGCTACCTATACGCTTAGTATTCCAAACGGTACAGTCATTGATACGGCGCAAACGTACACAATGCCATTACCTCAGGAATTAAAGTATACAGGAACTGCTCCAATTTTGCTGACTAAAGAAGATGGTACATTGTTAGGTTCAGTGACTATCCAAAATAATATGCTTAATATTGTTTTTGCACCTGTTATCAACAATTTATCTAATCGTACATTATTTTTTAACTTTTGGTCTGGCTTTAATAAAAATACTTAAATTATGATGCGGGGAATGATTTAGCCTTTCCGACAAAAAATAATTTAAATAATAGTATTCACGTTAATTTTTCAAAAAGTAGCTCAGGTGAAGGGTCAGGGAACAGTGCAATTGCTAAAACGTTGCACTATGAAGCAAATGATATAGTGACTTGGACTATAACCATAAACAATGGTGGTTATGAAGTTTCCGATGCGAATTTTGCTGATACGATGAGCAACACGCAGGACTATATACCGGGTTCGACCAGTATACATTATAGAAACTATAAAAATACTGTTATTAAAACAGAGTCAACGGATTTGGTTTTTAATCCTAATGCAGATGGGAGTCAATCCACCTCCTTAAATCTTGGACATCTCCATGGTGACACAGAAGCATCTCTCACCGAACCCAATTCAGTCGTCATACATTATCAGACAAAATTAAAATCTAATCCTGTGAATAATAAATACCCTAATCAAGCTTTTTCCTATGATGGGACAACTCTAATTGATAGTGCAGTTTCCACTGCAACTTATCATGGACAAGGTGGAGGAGGAACAGGTGATCTTGCTGGTGATGTACTTATCAAATATGTTGACGAATTGGGAAATAAGCTCATAGATAATATTACACTCAAGGGAAACATTGGTCAACCTTACACTTCCGAGCAAAAAGAAATCGAGGGTTATACCTTTAAAGAAGTACAAGGGAATCCCACAGGAATCTTTACAGATCAGGCGCAAACCATCACTTATGTTTATACTAAATTACCAGTAAAAGGTGAAACAGTAACTGTAAAATACACAGGCGATGATGGTAAAAAAATAGCAGAAGATACAGTTCTTACAGGCAACATTGGTGAAGAATATGTTTCGACACCAAAAGAGCTCCCAGGTTATAGTATAAAAGGCGTGCAGGGAAATCCAAAAGGTGTATTTACCTCTACCAAACAAGAAGTAAAATACTTGTACGCGAAAAATCAAACGTATCAAGCTAATCTTCCGGCGACAGGAGAAGATAATGGAAAATTTTTGACCATCATTGGTGTTATTCTCTTATTTTTAATAGGAGGAGTAATAGTCTTTGTGCGAAAAATAAACAAATATAAGTAAGGCATCCTACCATTTCCAACCATAAAAAGATAAATAGATTAAAAACATTAAAAAAATCAAATCTATGTTATAATAATTTTTAATAAATTATAAATAAGGAGAAATTTAATATGGATGCGTATATTTTTGACTTCGATGGAACATTAGCAAATTCGGGGAGTACGGGTATATTGGCAACACAAGCTGCTTTTCAGCAGTTTAACTTAAGTATTCCCTCAAACGAGACAATTAACTATTACACAGGTATTCCGATTGAAAAGTCTTTTAAGAAAATGGCTGTGGGGCATACATTTAAGGAAGAAGAATTTGAAGAGTTGTTAAGTGCCTTTCGAAAATACTATAAGGCATATGAGCAAGAAAATCTTACACTTTTCCCTCAAATAAAAGAAGTGCTTCAAAACCTGCGCCATTCCGGTAAAAAGCTTTATGTGGTCTCAAGTAAACACTCTACAGCTTTAAAAAGAAATTTAGAATTTCTTGAGATTGCTTCTTATTTTGAAGGTGTGATTGGTTCAGATCAAGTAGAAAATTATAAACCTGCACCAGATGGTGTACTCTACATAGTAAAACAATACGGCTTGAGCACGCATCAGACCGTAATGATTGGTGATGCCATTTTCGATATACAGATGGGGAAAGCCGCAGGAGTACAGACATGTGCTGTAACTTGGGGTGCACATGATGCTGCTGAATTAGCAGACCAGCATCCCGACTTTTTGATAAAACAAGTAGACGAGTTGCTGAACCTTTAAGGGAGATGTATGAATAAAACTTTTAGTTATTTAACTTTAGGGGAATGAGTTTTATGATTTACAAAAAATACGGGGAAATCTTTAAAAAATTACGTGTCCAACATAAACTTTCTTTGCGTGATTTTGAGCGCATTGGTTTATCAAAGTCAACTATATCTTCCTTTGAAAATGGAAAAACACTGATTTCATTTGATAAACTAGACCTTGCCTTGCAGGAAATGCATACAACGTTCAGATCTTATATGCTGATGCTCAATAATGATGAAGAAGATTATTGGTTAAATCAGTTTAAGAAAATAGAGCAAGCTTATTTTAACAAGAATTTCTCTTTATTAGAGCAAGTCTATTTAGACAATATTGAATATGATTTAGAAGAAAATAAAGTTATTGCACTTTCTGCTAAAGCTTGTTATAGCCATTTATCTCCAGTGGAAGTTTCTTATATTGAAACGAGATTAAAAAGCTATCATATTTGGCATAGTTATGAACTTTATATTTTAGTAAATACCTTAGAGGAGATTGATCCCAGGTTATTGCAAGATCTTGTAGGGCAAATGCTTTCCCAAAACGAACATTACTTGAAAGAAATAACAGAATTTAGAAATCTGCTTATTCGTGTTGTTCTCCGAGCGACACTTGTAATGATACGTCACGGCTACAGAGATGATTCAGAACGATTTCTCAAAGCGTTTGAAGGATTAACGATAGTCTTTGACACCTATGTTCGAATATCCTCCCTTTTTGTAAAGGGATGTTGGATATACGCGTTTGAAAACCAAATTACGGGTAAACAACTGACTGCACGTGCTTTAAAAATATTATCCGAAATCGGAGCTTTAGAACTACGGGAAGTTTTCCAAAAAGATTTTGAGAAAATCAGCAACAAATCAAGTGCATGAATGATAAGGGACTTTTCTACATAGTCCCTCATTTTTTTAGTAGAAAAATTAAGAAAAAGAGATAACATTAGAGGAAAGCAAAAGAAGTTGGGATATGATAAAATTAACTTATACTAAATTTGATTAGAAATGGAGATATTAATGTGGCTCTAAAAATAAATAACGTGACTGGAGGCTACTTTGGTAATCCGGTTCTTGAAGATGTAAGCTTTGAGATAGCGGATGGAGAACTGGTTGGACTTATTGGTCTTAATGGTGCGGGTAAATCAACAACTATTCAGGAAATTATGGGACTGCTCACGCCTTACTCAGGTCAGATCGAATTGGATGGAATTACGCTCCAAGAAGATCTTGAAGGTTATCGTAAAAAGATTGGCTTTATTCCAGAAACACCAAGTCTTTATGAGGAACTAACTTTGCGTGAGCACATTGAGCTTACAGCTTTAGCTTATGGAGTTCCTGGAGAAGAAGCAATGCCTCGGGCAGAAGAACTCCTAAAAACCTTCCGTTTGGAAGATAAGTTAGACTGGTTCCCGGTCAATTTTTCTAAAGGAATGAAGCAAAAAGTAATGATTATTTGCGCCTTTTTGACGGATCCAAGTCTTTACATTATTGATGAACCCTTTCTAGGATTAGATCCTTTAGCGATTCAAGATTTAATCACACTTATGCTTTCCATGCGTAATGCTGGTGCTTCGATTTTGATGAGTACACATATTCTCTCAACAGCAGAGAAATTCTGTGACAAATTTGTCATCCTTCATGAAGGTAAGGTATTGATTGCGGGAACGATGGAAGATTTGCGTGCCAAATTTGGCAAGGAAGATGCCAGCCTTGATGAAATTTATTTAGAATTGACGAAAGGTGTAAATGCTCATGAATAGCTTATTTGAAGAACGCCGCAAAGTATACTATCGGCAAAATCTCAAATATTTGCGTTATGTGTTTAATGATCATTTTGTTCTCTTTTTGATGATTTTATTGGGCGCTTTAGCCGTACAGTATGCTCAATTTTTACAAGCTCACAGTTTAAATACTGCTGGAAAAGTTGGTTTAGTTCTTTTAATCACCATTCTAAGCCAGATTTTTGGAAGATTGGCCAGCTTCGTGGAACCTGCGGATAAGGTGTTTCTCTTACCGCAAGAGAAAGCAGTGCGCAAACATTTACTTCTGTCTTGCTTGCGTTCGCTTCTTTTCCCTGCGCTTATTAGTCTTGTTTTAGTCGGAATTGTGGCGCCTCTTTTAAAATGGTCTTTCTTCTATCTTTTGCTATGGTTTATTCTTTTAGTTTTGTTAAAAGCAGCTGGTTTAGGCCTTCGCTTACGTCAACTCATGCCCAATGGAATTATTTCTTGGGAGAGACTTATCGCTTACGAAGAAAACCGCAAAACGAATACATTACGCTTTTTTGCCCTTTTTACCAATGTTAAAGGACTGAAAACACAAAGCCGTCGTCGCAAATATTTAGATTTTCTCTTACCGAAAACGCTGCGAACCTATGAGTATCTCTTTAGTCGTGCTTTTTTGCGCTCCGGAGACTATCTCTCGCTGACGTTGCGTCTGATTGCTCTTAGTGTACTTTCTTTAATTTTTATTGGTAACCCGATTCTTGCGGTTATTTTGGCATCGGTCTTTAATTATTTGTTGCTTTTTCAACTTTTTGCCCTCCAAGATTCTTTTGATTACCAAGTGTTGACGCGAATTTATCCACTCCGTCAATCATCAAAATTTGCAGCAATTAAAAATGTCCTCTCACGTATAATGCTTTTCGCGACAGTCGTAGAAGTCATTTTCGGTTTAGTCTTTCTGCAACCACGCCTTTATCTGATTGTACTTTTACTGGTGAATTTCTTGTTAGTGAAATTTTATATAAAAATGCGTTTGAAGGGCAAATAAAAAAACAGCTTAAGCTGTTTTTTTTTATTTTGCAATAATTTTTGTTCCATGGACAAAGTTTGTACCTGTTAAGTTTGCGTATTCTTCATAGTTATCAACAGTTACACCACCACCAATAATAATAGCAATTCTTCCTTTCGCATATTTAACAAGATCTGCAATTTTTTCGGTATTGAGTGGCTTGTCGAGACTGTCTCCATGCATAAGAATTTTTTCGACGCCAGCTTCGACCAATGTATCGATGGCAGCATGCTGGTCCTCAATCTCATCAAAGGCCATGTGGAAGGTCACAGGAAGACCTTGAGAAGCCACCATAAGTGTTTCAAGGGCTTCAACGTCAATTTGATTGTCTTCTGTTAGAGCGCCTAAAACGAGATTTTGTGCACCAGCTTCGATAGCTTTGAGAATATCATTTTCCATGATTTTTAATTCATAAGAATTATAGACAAAATTGCCTCCACGTGGGCGGATGATAACAGCTAAAGTTGTCTTTTGGTCTCCGATAAATTCAGCGGCTTGCTGAATGACACCATAGCTTGGTGTTGTTCCACCCACAGCAAGGTTATCACAAAGTTCAATACGCTCGACTCCTGCAGCAATTGCTTGAGGAATTTCAGTAAAATTTTCAACACAAAGTTCACGAATAATCATTGGCTTCTTTATTTCCTTTTCTGACTTTTTCTTTATTATAACAAAAAAAGTAGCTTTGCTGTTTTTAATGAATAAAAAGCTAGTGTATAGCAAACGAGGCATGCGATTTGATATAAAATACTGCATAAATAGAAAAAATATTTTCTTGGATATTTGTGATTCCTACGCTTTATAGGATTACTTGGATCCAGAAAAGTTAAAGCATCTGATGAAATGCTATAATAGGTTTATGTTAAAAAAAATTGAAAAAGCCTATGTTTATTTAGAAAAAAATCTCGAAAGTCTCAGCTGTCCTTTATGCCACACTTCCTTTGCTTTGGAGCCTTATGCACTGCGTTGTGAGAATAAGCATACCTTCAATTTAAATAAAAAAGGGTATGTTAACTTTTTACAAACAAAAGCAGATACGGAACATTATACAAAGAAGATGTTTGAACCCAGACGTCGCTTAATCGCTGCTGGCATGTACACACCTGTACTTAAGGAAATTGAAAAAGCCCTTTTATCTGGCAATTTGTTGGATGTGGGTACAGGTGAAGGCAAGTTTTTGGAGTTGTTGTCTTACCAAGGGAACAAATTTGGCTTTGATATTGCAAAAGATGGTATTGAAATGGCGACTGATTTGCCTTTTTCAGCTTTTCTAAGTTTGGCAGATTTGACAAGACTACCTTTTGCTGATGCTTCTATTTCGAGTGTCTTAAATATTTTTACACCTTCAAACTATAAAGAGTTTAATCGAGTGTTACAGTCAGGGGGGAATATCATCAAGATTGTACCAGATCGATATTATCTTCAAGAGTTGCGTAAAGTATATGGCTTTCCAGTTAACTATGACAATACAGAGGTTATTCAACGCTTTGAGCAGGAATATCCTAATGCCGTGGAAAAAGAACTTCATTATAGTTTTGAGATTCCTGAGGCCCTTCGTTTAGATTTTCTGGAAATGAGTCCTTTAGAATGGGCGGTATCCTCTAAGATAAAAGAAGCAGCAAGAAAAAATCCCCCCACCCAGGCAACTATTCATGTGCAAGTTTTAATCGGGCAAAAATAAAAAACCTCTTCTTGAGGTTTTTTCTGTTAGAACATAAAATTTATTATTTCATGAGGAGGTGTACAATCTTTTTGATTCCTTTTTTACAAACAAGGAAAACGATAAAACCAACAACAAGAGCAGCTGGAACAGCAACTAAACTGCTTGTCATTGTAATAAAAATATAGACCATCATTGCCATGATGACTGAAAAGCTTGCGACATTAAGAAAGAAAGTCAGCTCGTGCACACGTTTGGTAAGATGGCTTTCTTGTTCATGTAGCTCATCATATGAATAGTATTCTTGCTTCTCATAGAAATCGTTTAAATTTTTTAATTCCATAGTTTTTTTCCTAAGTTTTCCTGATAATTAAGCTCTATACCACATCATAACAAATTATGTAAATGTTTGCAATACAATTTCATGTCTTATATTACTTTTTTGTTAATCGGAAAATAAAATAAAATGAAAATCTGACGTGTCAAGAGCGATAAATAGTGATATAATTTAGTCTATGATTAAAATTACTACTACCGCAGAAAGTGTGGAGCAAGCCAAGGCTCTACTTGCTGCTGGAACTGACAACCTTTATATTGGTGAAGCCGAGTTTGGGTTACGCTTACCCACAGCGCTTAGTTACGATGAAATTCGTGAGATTACAGCTCTTGCACATGAAGCAGGAAAAACAGTGACTGTTGCTGTAAATGCATTGATGCACGTTGATATGATGGCTAAAATAAAACCCTACTTAGACTTCTTGCAAGATATTCAAGTAGATCGCATAGCCGTAGGAGATGCAGGAGTTATCTTCGTGCTTCAAAGAGACAAATATGACTTGCCTTTTACTTATGATGCTTCTACCATGGTGACTTCAAGCCGCCAAATCAACTTCTGGGCGGGCCAAGGTGCTGTCGAAGCTGTGTTAGCACGGGAGCTTCCCAAACCGGAACTTGAAGCCATGACGGGAAACTTAGATGTACCCGGCGAGGTATTGGTTTATGGAGCAACTGTTATTCATCAAAGTAAACGTCCTTTAGTGCAAAATTACTACAATTTTATTAAGACAGAAGAGACAGGAAAAGATCGTGAACGTAATCTTTTTGTTTCGGAACCCAAAAAGGAAGATACCCACTATAGTATCTTTGAAGACAATCATGGTACACACATTTTTGCTAACGATGATCTTAATATGATGAGCGAGCTCTCGGAACTGGTAAAAATGGGCTTTGACCATTGGAAACTGGACGGTATCTTTACACGCGGTGCGGATTTTGTTGCCATTACGAAGTTGTTTGTAGAAGCGAAAAATGCCATTGTAGCAGGAAATTTCACTGCAGATAAGGCCTTTCAGCTTGAAGAAGAAGTGCGTAAACTTCATCCAGCAGGGCGTACTTTATCACATGGTTTCTATGACTTAGACCCAGGTAAAATTAAATGATGAAAGCTTTGTATTTTGAAGAATTTGGGGATAGTGATGTCCTTAAATATGGCAAAGTTCCCTTGCCACAAGTGCTAGAAGATGAAGTTTTAGTCAAAACGGCATATATTGGCCTCAATTTTGCAGATATTTATCGCCGCCGAGGAGGCTATCATATCGAGGAACACCATCCTTATATTAATGGATACGAAGGTTCTGGTGAAATTGTCGAAGGGAAGCAGAAAGGAAGAAAAGTTCTTTTTGTCGATGTTCCCTTTGCTAATGCTGAATATGTTGCTGTGCCTAAAGAAAAGCTGATTTATTTGCCTGATAATATTGATTTAAAGTTAGCCGCCAGTATTGGTCTTCAAGGTTTGACTGCAGATTTCTTAGCGCATGATTTAGGGAAAAATCAAATAGGGGACAAAGTATTTGTTACAGGAATTAGCGGTGGTGTCGGGCAGATCTTGTCTCAAATTCTTGTGGCAGATGGTATGGAAGTATATGGTACGGCATCGAATGCAGAAAAACAAGCTTTGGCCCTTTCTCGTGGAGTGTGTCAAGTCTATCCAAGCCGAACGGATGAGTGGCGACAAGCGTTGTCTATTAAATTTGATACGGTTTATGATGGCGTGGGCAGCACTGTGAATAAAAATTTAGAGCTTTTGAGGAACAGAGGAAGTCTGATTTTCTTTGGTATGGCGGGAGGCAATCCGCCACAAATTGATCTCGTGAAGATGATGTCTAAATCCAAAAATATCCTAACGGGTGACTTATGGGATTTTTTGACCAGCTTTTCTGAAAGGGAACGCCGAAGTCAGCGTCTCTTTGATTACTTTGAAAGAGGAAAAGTTGAAACAGCGGAAGCAATTGTATTTCCCTTATCTGAAGGTAAGGAAGCTCATCAGTATTTAGAGTCTGGAAAAAATATTGGCAAAGTTTTATTAAAACCATAGTTTATTTTATTAAAGAAGTTTTGGTCGGCAGACCTTATCAAAAATCTTATCTTGAAAATAGGAGAAAAAATGCAAGAAAATTATACAAGACCTGAGGTACTTTCACCTGCAGGCACACTGGAAAAACTTAAAGTAGCGATTGATTATGGCGCAGATGCTGTATATATCGGTGGACAAGCCTACGGTTTGCGATCACGCGCAGGTAACTTTACCTTTGATGAGATGCGTGAAGGCGTAGAGTATGCTTCAGCCCACAATGCTAAGGTATATGTTGCGGCCAATATGGTCACACACGAAGGGAATGAGGAAGGTGCAGGTGAATGGTTCCGTACACTGCGTGATTTAGGAATTTCTGCAGTGATCGTTTCGGATCCTGCATTGATAGCAATTTGTGCAGCCGAAGCACCAGGTTTACCAATTCATCTCTCTACGCAGTCTTCAGCAACGAATTACGAAACTTTAGAATTCTGGCAAGGTTTAGGACTGGAACGTGTCGTCTTAGCCCGTGAAGTTTCTATGGAAGAATTAGCAGAAATCCGAAAACATACATCTGTGGAAATTGAAGCTTTTGTCCATGGTGCTATGTGTATTTCTTATAGTGGACGCTGTGTACTTTCAAACTATATGAGCATGCGTGATGCCAATCGAGGTGGCTGTTCACAATCATGCCGTTGGAAATATGACCTCTATGATATGCCTTTTGGTAGTGAGCGCAAATCAATCAAAGGTGAAATTCCCGAAGAATTTTCAATGTCTGCAGTTGATATGAGCATGATTGAACATATTCCTGATATGATCAAAAATGGTGTAAATTCCTTGAAAATTGAAGGACGTATGAAATCTATTCACTACGTTTCAACAGTTTCAAATGTTTACAAAGCGGCCATTGATGCTTATCTAGAAAGTCCGGAAAAGTTTGAGGCTATTAAGCCAGATTTGGTTGATGAACTTTGGAAAGTGGCGCAACGTGAATTGGATACAGGCTTTTATTATGGTATTCCTGATGAAAATAAACAACTTTTTGGTGCACGTCGTAAAATTCCAGAATATAAGTTTATTGGCGAAGTTGTTGCTTACGATGAAGACAGTAAGGTTGCGACGATTCGTCAACGGAACGTCATTACAGAAGGTGATACGATTGAATTTTATGGGCCTGGCTTCCGTCATTCTGAAACAACAATTAAAAACTTACGTTTGGCAGAAACAGGAGAATCTATCGACCGTGCACCAAATCCAATGACCCTTTTACATATTGATGTGGAAACGCCTGTACAACCTGGAGATATGATCCGTAAATCAGGTGCAGGCTTAATCAATCTTTACGAAAAATCAGGTGCGGCTAAAACAGTGCGTGCTTAAAAAGATTAAATAGAGGAGCGTAATGACAGAAAAGACAAGATTAGGCGTTTATTTTGGTACTTTTGCTCCTTTTCATAAGGGGCACCAGCAACAGATTTACAAGTGTGCTGCACTTAATGATCAGGTTCTCTTAGTCGTATCAGGCTATACTCATGATCGAGGTGATAAGATTGGCTTGCCTCTAGCCCTACGTTATCACTATTTACAGGAAGCTTTTGCTGATGAAGAGGACATTGAGGTTGCAATGTTAGATGAAACGGATTTACCTCCGATGCCACAAGGATGGGATGCTTGGTTTAAACGTTTGTTTGACTTATTAAAAAATTACCAGAGCCAGGAAATTACTTTTTATGTGGGAGAGCCGGAATATGTAACTGAGCTCAGTGCACGTTTTCCGCAAGATTTGCGTACCTATAAGGTAGAAATGGCTGATAGGCAAGATATTAAGATATCCGCAACAGACATACGTGAAAATCCATTGTTGTACTGGAACGAGATAAATCCCGCTTTTCGTAGACATTTCACTAAAATTGTTGGTATAATTGGTGGCCGACAAAGTGGTAAGTCAACCTTGGCTAGACGTTTAGCACGTACTTTTAACAATGCCCCCTTTGCAAAGGATATTGAACAGGCTATCACTTCAGCCGGAAATCAAGGTATAATCTTTATTGATAATACTCTATCTCCGGATATGGATCTGGTGCTTTTAATTCCATCTGATAATGACGAAGCACTTTTAAGGGAGATAGCAGAGCAAGCACTTGCTGAAAAAGTTGTACGTTTAGATGATGAAGAAACGACGCGTGACACACGCGCTTATCTCGGGCGCTATTATCATGCTATTGATGCAATTAGTCAGTATACAGGGATTCAAATTGACCGTTTAAAATATTAGGAGAGGAAACATGGTTAACCAAAAGTTATCAAGTGCCGAAGCCTATACATGGCAAGTAATTCAAGAGCATTATGATGAAATTCCCCAACTTTCTATTACAGATTTGGCAGAATTAGCTCATTGCTCTTTATCAACGATTAATCGCACAGTGAGGAAAAAAGGTTTTTCGGGCTATGCCGAATTTCGCTATTCGATAAAAGAAAAGCCACTTCCCAATATTAATGGTTTTTCAAATGAAGTTTTGGCCGCAATTGGTAAAAACGAAGAAGAACTCCTGCGGACCATTCATAATATTTCGGCTCCTGCTATTGAACAAGCCGTGCGTGCTATTGACCAAGCTGGTGAGATCATTCTCTTTGCGCGTGGTCTTTCCACTCATGCTGCTGTAGAGATGATGAAGAAGCTTCAACTTTTCCATAAGCCAGTGACACTTCATGATGACTATAAATATATGACTTATTATGCAAGTTTTGTCAAAGAGAACAGCTTAATCATCAATTTGTCCTTGAGTGGCGAAACTTTAGAACTGATTGAAGCAACCGAAGTGGCAAAAACCCATGGTGCAAAAATTTTGACCTTGACTGTAACGGAGCAAAGTCCATTAGTATGTCTTGCAGATGTCTCCCTAATTGGCTATAAAAGCTCTTTAGAAGTTAATTATTTTGATCTTGATGTCCATAGTCGACTGCCCTTGTATATTTTAGTACGTGTCCTCTTTGATGCTTACTCTATTTATAAAAAACAATGAAAAACAAATAATAAGCAAAGCCAAGGAGCTTTGCTTTTATTATCGTTCTTTTTGCTTTAGCAAATTAGAACGATAATACGCAGGGAGCGAAGCGAGTTGTGAACAACATAAAGTTCTTTTTGCTTTAGCAAATTAGAACGATAATACGCAGGGAGCGAAGCGAGTTGTGAACCACAACTTACATTCTTAGCTTTTGTAAGCGGTATTTTAGGAAGTATTTCCTGCCTTCTTTACCCAATGGGAAACTTTTCCGAATAAGAAAATGCTATCATATTAATGTAAGCGATTTCGGTGTAAGGAAATCGAAAAAGGAGGTTCCCGATGGAGGGAGGAAAAATGAAACAAAGAATTTCGTATGCTTTAGGTGCTTTGGGTCACGATACCTATTATGCAGCAATTAGCGTGTTCTTTATTGCTTTTGTTACGAGTCAAATGTTTGCAGGTAGTGAACATGAAGATGCAATGATTGCCCTTGTGACATCACTTGTCGTCATTATTCGATTGGTAGAAATTGTTTTTGATCCCATTATTGGGAGTATTATTGACAACACACGCACGCGTTGGGGAAAATTTAAACCTTGGTTGGTTGCTGGCGGTTTAATATCATCTGTAATGATTGTATTGATGTTTTCAGACTTCTTTGGATTAGCCAAAAGTTCCAATACAACCTTATTTATTATTGTCTTTATCATTTCTTTTGTCATTCTGGATGCTTTTTATTCCTTCAAGGACATTGCCTTTTGGTCAATGATTCCTGCGCTCTCTGAAAAGAATGAAGAACGTGAGTCACTCGGAACATTTGCCCGTTTTGGTTCAGCTATTGGTGCTCAAGGAACAACTATTCTCGTTATCCCGATTACCTATGGATTCACTCAACTCATGACGGGGCACCATGCCCAAGGTGCATCAGGTTGGTTTGCATTTGGTGTCATTGCTGCGATTGTTTCAGGTGGAACAGCCTTAATTACAGCTTGGGGTACCCAAGAAAAGGATTCTGTTATCCGTCAACAATCACAAAAAACAACAACCATTGATGTGTTTAAAGCTTTATTGAAAAATGATCAGCTGATGTGGTTGTCATTGTCTTATATCTTGTTTGCTTTAGCCTATGTCGCAACAACAGCAACTTTGATCTTGATGTTTACCTTCGTTTTAGGACAAGCTGCACTGTATTCAATTACAGGGATTGTCGGCTTTATCGGCTCTATCGTCTTAGTACCACTGTTCCCTGTCTTAGCGAAGAAATTTGGCCGTCGTAAAGTTTTGACAGGTGCAATTCTCTCGATGCTTGTCGGTTATGCTTTCTTTATCTTTGGAAGTTCAGTGCCAATGACAATTCTCGGTCTTATCTTTCTGACTACACCTTATCAGCTTGTGTTCTTATCAGTTTTGATGACAATCACAGACTCTGTAGAATATGGTCAATGGAAAAATGGTGTGCGTAATGAAGCAGTCACTTTGGCAATGCGTCCGTTACTGGATAAAATTGCTGGTGCTTTCTCTAATGGGATCTTTGGGTTTGTGGCGATTGCAGCTGGTATGACCGGTTCAACTTTTGATCCACATAAAGTTTACGGGGTAACGACCTTTAAGCTTTATGCCTTCGCTCTTCCAGCCGTTCTGATGATTATCTCACTCACGATTTATCTTCTTAAGGTAAAATTAACAGAGAAACGTCATAAAGAAATTGTTGCGGAACTCGAAAATAAATTAAAATAAAGATAAGGACTAGCGGTGACGCTAGCTCTCCTTATTTAAAGACAGGTGAATTATGGAAATAACAACAAAAGACTTTGGCTTAGGCGCGCATTTGATTTGTTTAACAAACAAGGCAGGAGATACGCTCTCATTGAGCAATTACGGTGCCCGAATCGTGGATTGGACAGTCAATGGTAAGAAAATCGTTTTGGGCTTTGATTCTACACAAGAATATGTCGAAAAAGATAACTATCCTGGTGCCACAATTGGCCGAACAGCTGGCCGTATCAAAGACGGTCAAGTGAAGATAGCAGGCAAGAACGTACAATTGCAACAAAATGAAGCTGCGCAAACCTTACATGGAGGGCAAGATTCCTTTGAAAGTAAACTCTGGCAGTTTGAAGTTTTTCAAGAAGCAGAACAAGCAAAAGTTCAATTTTACTTGACGTCAAACGATGGTGAAAATGGCTATCCAGGACAGATACAAGTTACTGTAACTCAAAGTTTTGATGAAAATGGCGCTTGGTCCATTGAATATGATGCCGTTTCTGATAAAGACACGGTGTTTAACCCTACAGGTCATGTTTACTTTAATTTGTCTGGAGATGTAGCTCAAAGTATAGACAACCATTTCTTGCGTTTAGGTGCCTCTCGTTTTGTTCCTTTGTTAGACAAGAGCGAGGTAGTACGTGGAGATATTGCGGAGTTAGCGGGTACAGACTTAGATTTGCGTTCAGGCAAAAGGCTCTCGGAAGTCTTTCAAAGTACTATGGAGCAAGTGATTTTGGTTGATGGTCTTGATCATCCTTTCCTTTTA
The DNA here is from genome assembly GCF_017309525.1 of Lactococcus sp. LG1074. NCBI lineage: Bacteria > Bacillati > Bacillota > Bacilli > Lactobacillales > Streptococcaceae > Lactococcus > Lactococcus sp. LG1074. Next base: position 1,708,967 of record NZ_CP071293.1, on the reverse strand, counting down.
GATGAGCCAAGCATAGAGAAGGAGCAAGCACGTTTAAGCTTTGAAGAGTTAAGTATCTCTGTTTATACTGATCGTCCAAGTATTGTTATTTTTTCAGCAAATTTTGGCGAATCTGGTGCAGTGTATCAAGGAAAAAAAGAAGTAAATCATGGCGGAATCACTTTTGAAACACAAGTGGCGCCAGGCAGTCAACAAATTCCGGAGTTGGGTGATATCACACTCAAAGCAGGTGAGAAATACTATTCAAAAACAATTTATAAACTCCATAAAGAAGAGAAAAAATGAGGAAAAGAAAATGACAACAATCGTGGAAAACAGTAAAGTTTTAACAGCATTAACAAACAGTTTTGAAAAAGTATTTGGGGATACAGAAAATGTGGAATACTTCTTTTCGCCAGGTCGTATTAACTTGATTGGTGAACATACCGACTATAACGGCGGCTACGTTTTCCCAGCCTCAATTACACTTGGGACAACAGGTTTGGCCCGTTTACGTGAAGATACAAAAATCCGACTTTTTTCACAAAACTTTCCAGAAGCAGGTCTTATCGAATTTGCTTTAACAGAGGTCAAGGAAAAAGATGATGACAGTTGGTCAAATTACGTTAAAGGAATGATAGTGATGCTTCAAGGTGCAGGCTATACCATCGATAAAGGTTTTGAACTACTTATCAATGGTGAAATTCCAACAGCTTCTGGTTTATCATCTTCAGCTTCTTTGGAACTTTTAGTCGGTGTAGTTTTAGACGACCTGTTTAATTTACAAGTCCCACGCTTGGAGTTGGTACAACTCGGACAAAAAACGGAAAATGAATTCATTGGTGTCAACTCTGGTATTTTAGACCAGTTTGCGATTGGTTTTGGTGAAGTGAAAAAAGCGATTTTATTGGACTGTAATACTCTTAAGTATGAAATGGTGCCGGTAGAATTACGTGATTATGATATTGTCATCATGAACACAAACAAACCACGTGCTTTAACAGAATCAAAATATAATGAGCGTTTTGCTGAAACACGTGAAGCATTGAAACGTATGCAAAGTAAATTAGCTATTGAATCCCTGGGTGAACTTTCTAATGAGGATTTTGATGCCAATACAGACTTGATTGGTGATGAAACCCTGATTAAACGTGCGCGCCATGCCGTATATGAAAATAACCGTACAAAAATAGCACAAAAAGCTTTTGTTGCTGGTAATTTGACGAAGTTTGGTGAATTACTTAATGCTTCACACGCTTCCCTCAAAGACGACTATGAAGTGACTGGGATTGAACTTGATACGCTGGCTGAAACCGCACAAAAACAAGCAGGTGTATTAGGCGCACGTATGACAGGTGCAGGCTTTGGCGGTTGTGCAATTGCTTTAGTCGCTCATGATAAAGTCGCAGATTTTGAAGAAGCAGTGGGAGCGGAATATGAAAAAGTAGTTGGCTATCCAGCAAGCTTTTATGTCGCCCAAATTGGTTCAGGATCAACAAAACTGGATGTGGAGTAGGAAAAGTAAAAATGGAAAAATATCAAGCTGTTCAAGAATTTATTAATTTAGCAGAAAAAAATCATCGAATTGAAACGCTTGATAAAATATATTGGCGTAATCAATTACTCCATTTCTTGGGGATGAACGATTGGGACGAACCACAAGTTACAGAAGAACATGATGCACTAACTTTAATGGATCAGCTCATGATCCTTGCACGAGACAATCAAGCTTTTTCGCCAGAAGAAGAAGAGTTTTATGAAGCGGCTCTGATGGACTTTATTAGTCCAACACCAAGTCAAATTAATCGTGAGTTCTGGAAGAATTATCAAGAGAGTCCTAAAAAAGCAACAGATTATTTTTATGGACTGACTCAGGAAATTAATCAGGTCAAGACGAGAGATATCGCAAAAAATATCGCCTTTAATTATCACTCAAAATATGGCGATTTAGAAATCACAATCAATCTCTCAAAACCGGAGAAAGATCCAAAAGCTATCGCTGCAGCTAAATTAGTCAAGGATTCTAGTTATCCAGCCTGTGCGCTCTGTATTGAAAACGAGGGGCTTTATGGTGGAGGGAATAAAGCTGCACGAAGCAATCATCGCCTCATCCGTTTAAAATTACAGGATGAAGAATGGGGCTTTCAGTATTCGCCTTATGCTTATTATAATGAACACTCAATTGTGCTCAACAACTTGCACAAGCCAATGAAAATTAATCGCCGATCTTTTAGTAATCTCTTGGACTTTTTGGATTTGTTCCCTCACTATATGATTGGATCCAATGCTGATTTACCAATTGTTGGGGGTTCTATTTTGACCCATGATCACTATCAAGCAGGACGTCATGAATTTCCGATGGCTAAAGCCAAATTAAGAGAACAAGTAGCCTTCAAAGCTTTTCCAGAAGTAGCAGTTGGCATTGTGAATTGGCCTATGAGTGTGGTACGTTTGTCTTCTGAGGACAAAGGGCAGCTTTTGACACTTGCGGACTACATTTTGAAGAAATGGCAACAGTATTCGGATACAAGCATTGATGTCATTGCTCATTCTGCTGATGGTACGCCACACCATACGATTACGCCAATCGCTCGTAAACGTGAGGGGGCTTACGAGATGGATTTAGTCTTGCGAGACAATAATGTTAATGAAACATATCCTGATGGGATTTTTCATCCTCATGCAGACCTGCATCATATCAAGAAAGAAAATATTGGCCTGATTGAGGTCATGGGTTTGGCTGTTTTACCTCCGCGATTGAAAAATGAACTGCAAGAAGTGGAACAGTATCTCTTAGGAAAGCCACATCATATGAAAGATATGCACTTACCTTGGGCACAAGAGTTAAAAAATCAAGGGGATTTTACTGAAGAAAATGTCTCAGAGTATGTCCGTGAAGCAGTTGGAGCTGTCTTTACAAGAGTATTGCAAGATGCGGGAGTATTTAAAGATGACAAAGCAGGATATGCCGGGTTTAAGCGCTTCATTGATTTTATAAATGAATAAGGTTATACTTGTAAGTGATTGATAAATAGTATTTAAAAACTTTGTACATCAAAGTAATGGAGGATAAATAAATGACAGTCTTAGTACTTGGAGGCGCAGGTTATGTAGGTAGCCATGCTGTTGATATTCTAGTAGCACGTGGTTATGATGTGGCCGTTGTAGACAATCTTGTGACAGGACATCGTGAAGCTGTCCCAGCAGATGTACGCTTCTATGAAGGAGATGTGCGCGATCAAGCTTTTTTGGCTGATGTTTTTACAAAAGAAAAAGATATCGAAGGTTTAATGCACTTTTGTGCCTATTCATTGGTAGGTGAATCAATGCAAAAACCCCTGATGTATTTTAATAATAATGTTGGTGGGGCACAGGTTATTCTTGAAACCATGGAAAAATTTGGTATTAAGCATATTGTCTTTTCGAGTACGGCTGCAACTTTTGGAATACCCGAAGAAAGCCCTATTTCTGAAAAAACTCCACAAAAACCAATCAATCCTTATGGCGAAAGCAAACTCATCATGGAAAAAATGATGAAGTGGCAATCAGAGGCAACGGATATGACTTATGTAGCACTGCGCTACTTCAATGTTGCTGGTGCTAAACATGACGGAAGCATTGGTGAAGCACATAAAAATGAAACGCATTTGATTCCGCTTATTTTACAAACAGCTTTAGGCCAACGTGAGTTTATCACTATCTATGGCGATGATTACAATACGCCTGATGGTACATGCGTACGTGACTATATTGACATGGAAGATTTGATTGAAGCACACATCAAAGCCTTAGAATATCTTAAAGCGGGCGGTGCTTCGGATCAGTTTAATCTTGGCTCTTCAAAAGGCTACTCTAACCTTGAGGTCTTGGAAACTGCACGCCGTGTTACCGGTAAAGAAATTCCATCACAAATGGGAGAACGTCGTCCTGGCGATCCAGATATGTTGGTGGCAGACTCGACGAAAGCAGGAGAAGTCTTGGATTGGCACGTGAAAAATAATTTAGAATATATTATCGAGAATGCTTGGAAATGGCATAGCTCTCATCCAAATGGATATTAATACAAATGGAAAAAGCAATCTTTTAATTTGGGTTGCTTTTTCGTTATTTTTGTAAGAAAACGCTTCAAAATGTAAAAATATAAAGAAAACAAGATTGAAAGCAGATGAAAGTTGCATGAAAATGCAAAAAATGTTATATTAAGAAAATATTTCAATATAAATAAAATGGAATTATAGGAAAAATAAATGGAAAATAAAAAAGGGATGGGGCTGATAGCCCTTGTCTCCATCGTTGTCTCCAGTGCTATTGGTGGTGGGGTATTTAACCTTTCCAACGATTTAGCCAATGGAGCAACTGCAGGTGGTGTAATCGTAGCATGGCTCTTCGTTGGTTTAGGGCTTTTAGCGCTTGTCTTGAGCTTAAACTATCTGATTATTAACAAACCACAACTTTCAGGGGTTTCTGATTATGCGCGAGAAGGGTTTGGCGATTTGGTAGGTTTTCTTTCTGGGTGGGGTTACTGGTTGTCCACATGGTTAGGTAATATTGCCTTTGCCGTGCTCATGATGATATCTATGGATTACTTTTTCCCTGGTAAATTTACAGATGCAAATGGAAGTCTAAGCGTTTTTGCAGTAGTGTCCGTATCGATTCTTTCTTGGCTTTTAGCTTTGATGGTGAGTAAAGGGGTCGAATCTGCAGCGATTGTGAATACCATTGTTCTGGTTTGTAAATTAATCCCAATCTTTGTTTTTATGATTACAGGGATCTTTATGTTCAAAGCAGGAGTATTCACTGCAGGTTTTTGGAACAATATTACAGAAAATACTCAAGGCTTGGTTCTAGCTCAAGGGTCAATGACCGCTGGCGGCTTACTCGATCAAGTTAAAAGCTCTCTTATGGTCATGATTTGGGTCTTTGTCGGGATTGAAGGTGCGGCAATGATGGGCGATCGTGCCAAGAAAAAATCTGATGCAGGCCGCGCGACAATCATTGGTCTTATCGTTTTACTTTTTATCTACATCTTGCTTTCACTCCTACCTTTCGGCTATTATGATCAAGCAGAATTAGCTGCCATGAAAACGCCAGGCATGGTTTATATGCTAAAAGATATGCTTGGTAGCTTTGGAGGCGCATTGATGGCCAGTGGTCTTGTTGTTTCCGTTTTAGGGGCTTGGATATCATGGACGATGCTTCCAGTGGAATCAACAACACAGTTGGCCAATCAAAAATTACTCCCAGAATGGTTTGGACGCTTAAATAAACATAACGCTCCTGCAAATTCTCTTTGGCTTACACAAATCTTTGTTCAATTTTTCATCATCGTTACTTTTTATGTCGCAAATGCTTATAATGTAATGGTGTACCTCTGTACAGCATGTATCATGATCTGTTACGCTTTGGTCGGTGCATATATGATGAAACACGGTCTTGAAGAAAAAAATACAAAAAATATAGTCATTGGCTTTGTGGCCCTTGCTTTCCAAATTTTAGCGCTGTGGCTTTCAGGCTGGCAGTATGTTTGGATGGCTTCGATTCTCTATGCAATTGGTTTTATTTTCTACTACTTAGCGAAGAAAGAAAATGGTAAGACACTTTCTCGTGTAGAAATTATTGTTCTTTTTGTAATTATCGGTTTGTCTATCTTTGCAGCTTTTGGCTTGATTGGCAATCATTATGGTTTAAGAGAGTTACTTGGCTTATAAATAACGTAAAAAAATTCGGAATTAATGTTCCGAATTTTTTTGCTCTAATTGTGAGTAATGGCTATTTTTGATATGAACCAATACACGTAAATCTTCTTCGAGTTTATCTTTTTGTTGGCGCAATTCACGTTCTTGTTCAACAAGAAGGGAAATACGTTTTAATAACGTAGAATCCCCTTCTGCCTCCAGTGCCTTAAATTTGAACAGGTTATCCTCAGTCAGTGGTGGTTCTTTCTTGTCCATTTGTTTCAATTTCTCCTTGCTTCACATTGAAAATACTTAAGTTTTCTGGCAGGTTTTTGAGGTGGTCAAGCGTCGTTGTAGTAATAAAGGTTTGTGTTTTTCCGAGCGTTGTTTCTAAAAGATCCAACTGACGGCTATTATCGAGCTCACTCATGACATCGTCGAGCAAAAGAATAGGATATTCTCCAGTCTCTTCAAAAATTAAATCAATCTCAGCGAGCTTGACAGATAAAGCAACGGTTCTTTGTTGGCCTTGGCTGCCAAAGTCCGCAACATTAATACCATTGACAAAAAAAGTCAAATCATCTCGGTGAGGACCGACAGAGGTCTGATGACGAAAGATATCCTTATCACGTGCGCTTTTCAAATCTTCTAAGAGAGCTGTGGAATTAACTTTATAATTAATCTGCAGCTCCTCAAGCCCATGAGTGAGTTGAGCATGAATTTTTTGTGCCAGCTTTTCTAGTTTGTCAATAAAATTTTGACGTTCAGTACTAATCTTCTGACCGTGTTCTGCCAGTTGGCTGTCTAAAACATCTAAAAAAGTAGTATCAATCTGTTTGCGTTCCATCTTGAGGTAAGCATTGCGCTCTTTTAAAGCGCGGTTATAGCGCACCGAATCATAAAGATAAACGGGGCGTATTTGACCAATCTCCATATCCAGAAAGCGACGGCGAATGCTTGGTGCACCTTTGATAAGTTCTAAATCTTCAGGTGCAAACATGATAAGGTTCAGCTGACCGATATAGTCTGCTAAGCGGTTTTCTTTCAAATGATTGACATGAGCCGTACGTCCTTTAGGAGTCAAAGCAACTTCTAGAGGGATATTACTGTGACCTTTTGTGACAGTACCAGAAACCTTCATTTCTTTGGCATCCCACCGAATCAGTTCCCGATCATGATGGGTGCGGTGGCTACGTGTTAAAGCAAGAAAGTAGATACTTTCTAAAAGATTAGTTTTACCTTGGGCATTCTGTCCTAAAAAGATATTGAGATTGGGATGAAATTCAAGGGAAAGCTTATCATAATTTCGGAAATTATAGAGCTGTATATTGTTAAGTTTCATGCTTATTTAGCGCCGGGGAATCTTGGCTTGGCCGCTTTTTTGGGTTTTTGAGTTTTGACTTGAGCGTTCATTTTCTTGACAAGTGCTTTGACGCGTTCTTCCTCGGCCTTATCTTCTTCACGTTCAGCAATTTCTTCTTCAGAAGCTTGGACAAATGTGAGAATCAGTCCAAATTCAGGAATCTCCAAAACATCTCCCGCACGCAGTTTTTTGCCACGGCGATTTTCAGCTTCCTTGTTTAAGAAAATATTGCCTTCATTTTCAGCGAGAAAAAGCTTAGCTTGGCCTCCTGTATTGACAATGGCCAATTCTTTAATGACTTGTCCTAAGGTGATGTATTCTTCAAATAAAATGTAATTTTGCATAACTCTATTTTAGCATAAAGAGTCTCAAAAATAGTGGAAAATTTGCTATAATAGAGATATTACAGCTCCTGCTCTTTTTAGGATTAAAAGAAGTTCCTTTAAACTTAAAAAGAGGAGTAGACAAGGGATATCTATGAAACTAGCCAGCGGAGTAAATCTCCATGTTATAAAAGAAACAAAATTCAAAACAATACGTCTCATGGTGCGCTTTCGTGAAGAACTTTCGCGAGAAAATATTGCTAAGCGTGTGATTATCTCTAATTTATGGGAAACGACCAATGCAGCATACCCAACAGCTCAAGCATTTTCAAGCCGCTTGTCAGAACTTTATGGGACATCTTTCTCAACTGCAGTAAATAAAAAAGGCAGTCAACATTTGTTAAGCATTCATATGAATCTTGTTAATCCTAAGTTTGTTGATGTGGATACTTTGGCAGGTGCCGTTGACTTTATGCATAAAGCGCTCTTTAGTCCAGATAATAATGTTGAAGTTTTCCAGCGGGAAAAGACAAATCTCATCAACTACCTTAAAGCTATGAATGAAGATCGCTCTTATTATGCCAGCCGTCAGTTGGCTGCCCTTTTCTTTACGGATCCAAATCAATCTCTCCCAGGTGTAGCAACTGTGGGACTTTTGCAGTCAGAAACAGCAGAAGCTGTTTTTAATTATTACACTGAAATGCTTAATCACAATCTGATTGATATTTTTGTTCTAGGTGATGTGGAAGAAGCTGAAGTTGTACGTTTGTTCCAAAACTTTGACTTTAAGGATCGTCAGAGGCATTCTGAAATTTTTTATAAGCAAGAGCTCAAGGATTATCAAGAAAAAATCGAAGCTAAGGAGGTGCAACAGTCTATTTTACAAATGGCTTTTGCGCAACCGACAACTTATGGCAGCAAGGATTACATGACTTTACAAGTGATGAATGGCCTTTTTGGTGGCTTTGCACATTCTAAATTATTTATGAATGTCCGTGAAAAGGCAAGCTTGGCTTACTATGCAAGTTCAGCTTTTGATAGTTTTACAGGCCTGCTAAGAGTTAATGCAGGAATTGATGCAGGAAATTATCAACAGGCACGAGAGCTGATTCTAGAACAACTTCAAGCCATGCAATCTGGAGACTTTACCGCACAAGAAATTGAGCAAACTAAAACAATGCTAAAAAATTCTTACTTCATGTCGCTTGACTCTTCTTCGAATCTCATCGAACAAGCTTTTATTCACGAAGTTTTGCCTGAACTTTATGTTGATGAAGCAACTTTTTTGAAAGCATTAGAAGCTGTGAGCAAAGAAGATATTATGCGCTTGGCGCAAAGTTTAAAACTACAGGCTCAATATTTCATGAAAGGAGAAGTTTATGCAGAAGAAGAGATATGAAAAAACGGGTGAAATCTTATATACTGATGTTCTAGCCAACGGTTTAACGGTTTATTACTTACCGAAACCTGATTACAATCGTACCTACGGTCTTTTTACGACAAACTTTGGGTCATTGGATACCTCTTTTGTCCCTATGGGAAGTCAAGAGATAAAGACTTTTCCAGAAGGTATCGCTCACTTTTTGGAGCATAAACTCTTCGAGAAAAAAGAAGGGGATGTAATGTACAAGTTTGGAGCCTATGGGGCGCAAACCAATGCTTTTACAAGCTTTTCGAGAACGTCTTATCTTTTTTCGACACGTGAAAATATCTATGAGTGTGTGAACTTACTGCTTGATTTTGTGCAAGAACCTTACTTTACGGAAGAAAATGTTGCAAAAGAGCAAGGTATTATTCAACAAGAAATCCAGATGTATCAAGATGATAGTGACTGGCGTTTGTTTGCAGGGCTTTTAGCTTCGCTTTATCCTGAGTCACCATTGGCAGATGATATTGCTGGTACTCCACGTTCGATTAAGGAAATTACCGCAGCTGACTTGTATGTTAACTATGAAACTTTTTATCATCCCTCAAACATGAACCTCTTTTTAACAGGTCCTTTTGATGTGGATTACATGGCTGCATTTGTAAATGAGAATCAAGAGAAGAAAGCTTTTGTTAAAGCTGAACCCATACAGAGAAAAACTGTTGAGGGGAGTCAGCCGATTGCAGGAAAAACTCTTGCGTTTGAAGTTGCGATGCCCAAGTTGGCTCTTGGTTTTCGTGGAGAAGATGCTTTACCAACTGATGCCCGCGAATTATTAGAATATAAACTTTCAAATCAGTTGCTTCTCGATATGCTTTTTGGGAAAACAAGTCATCGTTATGAGGAAATGTATAATGCAGGTTTAGTTGATGATTCTTTTGGCTATGGTTTTGATATGGATAAAAGTTTTCACTTTGCGAATATTACAGTAGATACTGAAAAACCAGAGCAAGTAAGTAAAGTTTTGCAGGAAGCCCTAAAAAGTTATAAAATAGATAAGGATTTTGAAAAAGAAAATCTAGAAATACTGAAACGTGAAACACTAGGGGACTATTATAAATCCCTAAGCTCTTTAGAATATATCGCCAATCAATTTTCATCAAATATTTATGGCGAGATTAACTTCTTTGATTTACCTGAAATTTTATCAGGATTAACCCTTGAAAAAGTCAGCAAATACGCTGAAAAATTTGTTGAGAATATGCAAACTGTAGATTTTATCATCTACCCTAAATAATACGAACAGTTATGAATAAATCCATGTATTTCATAAAGCTGAGAGGAGGACATGGTGGCAATTAAAACAATAGGCGAAGTCCTCAAAGACAAGAGGACGGAACTTGGCCTCGGGCTAAGTGAAGCCGAAAAACTTACAAATATTCCGAAATTATATATTATTGCTTTAGAAACAGGGGATTATAAGGCTTTACCCGGTGATTTTTATATTAAAGCTTATCTTAAACAATATGCAGAAAAGTTGGATCTTGATGCAGATCAAATCATGTTTGCATATGAGAAGGATGGATCAATGTCTGTTGAAGAACACGAAGACATCCAAGAAACTTATCGATTTGTGAAACCAAGTGAACGCGTAGAAGAGGAAGAGGAAGAGGAAGAAAGTAATAAGCCTGCATGGCGTCATTATGTTCCCATTATCTTGCTTTCTGCTGTTGCACTAGCCATTGTCGGAAGTGTCACAGCTGTTGTATTACTTACGCGCCCGCCAAAGCCAGACTTGAGTGATACGTCTTATACTTATAAAACGAGCGAAACAAAAAAGGCAACAGAAGAACAAAAGAAAACAACAGAATCATCAGAAAAGCCTGTTGAATCAAAACCAGAGCCCCAAAACCAAATTACGATTACTGGAAGTGGTGCGCAGCTCAATGTCAAGGTAGAAAATGCTACGTGCCCAACACAAATTGTCTTTACAACAGCAGCTGGCGCAGTGACAACTGTTTCATTGACCAATGCGGATTGGGCAACAGTACGCACGTTATCTGATGCCGAAAATACAGCTACAGCAACGCTCGGAGCAGGATTAACTAACACCGTGATTAACTTGTCCAATACCCAAGGACTTACAATGACAATCAACGGTAGCACTGTCGATTTGTCTGCTCTTACAGTAGGCGTTCCAGTTCAAGTGCAATTAACGGTGACTTATGCAAGCACTACAGCACCTGTAACACAATAAAAAGTTGAGCCACGAGCAGGCCAACTCTAAGAAGCGAAGAAAGTAATTATGAAAAAAGAAAAACTCCCTAATCAACTAACGATACTAAGAATCTTTATGATTCCTGTCTTTCTCATTGTCCTTTATCTGCCACATGGTGCAGCTGTGGGTACAAGCTATGTTTCATGGATTGTTGCAGCAATTATCTTTGCTGTAGCTTCAATTACAGACTGGCTTGATGGCTATTTGGCGCGCAAGTGGAAAGTTGTTTCTAATTTTGGTAAATTTGCAGATCCTTTAGCGGATAAAATGTTAACGATGGCTGCATTTGTGATGCTAATTGCTCTAGGCTTAGCTCCAGCTTGGGTTGTTGCAATCATCGTATGTCGTGAACTTGCTGTGACTGGACTTCGCCTTTTACTGGTTGAACAAGGTGGTGCAGTCTTGGCTGCAGCTATGCCAGGAAAAATTAAAACATTTACACAAATGTTGTCTATTATTTTCTTACTAATTGGTGATCCCATTTATATTGGCACAATCTTACTTTATGTTTGCCTTATCTTCACGATTTATTCCGGCTATGATTACTTTGCCAAAAATATGCAAGTTTTTAAAAATTAATGTGAATTTAAAGCTTGAAAAAAATAGAAGTCTGCGTTATACTTAAACATACAGAGAGTAAGACTTGGCTGAAAGCTTACAAAACCTAAAGTGACGATAAGAAACGGTAGCAACGTTATAGCTAAACTGAGGTTCTGGAAGACAGGACAAATTTAGGTGGTACCGCGATAAGATTACTGACGCCCTAGAGCTTTTATGCTTGGGGCGTTTTAATTTGCTACCAGCATTGCACCTAAAGGTGCTAATGCTGAACGGCAAGGCTCACAAAGGCTTTCTTAATAATGTTTAAATCATAAATGTATTCGATACAAAGGAGATAATATGAAATTACAAAAACCAAAAGGTACGGCAGATATTCTGCCTCAAGAGTCACAAAAATGGCAATATGTAGAAATGATGGCACGTGCAGTATTTGAAGATTACAATTTCAAAGAAATCCGTACACCCCTTTTTGAAAGTTATGAGCTGTTCAGTCGTGCAACAGGTGAAACAAGTGATATTGTGACGAAAGAAATGTATGACTTTGACGATAAAGGTGGACGTCACATTGCCTTACGTCCTGAAGGAACTGCTTCAACTGTTCGCGCTTATATTGAAAATAAACTCTTTGCCCCAGAAGTGCCAAAACCTGTCAAAATGTATTATATGGGCTCAATGTTCCGCTATGAACGCCCTCAATCTGGACGTTTACGTGAATTCCATCAATTTGGTGTAGAGTGTTTCGGAGCAAAAAATCCGGCAATTGATGTCGAAATTATCGCCATGGCACAATCATTATTTGAACAAATCGGTATTTCTGGTGTGACACTTCACTTGAATTCTCTGGGGGATTTAGAAACACGTAAGGCTTATCGTACAGCTTTGGTTGATTATTTGACACCTTTTGAAAAACAACTTTCAAAAGATAGCCAACGTCGTCTTCACGAAAATCCTCTTCGAGTACTTGACAGCAAGGAAAAAGAAGACAAAGAAATCGTCAAGGATGCACCATCTATCTTGGACTTTCTTACAGAAGAGTCTCAAAATCACTTTGACATGACACGTGATCTGCTCGATGGTTTAGGCATTGAATATGTCATTGATACTAATATGGTTCGTGGTTTGGACTATTATAATGATACAATTTTTGAATTTATCGTAGATGTCAAAGGACAAGAATTGACGGTTTGTGCAGGCGGCCGTTATGATGGTTTGGTTGAATACTTTGATGGTCCAGCCACACCAGGTTTTGGATTCGGACTGGGTGTAGAGCGCTTGTTGATGGTTGCTGAAATGCAAGGTGTTGATTTCCATGAAGAAGATACACTTGATGTTTATATTGCCGTTATGGGAAATAAAGCCAGCTTAGCAGCGACACAACTCGCAGAAAGCCTCCGTGCTCAAGCCTTTAAAGTCGAACGTGATTTCTCTAATCGCAAGCTTAGCGCACAATTTAAATCAGCTGAAAAAGCAAAAGCAGAAGTGATAATTACGCTTGGGGATAATGAAGTGGAAACAGGTGAAATTACAGTTAAACATAACCAAACGCGTAAAGAAGTGAAAACAACTTTGGCAGAAGTTGCGAAAGGATTTGCGCCTATCTTTGAGGAAGCGCTTGGAGAATAACAAAGTTCAGTAGTTCTAGAGAACAAGAGTACTAAAAAACATAAGGAGATTAAATTTGAAGAGAACAAACTATGCAGGAAATATTACCGAAGAATATTTAAATCAAGAAGTTACCGTAAAAGGTTGGGTTGCGAAGCGTCGCAATCTTGGAGGCTTAATCTTTATTGATTTGCGCGACCGCGAAGGTATTGTCCAGATTGTCGTTAACCCAGAAACAGCAGCAAAAGAAATTGTTGAGGTAGCGGATAAAGTCCGGAACGAATACGTCCTTGAAATTACAGGTAAAGTTGTTGAACGTGCCAGCAAAAACGAAAATATTAAAACAGGTGGAATTGAAATTGAAGCCAACCAAATGCAAATTCTCAGCACTTCAAAAACAACGCCTTTTGAGATTAAAGATGGAGTTGAGGTGCTTGATGATACACGGTTGAAATACCGTTATCTCGACTTACGTCGTCCGGAAATGCTTAATAATATTACGATGCGTCATGCGACAACACGTGCTATCCGTAGCTACTTAGATAATCAAGGCTTTATCGATGTTGAAACACCTTTCTTGAATAAATCAACTCCAGAAGGTGCACGTGATTACCTTGTTCCTTCTCGTGTTAATAAAGGCGAATTTTATGCTTTACCACAAAGTCCACAACTTATGAAACAATTGTTGATGACTGCGGGCCTTGATCGTTACTATCAAATCGTGAAATGTTTCCGTGACGAAGACTTGCGTGGTGACCGTCAACCAGAATTTACACAGGTCGACTTAGAAACAAGTTTTCTTGGGGAAGAAGAAATTCAAGATTTAACTGAAGGTTTGATTGCGAAAGTTATGAAGGACGTTAAAAACGTTGATGTAACTTTACCATTTCCGCGTATGAAATACGATGATGCTATGAATTTCTATGGTTCAGATAAGCCAGATACACGCTACGAAATGCTCTTGACAGACTTGACAGACCTTGCGAAAACTGTAGATTTCAAAGTGTTTAGTGAGGCGCCAGTTGTTAAAGCCATTGTTGTTAAAAATAATGCCGATAAGTACTCTCGTAAAGCTATTGATAAATTAACAGAGCAAGCCAAACAAAATGGTGCCAAGGGCTTAGCTTGGATCAAGTTTGAAGACGATAAATTGGCAGGTCCAATTGCTAAATTCTTGACAGATAAAACATCAGAATTCGTTGAAACTTTGGGCTTAGAAAACAACGACTTGGTTCTCTTTGTGGCGGACAGTTTAGAAGTGGCAAATTCAGCACTGGGTGCTTTACGTCAAACGATTGCCAAAGAGCAAGGCTTAATTGATTATTCGAAATTCAATTTCCTCTGGGTTATTGATTGGCCAATGTTTGAATGGTCAGAAGAAGAAGGGCGTTATATGAGTGCGCATCACCCGTTCACTTTACCAACTGCTGAAACACAAGGGGAACTTTCAGGAGATCTTAGTAAAGTGCGTGCGCATGCTTACGACATTGTTTTGAATGGTTACGAACTCGGTGGTGGTTCACTTCGTATTAATACGCGTGAATTACAAGAAGAAATGCTCAAAGCGCTAGGCTTTAGTTTAGAAGATGCCAAAGAGCAATTTGGTTTCTTGTTGGAAGCTTTAGATTATGGCTTCCCACCACACGGAGGATTGGCCCTTGGTTTGGACCGTTTCGTTATGTTGCTTGCAGGAAAAGACAATATTCGTGAAGTTATTGCCTTTCCTAAGAATAATAAAGCCACAGACCCGATGACACAAGCGCCATCAGTAGTCAGTGAGAGCCAACTGGAAGAATTGAGAATTAAACTTGAAAAACTTGACTAAATTTATCAACATGTTTGGTGGCTGGGAAAAGTTGACACATCGTTTCTCAGCATCTGTCTTATATGGAATCACATCTGCTTTTGCATTGAACTTCTTTTATCAACCCGGAAGAGTTTATGCAAGTGGCGCGACAGGGGCAGCACAGGTGGCAACGGAAATTTTAACACGAATTTTGGGGCACAACTATCTTCCCATATCAGCCACGCTCTTCCTGATCAATGTTCCCTTAATGATTTTAGCTTGGTTCCGTTTAGGGAAACAGTTTACTCTGTTTACTTTGTTAACGGTTACCATGAGCTCCATTTTTATCCACTTTGTTCCTGAAACAACGCTGACACCTGATCCAATCATCAATGCCATCTTTGGTGGTACCATCATGGGTGCAGGTGTTGGATATGCCATGCGTAATGGTATTTCAAGTGGTGGTACGGACATCATTGCCCTTTATATCCGGAAGAGAACAGGCCATAATGTTGGTACACTAGGTTTCATTGTCAACGGAGTAATTATCTTTACTGCAGGCGTACTCTTTGGCTGGGAATATATGCTGTATTCTATGATTGCTATCTTTGTGAGCTCACGTGTCACAGATGCAATCTTTACACGTCAAAAACGTATGCAGGTGATGATAGTTACCGAGAATCCTGAAATCATCATCCGCAAACTCTTTGAAAAAATGCATCACAGTGCAACAATTTTGAACAATGCTGAAGGTGCATACTCACACGAGAAACGGACAATTTTGTTTACGGTTATCACCATGTATGAGTATCAAGATTTTAAAGAAATCATCACAAAATATGATCCGAAAGCTTTTGTCTCTATCTCAGAAAACGTTCGTGTAATAGGGAACTTTAGTGAGATTACTGATTAAGTTGACAAAATGACCGTTTTAGTATAAATTAGAGAAGGCCTCTGTCAACTGTGACAGAGGTTTTACAAGAAATTATAAAGCCATTTTTATAAGGTAAAAATGGTATTAGATTGGAGAGTTGTATGAAGGATATGAGCCTCATTAAAATCCATTTTCGTAACTTTATTGCCATCAGCTTAGGCGCAATTATCTTTGCTTTTGGTTTTGTAAAGTTAAATATGGCCAATCAGTTGGCTGCAGGTGGCCTTTCCGGTATTACCTTGATCTTGCACGCATTATTCAAGTTGGATCCGGCCCTAAGTCAGTTCATTCTGAATATCCCCTTGCTTTTTATTGGTTACCGTTTCTTAGGACAACGGACCTTTACCTATACGGTCTATGCGATTGTTAACATCTCGCTTTTCCTTTCAGTTTTCCAAGCATTTGATTTTAGTATTAATCTTTTGCATGATAACTTAGTCGCAGCTCTCCTGGCCGGGGTATTTGCCGGAACGGGGATTGGGATTATCTTCCGCTTTGGCGGAACAACTGGAGGTTCAGATATCATTGCTCAGCTGTTGCAAATTAAGCGAGGCACAGCAGTGGGGCGTGTGATTTTCACAATAGACCTTTTTGTAATGACACTTTCTCTCACTTACATTGATGTTAATCATATGGTTTATACATTAATTGCAAGTTTCGTAAGTGCCCAAGTGATTAACCTTATCCAATCTGGTGGTTATACCGTTCGTGGGATGCTTATTATCAGTCCTAAGTATCAAGAAATTTCAAATGCCATCCTGGCAGAACTTGGACGTGGTGCAACATTCTTACATGGTGAAGGCGCATATTCAGGTACAGAAAAACGTGTGGTCTATGTGGTGCTTAACCCTCGAGAAGTCATGACGGTTAAAGCTCTGATTGCTGAAATAGATCCTCAAGCCTTCTCAACAGTAATAAATGTTCATGAAGTTATGGGAGATTTTACTTATCCACAAAGTAAATATAAACGTAAGAAAAAATAAAAAAAGAGCCAGATTTTGGTTCTTTTTATTTTAATGGCTATTATTGAAAAAGTTTTGAAGTTAGACGTTCGCCTTCAAGTCGGCCTACAGAAGAAACACCTTCTACATCAGAAGAATCAGCATTAACGCCGTCCTTAAGAATTTGTAAGCGATCGATAGCTTGATTGATTTGAATGAGGCTTTGAGTTTGGTTTTCAAAGCTATAATTACTAATCTCACGTTTAGCTTTCTTGAGGTGAATAATTGCCTTTTCGATTTCGACAAGAGCTTTTGATGTACGCATAGAGTCCCTCCTTGTTTTATGATACTAACCTTATTATAAACAAAAAGACTGGCAAAAGCCAATCTCTTAATTTTGAGCAACGAAATCATCTAAAATCTTGACAATTTCTGCTTGTGTTTCTGCTTGATTTACAGCTACTTTAACTTTTGCAGCACGTTTTGCACCTTTGAGGTAGTAAGCTGCATGTTGACGGAATTCGCGTGACGCTAAGTTATCGCCTTTGAGGTCAACAAGACGTTGCAAGTGAATCTTAGCGATACGCATTTTTTCATCCACAGTTGGTTCAGGGAGTAATTCCCCTGTGCGAAGGTAGTGTTCCGTACGGTGAAGCATCCACGGATTTCCAAGAGCTGCTCGACCAATCATGACTGCATCAACACCTGTTTCATCAATCATGCGTTTAGCATCTTCAGGTGTTTTAACATCGCCGTTTCCGATGAAAGGAATGTTAATATTGCTTGCTACTTTTTCAAGCCATGTCCAGTCGGCTTTACCTTCATAGAGTTGAGCGCGTGTCCGTGCGTGCATTGCAACAGCTGCACCACCAGCTGCTTCAATAGCTTTGGCATTTTCGACAGCGTAGAGATGATCAGAATCCCAACCGATACGAATTTTTACAGTGAGTGGTAGATCAATCGCAGAGCTGACAGCTTTCACTACATCGTAAACCTTATCTGGGTCAAGTAGTAAGCGACTTCCCGCTTCATTTTTGGTTACCTTCGGAACAGGACAGCCCATATTGATATCAATGATGTCTGCTACTGTATTTTCTTGAACAAATTTCGCTGCTTCAACCAGTGTATCAACTTCACCACCAAAAATCTGCATGGAAAGTGGATGCGGAACGCCTTCAAAGTCCATCATTTGAAGCGTTTTTTTGTTACGATGTTCGATACCTTTATCAGAAATCATTTCAGTAACAACAAGTCCGGCTCCAAACTCTTTAGCTGTTGTCAGGAAGGCTTTATTATTAATTCCCGCCATTGGAGCGAGTACAATTTTATTAGCAATTTCTATATCCCCAATTTTCCATGGGCGTGTGTATTTTGAATCCATAGTCATAGAGAATATTTTACCATTTTTTAGGGGATTTGCTAAAACTTTGCACTGAAAAAACCTTCGTAGATAAATTAACGAAGGTTTTTTAGATTAATCAGTAAATAAGTGCTTTATTTTTTGGCGTACAGAAACTTCCTGAGCTTGAGTGGTTAAAAAGGTTGCAACATCTCCAGCATGGAGTAGTGTATCTCCTCGTGGAATAATTTTTTCACCATTTCTTTGAATAGCAATCAGAAGACTATCTTTAGGAAGATGGAGATTTTGAACCGGTTGATTGTCAGCTTCCGAATCAAACTGTACCAAGGCTTCAATCATAATATGACCTTCTTTTTCAGTAGCTATTTCCGAATCAACAGTAAGTAGATTGTGGAGTAATGAGTGGTAGATTGGCTCAGAGTGTAAAAGCTCGGCCACAAGATAGGAAATTAGAGAAACAAAAGCCAGAGGTAATAAATGATCAAAGGAACCTGTCATCTCGACTAAAAGGAGAATTCCAGTCATTGGTGCACGAACGATAGCAGTAAAAGTTGCAGCCATCGCTAAAATAATAAAATTTGGGAATAGGTTGGGCGACAAATGCAAGAGAGGAATGACTGTTGTAGCAAAAATGCTACCAAGACTAGCACCGAGTACTAAGAGGGGGAAGAATATTCCTCCGGGAACACCTGAAGCATAGCTGATGAGGGAAATCAAAAACTTTGCAACAAAGACCAGACAGAGAAAGGCAAGTCCCCAAGTAAGCGTCAATTGGTCAATCAACTGGTGACCACTGCCGCTGATTAGTGGAAAGAAGAGTGCGACAAGAGCAGAAGCAGCAAAACTGAACAAGACACGAAGAAAAGGACTTTTTATCTTCCCCTTCATGAGGCTTTGACTCTTTAGAAGAGCAGCATTATAAACTGCACCAAAAATTCCCATAAGGATGCCTAAAAGTAAGAGTAGCCAATAATCTGAGAGGGGAAAGCTGCTCACGATTTGGAAATCAAAGATACTGGCTGGACCAAAAATAATACGCGAAACGGCATCAGCCATGATAGCAGAGCTCATACAAGTTAATAATATCAAAGGTGAGAAGTATTTGAATACTTCTTCAAGCGTAAACATGATACCCGAAAGCGGTGCATTAAAAGCAGCAGATAAACCGGCGGAAGCTCCAGAAGCAATCAACAAACGTTGGTGTCGCTCAGTAGAGGAAAATCTTTGACCAAAGGCTTGTCCCATCGCAGCCCCGAGCTGGATCGATGGTCCTTCACGACCTAAGGATAACCCAGCAAACATGGCCAGTGTTCCTCCGACAAACTTAGCCCAAGCCGTTGAAAACCAGTCTGGTTTAAAGTAGCCCAGCAATTGCCCTTTGACTTGAGGAATTCCGCTACCAGTCGACATAGGGTATTTTTTCATCAAGGTACTGACAATAAAGACAAGGAGAAGCAAGGTGGGAAGGAGGAAAAGCCCATAAATAAGGTGAGTGCTGGCTTGATGGTAGAGAGCAGCACCTAATTTTTCAGCTAGAGAAAGGGCCAAACGATAAAAGCTGGCTAAGAAGCCAGCTGCCAGTCCAACCAATAGACTTAAAAAAATTAAACCTATATTTTTGTTTGACGATTGTGAAAGATCTTTAATCAATAGTCTCATTTTTGAGCAGCTCCCAAGATTAAATCATTGAGTTCTTTTTCTGTAAATTCATATTTGCGTCCGCAAAATTGGCAGAGGACTTCAGCCCCGTGATCTTCTTCAATAATTTCGGTGAGTGCTTGACTACCGAGGCTTTGTAAGCCTTCAGCAAATCGTTCCTTTGAACAGTCACACGCAAAGGCTAAGGGTGATTCAGCAAGAATCGTATATTCGAGCTCACCATAAAGTGCAGCTAACATGGCTTCAAGCGGCTTTTCTTTTAAAAGCATTTCTGAAATACTTGGCATTGCTTTGATGTTTTTTTCCATCAGAGTGATTTCATCATCAGTTGCATCAGGCAAGGCTTGGAGCATAAATCCCCCTGCGATTTTAACACTGTCTTCCCCGTCATTGAGCAAGACATTTAAACCAACAGAAGAAGGTGTTTGCTCACTAGAGAGAAAATACCAGGCCAGATCTTCCCCAATTTCTCCAGTAATTAAATCAGTTTGGCCTGTATAAGGTTGACGAAGTCCCATATCTTTAATAACGACAAAGAAGCCATTGCCAATGAAAGGAGCAACAAGTACTTCTCCTGTTGAAGCTTTTTTATAGTCTAAATCTTTGTTTTGAACATAACCTTTAACATTTCCTTTAGCATCTGCTACGGCAACAATTGCACCCATAGCACCATCACCCAAGATTTTGACCGTAATTTTACTGTCCCCTTTTTCATTAGCGCCTAAAATTTGGGCAGCAATCAAGGTACGACCAAGGGCAACAGTAGAAGTAGGCATCGTTTGATGACGTTCCTGAGCTTCACGGACAGTTAATGTTGAATCAAGAGCAAAAGCACGAAAGTGACCATTTTTTGAAATGGATTTTAATATTTTATCAGTCATAACTTCTTCTATTTTAACATATTTTTAACGTCATGGATTGTTAGGATTTTATTTTGACACTGATGTTTTATAACGAGAACGAAGGTAGTCAAAAAAGTAAGATTATTAGAAAAAATAGAAATAAAGTTAGATATTTCCGAACAAAATAGTAGTTTTATAGAAAAAAACTCGTTTCTTACTCAAAGTAAATTATATTTTTTGCTATAATGGGAATAGTGCGATAGGAGCTTTTCAATATCAAAATGCCAGCTGTGCCTCTTGAAAAGGAGACATAGAGCGTACAAATATTAAAAGAAAAGAGAGCTATTATGCCATCAGTTGTTGTTGTAGGAACGCAGTGGGGAGATGAAGGAAAAGGTAAAATTACTGACTTCCTCAGCTCAGACGCAGAGGTTATTGCGCGTTACCAAGGAGGGGACAATGCCGGTCACACTATTGTTATTGACGGCTTTAAGTACAAACTCCACCTTATCCCATCTGGTATTTTCTTCCCAGAAAAAACATCTGTTATCGGTAATGGTGTAGTCATCAACCCCAAAGCCCTGGTAAAAGAAATTGCTTACCTCCACGAAAACGGTGTAACAACAGACAATCTTCGTATCTCAGACCGCGCCCACGTTATCTTGCCTTACCATATCAAGTTAGATGCCCTTCAAGAAGAAGCTAAAGGCGATCAAAAGATTGGTACGACAATCAAAGGTATCGGCCCAGCTTACATGGATAAAGCGGCACGTGTCGGTATCCGTATCGCAGACCTTCTTGATAAAGAAATTTTTGAAGAACGTCTACGTACAAATCTTGAAAATAAAAACCGTGAATTTGTTAAACTTTACGATAGTGAAGCACTTGATTTCGATGAAATCTTTAACGAATACTATGAATACGGTCAACAAATTAAAAAATATGTAGCGGACACCTCAGTAATCTTGAACGATGCGCTTGATGAAGGCCATCGCGTCCTCTTTGAAGGTGCACAAGGTGTTATGCTAGATATCGACCAAGGAACTTATCCTTTTGTTACATCTTCAAACCCATTGGCAGGAGGAGTAGCTATCGGTTCAGGTGTTGGTCCAACAAAAATTGATAAAGCAGTTGGTGTATGTAAAGCCTACACTTCACGCGTTGGTGATGGTCCATTCCCAACAGAGCTTTTTGATGAAACAGGTCACCAAATCCGTGAAGTTGGACATGAATATGGTACAACAACAGGTCGTCCACGCCGTGTAGGATGGTTTGATGCGGTCGTTATGCGTCACTCACGACGTGTTTCAGGTCTGACTCATCTTAGCTTGAACTCTATTGATGTTCTGGCAGGATTACCAACAGTGAAAATCTGTGTCGCTTACGAACTTGACGGAAAAGAAATCACTCACTACCCAGCAAGTCTTAAAGAATTGGAACGTTGCAAACCAATTTACGAAGAAATGCCAGGATGGTCTGAAGATATTACTGGAATGCGTACTCTGGAAGAACTTCCAGAAACAGCACGCAACTATGTTCTTCGTGTTGCAGAACTCGTTGGTGTCCGTATCTCAACATTCTCTGTTGGTCCAGACCGTGACCAAACAAACGTTTTGGAAAACGTTTGGGAAGCCTAAGGAAATAAATCTAAGAGCAAGCAATCATTGAGTTGATTGCTTTTTTTGGTGCCTTTTTTCTCGTATTAGTTGCTAAAAATTAATTATTGATTTTTGGAGGAGAATATTATTGAAAAAGAGAATAAGAGTAGTGCTGTTTGTGAGCCTGAGTTTTGTCCAAATACTTATTGCTATGTTTATAGTCGTGAAAAAATGGCTCCGTACGGCTTTTGAAACGGATTCTGCAGTAGTAAAAACGATTGAAGATGGGATGTTTTCAGGAAATGCCGTAGTCTATCCCACCTATGTCCGCCAGCTTTCAATCTGCCACCAGAAACAGAAGTAGAAGAAAAAGAACTCAATAGGCGTAAGGGGTATATCCTTAAAATCAAGAAGTAATAATTCTTTGAAATTGTTAATAATTGTGGAAAATGCTTAAGGCAGCGATAACCATTGACAAATGAGATAAATCTGCTAAAATAAGAACATATAAAGAATGAGAAGAGTAGGTTACTGGAACGTTTAAGGGAGTGATGTCGTCGACTGCAAATCATCACACGGAAAAGTTATTGAAGTTCACCTCGTTCTAATTTAAAATAGTCTTTAATTAAGTGATAAAATAGGATGGTACCGCGGTTTTCGCTCCTTTGTGTAGGGGTTGAAATCGTGGTTTTTTTGTCATCACGGTTAGAAGGTATTAGGAGAAAAAATGAATTTACAAGAAAAAATTGAAGCTTTACGTGAACAAGCTTTGAATAATTTAACAGCAGCTGTTGAAGAAAGAATGCTGAATGATTTGCGAACAGCAATCATGGGTAAAAAAGGCGAGTTGACAGAAATTCTCAAAGGGATGAAAGACCTAACAAATGAAGAACGTCCAGTTATCGGTGCTCTAGCTAATGCCTTCCGTGACGAATTCGGAGCGAAACTTGAGGAGAAAAAAGCAGAGCTTGAAGCAGCAGCCATGAATGCAGCCTTAAATTCTGAAACTTTAGACGTGACTTTACCCGGTCATGCACCTAAAAAAGGTGCACGTCATATTTTGACTCAAACAGCAGAAGAGATTGAGGAAATTTTCTTAGGTATGGGTTATGAGATTGTTGACGGCTATGAAGTCGAAACGGATCATTATAATTTTGAGCGTATGAATTTGCCTAAAGATCATCCTGCGCGTGATATGCAAGATACTTTCTATGTAACAAACGAGGTATTATTACGCACACATACATCGCCAATGCAAGCGCGCACGATGGACCAACATGACTTTAGTAAAGGTGGTTTACGCATGATTGCTCCAGGTCGCGTTTACCGTCGTGATACGGATGATGCTACTCACAGCCACCAATTCCATCAAGTCGAAGGCTTAGTTGTGGATAAAAACATTACGATGGCCGATCTTAAAGGTACGCTTGAACTTGTCATTCAAAAAATGTTCGGTGCTGACCGTGAGATTCGTCTACGTCCTTCTTACTTCCCGTTTACGGAACCTTCTGTTGAGGTCGATGTAAGCTGCTTCAAATGTGGCGGCAAGGGATGTAATGTCTGCAAATATACTGGCTGGATTGAAATTCTCGGTGCGGGTATGGTTCATCCTAACGTTTTAGAAATGAGTGGTATCGACAGCAAGGAATATTCTGGTTTTGCTTTTGGTATGGGACAAGAACGTATCGCAATGCTCCGCTATGGTATCAATGATATTCGTGGCTTCTATCAAGGTGACTTACGTTTCTTAGAACAATTTGGAAAATAATTTCAGAAGTAAAGACATAAAAGAATACGGAATAAAAGGAAAAATAAAATGTTAGTATCATATAAATGGTTAAAAAAATTAGTCAACGGTCTTGATGATGTTCCTGTTGCTGATTTGGCAGAAAAAATGTCACTTTCAGGTATTGAAATTGAAGGTGTAACTGTACCAGGACAAGGTTTGTCAAAAATTGTTGTCGGTCAAGTCTTGACTTGTGAAGATGTACCTGAAACACATCTACATATTTGCCAAGTTGATGTTGGAGAAGAAGAACCGCTCCAAATCGTCTGTGGTGCTCCAAATGTCAAAGCTGGAATTAAAGTCATTACAGCACTTGTGGGTGCACGTATCGCGGATAACTATAAAATCAAAAAAGGAAAAATCCGTGGTATCGTTTCCTTAGGAATGCTGTGCGCACTTGATGAAATTGGTATTCCTGAATCTGTTAATCCAATGAAGCATGAAGATGGCATCTATATTTTACCTGAAGATGCAGTGATTGGTGACAGTGTCTTGCCATATCTTGACTTAGATGATGAAATTATCGAACCCGATATCTTGGCCAACCGTGCTGATGCAATGTCAATGCGTGGTGTTGCTTATGAAGTAGCAGCTATCTATGGTAAAACAGTCAATTTTGAAGAAAAAACGGTAACCGAAGTAGCCAAAAAAGCGGCTGATAAGGTAGCTGTAAAAGTGGAAACAAGTACAGAACAAGTTCCGACTTATAAAATTCGTATGATTGAAAATGTCAAAATTGCTCCATCACCACTTTGGCTACAAAATACCTTGATGAATGCTGGTATTCGCCCCATTAATAATGTCGTTGACGTAACCAACTATGTTTTGATGTACTACGGCCAACCGCTTCATGCTTTTGATTTTGATAAGTTTGGTGCAGATGAAATTGTGGTGCGTCAGGCGGATCAAGGAGAGAAGATTATTACTCTCGACGAGCAAGAGCGGGAACTTAGCCCTGAGGATATCGTAATTACAGCTAATGGCCAACCGGTAGCTCTTGGAGGTGTCATGGGTGGCTTTGACAGTGAAATTACTGATCAAACAGTCACAGTAGCTTTAGAAGCTGCACTTTTCAACGGCACTTCAATCCGTAAAACTTCACATAAGTTTGCCTTACGTTCAGAATCTTCAAGCCGTTTTGAAAAAGGAATCAACCAAGGTACAGTACGTGAAGCACTAGACTTTGCAGCAGCCATGATTCAAGAACTGGCTGGTGGAGAGATTCTCTCAGGTGTGGTAGAGTCAAATGACTTCATGCCCAAACTTCAAGAAGTTAACATTACTTTGGACCGTATCAATGCGGCTTTAGGAACATCACTTGAAGATGCAGAAGTACTTGCGATTTTAGCGCAACTTGGTTTTGAAACACAAGAAAAAGAAGGACAATTTAACATTCAAATTCCTTCACGACGTTGGGATATCAAGATTGAAGCCGATATCGTGGAAGAAGTAGCTCGTATTTATGGCTATGATAATTTACCTAGTACTCTACCTTCAGGTGCGACAGCAGGTGAATTAACTGCCATGCAAAAATTACGTCGCAAGGTACGCACACACGTCGAAGCGGCAGGGCTTTCAGAAGTTATTGGTTATTCTTTAACTACAGCAGAAAAAGCGCAAGAATTTGTAGAAACACAAGGGGCAACAACATCGTTGATGTTGCCAATGACAGAAGATCGTCAAACCTTACGTGGCAGTCAAATTCCGGGTCTCTTAGATATTGTTAATTACAATCAAAACCGCAAAAATGCAGATGTTGCAATTTATGAAGTAGGCAATATTTTTGTAGCGACAGATTCTGAAGATACACGTCCTCTTGAAATTCCACATCTTGCCTTTGCTATTTCTGGAAATGTAGAAGACAAAACCTACAGTTCTGATGCTGTAGCTGTGGACTTTTATTATGCAAAAGCTATTGTTGAACAACTCCTAGCAGGTTATGACAACCTTGCTTTTGAAGCTTATTCTGAAGTCAAAGAAATGCACCCAGGGCGTACTGCACGTATTCTTTTGGGTGACCGTCAAGTTGGTTTCGTTGGGCAAGTTCATCCTGCAACAGCAAAAGCTTATGATGTGAAAGAAACTTATGTGGCTTCACTGGACTTGGATGCAATGCTTGAGCTTGCACCAGCGCAGACAGTCTTTGTGGAAATTCCAAAAGTTCAAGCTGTGCATCGTGACATTGCGATGCTAGTTGATGCAGAGAAAACACATGCTGAAATCGTAGAAACAATCACTTCAAGTAAAGTTAAAACATTAAGCAAAGTTGAGCTCTTTGATATTTATCAAGGTGAAAACTTACCAGAAGGTAAGAAATCAATGGCTTATAGCTTAACTTTCCAAAGTCGTGAAAAGACAATGACAGAAGAAGAAATTGCAAAAGCAATGGCAAAAATTACGAAAAATCTTGTAGAAACTTTAGCGCTTGAAATCCGTTAAATGAAAAACCTTAGAAGTATATTCTAAGGTTTTTATTATGAGTTTTAAAAAAGTCAAGAGATAAAGTATTAATAAAAGCGGTTTACATTAAGTTTGTATGTCTCTTCGTAATGTATTTGACATCAACCTGCGTTCTTTTTGTGTTAAAATAGTAAAATATGAAAAAGAACAATTGGAAAAAAGGTGCAACTTTACTTGGACTGTCAGTCGGAATGCTGACAATGGGCCTACAAGTTGCTAAAGCTGACGAAAGTACGATTAATAAAGATATCGAGAACTTTCAACAACAGCTCAACTCAGAACTTTCTCAGACAAATGCTATCTACGCAAAAGCAACTGATTCGCAAAATAAGCTAAAAACAACGCAAGAAAAGATTGCAAGTCTGAATCAAGAAATTGAAAGAACTGAGGGAAAATACAATTCTTTAAAAGAAACAGTAGCGAAGCAAATGCGTGCCATGCAAGCTCACGGTGGAGCTTCAGCTTCTGTTCTTAATGTAGTATTGAATGCTAATGATTTTCATGAAGCAATACAGGCTTGGACAAACCTGAGTGTGATATTAAGAGCTGAGGATGCGCAAGCTAAGGACTTAGTTGACACGCAGAAAAATTTGGAAACAATGCAAAGCTCACTTATGCAAACCAAAGATGAGTTAAAAACTGCTCAGGCAGACTACCAAGAGCAAGCGGAGAACCTTGAAGAGAGTATTCATACCCTAAAAAATAAAATGGCTGATAACCAGAACATACTGGAGGAGATGAAAGCCAAAGCAGAAATGGCTAAAGATACAACAGTAGACGAGAATGCAGATCAGCCTAAAATAGAGCAGTTGGCTTCAAAGAAAAATGAAGCACCTCAAGTTTCGGAGCCTAAAGATACGACGATTACAGCTCCGAGTAGTGATGGTGGAACTTCCTTGACTGTTTCGGCTACAGCTTACTCCTCAGATAACGGCTTAGGTTTTATCACAGCTACAGGGATTAACTTGCACCAAAATCCAATGTGTATTGCCGTAGATCCTTCTGTCATTCCCTTAGGAAAGATGGTTGAAGTCCCAGGATATGGCATTGCTATTGCAGGTGATACAGGTGGAGCCATCAAGGGAAATATTATTGATGTCCATCTTCCAACAACAGCTCAAGCGCAAGCTTGGGGACGTAAGACAATTCAGATTAATGTACTTGCTTAACAAACAACAGCATATCTACAGTAGCCTTTCAAAACTACTTTAAGTATGCTTTTTGTTTTGCATTTATAAGTACTAAAAAAGCCCAAGAAGAGGTTATTCAAAGTCTTCTTGGGCTTTTTTTTGTGAGCCAAGGCTGCACTTATCTTTCTTTCATGAAACTTTCTGACCAGTTTTTAACTTTATCGCTGTTGGCAGAGTGATGAATTTTTGAGCTTCAACTTGTTTTACTTTTTTAGTCTTACGTAAATCTCGCTCCTCAGGACTAAACCAGAGGGCTATTTCATAGAGGGCTGCAAAACCTAAGCCCATTCCACCAAACATTAAAACAATTTCTATAAATTCCATTGTGACCTTCTTTTATAATATTCTTAGTTCTCGATTAATTCGGGCGTTATTTCTTCAATACAATCAACGACAGGGCCGACGATTCTTGAAGTTTCTTCATCTAAGTAAAAATCCTTGTATTGTGGATCGGTGTTGAGTGAGTGACAGCGGAAACTTTCTCCGTCTCGAAAAACTTGCTTACAATACAGCTGTTCTTCTCCGGGTCCGCCCTCTGAAATGACATAAATATCGCCATCTCTATCAAAACCAGTCGTAACAAAGGTGACAATAGAGAAGTTAGGATACTCTGGTTGCATAGAGTCTCCTTTGATGCGTGCAGCACCGTCATAACGGCCTGGACGTACATCTGTAAAGATGGTGTAAGTCTCTTGGGTGTCATTCAGAGCCTGACCAAAACCAGCAGATAATTGCTCATCAGCTACCTCAATCGTATATAGTTCCTCACGACGGTAAGTACGTAAAGGAATGATATTATCTGAGTCAGGAAGAGTTTGTGGTTTCTGACTGGCAAGAAACTGTGAAAAATTCAAGACATTCTTTTGCTGTTCAGCATCTAACTGTTTGTAAATATCGAGAAGCTCAATAAAAGAAGAATGTCCTTGATTTTCGTTGAGGATAAGATCAATAGGTGTTTTGTAAATATCTGCAAGTTTAGTAATCATTTCTAAAGCAGGATTACTGGTTTTCTTCTCCCAAAGCGCATAAGTCCCTTGAGTGATGTCAAGCATCTTGGCAATGTCTTTTTGAGTAAACTGATGTTCTTTACGTAGCTTTTTTAAGGTTTGTCCTAGATTCATGCTTCCATCCTCTTTTATTGAATTTATCAATATTATAAGCTAAAATAGAATAGAAGTCAAGCTAAAAAATTGAATGAGTCAATAAAAGGAAGCGAGCTTGCTTCCTTGCATTTATTAATCTTCTCGATATTCAAGGAGATCTTTAGGTTGACAGTCGAGTGCTTTGCAAAGTGCTTCAAGTGTAGAGAAGCGTATTGCTTTAGCCTTACCATTTTTTAAAATAGAAATGTTAGCCATTGTGATACCCACTCGTTCTGAAAGTTCAGTCACAGACATTTCACGCTCTACAAGCATTCGATCTATATGTACTTTTATTGCCATTTTATACTCCTTTCTTAAACCGTGAGGTCATTTTCTGATTTAATCTGAATGACACTTTGCAGGAGCTTTTCAATTGTTGCAATAAAGATAGCAACAATAAAAGGAGTAACACTAATGGCTACACCAATAACCATAATTACCGGTGCATGAATCACCTCGATGATGTGATAGGTCATAGGTAAAATTCCAAGAAGCACAAAGAAAGTTGCAAATGATAATTTTTTAATAGTAGAAATTATCTTTAAGGCCGGCTCAGTAAAGGCTGTACCACGCTCAATAAGTAACAGTATACGATAGACAAAAATCGTTACGACAAGAGATAGGGCCGCAGCTATGTAAAGCGCCAAATAAAAGAGAATTTTTACAAAATAAATATCATGATCAGAGTAGGAACTGATGAGCCCTTGTGTCAAAACAACAAAGAAAAAAAGGATAAATGCAATAACAGGTACAAGTGCAACCTTGAGAAAGGTGGTCTTAATTTTCGATATTTCTTTCATGTTGTTCATTATAAGTGATGGATGATTGATTGTCAAGATGAAAATATCGTTTTGCGATATGAGTTGACTATGGTTTTGTACGTATAGATGTATCATTCAAAGAACAATTGTTTTTTATAAGAGAGATAGTCGTAAGGGTTTCAAGGAGCAGAGAATAATAATTATATGAAATGTGTTAAAATATCAGTATGGTAAAAAAAGGACGTATTATTAAATCTTTAGCAGGGTTTTACAATGTAGAATCTGAGGGACAAGTTTATCAAACACGAGCGCGTGGTAACTTTCGTAAGAAAGGGATGAAACCAATCGTTGGTGATTTTGTGGACTTTTCAGCTGAAGAAAATTCAGAAGGTTATATCTTAGATATACACAAACGCAGAAACAGCTTGATTCGTCCTTCCATTGCGAATATCGATCAGGCTGTCATCATCATGTCAACGGTTAATCCTGATTTTTCCTTGAACCTGTTGGATCGCTTTCTTGTGTTTTTGGAACATAAAGATATTCAGCCTCTCATCTACATTTCGAAACTAGATTTGCTTGAGGATGTCAGTGAGTATGAACAGTTCAAAAAGAATTATGAAACGATTGGCTATCAAGTTTTCTTTGACTGGAAAGAACTGACAGAAGTATTAGCAGATAAAGTTACGGTCTTTATGGGGCAAACGGGCGCTGGAAAAACAACTTTGTTGAATCTAATTGCACCAGGTATGAACTTGGCTACGGGAGAAACTTCAGACAAACTAGGACGTGGACGTCACACTACGCGTCATGTGGAATTCTTTGAAGTGGCATCAGGCTTAATTGCAGATACCCCAGGATTTTCAAATCTAGACTATGATGTCTCTAACCAACCCGATTTAAATGCGGCCTTTCCAGAAATTTTACGAGAAAGTCATGGGTGTAAGTTTAGAGAATGTACCCATACACATGAACCTTCTTGTGCTGTCAAAGAAGCACTTGAAGAAGGTAGGATTTTAGCGAGCCGTTATGAGAACTATCTACAATTATTAACTGAAATAAACAACACGAGGGAAACTTATGCCAAACAAAGAAAAAAACAAAATTAAAGGGAACATTTGGATGAAGCAAGCCGGCTTTTTAGGCTTAGTGATTCTTTGGGGCCTTATCATTCTGTTTAAAAATAGTTTAGGAGATTGGAAGTGGCCACTTTTTGGCTTGCTTGTTGTCTTAACTATTTGGGGTTTATACCAAATCAATAAAGCTTTCTTTGGCTTGAAAAAATAGGAGGAAACATGAAACAATATACAAATAAAATCGCACCATCTATTCTCGCTGCTGACTTTGGTGCTTTTACAGCAGAAGTCGCAAAGATTAGAGCTGCTGGTGCTGATTATGTACACATTGATGTTATGGATGGTCATTTTGTTGACAACTTGACTTTTGGCTCTGGTGTCGTTGCTGCACTTCGCCCACATACAGATATGGTTTTGGATGTGCACATGATGGTTGAAAATCCAGAAAAATATGTAACGGAGTTTGCGAAAGCCGGTACGGATATCATGAGTATTCATGTTGAAGCAACAGCACATATCCATGGTGCATTGCAAAAGATTAAAGCAGCCGGAATGAAAGCAAGCGTGGTCATCAATCCTGGAACTCCCGTTTCAATGATTGAACCTGTTCTCGGCATGGTGGATATGGTCTTGGTGATGACTGTCAATCCTGGTTTTGGAGGTCAAGCCTTTATTCCTGAAACGATGGATAAAATTCGTGAACTTGTGAAATTACGTGAAGCTAATAATCTAGAATTTGATATTGAAGTTGATGGTGGTATTGACGATAAAACTGTTGACCAAGCACGAGAAGCAGGCGCCAATGTATTTGTAGCTGGATCTTTTGTCTTTAAAGGCGATGTGGCTGATAACATTCAAAAGTTAAGAGATAGATTATGAACGTCGTCATTATTATTCTTTTGATTTTAGCCATTCTGATTGGGATTGCTAATTTTTTCAAAAAGCCAACGTCTAACACCAAACTGAATGCGCGGGTCGAAAATCTGTCTTCAAACCTGACAGAGTTACGTATAGAAATGTCGCAACAGTTGGGGCAAAATCGCCAAGAAATTTCCGGAACAGTTTCAAGCTTATCGCATAATATGAATGCAAACTTAGGAAATCTGACAGAAAATATCAATGCTAAATTTGATTACCAGTTTAAGGATTTACAAAGTTCCAACGAGCAAAAACTAGATAAAATTGCGCTTAACTTAGCAGAAATGTCAGCAGCTATTACGGATAAATTTGACCGTAAGTTTCAGGAGCTGCAAGAGGCTAATGATAAAAAGCTCAGTCAAATTCAGAACACGGTGGATGAAAAGCTTCAGGAAACATTAAACAAAAGGATTTCCCAAAGCTTTGAACAGGTCACAAATCTTCTGACTTCAGTTGATAAAGGATTAGGCGAAATGCGTAACCTAGCCAGTGATGTCGATAGCCTACAAAAAGTAATGACGGGTGTGAAGACACGAGGTATTATTGGCGAGGTACAACTTGGCCGTATTTTAGAGCAAATTTTCACCTCAAGTCAGTACCAGGAGCAAGTCAACATTCAAGACCGAAATGCAGTAGATTTTGCGGTTATCATGCCTGGTAAAGTAGCAGGCAGTGATGTTTTATTGCCGATTGACTCAAAGTTTCCTTTGGAAGACTACCAACGCCTGCAAACTGCGCTTGAAACAAACGATATGCTGGCGATTGAAGCATCACGAAAAGCCTTGTTTGCCGCGGTTAAAGCTCAGGCAAAATCAATTTCGGAGAAATACATCTTACCGCCAAAGACAACCGACTTTGCAATCATGTTTTTACCTATTGAGGGGCTTTTCATGGAAGTGGTAAATAACACAGACCTTTATGAGCAACTCAGCCGTGATTATAAGGTAAATGTTACTGGTCCAACAACCATGACAGCAGTCTTGAATAGCTTGCAAATGGGATTTAAGACCTTACAGATAGAACAAAAATCAAGTGAAGTTTATGAAATGCTTGGGGCTGTTAAAACCGAATTTGGTAAGTTTGAAACCTCGCTTAAGAAAGTTCACGAACGTTTGCAACAGTCCGAAAAAGAAATCAATACGCTGATTACGACAAGAACGAATGTCATGAATCGTAAATTGCGCACGATTGATGCCGTTGACAAAGACACGAGTGCTGCGCTTTTAGAAATAGAAGGGGACTAAGATGGTTCTGATAAAAAACATAGCTATGGGAGAATTTTTTGAAGGATTCTACCTGATAAAATCAGTCGAGCTTCGTCGAACACGCGCAGGTAAGGATTTCCTTGCGATTGTTTTTCAAGATCGGACAGGAACAATATCGGGCAATATTTGGGATGCCAATCCTAAAGCTGTCAAGCAGTTTGTTGCGGGGCGTGTGGTTCATATGAAAGCCTTAAAAGAACTCTACAACGGTATGCCGCAGGTCAATCGAATTAGCCTACGTTTGCCGGAAGGTAACGAACCAGCTAACCCTGCAGATTATCGTGAAAAATCACCGGTAAATGAGACGGATCTCCGTAAATATGTTGAAAGTATCGTTTTCCGTATTGAAAATGCAACATGGAATCGTATCGTTCGTCATATCTTGAAAAAATTTGACCGTGAATTTTATCAGTTTCCTGCTGCAAAAACCAATCATCATGCCTTTGAAGGTGGGTTAGCTTATCATACAACCACGATGCTCCAACTGGCCGAAAAAGTATGTGAAGTTTATCCACAGCTCAATGAATCTTTGATGTTTGCAGGTATTCTTTTGCATGATATGGCCAAATGTTTAGAGTTTACTGGTTATGAAAACACAAGTTATACGTTGCGTGGAAATCTCTTAGGACACATCGTTCTTATCGATGAAGAAGTCAGTAAAGCAGCGATCGAACTTGACATCAGTGATGAAAAAGAGGACTTGCTTTTACTGCGTCATGTCTTACTGAGTCATCACGGCCAGTTAGAATATGGCAGTCCTGTCCGCCCTAAAATCATGGAAGCAGAAATCATTCATCAGATTGATATGATGGATGCTAGCATGATGATGATGATGACCGCTCTAAATAATGTTGAACCGGGACAATCAAGTCAACGCGTCTTTGCCTTGGAAAATCGTAACTTTTATAAACCATTAGATAACTAAAGAGAAGAAGAAAAGATGAAACACACACTTAAAAATAATACATTAACGGTTGCAGTTGACACTTTTGGTGCAGAATTACACTCTGTTCAAAAAGAGGGTATCGAATATCTTTGGCAAGCAGCTCCAGCGTTTTGGGGACGTCATGCTCCTGTTCTTTTCCCGATTGTTGGGAAGTTAAAAGACGGACATTACAGCTACGCAGGTAAAAACTATGAGATGTCAGGACACGGCTTTGCACGTGATACAGAATTCAAACTCGTACAGGAAAAAGAGGATGAGTTGGTTTATGAAATTACCTCAAATGCTGATACACTTGCACAATATCCTTTTGAATTTAGCTTTAAGGTAAGTTACAAATTGACAGGAAATCAAGTGCGCGTACTTTATCAAGTGGAAAACAAAGATGAAACGACGATGATTTTTGGTGTGGGTGCTCATCCAGCTTTTAACGTTCCTCTCGAAAAAGGCAGCTTTGAGGATTACACCTTGACGATAGCCCCAGCCGAAAAACGTACATTTATTCCTTTAGATTTACCAACGGGTACGCTTAAGAGAGAAGAGCAATCTGAGGTTGAGGTGAGTGATATAGCACTGAACCATGAACGCTTTTCTAAAGACGCGCTCGTTTATACATCATCAGATGAGATGTCAGTGGCTTTAACAAACCGTTTAGATAGTCGAAGTGTGAAAGTCACTTGGGAAAACATGCCTTTCTTTGGTCTTTGGAGTCCCTATCCAGCTGAAGCTCCTTTTGTTTGTATCGAACCTTGGGCTGGTATAGCAGATGAAGTTAGCACAACAGGCGAACTTACCGAAAAATTTGGGATGAATCAACTTGCTCCACATGAAACTTTTAGCTGTGAATATGTCATTGAAATAAACTAAGACAAAAAGATAGACAGTAAGTCTATCTTTTTCTAAATTTTTAAGAAAGACCGCGAGAAAAAGCAGCTGTAAATTGCTATAATAGAAAGTATGAATGATATTTTCCAACTTACACTGATTTTAGTGACTTCATTAGTCGCAACTTTAATCGCAAGAAGAATAAGAATTCCCGCAGTAGTCGGTCAAATACTGATTGGTATTGTCTTAGCACCTGCTGCTTTGGGATGGTTGCAAGGAGGACACACCATTGAGGTCCTCTCCGAAATTGGGGTGATTCTGCTCATGTTTCTGGCAGGGCTAGAGAGTGACCTAGGGGTTTTAAAGAAAAACTTTAAACCTGCTTTACTGGTTGCCCTAGCGGGTGTCCTTGTTCCTTTACTGGTTTTCTGGGGCGTAACAACGATGATGGGCTATGCCTTCTCAACGGCTATCTTTTATGGTATCGTCTTTGCAGCAACCTCTGTCTCGATTACAGTTGAAGTTTTGCAAGAATACGGTAAGCTTTCCACAAAGGCAGGCTCTATTATCTTGGGTGCGGCTGTTGTAGACGATATTCTGGCTGTTTTAGCTCTATCTATCTTCACATCTACACAAAGCTCTTCTGGCAACTTGCCAAAGCAGTTTTTCATGGAATTCCTCTTCCTTCTTTTCCTTGTCTTGGTACACAAGTCAATCCCTAAAGTTTGGCGCTTTGTGGAGAAACTTCCGGTCTACGCAAAAAATACAACAGCGGCGCTCATTCTTTGTTTGGTTTTAAGCCTCCTTGCTGATGCAGCGGGTATGTCAGCTGTGATTGGTTCTTTCTTTGCTGGATTAGCTTTAAGTCAAACAGACGTTTCTCATAAGATTGAGGAATACAGTTCCGCTATTGCTTATGTCGTCTTCATCCCAGTTTTCTTCGTTTCCATTGCGATTTCCGTAACTTTCGAGAGCATCTTTGAACATCCAATCTTGATTCTCTTCTTTACTTTATTAGCCGTATTGACGAAGTTTATTCCGGCTTATTTCATCGGGAAATCAACGGGACTTACAAGCTCAGACAGTGCCTTGGTCGGTACAGGAATGGTTTCTCGTGGTGAAATGGCTTTAATCATCGCGCAGATTGGTCTTGCTTCACAAGTGATTAATAGCGATATTTATTCAGAGCTGGTTATCGTGATTATCCTCAGCACTCTGATTGCACCGTTCCTAATCAAGCTCTCTTTGAAAAAAGACTAAAATAACAATAATAACAGACTTATGACAAGAAAAATGATAAAATAGTCAAAGTATATAAAATGAAGGGGTTTCTTATGTCAAACTGTCAAGTAGTAAAACATCCACTTATCCAACACAAACTTTCAATCTTGCGTCGTGCAGACGTTTCAACAAAAGAGTTCCGCGAACTCGTTGACGAGATTGGTATGCTTATGGCTTATGAAGTATCTCGTGACTTGCCTGTACAAGATGTCGAAATTGATACTCCTGTTGCGCACATGACTGCGCAAGAACTTGCAGGGAAGAAATTAGCAGTTGTGCCAATTCTTCGTGCAGGTATCGGTATGGTAGATGGTATCTTGAAACTTATCCCAGCAGCGCGCGTGGGCCACATTGGTATGTATCGTGATGAAGAAACGTTCAAACCAGTTGAATACTTGGTTAAACTCCCAACAGATATCGCTGAGCGCCAAATCTTTTTGGTTGATCCAATGTTAGCTACAGGTGGTTCAGCAATTCTTGCAATTGATAGCCTTAAAAAGCGTAATGCTAACAATATCAAGTTCGTTTGTCTTGTTGCAGCACCAGAAGGTGTAAAAGCAGTCCAAGAAGCGCATCCAGATATTGATATCTATGTTGCAGCACTTGATGATCACCTTAACGAACATGGCTACATCGTTCCAGGACTTGGTGATGCTGGAGACCGTTTGTTCGGAACAAAATAATAAAACTTTAAAACGTTAGAGAGTAAAAGCTTTCTAGCGTTTTTTTATAAAAAAAATAAAAATCCTGAGCTAAATAGTTTACAAGCGTAAATTTATGTGTTAAGATTACAATTGTAAACATAAATAAGAAAATAAAAGGAGACATTACTATGTCATTTATCAACTCACTCAAAAATCGTCGTTCAATCTACGCACTTGGTAAAGATGTTAAAGATGCAGACCAAGCTATCGAAACAATTAAAGAAGCAGTAAAACACAGCCCATCAGCTTTCAACAGCCAAACAACACGTGTACTTATCGTTACAGGTGAGGCGCAAGAAAAACTTTGGGGCCAAATCGTGGCTGACGAATTGAAAGCAACAATGAAAGCACAAGGTGTTCCTGAGTCTGCTTGGGAAGGTACAAAAGCAAAACTTGATGGCTTCAAAGCTGCTTATGGTACAGCTCTCTTCTTCGAAGATCAAGACGTTGTAAAAGGTTTGCAAGAACAATTTGCCCTTTATGCAGACAACTTCCCAGTATGGAGCGAGCAAGCTTCAGGTATCACTTCAGTCAATGCATGGACAGCTCTTGCAGAACTTGGTATTGGGGCAAACTTGCAACACTATAATCCAGTTATTGATGAAGCAGTTGCTAAAGAATGGAATGTTCCAGCAAACTGGAAACTACGTGGTCAACTCGTATTCGGTTCTATCGAAGACGAAGCAGGAGAAAAAACTTACATGGCAGATGATGACCGTTTCATTATCGTAAAATAAGTTAATAAAGGCCTTAGGGCTTTTTTTTGTAGGAAAAATGATAATTTGCTATAATAAAAGAAAGTAATACTACTCGAAAAAGACTAGCGTTGCTACTGTTTGAGGCAATAAAATATTTTGAGATAATCAAGATATGAGCCAAAATATGATTTCGAAAAATTCCTTAGAACTAAGGACGCAAGATAAAGCACATAAAGGAGAAGATATGGAAGCAAAATTGCTCAATAAAGTAGTGATAAAACGTAATGGTCGCGTTGTCGATTGGGATTCATTTCGTATACAAACAGCGGTTTTTAAAGCTGCAATTAATGGAAAATACAAAGACAAACCCTTGCATGCCAATATGATTGCCAACAATGTTGCTAAGGTTGTTGAGAAAGTTATCGCTGAAATTCCTTTTGATAAGATTGAGATTGACACAATTCAAAACCAAGTGGTCAACCAGCTCAATGACTTTGACAAAGAAGTGGCAAAAGATTTCCTTGAATATAAAGTGAAACAAGAAATTAATCGTAAGCACTAATAGCGGGACTATATTGAAAATAAAAAGCAGATTCTCTGAGAAACTGCTTTTTGTGTTCCTTAATTAAAAACAAATGAGTGTAATATTACTTCTTTATAATTTTAATCTTTGATATAATTTGTAATATGAGAAACATTACGTTATATCCGAGCGGTATCATGAGATTCCCAAAAGATTTCAGGAGAAGAATATATGACAGAAAGAAAAGCAATCAAAGCAAAGAAGCAAGCCATACGCCGTGCGCGACTTAAAAAAGCAGGCACTGTCGCTGCAATGTTGCCACTTGTAATGTCCAAAGGTGCACCTGTAGCTACACTCATCCGGGGCCGACATGATGAAGAAGTGCCCGGTATCGAACAAGTTGTCGAAATGCCTGAGCAGGAAATCGCAGACGTTGTCTTGCCAGAAACACATGCTGAAGCAATGTATGAAGAAGCAAAAGAAGCTGAGGTGTTAGAAGAACTGGAGATACAGGAAATTATCGAAACTCCAGCTACTTTTGAAGCGCCACAAAAATTTGAGGCACCGCGTTTTTCTGAAGGGGGATTGACTCAGTTTGAGGCCAGTGATGCTTATGTGGGATTGTGCCTCTGAACATGCCATGGAATGACTGGGGAAACAGGGACAATTGGCCTCTTGGAACAATCTACAGCGTACAGTGGGTAGAGAAAGACGAAGTTCGGATTGAATTTTCAAGAAATTTTCCTGAAGTAGATGATCCAAGTAAAACTTTTAATATTGGAGTGGGTCAATTTAAGGATATAGAATTTAAAATAGGAGTGGGAGATGAACTTTCTGAAATCATGTTAGCTGGAGATTATACTCATGATGGAGGAGATAGGAGTTTTCTTACTTTACGAGGAGTAAATCCTGAGACATATGGCCAGATAAGTGTTTATGGCCGGAACACAGGAAAGAGTGAGGAGTCCATTCGCCTTATTGGTGGGCAGCTCCGCCCAAACCCTTTCTTCCCCATAGTTTTCGCAAAGGAAGATATTCGTTTGGGTCGAGTAACTGACAAGTTTGTCGGTGATGACGTTCCGGTTGATTATGTTATCAAATGGCCACACTTGGACTTGGGTGATTTAGGATTTACGGGGAATTTTTATTTTAGGGATAAAATAGCAGCTATTGTTTTTGACAGTACTGACTATGTTGGGCCAGCACAAATTAACTATGGAGCAGTTGATTGGGAAAGTATAGCTGCTGACTTGGTGCTGGAACTTACCCAGCAAAGACAACTTGTAGATATGCAATATGAGGTAGACATTGCTGCCTTGGAATCCGCCTTCACGGGCACAGGTCTTTTCTACGAGGCACAAGTTCATGAAAACGTTCCTGTAGCGCTTCAAAATATCCAGATTAATCGAGGTTTAGTCCCTGAACGTCCTTTTGATGGTACACGGACCGTCCAGAATATTTCTCGGCATATCTCTCTGGACTTTGAGATTGAGATGGCGAATGGCCACCGACTTCCGAAGGTTGAGAAATTCGAAGTACAACTTCCTAAGGAAATCTTACGTCATAATCGCGCGGGCTTGTCTGCTTCCTTTGTTCATATCGAGGGGCATAATCACTCTCCAGCCGTTCATGCAGCCGTGCGTGAAGCAGCCCAAGATTTGCCACAAACACTCAGTGAGGAACTTCTCTCTGAGCTGACGCAGATTATCCTGACACAGTCCGCACAAGCCAATGGACTTTATGACGGGACAATCACTCTGGCGACCACTGGTTTTACCCCAACGATTATCGATGATCTTCAAGCAGTGCCAGATAAGACCTTTGATAATACCAAGCTTGTCGTGGATGGTCAAGAAGAATATACCTTTGAGTTTGCCATCAAGGGACCAAATCCTGCCGGTGTAGGAGAAGTACGCTTTGCTACCGCCACCTTGGTTATTGGCCGTCATGATTTGAAATTTGCTAACTCCCACGTAGGGCGTCACAAGATTGTGGTGCAACCCTATGTTTATAAGAGCTTAGACATTACGGCTGGGATAGAGGATCTTTTTAGCACAGAAGACCTACCAGTTTTCTTGGCGGACTACCGTGTACAAATTGAGAAGGCAATCCAGACTTTAGCGGAGCAAGGCGGACTTTTCGTTGATACAAATATTAACCAGAAGGAAGTCAGTTGGACAGTAGGTCACGTTGATAGTAGGGAATATGATGGTACGACCGCTGTGACAGGCATTGTAGCGCCTGAGTTGACAGGTTTTGTTGAGGGGGATAGCAATACTATCGCATGGGATTTTGGCGACTTGGAAAATCGTCTACAGTTTGCCAGCAGTCTGCCTGGAGAGTGGTGGATTGAAGGTTTTGACTTTAATGATTCCATGCTGAATCGTCGTGACCAGATTTCAGGTGCTAACCTGCCCAACTATAAGATTAGCAACTCTCCTGAATTTGCGCGAGCTACTATCAACCCTTTGACTTTAGAAGTTGAAGATATTGGACGTCTTATCTTTGACCGTGGCGAAATTAGCCGTCAATATAACGCTACAAATATCTATGATTATAGTTCTCTCACACCGCTTATTATTGAAAAAATCGAGGGGCTAGCTGAGAATAACCGCTACCGCTTTGTCTTCTATGATGCCTTTGATGAGCTTTATTTTGACAGCCGCCACGTGACGGATGGATTTGTTCCAGTGCGTGTCACGTCCGACTTTGGTTTACAACGTCTCGGGGTGCAAAACTCAGTTGAATCGCCTGTCCAGCTGTCACCAGAATTACGTGAGTACTTGCGTGATAAGCTTTTCTATGGCGAGATTACACCACGTCAAGTTTTCTGGGGCTTGGGCCAAGTGGGGGACAAGGATTACGATGGAAAGGTTTCAGCTACTATCAAAGGTGAAG
This sequence comes from Lactococcus sp. LG1074, assembly GCF_017309525.1. Taxonomy (NCBI): domain Bacteria; kingdom Bacillati; phylum Bacillota; class Bacilli; order Lactobacillales; family Streptococcaceae; genus Lactococcus; species Lactococcus sp. LG1074. Next base: position 1,668,230 of record NZ_CP071293.1, on the reverse strand, counting down.
TGCAACTTCTTCCAGCTCCCGAAGCTACAGGAGATTTCGGAATTGCTGACATAGATAAAGAAGGAGCCCAGCGTGTAATACTGCAAACAGGTTCAGCTGAATTTTCATCTGAAAATGTTGCCTTTGATACCGACGATAATGTTACTGGCCAGTCTGTCCGTACCCTTGGTGACTGGTTTATCGATGGCGGTTTATATGCGTCTAACTATGAGCTGGTCGCGCGACCGCTAGAAGGAGAAGAAATAGGAACTGTCGACTTTGACTTGCCCAACCAGCTTTTTGGCCAGTCTGCCTTCGCAATGCCAGAATTCTTTATAGCAGAGCGTATGCAGCCCGCTTTCGCTGATGCGGTGATTCATCCGCTAGACGTTCAGTTTACGGGTCTGGCATTAGCGGACCCAAGCGTAAGCCATAGCTATAAGGGCAGGAAAATTGAGCCAGAGATGATTCTTCCAAGTCTAAGCACGATAGATAACACCAAACAAGCCTTATTAGTCCAAGAGTTAGAGGAGGGTAGAGTAAATGATGTTATAGGTGGACTTATACACAAGAATAACACGCAGAGAGGTACAGCAAGAACCGCTTTAGATGACATCTGGGACATTACAGGCGACGGGGCAAGCAACTACATTCTGCTCAAGGCAGATGAACTTGAGTGGGAGATAGTTGCTGGCAAAGTAACCGCTTGGGATCCTGAGCAAATAGCTGGCGCTCAAGCAGGCTTGGCAACAAGACTCTTTGATAATACGAGGTATTTCTCAGAAGACGATATCATTAGGCGTCCGCGCTTGAATACCGTAGACTTGGATATTAGCAATTGGGATCTGTCCTTTAACTCTCCTCATGTGCTTGGGGCAAAGTATCTGACCATTGGAAATCCTGAATTGGTTCGTGCGCAGTTAAACGACTTACTCGGACCAAACCAAGTACTTGCTGATAATTTTGATTTCACTAGCCTTTTTGCAGGGGAAATCACACCACGTATTCTACGCTGGGAAAATGGACGCATACCTTCACGACGGTATAATGGTACAGTTGACATCATAGGGGAGATTACTCTACCAACCTTTTTTGGATACTCTTGAATTTGAAAGTGAACTTCCAGGACTTTATATATTTGACTGGTATATAGAGATTGGTTTGAGACATGAGTTTAGCGATTCGATATATGAAGGAAATTATAGGGTGCAAAAGCTTCTTCCGACTCAAGCATCAATCCTCCCATATGATATAGGGACGATAACATCAGTGAATTCAAATTTTACTATCGACGGACGAGAATATAATGGCACGAACGATATCATACATAATGGATGGGTAGCCGATATTTTTCTTGACGATGGCACTGAACTTGAAATTCCTTACCTTGCAAAAAATCTTCACTTTAAGCAGGTACATGCGGGTACTAATGAACTTGATTTAAACGAAATTCTCTTTGATGAGGTATATGAATATTACTTTAAAAATATTGGTAAAGTTCAGGAATATATTATGAACGATATTTTAGCCTATCGAGAAGCCTACATCACTCCACGCCGTATCCAATGGACAGAAGGTCAAGTGTTTGATAAGGAGTGGGATGGCACTCCTGAGGTACACCGCGTTCGAACTATGCCAGACTTAGCACGTGCAGGATCAAGACTTGAAGAAGTTATTGGTGCACGGGACAGAGCGGCGATTAGGGTAGAAGAAGGCTGGGCGCAGTCTTAAATCCTCAGATACATGCAGGCGCCATTACACCTTTGTGGATTGGTGAAAAGGGAACGGATAATCCAGAGGAGCGAGATATCTCTGAACTTTGGACAGATGTCATAGATGTGACACGTCAGTATGATGGTACTACAGAAGTTTATCAAGGGACGAAGTCAGATGCTGATTTTAAGGACTTCCTTACTCTTCTCTCTGAAATCATCATTGTCACTTTTGATGAGGCAGATGATGTGAAAGTTTCGCTCACAGCAGCAACGGTGAACTTCGATGAGCGTCATGTACCTGACCAAAACGAGGAGAGAAGCATTGTCATAGAAGGTTTGGCAAATCATGAAGATAATCTTAATGTTAGACTGACTGACGCAGCCCTTGATTGGATAGAAAGTCGCCTTTTTGAGGGAAGCATTGATCCGAGAGTTTTACAGGCTGGGCAAGGTATATTTATGCCTCGCGCCTATACTGGAAATTCCTACTATTTGCCAAACTTTGAAAATGATGACTGGAATTTAGTCACTCTCCCTCCGCTGGTTGGACGGACTAATTTCCATGCGGAAGACCGACCAGTCTTGGTACCACAAAGCAGAGCGGAATGGCATGAGGCACCTCGTCCGCAGTTGCTTGAGCGCGATATTGATCCTGCAAGCTGGACAGACCCTAAAAATTCTGGTCAGTATGTCATTTCAGGACTAGATTGGTGGATTGCAGGCAGTATTTATGACCAACGTAATTTCGCTGTCGAGAATCAGCCTACTTTCTTGATTACTATTGGTGAGAAAGATATCGAAAACTGGGACGAGCTGATTCAGATGGGATTGGCGAACCCTGGTCATGTCGAAAAGGTTTATGACCGTACAGTAAGCATTATCGGTGTAGATGATATTCAGATTAGTGCGCCACAGCTGACTGTGACAGAAACTTCGCAGACCATAGAGGTCGATATCGAGGAATGGCTTCTTCAATTTGCCCAAGCAAATGTAGGTGACAACATAGCCGTTAATCTTATCAGTGTGGAAGCAGAAGAGATTATTCAGCAGTTACAAGACTACATTGATGAAGTTTTTGGGTCTGGACTTATTCGCTTAACTTCAGAATTTGATATTCATTCTCTCTTCACAGGTCGAATCACAGCTAGAGAATTAACGATTAGTACAGGGAGCTTGGGAAGCCATACTTTTACAGGCAATGCACTTAGTTTTTCAGATTTTGGCTTAGAATATTTACATAATCAAGGACGTCCAGAGCTAGAAGGCATCATTGCAGGGGATGAGGTCTTGCTTCCAGATGCTGGAGTTAATCAGGCGACTTGGCCAGATGATGCCATAAATGTTGGACTTTATGACAACGTTGAAGGACAAGGTTGGACTATTCTGGAAGGTGAGCAAGCAGCAAACTATAAACTACTTGCAGAACCGCTCTTGAGCTTTGAAATTACACCAGCCCAACTTCAAAATTGGGAGGATTTGGAACAATGGGCGATTCTTGAAAGCAAAGGAGGCGTAAGTAAGGAATATGACGGTCAAGTCGAAATTGATTTGAACAAACACGTGATTGCACCCAGCTATCGAGATAATGATGGTATACTTCAAGAACTGGATATTAGCCTTTGGGGATTATCCTTCGCTCAGGCAGATGTAGGTTCCGAGTTGCTTATTGGTAATACAGAAGTCGCTCTTGCAAGTCTGGAAGCTCTTCTGACGGAGGACAACTTGGTCTTAGCAGAAAACTTTAATCTTAGCTCCATCTTTGAAGCAGTAATTGAGCCACGTCTAGTGGCTTGGAGTCAGGGACAGGTTGCAGATAAAGTTTATGACCGTAACAGGTCAGCCCAGTTTAAGGATTCAGAGCATCCCAAGCTTATCTATGCTGGTTCATCAGCAGGGGAGCAAGTTGCTCTAGTGGAGGTTGACAAGCCTTATGTGACTTGGAATGAAGGCCTCATTGAATTTGAATCGGCAGAGATAGGGGCAAACAAGATAGTATCGATTATGCCCGACCAATGGTGGACAATCTTGGATAGTAGTCCTCAAGGCACTTGGAGCTTGAACTACCGTTTGGTGGATGAAGATGGGGAAGAACTGGATTTACAGGCAGTGGAACCAATTATTCAGCCAACTTTAAGTCGTGCAGCCATTACGCCGATTGTACTTGGCACTGGAGAAGATGAACCCATAATTATCCCTTTACCAGATGAGGAAAATCATGGGGAGGATGTAGAGGTGGAAACACCGATAAGGAACCTTCAAACTTGGACAAGTATGCAAACAATTGATCTGAGCCGTGAGTATGATGGAACTGAAATTATCCTTAGTTCATTTTATCTTGACCACTTATCAAGTAGTTTGCTCTATCTTTGGTCTGAAACAGAAAGCCAAGCCCTTATGCTTGAAGTCGATGATGTTCATTTTGCTCATCGTCATACGGAAGTGGCTCAAACTAACACTATTCTTGTGGAAAATCTAAGGTTAGCGAATAACCAAGACTTTATTCTGACGGATAAGGCGCTGGAATATCTGACACAACATCTTTTTAGTGGAGAAATTACGCCACGACAGATTCATTGGAATCAACTTCAAGTAGAGGATAAGTATTATGACCGAACTCGTACAGCAGTCATAGTCAATGATGAAATCGAACTCATAGGACGAAATGATGGACGAGCTGGTATCTTGACGATTGACCGAGAAGAAGTCATTGTAAATAAAGGGGGCGCAAGCTTTGTCGACTTTAATGTCCACCGTGATACACAAGGGCAGGTTATTGCCCAAGCAGTTCAAGCCATTGGCGACTGGTCTATTCAGGGAGATATGGCTGGGAACTATGAGATTGTTGCTGCCACAGGACCACAAGCATTTGCATTACCAAGATTTAGCGCATTAGAACCAGAATTTGAGCCAGCCGTAATACGTCCACGTCCGATTCAATTTAATGGACAGATTGAGATGCGAAAGGTCTTTGACCGTACAGCAGATTTTAACGGTAATTTAGCAGAACACCACATTTATGTTTCTTTAGACAATGGACCACATAACTTTACTGCCGTGATTGAAGGTGTTGATCCTGATGATCCGAATTTGGCAATCATGCATATTGGAGCTGAAGATGGCACACCAAATGAAGTTTTACATGATGATGTGGCAAAATCTCTGTCCAACTTCATTGGTCAGCAAACGGTTAATGGACTGCCCGATGCAAATGGCAATATTCAATCGCAATATACCGCTGGTCTCCTCGAACATAATATTGAATTTGGCTTAAGAGGTGCAGAAAGTGGCAACTATCAACTCGTTGGAGAGCTGCCAAATATTGTGACAAGGATTAGTCAGGCGCCTGGTCCGGATTTAAGTTTAGCAGTAGAAAGTAGAGGAGAGACTGCGATACGTGTTCAACCTGCAAATATTCTGCAAGATAATACACCAGCACCACCAGAAATGAGCGTGTTACGTGAAGCAGATAATGACTTCACGATTGTTTATACAATTAGCGATTCGCCCGATATGAGTAGAATTGAAAGTTATAGCGAAAATCCAGAAATCTGGCAAGAAGGACGTGACTTTGAAGGTTTGGAAGCAGATACAACTTACTATATCTTTGCTCAATCTATTGAGACACGGAATCACTACCAAGGCCCTATCACAGAAGCTTTAAGTGTTAGAACGTCAGTACCTACTCTATCTCGGGAAAGAATTCCTGCACTTGGTGATTCCGCAATAGCTATAGGAACTTTAGGTTTAACTTTAAGTGCTAGTGCCATATATCTGGCTAAAAAACGACGTAAGCGAAGCACAGACGGTGGAAAAAGAAGAAAGTAGATTTACTATATAAAAGCATCATTGTTCTTTTTGGTAAGTGTATTTTAAGGTTTTCAGTTAATTAAAAGGAAACCCAAAGAAAAAATAAAGATTATTTTCTAAAAAATCAAAAAACTTACTCAAAAGGACTTGACAAAAGATAAAGAAAATCCTAAAATGGTCATTAGAGACAAGTCTTTAACCAATTCTTTCCAAGAGAGCGAGTGTGTGGTGCGAACTCGTATTGTGATTGCTAAAGATACCACTCTGATAATTCTTTCTGAGAACAGAAAGCGTGGCTGACACGTTACGTCAAAGATGAGATATTTTTGAAGCTTTTTATGCTGAAAAAATTAAGAAGGTGGTAACACGCAGATCGCGTCCTTTAGAGGGAGTTGATCTGCGTTTTTTTATTTCCTCAGTGCTCATCCCCAAAACTAAAATATGTTAACAAAAAAATTGGAGGCTTATATGATTAAAATCACTTTCCCAGATGGTGCTGTCAAAGAATTTGAGGCAGGCATCTCAACACTTGAAATTGCGAAATCAATCTCACCTGGTTTGGCTAAAAAAGCCTTGGCTGGTAAAGTCAACGGCAAACTTATTGACGTGACCCGTCCAATCAAAGAAGATGCAACTTTTGAAATTGTAACACCGGATCATGAAGATGCTTTTGGTTTACTTCGTCACTCTGCAGCTCACTTATTTGCTCAAGCAGCACGTCGTCATTTTCCAAATATTCACCTTGGTGTAGGTCCAGCTATTGAAAATGGTTTCTACTACGATACTGATAATGAAGAAGGACAAATTTCAAACGATGATTTGGAAAAAATCGAAGCAGAAATGCGTCGTATCTCAAAAGAAAATTTCCCTTCAATTCGTAAAGAAGTAAGCAAAGAAGAAGCGAAAGAAATCTTTGCTGGTGATCCTTATAAGCTTGAGCTTATCGAAGAACACAATGAAGATGAAGGCGGCTTGACAATCTATAGTCAAGGCGAATACACAGATCTTTGCCGTGGCCCACATGTGCCATCAACTGGCTTTATTAAATTCTTCAAATTGCTTAATGTGGCAGGAGCTTACTGGCGTGGAAATAGTGATAATGCAATGATGCAACGTGTTTACGGTACTGCTTGGTTTAATAAAGAAGACCTCGAAGAAAACTTGAGAATGCGTGAAGAAGCGAAAGAACGTGATCACCGTAAGCTCGGTCGAGAGTTAGATCTCTTCTTCAATGAAGCTTCTTTGGGAGCAGGTACAGCTTACTGGCTTCCAGATGGAGCAACTATTCGCCGTACAATCCAACGTTTCGTAGAAGACCGTGAAATCGCTGCAGGCTACTTGCACGTTAACACACCAAACTTGATGAACTTGGATATTTATAAACAATCAGGTCACTGGCAACATTATCATGAAGACATGTTCCCACCAATGGATATGGGTGATGGCGAGCAAATGGAGCTTCGTCCAATGAACTGCCCATCGCACATTGCTATCTATAAACACCACGTACACAGCTACCGCGAATTACCTATCCGTATCGCTGAGTTCGGTACAATGCACCGTTATGAAAAATCAGGCGCACTTTCAGGTCTTCAACGTGTACGTGTGATGCAACTAAATGATGGTCACACATTTGTGACACCTGATCAAATCCAAGAAGAATTTGGAAAAATTCTTGAATTGATTATGGAAATGTACCGTGATTTTGGTATCGACGATTACAGCTTCCGTTTGTCATATCGTGACCCGGAAGACACAGAAAAATATTTCCCAGACGATGCAATGTGGGAAAAATCACAACGTATGCTTAAAGCAACCATGGATGATATGAATCTTGACTACGTTGAAGCTGAAGGCGAAGCAGCCTTCTATGGACCAAAATTGGACATCCAAGTTAAGACAGCTTTAGGTAATGAAGAAACACTTTCAACTATCCAGCTGGACTTCCTTAACCCTGAAAACTTTGACATCACATATGTTGGTGCAGATGGTGAAAAACACCGTCCAGTTATGATTCACCGCGGTGTAATTTCAACTTTGGAACGCTTTACAGCTTACTTGATTGAACTTTATAAAGGTGCGTTCCCAACTTGGTTGGCACCTACTCAAGCAATCATCATTCCTGTAAACAACGAAATTCATGCCGATTACGCATGGGAAATCAAAAAACGTCTCCAAGAAAAAGGATTGCGTATCGTTGTTGATGAATCAAATGAAAAAATGGGTTATAAAATCCGTCAAGCCCAAACACGTAAAGTTCCTTATCAAATCGTTGTGGGTGATCAAGAAATGGCAGATGGCACTGTAAACATTCGCCGTTATGGTTCAACAGATACTGAAGTTATTAGCTTGGATCAATTTATCGAAAATATTCAAGAAGACGTAGCTAACTACAGCCGTACTAAATAATAAAAAGAGAGGGAACTCTCTTTTTATTTGTCATTACCATATGTTTTATTTTCTAAAAAAACCAGAATACAAGCGCATTCACGACTTATAACTAGAAAAATAGTTCACAAAATGCTATACTAAGACAGTAATAGAAAATATTCGGAGGAATTTGAAATGGCAATCGTTTCAGCAGAAAAATTCGTACAAGCCGCTCGTGACAATGGTTACGCTATCGGTGGTTTCAACACAAACAACCTTGAATGGACTCAAGCTATCTTGCGCGCAGCAGAAGCTAAAAAGACTCCAGTACTTATCCAAACTTCAATGGGTGCTGCTAAATACATGGGTGGTTACAAAATGTGTAAACTCCTCATTGAAACTCTTGTAGAATCAATGGGAATCACTGTACCAGTAGCTATTCACCTTGACCACGGTCACTTTGATGACGCTTTGGAATGTATCGAAGTTGGTTACTCTTCATTGATGTTTGACGGTTCACACCTTCCAATCGAAGAAAACCTTAAACTTGCTGAAGAAGTTATCACAAAAGCTCACGCTAAAGGTATCTCAGTTGAGTGTGAAGTTGGTTCTATCGGTGGTGAAGAAGACGGTATCGTCGGTGAAGGCGAACTTGCTCCTATCGAAGATGCAGTAGCAATGGCTAAACTTGGTGTTGACTTCCTTGCGGCTGGTATCGGTAACATCCACGGTCCTTACCCAGAAAACTGGAAAGGTCTCCACATCGATCACTTGACTAAATTGAACGAAGCACTCGTTGAAGCTATGGGCAAAAATGTTCCTATCGTATTGCACGGTGGTTCAGGTATCCCTGACGATCAAATCCGCGAAGCAATCGCTAATGGTGTAGCTAAAATCAACGTAAACACAGAATGCCAACTTGCATTTGCAAAAGCAACTCGTGAATTCGTCGTTGAATTTAACGCTAACGAAGCTGAATACATGAAGAAAAAACTCTTCGACCCACGTAAATTCTTGAAACCTGGTTTCGACGCAATCACTGCATCAGTTGAAGAACGTATCGACGTTTTCGGTTCAGCAAACAAGGCGTAAGCCTTGTTCTGCGAAGCAATCTCTGATTGTGAGCAAACAAATATAGTTTTTGATTTGCGAAGCAATCTTTGATTGTGAGCAAACCAAGATTAATCAGTTTTTTGAAATATGATTAAAAGAACGCTTGTCGCTTTTGGCAAGCTTTTTTTGTGTGAACTTAGGAGTAGGAAGTAAGTGAAGTCAGATTGAGTCAAAAATTTGAAAGAAAATGTTAAACTTAAAGAAGAGCAAAGAACATACGATTTGCAGGATAAATCTGATACTTAGATCGATGAAGCTCAGACAATAAATAGTGAAGAAATGAGGGGGAGAGATGATAGGAATAAAAAAACGTAAGAATATAGAAGTTTCAAAAGAAATGAACGGACAAATACCTCAAACGGTAAAAAAATCTATAAGTAGTGATAAAGCTTCTAAGGTTCATAGAACAATTCACGGAGCCTCAATCACTGCTGCGGGCGTAGGCGCTCTACCGATACCTATTGCGGATGCTTTAATTTTAGTACCTATTCAGTTAAAGATGCTGAAAAATATTTATAATATTTATGACGTGAAGTTTAGTGATAAATTTGTCGTAAACTTTATAAGGGTGACATTGATTCCGTACATCGGAAGATCATTGGCTACTTTGATTCCAGGTGTAGGTAGTGTGGTCAATGCTTCGATAGCTGCGGTAATCACTGAAGCGATTGGCTGGAGTGCAGCTGCTTCATTAGAAAAAGGGATCGATATCACGAAAGATACTGAAAAATTCGAAGGAATACTGACAGATACACTTAAAACTTTAATTCAACAAAAAAAATAAAAACTGCTAGGTATTAGCAGTTTTTTTTATTTTAAAATTTATCCTTGACAAGATTTTGATAATACAGTATACTAATATAAAAGCGGTTTCATAAAAAACGGATAGTGATTATTAAGTTAAGCTAGACCTTATCGTACTCTATTTTTGTCATAGGGGCGATAGGGTCTATTTTTGTGAAATGAGGGGTGAATTGTGGAAATCAGAAAAATCCTAAACAATAATGTGGTCATAGCAATTAATAGCAGAAATGAAGAAATCATCCTTATGGGGCTTGGTATTGGTTTCAAGAAAAGAATAGGTCAAGCAGTTGAGGTTGATAAAATCGAAAAGATTTTTGGTTTAAAAGCCAGTTCAGATATACAGAGTTTTTCGGAGATTTTAAACGAAATTCCGAGTGCTATCATTGAGCTTTCGATGGTGACTTTATCCGAGGTTAAAGTTAAGTTTGATAAGGAAGTTTCAGATACAACGCTTGTTGCTTTTGCGGACCATCTTCATGCAGCGCTTCTGCGTACTGAAGAAAACATCTCGGTGAAGAATTTTCTGCTCTGGGATATTAAACGTTTCTTTCCAGAAGAGTTCAAAATCTGTTTGAAAGCATTGGAAAAGGTCAAAGAACAATTTGGTGTAGAACTGCCAGAAGATGAAGCAGGTTTTCTGACGATGCATATCGTTAACGGTACACTTGGTACTGGTCATGAGTACGCGATGCAGCTGACCAAGCTTATGGAAGAAATTTTAACGACATTAAAGTATACTTTGAAAATCACCTTTGATGAACAAGATATTTACTTCCAACGCTTCATTACACATTTAAAATTCTTTACTGAGCGGATTTTAGCAGGTAGTGCTAGAGTAGAAGAAACCGACAAGGAACTTTTTGCTCTTATTGTGCGCAAATATCCCAATGCTTATCTTGGCACACGTAAAGTGAGCGAATTTTTAAATCAAACAAGGGATTATGAAGTCTCTGAAAGCGAACAGATTTACATGACTGTGCATTTGGCACGTATCTTGGAGAAAATCCAATAAAACTAAACTTTGGTAACAAATGGATCGTGACATTAAGTTGGCGAGACCTCTAAAAATATATTATATTATGGAGGTTTGTGATGGGCAAATATGAAGCTCTTGCAAAAGACATTGTAGCAAATGTGGGAGGGAAAGAAAACATCCTCTCATTGACAAATTGTATTACGCGACTACGTTTTAAGTTGAAAGACGAAAGTCTCGCGAATACAGAAGTACTGAAGAAGATGAATGGTGTTGTCACTGTCATGCAAGCTGGGGGACAGTACCAAGTTGTCATTGGGAACCATGTTCCTGATGTCCGCGCTGACGTAGATAATGTTATCGGTAAGCTAGAGATGAATTCTTCTCAGACGAAAGCTAAGGGAAATATTTTCGATAAGTTTGTCGAAATGATTTCAGGAATTTTCCAGCCTATTTTAGCACCCTTAGCGGCAGCAGGTATGATTAAAGGGTTGAACGCGATTTTATCCTTTGCATTGGGTGCAAGCTTCCAGGCTTCATCAACCTATGCTGTCCTTAATTCTATGGGCGATGGACTTTTCTTGTTCTTACCAATTTTTATCGGCTATACAGCGATGAAAAAATTTAACGGTTCGCCATTTGTCGGGATGCTGATTGCCGCAGCCTTGGTTTATCCTGGATTTGTGGATGGTTCAGTCACAAAAACTTTCGCTGAGAGTGGAGGGCTAAACTTCTTTGGCATTCCATTTTCAGTGCCAGCAGCAGGTTATGGTTCATCAGTTATGCCTATTATCGCTATTACAGCTTTTGCGGCCTTTCTTGAACAACAGCTCAAGAAAATTATCCCTGACGTGGTGAAACTTTTTCTAGCACCTTTCTTTACAGCTTTGATTGCAATTCCTTTAGGTTTTCTCATTATTGGGCCAGTCATGAACATTGCTTCTGATGCTTTAGGGAAAGAACTTCTCGCCTTACAAGGATTCAGTCCAATTATCTTTGGACTTGTGTTAGGCTTTACGTGGCAAATTTTGGTTATGTTTGGCTTGCACTGGGCAATTGTGCCTTTTGCCATCATTTCTTTAGCACAAGGTGAACCAACTGCATTACTTATTGCAGCATCAGGTGCTTCATTTGCTCAGACTGGTGCAGTGGGAGCAGTAATGGTGAAAACAAAAGATAAACGATTACGTGAGTTAGCAATCCCTGCTTTCATTTCAGGATGGTTTGGCGTAACAGAGCCAGCAATCTACGGGATAACACTTCCAAAGAAACGTCCTTTCTGGGCTTCATGTGTGGTAAGTGGTATTATTGGTGCATTTGCTATGGGAATGGGTATTAAAGGATACACAATGGGCGGCTTAGGTGTCTTTAGTTTCACAACAAATATCAGTTTAGATGGTGATATTTCGGGAGCAGTTAAGATGATTATTTTAGCAATCATTGCTGTAATCGCAGGTTTTGCCTTGACATGGATTCTTGGTTTTGAAGATGAAAACTCAGAGGAAGAACAACCAAAAGAAGCAAAAAATAATCAAACTCGTGTATCACAAGCAGTAGGTGAAGAACATATTACGACTCCTTTAGAAGGTAAAGTTCTTCCATTATCTGAAGCCAATGATGCAGCTTTTGCTGCAGGTGTGATGGGCAAAGGAGCAGTAATTGAGCCAACACTTGGTGAAGTTTATGCCCCATTTGATGGACAAGTGATGACTGTTTTCCCTACAAAACACGCTATTGGTTTAATTTCAGAGCAAGGAACAGAACTCCTTATACATGTTGGTATTGATACCGTGCAGCTAGAAGGAAAATATTTTGAATCCTTTGTTTCACAGGGACAAAAGATTCAAAAAGGCGATTTATTGTTGAAGTTTGATATGGAAGCTATTGAAGCTGCAGGTTTCAGTACACAAGTGCCGATTATTATAACTAATAGCAGTGATTTTGCAGATATTGTAATCACTGACAAGACAGTTATTCATAAAGCAGAAGAGTTATTAACTGGTCTTGTAAAAACAGCTGATGGTTTGGTCGTTCAGCCGGTATAAAAAAGGAGAGAGAAATGAGCTTTAAAAAAGACTTTTTATGGGGTGGAGCTATCGCGGCCAATCAAGCAGAAGGTGCTTATAATGTTGGTGGTAAAGGACTGTCTGTAGCTGATATGAAAACAGTAGGTGGAAAAAATAAGGAACGTCATTTTACACCAGTGCTTGACGAGGAGACATATTACCCTTCACATCGCGCGATTGATTTCTATCATAATTACAAAGAAGACATTGCTTTATTTGCAGAAATGGGCTTTAAAACATTTAGACTGAGTATAAACTGGTCGCGCATTTTCCCTCAGGGAGACGAAACGCAACCTAATGAAGAAGGTTTACTCTTTTATGATCTCGTATTTGATGAATGTTTGAAACATGGCATTGAACCGTTGGTTACACTCAGTCACTTTGAAATTCCCTTGGGATTGATGGAAAAATATGACGGCTTTTTAAGCCGGGAAACCATTGATTTCTATGTGAATTATGCCAAAGTATGTTTTGAGCGCTACAAAGATAAAGTGAAATACTGGATCACTTTTAACGAACTAAATTTTGGTACAATGCCACACGGTGAACTTACAGTTTTAGGCCTTCATCCACATGGTGATTTTGCGCTCAATGCGATTCCAGAAGATGAGCATAAAAGATTTCAAGCCTTACACCATACTTTTATTGCCAGTGCAAAGGCGGTCATTGAGGGCCATAAGATTAATCCAGAGTTTAAGATTGGTTGTATGATTGCTCATTTGACTATGTACCCTCTTACACCAAACCCAGAAGATATCTTGCAAACCAAAGAATACGACCTGCTTGTGAATAAGTTTGTCGGTGATGTCCAAGTTAAAGGGAAATATCCAGCGCTTATCGAAAAATACTTTCAAAATAAAAAAATTGAAATCCAAAAAGAAGAAGGTGATGATGCGCTGCTCCAAGAAGGAAGAGTTGATATGTACACTTTCAGTTACTATATGACACTTTGCGTAACGACTCAAGAAGGGGCAGAGCCTTCGATGGGGAACTTGATGGGAGGTGCAGCAAATCCTTACTTGGAAGCCAGTGAATATGGCTGGCAGATTGATGCGACAGGGTTAGAATATACCTTAATGGATTTGTATGACCGCTATGAAGTCCCGCTCTTTGTTGTGGAAAACGGTTTAGGCATGGAAGACAAAGTCGAAGCAGATGGTACAATCAATGATGATTATCGTATCGATTATTTCCAAAAACATATCAAGGCGATGAGCCGTGCAATTGATAAAGGTGTGGATCTCCTGGGTTATACACCTTGGGGCTGTATTGATTTGGTTTCAGCAGGAACTGGGGAAATGCGGAAACGTTATGGTTTTATCTATGTAGATATGGACAATGACGGTAAAGGAACATTAAAACGTTCAAAGAAAAAATCCTTTGACTGGTACAAAGAAGTAATTGCCTCAAATGGCGAAACGATTTTAGGAGAAAAATAAAATGACATTTAAAAAAGACTTTTTATGGGGCGGTGCCACAGCTGCTAATCAATTGGAAGGTGCCTTTGATGTGGATGGAAAAGGACTTTCGGTTGCAGATGCGATGCCAGGTGGGAAAGAACGCTTAGAAATTCTCAATTCACCAGACTTTGACTGGACCATTGATGAAGACAAATATGTTTATCCTAACCACAAAGGGATTGATCATTACCATCATTTTAAAGAAGATATCGCCTTGTTCGCCGAGATGGGTTTTAAAGCTTATCGCTTTTCTGTAGCTTGGTCCCGCATCTTTCCGAAGGGAAACGAAAGTGAACCTAATGAAGCCGGTCTTAAATTCTACGACCAATTGATTGACGAATGTTTGAAATACAATATCGAACCTGTAGTCACAATTTCTCACTATGAAATGCCACTTCATCTTGCTAAAGAATATGGTGGATGGAAAAATCGTGAATTGATTGAGTTCTATGTTCGTTATGCCAAAGTTTTGTTGGAGCGTTATCAAGACAAAGTGAAATACTGGATGACTTTCAATGAAATTAACTCTGCAACTTTCTTTGCGGCTCTGGGTCAAGGTTTAGTACCTTCAAATGGTGGAGATGATAAAAAGAATGTCTTTCAAGCTTGGCATAATCAATTTGTTGCAAGTGCATTAACTGTAGAATTTGGACATGCCTTAAACAAAGATTTACACATCGGTTGTATGAGCATTTATTCGACAACTTATGCTTTTGATGCCAATCCAATCAATCAGATAGCTGCTCAACAAAGTATTCAAGAATTCAATTACTTCTGTAATGATGTTCAAGTGCGAGGGGAGTATCCTGTCTTTACATATCGACTTCATAAAAAATATGGAATTAAAAAAGAAGACTTAGAGATAACGAAAGAAGATTTGGAAACTTTGAAAAAAGGAACAGTCGATTACATCGGTTTTAGTTACTATATGTCAACTGTAGAATCGAAAACCCAAGAAGGAGTTGAAGCAAGTGGAAATATGGTACTCGGGGGTGTAAAAAATCCGTTTCTTAAAGAAAGTGAATGGGGTTGGGCCGTTGACCCTGATGGATTACGTTATGCCTTAAATGATCTTTATGGACGATATCAGGTTCCACTCTTTATAGTAGAAAATGGCTTAGGAGCTATTGATAAAGTTGAAGCTGACGGCAGCATTCAAGATGATTACCGTATCGATTATTTACGCAGACACATTATCGCCATGGAAGAAGCAGTTGAAGATGGTGTGGACTTGATGGGCTATACACCTTGGGGCTGTATTGACCTTGTTTCTGCCTCAACTGGAGAAATGAGCAAACGTTATGGCTTCATTTATGTGGATTTGGATGATGAAATTCATGGTACAGGAAAACGTTCGAAGAAAAAATCATTTGATTGGTATAAAGAAGTCATTGCATCAAACGGTCAAAGACTTTGAAATAAAAAACCACTTTAAGTGGTTTTTTTATTGAGAGCTTTATTAACAGGAGGTTTCCAAGTATCCTCTAGAAAATTACGGACAATCTGACTGAAATTTGTGGGACGAAAATAGAAACTCAGATGGCTTCCCCAAGGGATAATAAAAAACTGACTGTTAGGAATATGCTTTGCAATATCATGCGCATGGGCAGTTTTAACCACATCAAACTGGCCATTGATGACAAGTGTGGGAGCAGTGATATTTTCTAGTTCATTCATATTTTGAAGCACATCTTCTAAAAGAAGTTGCAAAGCAGGTGAGGGTCTACGCAGTAAATGTGCACAAATGTTTAGTGATTTTACTGTGAAGCGTACCAAGCTATAAAGTCCAGCATAGGTGGAATTGCCAGCGTTAAGGATTAAGCGATGTATGCGCGTAGGGTACTTGCTGGCTAGAAGCATTGCAATATTTGCGCCATCGCTGAAACCAAGCAGATTGATAGACTGAAGATCTTCAGCTTGCATCACTTCAAGTACATCCTCCATTAAACGATTAAAACTAAGTTTTTTTCCGCTAAAAAGACTTTTTCCATGACCGCGTGTATCGATTGAAATGCAAGTATAATCACCTTTTAGCCTTTTGATAAGTGGCTTAAAGATATTACTATTTTGTGAGTTGCCGTGCAACAGTAAAAGTGTAGGTCCTTTACCTTCAACTTTATAGTAAATTTTCACCTTATCACTTGTAATAATATATTTTTCCATGATTTTGTCCTTGATGTTAGTATAGCAGATTAGCTTGGGAAATGGGGGCTTGTAAAATAAATGAAATAACTGTAAAATAATCGCTCATATTGGTTGAGTGAAATAATAATTTTTGTTAGAATAAAGTGACCAATAGTTTTATTAAAAAAAGATTATAAAACCAAGATTTTTTGATTGACTTGAGGAGATAAAATTAACAATGGCTGAAAAAAAATATAAACATATGAAGGTAAAGGAGCGTAAAGCTCTACCAAAGGTCACTCTAAGTGCAGCGGCAGTATTAGGCGTCGCTGCTTTTGGTGCGAATGCTCATGCGGATAGTACAACAACTGCTTCATCAGATTTCAAAGTGGTAACGAATGTAGATACTGTGACTCAGAACTCAGAGGTAAACAAGATTGAAGCTGGGGATGATGGGCAGTTGAGCAGTAGTAATTCAGAAAACTCAACGGATTCAACAAATTCAACGGACTCAGTTGACCCAACGGATCCAGTAGATCCAACGGACCCGGTTGACCCAACAGATCCAGTAGATCCTACAGACCCGGTTGACCCAACGGACCCAGTAGATCCTACAGACCCGGTTGACCCAACGGATCCAGTAGATCCTACAGACCCAGTTGACCCAACAGATCCTGGTAAACCTGTGAACCCTGAGAAACCAAAACCAGAAAAGCCGAAACCATCAAAGCCAAAGCCTTCTAAACCAAAACCATCAACGCCAAAACCTAGCACTCCGGCACCGGCGCCTACACCAGCTCCATCTGCACCTAACTATAATTATGTGGCACCCGTTTATTCTGGAGCAAATTATACAGCACAGGATGCGGTAACGACTTATAAACAGGCAAGTACAGATGGCGATTTGAAATTCAATAAAACAAATATTGCAGTACCTCCATTGACAAAAATTAACAACACAACTGTTGAAGATTTTATCAAAAGTATTGCTCCTCGAATTTCACAACTTGCAGGACAAAATAATCTCTATGCTTCTTTAATTATTGCACAAGCTATTTTGGAGTCAGGCTACGGACATAGTAATGTCGCATCTATCTACCACAATTTGTTTAATATCATTGGTGCATTTAATGGACAGTCCGTAACAATTTCTTCGGGAACTTATCGGGCCTATGATAATTTTGACCAATCCCTTGTAGATTACATCAACTTGATGTTGCATGGGACAACTTGGAACAGCAAGATTTATGCTGGAAGC
Source organism: Lactococcus sp. LG1074 (assembly GCF_017309525.1). NCBI lineage: Bacteria > Bacillati > Bacillota > Bacilli > Lactobacillales > Streptococcaceae > Lactococcus > Lactococcus sp. LG1074. The sequence continues at coordinate 1,650,561 of NZ_CP071293.1, read as the reverse complement.
TGGAAGGTCAATAGTGACAGTGTTGAGGATGCAGCACGTTCATTGCAAGGAATTTTTGCTACGGATCCGGAGTATGCGGCTAAGCTCATTCAAATTATTAAAGAATACAACTTGACTCAGTATGACGATATTGAAAACTTGTCAGATGAGTTTAAAAATCTTGATGCTCCTGCAAGTCCATTATTGGAAAAAATGCCGACTGACTTGAAATTCCCAGAATATGATGGCAAACAATATCCAGGTGCCTCAAGCTATGCTTGGGGAAATTGTACACAATATGTGTATAACCGTATCTTCCAATTGGGTGGAAAAATTGGCCAATTCATGGGTAATGGTGGCGTTTGGGGTTCAAACGGTGCCGCACAAGGTTATTACACAACGACTATTCCACAAGTGGGTTATGCGGTAAGTTTCCCACCGGGTGTAGCTGGAGCTTCTGCTGAGTATGGTCACGTTGCTTTTGTGGAAAAAGTAAATAAGGATGGTTCAATCCTTGTTTCCGAAATGAATGTTAAAGGCCTCAATGTTGTGGACTATCGTACGATATCTGCAAGCGATGCAAGTTTATCCACATATATTCAACCTAAAAAATAAAAAAACGGTTCGTAAGAACCTTTTTTTGTTCTTTTTAAAAAAAGTTAAAGAAAAAAATCAGTCCAAAGACTGAGATTATCCACAATAAAGTATGGGATAATTTAAATATAGAGATTGACAGATCTCAGTTCTATAACAGGAGGAACAAAAATGAATAAAAAAGATAGAATTATGGACTTGATGCGTCGGGGAATTATTACCGAAGATGAAGCTTTGGAATTGCTTGATAAATCAAATCCTATGGCTGAAGAAGGCCAAAGCGAAAATAAAGAAAAATTTAATTATACAGATACAGAGGGATTTGTTAACCACGAGGTTGACTTTATGGACTCCTTCAAAGGTATCATGGACCAAATCGTGTCAAAAGGAAAAGTAGTGTTCAAAGATGCTTCGAAAGCAATCGATGACAATATCGACTTCTCTAAAGGCTTTCCAAAAGTAAAATCAACAGTAAAAACTGTGGAAAAAGATATTGACGGCGACTTTCATTCCGTTAATTTAGACATTAAGGCAGGTAAAATTTCCGTTTATCCTGGTGAAAATGCTCATGTAAAAGCTGAATACAGAATTTACGGTGCAGTGGATCAAGAAAAAATTGATGAATATCTGGCTGAAAAAACAAAACTCGAAGTTAACGACGGCGTTTTAGAGATTACGACATCTGATAGCTTGCGTACAGCTGTTAATTTGGAACTTTACTTACCTGAAAAAGTGTATGAAACTTTTGATTTCAAGTTTGCACATGGGGATATTAAAGTAGAAAAAATAGCAGTGGATAACTTAGAGATTGATCAAGTCAATGGTGAAGTTGAACTTGTGGAAACAACCAACAAAGACATTAACGTAACTATTAAAAATGGTGAAATTAAAGTTTTAGATGGTTCAACAAATGTTTTGAAGTTGAATTCAGTCAATGGTAACATTCGAGTTACATCAGCTTTTGAAGATGGAGATGTCAACTTGGTTAATGGGAATATTCTCTTGACACAAAACCAAGATACACCAAGAAAATTAATGGTGAAAAATGTCAATGGTGATGTGAAACTTTCTGTACCAGAATATCTCGGTCTTGTTGGACATGTGCGTACAGTCTTTGGTGGCTATAAAACACGTTTGAACTTGGATAATCCTTTTGAAGCAAGTCGTAACGGTGCGGCAGTCGTTCGTACTGGTCCAGATACTTTAACCTTTGAACTCGAAACAAAATCAGGAACAATCTGGCTTAAAGATATTGACTAAGCAGAAATCCTTCCAAACTTTTTAGAAAGGAAAACATATGTCTAAAAGACAACTTACAAAATCATCGAGTAACCGTATGCTGACGGGGACCATAGCTGGCGTAGGCGAGTATTTTGGCTTAAGTCGTGATATAATTACACTAATGCGTATTTTGTATGTGTTCTTCGCTTTAGGAAGTTTTGGAACACTTGCACTTGTATATATCGTAGCGAGTTGGCTAATACCTAGCCCTCATTAATCATTCGAAGGACAGCTTCTAGAAAGGAAAGAAAATGTCTCAAAAACAATTAACAAAATCACCAAACAATCGAATGTTGACGGGTACGATTGCAGGTATCTGTGAATACTTTGGTTGGAGCCCTGATATCATTACTTTTGTACGGATCTTATATGTCCTCTTAGCTTTCGGAAGTTGGGGAAGTCTTATTCCTGTATACTTTATTGCCAGTTGGATTATTCCAAGTGCTGGAAGTAATGCTGGGAGACAAAACTACCGCAGAACAAATGAAGAAAACTGGTCAAGCTATGCGGACCGTTGGCAAAGCAAATCTTCATCTCACTCATCTGGCCGTAAGATGAAAGAGGCTGAACCAGTTGAAGATGAGAAAAAAGATGACTGGTCAGATTTTTAAAAAATAATAATTCCGAATTTCCTAAACTCCTAATAATATAAATGAAAAAATTAAAACTGGACGTCCATCACGTCCAGTTTTTTAGCGAGATTTCACCGCTTGAGAGAGTTTTTATCTGACCATCTTCAAGGTGAACAATGAGTTGACCAGATGGTGTTAAGTCTACTGCGGTACCTCTATATAAGACTTTATTTTCCTCAAATTCTACTGTTTTCCCAAGAATGAAGGAATGAGTTTTATAAATTTCAAAGAAGTCTCTTTTAGAGAGCTGATGAAATTCTGACCAGATTTTGGCAACAAGCTCAGAGCGTGTTATTGTAGGAGTTTCTGTAAATAATGAGCCAGCTTTGTGAGCGATTGCTTCAGGAAATGTTGAAATATGAAAATTTATTCCGATGCCTAAGGCGACCTGCAAACTCGTATCTGGTTGGACTTGGGCCTCTGCGAGAATCCCTACAATTTTTTTATGATTGAGATAAATATCGTTGACCCATTTAATATCTACTTTCTTTGTGGTCAGTGTTTCAATTGCTGAAACGACAGCTGCAGCGGCAAGCAGTGTGTAATTAGGCAGAGTTCCCAAAGATCCGACAGGCTTTAAGAGGAGTGTCATATAGATACCTCCTTCAGGACTGGCATAGTATTCCCGCCCAAAACGGCCATAAATACCTGTTTGTTTTTCAGACATATATAAAGTGTTGGCTTGACCATCAGCTTTAGCATCCAACTGTGTTGAGATGGATTCATCAAGGATTTTAACGTCGTTTAACCAAGGATTAGCATCTAAAATAATTTTTTTATCTAAAGGATTTTTCATTTAGGCAAAGTATATCAAAAATTCTCTTTTTGTGCTAAAATAAAGGAGTTACAATTTCCGATGGCGGGAGAGAACTCTCCAAGTGAGCAATCACTACCATTAAGCCTGTAACCGAAAAATACTTAAGAAGTAGGGGAAATAAAGAATGTCAGAAAAACGTCTATTCACATCAGAATCAGTTTCAGAAGGACATCCAGATAAGGTTGCTGACCAAATCTCGGATGCTATCCTTGATGCCATTGTGGCACAAGACCCAGATGCACACGTAGCCTGTGAAACAGTAGTTTACACAGGTACAGTTAATGTATTTGGGGAGATATCAACATCAGCTTATGTTGATATTGCTGGAGTGGTTCGTGAGACAATCAAAAATATTGGCTATACAGACAGTGAAAATGGATTTGACTATAAATCAGTCGGTGTCCATGTTTCACTTGTAGAGCAGTCACCAGATATTGCCCAAGGGGTAAACGAAGCAGAAGAAGTTCGTGGTAAAGATGGAAAAATCATTGATCCACTTGATCTTATCGGTGCTGGTGACCAAGGGATGATGTTTGGTTATGCAACCAACGAAACAGAAGAATATATGCCACTTGCGATTTCACTTAGCCATAAGCTAGTGAAAAAATTAGCAGACTTACGTAAGTCAGGTGATATCAGCTACCTTCGTCCAGATGCAAAATCACAAGTTACAGTAGAATATGATGAAGCAGGACAAGTTAAGCGTGTAGATACAGTGGTTATTTCAACACAACACGCAGCTGAAGCTACTAATGAAGAAATTCGCCGAGATGTTATTGAAAAAGTAATCAAGGAAGTTATTCCGGAAAATCTTCTTGATGATGAAACAAAATACTTTATTAATCCAACAGGTCGCTTTGTTATTGGTGGACCTCAAGGAGATTCTGGTTTGACTGGCCGTAAGATAATCGTAGACACTTATGGTGGGTACGCACCTCATGGTGGTGGTGCTTTCTCAGGTAAAGATGCCACAAAAGTTGACCGTTCAGCTTCATACGCAGCACGTTATGTTGCCAAAAATATTGTTGCTGCCGGTTTGGCAGATAAAGCTCAAGTCCAATTGTCTTATGCGATTGGTGTAGCTACACCAACCTCTGTAAATATTGAAACCTTTGGTACTGGAAAAGTTTCTGACGACATCTTATTGGCAGCTATCCGTGAAAACTTTGATTTGCGTCCGGCTGGTATCATCGAAATGCTAGATTTGCTCCGCCCAATTTATGGACAAACCGCCGCTTATGGTCATTTTGGTCGTACAGACATTGATCTTCCATGGGAACGTTTAGACAAGGTTGAAACACTTAAAGAATTGCTTTAAACAACAAAACTGTGTTATTATGCACAGTTTTTTTATTTTATAAAAATGCTATAAAGGACGTTATTACGCAGTTGCTTTACTGGTTTTACTAATCATAATCTTTCATCTTTCACTCTTCAGGATATCATGCTTTTAAAATCAAAATGTCAAAAAGTTGAAAGCGGTAAAATACTTAATTGAAATATATCCTAAAAAATGGTAAAATATAGGTAGTGTTTCTCTGCAAACACATATGAATTATAATCAAGCTATCTGCCTTATTGAACCGCGATAAGGCAGGTATGAATAAAAGGAGACAAATGAACGTCATATCACTCGTTCTGCTTGTCTTGTTGATTGTATTGGTTATTGCCTTTATTTTTTATGCCCAAAATATTAAGAAAAACAAGCAAGATGCTGAGAGTCTTTTTATGCAGGCAGAAAACAAGGCAAATGAGATAACGGCAAATGCACAGCGTGATGCTGCTCTTGTAAGAAAAGAAGCGGAAATCCTGAGGGACGAAGCAGAAGCATTCAAGAAAGAAGCGCGCTTTAATCTTCGCGAAGAAGAACAAAAGCAACGCCGTGAAATCGAAGATGAATTTAAGCAAGATCGTAAGGAGTTAAAAGAAACTGAACAACGCCTAAAACAACGTGAAGAAGTTCTAGACCGTAAGGATGATAAACTTACAAATAAAGAACGTAGCTTAGACTCTAAAGAGGAAGCGCTCTCTAAAAAAACTGATACACTCAATAAACGTGAGCAAGAACTTTTAGAAATTGAAGAAAAGAAACAAGAAGAATTAGAACGTATCGCTGCTTTAACAAAAGATGAAGCGAAAGAAATCATTCTTAGTGAAACCCGTGATGGTTTAACCAAAGAAATGGCACAGCTGATACGTTCAAGTGAAGAAAAAGCACATGCTGAAGCTGATAAACGTGCGAAAAACATTGTTTCACTTGCAATCCAACGTGTCTCTAGTGATTCGGTTGCTGAACAAACGGTATCAGTAGTTACTTTACCAGATGATGGCATGAAGGGACGGATTATCGGACGTGAAGGTCGGAATATCCGCACCTTTGAAGCCTTGACGGGTATTGACGTAATTATTGATGATACTCCAGAAGCTGTTGTATTATCTGGCTTTGATCCGATTAGACGTGAGATTGCACGAATGACCTTGGAGCAACTGGTTCAAGATGGTCGTATTCACCCTGCACGTATTGAGGAACTTGTTGAGAAAAATCGCAAAGCATTGGATCACAAGATGCGCGAGTATGGCGAACAAGCTGCCTTTGAAGTGGGAGCACATAACCTCCATCCAGATTTAATGAAAATCATGGGTCGCTTGCATTTCCGTACTTCTTATGGTCAAAATGTTCTTGACCATTCAGTTGAGGTGGCAAATGTTGCTGGAAACCTTGCTGGAGAGATGGGCGAAAATGTGAGTCTTGCAAAACGTGCCGGCTTCTTACATGATATCGGTAAAGCTCTGGATCATGAAGTTGAAGGTAGCCACGTCGAGATTGGTACAGAACTTGCACGTAAGTACAAGGAAAATCCAGTCGTTATTAATACTATTGCGAGTCACCATGGAGATACAGAACCAAACAGTAATATTGCTACTTTGGTTGCTGCAGCTGATGCTTTAAGTGCAGCACGTCCTGGGGCACGTCGTGAGTCGATTGAAAATTATATTAAACGTCTGCGTGATTTGGAAAATATCTCAACAAGCTTTGACGGTGTTGAAAGTGCCTTTGCATTACAGGCAGGACGTGAAGTTCGTGTCATGGTTAAGCCAGAAAAGCTTACAGATGATCAAATCGTAATTCTTGCACGAGATGTGAAAAATCGTATTGAAGACGAGATGGATTATCCAGGAAATATTAAAGTTACAGTTATTCGTGAAACACGGGCTATTGACTATGCAAAATAAAAAGTACTCCCAGCAGTACTTTTTTATTTTGAAGAAGAATAAAAAAGTTATGTTACAATTAAATTAATTAAAGTTACTTTGTGTTACGCAAAGTGGATATATAAGCCCAACTTTGCTAGAATAGATTGTAAACAATAAGTGAGGTTAAAAAGATGCCCGAACGTGGTTTATTAATTGTCTTTTCTGGTCCTTCGGGAGTAGGAAAAGGTACTGTCCGTGCGAAAATTTTTGAAAATGAAAATAACTTTGATTACTCTGTATCAATGACAACACGTGCACAACGCCCTGGTGAAGTAGATGGAAAAGATTATTATTTCCGCACACGTGAAGAGTTTGAAGAAATGATACGTAAAGGTGAGATGTTAGAGTATGCTGAATATGTCGGCAATTACTACGGTACACCTTTAACCTATGTCAATCAAACTTTAGATGAAGGTAAGGATGTATTTCTTGAAATCGAAGTGCAAGGAGCCTTGCAAGTTAAGGAGAAAGTACCAGATGGTGTATTTGTCTTCTTGACGCCCCCGGATTTGGAGGAGCTACGTGGTCGACTTGTTGGCCGTGGTACTGATAGTGCAGAAGTAATCAATAACCGGATGATGAAAGCAAAAGAAGAAATTCGCTTGATGAGTGAATACGACTATGCTGTTGTCAATGATAAGGTTGAACTTGCTGCAGAACGTGTCATCAAGATTATTGAGGCAGAACATTATCGTGTCGATCGTGTAATGGAGCGTTATGCACATATGATTGAGAAGTTAGACGAAGACGGTAAAAATTAAAAACAAGAGGCTTGAGATTTTAGCTGAAAGACGCTTAGGTTGTTTTAAAGTAAGAAGAACCCATTGGTGACTGAGATCCAATGAAACAGCGTACAGAAAAGAAAAGAGGAAACTGATATGATGTTAGAACCTTCAATTGACAAATTACTCCAACACGTGGATTCAAAATATTCACTCGTTGTTTTGGAAGCCAAACGTGCTCATGAATTGCGTGATGGCGAACGTCCTACAATGGAATTTAAATCTGTTAAACGTACATTACAAGCCTTGGAAGAAATCGCGGCAGGAACAGTAACGATTCACCCTTCGCCAGATGCTAAACGTGAAACATTGAAAGAAAAACGTGAATTAGAACGTCTTCAACAAAAAATGGCTGAAAAACTTATCCGCGAACAAATCGCGAAAGAAGAAGCCGAAGAAGAAGCAAAACAAAAAGGTAATCGTGCAGCTAAAGCAGCTGCAGCTGCAGCTGAATAAGAAATGGTACCAGCTTTCAAAGATTTATTTTATATAGAAAATCTTTGGAAGTTTTTCTTTATCCCAAATTCAGAGTTGACATTCGGTTAGCTCTTTTTGCTATAATTAAATTACTATATTTAGATACAGAAGAAGTAAGCAGAGGAGAAAAATGTTCAAAAAAACAGCACGAATTATTGTAGATGTTCCTCTGATGCAGATAGACAAACCGTTCTCCTATGCTATTCCTACAGAATTGCAAGAGTTGATTGAGCCAGGAATGCGCGTTCATGTTCCCTTTGGTAAAGGCAATCGGCTGGTTCAAGGAATTATTATTGAAAGTGTAGATGAGGAAGAAGAGGGACTCAAAGAAATAGCGGAGCTGCTCGACTTAGAGCCTGTTTTGACAAAGGAACAACTCCGCTTGGCAGATGAAATGCGCCATACTGTCTTTTCTTACAAAATTTCTTGCCTTAAAGCCATGTTGCCTAATTTATTGAATTCAAGCTATGATAAGATTTTGACTAATCAAGAAGGCATTCAAACCAAATGGAGCGCGCTTAGTGAAAGTCAAAAAGTCCGAGCATTAAAAGATGTCAAGTCAGGAAAGTTATCCGTTAACTACTCTGCAAAGTCAAAAGAAAATAAGAAAACAGAAAAGTATTTAAAGGCTAATGCTAAATTGGCTACCTTTGAGATTGGCAAAGCGGCCAAAAAAAGAGCAGAATTGAAAGATTATCTTTTAAACCAAGAAGCAAGTGTGCGTCAAAAAGACTTACCATTTTCTTCGGCTATCATCAAGTATTTTATAGAAAATGAACTTGTTGAAGTGACTGAAAAAGAGATTTCAAGAACAGCGGCTGTTTTTGAAGCTGTCGTTCCTGATAAAGCAAAAGTTTTGAATCATGAGCAGCAACTTGCCTTTGAGGCAATTGTTTCTTCTGCAGAAAAGCCCTTTTTACTGGAAGGAATTACAGGATCAGGAAAGACAGAAATTTATTTACAGGTTATTGAACATTTTTTGGAAAAGGGACAAACTGCAATTATGCTGGTGCCTGAGATTTCTCTAACACCACAAATGTCTAATCGTTTTATTGCGCGCTTTGGGGAAAAAGTTGCGATTATGCATTCGGGACTTTCGGACGGTGAAAAATATGACGAATGGCGTAAGATAAAGGAAGGACGAGCTCAGGTTGTTGTGGGGGCGCGTTCCGCTATCTTCGCACCTTTAGAAAATATTGGGGTTATTATTATTGATGAGGAGCATGAAACAAGCTACAAGCAAGATTCGAGCCCACGTTACCATGCCAGAGATATTGCCTTATTACGTGCACAATATCATCATGCACGGTTAGTTCTCGGTTCAGCGACCCCTAGTCTCGAAAGCCGAGCACGTGCTCAGCGAAATGTTTATCATTTATTGACACTCACACATCGAGCTAATGACCAAGCTTTCCTACCTGAAGTTCAAATCGTAGATATGCGTAATAACCTTAGTGACAAGTCGGCCAATTTCTCAGATATTTTACTACAAAAAATTCGCGAAAAAATTGAGCGAAATGAACAAGTAATCTTGATGCTTAACCGTCGGGGTTATAGTTCTTTTGTGATGTGTAGAGATTGTGGTTTTGTTGTTGAATGCCCGAACTGTGATATTTCTTTGACCCTTCATATGGATACAAAAACTTTGAATTGCCATTATTGTGGTCATCAAGAGGGGATTCCACAAACATGTCCGAGCTGTCAAAGTCGAAAAATACGGTATTATGGCTCAGGTACGCAGAAGGTTCAAGAAGAATTAGAAAAACTTCTACCAGAAATCCGCATTTTACGTATGGATGTTGATACAACAAAAACAAAAAATGCCCATGAGAAAATTTTAAAGAAATTTGGTCATCATGAGGCAGATGTACTTTTAGGAACACAAATGATTGCGAAGGGACTGGATTTTCCTAATGTGACACTGGTCGGTGTGATTAATGCGGACACTGGTTTAAATCTCCCCGATTTTCGAGCAAGTGAGCGCAGTTTTCAGCTGCTCATGCAAGTTGCAGGACGTGCTGGGCGTGCGGATAAAAAAGGTGAAGTTATCATCCAAACATTTAATCCAGGTCACTATGCGGTTAAACTTGTTGCTGATCAAGATTATGAAGCCTTCTACCGTCAAGAGATGTATTACCGGCAACAACTTTCTTATCCGCCCTATTATTTTACGGTTCAGATCTTAGTTAGTCATAAGGATGAGGATACAGTTGCAAAAAAAGCTTATGAGATAGCAAGCATAATTAAGGCCAGTTTATCAGAGAAGGCTAAAATATTAGGACCAACTCCAAAACCTATTGCACGAACACATAATCTTTATCATTATCAGATACTGGTGAAGTATCGTTTTGAGGAGCAACTGGAAGAAGTCTTAAATCAGGTCCTTGATTTAACACAAAAACGTGAAAATAAAGATGTTAGAGTTCTTATCGATAGTGAACCCCAAAGTTTTGTATAAAAATGACAAGCTACTTGTCGTTTTTTTTGTGGAACATTGTCTGAATTTTATCAGGTTTTCATTGCTTACATTTTTAAAGTTAGCACTATATGTTGTGTTGTGTTATAATTAAAAATGCCTTTAACCACTACATGTTGTGTTTGTGCGTTGGAGCGATTTTGAACAAAAAAAGTGTGTTCATGAGATCAATGAACCTTTTCAAATAGTATTCTGGGAGTAAGAATACAAAAAGTTAGGAAGGAAAAAATGGCAGTGTTAGTATTAGCTGGAACAATTGGAGCTGGCAAAAGTTCACTTACAGAGATGTTAGCAGAAGAGCTGGGAACAGAGGCGTTCTATGAGAGTGTAGATGATAATGAGGTTTTGCCTCTCTTTTATCAAGATCCACAAAAATATGCCTTCTTGTTGCAAATCTATTTTTTAAATAAGAGATTTGACTCGATTAAAAGAGCACTTTCGCATAACAATAACGTGCTTGATCGTTCAATTTATGAGGACAGTTTGCTTTTTCACCTGAATGCAGATTTGGGACGAGCAACAGAGATTGAAGTAGAGGTTTATGATGCTTTACTGGAAAATATGTTAGAGGAAATCAATACGCTAACTTTTAAAAAGCGCCCTGATTTATTGATTCATGTAAGTGTATCTTTTGAAAAAATGTTGGAACGTATCCAAAAAAGAGGACGCGAATTTGAACAATTGGAATACGATAGTTCATTGTATGGCTATTATCAAGAGTTAAACAAGCGTTACGAAAAATGGTTTGAGGATTTTGATATTTGTCCTAAAATTCAGATTGACGGCGATAAGTATGATTTTGTTGAGGATGAAGAAGCAAAATTGTTTGTCCTTGAACAAATTAAAGATAAACTCGCAGAAATTGAGAAGGAGAACAACAAATGAATCTGACTGTTTTCTTATCGGCTCGTGATGGGAAAAATCCGACACATTTATTACGTAGCAAGAAACTCGGTGAAGCGATAACGCGTTGTGGACATACCTTAGTTTATGGAGGTTCCCAAGAAGGATGTATGGGTGCTGTATCAGATGCGGTGCTAGAGAATAAAGGACAAGTTATTGCTGTTTACCCGGATGGGGTTTTGCCTTTAGAACCACCTCGCCAAAATGCAACAGAGCTCTATCTGGCCAAAAATATGGATGAACGCAAGCGCAAGTTGATTGATCTGGGCGAAGCATTTATTATTTTGCCTGGAGGATTTGGGACAATGGAAGAAGTTTTTCAACTCTTGACAGAAATGAGTATTGGGCAAACAGCAATTCGCCCAGTTATTTTCATTGATAAAGACTTTTATCTTCCTTTATTTAATATGATTCAACAACAAACCCAAGAAGAAATGTTATCTTTAGAAGTTTTAGAAGCCGTTCATCTTGTTGAAACAACCGAACAAGCAATGGAGTTATTAGGAGATTTAAATTATGAACAAGCCATTTGAACAGGCAGTAAAAGTATATCTTGCAGCACCCTTTTTCAGCGAGAGTCAAATTCAAAAAGTGAAAAAATTAGAAGCAGCACTTGCAAGTAATGAAACAGTAGCGTCTTATTTTAGTCCGATGCGTTGCCAACGTCCAGAAGGATTAGCAGAGGATATTGAGCCATTTACACCAGTGTGGGCAAAAGCTACGATGGAAAACGATGTTAAAGAAGTTGAAGCTGCTGATGTGATTGTTGCCATCTTGGATTATGATGGCCAGGATACTGATTCGGGCACTGCATGGGAATTAGGCTATGCGATTGCGAAAGGCAAACCGACTTTCTTAGTACGTTTTGAGGAAGATGTACCGGGAAATATTATGCTCACAGAGCGAAATACCGCCTTCTTTACCGAAGCTGAGCAAGTAGAAACATATGATTTTATGGAAGCTCAAACTATACCTTATACCGGCAAATATATATAGTTATTATTTATTTTTTATTCATTTCGGGGCGAACAAATAACAAAAAGAGAGGTATTGATTTTCTCTCTTTTTTCTTTTTTATCGTAAAGAAGAGTTATGCTGAGTTGAAAGCCTATAATTAAGGGTATGAAAAGGAATAGGGAGTAAGAAAATGTTATAATAAAGGGCACACATTTTTTATAGGATAAGAAAAAATTTTTTATGAAAAATAAAAGAGGAGGATAAAGAGCACGAGTAACCTGTTCAAGGAAATTATCATGAACTTGAAATATTAAGAAAAAGGTTTAGACAACGTGTTAAAATAATACTATGACAAAAACGAAAATCATATTTATGGGGACACCTCAGTTTTCTCAAACGGTTTTGCAAGGATTAATTGATAGCCAACGTTATGATATTTTAGCTGTGGTGACGCAACCAGATCGTAAGGTGGGACGTAAGCAAGAACTTCGACAAACACCTGTAAAAGAGTTAGCATTGAAAGCTAACTTGAAAATTTTACAACCAGAGAAATTATCTGGTTCACCTGAAATGGAAGAATTGTTAGCCTTTGGCGCTCAAGGTGCAGGTATTGTAACGGCAGCCTTCGGACAATTTTTGCCGGGGAAATTGCTTGATGCAATGGCTTTTGCGGTAAATGTTCACGCGTCTTTATTGCCTAAATACCGTGGCGGAGCACCTATTCATTATGCAATTATGAATGGCGAAAAAGAAGCAGGCGTGACCATTATGGAGATGGTTAGAAAAATGGATGCAGGCGATATGGTTGCAAAAGCTTCTACTCCGATTTTAGAAGAAGATAATGTAGGTACAATGTTTGAAAAATTAGCTGTTGTCGGTCGTGATCTTCTTCTTGAAACACTCCCTCTCTATGTTGCAGGAGAAATCAAGCCAGAAGCACAGGATGAAACGCAAGCTACTTTTTCGCCAAACATTAGTCCTGAAGAAGAAAAAATAGACTGGACAAAAAATAATCGTCAAATCTTTAATCAGATTCGTGGTATGAATCCTTTCCCTGTGGCACATACCACATGGAATGAAGGGCGTTTCAAAATCTACAATAGTCGTCCCATTGACACAGACAAACACGGACAGCCTGGCGAAATCATTGACAAAACAAAAAAATCGCTCGTAGTGGCAACAGGTTCTGGTGCCTTAGAACTTTTAGAAGTACAGCCGGCTGGAAAGCCCAAAATGGATATTGTTAGTTTCCTCAATGGTTTAGGACAGAAAGTAAATATAGGTGATCAATTTGGCAAGTAATGCAAGACAAGTCGCACTCGATGTGCTTAATGATATTTTTGGGAATGATGCGTATGCGAATATCGCCTTAGATAGAACGTTACGTGAGGTACAACTTTCGGACTTAGATCGTAATTTTGTAACGGCTTTGGTCTATGGTGTAGTGTCCAAGGAAAAACTTTTGGAGTGGTATCTAGAGCCTTTCTTTAAAAAACAACCGAAACCTTGGGCCAAGATGCTTTTGATAATGACTATATATCAAATCCTTTTTATGGATAAAGTGCCAACTTCAGCTGCGGTTGATGAGGCTGTTAAGATAGCTAAACGTAAGGATGGACAGCAAGCAGGAAACTTTATTAATGCTGTTTTACGTAATTTTATGCGGTCAGAACGCCGAAATGAAGAACCAAAAACTTGGGAAATCAAATATTCTATGCCGAAACTTCTTTTGGATAAAATGGTACGTCAGTTTGGTGGGAAACGTACAGGAATGATTTTAGAGAGCTTAGAAAAACCAAGTAAAGCCAGTCTCAGAATAATTGATCCTCAAGTTACTATTCCTGACACAGTTCCTTCAGAACTCTCGCCGGTTGGCCGTGTGGCAGACCATGGTAATTTTGCTCATAGCCAAGCATTTATTGAAGGAAAAATGACCATTCAGGATGAGACAAGTCAGTTGGTAGCCCCACAACTTGATTTAACGGGAAGCGAGCGGGTTCTTGATGCCTGTGCTGCCCCAGGAGGTAAAACAACACATATCGCTCAATATCTTGATACAGGACATGTTACAGCCTGTGATTTATACGATCACAAGCTAAAGCTCATTGAAGACAATGCGGAACGTCAAGGCGTGTGGGAAAAAATTACGACAGTCAAAGCCGATGCAACACAATTAGAAGAACGTTTTGCAGATGATGAGGACTTTGACCGCATCTTGGTTGATGCACCGTGTTCGGGTATTGGTTTAATTCGTCGCAAACCTGATATTCGCTATCGTAAAGAAAGCTCTGATTTTCTTAATTTACAGGAAATCCAACTAAGAATATTGGACAGTGCTTCGAAAAAGCTGAAGAAAAATGGTATAATGGTTTACAGTACCTGCACAATTTTTGATGAAGAAAACTTTGAGGTAGTCAATAAGTTCCTTGAGGCTCATCCAGAATTTGAACAGGTTGAAATTTCGCACGAAAAAGAAGATATTGTCACAGACGGTTGTATTTTCATTACACCGGAAATGTACCATACAGATGGTTTCTTTATTGCGAAATTCAGAAAACTTTAATTCTTTTATAAGGAGCAAAAGTGGAATATAGTATTTTATCAGACATTGGTATGAAACGTACTGCCAACCAAGACTTTGCAGGCACTTATGTTAACCGCGCAGGTTATCGTCTTTTTCTTTTAGCAGATGGTATGGGTGGTCACAAAGCAGGCAATGTCGCTAGTAAATTAACCGTAGAGGATTTGGGGAAATTGTGGTCCGAATCATTTTTTGATGATGGCACACCTGTTGCGACAATGGAAACATGGCTTCGCAATCAAATCCGTAATGAAAGTGAAAATATTGCAGATTTAGGTAAACTAGATGAATATCAAGGGATGGGAACAACTCTTGAAGCTTTAGTGATGCAAGAAGGACAAGTCATTTCGGCTCACGTTGGTGACAGTCGTACCTATCTCATTCGTGATGGACAATTGCAAAAAATTACAACAGATCATTCTTTAGTTCAAGAACTTGTTGATGCAGGTCAAATTACTGAAGAGGAAGCTGAAATACACCCTAACAAAAATATCATTACACGTTCTCTTGGCCAGTCAGCCGAAGTACAAGCTGATTTACAAGCTGTTGATGTTCAGCCAGGGGACTATCTGTTGATGAACTCTGATGGTTTGACCAATATGATTTCTGCTGAGGAAATTTTAGAAGTTGTTTATTCTGAGGCTAGTATTGAAGAGAAAACGGAAATACTTGTAGGTCTTGCAAATGAAGCAGGTGGTCATGACAATATCACAGTAATCTTGGTGAAAATTGACGAAGAGTCTGCAGTGGTGAATGAAGATGTGGAGGTTGACTGATGATTCAAATCGGAAAAATCTTTGCAGATCGCTATAAAATCATTAAAGAAGTTGGTCGTGGTGGTATGGCTAATGTTTATCAAGGTGAAGATACGTATCTTGATAATCGGCAAGTCGCTATTAAAGTTTTGCGTTCTAATTTTGAAAATGACAATATTGCCATTGCTCGTTTTCAAAGAGAAGCATTCGCAATGGCAGAACTTTCTCACCCCAATATCGTTAGTATTTCTGATGTAGGAGAGTCTGAAAATCAACAATATATCGTAATGGAATATGTTGATGGTATGACTTTAAAGCAATACATCAATGAACACGCCCCTTTATCAAATGATGAGGCAGTGAATATTACTTCAGAAATACTTTCGGCTATGGAATGTGCACATAACCATGGCATTATTCACCGGGATCTGAAACCGCAAAATGTGTTACTCTCACAAAGTGGTAACGTGAAAGTGACGGACTTCGGTATTGCCAAAGCCTTAACAGAAACGAGTTTAACACAAACGAACACGATGTTTGGTAGTGTTCACTACTTATCGCCAGAACAAGCGCGTGGTGCCAATGCAACGCTTCAGTCAGATATTTATGCTATTGGTATTATCTTGTTTGAGTTGTTGACAGGGCAGATCCCGTTTGATGGTGATTCTGCCGTAGCCATTGCCTTGAAACATTTTCAGGAAAATGTACCCAGCATTATCAACATCAACAAAAATGTACCTCAAGCGTTAGAAAATGTCGTAATCAAAGCAACAGCTAAAGATATCGACAATCGCTATGCGAATGTTGAGGAGATGATGACAGATCTCGCTACGGCTACCAGTTTGGATCGTAAAGGAGAACCGAAACTTACCTTTGATAAGGATTTAGATGCAACTAAAGCTTTGCCTAGTAAGTTAATTAATCCTTATGATACGAAGCCATTAATTGATCATCCGCAAGCTGAGCAAAAGGATGAAGCTAAAGATAAAGCGTCTGAAGATAAGGCAAAAACAGATTCTGAGCCAAAAAAGAAAAAATCACGCAAAGGCTTAATTGCTTGGATTATCCTTGCCCTTGTACTTATTGCAGGCGGCATCACAGCTTGGATGATTACAACACCTCAAAATGTTTCTGTTCCTGATGTGACAAATATGACACAGGCAGAAGCAGAAAGTAAACTGAAAGAGAAAAATCTTGCTGTAGGAAATATTATTCCCGAACTAAGTACGACGGTTGAAAAAGATAAAGTAACACGTACAAATCCTGAATCTGGATCAAATGTCCGAAAAAATAGCAAAGTAGATATCTATGTCTCACAAGGTGCAACCGGCTTCAAGATGGACGACTATGTAGGTCAAAAATATGAAGACGTTGTTGACGAGCTTGTTTTGAATAAAAATATCAGTAAGAGCCAAATTAAGGTTAACTACGTGACAAGCTCCGAAGATTCTGGCACTATTGTGAAACAAACGCCAGCTAAAGGAGAGTTTTTCGATCCGACAGGTAACGATCAAATTACATTTGATGTATCCGAAGGCGAGACAGTAATTATGCCTGCGCTTGCTCTTACTTCAGGTGGATTAAGCTCAACATCAGCAATCAGTTACCTCAATCAGCTTGAAAGTCTTGGTGTTCCTACATCCAATATAACTTTTGTTGATGCTAGCACGGCTAGCAAGGTTTCAAGTTCTAACCTCGATGGTTATTATGTAACACAGACCAGCCCTGAATCAGGAAAAGAATTTAATCCTTCAAATACAAAAATTACATTGACAGTGGCTAAAGCTAACAATAGTAATACTGGTGGCAATCAAACGTCAGAAACTACAACTGAAACAACTCCGGAAACAACACCAGAGACGACTCCAGAAACAACACCAGAGACTTCACCAGAACAAGGTAAAGACTCTTCCAACCAAGAAAAAGATTCTTCATCAAACAATGGAGACACGAATAGTACAACGGAACAAGCGTCTTGACACAAAAAAAACTTCCAGATATCTGGAAGTTTTTTATATAGTAAAAGAAAAAAACTGCCCAAAGGCAGTTTTTTCTGAGTCTTAACGACGAAGACCGAGTGAAGCGATAAGTTCGCGGTAACGTTGAACATCTTTTTCACGAAGGTAAGCAAGAAGGTTACGACGGTGACCGATTTTTTTCATCAATCCACGGTAAGTTGCGTGGTCTTTTTTGTGTGATTTGATGTGGTCGTTAAGGTGGTTGATTTCCCAAGTCAAAACAGCGATTTGAACTTCAGGTGAACCAGTATCGCCTTCAGTGCGCGCATATTGCTTGATGATTTCTTGTTTTTTTTCTTTTGAGATTGCCATGAGTTTTTCTCCTTTTTATTTAGTGCTCATACCGAGTAGAGCGCAGGCAAAGCGCAAAACCAAGAATGAGTTGTAAAAAACTACCTACTTATCTTACACTATTTTTAGACTTTTTACAAGCTTATTAGGTAACAAAAGCTGTTTTAGTTTAAGGTATTTTCTTTTTCAATCGTTGCAGTGATTGCATCAATTACTGTGGCTACAAAATGATTTTGTTCTAAAGAAACAACACCGGCAACAGTGGTCCCGCCAGGACTTGAAACTTTATCGACCAAAGTCCAAGGACCTTCACCTGATTCCAAAATCATTTGAGCAGAAGCTGCAACGGTTTCTGCAACGATTTTGGTAGCTTGATCTTTAGGAATACCATGAAGAACACCAGCTCGGCTCAAAGCATCAACAAACATATAGATATATGCAGGACTAGAACCAGCAATCGCTGTGAAAGTAGAAAAATCTTTTTCAGCAACTTCATGAACAGTACCGATGGAAGAGAAGATTTCTTGAGTCAACTGATAGATATCAGAACTTACATACTCATTACGTACAATCGCAGAAGTCGATTTTTGAATTTGTGCGTTAATGTTTGGCATTACGCGAATGATAGGAAAGTCATATGTTTTAGACATGTCTGATAAGGCTTCCAAATCGAAACCGGCTACGATAGAAATAAGGGTTTTATCTTTCGTAAACAGAGGGGAAATTTCTTCCATGATGTCAGGCAAAATTTGAGGTTTGACAGCCATAACGATAAGATCAGATTGTTCAACGAGCTCACCATGTGAATGACTAGCAAACACACCCAATTTATCAGCTTGCTCCTGTGTCTTTCTCAAATCACGTCCCGAAATAAGCACGCGGACATTTGACTTATCAAGTCCAGTAATGATAGCAGATGCCATCTTACCGACACCTATAAAAC
This sequence comes from Lactococcus sp. LG1074, assembly GCF_017309525.1. Lineage (NCBI taxonomy): Bacteria > Bacillati > Bacillota > Bacilli > Lactobacillales > Streptococcaceae > Lactococcus > Lactococcus sp. LG1074. The sequence goes on along the minus strand of NZ_CP071293.1, from coordinate 1,631,820 downwards.
CAATTGTTTTCATTTTATCTCCATTTTCTTTATAGTAGAACTTCCTTCATTTTAGCATATATTTTAGCATATATTTTAGCATATTTATAGAAACAAAGACAATAATTAGAAATACTCTTAGAATGTGATATAATCGATGTATATTCTATTAGAAATTTAACAAGTTTTGGAGGCCATATAAAATGGAAAAATATGCAATTATACTCGCGGCTGGAAAAGGCACGCGCATGAAATCGTCTTTACCAAAAGTTCTTCACAATGTGGCAGGAAAAACAATGCTAGGTCACGTTTTACAAAGTGTGAATCAAGTGGATATGGAAAAACGTATCGTGATTGTTGGGCATGAAGCAGATAAAGTTATTGAAACTCTTCCTAAAGGAACAAACTTTGTGAAACAAGATGAGCAATTAGGAACTGGCCATGCGGTTCGTATTGCCTCAGATTTACTTGAAAATGAAGAAGGTGCAACTTTGGTTATTGCGGGAGATACACCTTTAATTACAGGCGAAACTTTAGAACAATTATTTGAGTATCATGTGGCGCAAAAAGCTACCGCAACTATTTTAACAGCTATTGCACCAAATCCTACAGGCTATGGACGTATCATCCGCGATGCTGAGGATTGTGTGGAAAAAATTGTGGAGCAAAAAGATGCTTCTGCAGAAGAGCAAGCTATTCAAGAAATTAATACAGGTACTTATATCTTTGATAACAAGGCTTTGTTCTCAGCGCTTGAAAATCTCACAACGGATAACGCACAAGGTGAATACTACTTGACAGATGTTATCGAAATTTTCAAAAAGCAAGGAAAAACTGTTACGGCCCATATTTTAGAAGACTTTGATGAAAGTCTTGGTGTAAACGATCGTGTTGCTTTAGCACAAGCAGAAAAAATTATGCGTCGTCGCATCAACCATCAACATATGGTTAATGGTGTGACACTTATTGATCCAGAAACAACTTATATTGATGCAGATATCGAAATCGGTGAAGAAACGGTCATTGAACCAAATGTACAAATTATGGGTAATACCGTTATTGGTAAGAAAACCTTGATTACAAGTGGAAGCCGCATTGAGAATTCAGAAATTCATTCTCATTGTGAAATCCGTTCGTCATGGATTGAAAGCAGTAAAATGAACATTATGAGTAATGTTGGACCATATGCTCACTTACGCCCAGGAACGGTTCTCAGCGAAAAAGTTCATGTGGGTAACTTTGTTGAAATCAAGGGCTCAACACTCGGTAAAGGAACAAAAGCCGGTCACCTTACTTACATTGGTAATGCAACAGTTGGTGAAAAAGTGAACTTCGGTGCTGGAACAATCACTGTAAATTATGATGGTCAAAATAAATACAATACGGAAATTGATGATTTTGCCTTTATTGGTTCTAACTCAACATTAGTAGCACCACTTCGTGTGGGTAAAAACGCCTTGACTGCTGCCGGCTCAACCATTACTAAGGATGTTGCACCAGAAAGTATCGCAATTGGACGTTCACGTCAAGTTGAAAAGTCAGGTGCTGCACGTCGCTTGCCGCATTTTCGTGGTGAGTAAAAAATAAGAAAATAAAGATAACGGAGATAAACATGCGAGAATTTGACGAGAAAAAGTTTGAAGAACCCACTTTGTCTCGTGAGCAAATTTTTCACGGACAAATTTTTCGAGTGGTAAAAGACTTAGTAAGTTTACCAGATGAAACAATGGCAACAAGAGAGCTAGTTTTTCATAATGGTGGTGTTGCTGTTGCACCAATAAGTGGAGATAAGCTTGTATTGGTAGGACAATATCGTAAAGCTTTTGAAAAATTTATTTATGAAGTGCCTGCGGGGAAACTAGAAGCCGATGAGTTGGATGACCCGAAAGCCGCCGCTTTACGTGAATTAGAAGAAGAGACGGGCTACACAGCAGAACAACTTGTCGAAATTACGAGCTTTTATGGTACACCTGGTTTTTCTTCTGAAAAAACATATCTTTATTTCCCTATTGGACTCACGAAGGTTGAAAACCCTCGTCCGAAAGACGAAGGAGAATTTCTTGAAATGATTGAAGTGACGCTTCCGGAAGCTAAGACAATGATTGAAGAAGGGCAAATTTGTGATGCTAAGACAATCATGGCTGTTTGGTACTGGGAGCTGAAAAATCTGAAAAAACAAGGAGATTTAGATGCCTAAACCACTTTTGACAGATGATATCATTGAGGATGCAGAGCGAAAAAGAAGACGTTTAGAGAGAAGTCTCAAAGAAGAATTAGAGCAAGATCGAGAAATATCAGAGAAATACGATAAACTTGAACGTGATTTATCAAAAAATGCGGTTTATAAAAGTCGCCGCATTGAAAATGCCAAGCAGAAAAAACGAAGTAGTCGTGTAAACAAATGGCTCCTTATTACTTCGCTTGTTGTAATTGGGATAGGAATTTTGTTTTTCTGGTACTATTTCTAAACGATATCTATACCTCACATATATGTGGGGTTTTATTTTAAACTTTTATACTATATAATGTACTTACCACAATGAAAGAAAAAGGAGAATAAAAATGAAATTAGGAATTATTTGTGCAATGGAAGAAGAGCTCCGTACTCTTGTAGAAAATCTTGACAATGCAAGTAAGATTACACGTCACGGTTATGTCTTTCATACCGGATCAATAGGTCGTCATGAGGTTGTACTGGTCCAATCAGGAATAGGTAAAGTGATGTCTGCAATGGCAGTTACTTTGTTGGTTGAAGTTTTTTCCGTTGAAGGGATTATTAATACAGGTTCTGCTGGTGCGGTTAATCACGAATTAAAAATAGGCGATGTTGTTGTTGCTGACAAGCTTGCTTATCATGATGTTGATGTTACAGCTTTTGGCTATGCTTTTGGGCAAATGGCGCAACAGCCGCTTTATTTTGAGAGCAGTAAATATTTTGTTTCAGAGCTTAAAAAAGCGATTGAGAATCCTGTTGTTGGTCTGATTACAAGCTCTGACAGCTTTATTTCTAGCGACGGCCGCATTGCTGAAATTAAAAAACACTTTCCAGATGTTTTGGCCGTTGAAATGGAAGGGGCTTCGATTGCCCAAGCAGCAACAGCCTTGAAAAAACCGTTTGTCATTATTCGTGCGATGTCGGATACAGCAAGCCACGATGCAAATGTGAAATTTGATGAATTTATTATTGAAGCTGGTCGCAAATCTGCCCAAACATTAATGAATTTTCTGAACAATATGGAATAAACGATAATTAGCTGACTTTTTCACCAGAAAAAGTTATAATAATAAAATCAATACATGGAAGTGGAGAAGAATGAAATGACTATTACTCAAGATTTCACACAAAAACTTTATGACAACTTTGCGGAAAACCCTAAATTTCGTGCTGTAGAGAATGCAGCGACGAAAAATGGGCTCCTGAATGCTTTGGAAGTTCGTAGCTCACATGCCAACAATATTCCAGAGTTTTCAATTGACCTTACCAAAGATAAAGTAACGAATCAAAAACAATCAGGTCGTTGTTGGATGTTTGCTGCTCTGAATACTTTCCGTCATAAAATGATTGGACAATTTAAGTTAGAAAACTTTGAACTGTCACAGGCTTACACTTTCTTTTGGGATAAATACGAAAAGTCAAATTGGTTTATGGAACAAATTATTAACCATGTAGATATGGACGATCGTCGCTTGAAATTTTTACTCCAAACACCACAACAAGATGGTGGACAATGGGATATGGTTGTGGCGCTTTTTGAAAAATACGGTGTTGTTCCTAAGGATATTTATCCTGAATCAGCAGCATCTTCTAATTCGCGTGAACTCAACCAGTATTTAGACAAACTGTTGCGCCAAGATGCTCAATTATTGAGAGAAGCACTGGCAAAGGGCGAAGATGTACAAGTTCTTAAAGAAGATTTGTTACAAGAAATTTTTAACTTTTTAGCAGCAACTCTTGGACTTCCTCCGCAACATTTTGAGTATGCATTCCGTGACAAAGAAAGCGCATTAGAAAAATTCTCAGGCACAGCCCAAGAATTTTATGCTCAATATGTAGATATCAAACTTGATGACTATGTTTCGGTCATTAATGCACCAACAGAAGATAAACCTTACAACAAATCATACACAGTTGAATTTCTGGGAAATGTGGTTGGAGCTCGTGATGTTAAGCACTTGAATCTTGACATGGATCGTTTCAAAAAACTCGCCATTGCACAAATGCAAGCAGGTGAAACAGTTTGGTTTGGTTGTGATGTTGGACAAGTTTCAAATCGTAAGGATGGTTTGTTGACTCTTGATGCATATGATTTTGAGACAGCGCTTGATATTCACTTTACACAGGACAAAGCCTCACGCTTAGATTATGCTGAATCTTTAATGACACATGCTATGGTTTTAACAGGTGTAGATTTGGATGAAAATGGAGCACCTACGAAATGGAAAGTTGAAAACTCTTGGGGGAAAGATGTTGGTAAGGAAGGCTATTTTGTGGCCTCTGATGCTTGGATGGATGAATATACCTACCAAATCGTAGTACGCAAAGATTTGCTCACTCCTGAAGAACTTGCAGCCTACAATGCTGAACCTCAGATCCTCTTACCTTGGGATCCTATGGGAGCTTTGGCTTAAAAGAAGAGAAGATGTCCCATATGGACATCTTTTTTGCTATAATAATATTATGGAAAATACGGATATCATATACGGCTTACACGCTGTAACAGAGTCACTCAATGCAGGAGTAGTCAATAAACTCTATGTCGAGGAAAAATTACGGGGTAAGAACGTTGAGAAAATCAAGGAACTTGCGCGTGAAAAAAAAGTAAACATCTCTTGGACACCTAAAACTGAATTAAATAAAATATCAGAAAACGGAGTTCATCAAGGTTTTGTTGCCCGTGTGGCAGAATTTGCTTATGCAGAATTGGCAACAATTTTAGCACAAGTTTCGGATAAAGAAACTGCGACAATTTTAATTTTAGATGAGCTGACAGATCCTCACAATTTAGGATCAATTGCCCGAACAGCAGATGCAACAGGAGTAGATGCGATTATTATTCCAAAACACCGCGCGGTAGGGATCACGCCAACAGCAGTAAAAGCAAGTACAGGTGCTTTGCAACATGTGCCCGTGGTACGTGTTACTAATCTTTCTCAAACGTTAGATAAACTAAAAGAAGCTGGTTTTTGGACTTTTGGAACCGACATGGACGGTACCACTTATTCTAAATGGAATACCTCGGGTAAAGTTGCCTTGGTGATTGGAAATGAAGGAAAAGGTATTGGTCAAAATCTGAAGAAACAAGTGGACGAGATGATTACTATTCCGATGGTTGGCCATGTTCAAAGTTTGAATGCAAGTGTTGCTGCCAGTATTTTGATGTACGAAATTTTTAGAAATAAGATGTAAGGGGAAAAAGATGACTTTTCGCATTGTTACTGATTCAACAGCGGATTTGAGTGAAGATTATTTACAAAAGTACGACATAGCTGTATTAGGAATGACTGTCACTATTGGTGAGCAAACCTATCCAACTATTGGCGAAAATAGCCTGAGTAATGAACACCTTCTCCGAGAAATTAAAGCAGGCAAAACTGTTCAAACATCACAAATTAATTCTGGCCAGTTTTCCGAGTTATTCAAAAAATTTATAAGCCAAAATCCAGAAGAAGAAATTGTGTATCTGGCCTTTTCATCAGGCTTATCAGGTACTTATCAATCTGCCGTTATTGCTCGAGAAATGATTCTAGAAGAATATCCGAAAGCTAAAATTACGGTAGTGGATACATTGGCCGCAGCTTCTGGAGAGGGTTTCTTGGTCCAAGAAATGGTGAATCTACGAGAATCTGGGAAGAGTTTGACAGAAGCGTTGCCTATTTTTGAAACACTTATTTTACGCCTTAAGAGTCTTTTCATGGTTGACGACTTGAATCATCTGGCACGTGGAGGACGTATTCCCAAAGCTGTTGCTATGGTTGGAACGATGGCCAACATCAAACCTCTCCTTACCGTAGATACAGAAGGCAAGTTGACACAACTGACTAAAGTACGTGGCAAGAAGAAAGCAATAAAAAGTTTAGTTGACATGACACTTGAAGAGATGGACCCGGCTTATTCACATGTAATTGTGGCCTATTCTGGGAGCGAAGCCACTGCTCAAGAAGTGAAACAACTCTTCTTGGAACAACATGTTGACAAGGTTGACATCCGTCCTCTGAGTCCAACGATTGTCACTCATACAGGTTCTGGTACTTTGGCGATTTTTTCAATTACTAAAAAAAATAGAAAATAATATAAAAAATCACAGTTGAACTCTTGTTTTACTGTGATTTTGTGTTAAAATATAGAGTGAGTGTAAACTCGATAAATTGAAAATATGAATTGTGATATGTGAGGAAAGGGGTCGCTTTTATGCTAAAAAGTGGACTTTATACGGGCGTTGACATCGGTACAAATACTATTAAAGTGTTGGTTGCGGAGTACGTCTCAGACGAAATGAATATAATTGGCGTCGGTAATGCAAAATCTGACGGTCTAAAAAACGGAATTATTGTAGATATTGAAAAGGTGGCAACAGCTTTGCGCAAGGCTGTTAACGCTGCTGAAGAACGTGCGGGGATTACGATTGACAAAATTAATGTCAGTATTCCTGCCAATCAACTCGAAATGGAAAACTGCCAAGGCATGGTTCCAATTATCGGGACTTCAAAAGAAATTACAGAAGATGATGTAATGCAAACGGTGCAAAATGCATTGATGCGTGGTGTAGTTCCTGAACGTGAAATAATTTCTGTAGAGACAACTGAGTTTACAGTTGATGATTTCACAGGAATATCTGACCCTCGTGGGATGTTTGGTGTGCGTTTAGGTATGCGTGGTATCATTTATACTGGTCCAAAAACATTAGTACACAACATTCGTAAAGTTGTGGAACGTGCTGGCTTGATTGTGGATAATCTCGTGATTGCTCCGCTGGCTATGAGTCACTATGTACTTTCAGAAGGAGAACGTGAGTTTGGTACAGTAATGATTGATCTTGGTGCAGGCCAAACAACAGTTTCCGCTGTTCGTGATCAACAGCTGAAGTTTGCACATACAAGCCCAGAAGGTGGCGATTATGTGACACGTGACATTTCTACTGTACTTAATACTTCATTGAGTGAAGCAGAAGATTTGAAACTAAATTATGGTGAAGCAAGTACTGAGCGCGCCAGTCAAGAAGAATACTTCCCGGTTGACGTTGTTGGACAAACAGACCCAGAAGAAATCACAGAATATTACCTTTCACAAATTATTGAAGCACGTTTAACACAAATTTTTAACCGTGTGAAATCAGATTTGGAAAACACACGTTCATTAGATTATCCTGGTGGAATTGTGGTCCTTGGCGGAGCTGCGGCAATGCCTGGCACAGTGAATCTTGCAACAAAAGTTATTGGGATGAATGCACGTCTTTTCGTACCAAGCGAAATGGGCTTACGTAACCCAGCTTTCGCTCAAGTAATCAGTGTTGTCAACTACGTTGGTGAACGCACAGACATTGATCGACTTGTATCACAAGCCATTGCTTCTGACAGCACATATGTTGCTCCTGTTGCGCAATATGAAGAACCTGTTCTTCCGGCAACAGATACAATGGATTATGAAGAAAATAACTTCTACCAAACAGAAGCTCCAACTCGTCCAGTTGCTCAACCAGCAGCTGAACCTGAAGAAGAAAAAGAAGGTGTTGTGGATCGTATGCGCAACATGTTCTCAAACCTTTTTGACTAAAACGACTTAATAACGGAGAAATAAAACATGGAATTTTCATTTGATACAGAAATCGCTCAAGGCGCTGTAATTAAAGTTATCGGTGTTGGTGGCGGCGGTGGTAACGCAGTTAACCGCATGATTGAAGAAGGCGTTTCTGGCGTTGACTTTATCGTAGCTAATACAGATGTACAAGCTTTGCGCAGTTCAAAAGCAGATACAGTAATTCAACTTGGTCCAAAATTGACACGAGGACTTGGTGCAGGTGCACAGCCTGAGGTTGGTCGCCGTGCCGCAGAAGAATCTGCAGAAACAATTGCCCAATCTTTTGAAGGCGCAGATATGGTCTTCATCACTGCTGGTATGGGTGGTGGAACAGGAACAGGTGCTGCTCCTGTAATCGCTCAAATCGCAAAAGAAATTGGTGCTTTGACAGTTGCAGTTGTAACTCGTCCATTTGGTTTTGAAGGCTCAAAACGTAGCTACTTTGCAACAGAAGGCATTGAAGATCTTCGTGCAAATGTAGACACATTACTTATCATCTCAAACAACAACTTGCTTGAAATCGTTGATAAGAAAACTCCTTTGACAGAGGCATTGCGTGAAGCAGATAATGTTCTCCGCCAAGGTGTTCAAGGTGTTACTGACTTGATTACAAATCCAGGTATGATTAACCTTGACTTCGCTGATGTGAAAACAGTTATGGCGAACAAAGGAGATGCCCTCATGGGTATCGGTGTTGCAACTGGTGAAGATCGTGTCATTGAAGCAACACGTAAAGCGATTTACTCACCATTGCTTGAAACAACAATTGAAGGTGCTGAAAATGTCCTCCTTAATGTTACAGGTGGTATGGATATGAGCCTTATTGAAGCTCAGGATGCTTCAGAAATTGTTATTCAAGCTGCAGGTAACGATGTGAACATCTTGTTGGGTACATCTATTGATGACTCACTCAGTGATGAAATTCGTGTTACTGTTGTAGCCACAGGTGTTTCACAAGATGCAACTGATGAATATTTAGGAACATCTACAGCTCCAGTTGTAGATGAACCACGTCGTCAACCGAACTTTCAACATACTTCGATGAAACAAGCCTCAGCGCCAACTTCACGACCAGCACAAGCTTCACAGCCGTCACAAGCCCAACAAGCTCCTACACAAAAATCAGGATCTGCTTTTGGTGATTGGGATCTTCGTCGCGATGCTTCACCGCGTCAAAACGGAAATCAAAACCGTGAAAACTCTTCGAATGTTACAAGCTTCTCAGGTATCCCATCTACAGATGAAGATATCGATACTCCACCATTTTTCCGTAAATAATGAGTATAGCAGAAAATGTTAAAAATATTTTGAACAAGGTAGATGTGGCAAAAGCTACATCTCCTTATTCAAATCAAGACGTTCAGGTGATTGCCGTAACCAAGTATGTCGATACTGCAAAAGCAGCACAAGTAGTTGAAGCAGGTATTCATCATTTAGCAGAAAATCGTACAGATTTATTTCTTGAAAAATATAAGGCTCTTGAAAACAAAGATATTACTTGGCATCTCATCGGAAATTTGCAACGCCGTAAAGTAAAAGATGTCATTAATTTAGTTGATTACTTTCATGCTTTAGATTCGGTCAAGCTTGCCAAAGAAATTGAAAAACGTGCGGAACATATGATAAAATGTTTCCTCGAAGTCAATATCTCAGGTGAAGAGACAAAACATGGATTTGCGCCAGAAGACATAGATCAAGCTTTAGCAGAAATCTCACAGTTAGATAATGTGGAAATTGTGGGCTTGATGACGATGGCGCCGATTGATGCTGATAATGAGCAGTTGGATAACATTTTCGCTTCGATGAAGCAATTGCAAATCGAAATTGCGGCTAAAGAAATTACTAATATTCCTTGTACTGAATTGAGTATGGGAATGAGCCGTGATTATACAAGAGCAATTCAACAAGGAGCGACCTTTGTTCGAATTGGTACAGCATTTTTTGAATAAAATTTGTATAGAATCTTAAGCATTGAAAACGGAGGGAAGTATGGCCTTAAAAGATCAATTTGATAAATTAAAAAAATTTTTCGAAGAGGACGACGATGAGTATGATGAACCCGTTGTAGCGGCACAAAAGCCACAACCACAACCGCAAAAGTCTTCAGCAGTAAACACAGAAAAGAAAGCCACAGGTATGAATCGTCCGGTTCAACCTCAAAGACAAGCGCAAGCAAAATCAACTGCTAAACGCCCAGCATCCTTTTCTTCAACAACAAATAACACTAAAACAACAGAGAAAAAAGTTCAAAAACCTATGATGAATCAAGCCACAACAAATGCAGGACAAGTTATTGCCATCAAAGAGCCACGTGCCTATTCTGATATTATGGAATCTGCGCGCATCGTTAAAAATGGAGAGTCGGTTTTGGTTAACTTCAAGTTTATGCCAGATAACCAAGCACGACGTTCAATTGACTTCTTGACTGGTGTTGTATTTACACTTGATGGTGATGTTCAAAATGTTGGCGGACAAATTTTCTTACTTACACCGGCGAATATCACAGTTGATGCTTCCCAAGAATTAAGTATCTTGGCAGGGCAAAACTTTGAGAACTTCGATATTTAATAAACTATGATTATATATATTTTAATTCGACTGATTGGTCTTTATACCTGGGTTTTAGTAGCTTATGCTCTGATGAGTTGGATACCAAGCCTTTATGATACAGCTGTAGGCCGTTTTATTGTCAAAATTTCAAGACCTTATCTGAGCTTATTTGAAGGTATTCCATTACGTTTTGCAGGATTAGATTTCACAATCGTGCTTGGTGTAATTGCTTTACAAGTTATTCAACAACTTCTTTTACGCTTCTTATGAGTCATGAAAATATATATCAACACTTTTATCCTGATGAAAAGCAATTTATTGATCGCGTCTTAGACTGGATGGATCGTGTGGAAAACAATTATTCTGTAGTTACTACTTATTTTCTAAATCCTAGAGAAGTTGAAATTCTCGAATCTTTAGCAAATAAGCGGGAACTTCAGATTTTTTCTACTCAGGATATTGCCCAGACCGAACTTACTAAGATTATTATTGCGCCTGAATTTTATCAGTTAGATGTCGCAGACTTTGACCTGGCGTTGTTAGAAATTTTATACGCTAAGAAATTTTGTCAACTCAAGCATTCCCAAATTTTGGGAAGTTTCTTAGGTCAAACGGGAATTCGGCGTTCAGAGCTTGGCGATATTATTTTAAGCGAAGGAAGGGCACAAGTTTTTGTTTCCAAACATCTTCTTGAAATCTTTCAGAATAATATCAAAAAAATTGGTTCTGCCACCGTACAATTTGTTGAAAAACCATTTGAAGAGCTGATAGAAACAGAAGCTGCCTCAGTAATGAAAGTAGTCTTAGTTTCGAGTATGCGTATTGACAAAATTATTGCAAGCACTTTCGAGATTTCTCGCAATCTTGCCGTAAATATGTTACAATCAAGAAAGGTAAAATTAAATTACCTTGAAATTGAAAAGAAAGATTTTACTGTCGAACAAGGAGATTTAATCAGTGTTCGTGGCCTAGGTCGTATTAAGATTCTAAGAATTTTAGGTGAAACCAAAAAAGGTAAACAGAAAATCGAATGTGAAATTACTAAGAATCATAAGAAAAGATAGAGTCTCTTGGGAGATTGGAGGTACTTATGGCATTAAATAGTTTAGATGTTCAAAATAAAACATTTAATACACAAATGCGTGGTTACAACAAACATGAAATTGAAGAATTTTTAGATATCGTTGTTCGTGATTACGATGAATTTGCACAAAAAATTAAAGATCAAGAGCGTGAGCTTAAGGCTTTACGTGAACGCGTAAAATATTTCGATGATATGAAAGATTCCTTGAATAAATCTATTGTCGTTGCACAAGATGCGGCCGACAATTTACGTGTTCAAGCACAGAGTGAATCAAACAGCATTATTGCTGAAGCTAGTCAAAAAGGTCAGCTCATTATTGAAGCCGCTAAAAAAGAAGCAGGAACAATCCTTAATCAAGCTTCGGATGATGCACGTCGCTTGGTTCGTGATACAGATGATTTGAAACGTAAAATGCGTCTTTATCACCAACGTATGACTTCAATCATTGAGGCTCAGTTGGCAAGTATTCATTCAGAAGATTGGCAAGATACTCTAGAAGCAACATCTTCACATATTACAAATCCTGAAGAAAAGCTTCAAGAAATTGTGGATATGCAGTTGAGTGATACATCTTTACAAGGAAATATCGCTAAAGATGAACCCGCTAAGGCTGAAGAAAACACTGTTGTAGAACCTACAGTTAAGGAAGAAACTGAAAAAATAGTTGAAGTTGAAGAAACTGAAATTCCACAGACTGTGAAAGAAGTTTTGGCTCCTGCTCTTGAAGAGGAAACTCAAAAAATACCCTCAGAAGAAGGGAAAGTTGCAGAAACTGAAAAAAATGAAGAAACTTCTTATCCAGTTTTTCCAGAAATGCAAACAGAAGTTCCAGAAGTAGAAGTACCTGAACATAAATAATTTAATTTTAGGACAAGAAAAGAAAAATATATTTACAGCAAGTGAGAGTTGATGGAAGTCTCATATTCCCTGTTTTTCGGATTATCACCTAAATTATTCTAAGCCCAAGTCAAGTAAGTTTAGACGCTGTACACGTTACGTACGTAAGAGTTCTCACTTTTCGTGAGAAAAATTAAGGTGGTACCACGGTCTTTCGTCCTTTTTCGAAAGACCGTTTTTTATTATCATTCTTTCCGCTTTAGCGGATTAGAATGATAATACGCAAGAAACAGAGAGTTTAGAGATACTGGTAAACAGATAAAGTTTAAAAGAAAGGTAAAAATTATGAAAATTAAAGATACATTGAATTTAGGGAAAACGGCTTTCCCGATGCGAGCAGGCTTGCCAAATAAAGAAGCTGGCTGGCAAAAAGGCTGGGAAGAAGCTAAACTTTATGAAGCACGTCAAGAACTGAATGAAGGTAAACCATCGTTTATGTTGCATGATGGACCTCCCTATGCAAATGGAAATATCCACGTTGGACATGCCCTAAATAAAATTTCGAAAGATATTATTGTACGCTATAAATCCATGTCTGGTTTCCGTGCACCATATGTACCAGGATGGGATACTCACGGTTTACCTATCGAACAACAACTTTCAAAAGCGGGTATGAACCGTAAAGAAATGGACATGTTAGACTATCTTGAGGAGTGTCGCAAATATGCGCTCAAGCAAGTAGATATGCAACGTTCAGACTTTAAGTCTTTAGGAGTTTTAGCAGATTGGGAACGTCCATATATGACACTTCTCCCAGAATATGAGGCTGCACAAATTCGTGTCTTCGGTAAAATGGCGGAAAAAGGCTATATCTACAAAGGTCAAAAACCAATTTACTGGTCTCCTTCATCAGAAAGTTCATTGGCAGAAGCGGAAATTGAATACCAAGATGTCCGTTCGGCATCAATCTTTGTGGCTTTCAAAGCAAAAGATGTTAAGGGCTTGTTACCAGAAGATGCAGAATTTGTTATCTGGACAACGACACCTTGGACATTGCCAGCAAATATGGGGATTTTTGTACATCCAGACTACGAATATTCAGTTGTAGAAGTAGGAAATCGTAAATTTGTTGTTGCTTCAGAAATGCTTAGCAAGGTGGCAGAGACTTTAGAGTGGGAAAACCCAACGGTAATTCAAACACTTAAAGGTTCTGAAATGGATATGATGACGGCTTATCACCCATTTTATAATCGTGAATCATTGATTATGAATGGGGATTATGTCACACTTGATTCTGGTACTGGACTCGTTCATAGCGCACCAGGTCATGGTGAAGATGACTACTTCTTTAGCCGTAAATATAAACTTGAAGTTCTATCACCTGTGGACAACCGTGGTTACTATACGGATGAAGCACCTGGTTTAGAAGGTATCTTCTACGATGAAGGAAACAAAATTGTAAGTAAATGGTTAGAAGAAAAAGGAGCTTTGCTGAAGCTTGACTTCTTTACACACAGTTATCCACATGATTGGCGTACGAAGAAACCCGTTATTTTCCGTGCAACACCACAATGGTTTGCATCGATTGATGACTTCCGTGAAAATATCCTAAGTGAAATTGAACAAGTGGATTGGATTATCCCTTGGGGGAAAACACGTCTCTATAATATGGTTCGTGACCGTGGAGATTGGGTCATTTCTCGTCAACGCGCTTGGGGTGTTCCACTGCCAATCTTCTATGCGGAAAATGGAGAGGCAATCATTACGCCGGAAACAACAGAACATGTTGCCCAGCTTTTTGCGGAACACGGTTCAAAAGTTTGGGTTGAACGTGAAGCTAAAGAGTTGTTACCAGAAGGCTTCACTCATCCTGGTTCTCCAAACGGTAAATTCACAAAAGAAAAAGACATCATGGATGTCTGGTTTGATTCAGGTTCATCATGGAATGGTGTTCTGAACGAACGCGATTACCTATCTTACCCTGCCGATCTTTATCTTGAAGGTTCAGATCAATATCGTGGTTGGTTTAACTCATCAATCACAACTTCAGTTGCTGTTAACGGTGTTTCTCCATACAAAGCAGTTCTGTCACAAGGTTTTGTTCTTGATGGAAAAGGACGTAAAATGTCTAAATCTATTGGTAATACAATTTTACCTTCAGATGTGACAGGAAAATTAGGGGCAGATATTCTTCGTCTCTGGGTAGCTTCTGTCGATACTGAAGCCGATGTTCGTGTTTCTATGGAGATCCTTAATCAAGTTTCAGAAGTTTATCGTAAAATCCGTAACACAATGCGTTTCCTAATCGCAAATACTACCGATTTTGATAAAAACACAAATGCGGTTTCTTATGAAAACTTACGTAGTGTTGATAAATATATGCTTGTCAAATTCAATACACTAGTAGAATCAGTACGTGAAGCTTATGATTCATACAATTTCATGAGTGTTTATAAGCAAGTGATTAACTTCTTGACCAATGATTTGTCTGCTTTCTATCTTGATTTTGCTAAGGATGTGGTATACATCGAGGCAGTCAATGCTGCAGATCGTCGTTCAATGCAAACCGTGATGTATACAATGCTTGCAGATTTGACAAAACTTTTAGTTCCGATTCTGCCGCACACAGCAGAAGAAATCTGGTCATACCTTGAAGCAGAAACGGAAGAGTTCGCTTATCTTGCTGAAATGCCTGAAGTTAAAGACTTCACTGGCTCAGAAGAGTTACTCGGTGAATGGGAAGCATTCCTTGATTTCCGAAATAAAGTACTTAAAGCGCTTGAAGAAGCACGAGAAGCAAAATTAATCGGTAAATCACTTGAAGCAAAAGTTACTGTATATCCTAATGAAGTGGTTTCAAGTCTTCTTGTAAGTCTTGATGAAAATGTTGCTCAACTTCTCATTGTTTCAGAATTCTCTGTATCAAATGAGGGAGCACCAGAAGAAGCTGTTAAATTTGATGATGTAGCTATTCTTGTGGAACAAGCAGCAGGTCAAGTATGTGACCGTTGTCGCCGTACAGATGTGACCGTTGGGACTGATGAAAATGAACATTTACATGCCCTTTGCTCAAGCTGTGCTACCATTGTAAAAAATGAATTTCCTCAAGTATTAACTGATGGGTTTGAATAAAATAAAAAGCTTGGATATCCAAGCTTTTTATAATATAAAAAACTGCTTCAAGCAGTTTTTAAAATGCAGACAGAGCCATAGCTAGGGAGCTAAAGACAATAAGTAGCAGCATCGCAACGACAACAACCATCGTCACTTTTTGAAAAGTAGATTTTTGTTTCTTTTTGTAAGCCATAGTTTCCTCAATATTTATTATTCTCAGTTCTATTCTAGCAATAAATTAGTAAAATGTCACACTATTTACCAGAATTGTCCGTTTCAGATTTTGAAGACTCTTTTGGTTCTAAGAATTTTGCAAATGGATCTTCTTGCTTCTCAGTTTTCGCTGTTGCTTTATCAGTGTCTAAATTACCGGTTGAGACGCCTAAATCATCCATCATTTTATCGAAATCATCACGTTTTCTAAAAGTTAATCCCATATCGATATTACTCCTTATCATTTTTTATATATTTTACTACGAAAAGTCAAAAAAAGCCAGATAAATAGCAATAAAGTTTGCATTTAAAGCGAAAATCCAGTATAATGTTATGGAACGGTAGTTTGTGTAAAGCACTGCTACCTATAAAAAATATATTTTTTCTCAAAGGAGACATTTTAAAATGGCTAAAGAAGTTTACGACCGTAGCAAACCGCACGTAAATATTGGTACTATCGGACACGTTGACCATGGTAAAACTACCCTCTCAGCTGCAATCTCTAAAGTATTGTCTGACAAAGGTTACTCTAAAGCGACTGATTTCGCATCTATCGATGCTGCGCCAGAAGAACGCGAACGTGGTATCACTATCAACACTGCTCACATCGAGTACGAAACTGATAAACGTCACTATGCCCACATCGACGCCCCAGGTCACGCGGACTACGTTAAAAACATGATCACTGGTGCTGCCCAAATGGACGGCGCGATCCTCGTAGTTGCTGCAACTGACGGACCAATGCCACAAACACGTGAACACATCTTGCTTTCACGTCAAGTTGGTGTTAAATACCTTATCGTATTCCTTAACAAAGCTGACCTCGTTGATGACGAAGAACTTATGGAACTTGTTGAAATGGAAGTACGTGACCTCTTGTCAGAATACGACTTCCCAGGTGACGATACTCCAGTAATCGCTGGTTCAGCTCTTGGTGCTTTGAACGGTGAACCTCAATGGGTTGCTAAAGTTGAAGAACTTATGGACATCGTTGACGAATATATCCCAACTCCAGAACGTGACACTGACAAACCATTGTTGCTTCCAGTCGAAGACGTATTCTCAATCACTGGTCGTGGTACAGTTGCTTCAGGTCGTATCGAACGTGGTACTGTTAAAGTCAACGACGAAATCGAAATCGTTGGTATCAAAGAAGACACTAAAAAAGCTGTCGTTACTGGTATCGAAATGTTCCGTAAAACACTTGATGAAGGTCTTGCCGGCGATAACGTTGGTGTACTTCTCCGTGGTGTTCAACGTGACGAAATCGAACGTGGTCAAGTTATCGCTAAACCAGGTTCAATCACTCCACATACTAAATTCGAAGGTGAAGTTTACGTATTGAGCAAAGAAGAAGGTGGACGTCACACTCCATTCTTCGACAACTACCGTCCTCAATTCTACTTCCACACAACTGACGTTACTGGTTCAGTTAAACTTCCAGAAGGTACTGAAATGGTAATGCCTGGTGATAACGTTCACATCGATGTTGAACTTATCCACCCAGTTGCCATCGAACAAGGAACTACTTTCTCTATCCGTGAAGGTGGACGTACTGTTGGTTCAGGTATCGTAGCTGAAATCAAAGCATAATTCGTTAAGAATTATTGAAGTGAACTCACTTCCTAAAAAACCTCACATTTTGTGAGGTTTTTTTGATGAATAGGTTTGAGATTAGAAAATAAAAAAGCTCCCATTTGGGAGTTTTTTTAGACTTCATTTTTAATAAAGATTTCACGATCAACAAAAGTATCCATTTGGAAATAAAATTTTTCTTGGATAATTTCGCTAGCATTTTTAAAGATATTCACATTACGTAATCCAGATTTATCAGTAACTGATAGTTTAAAACCTGTTAAATCAGGATTAATAATAATTTTAAGGAGAAAACCTTGACCCGAATTTGGAACTTCTTCAAGTATACGTTTAAATTCAAAGTTTCCAATATTATTTTGAGAAAAAGTTGTGTCTTTGAGAGTAAATTTCTTAACTTTTGGTGATAATGTGTAGCTGTATTTGCAGCCCTCAAGTTTTTTTTCAGTAATAAAAGCCATCTTTTATAGTGCCCTTTCTTTTAGTGTTTGAACAAAATTGTGAATTTCTTCTTCAGTATTGAGTTCTGAAAAAGAAACACGAATATTTTCTTTAAGTTTTTGTGATTCACTACCATATACAGCTTCGAGAACATGGGAAGGATCAACTGTTCCAGCGGTGCAGGCTGAACCAGTTGAAATTGCCACACCAGCAAGATCAAGTTTTGCGAGTAATAAATCATGATTTTTCCCTGGGAACCCGATATTTACAACATGTGGCATACTCGGACCAAATTCGTGTGTATAATACTCAATATCTGCAAGATCGTCTAGAAGTGAAGCTTTCAGTTTTTCAACATGGGCATAATTAGCACTCATGTTATCTGTTGCAATTTGTAGTGCTTTTGCCATACCCAAAAGAGAATGAAGATTTTCTGTACCTGCACGTCGTTTTTCTTCTTGTTCGCCGCCGTGTATAATACTGTCAAATTTTAGTCCGGAACGATGATAAAGAAAGCCAACACCTTTTGGACCATGGAATTTGTGAGCACTAGCTGATAGAAAATCTATTTTTAGCTCCTCAGGATGTACGGGGATTTTCCCCATTGTTTGTACTGAATCAACATGAAAAACAGCTTGATGATTTTCTAAAAGTTGCCCCACTTCTTTGATGGGAAGTAGTTGCCCAGTTTCATTATTGGCCATCATCATTGAAACAAGAATTGTCTCTTCCCGCAATTCATTTTCAATCAATTGGGCGGGGAAAGAGCCATCAGTTTTGGGTTGAACAAAAGTAACATCAAAGCCATGACGTGTTTTCAAGTAGTCAAGGGCATTAAGTACTGATGGATGCTCTAAGGCAGTGGTGATAATATGATTACCATTTTGACGGTTGGCTAAAGCGTAACCGACCAAAGCGGTGGAGTTGGATTCACTTCCGCCGGAAGTAAAAGTAATTGTTCCAGGTGAAACTTGAAGTGCCTTAGCTACTGTTTCTCGTGCCTGACGTACGAGTTGGCTCGCTTGGCGACCAAAAGTGTGCGTACTGGACGGATTGCCAAAATTGTTAGCAAGAACTTCCGTCATGACATCAACAACTTCAGGAAGTATCGGTGTTGTTGCGGCATTATCTAGATATATAATTGTTCTTTCCTCTCTTTCGAGTTTCTATTAAAAGTCTTATTTCAAGGACATGTAAGCTTCTATTAACTTAACCTTTTAATAAATGTGTGTATTTCATTTATGTACTCTATACGAAAGCTTAATGATAATCGTAAGTTTCCATTATCTCTATATTACCATGTTTTATATTTTTTTTCTGAAATTCGAACGCTTCCGCTAATTTTTTAGATAAATGAAGTTATGAGAGGAGAAAGAAGTGACTAAAGTAAGTACAGGTTATGAAAAAAGCCACCTAGGCAGAGAGGTGACCTTTGAAAGATGTATTAATTATATTATTGTGATCTGCCTATACCAATTATAACACTGACAAAGGCTAAAGTATAATTTTTTAAACGAAGTGGAACAATCTAATAATGAAGGATATAATAAATTTAAGCTGGTAAACAGTCTTATAGGAAAGGAAGAGCAGACAAATGGAATATAACTTATTAGGTATCTCGGCATTAATTGTAATTATTTTAGGATTAACATGGCTCAAGGATGGCGAAAAAATGGATCCGCCTTTGAAGAAAAGAATAGTGATTGATGTTGTAACGATAGCAATCTTTTGGGGTGTTTTCGAGTTTTACAAGTTTTCAAATGTAAAAATGTACAACCATGAAATAGAATTTGTTATCAATAGTTCTTTACTTTTTTTCTTTGCACGAATGCTTCAACTCATTTGTCAAATCAATCCATTATTTCAAGAACTCTTTCTCTATCTCAAATCAAAAGGATTTACTCTTGAGGACAAAAAAATAAAGGAAGAAAATTATAAAGAAAAGAATGATAAAAAAAGAGATAGCTAACCATTTCTAGCTCTGTTAACAAAAGGTAACGTTATTGATAAGCAAATATGATATATTGGATATGGCAAATCAAAATATCGATAAAAATTTCCTGAATATGAAGTCTCGTTTTGCCAACGTGGCTTTTTTTCATATAAAAAAACCAGCTAAAAGCTGGTGCTGAATGAACTTAAATATTGTTCAGAATAGACTTTAGTCTTGATTTTTATCAAATTTGAAGAGCGGAGATACAGGACGTCCTTCATGAATACGAAGAATTGCATCTGCCATGTGTTTATCGACACTAAGGTATTTTACATTGTTAGGTTTACGATTTTTAGTAGCTACCGAGTCTGTGACGAGAACTTCACAAATTCCAGACTTTTCAAGTAAGTCAGCTGCCGTTTTAGTGAAGAGACCGTGACTTGCTACGGCATAAACATCTCCAGCACCTGCTTCGCGCACGACAGAAGCAGCATTTGAGAATGTTACACCTGAGTTGAGGATATCATCAATAAGAATAACTTTTTTCCCTTCAACATTACCGATGATATAACCATTTTCACGTTTTGCATCGTCATCTTCATAGTCAACGATGGCAATAGGAGCTTCTAAATATTCCGCAAGACTACGCGCGCGTTTGATACCTGAGTTTTTAGGTGCAACAACGACAACGTCATCGCCAGACAACCCTTTATTCATGTAGTACTCAGCAAAAAGCGGTACAGTAAAGAGATTATCGACAGGAATATCAAAGAAACCTTGAACTTGAACTGCATGGATGTCTAAAGTGAGTACACGATCTGCTCCAGCTTTGACGAGCATATCAGCTACAAGCTTAGCTGTGATTGGTTCACGGCTTGAAGCAGTTCGGTCTTGACGCGCATAACCAAAGTATGGCATAACGATATTGACTGAATGTGCAGATGCACGGACGCAAGCATCAATCATAATCAACAATTCCCAAATGTTGTCATTGACTGGCCAACTTGTTGACTGGATAATATAAACATCATGATTACGAACACTTTCTTCCATGTTAATCATGATTTCTCCGTCAGAAAATTGTTTTGAAGTTACTTTCCCCAAAGGAACATCCATAATTTTGCTAATTTTTTCAGCTAATTCAGGATTCGAGTTCAGTGAAAAAAGTTTAAGTTGTGCGTCAGAATAAGTCACAGTTTTTCTCCTATAATATTATGATATGTCTATTCTATCAAATTTGAGGGGGATTTCATAGCGCTATTTACGTGAAAGGTTTCACGTTATATATGTAAGGGTTAAAATAAAAAAATTTTTAATGGAAGATGTTTGATATTTAGAGTTGTCTCATTATCTTATATATCCTCTGTAGTAAGCCAAGTGTTTTAGTTACCGAAGTTAAGTGTGGACATGGTAAAATAAGAGGAATGTTATGTCTCAAGATGAGATAAATAAAAATAATACAAGAACAGCGGCAAGTATGGAAAGAGGGTAACTTCTTAGCAGCACTTAAATGACTGTGAGGGACCAGACTAAGTCATATTTGTGGGTGACACTGTTAGCAAGGGCCTTGGTTTCAAAAATAAGGGCTTTACATGATGAGAGCTTTTTTTAGTGAGGGAGAACAAATGAAAAAGAAAACACTAACGATAATTGGTTTGCTGTTTATGGTGGTTAGTCTATCAGCATGTACAAAAAATAAACACGTGACTCAGGAAGCAAACTCATCTAAAGTTGAAATTACGACACCACAAGGTGAGAGAGTAAAAATTCCCAACAATATTCAGAGAGTTGTGTCACTCTCACCTGCGGTGACACAAGTGATTAACGATCTGGGGCAAAAAGATAAACTCATTGCTGTAGATACGCAAAGCCCCAAGTATGTTAAGGGTTTGGAAAATGTGCAGCAGACAGACCTTATGAACTTGGATCTTGAAAAAATAATGGCGCTCCAGCCAGAACTTTTATTTGTGAGTGATTTGACCCTGTTCCAATCGGAAGATAAAATTAAGAAGCTACAAGATAAAGGAACGAGTGTTGTCGTCCTACCTACTGAAAAGAACTTTAAAGAAATTGAAAACAATATTCGTCTCGTGGCGACAGCTTTAAACCAAAAAGAAAAAGGAGAACAACTTACTGGTCAGATGGAGAAGGATATCTCTGCTTTTAAAGAACAAGCTGCAAAAATAAATCATAAGAAAAGGATTCTGTTTGAAATCGCGGCTTCCCCAGAAATTTATAGTATGGGAAAGGACACTTATATCAATGAAATGATTGAAACAATTGGAGCTGAGAATGTGATGGCCAAAGAAACAGGAGCCATCAAAGTTTCAGAAGAGGCAGCAATTATGGCTAATCCAGATGTAATATTAACAAATGTTGAATATGTTCCGGATCCTATTAATGACATTTTAAAATTGAAAGGTTGGGAAGAAGTGAAGGCAGTAAAAAATAAAGCCGTTTATTCTATTGATAACGAAAGAAGCTCGCTTCCTAATCAACATGTAATAAAAGCAATGACAGAAATGGCAAAAGCGGTATATCCTGATGTATTCAAAAACTTCAAATAAGAATAGAATAAGCATTATTGTGATGCTTTTGGCCCTATCTTTACTGGCAATGCTTTTAAGCCTTCAAATAGGAAGTGCTCCGATATCAGTCGGTGATTTAATGAATATGATATTGGGCAGAGGGAAAGATTCTGCTCCTCTTTTGCAAAGTATTCTTCTTGAAGTTCGCATGCCTCGGATTTTGCTCAGCTTTCTTGTCGGCTTAGCCTTGGGTGCTAGTGGAACAGTGATGCAATCACTTTTACAAAATCCTTTAGCCTCTTCCTATACCTTAGGCGTATCATCAGGTGCTTCATTAGGCGCTTCGACTGTGATGTTACTCGGTATTAATTTTATGAGCACTTCGATTTCGATGAGCCTTGCGGGCTTTGCTTTTGGACTTGTAACTGTTTTTATCGTTTTACTCTTTGCTCAACAATTTTCCCAATCATTAGATAATCAAACTATCATTTTGGTGGGAATGGTATTTTCTTTGTTTGTTAATTCTTTTTTAACTTTAATGATGACCTTTTCGCCGGATTATATGCAACGTATCATTTTCTGGCAATTGGGGAGTTTTTCAGGAGCTTCATGGGAAAACGTACAGCTCCTCACTTTACTCTTTGTCTTTAGTTTCGTCTGCTTACTTTACTTTCACCGAGAAATGGATATTTTGAGTTTTGGTGATACCTTTGCTTTGAGTCAAGGAGTAGAAGTCAAACGGACGAAAGTTATTTTAATTAGCTTATCGACTTTGCTCACAGGAGCCAGCGTAGCAATGACGGGAGTGATTGGTTTTGTCGATTTGATTGCACCTCATATCGCTCGTCGTTTGTTTGGTGCGACACATAAGTGGGTTCTTCCAAGCTCAGCACTTATAGGCGGCCTGCTCTGTGTTCTTGCAGATACTGTAGCAAGAAGTGTTTTCCAAACAAGAGAATTACCAATTGGAGCAGTAACAGCCCTCATTGGTGCGCCATTTTTCTGCTATATTTTCTTTAGAAAAGGACAAGTATGAGATGTTAAAAGTTGAAAATATGAAGGTTGAGTATTCGGGAAAAGAGATTCTTTCTGATATTAATTTTTCTGTCAAGGCAGGGGAAAGGTTAGCAATTTTAGGACCAAACGGTAGTGGGAAATCAACGCTTTTAAAGAGTCTAGCTGGTTTGCTAAAATATCAAGGAAAAATTGAGCTAAACGAACAATCATTGACCACATTAAAAAGAATTGAATTAGCAGAAAAAGTGGCTCTTCTTTCTCAAAATCCAGCTGTATATTTTTCTTATTCCGTCTATGAAACTTTGATGATGGGACTCTACACCCAGCTGAGAAAACGATTTATGGCAGTGGCAAGCGCCCAAGATAAAGCACGTGTAGCCGAAGTAATAGCCGCATTTGATTTGGATACGATAAAAGATCAACAACTGTCAACACTTTCTGGCGGCCAGCTGCAGCGTGTCTTTTTAGCCCGGACTTTATTACAGAACCCTCAGGTTGTTTTATTGGATGAACCCAATAATCATTTGGATATTTATTATCAACTAGAAATGTTGCGCAATATTGATGAGTATTTTGCTCAAAATCAAATCATCATTGCTGTTTTTCATGATATTAATTTAGCTCTGTCTTTTTCAGAAAATGTTCTAGTTTTACATGAGGGAAAAATAGTAAAACAAGGAAAAGCAAACGAAGTACTTTCTAGAAGTTTTTTGGAGCAAGTTTACCAAACCGATGTTCTTGCTTATATGCTTGAAAAACATAAATTTTGGCATAAAATGGATAAAAAGGGAGAATAGTTATCTGCTTAGCTGATACAATGGGAAAA
Organism: Lactococcus sp. LG1074; assembly: GCF_017309525.1. Classification (NCBI taxonomy): domain Bacteria; kingdom Bacillati; phylum Bacillota; class Bacilli; order Lactobacillales; family Streptococcaceae; genus Lactococcus; species Lactococcus sp. LG1074. The sequence goes on along the minus strand of NZ_CP071293.1, from coordinate 1,607,910 downwards.
TGTATTGAGATACTTAAAGTAAAAATATACCTTTACCAAAAAGCAACGTACTGTTGCTTTTTTTGTATGAAGAGAATGATTATTTTTTACAATCTGTTTTATAAGAGAAGTTAAAAATTTCATTGGAAAGTGAGCGTTTTCTTTTGTGGCGCCCGAATGCCTAAAACCGTTATAGATTGCTCTTACAAAGCTTTTTTTATCCTCAAAAATATAGTATAATGGGCACAGTGCTGTTCTATACAAAAATGAGTTTACTTTTGAGAAAGCAAATTGATTTTTGGATAGAAATGAGAAGCACTGAAATCTCGAAAAGTGGGAGAAAACATGACAAAAGAAACTTTCAGAATGAATTTTGCAGGACGCGAGCTTGTTGTTGAAACAGGTCAAGTTGCCAAGCAAGCCAATGGCGCAGTTATTGTTCGCTATGGAGACACAACCGTGCTAACTGCAGCGACCATGTCGAAAAAAATGGCAAACGGTGACTTTTTCCCTTTGCAAGTTAATTATGAAGAAAAAATGTATGCCGCAGGAAAATTTCCTGGAGGTTTTAATAAGCGTGAAGCACGACCATCCACTTATGCTACTCTGACTGCCCGGTTGATTGATCGCCCTATACGCCCAATGTTTGCTGACGGTTTTCGAAATGAAGTACAAGTAATCAATACTGTACTCTCTTATGATGAAAATGCAAGTGGGCGTATGGCAGCGATGTTTGGAAGTTCCTTGGCATTAGCTATTTCAGATATTCCTTTTGACGGTCCGATTGCGGGTGTTGAAGTGGGCTATATCAATGGTGAAATTATCATTAATCCCGATGTTGCACAGATGCAAAAGTCTGATTTGGATCTTGCTGTCGCTGGGAATATTGATGCGATTAATATGGTAGAGTCAGGTGCAAAGGAACTATCAGAAACAATCATGCTCGATGCCCTCCTTGCAGGACACGAAGCGATTAAAGAACTTATTGCTTTCCAAAATGAGATTGTAGCCAAAGTTGGTAAGAACAAGGCAGAAGTTGAACTTCTGCGTGTTGATGAAACATTGAAAGCCCAAATTATTGCAGACTATAATAAAGACTTACAAGCTGCTGTACAAGTAGAAGAAAAACTTGCGCGTGAAGCGGCCACTCAAGCTGTTAAAGATCGTGTCAAAGCAGAATATGAAACAGCTTATGCCGAACATGAAGAGTTTGAGCGCATTATGCGTGATGTTTCTGAGATTCTGGAGGGAATGGAACATACAGAAGTCCGTCGCCTCATAACAGAGGATAAAATTCGCCCTGATGGTCGTAAAGTCGATGAGATTCGTCCTTTAGAAGCAGAAATCGACTTTACACCGAATACAATTACACACGGCTCAGCTCTCTTTACACGTGGGCAAACGCAAGTCTTGTCAACTTTGACTCTGGCTCCGATGGGGGAAGCACAAGTCATTGATGGCTTGGATCTGGAATATAAAAAACGTTTCATGCACCACTATAATTTCCCGCAGTATTCAGTGGGAGAAACTGGACGTTATGGTGCACCTGGTCGCCGCGAAATAGGGCATGGTGCACTTGGTGAGCGTGCGCTTGAGCAAGTTATGCCGTCACTTGAAGAATTTCCTTATGCTGTACGTTTAGTTGCGGAAGTACTAGAGTCAAATGGTTCTTCATCACAAGCTTCGATTTGTGCAGGAACATTAGCCTTGATGGCTGGAGGAGTACCAATCAAGGCGCCAGTAGCTGGAATTGCTATGGGCTTAATCTCAGACGGCTCCAACTATACTATTTTGACAGATATTCAAGGTTTGGAAGATCACTTTGGCGATATGGATTTCAAAGTTGCTGGTACACGCGAGGGAATTACTGCTTTACAAATGGACATCAAAATTTCAGGAATTACTGCCGAAATTTTGGCAGAAGCACTTGCACAAGCAAAACGCGCCCGCTTTGAAATATTAGATGTGATTGAAGCCACAATTTCGGAACCCCGTCCAAATCTTGCACCATCTGCACCTAAAATTGATACGATTAAAATTGATGCGGATAAAATTAAGGTTGTTATTGGTAAGGGCGGCGAAACGATCGACAAAATCATCGAAGAAACAGGAGTCAAAATTGACATCGATGAAGATGGACTTTGTTCTATCTTTTCTCCTGATCAGACAGCGATTAACCGTGCGAAAGAAATCATTACAGAATTGGTCCGCGAAGCCAAAGTCGGCGATGTGTATGAAGCAAAGGTTGTAAGAATCGAAAAATTCGGTGCATTTGTTCATCTTTTTGGCCATACTGATGCGATGGTACATATTTCAGAACTTGCATGGAATCGCACGAACAAAGTAGAAGATGCTTTGAAGCTTGGAGATGTTGTTAAAGTTAAGATTACAAAAGTTGATGATAAAGGTCGTGTTGATGCCTCAGTACGTGCTTTGCTAGAAAAACCAGAAGGCTATGAAGAACCTGAGCATAAGCCACGCGAACGTCGTAATGGGAAGAACGGTAATGGTCACCGTGGATATCATAAAGAAAAAACATCTGGTCCTAAATTTGAGCGCCGAGAACGCAAAGCATCAGTCATAGATGAAGAGTTTACAGAATTATCAACAACTCGACCAGAGTGATAAAAAGGAGGAAGGCGCAGTGTAATGCGCTTTTCCTATAGATTTTTGCTATAATAAATGAATATGAAAAATAAAAAGAGAGGCTTTTGGCAGGAAGCCATCCGTGTCACAAAAGAAAATGATCCTGCTGCACGAACTGGGCTAGAAGTTCTCTTGACTTATCCGGGAGTAAAAGCTTTAGCAGCACATCGTTTTAGTCATTGGCTGTGGACACATAACCTTAAACTTTGGGCGCGTATGAATTCACAGTTTTGGCGTTTTTGGACACAAATCGAAATTCATCCAGGAGCAACGATTGCCCACGGAGTTTTTATCGATCACGGTTCTGGATTGGTTATCGGGGAGACAGCGATAGTAGAAACAGATGTTAAACTTTATCACGGAGTAACCCTTGGAGGGACAGGGAAAGATAAAGGAAAACGTCACCCTACGGTGCGTAAGGGGGCCTTAATATCAGCACACTCACAGCTGCTTGGTCCTATCGAAATTGGCGAAAATGCCAAAGTCGGTGCTGGTGCTGTTGTCGTAAGTGATGTCCCACCTGAAGTTACAGTAGTAGGTATTCCAGCAAAAGTTGTTCGAGTTAAGGGACAAAAAGACTCAGAGAAAATTTCGTCCATAGAAGAAAAAAGGGAGGCGAGCTACCATGCTTCACATCTATAATACAATGACAAGAAAAATCGAGGAGTTCCATCCTCTCGAAGAAAATAAGATAAAGATGTATGTTTGTGGACCAACAGTCTATAACTATATCCATATCGGGAATGCACGATCTGTTGTTGCTTTCGATTTAATCCGTAGATATATGGAATACCGAGGCTTTGAAGTGATTTACGTCTCTAACTTTACAGATGTTGATGATAAAATTATCAAAGGAGCCTCTCAGGAACATCTTACACCACTTGAATTATCCGACAAATATATTGCCGCATTTTATCAAGATACAGATGCTCTCAATGTTAAACGTGCAACGGTAAATCCAAGAGCAACTAACTATATCGACAAGATGATTACCTTTATTCAAGATTTAATGGATAAAGGGTTCGCTTACGAAGCCGAAGGCGACGTCTATTTCCGTGTTGCAAAATCAAAAGGTTATGCTAAGCTCGCAAATAAAAATTTAGAAGAACTGCTGCAAGGCGCTTCTGGTCGAACAGATGAAGAAACAGTACGTAAAGAAAGCCCAGCGGATTTTGCCTTATGGAAATCCGCGAAAAAAGACGAAATTTCTTGGTCAAGCCCTTGGGGTGAAGGACGTCCAGGGTGGCACATCGAATGTTCAGTGATGAGCAGTGACCTTTTAGGGGATACTTTAGATATACATGCGGGAGGAGCTGATCTGGAGTTCCCTCATCATACCAATGAAATTGCGCAATCAGAAGCTAAAACAGGTAAAAAATTTGTGAACTACTGGATGCACAATGGATTTGTAAATGTTAGCGGTGAAAAAATGTCTAAGTCTTTAGGAAACTTTAAAACCGTGCATGAAATGCTCGACGTAGTAAGTCCAACAGTTCTCCGCTTTTTCTTGGCTACGACTCATTATCGCCGACCTGTTAACTTCACAGATGAAGCCGTACAAGATGCAGAAAATAATGTCAAGAAGATTGAAAATGCTTACCGCAATCTTGAAGTAGAAGGTCAGGCTGACTTAGAAGTTCTTGCTAAATTCAAAGCAGAGTTTGAAACAGCAATGGATGAGGACTTTAATATTGCGAATGGTTTAACTGTTTTTTATAACTTTATCACTTGGGTAAATAAGGGAAATGGTGGATTAGAAGTTAAAGCCTTCTTTGAGGATGTTCTCTTAATTCTCGGTTTGCGTTTTGAAAATCAAGATACAAGATTAGATGCTGAAATTGAAGACTTAATCGAAGCAAGACAAGCGGCAAGAGCAGCACGAGATTTTGCTCAAGCAGATAAGATTCGTGATGAATTAAAGGCACAAGGGATTGTGCTTGAAGATACTGCTCAAGGTGTGAGGTGGCATCGTGAATAAAAAAGATGCAGAGTTATTAAATGGTGTAGCACTCGCCTATATCGGAGATGCTGTTTATGAAGTTTTCGTTAGAGATTATCTCCTCGATAAAGGATTAACCAAACCTGGAGAACTTCAGCGACAAGCCACGCAATATGTTTCCGCTAAAGCACAGGCTGCCTTAATTCGTAAAATGGAAGACGTTGACTTTCTAACAGAAGAGGAACTTCTTTATTTCAAGCGTGGACGAAATGCGCACTCTAAAACAACAGCGAAAAACACAGATGTTGTGACTTATCGTATATCTACAGGCTTCGAAGCAGTTGTAGGTTTCTTACACTTGACTAAAAAGACCGAACGTTTAGAGGAGTTTGCTGCGTTTTGCATTAAGAATATTGACATATCTGTAAAATAGTGCAAAATATTTCTCAAAAGCATATTTTTTCGTTACAATACATAACAAGAGATGTATATTAAAGAAAAGAAGCTGGACAAGAAATATGTATAGAGTAATCACAATGTCAGGCTATGATGAACCATGGTGGTTTTTTGAAGACTGGCAAAAAGATATTCAATCAGTAGATGAATATGAAGACTTCTATCAAGCTTTGAAAAAGTACAAAAGTGAATGGCTAAAAATGGCAAAAAGCTATAAAGAATTTAAAAGCCAAGATGACCTTTTAGCTGCATTCTGGAGAAGTGGAGATGAGATCTGGTGTGAAGAATGCGCAGGATATCTCCAACGCTATCAAAGTTTGATGCTTTTAGAAGATTGGCATGTACTTCCAGTAGAGAAAAAACGCTGGGCGTATGGTAAATCTTCTGGAGAATTACCTCCTAAATTTTGTAATAAATTTTGGGATAAAAATTAATCAAGTATAAAAGACTTTTAGCCATTAAGCTAGAAGTCTTTTAATGTCAAAAAGTCTCCAAGTAAAACGTTATTGAAGATTAAGTTATTTTGTTATAATTATTTTATAATCAAATTCTAATCGAAATGGAAAGGAGCTTTCCTTGAAAAAACTGCTTGTTATCACAGACGTTACATTAGTTTTTACTGCTGTTCTTTTAATTTTTGCTGTGAAACAGGATGAACATTCTGTTGTCGCGCCAACAATAGAGTTTGCGAAAGCAGACCAATACAGCCCAGCAAAAACAGTTAATATTGAGCAAATAAAGATGGGAAATTTTGAAACTATTCATGGGGATTGGGTTAATTATGAAAGTGATATTGATGGCAGAAGAGCACGTGTTTTGGATTCAAAAGTGACGAAGCAGAAACGGGATTTTTATCTCCAATATGGAGGTATAAATGAACAAACAGGACAGATTTATTTGTGGATGTATTTGGAAGGTATTGCTCCTGAAAATGGTTCCCGATTTGAAATATATCCTAAAGGCACACCTATTCCGGTCAAATTAAGGAACGGCACGATTGATTATTCTGGCAAATATGATCCGACATCTCGAGAAAAAGACAGAATACTACCAGAAGGCTCAGCACGAACAGTAGAGGAACTTGCTTCGTTGGTCTTGTATCGTGATGGTGAAGCAGTATCGTAAAAATAAATAGGAAAATACTCTTGAAAAAATTTTTGAAAAGAGTTAAAATAGTCCTATCATAAAAACTCGATGGTCAAGGCTCGGGAAGATATGTGCTTTTTAGCATGTATTTTTCACTGGCTTTGGCTTTTTGTTTTGTAAAAATGGAGAAATTATGGAATTTCAAGAAAAATATGATGTCATAGTGATCGGCGCGGGACATGCTGGTGTAGAAGCAGCACTCGCTTCAGCTCGTATGGGCACCAAAACCCTTCTATTAACAATTAATCTCGACATGGTTGCTTTCATGCCCTGTAATCCTTCAATCGGAGGTTCTGCCAAAGGAATAGTTGTTCGTGAAATTGATGCCTTAGGTGGCGAAATGGGGCGAAATATTGACAAGACCTATATTCAGATGAAGATGTTGAATACCGGTAAAGGGCCTGCTGTCCGTGCCTTACGTGCACAAGCAGACAAGGCACTATATTCGCAAGAAATGAAGCATACAGTAGAAAATCAAGAGAAGCTAACCTTACGTCAAGCTATGGTCGAAGAAATTTTGGTTGATGATGGAAAAGTAACAGGCGTAAAAGTTACAACGGGGGCGAAGTATGCTGCCCAAGCAGTTATTGTTACTACAGGAACTGCTTTACGTGGTGAAATTATCATCGGTGAGCTTAAATATTCCTCAGGACCAAATAATTCGCTAGCCTCTGTCAGCTTGGCTGATAACTTACGCAATTTGGGCTTTGAAATTGGACGCTTTAAAACAGGAACGCCACCACGTGTACTCTCATCAAGTATTAATTACGATGCGACAGAGATTCAACCAGGGGATGAAAAGCCTAATCACTTTAGCTTTTTGTCAAAAGATGAAGATTACCTTACAGAGCAAATTCCTTGTTGGCTGACGTATACAAGTAAGACAACACATGAGATTATACAAGAAAATTTGCACCGTGCTCCAATGTTTTCAGGGATTATCAAAGGTGTCGGCCCGCGTTATTGTCCTTCTATAGAAGATAAAGTTGTACGCTTTGCAGATAAGCCCCGTCACCAACTTTTCTTAGAACCAGAAGGGCGGAATACAGAAGAAGTATACATCCAAGGTTTATCCACAAGTTTACCGGAAGATGTTCAGTTTGATTTGGTCCGTTCTATTCCTGGTTTAGAAGATGCAAAAATGATGCGTACTGGCTATGCTATCGAATATGATGTGGTATTACCTCACCAGCTCCGTCCAACACTGGAAACGAAACTAGTTTCAGGACTTTTCACTGCAGGACAAACAAATGGTACATCTGGCTATGAAGAAGCAGCTGGACAAGGTTTGGTTGCAGGAATCAATGCAAGTCTTAAAGTTCAAGGTAAAGAAGAGCTCATCCTTAAACGAAGTGATGCATATATTGGTGTAATGATTGATGATCTTGTGACTAAAGGAACTTTAGAACCCTATCGTTTACTGACTTCTCGTGCTGAATATCGTTTGATTTTACGCCATGACAATGCAGATATGCGTTTGACATCTATTGGACGAGAAATTGGCTTAGTTGGTGACGAACGCTGGGAGGCTTTCCAAGATAAACTAACTTCTTACCAAACAGAGATTGCTCGTCTCAATAAAGAAAAACTTAAACCACTTGCCGATACGCAAGAAAAACTTGGGATGATGGGATTTGGGCCAATCAAAGATGCTTTGACGGGTATTGAATTTTTAAAACGTCCTGAAGTGAAGTATTCTGATGTAGTTAGATTTGTCGGTGAATCTTCTGAGAAACTTGATCGAACTGTTATTGAACTTATTGAAACAGAAGTTACCTATGAGGGATACATCAAAAAAGCAAAAGAACAAGTTGAAAAGATGCACCGTTTAGAAGCTAAACGCATTCCTAAAAATATGAATTGGGATGCATTAGACAGTATCGCAACGGAAGCACGCCAAAAATTCAAGAAAATAAATCCTGAAACTTTAGGCCAAGCGAGTCGTATTTCAGGAGTAAATCCTGCCGATATTTCCATTTTGATGGTTTATCTTGAAGGAAAAAGATAAAAAACAAGAAACCAGACCCCAAAGTGTCTGGTTTTTTTATAGTCTGTGAACGTGACAACGGCGGGGTTTTCCGAACGAGTGTAAAAAAAAGGGAGAAAAATCACAGTTTATTCTTGACAGAACAAAGTGAGTTTGATAGAATATAATAGTTGTCGCGAGAGAGCGTATCTCTTACGAGAGCGATAGACCTTTGAAAACTGAATAAAGTAGAATGACTATATGCGAGAAGTTAACTTCTTGTATACCAACTGTCAATTCAATAATGAAAGACAAAACAACAGTCAGTTCATTTGATGAACTAAATTTAAATGAGAGTTTGATCCTGGCTCAGGACGAACGCTGGCGGCGTGCCTAATACATGCAAGTCGAGCGATGATTAAAGATAGCTTGCTATTTTTATGAAGAGCGGCGAACGGGTGAGTAACGCGTGGGAAATCTGCCGAGTAGCGGGGGACAACGTTTGGAAACGAACGCTAATACCGCATAACAATGAGAATCGCATGATTCTTATTTGAAAGAAGCAATTGCTTCACTACTTGATGATCCCGCGTTGTATTAGCTAGTTGGTAGTGTAAAGGACTACCAAGGCGATGATACATAGCCGACCTGAGAGGGTGATCGGCCACACTGGGACTGAGACACGGCCCAGACTCCTACGGGAGGCAGCAGTAGGGAATCTTCGGCAATGGGGGCAACCCTGACCGAGCAACGCCGCGTGAGTGAAGAAGGTTTTCGGATCGTAAAACTCTGTTGTTAGAGAAGAACGTTAAGTAGAGTGGAAAATTACTTAAGTGACGGTATCTAACCAGAAAGGGACGGCTAACTACGTGCCAGCAGCCGCGGTAATACGTAGGTCCCAAGCGTTGTCCGGATTTATTGGGCGTAAAGCGAGCGCAGGTGGTTTCTTAAGTCTGATGTAAAAGGCAGTGGCTCAACCATTGTGTGCATTGGAAACTGGGAGACTTGAGTGCAGGAGAGGAGAGTGGAATTCCATGTGTAGCGGTGAAATGCGTAGATATATGGAGGAACACCGGAGGCGAAAGCGGCTCTCTGGCCTGTAACTGACACTGAGGCTCGAAAGCGTGGGGAGCAAACAGGATTAGATACCCTGGTAGTCCACGCCGTAAACGATGAGTGCTAGCTGTAGGGAGCTATAAGTTCTCTGTAGCGCAGCTAACGCATTAAGCACTCCGCCTGGGGAGTACGACCGCAAGGTTGAAACTCAAAGGAATTGACGGGGGCCCGCACAAGCGGTGGAGCATGTGGTTTAATTCGAAGCAACGCGAAGAACCTTACCAGGTCTTGACATACTCGTGCTATCCTTAGAGATAAGGAGTTCCTTCGGGACACGGGATACAGGTGGTGCATGGTTGTCGTCAGCTCGTGTCGTGAGATGTTGGGTTAAGTCCCGCAACGAGCGCAACCCTTATTACTAGTTGCCATCATTAAGTTGGGCACTCTAGTGAGACTGCCGGTGATAAACCGGAGGAAGGTGGGGATGACGTCAAATCATCATGCCCCTTATGACCTGGGCTACACACGTGCTACAATGGATGGTACAACGAGTCGCCAACCCGCGAGGGTGCGCTAATCTCTTAAAACCATTCTCAGTTCGGATTGCAGGCTGCAACTCGCCTGCATGAAGTCGGAATCGCTAGTAATCGCGGATCAGCACGCCGCGGTGAATACGTTCCCGGGCCTTGTACACACCGCCCGTCACACCACGGAAGTTGGGAGTACCCAAAGTAGGTTGCCTAACCGCAAGGAGGGCGCTTCCTAAGGTAAGACCGATGACTGGGGTGAAGTCGTAACAAGGTAGCCGTATCGGAAGGTGCGGCTGGATCACCTCCTTTCTAAGGAATATAAAAAAAGATGTTGTTCTACTTTATTCAGTTTTGAGGGGTCTATAAAGACCAAACAAGCAGTCTTTTGATGCAAGATAGAGAAGATTGCGTTGAGAGAAGGGGCCTTAGCTCAGCTGGGAGAGCGCCTGCTTTGCACGCAGGAGGTCAGCGGTTCGATCCCGCTAGGCTCCATAAGATACGACAGTATCTTGTCAACGAAGACGTTAAAATAGGAATTGATCATTGAAAACTAAATAACAATATCTTATAACGATAAATAAACCGAGAAATGGTAAAACATTTCTGTAAAGCTGCGAATTATTTTAAATAGTTCGAAAAAACTTATACTTGTTTTAATGGCAAAGTTAATAAGGGCGCACGGTGGATGCCTTGGCATTAAGAGCCGAAGAAGGACGTGACTAACGACGATATTCTAGGGGGAGCAGTAAGTACGCATTGATCCCTAGGTCTCCGAATGGGGAAACCCACTATGTTATGCATAGTATCCGTAAGTGAATACATAGCTTACGAGAAGGTAACGCAGAGAACTGAAACATCTAAGTACCTGCAGGAAGAGAAAGTAAAAACGATTTCCTAAGTAGCGGCGAGCGAACGGGAAACAGGCCAAACCAAGAAGCTTGCTTCTTGGGGTTGTAGGACTGCAACGTGGACTTAAAGTCTATAGAAGAATTACCTGGGAAGGTAAGCCAAAGAGAGTAATAGCCTCGTATTTGAAATAGACTTTATACCTAGCAGTATCCTGAGTAGGGCTGGACACGCGAAATCCAGTTTGAATCCGGGAGGACCATCTCCCAAGCCTAAATACTCCTTAATGACCGATAGTGAACCAGTACCGTGAGGGAAAGGTGAAAAGAACCCCGGGAGGGGAGTGAAATAGCACCTGAAACCGTGTGCCTACAAGAAGTTCGAGCCCGTCAATGGGTGAGAGCGTGCCTTTTGTAGAATGAACCGGCGAGTTACGTTATGATGCGAGGTTAAGCTGAAGAGGCGGAGCCGTAGCGAAAGCGAGTCTGAATAGGGCGCTTTAGTATCATGATGTAGACCCGAAACCTAGTGACCTATCCATGAGCAGGTTGAAGGTGCGGTAAGACGCACTGGAGGACCGAACCAGGACACGTTGAAAAGTGTTTGGATGACTTGTGGATAGCGGAGAAATTCCAAACGAACTGGGAGATAGCTGGTTCTCTCCGAAATAGCTTTAGGGCTAGCGTCGCAATTTAAGTGTATTGGAGGTAGAGCACTGTTTGGATGAGGGGCCCATCTCGGGTTACCAATTTCAGATAAACTCCGAATGCTAATACACATGTGCGGCAGTCAGACTGCGAGTGCTAAGATCCGTAGTCGAAAGGGAAACAGCCCAGACCACCAGCTAAGGTCCCAAAATATATGTTAAGTGGAAAAGGATGTGGGGTTGCACAGACAACTAGGATGTTAGCTCAGAAGCAGCTATCATTCAAAGAGTGCGTAATAGCTCACTAGTCGAGTGACCCTGCGCCGAAAATGTACCGGGGCTAAACATATTACCGAAGCTGTGGATTTAATATTAATTAAATGGTAGGAGAGCGTTGTAATCAGCGATGAAGGTATACCGTGAGGGGTGCTGGAGCGATTACAAGTGAGAATGCCGGTATGAGTAGCGCAAGATAAGTGAGAATCTTATCCACCGTAAGACTAAGGTTTCCAGGGGAAGGCTCGTCCGCCCTGGGTTAGTCGGGACCTAAGGCGAGGCCGAAAGGCGTAGTCGATGGACAACAGGTTGATATTCCTGTACTAGTATTGTTAGTGATGGAGGGACGCAGTAGGCTAAAGGGAGCCAGTTAATGGATTCTGGTCTAAGCAGTGAGGTGTGGAATGTGTCAAATGCATTTTCCTTTAACATTGAGCTGTGATGGGGAAGCAACTACGGTTGCGAAGCCCTTGATGTCACACTGCCAAGAAAATCTTCTAGCGTTTAATTCAATACTACCCGTACCGCAAACCGACACAGGTAGTCGAGGCGAGTAGCCTCAGGTGATCGAGAGAACTCTCGTTAAGGAACTCGGCAAAATGACCCCGTAACTTCGGGAGAAGGGGTGCTGTAGAAATACAGCCGCAGTGAAAAGATCCAAGCAACTGTTTATCAAAAACACAGCTCTCTGCTAAACCGCAAGGTGATGTATAGGGGGTGACGCCTGCCCGGTGCTGGAAGGTTAAGAGGAGGGGTTAGCTTAGGCGAAGCTCTGAATTGAAGCCCCAGTAAACGGCGGCCGTAACTATAACGGTCCTAAGGTAGCGAAATTCCTTGTCGGGTAAGTTCCGACCCGCACGAAAGGCGTAATGATTTGGATACTGTCTCAACGAGAGACTCGGTGAAATTTTAGTACCTGTGAAGATGCAGGTTACCCGCGACAGGACGGAAAGACCCCATGGAGCTTTACTGCAGATTGATATTGAGTACCTGTGAAGCATGTACAGGATAGGTAGGAGACTTTGACCTTGGGACGCTAGTTTCAAGTGAGTCGCTGTTGGGATACTACCCTTGCTTCATGGTTGCTCTAACCCACACGCATAATCGGCGTGGGAGACAGTGTCTGTCGGGCAGTTTGACTGGGGCGGTCGCCTCCTAAAGAGTAACGGAGGCGCCCAAAGGTTCCCTCAACATGGTTGGAAATCATGTGTAGAGTGTAAAGGTATAAGGGAGCTTGACTGCGAGAGCTACAACTCGAGCAGGTAGGAAACTAGGGCTTAGTGATCCGGTGGTACCGCATGGAAGGGCCATCGCTCAACGGATAAAAGCTACCCTGGGGATAACAGGCTTATCTCCCCCAAGAGTTCACATCGACGGGGAGGTTTGGCACCTCGATGTCGGCTCGTCGCATCCTGGGGCTGTAGTCGGTCCCAAGGGTTGGGCTGTTCGCCCATTAAAGCGGCACGCGAGCTGGGTTCAGAACGTCGTGAGACAGTTCGGTCCCTATCCGTCGCGGGCGTAGGAAATTTGAGAGGATCTGCCCTTAGTACGAGAGGACCGGGGTGGACTTACCGCTGGTGTACCAGTTGTTCCGCCAGGAGCACCGCTGGGTAGCTATGTAGGGAAGGGATAAGCGCTGAAAGCATCTAAGTGCGAAGCCCACCTCAAGATGAGATTTCCCATTCTTTATGAATTAAGAGCCCTGAGAGATGATCAGGTTGATAGGCTGGAAGTGGAAGTCCTGCGAGGGATGGAGCGGACCAGTACTAATAGCTCGAGGACTTTACCAAGTAATAGAACATATGAGTTCAGCTTTACTTATTTATCAAGAGATTGTTATTTAGTTTTGAGTGTTCAATACATTCAGACCATGATTTGGTATTCATTGCATAGGAGATACACCTGTTCCCATGTCGAACACAGAAGTTAAGTCCTATTACGCCGGAAGTAGTTGGGGGTTGCCCCCTGCGAGATAGGGTAAATGCCAAGTGATTGGGAGTTTAGCTCAGCTGGGAGAGCATCTGCCTTACAAGCAGAGGGTCAGCGGTTCGATCCCGTTAACTCCCATAGGTTCCGTAGTGTAGCGGTTATCACGTCGCCCTGTCACGGCGAAGATCGCGGGTTCGATTCCCGTCGGAACCGTTTCAAGTTGATAGACTTGAAAGGTAATAAAAGAAATAGACTCGTTAGCTCAGTTGGTAGAGCATTTGACTTTTAATCAAAGGGTCGCTGGTTCGAGCCCAGCACGGGTCATACTTTAACAATAGGTTGAGGTATAAAGCGTAAAAGAACTTGTCAAGCGGATGTGGTGAAATTGGCAGACACGCTAGATTTAGGTTCTAGTGCTTTAGGGCGTGGGGGTTCAAGTCCCTTCATCCGCATTTCTTTTATAGCCGACTTAGCTCAGTTGGTAGAGCATCTGATTTGTAATCAGAGGGTCGCGTGTTCGAATCATGTAGTCGGCATTCCTTTAACTGTTGGACCTAGTGTAGTGCAGCTAGAGGTATTTAGAAAGTTTTTCTTTCTTTAAGCGTTGCGAACGTAGTTCAGGGGTAGAACACAACCTTGCCATGGTTGGGGTCGCGAGTTCGAATCTCGTCGTTCGCTTTAAAATTAAATATTATGCACCCGTGGCTCAACTGGATAGAGTACCTGACTACGAATCAGGCGGTTGCAGGTTCGAATCCTGCCGGGTGCATTGATTTCTGAATGAAATCATGATGATAATGAACTTTATCTCGGGAAGTAGCTCAGCTTGGTAGAGTACTTGGTTTGGGACCAAGGTGTCGCAGGTTCGAATCCTGTCTTCCCGATTGATAGATTATTCTATCAGAAATTTTTGGCGGTGTAGCTCAGCTGGCTAGAGCGTTCGGTTCATACCCGAGAGGTCGGGGGTTCGATCCCCTTCGCCGCTATTATATTTTACAGCTGGATCTTTAGCTCAGTTGGTTAGAGCTCTCGGCTCATAACCGAGCGGTCGTTGGTTCGAATCCAACAAGATCCACTTTTTGGAGGATTACCCAAGTCCGGCTGAAGGGAACGGTCTTGAAAACCGTCAGGCGGGTAAAACCGTGCGTGGGTTCGAATCCCACATCCTCCTTTCCTTTGGCTCGGTAGCTCAGTTGGTAGAGCAATGGATTGAAGCTCCATGTGTCGGCGGTTCGATTCCGTCTCGCGCCATTTGCGGGTGTAGTTTAGTGGTAAAACCTCAGCCTTCCAAGCTGATGTTGTGAGTTCGATTCTCATCACCCGCTTAAAAATTTTCTGGGATATAGAAGATTTTTTAATAATTTGGGAGCATAGCTCAGTTGGTTAGAGCACTGTGTTGATAACGCAGGGGTCCGAGGTTCAAATCCTCGTGTTCCCATAGATGTTTATAATATCTATATATTGTGAATAACTGGTGGGGAGTTACTCAAGAGGCTGAAGAGGACGGTTTGCTAAATCGTTAGGTCGGGAAACCGGCGCGAGGGTTCGAATCCCTTACTCCCCTTCCGTACAACGACTATTGTTGAATAGTCGTTTTTTATGCTTTATGTAGAATGTTAAAGATGAGAGGGGGTTATATGGCTTTTCTTACGAACGAAGAAGTAACCGAGTTAAAAAATCAGGTAAATATTGCTGATTTAATTTCACAATATGTGCCTCTCACTAGGTCTGGAAAGAATTATTTAGGGCTATGTCCTTTTCATGGGGAAAAAACACCAAGCTTTAATGTCAATGCTGATAAAGGGTTTTATCACTGTTTTGGTTGTGGAAAATCTGGCGATGTTATTGATTTTATAAAAGATTATAAACAAGTTGGTTTTGTGGATGCAGTAAAAGATGTTGCGAGTTTTGCTGGAATCACCTTAAATATTGAGAATGATTCTACTGCAGAAAAAGATAATCCTCATGCAATGCTTTATGATATAAACAATCAAGCTGCACGGCTTTATAATATTGTTTTGACTTCGACAGAAATCGGTGAAAAAGCTCGGCTTTATTTAGAAAAACGTGGGATTACTTCTGAGATTATCAAGCAGTTTAATATCGGCTTAGCACCAGACGAAAATGATTTCATTTTTAAAAATCTCTCTGGAAAATTTGATGAAAGTGTTCAAGCGAATTCCGGGCTTTTCAACTTTTCAAGTAACAAGGTTTTTGATGCTTTTCAAAACAGAATTATGTTTCCACTCAAAAATGAGTACGGGCATGTTGTGGGATTTTCTGGCCGAAAATGGCAAGAAAATGATACAAGTAAGGCAAAGTATATTAATACAAGTGCAACAAAAATCTTTGATAAATCTTACGAGCTTTATAATTTGGATAGAGCAAAACCAGTTATTTCTAAAACACGTGAAGTTTACTTGATGGAAGGTTTCATGGATGTTATTGCAGCTTATAAAGCGGGTGTATATAATGTTGTGGCGACTATGGGAACAGCCTTAACTGATAAACACGTAAAGCGTTTAAAAAAAATAGCTAAAAATTATGTTCTTATCTATGATGGCGATCAGGCAGGTCAAAATGCAATATATAAAGCAATTGATTTGATTGGTGAAGAGAAGACACAGATTGTTCGTGTTCCAGAAGGCTTGGATCCAGACGATTACAGTAAAAAATATTCTTTAGAATCATTAGCTGGTCTGATGGAAAACAGCAGGATACAACCGACAGAATTTCTGATTGATTATTTGAAACCTGAAAACCTTTCAAATCTGCAAAACCAATTGGATTTTATTGAGCAAATGGCGCCTGTTATTGCAAGGGTTTCGTCAATTACAGCACAGGATGCTTTTATAAGAAAATTAGTTGAGATTTTACCTGATTTCGAGTATAATCAAGTAGAGCAATCTGTCAATTTAAAGCGTGAAAACGTCCTTAAATCAAGGGCAGAAGCGGGAAATTTTGAAGAGAGTTTTGGGAGCTTTTCGGAAGAAGATTTTTCGAATTATCCTGATCCTGGTTTTATTGCAACGGAGCAAGATTATTATGGTGATTTTCCTTCTGGTCAAGAGGCTGCTAAAACTGTACAACAGCCGCAACTTCCAAGTTTATCACGAAGTGAACGGGCAGAGGAACAACTTTTGAATCGCATGATTTATCATCAGAGTATTCTTCAAAAATTTGCGAAGGATGAAACTTTTCGCTTTGTCCATCAGCGTTACCAGAACCTTTTTGACAAAATCATACTTGAGGTTATGAGTTTTGAAGAAATTGATCCTTCTCACTTTGGTACCTCATTAGATACCGATGAGAAAAATTTATTTTATCAAATCTTAAGTCTTGATTTGCCAGATGAGACAAGTAGTCAGGAGCTCGAAGATTTGGTGGCCGTTTTTGCAAAGGAAATGGAGCAAATAAAGTTTAGTGAATTGCAAAAACAACTAGAAAATGCCCAAAAAGTAGGCAACAAGGAACGTGAGCTGGAACTCACAATCCAAATCATTAATCAGAAGAAAAAAATATAAGCTATTGCTTATATTGTTCATTGGGGAGGATTAAATTGGCAAGTAATAATAAAAAAAGAATCAGTCAAATTGCAAAAGAAACTGGAATCACTAACAAAGCTTTAATCGCAAAAGCACAAGAGCTTGGTATGGCGGTTAAATCGCATTCAAGTTCTATTTTTGAAGCTGAAGAAGCAAAACTCCTTGCGGCAATGGATTTTAAACCAATTATTGTTGAAAAAGTTGATGTGGAAGAGTTAAAAGAAAAAGGTTCTAAACATGTAACTTCTGTTAAAGAAAAAGCGGCCAAGAAAATCGATATTAAAGATTCGGATACTTTTGACAATAAGGCTTTTGATAAAGCAGTAGCAGCTTATATTACAAAACGTAAACCTCTCGAAGAAGCTTTAGATGATGAAATTACAGATGAGCTTGTGGTGAAGTTTGGTTTGGAAGCCGAAGCTATCGAAGATTTGCTTCAACAAATCCAAGATGCAGGTATTTCTATTGTTGATAAAGAAGGAAATCCTAGTCCATTAGCTTTGCAAGCTGAAGAAGAAGAAAAGCTTGATGATAATGCCATGGATGAAATCGTGACAAATGTCCGTATTGATGATCCTGTCCGTATGTATCTTAAGGAAATCGGACGTTATCCATTGATTTCGCTTGAAGAAGAAACAAAACTTGCGGAAGCTATCGTGGCAGGTGGTGATGAAGCAGAATTTGCCAAACAAATGCTTGCGGAAGCCAATTTACGTTTGGTTGTTTCAATTGCAAAGCGTTATTCTGGACGAGGGATGCAATTCCTGGATTTGATCCAAGAAGGAAACATGGGACTTATGAAAGCTGTGGACAAATTTGACCATACGAAAGGTTTCAAATTCTCAACTTATGCGACCTGGTGGATTCGTCAAGCAATCACACGTGCGATTGCTGACCAAGCACGTACAATTCGTATTCCTGTCCACATGGTCGAAACAATCAATAAGTTAATCCGTGTACAACGTAATCTTTTACAAGAATTAGGTCGTGATCCTTTACCAGAAGAAATTGGTAAAGAATTGCACATGACACCTGATAAAGTTCGTGAAGTCTTAAAAATTGCGCAGGAACCTGTATCATTGGAAACACCTATTGGTGAGGAAGACGATTCACACCTTGGAGATTTCATTGAAGATGATGTGATTGAAAGTCCGGTAGACTATACCAACCGTATCTTGCTTCGTGAACAGCTTGATGAAGTTATGGATACCTTAACGGACCGCGAAGAAAACGTATTGCGTATGCGTTTTGGACTTGATGATGGACGTATGCACACACTTGAAGATGTTGGTAAACAATTTAAAGTGACACGTGAACGTATTCGTCAAATTGAAGCGAAAGCGATTAAAAAGTTACGTCATCCTCGTCGTAGCAAACCATTGCGTGACTTTATGTAATATAAAAAACTCTCTCGACAGATGTCGAAGAGTTTTTTCTTATAATTGAAAAAGAATATAGTACAAAAGATTTGATAAATTTGAGAGAAGTGATATAATAAAAATTATTAAAGGTCAAAAAAGGTCAAACTTTAAATAAAAGAAGCCAGACATGATTCTTTAATTCTAAAAAAATAAGTTAAAATAAAGAAAAGACGTAACCACAAAGGAGGAAGAGATGCTCTGCCAAAATTGTAAAATAAACGAAGCGACAATTCACCTTTATACAAATGTGAATGGCCAGCGTAAGCAAGTGGATTTATGCCAAAACTGTTATCAAATTATGAAATCAGGTGGTCAAGAAAGCTTGTTTGCTGGAGCTACAAATATTTCGAATAATGATGATCCTTTTAATCCATTTCCAGATATTTTCCAAGCCTTACATGGTAATGATCAAGGTCGGACAATGACACCTCCAACACAAGCGGGTGGTCGAGGCCCAGGAGGTCCACAAAATCCTCGTGGAAGTCAAGCACCTAAAGGACTTCTTGAAGAATTCGGAGTCAACATTACTGATGCTGCACGTCGTGGAGAAATAGATCCTGTTATTGGACGGGATTCTGAAATTACCCGTGTTATCGAAATTTTGAATCGTCGAACAAAAAATAATCCTGTTCTTATCGGTGAACCTGGTGTTGGGAAAACAGCAGTTGTTGAAGGTTTAGCCCAAAAAATAGTTGATGGTGATGTACCACAAAAACTACAAAATAAAGAAGTTATTCGTCTTGATGTTGTCAGTCTCGTCCAAGGTACTGGTGTGCGTGGGCAATTTGAAGAGCGTATGCAAAAACTGATGGAAGAGATTCGTAAACGTGATGACGTTATCCTCTTCATTGATGAAATTCATGAGATTGTGGGCGCAGGCTCTGCTGGGGAAGGAAATATGGATGCTGGAAATATCCTTAAACCGGCTTTAGCACGTGGAGAACTCCAACTTGTTGGAGCAACAACCCTCAATGAATATCGAATTATTGAAAAAGATGCAGCGCTTGAGCGTCGGATGCAACCTGTTAAAGTTGATGAACCTTCTGTAGATGAGACTATCACAATCTTACGTGGTATTCAAAAACGTTATGAAGATTATCATCATGTAAAATACTCAGATGAAGCAATCTTAGCTGCTGCAAATCTGTCTAACCGTTATATTCAGGACCGTTTCCTTCCTGATAAAGCAATAGACTTGCTGGACGAAGCGGGTTCGAAAAAGAATCTGACCCTCAAATTTGTTGATCCTGAGGACATAAAGAAACGTATTGAGCAAGCAGAGGCGCAAAAAAACGAAGCCATGCAACGTGAAGATTTTGAGAAAGCAGCTCATTTCCGTGATCAAATCGCTAAGCTTCGTGAGCTTCAAAGCCATGAAATCTCAGATACTGACATGCCAAATATCACAGAAAAAGATATTGAAGCAATTGTTGAAGAAAAGACACATATACCTGTAGGTGATTTGAAAGAAAAAGAACAAACACAGCTCATTAATCTAGCTGAAGACTTGAAAGAACATGTTATCGGGCAAGATGAAGCGATTGATAAAATTTCTAAAGCTGTGCGTCGTTCGCGTGTCGGACTTGGAAAGCCTAATCGTCCTATCGGTTCATTCCTCTTTGTTGGACCTACTGGTGTAGGGAAGACCGAACTTGCAAAACAATTGGCTTATGAGCTTTTTGGCTCAAGAGATAGCATGATTCGCTTTGACATGTCGGAATACATGGAAAAACATAGTGTGGCTAAGTTGATTGGTGCTCCTCCAGGATATGTGGGTTATGAAGAAGCAGGTCAGTTGACAGAACGTGTGCGCCGTAACCCATACAGCTTAATTTTATTGGATGAGATTGAGAAAGCTCACCCGGATGTAATGCATATGTTCTTGCAAATTCTTGATGACGGGCGTTTGACAGATGCGCAAGGTCGTACAGTTTCCTTCAAAGATGCTATCATCATTATGACATCGAATGCTGGTACAGGTAAGGTTGAAGCAAGTGTTGGTTTTGGCGCTGCACGTGAAGGACGTACGAATTCAGTGCTTGGAGAGTTGGGTAATTTCTTCAGTCCAGAATTCATGAACCGTTTTGATGCTATCATTGAATTCTCAGCATTGAGCAAAGAAAACTTGCTTAAGATTGTAGATTTAATGTTGGATGAAGTAAATGCTCAAATCGCTCAAAATGATATTCATCTTGACGTCACACAGGCGGTTAAAGAAAAACTCGTTGATCTGGGCTACGATCCGAAAATGGGAGCACGCCCATTACGTCGTACCATCCAGGATAATATCGAGGATGCTATTGCTGATTTTTATATCGAGCATCCTGAGTATAAAGAATTACTTGCAGATTTGGTTGATGATAAGATTGTTATTGTGAATAAGCCTGAAGAAGTAAAAGGCACAGCGGATACATCTGATACTGAAGATGAGGAGAAATAAAAAAAGATAAGACCGGTTGATGGTCTTATCTTTTTTTGTTAAAGTAAGGTAAATATGAAAAATACAAATCAACTTAAACAAGAGATAAAAACTTTTTTATTAGAAAAGGAATGTTATGCAACATATAACCATTGCATAACTGTTGGTGACTATGCTGAAGAAATAGGACATGAATTTCTAAATGAAGCAGAAAGAGAGCAAGTAAAAATAGCAGGATACTTACATGATATTTCTGCTATTTATCCCAATAATGAAAGAATTTTTGTAGCAGAAGATATGAAGATAGAGCTATTTAAGGAAGAAAGACAATTTCCTATGATTATTCATCAAAAAATATCAAGGATAATGGCTCAAAGAGAATTTGGTATCCAAGACGAAAAAATTCTTTCAGCAATTTCTTGCCATACTACCTTGAAGAAAAAATTTTCAAAGGTTGATTTAGTTTTATTTGTGGCTGACAAAATAAGATGGGATCAAGAAGGACAACCTCCTTATCTAAAGGAAATCACTCAGGCGCTAAATTATTCTTTTGAAGCAGCAGCCTTTGCTTATATTGATTATATTTTGAAACACGATATAAAAGTTATTCATCCTTGGCTTTTAGAAGCTTATGAATTTTTAAATCTGAGAAGAATTAGTTAATGAAAAAACTTTATCTTTGGTGCATATTCCTTATATTTTTCGTGCTAATAAATAACTAAAAATACTTTTAGGGGGAGTACTTATGCTCTGGAGAATTTTAAACGAAGAAGATATGTCTCGGAAATATGATCAAGAAACGTCTTCAAAATACACAGCCTTTAATCAAGTCAATAATTATTTTATTGGAGCAATTAGTGGATTTGTGATAATAATCGCTCTCCCCTCGTATATTTTCTTTTTTTACCCCGTTTACCTCATAATAACATTATCCTTAATGTTCAAGACTATAGGATAAGAAGAAGAAAACTTGAAAAATTATTAAAATAAAAAAGAATAAGCTTTTTAGGCTTATTCTTTTTTATTGGGGGAAATTATTGGACAATCAGAAGTCCATCTTTGACAGCCCAAGGTTCTTTTTCATTGATGTGGTCGTAGAACATTATACCATTTGTATGGTCGATCTCATGTTGGACACACATTGAAGGGAAATCTTTCAGACGAATCTTGTGTTTCTCACCATTTTTGTCATAGTATTCTACAGTTACACGCGCGTGACGGATAACCAGACCAGGGACTTCACGATCGACAGAAAGACAACCTTCACCAGACTCGATAGCTGCATCTTGAACAGAGTGACTTACAATTTTAGCATTATACATGATTTCTGCCAACTTATAAGCTTCTTTAGGTGCAACTTCATTACCATTTTCATCTACTTCTGGATCGTTAGGGATAAGGACAGCGATAATTTTTTTGGCAATATCGAGTTGATTGGCTGCTAAACCAACACCTGGACGGAGCTGCATTTTTTCCGCCATTGCTGGATTTTGTGAATTACGGAGAAATTCCATCATTTTTTCGCCTAGAATGATATCTTCATCAGACAAGGGTAAGCTTACTTCATCAGCAACAGTACGTAGCGTTTCGTTTCCTTCACGGACAATATCGTCCATGCTAATCATATGACTTGCTTTGATTAATTTTTCTTGTACAGACATTTTTTTACTTCCTTGATATATTATTACTATTAGTTAATTATATCATAAATTTTCAGTCAAAAATGTTAAAATTGATTAAAGAGAAGGTTTATAAGGGGGCAGAAATTAAAACTTATAGAAAAAATACAGCAGCAATCATTTTGAATGCAGAAAATGAAATTTTACTCTTTCAACGTGCAGATTTGCCACAAATTTGGGGTTTCCCACAAGGAGGAATTGAGACAAGTGAAACCCCTGAACAAGCCGTGGTAAGAGAACTTGAAGAAGAGATTGGTACGCAAGATTTTGAAATTATAGGGAAATATCCAGAACTATTACGGTATGATTTTCCAGAAGGTATGACTTTTCCTGATTGGAGCTATGATGGACAAGAGCAACAGTATTTTCTTATCCGACTTTATCCCGAGGCTTCTATAAATGTAAAAACTGGTCATCCTGAGTTTATCAGCTATAAGGCTGTGCCTTTTGCAGATATTGATTTTAATGCATTTAGTTTCAAAGCCGACGTATACCGAAAGGCCTCACTTATTTTAAAAAAGAATTTAAGGAAATAAAATGATAGAACGTATAACAGATAATAAATTTGATCTGGTCAGCAAGTATGAGCCAGCTGGAGATCAAGGACAAGCTATTGAGACGCTTGTAGAAAATATTGAAAATGGTGAAAAAGCGCAAATTTTACGAGGAGCTACTGGTACAGGTAAAACATATACCATGAGCCAAGTTATTGCGCGGACAAATAAACCTACCTTAGTTATGGCACATAATAAGACACTTGCGGGTCAGCTTTACAGTGAATTCAAAGAGTTTTTCCCTAATAATGCTGTCGAATATTTTGTCAGTTACTATGATTATTACCAACCTGAAGCTTATGTGCCTTCTTCAGATACTTATATTGAAAAAGACAGTTCTGTCAATGATGAGATTGATAAACTGCGTCATAGTGCAACAAGTTCCCTTTTAGAGCGCAATGATGTCATTGTCGTTGCTTCTGTTTCATGTATTTATGGTTTGGGTTCTCCTAAGGAATATCAAGATAGCGTCGTCAGCTTACGTCCTGGACTGGAAATTTCTCGTGATAAATTACTCAACGATTTAGTGGGCATCCAGTTTGAACGTAATGATATCGATTTTCAACGTGGTCGTTTTCGTGTACGTGGTGATGTTGTGGAAGTATTCCCAGCATCACGAGATGAGCATGCTTTTCGTGTTGAATTTTTTGGTGATGAAATTGACCGGATCCGTGAAATAGAAGCCCTGACAGGACAAGTTTTAGGCGAAGTAGACCATCTTGCTATATTCCCGGCTACTCACTTTATGACTAATGACGACCGTATGGAAGAGTCCATTGCCAAGATTGAAGCAGAACTTCAACAGCAATTAAAGGTCTTCCGTAGTGAAGGGAAACTCCTTGAAGCGCAACGTTTGGAACAAAGAACCAACTACGATATTGAAATGCTACGTGAGATGGGCTATTGTAATGGTGTCGAAAACTACTCGCGTCATATGGACGGCCGTACCGAAGGGGAACCACCTTTCACTTTACTTGATTTCTTCCCTGATGATTTCATGATTATGATTGACGAAAGCCACATGACGATGGGACAAGTAAAGGGAATGTATAATGGTGACCGGGCGCGTAAAGATATGCTGGTCAATTATGGTTTCCGTCTGCCTTCAGCCTTGGATAACCGTCCGCTTCGTCGGGAAGAGTTTGAAAGTCATGTGCATCAAATTGTCTATGTTTCTGCCACACCTGGTGACTATGAAATGGAGCAAACAGAGACAATCGTGGAGCAAATTATACGTCCTACAGGTCTTCTTGATCCTATCGTGGAAGTTCGGCCAATGATGGGGCAAATTGACGATCTCTTAGGAGAAATCAATGCGCGTGTTGAAAAAGATGAACGTGTTTTTGTAACAACCTTGACGAAAAAGATGGCTGAAGATTTAACTTCCTATTTCAAAGAAATGGGTGTAAAAGTTAAGTACATGCACAGTGATATCAAAACTTTGGAGCGAACAGAAATTATTCGTGACTTGAGGTTGGGTGTTTTTGATGTATTAGTCGGTATTAATCTTTTACGTGAGGGGATTGATGTGCCAGAAGTTTCTCTGGTTGCTATTTTGGATGCGGATAAGGAAGGCTTCTTACGTAATGAGCGTGGCTTGATTCAAACCATCGGACGTGCTGCACGTAATTCTAATGGACGTGTCATCATGTATGGTGATAATATTACACAGTCTATGCAACGTGCAATGGATGAAACGAGTCGTCGTCGTAAAATTCAAATGGCATATAATGAAAAACATGGGATTGTGCCACAAACCATTAAGAAAGAAATTCGTGATCTGATTTCCATTACGAAACGTACCGAAAGCGGAGAAGTTGAAGAAGTTTCGGCTGAAGCAATGACGAAAAAAGAACGTAAAGCATTACTTAAAAAGCTGGAGAAAGAAATGGCCGAAGCTGCAGGAGCGCTTGACTTTGAATCAGCTGCGCAGTTACGAGACATGATTTTGGAAATTAAGGCTTTAGATTAAATAAAAAAAGAGCACCTGCTCTTTTTTTATTTTTCTTGTTCAGCGGCTTCATCCACGATGAAGGTAAACTCACAAGTTGTTACTTTCTTGCCATCAACATATGCGGCAGCATCAGCCTTACCTACTTTGCCACGGAATTTAGTGATTTCAAATTCGAGTTTCATTACATCACCAGGAACAACTTTTTGACGGAATTTAGCTTTGTCGATGCCACCAATATAGGCCATTTTTCCTTGGAATTCTTCTTTTTTAAGAATCAAGATTGAACCGGCTTGAGCTAAACTTTCCAAAATCAAAACGCCTGGGAAAGTTGGGTTGCCAGGGAAATGCCCATTAAAAACTTCTTCGTTAATTGTAACGTTTTTTGTTGCAAGAATCTTATTTTCTGAGATTTCGTCAACATAATCGATAAACATAATAGGATAACGGTTAGGAATAACTTCCATAACTTCTGTCGCTGTCATGGCATACTTTGAATTTGTCATATTAATAGTACCTCATATTTTATTTGTACTATCTCATTATATCACTATTTTTATTGTTTTATGTATAAAAACATTAAAATGCTCCTTGGATTGCTACTATAGACCATGGAGAAATTCGATAGAGGTATAACTAGAGCCAAGCATGGCAAATTTTTAGAATATTAAACTTAGATGTTTATTACTAGAAAAATTGAAGACACTAGTGCTATACTATTTGAGTAAAGATTACTTTAACATAAGCTCTATCTCTCAGCCACCCTTGGTTTGAGAGATTTTTTTATTCAGCTTGCTTTATAGCTTTGATAAAGCGGGCAGTAATCTCATGAGGACGTGTAATTGCTCCACCAACAACTTGAGCGAGCACACCAAGTTCCTGAATTTTTTTAGCCTGTTCGGGAATATGGATACCACCTTCAGCAATCACTGGAATATTGCTGTCCAAGAGTGACTGAATAAGCTCAATATCAGGTTGAGGTCGTTCTTTTGTTGCCTCAGTATAACCAGAAAGTGTGGTTCCGACAAAGTCACAACCAGCTTCATAGGCCGCTTTTCCAGCAGCAAAAGTATCAATATCTGCCATTAGCAATTGATGAGGATATTTTTCCTTCACCTGATGAACAAAATCTGCCATACTTAAACCATCATGACGTTCACGCAGTGTACAATCTAGGGCAATTACGGCGATATTAAGGCTAGCTAACTCATCAACTTCCTGCATAGTTGCAGTAATATAGGGTTCTTGTGGAGGATAATCACGTTTGATGAGGCCGATAATGGGCACATCAACAACCTCTTTAATTTCTTCAATGTCTCGTACAGAATTTGCTCGAATACCTACAGCGCCCGCATTTTGGACACCTAAAGCGATAAGAGGCATAATTCCACCATCAATAGAATAAAGTGGTTCGCCTGGCAACGCTTGACAGGAAACAATCAGTCCACCGCGGACTTTTTCAATAAATTCTTGCTTATTCATAAAACCTCTCTTTCATTCTTAATTTTATTGTATCATCAAATTTAGGATTTTTAAAACGTTTTCTTTTAGATTGAAGAGGGAAACTTGACAATTACAGGCTTTTACATTACAATGTTTTATGTAGTAAGTATTTTGATATACTAAACTATTTACTTATATTTTTTAACTTATATTTTCTGAAATATATTTTTTTATTTTAAGGGGACTTATTTATATGTTTTTAGAAGGAAAAAAAATCGTCATTATGGGTGTGGCTAACAACAAGTCTATCGCTTGGGGTTGCGCTAAAGCTATGAAAGATCAAGGGGCGACCTTGATTTACACTTATCAAAATGAACGTATGGAAAAACAGCTTGCAAAGCTTGCTGGACCAGAAGATCTACTTATTGAATGTGATGTTGTATCTGACGAATCTATCCGTCGCGCATTTTCAACTATTGAAAGCCGCGTGGGCAAAATAGATGGTTTGGTACATGCCATTGCTTATTCAAAAAAAGAAGAACTTGATGGTAATGTATCTGATATCTCACGTGACGGCTATGCCCTTGCACAAGATATCTCAGCTTACTCATTGCTTGCTGTAGCAAAAGCTGCAAAACCTTTATTCAATGAAGGCTCTGGTATTGTTACTTTGAGCTATATGGGCTCTGTTCGTGCGATTCCTAACTACAATGTAATGGGTATTGCTAAAGCAGCTCTAGAAGCAAGTGTACGTTACTTGGCAGCAGAAATGGCACACGTTGGTGTTCATGTTAATGCTATTTCAGCGGGTGCAATCAAAACACTTGCGGTATCTGGTGTTGCAGGCTACAAAGATTTGATTAAAGAATCAAACAGCCGTACAGCTGACGGTAAGGGAGTAACGATCGAAGAAGTTGGACAAACCGCAGCCTTCCTCGTTAGTCCTTTAGCTACAGGCGTCATTGGAGATGTGGTTTATGTGGATAAAGGTGTTCACTTGACATAAGCAAAAACAGAGAAATACTTGATAGGCTTTTGGCCTTATCAAGTATTTTTTTTTATTTTTACAAATAAGAGTTGTTAACATATGTTGTTCATATTTTGCAGTATAAATTGTTGTAGCGATGTTACGCTTTTTCTTATATTATATTTCTTGTACATAAAATGTCGAAATGAAAGTGGCCACTAAATTTTTGACGAGAATAAAGAAAAGGAAAATTTAATAATGAAATTTGAATTTAAAAGTTTATCTACATATGAAGAAGATGCGACCCCTAACTTTATGGGCGGAGTAAACTACCACAGTCTAATCGAAGAATTTGACTCCATGGCCGAAGCTGTAAAATATGTGACTGATCATCACGGTTATTTGATTACAGATAATGGAAAATTTGCTTTTGAAGTAAGAAATATCTCCCTTATCAAATAACAAATAAAAAAGTATCTTCATAAGATACACATCAGTCGAGGAATAGAAAAAATCATGAAAAAAGAAAGTCTTTTTACAGCTACTTTCATTATTAATACACTTATTAGCTTTTTATTTTATATTGTTTTTTACGTTTTAACGTCATCTATAGGGACGTATGCGATGGAAGAACTCCATCAATCTACAGTAGTGAGCTTATCATTATCAAGTATCTTTGTTATCGGGGCGCTTATAGGGCGTGTATGGACCGGTATCGTTGTAACACGGATTGGGATGAAAAAGCTCCTTTATGTAGGTGGAATTATCTTTTTAGTTTTAACCTTGGGGTATTATGCAACGACTAATATACCTTTACTCTTTGTTATACGTGTAATTCAAGGTATGGGATTTGGGATTGGAGCAACAGCTTCAGGAACGATTGCTGGACATATTGTTCCAGCTTCAAGACGAGGCGAAGGGATTGGCTATTATGCTTTGTCCGTTACGCTGGCTGCAGCTGTGGGACCTGCTTTAAGTATTTCCATTTATTCTTCTTCGTTAGGTTTTAATGGGCTTCTTGCTTTGGCACTTATCTTACTTATTTTAACTTTTGTTTTGATATTCTTTGTCCATGTAAAAGAGCTCTCCGAAGAAGAAGTGCAGGAAGCATTACTTCACAGTCCAAAAGGCTTAGATAAATACATCGAAAAATCAGCCTTACCTATTTCTTTTGTGGCCTTTTTGGCAGGATTTATTGACTCCGCTATTTTAACAGGAATGGGGCCATTTACATCCTTCTTACATATTTCGACTGCTGGTTCATTATTCTTTACTTTATATGCTGTCTTGATTTTCTTATCACGCCCATTAACAGGACGCATGTTTGATACTAAAGGAGACAATTGGGTATTCCATCCTGTCTTTATCTTCTTTGCAATTTCAATGCTCTTCGTTGGTTTAGCAGGTTTCATGAGTCCAGGTGCTGGCTTTATCATGTTGCTTATTGCTGGAGGGACATTTGGTCTCGGTTATGGAGGAGTTGCACCTTTTGGTCAAGCTATTGCGATTCGTGAAGCACGTAAAGATCGTATAGGTGTTGCAACTTCAACTTTCTTTGGCTTTTTAGATTTGGGCGTTGGCGGCGGTCCGATTATCCTCGGAGCTATCATTCCAATGCTTGGAAAAGGTATGGTTGGATTCCGTAACCTGTATCTTTACAGTGCGCCAGCGGTTGTCATAGTATGGATTATCTATTATCTTGTGCATGGGAAAAAACAACACCAGACAAATGTTGCTTAAAAAATGGTATGAATGACATAGAATACGTAGTAGAGCTTTTAGAAGAAAAAAATGTGAGTGTAGTTAGTCGTAGGAAACACAGCTATATCATGTATCAAGGCATTGAATCAGAGTATCTTTATGTTCTTAAAGAAGGTGTGGTTAAACTGAGTAGTATTTTGCGAAATGGTCGTGAATTTAATATTACTTATGTTTGTGAACCAGATTTTGTTTCATTGCTTGAAGAAGAACAACTGGATGGAGTTTCAGCTCTCTTTAATGTGAGAATAGAGTCGGATGAGGCAACTTTTTATCGGGTGCCACGTAAAGTTTTTTGGGAATGGATTGATAAAGATATCAAGCTGTTTCGTATTGTGGATAATTTCTATCGTAAAAGATTAGTCATGATCTTAGAAGCATTGCAAAAAATGACTGTAAACGGTAAAAAAGGCGCTGTATGCGCGTGTTTATATAATTTCATTGATTGCTTTGGTAAACAAAAAGCGGAAGGGATATTAATTGATTTTCCCGTAACCAATGAAGACATAGCAGGATTTTGTGGAATCTCAACACGAACCAGTGTTAACAGAATACTTCGTGAACTCCGGGAAGAAAAAATTATTGATATTGTTCAGCATAAGATTATGATTTGTGATCAATACAGCTTACAAAACTATATCAGCTAGAGTGAAGAACAGAGTTCAAAACCTCCAGAATCTTAAGGTTCTGGAGGTTTTTTTGGCTAGAATAAAAGAAGCAACATAAACTTGCTTCTTTAGAGTGTATTATTTACGCTTTTGCTTACCAGCATTACGTCCGTTATTATTCTTCTTACGTGGTGCATCCAAATCTTTCAATCCTTGTTGTGTTGCAGATTTAGGAGTGACATCTTTTGGAAGATCAGCCATTTTTGGAGGATTATTTTTAAATTCTTCATCAATTTTCTTACGCATGCGTGGTTTCATAACGTAAGTAATGATAATTTGTTGGATAACCATCACGATACCACCAACAGCCCAATAAAGAGCTACACCTGCAGGGGACATAAAACTGAAAACAATAATCATCACAGGACTCATAATGAGCATAGTCATACCTGTTTTCTTTTGTTCAGGTGTCATACTCTTGGTTGAAATCCAAGTTTGCAGGAAGTAGAAAACACCCGCAATCAGAGTGATTACAATACTTGAACGTCCGAGGTCAATTCCAAAGAAAGTTGCTGTTGAAATACCAGGAGTATAGGCTGCAGCATTATAGAGGGCAATGAAGAAAGGCCATTGGATAAGTAGGGGGAGACAACCCAATGAAGATAACATATTGATACCATTATCTTTTTGTGCTTTCATCAAAGCTTGTTGGGCAGCCATACGTTCTTCGGGTGTCGTTGCAGCTTTCAATCTTGCATTAAGTGGTTCAAACACTGGAGCCAAGTAAGCTGTTTTTTCTTGCATATAAGTGGACTTATAGGCTTGGTTGAGTCCCAATGGAAGGATAAGGAAACGGATAATCAGAGTGACTAAGACGATACCCCAACCATAACCAAGGTTCATGTTATTCGCAAACACATCGACAAAGGCTGACATTGGTTTAACAAGAATTTGGTAAGTCATACCATGTGTTGCAGCTTCGGTAGGGACACGCACACCATCAACAATATGGGTTTGGACACAGCCAGAGAGCAAGAGCAAACCAGCACTTGCTACACCCAAGAGGGACAATTTTTTGTTCAAATTTTTCAAAATAAATTCGCTTTCTATAAATAAACGGTCTGTTACCATTTTACAGGAAATTGCTTTATTTTTCAATAGGTCTATAGTCTGAAATAACCTATTTTAAGGGTTTGCAGCAGCTTATTTTTCTTGCTTGAAGATTAAAAAAGATTGAGTTTTTTATTATGTTGGTGATAAATAAAAAAGCTGTCTGTGACAGACAGCTTTTAGGACAATTTATCCGATAAATGTTGTGATTTCTTTTTCAAAATGATCAATTTTACTTTGTGCTTGTGCTTCTGTATTTGCTACAGCAGCCATATAGAATTTTATCTTAGGCTCTGTACCAGAAGGGCGAACAGCAATCCAGCTACCATCTTCTAAATGATATTTTAAAACATCAGAAGGAGGAGTTGTTAATTTTTCAACTTTGCCACTGTGTGATGTTGCAGTAAGTTCTTTGAAGTCTTCAGTCAAAAGAATTTCAAGACCGTCAAATTTTTCTGGTGCATTGTCACGGAATTTACCCATGATTTCAGCGATTTGTTCTTTCCCAGTACTACCTTCAAGCGTAACTGAAAGTGTCTTTTCAACAAAGAAACCATATTCAGCATAGATATCTTGAATACCATCATAGAGTGTTTTACCTAAAGAACGGTAGTAAGCCGCAACTTCACAGATAAGGAGCATTGCTTGGATAGCATCTTTATCACGGACAAAAGGCTTGATGAGATAGCCAAAGCTTTCTTCAAAACCAAACATGTAAGTGTGTTCACCTGTAGTTTCCCAAGCATGAATTTTTTCGCCAATGAATTTGAACCCTGTGAGTACATTAAACATTTTCACGTTATAGCTTTCAGCAATATGACTGACTAACTCAGTAGAGACGATAGATTTAGCCATAGCCGCATTAGCCGGTAATGTACCAGCTGTTTTGTGTGCTTCGAGGATATATTTAGCTAAGACGGCGCCGATTTGGTTACCTGTCAAAGGTTGGTAGCTTCCATCTGGTAAGCGGACTTCGACACCGATACGGTCGGCATCTGGGTCAGTAGCAACTAGCATGTCAGCTCCAACTTTACGGCCAAGTTCTTCAGACATAGCAAAAGCTGCTTGACTTTCTGGGTTAGGTGATTTTACAGTTGAAAAGTCGGGATCAGGGATAGCTTGCTCTTCTACAACGGCAATTTTTTCAAAACCAGCTGTGGCAAGAGCTCGACGTCCGAGCATTTCACCAGTCCCGTGGAGAGGTGTGTAAACGATGTTAAGATCACGACCGTATTCGTTAATTAAATCATGATTGATTGTAACGGTTTCGATATTTTTAAGATATTTTGCATCAATATCTTCACCGATAATTTTGATCATACCATCCGCAATATATTTTTCCGTATCACCTAAAGTGATAGAGAAAATGTCGTCAATTTGTCGAATATATTCGGTCAAGGCTGCCGCATCTTCAGGTGGCATTTGACCACCGTCTTCGCCATAAACTTTGTAGCCGTTATAAGGAGCAGGATTGTGGCTGGCTGTAATCATAACACCTGTGAGAGTATTCAATTCACGAATTGTAAAGCTCAAGGCTGGAGTGGGACGAAGACTGTCATAGACATAGCTTGGAATACCATGGTCTGCTAGGATCGTTGCCGTTTCCATAGCGAATTCTTTAGAAAAGTGACGACTATCATAAGCAATAGCTACACCTCGTTTTTTCGCATCACCTTTGCTGTCCATCAGACGTGCAAGTCCTTCAGTTGTTAAGCGAACTGTGTAAATATTCATACGGTTTGTTCCAGCACCTAAAAGACCACGTTGACCAGCTGTACCGAACTCAAGATATGTATAGAATGCATCTTCCTTTGTTTTTTCGTCCATTGCAAGCAATTCTTTATGCAAGTCAGGCGTTAAGTCAGCATTTAACCATTGTTCGTAAATTTCATTGTATGACATTGTTATCCTCCAAAGCCCTTGTTTTCAAGGCTTCAATTAGTTATTGTTTATTTTAAATCCTAATCAAAAATGAATTCGGTTTCAGATGTATTATATCATTTTTCATTTCTATTTTCCAAAAAATAAAAAAACAGACCATGTGATGCCTGCTTTGTAATTTATCTTGATTTTTCTAAAGAAGGAACAATCGCTGCTGTTAAAATGACGGCGATAACAACTTCAGCAATGGAATTACTTGTAATAATCAGCTGAATAAGTCCTGCGAAAGTCATCCCTGTGTATTGACCAAAAAATAAAGTAATGAAACTTAAGACAAGTACTGTATTTGTAGCTGTACCTACAAAAGCAGCAATACCTGCACCTGTACGTGTTTTCATGGCTTTATAGATAAAATAAGGAAATACACCAATGAGGATCCGAGGGACAATAGCAACTACTAAAGCCCAGAGGGAACCATGATTTGTACCAGGAATGGGTTGAAGTGGGCTAAACACATAACTCAAAGGTGTAGTAAGGATTGTGGAATTAATAACGCTGATAATTCCCATTACAAGCCCTAAGAAAGCACCTTTCCGTGCACCTAAGACAATGGAACCGATGATTACAGGAATATGCAAGAGTGTAGGCACAATAGGCAATGGCCACACGCTATAGACGATTTGGCTCAAAACTTGCACGACAACCATGATAGCAATAAAGATTGCAAGGATGGCAATATCGGATGCTTTTGATTTTTTCATGTTTTTAAATTTCCTCAATTTTAGTAGCTTGATCCAGCATATCAACAATGGTATCAATATTTGCGAGTGCGCCTTCACCAAAGTCTCCACAAGCTAAGAGAGATTGTTTGGGTTGTATAACATTGTATCCTATTGATTTTAAAATATCAATATTTTTCATCGTTAAAGGATTGGCATACATATTAGTATTCATAGCAGGAGCAATATATTTGGTTTTGCTTGGATGTAGCGCAAGGGCTACAGAAGTTACAATATCAGAAGCGGCACCATGAGAAAGGCGACTTATGGTATCCGCTGTGGCAGGAGCAACAACAAAAATATCAGTGTGTTTTGCGATATCGATATGATTAACAACATCGGGATGTTCTTCATCCATAATATCAAGGTGTACTTTATTTTTAGATAAAACTTGCAAAGTTAAAGGTGTAATGAATTGTGTAGCTGCTTTTGTCATCAAAACAGTAACATTATGGTTCTTTTTGTTGAGCATCGAGACGATATCTGCAGCTTTGTAGGCTGCAATGCTGCCAGTAACAGCAAGAGTTATATTAGCCATGATAAGCCTCCTCGGATTTTTTTACAATTACTTGAGCAATTTGTGGTTTAGTTTGAAGCTGAGTAATATCCGCAGAACCACTAACTAAGAAGGCTAGATGGTTTTCTCCTTGGATATTAGCTAGATCATTTGCAATAATAAAATCAGCAGAAGTTTCTTTGAGTTTGCTTTGGGCAACCTCCAGCAAGTGCTCCTCACTGACGCCAGAAAGGAGTTTAAAGCCAAAAAGAAGAACTTCAGGTTTCCATTTTTTAATAAATGAAATAACTTTCGGTGTTTTTTCCAAGAGCATCATTTGGTAATCAGAATTTGAGGATATTTTTTTCTGTACTTCAGGGCGGAAATGAATGAGCTGTTCTTTTGTAAGTGGCTGTGGCAAGTCATCTACCCCAGTCATATAAACAGGACGATAATCAGAAACTGCCATACTGTGGACAACAACATCGACTGCTGGAAGAAATCTTTCTACATTATTTAGTAAATCTTGTGTATCGCCAATTGGGATAACAGTTAAATTTTCTTGTTTTGAGGGTAGCTGTGCAAAACGTCCAGCTAACAAAATAACCTGATGTCCGTGTGTCAAAAATTCTTCAGCAGTTAATTTTCCTAAACTACCTGTCGCGAAATTAGTGATACCGCGGACGGTATCAATGGACTCAGTGGTACCACCTGCTGTAATTAAAATCTTCATGGCTTTATTTTAACCTAAGTCTTTTCGCAATGCAAGAAGAGTATACCCCGCTAGGTAACAAAATCAAGAAAGCGGTTGCAATAGTTAGGGAGATGAACTATAATTTAAAATGAAAAAGTCAAAAAGAAAAGAGAGCAATATGCTGACAGAAGAAATTAGAAATAGTTTTTTACAAGTTTTAGAAGAAGGTGTTAAGCCCGCTACAGGTTGTACAGAGCCTGTGGCTGTGGCCTATGCTGCTGCAGTATGCCGCACATATTTAGAAGATCCCCATATCGATCGAATAAATATACGGGTGTCCGCTAATGTAATGAAAAATGCCTTGGCTGTAATTGTTCCTGGAACGAAAGAAGCTGGAGTAGAAGTAGCTGCAGCTGCAGGTGCCCTAGCAGGAAATGCTGAAGCTGGCTTGAAGGTAATTTCTGAACTCTCGCCAGATATAGTTCCAGAAATTATTAGCCTTGCTCGGTCAAACCAAGTGAAATCTGAAGTTGCTTCTGTAGCAGATAAATTGTACGTTGAAGTTAGCATAGCTTCAGGGTGTGAAACAGTTACAGTTAAAATTGCAGGGGGGCACACTTCCATTTATTGGATACAAAAAAATAAAGAAGTGATTTTCAAAAAAGAAAAACTTCAATCTAATGAAGAAGCAAGTAGTGTTGAATTTTTAAAAAAGTGCAGTTTTGCGGAAATCTGGGATTTTGCAATTAGTCAAAATCTGGAAGATATTTTACCTTTAATAAAAGCACAAGAATTAAACATGACTTTGGCTTCAGAAGGTTTAAGCAATGATTATGGGATGGGGATTGGAAAAGCGTTACTTAACCACAGAAGCCTTTCAGATATTAGTCTTGAAGAGCAAATTGTTATTTGTACAGCTGCAGCTTCAGATGCACGTATGGGAGGCTGCCAGCATGCAGCAATGACAAATTCTGGCTCAGGAAATCAAGGAATTACAGCTACAGTTCCTGTTTGTGTCTTTGCGCAAAATAGGAGTGTAAGTGAAGAAAAACTTATTAGGGCATTAACTCTTTCACATCTTACAGCTCTTTATATTCATGCATTTTTACCTTTACTTTCTGCTTATTGTGCTACAGATTCGGCAGCAATGGGAGCAGCAGCCGGTTTAATTTATCTCGAATCAGAGGATGAAGAAAAGGCTGAGATGGCAATTAAGAACATGATTGGTGACGCAGTAGGAATGATTTGTGATGGTGCAGGTTTTTCTTGTGCACTAAAAGTAGTGAGCTCTGTATCCTCAATGTATCGTGCAGTACAGCTGGCTCAGTCAGGTGTGGTTATTCCAGCAACAAATGGGATTGTTTCAGGAGAGGTAGATGACTGTATCCGTGATTTAGGACTTTATGTTTCTAGCGGAATGCAGAATTCTGATCCTGTCATATTAGATATTATGATGCATAAGAAATAAAATCTAGAAAAAGAAAAAAGCTTAGAGAAAACTCTCTAAGCTTTTTTCTTTATTGTTTAGGTTCACCGTGGGGATAAAAATTATCTTTTGCCATCTCATCATAGATGACATAAATAGCTTCACGAGGTGCTCCAGTATGTTTCATCACAGACTCTGTGATCTCTTTTGCTAAAGCTTTTTTGGCTTCAGCACTACGTCCTTCAACTAATTCAACATGTACAAATGGCATAGTAATCCTCCTTAGGATTGTTTAATATGCTTTTATTTTATCATTTTTTTTACAAATGAGCATCTTTTTAAATAGGGGTAACATAAGGATAAAAAAATAGTACACTTTCCAAGCTCATTTTTTTGATTTAATAATTTTATAATTTATAATTATTCATATAATGTAATTTTGGGAAAAGTCACAACATTTTAATGTTTGTGATTTTACTAATAAAATAGATCGTTTTCACTTATTTCAGGGAAACTAGATATAGAGGAGGAGTTGAATAAAAAAATGGTTGTTGAATAAATATTGTTAAAATAGGAGGATATATTGTGAAAAATGGAAAAATTATTTAAAAAGTAGTCAATATATAAAAAAACATTTATTATCAACCGGTATATCAGGAAATGTACTTCTAGCAGGTGTCGTAGTAGCTGGGGCTTATACGCTATGGAGCTATACTATAAAAGTGGACAGAAAATTGTGTGTTATAATCTGTCTATTAAGACACAAAAATGAAAGGACTTTTATGTCAGGTTTTAAACGTTACGACGAGGAATTTAAGCAATCTCTCGTTAATCTCTACCAAACAGGTAAAACTCAATCCGAACTCTGTAAAGACTATGGTGTCTCCCCTTCTGCACTTGCAAAATGGATCAAGCAGTACTCTCAAGTTCGTCTTGAAGATAATACGGTCTTGACTGCTAAACAGATTCAAGAATTACAAAAAAGGAATGCCCAACTCGAAGAAGAAAATCTTATCTTAAAAAAAGCAAGTGCCATATTCATGCAAAACTCCAAGTGAGATTAAAAGCAGTCTATAGACTCCGATTTGAACACACGACAGTTATGCTCTGTCGTGTTTTACATGTCAATCGTTCCACCTACTATAACTTCATAAACAAGAAGCCCTCAAAACGTGAAATAGAAAATCAACGCTTGAGAAAATTACTCCTTGAGATTTATATGAAAGCCAAGAAAAGAATTGGAACGAGAGCTTTTAAAATCATTCTCCTGCGTGATTATGGCGTTAATATTTCTGAGGGGCGTATCTTAAGACTTCTCAAGTCTATGACACTCCCTAAAATGTCAACGATTAAACCTAGAGTTAAATCAAAACACTCTCCTGCATTTTCTTCTGATAATCTCCTTAAACAAGAATTTAATCCTAAGTCCCCGAATCAAGTATGGACAACTGATTTCACTTATATTTCTATAGGACATAGACGGCATGTTTATCTCTGCGCCATCCTTGACCTCTACTCTAGAAAATGTATTGCTTGGAAAGTAAGTGACAGGATTGATGCTAAACTTGCCTGTGACACATTAGGGATGGCTATAAATAAGAGGAAGCCTAAGGAACCAATCATTTTTCATTCGGATCAAGGTAGCCAATTTAAATCAGCTTCCTTTAGAAAAATATTAGATGAGCATCAATTGCTTGCTTCTTACTCCAAACCTGGATATCCTTATGATAATGCTGTCACTGAGGCCTTTTTCAAGTACCTCAAACAACGGGAAATAAACAGAAGAACTTATCACTCCATTCAAGAAGTTCAACTCTCTTGCTTTGAATACATCGAACAGTTTTATAACAACTATAATCCTCATTCCGCAAACAATGGTTTAACTCCAAATCAGAAAGAAGAAAACTATTTTAAGAAAATATAGCTCATTTTGTGTCTAAATATTTGACATTAGTCCAAAAACACTAGGGTTTATATTTCAGGACATAAAAGTGAAAATGGCACAATTGAATTGGTCTTTAAAAATATTTCGCGTGAAGAACTCGGAGAAAATAGTCAAGAATTGTCGCAGCGGTTCAAAAGAGGCGATTTATCGAGGAATACAACAGGTTCAGGCTTGGGGCTAGCTATAGCTCAGTCGATTGTGGAAGCACATGAGGGACGTTTCCTTTTAGAAACAGATGGAGATTTGTTTAAAGTAACTTTGTCCTTCCCGAGTTTAGAGCTTGAATAAAATAAAAAAAGCACTATGTAGATAGTGCTTTTTTTATTTTATTTTTTGTGGTGATCAAGTTTTTCTTTGACATTATCAACTGCATCTTCTGATGCATCTTTAATGTCTGCAGCAACTTCCTTCACCTTACCGATTGTTTTATCAAGGACGCCTTCAGCTTTTTTCTTGTTGTCACCTGTAACATCACCAACAACTTCTTTAGCGTTACCTTTGAGTTTGTCTGTTGTACCTCTGTCGACCATAAAAAATACCTCCTTGTTGTTTATACTTTTATTCTACTGGTTATTGTTTCCTTTTGCAAGGTATTCAACTCGTAAATTTTTTAAGCACCTGATTTATAGGATTTTCTGATGTATGACAGTTTTTATAGAAAACCTAATGCACTATATTTGACTCTGTGAGATTAAACTGCTAAAATTTATCCTAAAGTGACACTGTGTCATTTATAAAGTCAAGGGAGGAAAAAATGCCTAAAGCTACATATCTAAAACTTCCAGAAGAAAAAAAACAACGCATCTATGCGGCTTGTAAAACCGAGTTTGCGGATAAACCCTTCCATCAAGCCACGGTGAGAAATATTGTGCAGAGTTTAGAAATCCCTCGGGGGAGTTTTTACCAATATTTTGAAGATTTAACAGATTGTTATATCTATGTTCTGTCTCAAGAGACAAGTGAGCTTCACCAGCTTTTCTTAGATGCGATTAAAAAATATCCGCTTGAAAAAGCCTTAGATGAATACAAGCATTTGCTACTAAAGGAACTCGTACATAATGAAAATTACGCCATCTACAAATATCGCTTTTTAGATTGGAATCACGAATTGACATTAGCTTGGAAAAAGTATAATCCTCAAACATTTGTAAGTAAAGAGCCTGTTTCGCCAATGATTTCTGTGTTTAAAGCAGTTGTGCACGATCTTGTTTACAGACTATTTGCAGAAGAGTGGAGTGATCAAGAATTTGTTGCGCACTATGACAGTGAAGTCGCAGTGATTATGAATGGCCTCTCAGGCAGTCAAAATCATCAATAAAGAAGAGAACGAAGAGTTCTTCAAGGAGTTGTATTATGTTTTTATCACTTAAAGAAATATTTTATTACAAGACAAGGTACACTTTGATTGCAACGATCATATTTTTGGTTTCTTATGTTGTTTTCATATTGTCAGGCCTATCAACTGGTCTTGCCAACCAGTTTAAACAAGCTGTAGTGGATTGGAATGCAGAAAAGATTGTTCTGTCAGACAGTTCGAATAACATTCTGTCTGCTTCGCAGATTTCAAAAGCAGAGTTAGATAATATTGATGGAAAAGAGTTGTCTCCCGTTTCAGTTTTTTCAACTTCTATTAATCAGGGAGAGAATAAAAGAGAGAATATTACGGTTATGGCGCTCCCAATAGGTTCCGATATTCTACCACAAGTCAAGGATGGCATTGATTTTTCAGAAGACAAGAAAGAAATCGTCATCCCAGAAAATCTTGCTGACAAGGGCTATAAAGTGGGCGACAAGATAAAGGTAGGGAATAACGATACAGAGTTAAAAATCGTTGGTATCGCCAAAGCGACCTACTACTCAGCAACACCTGTCGTCTACAGTTCATTTGCTACGCTTTCCGCAATTAAAAACATGAACGCAACAGCCGCAGATGATTCTGTTAATGGTGTCATTGTAAAATCGGGTCAAGTAACCTTGAAAGGTTCAAGTTCAGATAAATTGAAAGTCATCACAACTTCTGAACTTATCAACAATATCCCAGGTTATTCTGCACAGAAAACAACACTGAGCGCAATGATTTATTTCTTGTTCTTGATTGTGCTGCTCATTATTGCTGTCTTTATGTATGTTATTACGCTTCAAAAAGTTCCAATCTTTGGTATTATGAAGGCGCAAGGGATTTCAAACTTCCTTATCATGAAGTCGATCTTATGGCAAAGTTTCTGGCTAGCATTGGTCGGTGTAGTTGCAGCTTTTGGTGGGAGCTATTTCACAAGCTTCGTGCTACCGCAAGCTATGCCGTTTGCAATTGATTTTTCTATATGGACAATTTATGGGCTCATATTGATTGTCGTATCAATACTGGGTTCTGTATTTTCACTGTATACGATTAGAAAAATTGATCCTACTCAAGCGATTGGAGGTTAATAATGAAAGATATTCTACATATGGATAAAGTCACAAAGAGCTTTGGTAAGGGGCGAACAGAAGTTCAAGCCTTGAAAGGCATTGATCTACGGGTACAAGCTGGGGAGTTTATCTCAATCATTGGTCCTTCAGGCTCTGGTAAAAGTACTTTTCTAACAATTGCTGGAGGGCTTCAGTCTTCAACAACAGGGACAACAAAAATCAATACGATTGATTTTAATAAACTCTCAGAAAAAGAACGTTCAAAAGTAAGATTTAAAGAAGTGGGTTTTATCTTACAAGCTTCGAATCTCATACCTTATTTGACTGTCAAAGAACAGTTGAAACTTGTGGATAAGATAAATAAAAAGAACATTAATCGAGGTAAAATAGATGAAATGCTCGACTCTTTAGATATTTTAGAGCTACAAGATAAATATCCTGGGGAACTCTCTGGTGGGGAACGTCAACGTGTTGCAATCACACGTGCACTCTATAATGATCCAAGCTTGATTTTAGCTGACGAACCGACAGCCAGCTTAGATACAGAAAGGGCTTATCAGGTTGTGGATATTTTAAGAAAAGAAGCACATGAAAAAAATAAAGCCACTATTATGGTCACCCATGATTCGCGGATGATCAAAAATAGTGACAGCGTATATCGTATTGAAGACGGCAACCTCTTTAAGGTAGACAATCCTTGAGGGAGGATAAATAAAAAATGAGGGATAACTCCCTCATTTTTTACGGTTTATATTTTACGACGTTTTAAATAGAAGTAAGAGACGATGAGAATAAGAAAACCGCCAATCGAAAGAAGAGCTAACCCGTAAAAAATATGCGCAGCACTTAGATGTGATGATTGTGGATTAATTAATTGTAGGAAAAATGTTTTTGAATTATTTTGCTTCTCAGTAAGAAACAAGAGGAAAATAATGAGAAAGAATTGATGAATCAAGGAACCTTTTTTTTGAGTTGTGTTTTTTAGAAGAATACGGTGGTCTTCGGGAATATGAAGTGCCATGAAATACTGGTTATTGAGCCATTTATTTAGGAGAAAATGACCATAGCTTAATAAGAAAAAACTAAAACTCAGAGCAGAAGGTACTAACGTCATCAATAACCCAAGCACTAATCCCAGTAAAATGAAATTATCCATGTGTGGGACCAATTGAGTGATTTTCTTATAAGTTGCTAATGCGATGACCATTCCTAAAGCATAAGGCAGGTACAATAAAAGATTTTCTGAACCTTTACCAAAGATATTGATGACATAGAGAGAACCGAATAGAAAAAGAAAATTACCAATTGCACCGTTAAGAAAAGTTAAGATATTTAGGGAAAGTGGTATTTGATAATTCCGGTATTCTTTTCTCGTCTTGTAAATAAGAAAAACAATGGACTAATGTCAAATATTTAGACACAAAATGAGCTATATTTTCTTAAAATAGTTTTCTTCTTTCTGATTTGGAGTTAAACCATTGTTTGCGGAATGAGGATTATAGTTGTTATAAAACTGTTCGATGTATTCAAAGCAAGAGAGTTGAACTTCTTGAATGGAGTGATAAGTTCTTCTGTTTATTTCCCGTTGTTTGAGGTACTTGAAAAAGGCCTCAGTGACAGCATTATCATAAGGATATCCAGGTTTGGAGTAAGAAGCAAGCAATTGATGCTCATCTAATATTTTTCTAAAGGAAGCTGATTTAAATTGGCTACCTTGATCCGAATGAAAAATGATTGGTTCCTTAGGCTTCCTCTTATTTATAGCCATCCCTAATGTGTCACAGGCAAGTTTAGCATCAATCCTGTCACTTACTTTCCAAGCAATACATTTTCTAGAGTAGAGGTCAAGGATGGCGCAGAGATAAACATGCCGTCTATGTCCTATAGAAATATAAGTGAAATCAGTTGTCCATACTTGATTCGGGGACTTAGGATTAAATTCTTGTTTAAGGAGATTATCAGAAGAAAATGCAGGAGAGTGTTTTGATTTAACTCTAGGTTTAATCGTTGACATTTTAGGGAGTGTCATAGACTTGAGAAGTCTTAAGATACGCCCCTCAGAAATATTAACGCCATAATCACGCAGGAGAATGATTTTAAAAGCTCTCGTTCCAATTCTTTTCTTGGCTTTCATATAAATCTCAAGGAGTAATTTTCTCAAGCGTTGATTTTCTATTTCACGTTTTGAGGGCTTCTTGTTTATGAAGTTATAGTAGGTGGAACGATTGACATGTAAAACACGACAGAGCATAACTGTCGTGTGTTCAAATCGGAGTCTATAGACTGCTTTTAATCTCACTTGGAGTTTTGCATGAATATGGCACTTGCTTTTTTTAAGATAAGATTTTCTTCTTCGAGTTGGGCATTCCTTTTTTGTAATTCTTGAATCTGTTTAGCAGTCAAGACCGTATTATCTTCAAGACGAACTTGAGAGTACTGCTTGATCCATTTTGCAAGTGCAGAAGGGGAGACACCATAGTCTTTACAGAGTTCGGATTGAGTTTTACCTGTTTGGTAGAGATTAACGAGAGATTGCTTAAATTCCTCGTCGTAACGTTTAAAACCTGACATAAAAGTCCTTTCATTTTTGTGTCTTAATAGACAGATTATAACACACAATTTTCTGTCCACTTTTATAGTATAGCTCCAGAAGTAAATAGTAGGGAGTGTAGTAGTGAAAAAGATTGAATTAAATGTATCGAGGGTGATTTATGGCTTATTGGGCTTAACTTTAACCTTTGATGTGCTCTTGTCATTAAGTCAACGCACACTTTATGAAAATTTAAGTTCAGTTCTATTGCTCGTAGCTCCAATCCTGATCATGGTTTATATCATTTCGACACAAAGTGGTAGAAAGAGTACGTGGAAAACAGCACTTTTGTTTTTAATGCTCTTTCTAATTTTTGTCCTTGAAACGGGCGTTGTGATTGGGCACGGTTTAAGTCCAACACCGCTCTTCAATGTTTTAGCGGTGATTGCATATACAGGTCTCATAAGAATTTTCCTAGAAAAGAAGTGGACAATGGAGTTGGCTACTTTGAAAAGATGGACCTTTGGACTTTCAGGATTTTATCTTATCCTTGCACTCATCTTTGGTTTTTTTTACGGTAAATCAAATTCCAACTGAAATATACAGCAATGTTCGTATCTTTTTAGTTATACTGACCTTGGCTGTTCAACTTTTATTGCTTGGTCTTTCAGGCGTAATTTTATTTAATAAATTAAGAAAAAAGTATTGGAAATTTTGCTTGGGGCCTTACGGTAGTGCTTCTCGGCATTTTTGGAGGTATTCTTTTCTATGTACTACAGGCTGACGTCAATGCACAGCTAGTAGCCCGCTTTTTATTGCTTGTCCAAATCGTTATGGCAATCTCATTGATTATCGAAAGCATCTATACTGGTCTTTCCAATTACTTTAAGCCATACAATAAGATACTGCTTTACTTGGTTTCTATCTTGCCACTTGTTTTT
Organism: Lactococcus sp. LG1074; assembly: GCF_017309525.1. Taxonomy (NCBI): domain Bacteria; kingdom Bacillati; phylum Bacillota; class Bacilli; order Lactobacillales; family Streptococcaceae; genus Lactococcus; species Lactococcus sp. LG1074. The sequence continues at coordinate 1,563,939 of NZ_CP071293.1, read as the reverse complement.
CTTTTCGAAAATAAATTCTGGGGCATGAGCTATTTGAAAGAGATTTTTGAAATCATGATTAGTAAATTGACATTTTTTGCAGTATTTTTCTCAATTCTCACTTTTATTTATTATACGATAGAAACAATCTTGCTCTGGTATGCTTACAGTACAAAAAGCTATACGAGTGATCTCAGTCATGTTGAGATTGAAACGAATTATCGGATCATTGTATTAATTCCTTGTATGAACGAAGAGTTAGTCATCAAAAACACTGTGAAAAGCTTGTTAAATACCAATTATGAAAATCTTGATATTTATGTGATTGATGATGCCAGCATTGATAATACGGTGCAAGAAGTTCAAGAATTCCAAGGTAATAAGAGATTCCATCTTCTCCAAAGATTTCAGCCTCAAGCGCAGCAAGGAAAAGGTGAAGCACTCAATTGGGCTTATAAAAAAATAACGGATTCCTATATTGATAAAGGTTATATTTTTGAGGAAACACTTATCACTATTATTGATGCAGACTCAAGTGTGGCAACAGATTACTTTGACAAGGTAAATTTGGTCTTTAACTCGGATTTTGAATTGACTGGTTTACAATCAAAAGTACAAGTAATCAACCGTAACAGAGACACATCACAAGATTTGGAATTTGGTGAGATTATTAATGCGACTCAATCTTTGCGTAGTAAAACAAATACCGTAGCCTTTGGTGGAAACGGACAGTTTTGTAAACTTAGCACTCTGTATTCTTTGCATGAAGCACCATGGACAACATCGCTAGTAGAGGATTTTGACCTTTCTTTACGTCTCTTTTTATCTGATATATATAATGTACGTAATGTCCAATATGATGATATTAAAATCAAACAAACAGGAATCTATGATGATACGATGTCCTTAGTTAAACAGCGCGTGCGGTGGGCACAAGGCAATATCCAAACCTTTAAGTACATATTCCCTATTATCAAATCAGAAAATTTAGAGTTCAAACAAAAATTAGAGCTGTGTTTTACCCTGATAAAACCTTGGTTGATGGCTATAGAATATGTAGTCGTTATTTACACAGGCGTTGTTTTATTTGGCACATTGCTGCTTTTTGGTTTAAACGATGCAGTGAAAAGCTTTGTTATAATCTTTGCCTTGATGGTACTCTACATTTTCCTTATCAATGTTGTCTGGGCAGTCCTGTATAATAAAAACTCTCAGGAAAAATTCAGATGGGGCCATGTTTTAAGCGATGCTTACTATTTGACCAAGTTTTTGATTGTTCTCAGTCAAATCTATCCGCAAGCGACACTCAGATATTTCAGATCGCAAAATACATGGGATAAAACGAAACGTCAAGCTTAATTTTTCATAAAAAATTGTAAAAAGAAAGGATGCAACTTGAAAAAATATATCTTACAAGAGAATAATTTTGTTTATTTTTATAATAAAATATATGATCATGCGCATAGTATAAAAGGAGTGGAGTGCGTGCTTCGTGAACAAAATGATAAGCAAGAATGGGTCCTTCCACAAAATATCGATGACTTACCTTTTTTCATACTCAAAGATAATGTAAAAGAAAGCATCAAAGTTGCGAATCCCGAACATTTTAAAGTTGTCATTAAACTTACGCTTGAACAATTTCTGAGTCGCAAGTTTAAAAAGAATATCAAAACGATTGCTGAGTCACTCCAACCATTTGACCTTATTATTGAAATATCTCATAATGAGATTGTGAAAAAGAAGAAGAGTCTAAGACGTGTCAGTCGTAGAATTACAAAGTGCAAAGCCTATGGTATCAATTTTTCTATCAATAATCTTGGAGCCGAATTCTATTTTGCCCGCAACATTCATCGCTTGCTTCCTTTAATTGATGTATTGAAGTTAGATATGCGACATTTTAATGATAAAGAAAAATGGATTGATTTAACCATTAAGTTTTGGAAGAAACTGGCCAATAAATATCAACTTGAGTTAGTTGTGTCCGGTGTTGAAACGGATGAAGATGAAAAACTTGTTGATTTATTAGACATCAATTTGAGGCAGGGTTATCTCTATGGCCCACCTCAAGCAGTGATTGACTGAGAAAACTTTTTACCCCTGAACAGAAGGAAAGAGCTTTTCAGTATATTTGAGGAGAAAAGTAGGCTTGAAATTTGACGAATTAATTTTTTATAGACAAAAAATTTGTGATTTTACTCAAAATGACAAAGAAGAATACGAACTGTTATTGAGATATAAACATGCTGATGTTTGTTATTTCCCGTCGGAGATGTTTGATGAGATTGTTTCTGACCATCAGCTCCATAATTTATACCTTCAAAGGCTGGAAGTCCTCTTGGAAGAACAGCTCAGTAAGGATGATTATATTTATTCCCTGAATCTGGATTATCAAGAACTTTATTTTGAAGAAACGGTAGAATTTTTGAGGACATTTAAATATAGGAACAGGTTAAGATTAGAACTCACAGAGCGGTTGCCCGTAAACTGTCAAAATGAAGAAGACTTCTTGCCGATTGAAGCCATCCAAACGCTTAAGAATTTGGGATATGCGATTGCTCTAGACGATTTTTTATCGGGGATAAATCATTATAAAACGCTATTCATCCTAGATGATTATATTGATCGTGTAAAGATTTCAGCCTTAGATTTTAACAGTTATTTATCACCTACTAAGTTAAAGGATTTTATATTTTCAATTGTTGATACGATTAAATTTCTTAAGAAGGAGATTGTAATTGAAGGAGTTGAGGTGGAAGAGCTTCTCGCAAGTTTTCCAAAAGAATGGCTCCAACAAACTTATTACTATGATAGACCGCATAGCTTCTAATAAAGGAGAAAAAAGATGATTCATATTGATGACATATTAGGCAGTAACTTTATTGATAAAATTTTTTTAATGCCTACCGTTCTAGGTATGATGTTTATTGCTAAGTATATGATTCAGTATTATCAGTTGGATCGAAATAAAGTCACTGCTTATATCTTATATTCGAGCAATTTTGCTTTATTTATAATTTTACTTAAATTTCTGTTTAACGACATTGACCAGGGTTCGCCCTATGGTTATATTATTAGTGATATTTCTTTAGTCTTTATTGCGATTTCGGTCGTTTATTTAGTTGCACCCCCTACCAAAAATATTGAATACGAGGTGTTGCCACAGTTTATTATATATTATGGACTTTATTTGCATGTTTACGGTTTTGATATCCAATCCTCTCTCTTAGTGCTTTCCGGATTGACTATATTTTGGCTTGTGATTTATGTGCTATGTAATTATAAGGAATTGATTTCGAAATATTACATTTCCTACTTTTTCCTTAGTATATTTATTACCCTTGCAGCAATATTAGTAGCTTTTTCGCAATTTGACATTCCAATGAGCTATGTGCTTGGTATTTTAGGAAAGGTATTAGCTGTGCTAGTTATCGCGAAGATCGCGATACATTTAATCAGTATTATTGCCTTGATGTACTCGGATTTAAAGAAAGATGCTTATATAGATGCTTTAACCGATACTTATAATCGTAAAAAGTTTGAAGAAGTCTTGAAGGAAATTTTAGACAGTAAGAATGTTCCACTTTTTTCGATTGCTTTGTTTGACGTGGATTCATTTAAATGTATCAATGATTCCTATGGACATTTGGCAGGAGATTATGTGCTGCGGGAGATAAGTTATGGCATTAAAGATACTTTACTTCAAGAGCATAATAATGGTCAACTGTTTCGATATGGTGGTGATGAGTTCTTTGTGCTCTTTAGAAACCAGTCTGGGGATAAGGTCAAAGCAATAATGGATGATATCCAAAAAAATATCTCGGAAAAAGATTTTATCTATAATGATACCTTATTAAATGTTTCTATATCTGTAGGTGTTTCAGAAATAAGAGATGAAAAAAGTCTGAAGGACATTATTGATAAAGTTGATAAAAACTTATATGTCGCAAAAGCAAACGGGAAAAATCAAGTCTTCTATATGTGAAGAAGAGTAGAAATGGGGTAGACATGAAAAAAATAATGCTCGTTTTTGGTACACGACCAGAAGCAATTAAAATGGCACCCTTAGTCAAAGCTATCGAGAAAGATGAACGTTTTGAAGCTGTAACGGTGGTCACAGCGCAACACAGAGAAATGCTGGATCAAGTTCTCGATATTTTTCACATTCAACCTGATTACGATTTAGATATCATGGGAAAAAATCAAAGCCTTAGTCAAATTACCACACGTGTTATTGACGCCATTGATCAAGTGCTGGTAGAAGAAGCACCAGATATCATGCTTGTTCATGGAGACACCTCGACAACTTTTGCAGCCTCTATTGCTGCTTTCTATCATAAAGTAACTTTGGGACACGTAGAAGCAGGATTGAGAACTTGGGACAAATATTCACCTTTCCCAGAAGAAATGAACCGTCAAGTCACAGATGTGCTCTCCGATATTTACTTTGCACCAACTGAAGAAAGCAGACAAAATTTATTAAAAGAAAATCATCCGGATGAGAATATCTATGTGACAGGTAATACTGCTATCGATGCTTTACGATATACTGTACCAGCACATCTTCAAAAGGATCGTCGCCAGATTCTGGTGACGATGCACCGCCGTGAGAATCTGGGTGAACCAATGGAAAATGTTTTCCGTGCCATCAAAACGATTTCCGAAGAATATGTCGACTTTGAGGTAGTTTATCCACTTCATAAAAATCCAAAAGTGAGAGAAATTGCTTATCGCATTCTTGGCGACTTGCCGAATGTGCGACTGATTGAACCATTAAATGTGGTTGATTTTTATCGTATGGAAAATGAAAGCTATCTTATCCTGACGGACTCAGGTGGTGTGCAAGAAGAAGCACCTTCTTTTGGTGTGCCTGTCCTTGTGTTACGTGATACAACAGAAAGACCAGAAGGCGTAGAAGCAGGCGCCTTAAAATTAGTCGGTACAGATGAAACCGATGTTTATCAAGCCATACGGGAACTTCTTGATAACGAAGAAGCCTATAATGAAATGAGACACTCTAAAAACCCTTATGGTGATGGACATGCCAGTGAAAAAATACTTGATGCTATCGATCAGCATTTTAAACACTGAACACCATGAAAATCATAATAAAATACTCTGACTTCTTATAAGGTCAGAGTATTTTATTGCGAGAAATTATCCTCACTATTTGTATTATAAAAAAATCAGATATATAAAAGTTTTTTCCTCGCGTTTTTGAGGGAAACTGATATAATGATTCTAAGAAACTGAGACAATATTATTTTATCCTCTCGTAAAGTTTCTGGAGAAGTATGTACTTCTACCTTTTATAAAAATGAAAGAGGTTTTTGTATGAGTTATGCGAATGAAAAATCGTTTAACAAAGCTACTTCAGCGGGCTTTATAATCGCGCTTGGAGTAGTTTATGGTGACATTGGGACAAGCCCTTTGTATACCATGCAGTCTATTGTTACTGGACAAGGAGGCTTGCAAAATATTTCAACGGACTTTATCCTTGGTGCGGTTTCCTTAGTTATCTGGACACTGACCTTGATTACAACCGTTAAGTATGTGCTGATTGCCCTCAAGGCCGATAATCATCAAGAAGGTGGGATATTCTCCCTCTTCACCTTAGTTCGACGGATGGCTAAATGGCTGATTATCCCAGCAATGATAGGAGGGGCCACCTTACTTGCAGATGGGGCTTTGACTCCAGCAGTTACAGTTACCTCTGCTGTCGAGGGCCTAAAAGGAGTTCCTGGTTTAGGAGAAATCTACGCCAACCAGTCATGGGTTATTGTTACAACGCTTATCATTCTGGCTATACTCTTCCTTATTCAACGTTTTGGAACCGGCCTAGTCGGAAAACTTTTTGGACCGATAATGCTTATCTGGTTTAGCTTTTTAGCTATCACAGGTCTTTTAAATTCCTTTGCGAATCTTGAAATTTTTAAAGCAATCAATCCTTACTATGCTGTCCATCTCTTGTTAAGTCCAGAAAATAAGGCAGGGCTCTTTATTTTAGGTTCGGTATTCTTGGCGACTACCGGAGCAGAAGCCCTTTATTCTGACCTTGGACATGTGGGCAGAGGCAATATCTATGTCAGCTGGCCTTTTGTAAAACTTGCAATTGTTTTATCTTACTGTGGACAAGGGGCTTGGCTTTTGGCGCATAAAGGTGGCGATTTGGGAGGTATCAACCCCTTCTTCGCCGTAATCCCTACAGACATGATGATCTATGCCGTTGTTTTAGCGACTTTAGCTTCTATTATCGCTTCACAATCTCTGATTTCGGGATCATTTACCTTAGTTTCAGAAGCCATCCGCTTGAAGCTTTTACCGATGATGCGGATTTACTATCCAGGGAAAACTTTAGGTCAGCTTTATATTCCAGCAGTCAACTTGATTTTATGGCTTTCGACAAGTGCGATTGTACTTTATTTTAGAAGCGCGGAACACATGGAGGCAGCTTATGGTCTAGCCATTACTGTCACTATGCTTATGACAACAGTACTTCTGGCATATTATCTCGTTTACCGAGGCTTAAAGAAACCTTTGGCTTACCTGATAGCTGCATTCTTTGCTAGTATTGAATTGATTTTCTTTATTGCCTCAGCAGCCAAGTTTGTTCATGGAGGCTATGTTGTAGTGATTATGGCGGCCATGATTATATTTGTGATGTTTGTTTGGTTCCAATCAAGTAAAAGTGTGAACAAACATATTAAGTCACTGGATCTCAATGATTTCAAAGGACAATTGAAAGAACTCAAAGAAGACAAGGAGATGGATCTCTATCAAACCAATCTCGTTTATTTGAGTAATAAAATGGAAGGTGATTTTATTGACCGTTCTATCCTATATTCAATACTTGATAAACGTCCTAAAAAGGCGGAAGTTTACTGGTTTGTTAATGTGAAAGTTACTGATGAACCATGGACTTCCGAATATGAAGTTGATATGATGGGAACAGATTATATCGTTAAAGTTCATTTGTATCTAGGGTTTCGGATGAAACAAGAAGTGCCCCGTTATCTTCGGACGATTGTTAAAGATTTAATAAAATCAGGACGATTGCCTAAACAAGAGCAAAAATACACCACAATGCCTGGTAGGGATGTTGGTGACTTCAGATTTGTAGTTATCGAGGAACGGGTGACAAATGCACAAAAACTTCCAGCTTTTGATCGATTCGTCTTGAAAGCAAAAGCCCGAATCAAGCGCTATACAGCAACACCAGATCGCTGGTTTGGCTTACAATTTTCGGAAGTGTCACTTGAGCGGGTGCCATTAATATTATCAGATGTATATAATTTGAGCATCAAAGAACGTCCAAAACTAGAAGATGAAGGTGAAGAAGACATAAGCTATTAGTATAGATACAATTAACCAGAACAACTGGATTTTTCCAGTTGTTTTTTTGTCATGTCACTTGTTGAAGAGTTACTACAAAGTATCTAAGGCACCTCGGAGTACCTACTATACAAATAGTAAATCTTGCTATATAATGAGTGCTATAGAAACCTGTAATTCATAAGGAGAAAAATATGAAGGCAATAGAAGTATCTGAATTTGGTAACAGTAACGTTCTTAAGTATAAAGAGCTTAAAGACCCAGTTATGAAAGATGATGAGATTTATGTCAGCCTCAAAGCTGCAGCGGTCAACCCAGTTGAAACCTATGTGCGCCAAGGAACATACGCGCAACTGCCTTCGCTCCCTTATATCCCAAAGATGGATCTGGGATTGTCAAAGCTGTAGGTGCACAAGTGAAAAACTTTAAGGTAGGTGATCGTGTCTTTGTGACTGTAGAGAGTGATGCTCAGTTTGGAACATATGCGCAAGCAATAACATGCAAGGCCACAGAAGCGACCTTACTCCCAGAAATTATGACTTATAGTCAAGGTGCAGCACTAGGATCGAGCGGCTTAACCGCCCTTTATGCCCTTAAGCAAAAAGCGGGCCTTAAGTCTGGAGAATATATACTTATACATGGTGCAACTGGAGGAGTGGGGACACTTGTCCTTCAATTTGCCAAGCTGTATGGTGCCAAGGTTATTGCAACAGCAGGTTCTGAAAAGGGCCTTGAGATATTGAAAAAGCTTGGTGCAGACTATGTCTTTAACCATCATGCTGAAGGATATATCGAGAGAATACCGGACTTGACAAAGGATCATGGTCTTGATGTGATTATCGAAATGCTTGCAAATGTTAATTTACAGAAAGACTTAGATGCTAGTGGCAACAACGGGCGAATTGTTATTATTGGTAATCGAGGGGAAGTAACCATTAATCCTCGTGTCTTGATGATGAAAGGGGCACATATCACAGGTCTAATGTTGGCAAATATCACACCAGAAGAAGTGGAGGAAAACACACACTTGTTACTGCAAGGTTTAAGTGAGGGTGTTAAAACTGTCGTTGATAAAGTATTCCCACTCGAGCAAGCTGCGACAGCGCAAGATTATATCATGGAAAACAAAGGAAGTTTGGGTAAAATCATTCTTGATACGGCAGCTGAATGATCTGAATAGATGAAAATAAAAAGGCAGGTTTTAATCTGCCTTTTTATTTTAGAAAAGCCTTGACTTTAGTGCGGAATCGTACTATAATGAAATGGTACGACTTCGCACTAAAAAGGAGCGGTTAAATGAAATATCGAGAAATAATGACACAATTTAGCACAGCGCTTGGCAAACTTGATATGACTTACGCGCTTGTGGCGCATGAATATAATCTGACTTTTAATGGACTAATGATGCTCTATATTATCGATGAAAGTGATACTGTCACCCAAAAAGAAATAAGTGAAATCTTATTTTTGCCGAAATCAACAGTACATAGCTTACTTTTGAAATTGCAAAAACAAGATATTCTTCAACTCACTAAAGGAAAAAATGAAAAGGAAAAATTTATCGTTTTCACTCCAAATGGAAGAAAAGTTTTTGAGGAGATTCAAGAGCAAACAGATATCTTTGAAACACAAGTTATAGAAGAATTCGGCTTGAAGAACACACAAGTATTTTTGGAGCAAACGAAAACTTTTACCGAAAGCTTGCTCGAAAAAGCACAGAGAGTTATGGAGGATAAAAAAGATGAAAATTGAAATAAGAGCATTTGATCCAAAGGATTATCAAAAAGCAATCCAGTTTGCTGTTAAAGGGATGAGCTTTGATAGGTACAGTAATAATAAAACCATCATCAATATGTATGCCAAAAATTTTCTATATTTTGAGCTGTCAAAAGCTACGCAAGCTATTGCTGCCTATGTTGATGGTGAAATGGTGGGCTTATTGCTCGCAGAGATATATGGAGAACCTAAACTGAAACAAACGTTTGGCCAAAAAGCTTACATGAAGACTTTTAACTTTTTGCGGTCCTTTTCTAAAAACAAAGGCTTAGACACTTATGAAGCTACGAATAAAGAATTATTACGGTCGTATAAAAGTGAAGCATCACCTGAGGGCGAAATTTTGTATTTGGCTGCTGATCCCGAGAAAAAAATCAAAGGTGTAGGTACCGCTTTAATCAATGAACTCACGGCGCGGGAAGCTGGAAAAGAAATATTCCTCTTCACAGATACGGGCTGTACTTATCAATTCTATGAATACAAGGGTTTTCATATGGCCGGAGCTCGAGATATTCAACTTGATTTTGGTCAAAATCGAATCGATTTAACTGCAATGCTTTTTAGTAAAAAGTTAGCGCAGCAATAAACAATAAAAAACCGTAAGCTCAAAACTACGGTTTTTTATTGTTTATGGATGTAGAAGAAAAATACAATTGGGCTAATTTTTCTTTTTGGATAATATTAGTAGTATCAATGAAATAATCGCATTGCCATTTTTGGGCAGCCTGCGCGGTTTTGTTGAGTGAATTTTCCCAGGATGGGTAAAAACGCAAAGCCATTTTTCCAGTAATTCCCTTGTGTTTTAAAATCTTTTTTTCTCGAAGAACGCTCTTGGGAATGATAAACTGGCCACTCAAGGGTCCATCAATGACTGAAATGACAAGTTTATCGGGAAAAGCTTCAAAACTAAAGGGGATATTTTTGTTGTTGGTGTCCTTTTCCCAAAATGCTACAAAATATCCTTGTTTTTTAGGAGTTTTTTTAGCGCGACGACTTCGAAAAGATAGTCCATCTGCTTGAAAACAAAAACCTTCGTATTCAGAATTATAAGTATCTTTTGTAGGTATACTTGGAGATAAGCCTAAATCATTCAAAAGGGTCGTTATATAGGTCAGCGAATTATACATGGTTTAAGTTTACCACAAGTAAGAGAGAAAAAATCAAAGCTACTTATTTTGACACAGCAGCAATCAAAATAGTTTACAAAAAAATAGGAATGTAGTATCATTGACTAGTCAATGATTGACCGGTCAATTTAAAAAGGGGGACAAATGAACCTTAGACAAATGAGTCAGCTCTTTTACAAGCTAAAACTAGCGAATCAAGAGATGACAACGAAGTTTGAAAAAGAAACTGGCTTTAGTATAACCCGTTATGAGCTTATGATGTTTTTGAAGGAAAACGGTCAATGTTCTCAAGGGCAATTACAGAATGAGTTAAAAATAGACAGTGCAGCTATTACAAGGCATCTAAAATTGCTCGAAGCAAAAGGTTATGTTACCCGTGAGAGAAATAAACAAAACAATCGCGAAGTTTTTGTTAAAATCACGGATAGCTCAAAAGAGGCTTTGGAACGTTGTGAAAGAAACTATAATAACTCTTCTGAGAAAAGTTTAGAGCTAGCACTCACAGCTCAAGAAGAAGACGTACTTCTTGAGCTGCTCACAAAGTTATTGGGACATAAAGGAGAATAAAATGTCAACTCGTATTGTAAATAATGATTTTTCAGAAATCACATTTGGAAGAAAATCCGTGCGTGTTTATGATGAAACTTATAAAATTTCACATGAAGAAATGCTTGAAATGATCCAAGAAGCAACAACAGCACCATCATCTGTAAATATGCAACCTTGGCGTTTTGTTGTTGTTGAAAGTGATGAAGAAAAAGAAAAATTAAAACCTTTAATTCGTTTTAATACCCGTCAAAATGAAACTTCTTCGGCTATGGTTCTTATTTTTGGGGATCTTCTCTGTTATGAATTAGGGGAAGAAATTTATAACCAAGCTGTAGAAGAAGGCAAGATGCCAGCAGAAGTACGTGATCAACAGTTAGAAGCGATTATTCCTTACTACCAAAGCTTTAGTAAAGAAGAAATGAATGATGTTGTCAAAATTGATTCAAGCTTAGCTGCAATGCAATTTATGCTCATCGCACGCGCTCATGGTTACGAAACAAATCCTATCGGCGGATTCGAGGCAGACCAATTGGCAGAAGCTTTTGGTTTGGACGAAAACCGTTACGTGCCAGTAATGATTTTATCTGTCGGCAAAGACAAAGAAGCAGGATATGAATCTGTAAGATTAGCGGCTGAAAAAATCACAGAATTTAAATAACAAAAAGATGCTAGATTATCTAGCACTTTTTTATTATTATTTATCTTTCTTTCTTTCTTACTTATTGTTGATAATTTGAATTTCTCCCTCAACACCAAGAATATCCTTAATTTTAGCCTGTAACTCTTGGATAGCCTCTAGTGCACGTTCTTGTTGAGAAGGGGTTACTGCTTCAATCACCAAGATGGCGTTTGTAGTTTCTTCTGTCAACATGGTACGTTGGGCTTCACGCCAATTCAAAGAGCGACAGATCGCACCATCAAGGTCATAATATATAATTTCTTGCGCAAGAGCTGGCTCACTCTTTTGCGCCCCCAGAGGATAAAAATCTTCACCCCCCTTGGCTAAGCCTAAATGTAAATCGCCGTTGATTTTATCTAAGTCCTCACCGCCACAAGGTACACCATAACGAAGAGAAATACTATTATAGATATCCACAAGTGGGTTGATTGGTTCTAACTCTTTGCCCTGAGCCACTCTTTTTAAAAGAGCTTCAATAGAAGAGCGTGCACCTTTTTTCTTCTTAAACTGTGTAAAAATATCACGCCATTCGGAGATGACAAAGTTTTCTTTAAAATCATCTTCAACTAAAAATTTTTCAGACTCTTTAAATGCCTCCTTTAGAAGCTCTTGGTAGGGGCCTAAATCATGAACATGATTGTCAATATTGTTTACAACTAAGGTATAGAGTTGAGCTTCTGGAAAAAGTTCCCAAAAGTTTTTATCCACAGTAACAGTTTGCATAGTAGTTCTCCTTATTTCTTTTTTCATGATTAAATCTGTTTGCGTTAAAGTCCCTAAATGAAAATGACGTGACCCACATTCCACATAGCCTTGATTTTTATAAAAACTATAAGCATTAGGATTGTGCTCCCAGACACTGAGCCAGATATATTCCTTGTGTGTGCGCTGTGCTTCTTCGAAAGCAAAATCTAATAAATGTTTTCCTAAGCCTAAGTGCTGGTGAGACTTTCTAACATATAGTCTTTCCACTTCAAGAGCCTCAGCTAAAGTAGAGTGTTCTGGAAGAGTTGCATTTTTCCACTTGATATAACCTGCGAGACAACCATCTTGGAAAATAAAATAGAAACTATTGTTAGAGTCATTGAATTCTTTGGTTAATTGTTGAGGATTAAAAGCCTTTTCTAAATAAAGCTCTAAATCTTCTGGTGGATTTTGTTCTCCAAAAGTTTCAGCGAAGGTTTCTATACTTAAGTCTTGTAAGACCTGTAGATCCTGCATAGTAACGCGGGAAATTCTAATATTCACACCAACTCCTTTTAGTAGATTCGTTTCTTTCCTTTTTTAACATCGATCCAGTTATCCACGATATTTTGACTGATTTTTCCGAGTAAATTCTCTACTTGAGTAATCTCCTGTGCATTAAGACCGGATAAGGCAACTTGAGTAGAATAGTGAAGCTCTCTGTTTAAGATAGGGTAAACTTCTTTGCCATGAGAAGTAACATATAATAGTTTATTTTTTTTGTTTCCAGTATCTTCAACTTTTTTTATAAGTTTTTTTTCTACCAATTGATTGATAGCACGACTTGCTGTACTCTTATCGACACATAAAAGTTCAGAAATTTGTTGTTGATTAATTCCAGGATTTTCAAAAATACGACTGAGGTAGAGGTATTGTCCTTTTGCAAGTTTCAGCTCCTTGAATTCAATATTACTGATAGAATCTAAGGCGCGTGCTATAGTACCAATATCTCTTAAAATATTATTTTGAATAGTATTTCTCCTTTCATGGAAGAGGATGTATTGATTATAAAATAAAATAGTTGCGTTTGCAACTATTTGGTTATATATAATAAATACCTTAACTTAATAAGCCTAAAATATTATTCAACATATGAAGACAAATAACAAAAATTAAGGAACGATGAGAGCTTAAATAAGCTAAAGCTAAAAGCATTGCTCCAGGTGCATAGAGGACAAAATCCATAGGTTGCTGCATATGCATAACGGTGAATAAACCAGTAGAAACAAGGACTGCAATTAGTGTTCCTGTATAATTTGAGAGTCTATTAAGGAAGATATGGCGAAAGATAATCTCTTCAATGATGGGTCCTAAAACACCAAGAATAAGGATGGTGAAGAATAAAGGGATTTGCTTACTCATTTCAGAGAGAGCAGCTTGATTTTCAGGGTTTAATCCCTTTCCATAAATACCTTGAGCCAGAGATTCCACCAAAAGTATCGCTGCCATCCATAAGGGGAGGCTTAAAATTTTCCATAAGGAATGCTCCTTAAAATAGCCAAAACTTTCTCTTAATTCTTTTCGGAAGAGAATAAGTGCTGTCAGTGCAGAGACTGTTATACCAACTGCGAAGTTTAAAAAATCAGATTCTACCCAATTTGTCTGAGCTAACTCAGATAGAAAGAGTAAGGGGATCATTCCAAGTGGGAAGGGGACAAATAAAATATATATAGTTAATATAATGAATTCTCTTTTATTATCACGTAAAAAATTCAAAAGTATAGACCTCCTTGTTTGAATTGGCGATTCGCCTCAGATATTTTAACATAGCATAAAGTCTATACCAATTAAATTGTTTATGTTTTTATAGAGAGAAGTCTTTTTCATATCTCATTAAGAAACGGCGAAAAGATATTTTCCTTTGGAAAGTGTTGAAACAAGTTTGTAGAGCAAAATTCCCAGGAAATAATTGACAAATGCCGTAGAAAAAATCGTAATTAAAAGAACAGGAAGGCCCATTTTAAAGACAACCATAAGCTCCGAAATGTGAAGTAAAGTTCCCAAAAGATATACAGCAAAAACATACACGCAACCACTTATCAATGTGGCGAGGAAATAGATTACCCCTATTTTAGCTAAAAATAATTTGGGAGAAATTCTTAGGACTAACCTATATAAGAGTAAGCATGCCAAGGCTGACAGGGTACGGTCAAAAGCAGCTGGCAGCTGGAAAATCGGATTACCACCAAGAATCATGGAAGTAAGGATAACAAGACCGCTTGCCAAGAAAACTTGTTTGAGTGTAGGTTTAATCATTATACAGAGGAATAAAAAGGCCAAGGAAAAGTCCGGGCGAATAATTCCAGCGATACTGGGAGTGATAATATTCAAAATTTGACCAAGTATAATGAAGATTGGAGTAAGTGTAATAGTATTTGATGATTTGTTTTTTTGATTCATAAAAGTTCCTCTTTCTAGTTTTTAATGAGAAGGCAGAGTACTTTCTATAACACAAAAAAAGCATAGAAACTTCTATGCTTTAATCATCCAATTTGAGCATAGATACAGGTTTTAGAAAGTACACTAAAATTTGTATCTATGGTTTTCTTCAGTTAGAAGCCATACATACACCTGTATCTTTGCCAAAGTTGAGTAGAATAACAGTTGATCATTGGTTGTACAGCTCCTTTCGTTTTTATTAGGAGTAATAATATCATTTTCTAAGAAAACTGTCAATGCTTTGAACTCACAGAGATAAATTAATTTCGCCATATAGAGATTTAAAAGGAAGTTTTTTGAACATAAAAACCTATGCCTGATAGCCTTAATTGAGTATATATTTGACGACCAACTTGTAAATGAGTTATAATTTCACGTGCATATTTTTTTAGGCATAAATGTAATTATTGTTATTTATCATAACGTTAAAAACAAAATTAGGAGGTCATTAACTGTGTATAAAAAATATGGAGATTGTTTTAAAAAGTTAAGGAACCAAAAGAATTTGGGACTCTCATATTTTAGTAAGATTGGAATAAATAGAGCAAATTTATCTCGATTTGAAAGAGGGCAAAGTATGATGAGTTTTGAGCGCGTTGACTTGATGTTAGAAGAGATGCAAGTCCCCTTAGCAGAGTACGAATTAATTGTAAATAACTTTATGCCCAATTATCAAGATTTTTTCTTGTTGGAACTAGAAGAAGCGGACTTTAGTCAAGATCTAAATAAAATTCAAAAGTTATATCTTGAGGCGCGTGAAGCAGGAAAACATATGTTGTCACTTGCTGCAAAAACTCGACTTGAAAATATAAGTCCCCTGGAAGTGAGAGAGATTGAAAATTATCTTTGTAATGTTAAAGAATGGGGCTATTTTGAGCTCACATTATTTTATTTTGTCTCAGATCATATTGATATTGATCAGCTGGAAAATCTTCTGGCCAATTTTGACAAAAGGTGTGAAAAATATTGTCGATTATTAAAGTACAGACGAAGATTATTACAGATTGCGTATCAAAGTGCGGCTATTTTTGCAGCGCATGGGGAAAGAAGTGAAGCTGAAAATATATTAGAAATTACCAAAAAATATCGGGAAATGGGAGTGGATTTATATGCTGAAGTTTTAAGGCATCTGGCAACAGGAATTGTTATTTTTAACTTTGAAGATAAGGATTTAGGACGTAAAAAAATTAATTGTGCTCTGGGAGCTTTGGAGGAATTTGGAGGTTTACGATTGAAAGAATTTTATCAAAGAAGGTTGGAAAAGTTTTTAAAAAATTAATCTCTGTATCTGTTGCTTTAAAGCAACAGATACAGAGAGTTTTTTTATTTTTAAGAGAATATACTTGATATAGAAAGGAGATGAAAACTAGATTTGGGCAACAATTATTTTGAAAATTGTTGCCCCATATTTTAAGGAAGTATGATGAATCAAAAAAAATTAACATTATTCGGATTCTTTGCTTTAACTGCTTCAATGGTTTTGACCGTATATGAGTATCCGACCTTTGCCACTTCTAAATTGCACTTAGTTTTCTTTTTACTACTAGGCGGAATACTATGGTTTTTACCAGTTGCCCTATGTGCTGCAGAAATGTCCACAGTTGAAGGGTGGAAAAATGGAGGCATTTTCAGCTGGGTGAGCCAAACTTTAGGAGAGCGTTTTGGATTTGCGGCAATTTTTTTCCAATGGTTTCAAATTACAGTTGGATTTGTAACAATGATATACTTTATCTTAGGAGCACTTTCATACGTATTAAATTTTGAAGCTTTAAACTCAGATCCACTCATTAAATTTATAGGCTTGCTGGTCATTTTTTGGGGACTGACTTTTTCACAATTAGGTGGGACTCAGCGCACTGCAAAATTAGTAAAAGCGGGATTTATAATCGGGATTGTAATTCCATCCATTATCTTATTTGTATTAGCAGTAGCTTATTTTGTAGGAGGAAATCCTATAGAAATCCCCATCAATAAGGCAGCTTTTATTCCAGATTTTTCACAGCTTTCAACATTGGTAGTTTTTGTTTCGTTTATTTTAGCTTATATGGGAGTTGAAGCTTCAGCTTCTCATATCAATGAGTTAGAAAATCCAAAAAGAAATTATCCTTTAGCAATGGTTTTATTAGTAATATTAGCTATTTCTTTAGATGCCCTTGGGGGCTTTACAGTGGCTGCAGTAATACCTCAAAAAGAGTTATCTTTAAGCGCTGGTGTGATTCAGACTTTTCAAACGCTGATTTTACATTTTAATAACCACTTAAGTTGGTTGGTCAAAATAATTGCAATAATGATTGCGTTTGGAGTAATGGGAGAAGTAAGCTCATGGGTAGTTGGACCTTCTCGAGGAATGTTTGCAGCAGCGCAACGTGGATTACTTCCAAAATTTTTACGAAAAACGAATACCCATGATGTTCCCGTGCCTTTAGTTATGATTCAAGGTGTCATCGTGACTCTTTGGGGAGCGATTTTAACCTTTGGTGGTGGCGGCAATAACTTGTCCTTTTTGGTAGCAATTTCTTTGACTGTAGTTATCTATTTGGTTGGTTATCTACTATTTTTCTTAGGCTATTTCGTCTTAATCTACAAGAAAAAGAATTTAAAACGAACATATAATGTTCCAGGAAAAATGATAGGCAAATCAATTATTGCAGGAGTAGGGTTATTATTATCTCTGTTTGCTTTATTAATTTCTTTTGTCCCACCGGAATCAATTGCTCAAAGTGAGACACGAACTTATCAAATGATATTACTTATAAGCTTTGCTGTTACAGTAATCTTACCATTTGTTATTTATGAACTACATGATAAAAAGAGTCATGGATCTCTTGAAGAACCAATTCACTTCAAAGCAGGAGAAGTGAATCCAGCCGTTTATCCGGCAGCTCGAGGGGAGCATCATATTGTAAAGAATGAAGAACATATATTAAAACATTAAAGAAAATTGGAGGATGTAAATATGTTATATGGAAAAGAAAATCGTGATGAGGCAGAATTTTTAGAACCAATATTTGGCTCCGAAAGTGAACAAGTTGATTTGCCCAAATATAAATTAGGGAGAAAATCGATCGAACCTCGGGTAGCTTATCAATTAGTTCAAGATGAGATGCTAGATGAAGGGAATGCGCGGTTGAACTTAGCCACTTTTTGTCAAACATACATGGAACCTGAAGCAGTAAAACTAATGAGTCAAACTCTTGAGAAAAATGCAATAGATAAATCAGAATATCCAAGAACAACCGAAATCGAAAACCGTTGTGTAAATATGATTGCTGACCTTTGGAATGCAAGTGAAAACGAACAGTTTATGGGAACATCAACAATTGGTTCTTCAGAAGCTTGTATGTTGGGAGGAATGGCAATGAAATTCTCTTGGCGTAAACGAGCAGAAAAGTTAGGCTTGGACATTAATGCTAAAAAACCAAATCTCGTTATTTCTTCTGGGTATCAAGTTTGTTGGGAAAAATTCTGTGTATATTGGGATATTGAAATGCGTGAAGTACCGATGGACAAAAACCACATGTCAATTAATCTAGACAAGGTTATGGATTATGTTGATGAATATACTATTGGTATTGTGGGGATTATGGGGATTACGTATACAGGAAGATATGACGATATCAAGGCTCTTGATAAGTTAGTTGAAGAACACAACAAACGTACAGATTATAAAGTGTACATACACGTAGATGCTGCTTCAGGTGGACTTTATGCACCATTTGTTGAACCACATCTTAAGTGGGATTTTCAATTAAAAAATGTCATTTCCATCAATACATCAGGTCATAAGTACGGTCTCGTTTATCCTGGAGTAGGTTGGGTATTATGGCGTGATAAGAAATATTTACCAGAGGAGTTAATTTTTAAAGTAAGCTATCTTGGAGGAGAATTACCAACCATGGCTATTAACTTTTCTCATAGCGCGGCTCAGCTGATAGGACAATATTATAATTTTGTACGCTATGGTTTTGATGGATACAAAGCTATACATGAAAGAACGCATAAAGTAGCGATGTATTTAGCAAAATCAATTGAAAAAACAGGTTTATTTGAAATTGTAAATGATGGTTCACAACTTCCAATTGTATGCTATAAATTAAGAGAAGACAGAAATTGTGACTGGGATTTATACGACTTAGCCGATCGTTTATTAATGAAAGGATGGCAAGTGCCAGCCTATCCTTTACCAAAAAACTTAGAGGATAATATTATACAACGGATAGTAATTCGAGCGGATTTTGGAATGAATATGGCATACAATTACGTGCAAGATATGCAAGAAGCTATTGAATTTTTGAATAAGGCACATCTTAAATACCATAATAATCCTAAAAATAAAGTATATGGATTTACACATTAAAACAATCTCTTTTTTACAAGCCAAACCTATTTTCGTTAATTAATAACAAGAATGAATACATAACAAAAAAGACGAGAAAAATCTCGTCTTTTTTGAGAAGGTTTACATTAAAGCAAAGATAAACTCTGAGTATAGCACAACCATAATAGTAAGTTATTCCGAAAGATATTCTTTCAATCTCTCCATAGCAATCTTAATCACTTCCATTGAAGCTGCATAGGACAAACGGACATAACCTTCACCATATTGGCCAAAGGCTGAGCCTGGAATGAATGCTACATGTTTTTTCTTTGCAAAATCATATAAAAATTCAAAAGAATTGCTGTTATATTCTGCTGGAATTTTGGCAAAAATATAGAAAGCCCCGTCTGGCTTGATAATTTCAAAGCCAAGTTCAGTCATCTTCTCAATAATGTAATCCCGCCGTTTGAGGTATTCGGCTTTCATTAGCTCAGCATCATTTTTTCCTTTACTCAGAGCTTCAACTGCTGCCCATTGCGATTGTGTTGAGGCAGAAGTAACCAGATATTGGTGTGTTTTTACAAGCTGATCAATCAAGTATTTTTGTGCAAAAATCAGCCCCATTCGCCAACCCGTCATCGCATGTGATTTTGAAAGGCCATTAAGTACAAAAGTTTGATCACGTAAAAAGGTCGAAATAGAAGTATGTACATGTTGGCTATAGTTAATTTCAGAATAAACTTCGTCAGAAAGGACAAAAATTTCATGTTTTTTGATGATTTCAGCAAGTGTTTTAAGTTGGGCATGAGTGTAAGTTATGCCCGTTGGATTTGAAGGATAATTAAGGATGATAGCCTTGATATTCTCGGTTTCGTTCAATACTTGCTCAAGTTTTTCAGGAGTTAAGACAAATTTATCAGTTGTGGTATCAATCTCGACCAATTGACCGCCAGCTAAGCTTACTACAGGCGCATAACCTGAGTAAGCAGGTGCTGGGATTAGAACTTTATCGCCAGGTTCAATAATTGAAAGGAGACAAGTAGCAATCGCCTCTGTGACACCAACTGTGGTCAAAATTTCTGTTTCAGCATCGTAATGTAAATTGTATTTTTCAGCTACAAATTGACTGGCTGCATGACGGAGTTCAATCAGGCCACGCATGCCAGTATAATGACTTTCATCGGCATCAATCGCATCAATTGCAGCTTTTTTGATATGTTCAGGTGTCGGAAAATCTGGTTCACCAAGTGTTAATTTCAAAACATTCGGTATTTTGGAGATTTCCTGATCAAATTCACGAATTTTAGAAATTTCAATTTTTCCAAGATTAGTGTTAAATTTATTTGATAAATCCATACATAGCACCTCCGCAGGTCAATAGTTAAAGTTGGCTTCAAGCAAAAACTCCGTATATTCGTCGTTTTAAATTTGTATTATAGCATTTTATTTTAAAAATTCACAAAACAATGTTGCAAAATATTTTGGAGATTCGGAAGTTCAGATAAAAAATACACCTTGTAAACCTTGATTTAAAGCAGTTTTAAAGAAAAAAATAAGTCAATACTAAAAATTTGAAAAGTTTTCAATTGACAAACAATACTGAAAATATTATAATTGTGAAAAATAAATTAGAGGTAGCAATGCAAATGAGTACTACACGAGAGGAGGCATCCGACGACCGTGTACGAAAGGTAATCATTGCCGAACGTTAGCAACAGAGGTATCTGGCTAGCGTGGGGGTATAGGAAACACCTATACCACTCGGACTTGAATAAGTCTGGCGCTAAGTGATCGAACCGAATAATATAGAATTCTTTTTTAACTCTATTTTCATGACGACATAAAAGGCGCTTGTACTTACAAGTGCCTTTTGTTTTTATATGATGTGAGTTTGCAGGTTGAAGCGCGACAACGATAGAATAATGTTTTAGCGAGTCAACGAATAAGAAAAACTCTGCTTCTTACATCGAAACTCATTATATCAGTGGTCAAAGGGCACTGGAGACAGAGTTAAAGATTGAGATGGGAAAAAATATCATTTGGTAGACTAAAAGTAAAATCTTCCTTCTTTCAGTTACAATTTTTGACAACCCTCCAGAGCATTGAAATCACCGAAATCTTCAGATAAAGATTTGCATAGCAAGTCCACAGGAGTATGAAATGAAAGTACCATTTATTACTAAAAATCAATTAGATAAAATTACTGCAGAATTTCCGACACCATTTCATTTGTATGACGAGCACGGAATTCGTGAAAAAGCAAGGGCGCTAAACACAGCATTTTCTTGGAATAAAGGTTTCAAAGAATTCTTTGCGGTAAAAGCTACACCAACGCCTGCAATTTTGAAAATTTTGCAAGAAGAAGGCTGTGGAGCTGATTGCGCGAGCTATGTTGAACTTATACTGGCAAATAAATGTGGTTTTGATAAGTCTGAAATTATGTTTTCATCAAATGACACTCCAGCTGAAGAATTTTTATTAGCCAAAAAGCTAGGGGCTACGATTAATATTGATGCATACAACCATATTGAATTTTTATCCACATTGGCAGGATTTGAATTTCCCGAAACAATGAGCTTACGCTATAACCCTGGTGGAGTTTTTACAATGGGTACCAAAATTATGGATAATCCTGAAGAATCAAAATTTGGAATGACAAAAGCCCAACTAATTCAGGGAATTAGAGATTTGCAAAAGTTGGGTGTGAAGAAATTTGGAATGCATAGCTTTTTGGCTTCAAATACTGTGACAAATGAGTATTATCCAAAATTAGCACAGCAATTATTTGAATTAGCACTTGAAATTCGTGAAAAAACAGGCGTTTCTCTTGATTTTATAAATCTTTCTGGTGGTATCGGCGTTAATTATCGTCCAGATGAAGCTCCTAACGATATTGCTGTCATCGGCGAAGGAGTACATCGTGTTTATGATGAAGTTCTAACTGCCAATGGCCTAGGGGAAGTCAAAATTTATACGGAACTTGGACGCTTTATGTTGGCGCCTCATGGCTTACTGGTCACACGTGTCTTGCATAGAAAGCAAACATATCGGACGTATATTGGTGTGGATGCGAGCGCAGTTAATCTGATGAGACCAGCATTTTATGATGCTTATCATCAGATTACTGTTATAGGAAAGGAGGAAGATAAAGTGAAAGAAATTGTTGACGTGACTGGTTCATTATGTGAAAACAATGATAAATTTGCCAGGCAGCGCGAACTTCCTGTGATTGATGAGGGAGACCTATTAGTCATTCATGACACAGGTGCGCATGGTTTTTCGATGGGATATCAGTATAATGCAAAATTACGAAGTTCCGAATTATTGCTTCAGCAAGATGGGAGCACGCGTATGATTCGACGGGCAGAGCGACCTGAAGACTATTTTGCAACATTGGATGGCTTTGAGTTTGAAATCTTACCGGGAATTAGCTGGTGAACGCTTGTAAAAGCTTTTACTTCTAACTACTGATAAAATCATAAATAATATTTGGATACAAATTAAAGGAGTGGAGTAAAAACAAGGCGAAGAGGAGATGATTTTCAAGAGAAAGAAAATTATACGATGAGTAGTTTCCTTTTCTTCTATCGCAACACTCATCAAAGGTTTCTGAAATAAATCTACAGGAGAAAATAATGCTTAAAGGTTCAATTGTGGCGCTCATCACGCCCTTTAATGATGATAATTCTATAAATTTTGAAAAATTAGCTGAGCTGATTGAATTTCAGATTAGCCATGGAAGTGCGGCTATTTCTATTTTAGGCACAACAGGAGAAGCACCGACGATTAGCTTTGAGGAGAAAAAAGCAATCGTTGAGTTTGTAGTTAAACAGGTTGCTGGACGTATTCATATCAATGTTGGAGCAGGAAGTAATAACACAGCACAAGCAGTGGAATTTGCTCAAGCATTTGAAAAGTTAGGTGCGGATAGTTTGCTTGTGATTACCCCTTATTATAATAAAACCAATGAAACAGGGATGTTAAAGCATTTTACTAAGATTGCGGAGTCTGTCGATATTCCGATTATCATGTACAATGCACCAGGTAGAACAGGAGTGAATCTTTCTGTTGAAGCCGTAGAAGTATTGGCGAAACACCCGAATATTACAGGCTTAAAAGAAGCATCAGGCGATATTGCCTATGTGGAAAAAATTAGCCGCTATCTTTCTAATAATTTTGCATTATATAGTGGTAATGACGATATGATAGTTCCATGCCTGAGTTTAGGCGCTTCGGGTGTAATCAGTGTTTGGGCTAACTTCATGCCAGATGTAGTTAAGGAGTTAATCGAAACTTTTGCGACCAACCCAGCTCATTCTTTGAGTCTGCAACAAAAATATTTGAACTTGATTGACAGCTTATTTATAGAAGCAAATCCAATTCCGGTCAAATTTGTGATGAATCAACTCGGTTATAATGTCGGTTCTGTTCGGTTGCCACTTGACGAGCCATCCGAAACGGCAAAAATTCAACTTCTTAAAGAATTGGAGATTTTATAATGAAAGTTTTACAAATTGGAACAGGTACAATGGGCGGGCTGCTTGCGGCAGAGCTAGAAAAAGAGCATGAATTAACAGTCGTATCCTTAACAAAGGATATTCCAGAAGAAAAATTCGATGTGATCATTGATTTTTCACACCCTGAGAATCTCAATAATCTTGCTAAATATCTAGAAAAGCATCCAACAGCCACAGTTATTGCCACAACAGGCTTTGACGACATACAAAAGGTAACAATTGATCACCTTTCTGAAAAAATGCCTGTATTATTTAGTGGCAATTTTAGTATTGGAGTTATCTTGATGAATCGTTTAGTCAAAGAAATGACCTATATTTTATCGGACAGTTTTGATATTGAAATCATTGAAAAACATCATAATAAAAAAATAGATGCACCATCTGGTACGGCAAAGATGTTGCTTGACAGTATCAATGAAACATTGGACTATAAAGTTGTTCATGGACGTTCAGGTATAAAGCCACGTGAGAAGAAAGAGATTGGAGTACATGCTGTTCGAGGGGGGACAATCGTTGGTGAACATGAAGTAATATTTGCAGGAAGGGACGAACTTCTTACGATTAAGCATGAAGCTCTTTCGAAAATGATTTTTGTAAAAGGGGCGATCACAGGGATGAATTGGCTTATTCATCAAGAAAGTGGGATGTATTCAATGGAGGAAGTTCTTTTTGGAAAAGACGGAGTGAATTAAGTCCTATTTTTATAGAAGAGAAACAATAAAATAAATTTTGGATATTCCTTAAAAAACTTAGTTTTTATAGGATTACTCACAAGAAGGAGATTTATGGAAGTACAAAAAATTTCGGCTCAAGAAATTATTCAATATATTGGAAATGCTGAGAAAAAAACAACAGTTAAAGTAACTTTTGAAGGTCAATTGACAGGTCAAATATCAAAAGAAATCATCAAAATCAGCAATACTTTGTTTGGGGATTGGAGTTTGATTCAACCGCTTTTGGCTGACATGACTGAAAATAAAGATTATATTGTGGAGCTTGATAGCCGCAATTCAGCTGTACCCTTGCTTGATATTCGCGATGTCAATGGACGTATCGAGCCAGGCGCAATTATCCGTGAACATGTCGTAATTGGTGATCATGCAGTAATCATGATGGGAGCAATTATTAATATAGGTGCTGAAATTGGGGCTGGTACAATGATTGATATGGGTGCTGTTCTAGGAGGACGTGCAACAGTTGGTAAAAATTCCCATATTGGTGCAGGCGCAGTACTTGCTGGAGTTATTGAACCAGCTTCATCTGTGCCTGTGCGTATTGGGGATAATGTACTTGTGGGTGCAAATGCAGTGGTTATTGAAGGTGTACAAGTTGGTTCAGGTTCAGTTGTTGCGGCCGGTGCTATTGTGACACAAGATGTTCCTGAAAATGTAGTTGTTGCTGGTGTGCCAGCCCGTATTATCAAGAAAATTGATGCCCAAACACAGCAAAAAACTGCACTGGAAGAAGCGTTGAGAAATTTGTAAAATTGCCATAAGGATAGACTATTTATCAACATACATGATGCTTCGTACGCTATTAATAAATGGAGTATATCGTCCATGCACTTCAAATAGCACCAAAGTTATTTAACTTTAGAGTGTACGAACTTTATCTTCGAGTATCTTATATCCAAAGAAGAAAGGATAAAAATGAAAAAATATAATATATGTGTTGTGGGTGCAACTGGACTTGTTGGTCGTACTTTTCTCGATATTTTAGAACAAAGAAATTTCCCAATTAAAAATTTGAAATTATTAGCCTCAAGTCGTTCAGCAGGTTCAGTTTTGTCTTTTGCGGGTCAAGAATACGTAGTTGAAGAATTAACGGCTGATTCATTTAATGGTTATGATATTGCCCTTTTTAGTGCTGGCGGAGATACTTCTGAACATTTTGCCCCAATTGCACGAGAAAAAGGGTTGGTTGTCATTGATAACTCATCAGTTTGGCGTGAAAAACCTGAAATTGGCCTGGTTGTCCCAGAAATTAACATCCAAGATACGCAAATGAATAAAATCATTGCCAATCCTAACTGTTCAACGATTCAATCTGTTTTACCGCTTTATGCTTTGGAGAAAGCCTTTGGTATTTTACAAGTGAACTATACAACTTTCCAAGCAGTAAGTGGAAGCGGACAGAGAGGTCGTGACGATTTACTTCGGACACGTCAAGGCAAAGCACCAGAATTTTATCCATATAATATCTC
This sequence comes from Lactococcus sp. LG1074, assembly GCF_017309525.1. Classification (NCBI taxonomy): domain Bacteria; kingdom Bacillati; phylum Bacillota; class Bacilli; order Lactobacillales; family Streptococcaceae; genus Lactococcus; species Lactococcus sp. LG1074. The sequence continues at coordinate 1,538,279 of NZ_CP071293.1, read as the reverse complement.
TGAAACAGCCCTTCCTGAAATTGATGTTTTCTTTGAAAATGGATATACCAAAGAAGAGATGAAAATGGTCAATGAAACACGTAAAATCTTACATAAGCCAGAGTTGGCTGTTTCAGCAACTTGTGTACGTGTTCCAGTAATAAACAGTCACGGTGTGAGTATCCAGGTAATATTGGATCAGCCTTTCACGCTTAGCGAAGTTCGTGAGGTTTTTTCAAACCAAGAAGGTATAACTCTTATCGATAACCCTAAAAATCATGAATATCCAGTTTCAACAATCGCAAATGGTAATGATAATGTTTATGTTGGACGTATTCGTGAAGATTTGGCGCAAGCAAACAGTTTACTCTTTTACTGCGTAGCTGATAATATCCGTAAAGGCGCAGCATTAAATGCAATTCAAATTGCGGAACATATGATCCAGGAGAATTTAATTTGACATTAACTATTGCAAAATTTGGCGGTTCATCCTTATCTACAGAAAGCCAATTTCAAAAAGTAAAAAATATTGTCAGCCAAGATGAAACGAAAAAAATTGTCGTTGTTTCAGCGATTGGACGTAAAAATCCATCTGATGATAAGGTTACCGACTTGCTCTATCTCATTGCGGCTCATGTGAAACACGGTGTTTCTTACCAAGCACTTTGGGATAATTTAGTCACTCGATTTGTTGCAGTCAAAGAAGAATTGCAGCTTAAATACGACATCTTATCACATTTAGAGAAACTTAAATGTGAGCTGGATTCGGGTCAATTTACAGAGGATTATCTGGTGAGTCGTGGCGAGTATTTTACAGCGCATCTAATGGCGGAATATCTGGGCTATCAATTTATTGATGCGGCTGAAGTAATTTCCTTTTCAGGTAACGGTCGTATCAATTTGGAAATGTCAAAACGTTTGTTGCAGGAACAATTCTCTGGAATTGAGAGAATTGTTCTCCCAGGATTTTACGGTGCTTTCCAAAATGGAAAAATCAAACTTTTGAGTCGTGGTGGTTCAGATATTTCAGGCGCAATTCTGGCAAGCTGTTTAGGTGCTGATAAATATGAAAACTGGACAGATGTATCAGGTGTAATGATGGCAGATCCGCGTATTATTAACAATCCAGCAACGATCAGTGAATTGACTTATGAAGAGTTGAGTGAATTGTCTTATATGGGGGCAAGTGTGCTGCATGCTGAGACGATTTATCCGATTCGTGAACTCAATATTCCTTTGCATATTAAAAATACGAATGCTCCAGACGCCGAAGGCACTTTGATTTTGGCAGAACACCGTACGCATACGACACAAGTTTCAGGAATTTCAGGCAGAAAAAACTATGTTTCGATTAATATTGTCAAAAATCAAATGGCAACAGAGGTTGGTTTTTTACAACGTACTTTGAAAATTTTTGATGATTATCATTTGAATATTGAACATCTCCCTACAGGTATCAATCAAATCGGAGTTATCGTCGAAATGGTTGAAGTAGAAGAGATTTTGCTTGATTTACTGGACCGCCTAAAAAAAGATTTGAAAGCAGATGATGTCACAGTCAAAGAAAATATTTCGCTTTTGACAGTTGTAGGTGAAGAAATTATACGCTCAGCAAAAGTTACGAACAAAATTTTTACAGCACTTGCTAAAGAAGATATTGATATTGAGCTTATTACACAAAGCCCGCGTGGAATCAATATCATTATCGGTGTTGCCAATAAGCATTATCAAAGGGCTTTAGTCGCCTTATATGAAGAATTGACAACCTAAAGGACTTAATAAGGAGGTGTAGAGTGCCTTTTACAAATGAAGAATTGCTTCAAATACGTCGGGAATTGCATGAAATTCCTGAGCTTGGTATGGCAGAGTTTGAAACACAGGCTTATCTATTAGATAAAATACGGCAAATGACCCAGGCAGTTAAGCATGTCAAAATTCGAACTTGGAAGACAGCCGTTCTGGTCAAAATAACAGGATTTGACTCAGACAAAATTATAGGCTGGCGTGCAGATATGGACGGGCTTCCAGTTAATGAAGAAACAAATTTAGAATGCAGTTCAAAGCACCAAGGAAGAATGCACGCTTGTGGACATGATATACACATGGCTGTAGCACTTGGTTTATTAAAAATTGCTATTGAAACGCCAAGTAAAAATGACCGTCTTTTTCTTTTTCAGCCCGCTGAAGAAAATCTCTCAGGCGCAAAACTTTTATATGAGGCAAACGTTTTTGCGGATTGGTTACCGGATGAGTTTTATGCACTTCATGTTCATCCAGAACTACCTGCTGGACAACTAGCAACGAATAATCACACTTTATTTGCAGGAACTTGTGAGGTTAGTATTAAGTTTACTGGAAAAGGAGGCCACGCAGCGTTCCCCCAGAATAGTAATGATATGGTAGTTGCTGTGAGTCATTTTGTAACGCAAGTGCAGACAATCATCTCGCGAAATGTTGGGCCAATGGAAAATGCTGTTGTGACTTTTGGCAAGATGCGTGCTGGAATGACTAATAACGTGATTGCCAAAGAAGCGGAAGTTCACGGAACAATTCGTACCTTGACGAAGGAAATGAACGAACTAACACAAAGACGTATCACACAAATCGCTGAAGGTATTGCGCAATCCTTTGACTGTCAAGCGGAAATTATACTAAAACAAGGAGGTTATCTCCCTGTTATTAATAATAAAAATCTTGCAGACCAACTGATGTCTTTTCTGAAAGAAAAGCCAACAGTTAATTTTTCAGAAATTTCCCCCTTGATGACAGGGGAGGACTTTGGATACTTATTAGATAAAGTACCTGGTGTGATGCTCTGGCTCGGTGTTCAATCAGATTATCCCTTACATCACGAAAAGATGTCTCCAAAAGAAGCAGCTATAATACCTGCAGTGGAAGCGCTCAGTGCCTGGCTAGATACTCGATAAATTCCTTTACAACTGTTGGTATTAAATTGGCACAATTGTACTTCAAATATGTAGTGATGCACCATGACCTCTTTAGTAGTGAGAAGTAATAACAAAAAAATATTTTAGTGGGCAAAAAGTGGGCAGAATAAAAATTGATAAATGTATAAAATAAAAAACCGTTATTTAACGGATTTTTATTATGTGTGTATAAAGTTAAGTCTCACTTTTTATATCATTATGTTATCGGAGACATTAGTGTTATACTAAGTTCGTTGTAGGTCGATGCTTATGTCAAAAATTTGTACTTTCCTACGACTTATAAAATATCTAGCTATATAGTGTAATCTATAACTGGATTATTTATCAGAAAGAGGCATCTCTCACATATCGGATGTCTCTTTTCTGTATGATTAGGCATTATACAAATATTTTAACATACATGGGTATATAATAATTTTAGTATATTAGAAATTTTTATTGTTTATATATTATATTTTAAAAGTCAGTGAGTTTCTTACTATTGGCATTTAGTTCATGAACGAAGATTTTTTATGTCTATTTGACAAAAATGAATAAGCGTGATACTATGTACTAAGTAAGTTTAGTCAAAGTTATATATTTTTAAATGTTTTCTTTAACCATAATGATTTACAATCTAGTTGAAAGGAAATATATATACTATGACAAAAGGAACAGTAAAATGGTTTAATGATGCCAAAGGATTTGGCTTCATTACAGCTGAAGATGGAGTAGATGTGTTTGCACATTTCTCAGAAATCCAAAGTAACGGCTTCAAAAAACTTGAAGAAGGCGAAAAAGTTACATTTGATATGGGCGAAGGTCAACGTGGACCACAAGCTACAAATATTAATAAAGCTTAATTGTAAAGCACTCTTTGGAGTGCTTTTTTTAACCAAAGCCCAAGGGAGAGTACTATTAGTCTTAAAATATATTGGCGAAAAAATTGTGCTTCTAGTAAGCAGGCACTCTTATGGTTTGAAACGCATAGAATTGCAATAGAATGTATCGAGATCACAAAAATAACTCATAACGAATTAATAAAACTATTATTATTAACAGATGGTGGGTTTGATGATATTTTAAAAAATAGACTTACGATGAAGGGGAAGACAAAAGCAGCTATTAAGACCCTAGATTTAATGTCATTTGAAGAGGCTATAGACTATCTAGAGGAGCATGTGGAAATATTACAAACTCCAATTATTATTGATAAAAACCAACTTTTTGTAGGTTTCAATGGAAGCGAAATACGTCAGTTTATCCCAAGTATTAATAGAAAACTTGATATGAGAAGAAATAATGACCAAGGTAATGAAGACTAGGATTATAGAAGGAGAACAATGTTAAGAAATTTTATACTGAAGAGATGTGAAGAAAAAGTTAAAGTTGAAAATAAACAGCTAAGGGGAATTAATAACAAATTACTCAAAAAAGTGAAACGATTGGAAGTAGAGAATAATATCATTAGAAGTAAGTTTATGAATTTAAAGTAATACGTTTATTGGGAAATTAGGTTAATTTAGTTAAGTGTGCTACAATGAGGATAGTATTTGAATAACATCCATTAAGGTAGTGGACTTATATAGAACAATGTTACTTTGTGGAGTTTGTTAGCTTTTATTTATTAACGCGGGATGGAGCAGCTAGGTAGCTCGTCGGGCTCATAACCCGAAGGTCGTAGGTTCAAATCCTACTCCCGCAATATGAAGATGATTTCCCTGCTTCGTCGGGGATTTTTATATATATTGGTTTGGATATAAAATAATAATTTGTTATATATTAAGAAGACGTAGCTTACAAATAAGATAGAATAGCTGATAAAATACATAAATGTAAAATAGACGAGGAATGAAAGGAGGAGATATATGGGAATAGCAAGAACTAAACAACAGATATCAGTAATATTTGAAAAACCATTGAGTTTAGTAAATTATGAATTAGCAACAATGAGGAAAAACATTAATTTTAAAGAATACATATTTGATTCTAGTTATAAAAAACAAACTTATGTAAATATGTACGGATATTATAAATATTTGAATTATTACGAATAAATTGAGTATTAAATATCGATTTACTAAGGTAGAGAAAGTAAAAGTATTATTTTAGTTGAATAATATTTCTATTCAAAGTGAAGTACTTCAGGAGGAGAGAAAATATGCAAAGAGGAGATATAATTACATTATCAAATGGACAAAAAGCAACAATAGTTACTGCAGATACTGATAAATTTAAAAATATTATTATTGTAGAACTTGAAGATCATGATGTACGCGTAGTTGATCGCGAGACTTTAACTCTTGCGCCTGCTAAATACCATGATAATTTCGGCTCTCACAGCAAAATATGGTAATATAAAGCTTTATTTTAAAGTTCTTATTGGACTTGATAAATATAGGTTTTAAAAAATTCAAGCTATAAACTAACCAAAAAACTAACCAACCAACTAAATTGTGTGTAAATAAAAGTCATTCGGATATATTGGAATGACTTTTATTTTATATCTTTTATAAAGACCTAGGATTAGGATATTTTAACCTCTCTATATTTGGGAGGTAAAAAATTCTTATATCTTCTGCTTTGTAACCGATGAGTAGCTTGTTCTGATCAACTATAAGGGGGCTTCTTAAGATATTGGTATTTTCAAGAATATAATTTACACTTGTGTTAAATGTTGAAGTTTCAATGTATTTTATTTGATCTAGTTTTTTGAGGCTTAGCCTAGTTGTATATTTTAAAATATCAAGAAAGCCATTATTAGTTAAAGAAAGGATATAGACTACTGCATTTTTTGTTATTAATTCTATTCTCTTTTTCTTAATGTTAATATTATGCTTTCTAAACCATTTTATTGCCTGAACACATGAAGCATTTCCTATATCATAATAAAGTTATAATTTTATTTTCTATATAAACGCATTCTAAAAATCAATACTTAAATTTTTGATTTAATTTCTTTAGAAGTTTAGTATATCAGCTCATTCATGATTTGTAAAATGAACTATGAGGTGTTATAAAACTAGATTTTTTTCGAAAAAATATTGGTTTTGACATTTAGGACAAATGTATTTAATTTGTTATACTAATTATGGTAAATACTTTATGAATACAAGATTGGATAGAAATGAAAAACTTTTTTATTAAAAGGATGATTAAAAATTTAACAGATTTACAAATTATTTTTTTGAGTTTTCTTTTTGTAGTGCTGTTAGGAGGAGGGATACTAAGCCTTCCAATATCTTCAAAAGCTGGAGAATATACCAGCTTTGTAGATTCTCTTTTTACCGCAATATCGGCCACATGTGTCACTGGATTAGCTGTCCTAGATACAAGTACATACTGGTCTTTTTTTGGTCAAATTATTATTTTGATTTTAATACAGGTTGGAGGGCTCGGCTTTATGACCTTAGTTGCTAGTATTTTCCTATTATTGAACCAAAAAGTATCCATGAAATCAAGAACTGCCCTACAAAAAACATATTCTGTTTCTCATTTAGGTTTTAAAAAATCATTAGTATTAGGTATACTATTTATTTCATTAATTGCTGAATTTATAGGAGCGGTTTTGCTTTCATTTATTTTTATTCCAGAATATGGATGGGTAAAGGGGGGATGGTTTAGTATATTTCATTCAGTATCTGCCTATTGTAATGCAGGCTTTGATCTTTTTGGAAATTCTCTTATATCTTACGATCATTCTCCTTACATTATGCTTGTTATTTCATTACTTATAGTATGTGGAAGCTTGGGGTTTATTGTTATTATGGATTTGATAGGATATAAAAAAAGACATAAACTCTCTTTACATTCTAAATTGGCACTTATTGTAACAGGAATTTTAATATTAGTTGGGATATTACTCTTTTTTATCACTCGTTTTTCTTTTTATAAAAGTGATTTTTTAGTTTATTTTGTTCAGAGTCTATTTTTTGCGATTACACCAAGAACTGCTGGATTTGCTATACAAGATTATTCCTCTTTAAGTCAAGCAAGTCTATTTCTAACAATTATTTTGATGACAATTGGAGGAACTTCAGGCTCAACTGCAGGAGGAATAAAAACAACAACAATTGGAGTTTTTATTCTTAATATAAGAGCTGTCATACGAAGAGAGAAACATACAAGATTTGGGAATAGAACTATTCCTCAAAATTTGGTTAAACAATCTTATGAATCTATTTTTTTATACTTTTCTCTTGTAATTATCTCTACTTTTATTTTATTGGTACTGGAGCCTAATTTAAAACTCGATCAAGTTCTCTTTGAAGTAGTTTCTGCTTTGTCTACAGTAGGACTGAGTATGAATGTAACACCTGAATTAAGTTCTGCAAGCAAGGGATTAATTGGCTTACTTATGTTTATTGGTCGTGTTGGAATATTTACAATCATTTACTCTCTTAATACTAAAAATAGAGAAGAAGCTCTCTATAAATATCCTGAAGAAAATGTAATGGTCGGATAATCTGGAGTGATGACAGTTAAAATTTTTAAAAGAAGTATAAGGATGAATTATGAAAAATAATTATGAATTTACCCCGATAGAGTTTAGGGAAAAAATATTACAAGATTTAGAAATTAGAATTAGCGATTCAATAATATTAGTGTGTGCTATTTTAATTGCTTCAATTGGATTAAATATGAATTCTAATGCTGTAGTCATAGGAGCTATGTTAATTTCTCCTGTTATGACACCAATATTAGCTTTAGGATATGGTCTCTCTGTTTTAGACTCTTTTGTAGTAAGAAAGTCTGCTAAATTATTGCTCTTAGAAGTAGCGGTCAGCATAATCGTAGCCTCACTTTATTTTATGATATCACCCATCAGTTATCCGAGTAGCGAAATTATTTCAAGAACAAGTCCAACCATCTGGGATGTTATCATCGCTTTTGCAGGTGGAGTGGCAGGAATCATTGGTGCGAGAAAAAAACAAGCTAATAATATTGTTCCAGGAGTGGCAATAGCTACAGCTTTAATGCCACCTTTATGTACTATTGGATATTCAATTTCAGTATTAAAATGGGAATATTTTTTAGGGTCGTCTTATTTATTTGTTATCAATAGTGCTTTCATTATCATTGCGACAGTTATTGGTATCAGAGTGATGAAATTTCCAGTACATTATAAAGTGAGTATAAACAAAAATAGAATTAACCTTTTCTTGTTAATAATTTCTATATTAATCATGATCCCAAGTATTATTTCTGCTTCATCTTTAGTTCAGGATAGTGTTCGAAAATATACCATTAACAATTTTTTGAAAAATGAATTTAATGATTACGTTATTTTGGATCAGAATTATAAAAACTCGCAGAATAAGCTTGTTTTAACAGTATCTGGTAAAGAAATTAATGCCTCTAAAATGAATAATTTAAAAGAAAGGTTATCTAGTTACGGGCTAAAAAAAGTGACATTAGAGGTAATTCAAATACCAGAATTAGGAAATTTAAAGGGTGAGGAACTTTCTAAGTATCTAGATCAATATATACAAAACAAGTTAGATGAAAGCACCGACAAGAATATTGAAATTAAAAAAGAAAAAAGTGATAGTTCAAAATAGATTAACGAATAAGGCTCCAGTATTTTTTGTTTTATTTAAGTAATATCGCTTATACTTTAAGAAGTGTTGAACTTCTCGCATTACGCCGCGAGAAGTTTTTTATTTTAGAATGATATAAAAAAGCTTACTTAATATTTAAGTAAGTTTTTTTGAGGAAGATTATAGGCAGTTGATGTTTAGTGGTTTCATTTGAAGAAGAGATAAAGTGAAGTAGATATAGCAATCAAGCCTGCATAAAGTAATGCTGGAATAATTGTTTTTCTTAGAATTTCACCTTCTTTTCCAAAGAGACCAACGACCCCACTGACTGCTACAATATTAAACACACAAATCATATTTCCAGCCGCAGCACCAATAACTTGTCCAGCTAACACTGCATTGATGGGAAGCCCAGAATCATAGGCAATATCGGCTTGAATTGAGGCAAAAGTAAGATTAGATACAGTGGTACTTCCAGTAATAAAGGAACCTAATTCACCAATAAATGGAGCAATAAATATCCACACCCCTGATAAGTATCTTGAAAGTATTTCAGCAATATAGGAAGGCATTGATAGGTGATTCCCATTGTTCATACCTGAATTTGAAAAAATTTGGACCATAATTAAAGTTACTACTAGGGTGAGTCCAGTTCTCATAATAGTTGAAAAAACATCTTTAGCAATTGGCGTAAAAAGTTTTAGTGATTTAACTTGAACAGCCAAAGCAATTAAGGAAGCAATGGTTAATATTAATCCAGGAGAATAAAGGATAGCCCATTCCGAATTTATTTCTTTAAACCCTAGGATAGTATTCCAACTCAAATTAATTGTGTTATTTAAAAAAGTTTTTACTATGGGAATTGTCCGACTAATCAGAAGAAGTAGTACTACAATACCATAAGGTAACCAGGCCTTTATTAGAGACATATTTTCTACTTTTAAATTTTGTGGTTGAACAACTTGTTTTTTTTCTTCAAGTTTTCTCCAAGGATTTTGATTAGTACTTTTAGGTAATAAAAAATTGAATCTCAATAAAACTATTGTTAGAGCGAGCACTGTGAGTGGAGTGATAATAGATACAAATTCATAACCAATTATGCGAGAATATAACCACGCAAAACTGCTATAACATACTCCAATAAATAATGTCCAGGGGATAATTTCTAACCAATCACGGTGATTTTTCTTATTTTTATTTAACATTATTGTCATTAGTAAGACTAAAATAGTTGGCATAAATGCACCACCTAGGAGGTCCAGGGAAGTTATTGTCGAAGAGACTTGAGAGAAAATATGATTTCCTTGTTCTTGAGCAGCATTACTTAAGCCAACTGTAATTGGGGTACCTACTGCACCAAATGCGGCTGGTGTAGAATTAGCGACTAATGCCAATACAACAGCAGATAAAGGTGTAAAACCTAGTGCAATAAGGAGAGGAGCAGTTACCATTGCAGGAGTACCAAATCCTGAGACACCTTCAATGAGCGCCCCAAAAAGATAAGCAACCAAAATTCCTTGAACACGCATATCAAGTGAGAGTGACTTAAACCCGGCATTAATTGAAGTAATCGCTCCGGTTTTACGTAAAACATTCAGGAGCATTAAAGCTCCGAAAAGTATCCACAAAATAGGTAAAGTTTTATGCATACCTTGTAAGATAGAAGCAAAGAGTACATCGATTGGAATTTTCCAAAATAAATACCCTGTTAAAGCAACAATTATGGCACTAGTTGTCATTCCTAATCGTGCAGACATATTTAGAATCCCCAATAAAAAAAGAGGAATTAGAACAGCTAATAGAGCAATTAAAATCATAGTTATTTCATTTCTATTTTAAAATATTTTTAATATAAGTAATATACTTACTTTACTAAATTATAACATGTTTGATATGTAGAACAAATTGTTTTCATTCGCTATGAAACTTTCAAAAATGTTAAAATATGTTTGGAGGAAGTGTAAAATGAAGGAATTTAATGCACTGGTTGTACGTGAAGAAAACGAAAACATAACATATAAGATAGAAGATAATATTACGAGTAAGCAATTGAATGGACTAATGTCAAATATTTAGACACAAAATGAGCTATATTTTCTTAAAATAGTTTTCTTCTTTCTGATTTGGAGTTAAACCATTGTTTGCGGAATGAGGATTATAGTTGTTATAAAACTGTTCGATGTATTCAAAGCAAGAGAGTTGAACTTCTTGAATGGAGTGATAAGTTCTTCTGTTTATTTCCCGTTGTTTGAGGTACTTGAAAAAGGCCTCAGTGACAGCATTATCATAAGGATATCCAGGTTTGGAGTAAGAAGCAAGCAATTGATGCTCATCTAATATTTTTCTAAAGGAAGCTGATTTAAATTGGCTACCTTGATCCGAATGAAAAATGATTGGTTCCTTAGGCTTCCTCTTATTTATAGCCATCCCTAATGTGTCACAGGCAAGTTTAGCATCAATCCTGTCACTTACTTTCCAAGCAATACATTTTCTAGAGTAGAGGTCAAGGATGGCGCAGAGATAAACATGCCGTCTATGTCCTATAGAAATATAAGTGAAATCAGTTGTCCATACTTGATTCGGGGACTTAGGATTAAATTCTTGTTTAAGGAGATTATCAGAAGAAAATGCAGGAGAGTGTTTTGATTTAACTCTAGGTTTAATCGTTGACATTTTAGGGAGTGTCATAGACTTGAGAAGTCTTAAGATACGCCCCTCAGAAATATTAACGCCATAATCACGCAGGAGAATGATTTTAAAAGCTCTCGTTCCAATTCTTTTCTTGGCTTTCATATAAATCTCAAGGAGTAATTTTCTCAAGCGTTGATTTTCTATTTCACGTTTTGAGGGCTTCTTGTTTATGAAGTTATAGTAGGTGGAACGATTGACATGTAAAACACGACAGAGCATAACTGTCGTGTGTTCAAATCGGAGTCTATAGACTGCTTTTAATCTCACTTGGAGTTTTGCATGAATATGGCACTTGCTTTTTTTAAGATAAGATTTTCTTCTTCGAGTTGGGCATTCCTTTTTTGTAATTCTTGAATCTGTTTAGCAGTCAAGACCGTATTATCTTCAAGACGAACTTGAGAGTACTGCTTGATCCATTTTGCAAGTGCAGAAGGGGAGACACCATAGTCTTTACAGAGTTCGGATTGAGTTTTACCTGTTTGGTAGAGATTAACGAGAGATTGCTTAAATTCCTCGTCGTAACGTTTAAAACCTGACATAAAAGTCCTTTCATTTTTGTGTCTTAATAGACAGATTATAACACACAATTTTCTGTCCACTTTTATAGTATAGCTCCAAGCTATAATAATGGCAATACAAGGGGCAAGTGGTACGAACTGCCAGTTGATATGGGTAGAGTTGAACGAGAATTGCAGCTTGATCCAGAGCATGGGGAAGAATATGCAATTCATGATTTCGAAAATTTTTATGGATTTTCAGTAGGCGAATATTCTTCCATTAGTGAACTTAATGATTATGCGGAAAAACTAGAAGAAATCTCAGATTTAGACCATATCAAAGAATTTCTGGAAATATATTCAATAGATGATATTATTTCTTGTAAAGATGACTTGGAATTTGTAGAAGCTGAAGATGATGAAGATTTAGCAGCAGAATTGGTTGCACAAATGGGAGGAGTAGAAACTCTAAACCAAGCAACTTTAGAACAGTATTTCAACTATGCAGCTTATGGTCGTGACTTAGCAATAAGTGATTATTCTCAAACATCACATGGCTATGTACGTAACATTTAAGAAATTAGTTTAGGCAGTGATAATTGCTGCCATGTAAAAATAAAATCGGTGAATATTAAGGACGAGAGAAATCTTGTCCTTCTTTTTTTGTATATAGGGGGAAGAATGAGCAGAACAGGGATAACCGTGGATAAGAAGATGATTGATGCTGAAGGTATTTCAAACTTTTATTCTATAAAGGTTTCTACCGCTAGAAATAAAATTTGCGAAATGAAAAAAGATAAACGATTCATGCAAGGGGATTATTTTAGAATGAGCGGACGTGTATGGTTTCCAGCATTTGATGAATTTTTAAAAATAAAAGACGAGGAAAAATACAGATAAAAATGATATAATAAGTATGATTTTTATTCTGCACTTTTCCCAAAAGAAAAGGTAGGAAATATGAAAGTTGAAGATATAAAAGTAGGAAGTTTATGGTCAGAAACTAGGAAAAACAAGTTCCTCTGGCGTATGAGATACTTTAATATAGTTACAAAATCTGAGGATAAAGTTTCTGTAACTTTGACATCTAATTCAAATCAAGCTAAAACAAAAGCTAGAAAAATATTGTTAACAAAGGCTAAGCGAAAAATTGAACAAAGTGAGTTAAATATATTAAATTCGAGATTAAATATTAATTCATTAACTTTTTCTTCTGTGGCTAATTTATGGTTAAATGACTGTAGCAGAAGGCTAAAGCCGTCAACCTTAAATAATAGGCGAAAACAAATAAAACGTTTTGCTGATGAATTTGGAGATCAGGAAATGTCACAATTTACAACTTTCCAAATTCAGGTGTTTTTTAATAGTTTGAATTTAAAATCAGGTACAGTAAAAGGTTATTTTTTAACTTGTAAATCTATTTTTGATTTTGCAAAGAGAATGGAGATTATTTCTAAAGATCCTACATTGAATGTGAAATTAAGTCTTTCCAAAAAAACTTTGGAAGATATAAAAAAGCAGAATCGAAAACTGTTTACAGTGGAAGATTTAGCTAAGGTATTAAATAGGATGAGAAGTTCTGAGAATTCTCGCACGTACTTTATAGCTCTAACTATTGAATTTCTGTTTTTAACTGGTTTAAGATACTGTGAATTAGCTGCGTTAAAAGAAGAAAATTATGACCGCACAAGACGTATAATTAAAGTGGAAACTAACTTAGATTATACTAAGGGTGTGACGAAACATACTCATACCACGACTAAAACATTATCTTCTTATAGGGAAGTTGATCTCAATGATAGAGCGATCGAAATTATCGAAGAGTATCTCAAAGCTAATCATGACAATACTTATGTAGGTTATAAAAATCATGGATACATTTTTTGTACTCGTTCAGGTCAACCACATAATATTGGCCATCTAAATCGATCTTTTAAGTATTATGGAAAAGCAACGGGGCTAGATAAGCAATTCTCTTGCCATTGTATGCGCCACTCTCATATTTCATTATTAGCAGAAATGGGAATAAACCAAAAAGTGGTGATGCAAAGAGTTGGTCACGCAACATCCACTATTACCAATAATATATATACCCATGTAACACCTAATATGTCTAAAGAATTAAACAAAAAAATGAATAGAATTAACAAAATTTCTTAAGCAAATTTGGTGGGCAAAAAAGTGGGCAGAAATGAATGAAAAATAGTGATAATTAATGATATTATTATCGAAAATAAAATAATAGTATCACTGAAAAATGCTATTAAATAGGGCTTTTAAGCCATTTTTATAAAGGGGAAAGAAAATTGGCACAATTGTACTTCAAATACGGCAGTATGAATTCAGGCAAAAGTATCGAAATCTTGAAAGTTGCTCATAATTATGAAGAACAGGGAAAACCTGTTTTGATTATGACTTCTAGTTTAGATACACGTGCCGGTGTTGGTATAGTCGCAAGTCGTATTGGTATGAGTAGCGAAGCTGTAGCGATTGACGATACCATGAATGTGTATGAATATATTGAAAGCTTGCCGATAAGACCTTTTTGTGTGTTGATTGATGAAGCTCAATTTCTTAATAAACAAAATATTTATGATTTGGCACGCGTGGTTGATGATTTAAATGTCCCTGTTATGGCTTTTGGCTTAAAAAATGATTTCAGAAATGAACTTTTTGAAGGCTCAAAATACTTATTGCTTCTGGCTGATAAAATCGAAGAAATTAAAACGATTTGCTGGTATTGCAGTAAAAAAGCAACGATGGTTTTACGCATGGTTGAAGGTGAACCTGTTTATGAAGGCGAGCAACTGCAGATTGGTGGCAATGAGAGCTATATTCCAGTGTGCCGTAAGCACTATTTTCATCCATTGAAAAAGATGGAGACTAATCGTATAAACGAAGAGATATAAAAAAAGAAGTAAGGAAAAATAAAAAATGTTTGATCAACTTGAAACGATGGTAGGACGATATGAGGAGCTGGGCGAATTACTCAGTGACCCACAGGTTGTCAATGATACAAAGCGCTTTATGGAACTTTCACGTGAAGAAGCGAGTCTGCGAGATACTGTAGCCACTTATAATGAACATAAAAAGGTGCTCGAAACCATTTCTGACAGTGAAGAAATGCTTGGTGAGGGTGGCCTTGATGAGGATATGAAAGAAATGCTCAAAGAAGAGCTTTCAGAAGCAAAATCAGCCAAAGAAGAACTGGAAGAAAAGATTAAAATTCTCTTGCTCCCTAAAGATCCAAATGATGATAAAAATATTATCTTGGAAATTCGTGGCGCAGCAGGTGGTGATGAAGCAGCCCTTTTTGCTGGTGATTTGTTAAATATGTACCAGCATTATGCAGAGTCACAAGGTTGGAAATTTGAAATCATGGAAGCCAGTGTGACGAGCATTGGGGGGTATAAAGAAGTTTCAGCCCTTGTTTCGGGAACTTCTGTTTACAGTAAACTAAAATACGAATCTGGTGCTCATCGCGTGCAACGTGTGCCATCAACAGAAACACAAGGACGTGTACACACTTCAACAGCAACGGTCCTTGTCATGCCTGAAGTTGAAGAATTCGAGATGAAAATTGAACAAAAAGATCTTCGTGTGGATATCTACCATGCCTCAGGTGCTGGTGGACAAAATGTCAACAAAGTTGCGACAGCTGTACGTATGGTTCACTTGCCTACAGGCATCAAAGTTGAAATGCAAGAAGAACGTACGCAACAAAAAAACCGTGACAAAGCCATAAAATTGCTTAATACGAAGGTATTTGACTACTATCAACAAATCGAGTTGGACAAGCAAAATGCTGAACGTAAGTCCACTGTCGGAACAGGTGACCGCTCAGAACGTATCCGTACTTATAATTTCCCCCAAAACCGCGTGACCGATCACCGTATCGGACTAACTTTACAAAAGTTAGATACCATCCTTTCTGGAAAAATGGATGAAGTCATTGATGCACTTGTGGTTTATGATCAAACGGAGAAGTTGGCGGAGCTTAACAAGTAATGATCGAATTTCAATTTGAAGGTTTTAACATTCGGCTGCGTTCAGAAGAGCAAAGACGTATGGAAACGGCAAAGAGAGTGAAGGACGTTGAGACAAAAGTTCTTGTCTTTGAGGTCAGTACCCAAGAGACGCACTTTGATTTGCTCTATTGCCAAGCAATCAATCAAGATTATTGGATTACCATTGAAAATGTTGAGAGTCCTTCAAAGCATCTTCAGAGATTGGATAGACGCGTACGGATGAGCATTGACTTTTATAAGGACAATGCTTATTGTCGTCTTTGGCAAGAGCTCAAAGAAGGGGATAATTGGAGCAAACGTAAAAAAGTTCTTTCACTTCCGGAGTTTAGCAAATACAGCAGTCAATCGGTGACGGAAATTATGAAAACCTTTGATGCTTTGGCTCTAGGAAGATTGGAAAATATTGTCAATGAGAAAAATAGGACACGAAATGAAAATGGTGTCCTTTTTGCAAAAGATAATCTGAAAATCCCCATCATCGTTTATTTATTGGGGCGTGTTTTTCCTCTCCTTTAAAAGGTGAGGAGAGTGAGGAAAGAAAAAATGTTATGGATTAAGGCTGTGCGCCAATTATCTCAAGATTTGGAAGAGCCTTTCGCTCTAGAATTTGTCTGGAGAAATTTACACGAGCTCACAAAATTACAGTGGTTAAATTTACAAAGAGAAGCGATTTCAGATACGGATTTAGCTGCACTTACATCTGTCGCGCAGCGTTTGAAAAATAATGAACCGCCACAATATATTGTAGGCTGGGCTGAATTCTGTGATTTAAAACTTGCCGTGGATGAGCGTGTCCTGATTCCACGGCCAGAAACAGAAGAGCTGGTGCAGATGATTCTCGATGAAAATGAGCAAGATAGACGTACGGTTTTAGATATTGGAACAGGATCCGGAGCTATTGCTCTAGCACTGGCGGAGAAAAGAAAAGAGTGGGAGATTACTGCATCGGATGTTTCAGAAAAAGCACTTGAACTTGCTCAATTGAATGCAAAAAGACATCAAATTTCTCTTAATTTCATTCTCTCTGATGTCTTTGAAAATATTCAAGGACAGTACGATATCATTGTGTCCAACCCACCCTATATTGCCTTTGATGAAACGTATGAAATGGATCAATCCGTCATTCGCTTTGAACCAGATAGCGCACTCTTTGCTGAAAAGCAAGGTCTAGCAATTTATCAGAACATTGCTGAAGCAGCTCATCAATTTTTAAAGCCACAAGGGAAAATATATTTAGAAATTGGTTATAAGCAAGGTCCAGCAGTGAAAGATTTGTTTGAGAAGGCTTTTCCTACTAAAAAAGTCCGTGTGCACCGTGATATTTTTGAAAAAGATCGTATGATAAGTGTGACATAGATGAAAATAAAACATATAGAAGTAAAGAAAGATAGATATCTCCCTTTACTTCTTTTAGCTGATGATCATGAGCATATTATGACCTATCTTGCAAAAGGTGAACTTTTTGTACTGATGGATCAGTCTGAAATTAGGGCAGTGTGTGTAGTCAGTCCGACTCTCGAAATTGAAAACCTAGCTGTAGCGTCTGATGCACAAGGTCAAGGCTATGGCAGAGCCCTGATAAACTACCTTTTTAAAAAGTACAAGTGCCAAGGTGTCATGACCGTCGGCACCGACGATATATCGGGAAATGTCCTTTTCTATGAAGCTTGT
Source organism: Lactococcus sp. LG1074 (assembly GCF_017309525.1). Taxonomy (NCBI): domain Bacteria; kingdom Bacillati; phylum Bacillota; class Bacilli; order Lactobacillales; family Streptococcaceae; genus Lactococcus; species Lactococcus sp. LG1074. The sequence continues at coordinate 1,520,946 of NZ_CP071293.1, read as the reverse complement.
GGTTTTGAATATACCCATAAGATAAAAAATTATTTTATTGACCATTATAGTTTTCCAATTTACGAAGATGGAAAACAACTTAAAGATAAATGCTACTTAAGAAAGGAGCTATAAAATGACAGTTGAAAAAGCAATAGCAGCTTTAAAAGCAGGAGAATTGGCAGTGTTGCCAACAGAAACAGTTTACGGCATTTTCGCGGATGCAACCAACGAGGCAGCGGTGCAAAAACTTTATGCTGTAAAAGGGCGTCCTGTTGAAAAAGCCTTGAATATGAACGTGGCGGATTATGACACAATTTTAAAATATTCAGTGCATCAACCTGCTTATCTTGAAAAACTCGTGCAAACTTTTCTGCCTGGACCGTTGACGATTATTTTAGAAGCAAGTCCTGAAGTTCCTGAGTGGATTCATGTGGGTAAAACTACTGTCGGATTCCGAATGCCTTCAATTCCAGCCACACAAGAAGTGATTAAAGCTTTAGGGGTTTTAGTTGGTCCCTCTGCTAATCTTACCGGCTCACCAAGCCCACGTTTCTATGATGATTTAACATCCGCTATCCTTGATAAAGCAGCTGTTGCACTTCAAGATGATAGTGTTTATGGTCTAGATACAACGATTTTGGATCTTTCTGGTGAAATGCCTAAGATTTTACGTCAAGGGGCTATTACAGCGCAAGAACTTCTTGATGCTGTTCCAGAATTATCTGAAATTGTCTGAACAAATAATTTGGTTCGGCACTTTGCTTTAGATATAATGGTAGATGTACAAAAGCTACCCACGCAAAAGGAAAAATGCTTGAGGTAAGCATCGTATAAGGCAAAGGAGACACACATGGAAATTTATAATTTTGAAGCGTTTGATCCAGAACTTTGGGCTGCTATACATGCCGAAGAAGTTCGACAACAAGAAACAATTGAGTTAATTGCCTCAGAAAATATCGTATCCCCAGCGGTACGTGCAGCTCAGGGATCTGTCTTAACAAATAAATACGCAGAAGGTTACCCGGAAAAGCGTTATTATGGTGGGACAGAAGCTGTAGATGTAGTGGAAAACTTGGCCATCGAACGTGCCAAAGAACTCTTCCATGCAGACTTTGCTAATGTGCAGCCACACTCTGGCTCACAAGCCAATGCAGCAGCTTACATGGCCTTGATTGAGCCTGGTGACACTGTATTAGGTATGGATTTGAACTCTGGTGGGCATTTGACTCATGGTTCTCAAGTCAACTTCTCAGGTAAGATGTATAACTTTGTGTCTTACGGTCTTAATTCAGAAACAGAGTTGCTTGATTTTGATGAGATTGCAGCACAAGCTGAAAAGCATCGCCCAGCACTTATCGTTGCTGGTGCATCGGCTTACTCTCGTATTATTGATTTTTCAAAATTCCGTGAGATTGCAGACAGTGTCGGTGCAAAATTGATGGTAGACATGGCTCATATCGCTGGTCTTGTGGCTACAGGTCATCATCCAAGTCCTTTTCCTTATGCAGATGTAGTAACCTCTACAACACATAAAACATTGCGTGGCCCACGTGGGGGGCTCATTTTGACCAATGATGCGGAGCTAGCTAAAAAAATCAATAGCGCTATTTTCCCTGGTTTACAAGGTGGTCCCTTGGAGCATGTTATTGCTGCTAAAGCAGTTGCCTTTAAAGAAGCTTTGTCACCAGACTTTTCAACTTATATTGATCAAGTAGTGAAAAATACAGCAGCCATGGCCGATGAATTTAGCAGAGCTGGTTTACATGTTATCTCAGATGGTACAGACAATCATCTCTTCCTCGTCAAAGTAACTGAGCTTGGAATTAATGGTAAAGAAGCACAAAATCTCCTTGATACAGTTAACATTACCCTCAATAAAAACTCTGTTCCTGGTGAGGAACTTAGTCCTTTTAAAACAAGCGGTGTGCGTATTGGTGCCGCAGCAATCACTAGCCGCGGCATGAAGGAAGAGGAAAGCCGTAAGATTGCACAAGCAATTATTAAAGCATTATCCAATAAAGATGACGAATTTGCTCTTCAAGAAGTTCGACAATTTGCATTAGATTTGACAAAAGGGTTTCCTTTAGTCTAGAATATAAGTACGACTTTTTTAACAAAATTTCCACCAACCGAATAAAAATGAACAGTGATAAGTAAATAAAGGTGGAAATGCTAGAGAAGTTTTTAACATGAGATGGCATATAATAACAACTGGAATTGAGACATGAGCCGTCGAAAAAATGATTAGGAATAGATAAATGTTGAAAATTTTGAAGCTATTCATCAAGCTTGCACTACTGGCAGCAGTGGTCGGAGCAGGTTTTTACGTGCACCGAACTTATAGGAACGTAAAAAACGTGATGCAATATGAAAAATCGGTTGATGCAACCCTAAAAGCTCAAGGCTTAGAGGGGGATACAAAGCTTGCATTAGCTATTATTTATACAGAGACAAAAGGGAATGCTGTTGATGTTATGCAGTCGAGCGAAAGCTTGAACGGCAATCAAAATAGTATTTCAGATGAAGATAAGAGTATCGCACAAGGTGTTTCAAACCTTTGTAAAGTTTTAGAGTACGCTGAAGACAAAAAAGTTGATATTTGGACAGGCGTTCAAGCATATAACTTTGGTCAATCCTATATAGATTATGTTGCGAAAAATGGTGGAAAAAATAATTTAGAACTGGCTGAAAAATATTCACGTACAGTTGTAGCACCTAGCTTGGGAAACACCACAAATGCAACCTATTATCATGTGACGGTTGACTCTTTGATGAACAGTGGGGGAAAACTCTACGTTAATGGTGGAAATATGTATTATGCCAATGAAGTCAAGTGGCATTTGATGCTTCTTAATCTTTTTAACTGGTAAAACAAAAAAAGACTGTTTAAGGCAGTCTTTTTTTGTTTGTTCATTAATATTTAATATCGAAATTTTTAAAGTCCGGGAATTCGTCTGGATAGATTTCGAGATTTGTGACTGAGGCAAAAGGAGTGGGCCCTTTACGAAGTTTATCTTCGAAATCTGACAAAGCTTTCTGGCTATCTGACTGGACATAAAGTCCCACCGTACCGTCGGAATTATTCCACACGCGTCCTCTAAGTTTGAGTTGACGCGCGATTTGGACCGTACCATAACGGAAACCGACACCTTGTACCTGTCCGTGAGCAATCATTTTAACCTTAGACATCCTTACACCTCCTTATAGGAAAATAAAAAATCTTCATGTATTCTATGTTATAATTATAGCAAATGGAAATTATTACAGCAAAAGACAATAAAAAAATAAAAGAAGCACGTAAACTGCTGACAAAGAAAAAATATCGCAAAAATTCTTATCTTATTGAAGGCTTTCATTTGCTAGAAGAAGCTGTCAATTCGGGAGCGAAAATTTTACAAATCTTTGTGGAAGAAAACAAATATCAACACGTTTCACACCTAGAAAATGTTTTCGCAGTGAGTTCAGAAGTTCTTAAAAGCCTATCGGATGCTGGAACACCGCAAGGTGTTGTCGCTGAGGTAGCTTTCGAAGAAGTGAAAGTTGAGTTTGGGCACGGTAAGTATTTAGTCCTTGAAAATGTCCAAGATCCTGGCAATGTCGGAACGATGATTCGGACAGCAGATGCTGCAGGTTTTTCAGCAGTACTTTGTATGGGGGATACGGCAGATATTTATGCTCCAAAAGTGATGCGAAGTATGCAAGGAAGTAACTTTCATATTCCTGTTTTGTCTGTGGCAGATTTTACGGAATTACAAGAAGCGCACATTCCTCTTTATGTTACCACTTTGTCCAACCGGTCCATCAGTCACAAAGAACTTGTAGCAGAAGAGGACTTTGCCTTAGTGATGGGGAATGAAGGTGCGGGTGTTTCTGATCAGGCAGTAGCTGTAGCGGATCAACTTGTCCATATTGAGATGCCTGGACGCGCAGAGTCTCTGAATGTCGCAGTGGCCGCAGGAATTTTGATGTTTAGCCTATAAAAAAACTGCTCATAGGCAGTTTTTTCTTTTATTGAACTTTGGCTGCTAAAGTTTCTGCAAACGTTTCAAGATTTGTAATATCTTCATCTTCAGCATTCAAGTCCACTTTGACAGATTCTGCACCTTTCTCAGCTCCAGTAAGTGCAAATTGTTCCTCAAACATGTCAACACAAATACAGAAATCATCATAGAAAGTATCTCCTGAACCACAGACACCGAATGTTTTTCCAGAAAGATCAACGTCTTGTAAATCTTCATAGAAATCAACGATTTCATCTGGCAATTCACCATCGCCATAAGTATAAGTGGCAACAATGCAAAGATCCGCATCTTCAAATTCGTCAGCGTCAACTGAAGTACATTCGTCCAAATCTACATCAAGACCTAAATCTTCCAATTTATCAGCAACGATTTCCGCGATTTCTTGCGTATTGCCGGTCATACTTGCATAAACTACTTTTGCTAAAGCCATTTTTTGCTCCCTTGTGAAATTTATATAACAAAATTATATCAAGAAATTCCAGAAAAATCAGCTCCTATGCATTTTTCGGTACTTTCTACCACAGTATTTTTATGATAAAATAGGAGTATCATTACGATTAAAGAAATATTTAGAAGAAGGTAAAAATAGTGATTACATTAAAATCTCAACGTGAAATAGATCAAATGGATCGTGCCGGCTCTTTATTGGCAAGCATCCATATCGGTTTGCGTGATTTGATAAAACCAGGTATCGACATGTGGGAAATCGAAGAATATGTACGAAAAGTCTGTAAAGAAAATAATACGCTTCCTCTCCAAATCGGTGTAGATGGTTCAATTATGGATTATCCTTATGCCACATGTTGTTCACTGAACGATGAGGTGGCGCACAGTTTTCCACGCCACATGAAGTTAAAAGATGGCGACCTTATCAAAGTAGACATGGTTTTGGGTATGGTTGAAGATGGTTCTGTTGATGTTTCAAAACTTGATTTTGATAATGTTCCTGAGATGAAGAAATATACGGAAGGTTTCAGTGGAGCCATTGCAGATAGCTGCTGGGCTTATGCCGTAGGCACACCATCAGAAGAAGTGAAGAACCTTATGGATGTGACACGTGAGTGTCTCTATCTCGGAATCGAACAAGCTGTTGTTGGTAACCGTATCGGTGACATTGGAGCAGCTATTCAAGAATATGCAGAAAGTCGTGGTTATGGTGTAGTTCGTGACCTTGTCGGTCATGGTATGGGGCCAACTTTCCACGAAGATCCACTGGTGCCACATTACGGAAAAGCTGGACGTGGCTTACGTTTGCGTGAGGGTATGGTTTTGACCATTGAACCCATGATTACGACAGGGACTTGGGAAATTGATACCGATATGGAAACAGGTTGGATGCATAAGACATTGGACGGCGGTTTATCTTGTCAATATGAACATCAGTTTGTCATTACCAAAGATGGTCCAGTAATTTTGACAAGCCAAGGAGAAGAAGGCACTTACTAAGAAGTCTCTCCTATCTTATGAAGACAGAAAAATGAAAGGAGGAGAAGACCAGATGAAAGCTCTTTTTCAACGTGTATCGTCTTGGCAAACTTTGAAAGACTTCATGAACTTTTATAAAAGTTCAGAGATGTCCTTATCAAGTATTGCTGTGGCTTATTACTTGCTTTTATCCATTTTCCCGCTACTTTTGATTTTTGCCAACATTCTCCCCTTCTTAAATCTTGATATTGATATGATCTTGGATGTGCTTCATGATCAGATCCCGGATCAGATTTATGATATGAGTGTCGGATTTATCCGAAATGTCTTAGAAAATCCCAATACAGGATTACTTTCGATTTCCGTTTTGGCTGGTTTTTGGACATTTTCTCGCGCACTTGCGACCTTACAGATGGCTATGAACAAAGCTTATGAGGTTTCAGAACATCGTGATTTCATTCTCAGCCGAATCATTGGTCTAGTTGTTGGCTTAGGGCTCATGGTTATGCTCTCTTTAACTATCTTGATTTCAACATTTGGTCAGGTGATTTTGACCTATGTGCATGAGAACCTCTTTGCCTTTGATGATCGACTGTATCGGACATTGCAAACAGCTACCTTACCAGTTGTCATCATTGTTGTGCTTATTTCTTTGATTTTACTGTACTTTGTCTTACCCAACGTCAAAATACATAAGTTACGTTATATTATGCCCGGGACCATTTTCTCTACTTTGGTTCTTGTGGCCCTGCCTCATTTTTTTGGGGCCTATTTAAGTCGAGCTTTAGGGCAAATGCGTGACTTTAAACTGGTTGGTTCCTTGCTTATTTTTGGTTTAATGATTTGGTTTATTTTCATTGCTAAAGTTATTATCATCGGAGCGGTATTCAACGCCACTTATCAGAAAAAGTCTTTTGGTCAAATCGAAACACGACGTGGTGAGATTGTTGCTTTTATTAAAGAAATTAGAAAATAAAAAAACGTTCTGTTTTGGCAGACGTTTTTTTTATTATACATTTATACTTTCGCTTTTTTACGGAAAACAATAAATTTTGAATAGAAATAGTTCAAGACAATATTCAATACTTGGATGGCCAGTGAAAGAGCAAGAACGACTACTGGTTTTTTCAAGTGCAAGAGATCCATCAAAATCTCCGGATGACTATCGATAAACCACCATTTCAGAACAATAGCCAAAAGCATGAAGAATAAACGTCCAGCAGCAAAGTTAAGGAAATCACGGAAAATATGCGTAGATTTATGTTTGAAAACCCAAATTTTATTGGTAAAGAAAGCAAAGATAATACTGACAATTTGTCCGATTGCCTCTGAAATCGCCCCCGCATTTATCCCGGGGTGATTAAGCAGATAAAAGCTTGACTGCATAAAGACGTAATAGACAAGGGTCGTCAAGACACCGAAGACGAGATAAGTGAAAGCCTCAGTCTTAGCAAAGTTTTTAATTTTTTCCATAGCACCTCATTTTACCAAAATTGTAGTTTTTTTGCCAGATGATACATGTTTAAAATATAGTCGGATGTAAGGGGGCTTAATTAATAATGGTTGTTTTACTGTTTGTCGCACGTGTGGCAATTTTTTCCCGTAAAATGTCAATCTTATCTTGTGGTTGTCGCGCCCAATCGGTCACCTCAGCAATTACTTTTAATGGTGTAGTAGAGCGATAGGAACGTGTGGGATTACCCGAGAATTTTTTGTCGGTGACATTGGGATCATTTTCATAAGGACCTGTTGGCTCCACCAGATAGACATGTGGCACCTCAGCTTTTCCAGCAGCGATTTGGGCAGCAAAGCCAGCGCCATCTTTTAAAGCTGTAAAATAGATATGATTCATAGTCACACGTGAATCATAATTAGAGACAAAACCCGCCCTTAAATAATCCCCTATTTTGAGTTCGGCTTTCGTCCCGTGGTAGAAAGGACCTTCATCATGTACTTTTTCCATTAGGTAATCTTCTTTCTTAAGTTGATTTCAAAGCTGGCGATACGCGATGATCATAATGTATTATACAGTATCCCGCAACTTTTTTCTATCAGGAAGCGAATGAAAAAACAAGTGTAAAAAAAGTGACGCTCTGGTAAAAATTTCGTTTAGCATATTTGACCTCCGTTCTTGGGTATGATAAACTTAATCTATGTTAAAATCACGATTTTACTCTTTTATACTTGGAACAATCATTGAAGCATGGATTTTCTCCATCGCCTTTTTCCAGGCACAATGGTTTTGGTTCTTTATCGCAAGCTTCCTTTTAGGTCGCAGAATTTATGTGGCTTATAAAGTAGACAAGTTTGTAAAACTTAGCAAGATCAAATAATGGAGAATATCCATTATTTTTTTTTTTTTACTATTTTTAGGTCTGAGATGAACCAGTATACTAAGTTATATTTTGGCTATTGAAAGGGAATAAAATATTAAACTCTATATTATATTAGCCAAAGCAAAAAGGATTATTGTTTATATTTTGATATAATAAGGAGAGAAAAAGACGATAGGAGACGGTTATGACAGTCACAGTACAAGATCTCATCAAAAAAATAAAATTTAATGTTATCTACTCCACGGAAACAGCACTTCAAAAAGAAGTGACCACCTCAGATATTTTACGCCCAGGTTTAGAGATGTCTGGTTATTTTGAATACTTTACCCCTGAACGGATACAACTTTTCGGGATGAAGGAATGGTCCTACATGATGAACGAGGTAGGTGATGCGCGTTATGATATTCTCAAAAAGGTAATGACTGAGATAACTCCTGTTGTTATCGTTGCACGTAATCTTGAAATTCCGGAAGAGATGGTGAATGCAGCGCGTAAGCATGATATTGTCTTGCTGCAGTCACGTGAGACAACTAGCCGTCTGAACAGCATCCTGACCTCTTACTTGGATGAAGAGCTGGCAGAGCGTGTCAGTGTACATGGTGTCTTGATGGACATTTATGGTGTGGGTGTTTTGATTCAGGGAGCAAGTGGTATTGGGAAATCAGAAACGGCTTTGGACTTGGTGGCGCGTAACCACCGTCTCGTGGCTGATGATCGTGTCGATGTTTTCCAAAGAGATGCCTTTACTTTAGCGGGGGAACCAGCGCCAGTTTTGCAAAATTTCTTGGAGCTTCGTGGTGTTGGTATTATTGATGTTATGAGCTTGTACGGTGCGCGTGCGGTCAAGGATCAAACGGATATTGATTTAACAATTTATCTTGAACCTTATGAAGTAGGGGGCGAATTTGACCGTTTGGGTAATGGTGTGAAAAACATTATTCTTGCAGATGTTGAGGTGCCACAGATCAAGATTCCTGTAAAAACAGGACGTAATGTCTCCACAATTATTGAGGCTGCCGTGATGAACTATCGTGCCAAAGATATGGGCTATGATGCAACGGCACTTTTTGAAGATCGTTTGACACATTTGATCGAAAACAATAGCTAAGGAGTGAAAGTGAATTATTTTCCATATTTAGCAATGAATAAGATTGCTTTAGAGTTAGGGCCCTTTTCCATTCATTGGTATGCGATTTTCATTGTGACGGGGGCTGCCCTAGGTGTCTGGCTGGCATGTAAGGAAGCACCACGGCGAGGCTTGACCTCAGATGATGTGATTGACTTTATCTTATGGGCTTTCCCAATCGGTCTGATCGGTGTCCGGGCTTATTACGTTGCTTTCCAATGGGATTATTATAGCCAACATCCGAGTGAAATTATCGCTCTTTGGGATGGCGGAGGTGCAATTTATGGCGGTCTGATTGCGGGTGCAATTGTCTTGTTTGTCTTTTCTTACTATAGGATGATTAATCCTCTGGATTTACTGGATATAAGTATTCCTGGTGTATTAATCGGACAAGCTTTTGGACGTTGGGGAAATTTTGTCAATCAGGAAGCCTATGGTGATGCAGTAAGCAACTTAAATTATCTGCCAACCTTTATTCGGGAGCAGATGTTTATTGATGGCGCTTATCGAATACCCACTTTCCTCTACGAAAGTATTGGAACCTTTTCGGGCTTTCTTCTCATTATGATTTTCCTCCATCGTATTCCAGGACTCAAGCGTGGTGAAATCTTTGCTTTCTACCTTATCTGGTATGGAGCAGTTCGCTTTATTGTGGAAGGCATGCGGACAGACAGTCTGATGTGGGGAGCATTCCGTGTATCACAGGTCTTCTCAGCCCTAATGATTGTTGCGGGTATAGCGTTTGTGCTTATCAGACGTTTGAAAAAAATTGATTAAGAAAAAAATGTACAAGTGTATCTTTTGCAGTAAGGCAAAAGGTGCATTTTTTATTACATTACAAAAAAGTAAGTTCAGCTTCATGCCAGTACGCGTAAAATAGAGATATTAAGAGGAGAAGAGGAGCGAAAAATGAAACATACACTTGCACTTGTGACAACTGTTGGGCTTATCACATTTTGTGTTTTTAATATACTCCATCAACAAAGGGAAACCGTCCGTAGCCTTCCCTCGGATACTCTCGGCACTCACAAAACATCTGCCCCATCGAAAAAGAAAAATGTAAATGTTCTTGACATTTATGCCAAGAACATGAAAAAACGAATCGTTTTTCCGGATAATGAAAAATCGCTTGACGAAAGCGGACAGAAAGATCCAACTGTACAAAAAGTCAAGGATTCAGCAGAATTTTACAGCAAAATCCCCACTTTCATCTCGGATCTTGTCAAAGAAGCTGCCAATCTCTCACATAAGCTTTTCCGGTAAGGCCTCGTTTTTTCTGAGGAAAGAATAAAAAAGGGATAAATATAAAAATCCTCTGAAAACACTGCTACGAGTGCCCTAAATATCTCGGAGAAAATTATGTGCCAAATTAGTTTATAAAAAATATTAATTTTGCTATAATAAAGTAAAATTACCGTTTGAATTTAAGCGGTTTCGGAGGTGAAGTATGGGAGAAATTAGTGTACAAAATATAGCCTGGCTGATCATTGCAATTGCTTTTGCAGCTTTGGTTATCTTCTTAATTGTACTTTTAGTTAAAGTTTCAAAGGTTGTTGAGGAAGCCAATCGTACGGTGAAACTCGTCTCTAGTGATGTCGATGTTTTGCTTCACCAAGCGGATGGCTTGATGGCGAAAGCCAATGTTCTTTTAGATGATGTTAATGGAAAAGTTGCAACAATTGACCCTCTCTTCGTTGCAGTAGCAGAGCTTTCAGAGAGTGTTACTGCGGTGAATAAAAGCAGTCGCGACATGGTTGAACGTTTCTCAAGAAAATCGGGAACGGTTGGTCGTTCAGCTTCGACTTTAGTATTGGCTAAAACAGCAAACAAATTTATGAAGAAGAACAAGAAAAAGAAAGTGGAGGATAAATAATATGTCTAAAAAATCAGGATTTTTAGCAGGAGCTTTGATTGGTGCCGCTGCAGCTTTGTTTTTCGCCCCTAAAAAAGGAAGCGAAATGCGTGAAGATGCGAGTAAGATGTATGACGACTTTAAAGACGATCCAGAAGCCGCATTGAACAACTTACGCGATTTTTCGACAGAAAAATTCAATGATATCAAAGAGCGTTTTGATTCAGGAGAAATTTCTGCAGACTCAGCAAAAGATTATTTGACAAGTAAACGTGATTTGATTAAAGAAAAAGTTGATTCAGGTGAACTTTCAAAAGACTCTGTTATTGAATTTTTCAACAGCACACGCGATGCAATAGTTGATAAAATCAATCAAGCGAAAGAAGATACTGAAGAACTTTTTGATGAGAACGAATCAGAAATTACTGACGAAGTAGTGGAAAAAACTGCTGAGTTCAAAGAAAAGTTGGATGACAGTGCAGATAAAGTCGCAGAAAAAGTCGAAGATGTTAAAGAAGATGCTGCAGAAGCAGTAGAAAATAACGTCGATTTTGGTAAAATTTCTGAAGAAGCCGGAGAGCTTGAAAAAAAAGCTAAAGACCTCTCAGGTACAGAGTGGTAAAAGAGATGCTGTCTGCGGACAGTTTTTCTTTTTGTAAAAATGTTACAGTGTTTATTTGAGCTTTTGTAAAGAAATTGCGTTATAATAGTTTTATCAAAAATAAAAAATCGGAGGATTTACAATGACTCAAGCTAACTTTGGCGTAGTCGGTATGGCCGTAATGGGTAAAAACTTAGCCCTCAATGTTGAATCACGTGGATATACGGTTGCCTTATTTAATCGTACGACTGCAAAAACAGAAGAAGTTGTAGCTGAACATCCAGATAAAAATTTTGTTTTGACAAAAACAATCGAAGAATTTGTAGCTGCGATTGAAAAACCACGCCGTATTATGCTTATGGTACAAGCAGGTCCAGCAACAGATGCGACAATTCAAGCACTTTTACCACATTTGGATAAAGGGGATATCTTGATTGATGGCGGAAATACACATTTCCCAGATACAATGCGTCGTAATGCAGAGCTTGCAGACTCAGGTATTAACTTTATTGGTACAGGTGTTTCAGGTGGTGAAAAGGGTGCTCTTGAAGGTCCTTCAATCATGCCTGGCGGACAAAAAGAAGCTTATGATTTGATTGCACCAATCTTTGAACAAATCGCAGGTAAAGCACCTCAAGATGGCAAACCATGTGTGGCTTATATGGGCCCTAATGGTGCAGGTCACTATGTAAAAATGGTCCACAATGGTATCGAGTATGGCGACATGCAACTCATTGCTGAATCTTATGATCTTTTGAAACGTGTACTTGGTCTTGATAATGCTGAAATCCAATCTATCTTTGAAGAATGGAATGAAGGCGAATTAGACAGCTACCTTATCGAAATCACAAAAGAAGTCCTTAAACGTAAAGATGATCAAGGTACAGACGGTTATATCGTGGACAAAATCCTTGATAAGGCCGGAAATAAAGGAACAGGTAAATGGACATCACAAAGTTCGCTCGATTTAGGTGTTCCATTACCATTGATTACTGAATCAGTGTTTGCACGTTTCATCTCAACCTATAAAGATGAACGTGTGAAAGCAAGCTCAATCTTATCAGGTCCAGAAGTGAAATTCTCAGGTGACAAAGCTGAAATTGTGGAAAAAATCCGTCAAGCGCTCTATTTCTCAAAAATTATGAGCTATGCCCAAGGTTTTGCTCAACTCCGCCAAGCTTCTAAAGAATACGATTGGGATCTTCCTTACGGTACAATCGCGCAAATCTGGCGTGCAGGATGTATCATCCGTGCTGGATTCTTGCAAAACATTACAGATGCTTTTGACAAAGATGCTAACCTTGAAAACCTTCTCTTGGATGAATACTTCATCGATATTACAAAACGCTACCAAGCAGCAGTACGTGATGTAGTAAGTCTTGCTGTTCAAGCCGGTATCCCAGTACCAACGTTCACAAGTGCAATCAGCTACTATGATAGCTACCGCTCAGCAAACTTGCCAGCGAACCTTATCCAAGCACAACGTGACTACTTCGGTGCCCACACATACGAACGTAATGACATGGAAGGAATCTTCCATTACGATTGGTATACAGAAGAATAAAAGAAATACCTTGCTGAGCTCAAGCTCATGTATAAGAGGATTAATCAAAAAAACTACCAAGAAGTTGGTAGTTTTTTTGATATCCTTAAGAAAATGGTGATTACTTACTACTTAACCCATCAGTGATATGATCAATATTCCATTTGAGCATATCGTAATAGGTGTCACCTTTCTGACCTTCGTCAGCAAGTGAATCAGTAAAGATTTTTGAGTAGATTTTTACACCGGTTTGTCTAGAGACAGATTCCATCGTTTTTGGTGAAACGCTGGTTTCCACAAAGAGTGCTTTTACATTTTTATCTTTAACAATCGTGTTGATACGGTTGAGTTGGGCTGGTGCACCTTGGTTGTCTGTATTGATTTCCCAGATATATTCAGCTGTAAGACCGTATTGTTTTGAGAAGTACTTAAAAGCACCTTCACTGGTAACCAAGATTCGGTCTTCCTCCGGAATGGTTGCAATCTTAGCTTTTGCTTCTGTGTCCAGCTGTTGCAACTTATCCGTATATGCTTTGAGATTTTTTTGATAATCTTCTTTATGCTGAGGATCTTTCTTTGAAAGTTCTTTTTCGATATTTTGGGCATAAATAATGCCGTTTTGAATATTAAGCCAAGCATGCGGGTCTTCTTCACTTTCTTTGCCTTTTTCACTTAAGTGAATGGGAGTAACACCTTGGCTAACCATAAAGGTTGAATCTTCTTTACGACTATTTTTAATCAGCTTATCAAACCAACCTTTTCCAGTTTCCAAATTGAGGCCATTGTAAAAGACAAGGTCGGCTTTTTCGACTGCTTGAGTGTCATTGGGTTTCGGATCGTACTGATGGGGATCAGTGCCACGTGGGACCATGCTATAAACATCCACATGGTCCTTCCCGATATTTTCGGCAATATCGGCAATAATGGAGTAGGTGGTTACAACCTTAAGTTTATCAGATGCCATACTTTCTTCTTTTTTAGGCGAGCATGCTGTAAGAAGTAACAGAAGTGAAGCTAAAAGGGCAATTAAAGAGAGCTGTTTGCGGTTCATGATTGAGGTCCTTTCTTAGAATAGCGGATAAATCCGTTGCGAGGGCTGAGGAAGAAGGAGAGGGCAAAGGTAAGTGCCCCAACGATTACAATGGTTGCGCTTGTAGGCAGATCGTATTGGAAGCTGATAATAACGCCCAAAATACCAAATAATACACCTAAGGCAGAAGACATCGCGATCATATGTGGCAATTTATTTACCCAGAGGTAAGAAATAGAGGCAGGAATGATAAGCATGGCAACCACAAGAACAATTCCGACTTGTGACAAGGCAGAAATTGTAAAAAGTGTCAGCAAAATCATCAATAAATAGTGATAAAAAGTATTGTTTAAACCATAAGCTTTAGACATAGTTGGATCAAAGGAAGTAATAAGTAGCTCCTTGAAGAAGAGTTTGACTACCAGAACAACAGCAATCAATAAAACGAAAGACTGAACAAGTTCGTGTGGGGTAACGGCAAGGATATTTCCAAAAAGAATATGGTTAAGGTCTGCACCACTTTCAGCTTTTGTGATTAATATGATTCCTAGAGCAAAGAAGCTACTTAGGATAATACCAATCGAAGCATCTGTCTTCAAATTACTATGTTTGATGATAAATTGAATCAGAATGGCACCTAAAATCCCAGATACTGTTGCGCCAATCAAAACATTTATCCCTAGCATGTAGGAGACAGCAACCCCAGGCAAGACAGCGTGAGATAAAGCATCACCCATGAGAGAAAGACGTCTCAAGACGATAAAACTCCCTAAAATTCCGGAGATTATCCCTAATAAAATGGAAGCGATAAAAGCACTCAGCATGGTTACAGTAAGGCCTGTTACATCTGAAAGAAAAAATAAAATATCCACTGAGACTAGCCCTCGCTTTCCTTGATGATGATATCGCCTAAGACTTCACCGTACGCTCTTTGAAGATTTTCATTAGTGAAAGATTGGGCAGTATAATCAGCACAAATAAGTTTTTTATTAAGAATAACCAGATAATCAAAATATGCTTTAACATTATGAAGATTGTGGTGAACAATGATAATCGTTTTACCATTCTGGCGTAACTCTTCAAGTATATTAATGATGATTTTTTCGCTCATCATATCGATACCCACAAAAGGTTCATCTAAAAAGTAATAGTCAGCTTCTTGGGCCAGTGCACGAGCGATGAAAACACGTTGCAATTGCCCGCCAGACAAAGCGCTTAACTGGCGCTCTTTAAAATTGTCCAAGCCAAGTTTATGAAGTGCATGTTCCGCTTTTTGTCTTTCTTTTTTACGGGGCTTTTGAAAGAGTTTTAAGTTGGGATATGTACCTGTCAAAACGGTATCAAAGACCGTGATTGGAAAGCTAAGATCAATTTCACTACGTTGTGCAACATAGGCAATCTTTCTCTTGAAAGTCTTGAGTGGGGTTTCATCGATGGTAACTGAACCGGATTTGGTTGGGATCATCTCTAAGATGCTTTTCATCAAAGTTGACTTCCCCGCACCGTTAGGACCAATAACTCCTGTACAGGAGCCTTTAGGTATATGCAGTGATATATTTTCTAAGGCAAGGTTGCCTTTATATTCGACGGATAAATTTGAAATTTTTAACATTATTTCCCTTGTTTTTAAAGTTCACAGTGAGCTACTGTTGGCGCCCAAGATTTAGTTTGGTGTCGATAGCGTGATTTGAGTTTTGAAAATTTGGGTATATAAAAATAAGCTTCATACTGAAGGTAGTGTGAAAGGTATGTAGATTAACATTTCTTTCTATAAATTTTGTTTTCTTCCTGCTCTGTCTTAGCGTGAAATGGAAGGGCATGAATTCTAAAAAGTAAAAAATAATTTCTTGTATGAAGTCTTAAATATCATTTTACAGTACATGCTAAATAAAGTCAAGTTATTTATAGGGTATCCTATAAAAATTGAGAAAGAAAAACTAAGGTTTTGCCTTAGTTTAATTTTTATATTTAGAGACTTTTGAGTTTACCACGGAATTCGTCAATAGATTGGTACCCTTTTTTGTCCATGATTTCTTGAAGTTCTCTACGGATTCTTGTGAAAATTTCTGGACCTTCTTTGTGGAGGGCTGTCCCAATTTGGAGCATGCTTGCACCGCAGAGAAGATGTTTAAAAGCATCTTGACCTGTTTCGATACCGCCTGTTCCTATGATTTGTATTTCTGGTTTAAGACGTGTGTAGAAGGCACGCACATTGGCTAAAGCAGTTGGTTTGATGTATTGACCACCAAGACCGCCGAAACCATTTTTAGGTTTAATCACAACAGCCTCCTCTTCAGTATCGATATAGAGGGCATTTCCGACACTGTTGACAGAGTTGACGTAAGTGAGGGGAAACTTGTTAAGAATATCAGCCATTTGATCGAAATGTGCCAAGTCAAAATATGGCGGAAGCTTAACACCCAAAGGTTTTTTGAAGAAAGCAAATACTTTTTCTAACAGTTGCTCTGTTGCTTGGAAATCATAGGCTAATTGAGGTTTACCTGGTACGTTTGGACATGAGAGGTTAAGCTCAGTAATGCCTGAAAATGCGCTCTTTTGAATACTATCCAGCATTTCAAGATTTTCTTCAGGACTCATACCAGCAATGGAGAAAAAGATTGGTGTATCTTGATTTTGTTGTACTTCCAAAACATAATCTAGGTAATAGTTGAAGCCTAGATTAGGAAGACCCATAGAGTTAATGCTTCCTAAAGCTAAGTCGACATAACGCGGAGAAGGATTGCCTTCTCTCTTTTCCAAGGTACAGCTTTTAGTGATATAAGCGCCTGCATCAGATTTTTCTAATTCTTGCAGATCCTCGATAGTCATACAATGTACACCAGATGCATTCATAAAAGGATTGGCAAATTTAGTGTGAGCAAAAGTTGTTTCTTGTTTCAAGTCTCTAAAACCTCTTTCATAATTTTTACTATTCTACCACGATTAGATGAGAAATCAAATGATTAAGCTTAAATTGCATAAGAAAAAGTATTTTACTTTGTTACGTCACTAATCTGTGTTACTATATAGATGTACTTAGTAATACATATTAGGAGTGGTAATGGAAAATAATACGGAAATGCTCAAGGGTGTTTTAGAAGGTTGTGTCTTACAAATCATCAGCCAAGGGGAAACCTATGGTTATGCCATCACACAGCAATTAAAAGAATTAGGATTTACTAATGTAGCAGAAGGCACAGTTTATACGATAACTTCTCGGCTTGAACGGCAAAACTTACTGGAGACAGAAAAAAAAGCCTCAGAAAAAGGTCCATCACGTAAATTTTTTAAGTTGAATACTGCAGGAGAAGAGGAACTGGCAGCATTTTGGGTGCGTTGGGATTTTATCTCAGAAAAACTTTCTGAGATAAGAAATAAGGAGAAATGATGAATTTTTGGGAGAGAATAACAGGAAAAGATATGACTGTGGCGAGGGCAGATTTTGCAGAAAGAGTGAAAGGTCTGCCAGAGAGTTTCCAACGCATATGGGCGGAGCTTGATGAAGAAATCCAAAGATATAGTGATTTGACAGGGAGAAATCTTATCCCCATCATGAGTAGCTTACTTGAATTTTTTGAAGAAACAGCATTTGATCATGAAGATGTTTCAGCTGTCATTGGTGAGGATAAGGAAGCTTTTGTTGCGGAGCTGTTCGATCAACGGCGTCCCATCCCCAATAAATCCTACCGAGACAAATGCCGCGAGCAACTTAATCGAAATGTAGCAAAAAAATTAGGGAGACAATAGAATGAAGTTCAAGAAAATCATTGAAGAAAAAAAAGAGTGGTACGCTCTTCAAAATGCTGTGAAAAAACTACCAAAGGATTATGGTATCGTTTATAAGGAGATTCAGCGATATTTTTTTAAGATTGGTGTTTCTGATCTTCAGGTTCTTGGAGAATTGCTTGCCATTTTTGAAGATGGTGTGAAACGCAATCAAGCTGTGCTTGACGTTACAGGGAAAGATGTTGCGGCTTTTAGTGACAGCTTGCTTGATCAAGAAGAGAATTTTGATAAATAAAAAATGCGTTCTACATGTAAGTAGCACGCATTTTTTTAATTAATGAGCAATACGTTTACGGTTTGCTTTTTTACGACTTTCTTGGGCAAACTCCCATTTGTGTTCAATCGGGTCAACAACACGTTTTTTGTAGATTGCGCCTGCAGTGAACAAAGCAGCAAGAGTGACAATGTTACCGGCAACAAAACCAGTGATGAGATTTTTATTCATAGGTAGACCTCCAAAAGTAATTTTAGTATGTTTTAGCGCGCAAGTCGTTTGCGTTTTGCACGTTTTTGACTTTCAGCAAAAGCGTCTTCTTTAAAGGTAGGACGCATTTCCGCATCAATTAATCCCTTATGTTTAGCAACCATTACCGCAGTACCGGCAACTGTAATTTCAATGGCTTTACCTATTAGGTAGCCCTTAAGATATTTATTCATGCTCTCCTCCTTATTGTCCATAATCATCCTATGTTACTTTGATAAACTTATAAAGTTATTATAACATTTGTCGGGCTCTATACCCAATATTTTAAGCTTCTTTTCCTAGAAAGTATACTAAATATTTGAAAGTGTCAAAAATTATTGTTATCTTAACAGTAGAGACATATAGAGGAGAAAAAGAGGCAATCATGAAGAAGAACGTGCTGAAAGCAGGAAGTGCGATACTAGCACTTGCGATCGTTTTCGGAGCAGCCAGCATACTGGTGAAAACAACAGAAACAGAAAAAGAAAATAAGAAGACTTCCGTGAATACTTATATTCGAAGCATAGCATCTAAAGAAGTAGGAATTGAAACGAAGCAGGAAGACCAAGGTTATCATATCTTGATGAATTATCCCAAGACAAAAAATAAAGTGATTAATCAAAAGTTGGAAGAATTTTCCAATCATGAACTTTCTTCTTTTAAAGAATGTACACCAGAGAAGGATACGGATGAGAAGGGTTCATTGTTTCAATCCTTTGAAACTTATGAGTTTTCCCCAGATATCGTGAGTTTCAAATTTAATGTGATGCGCAAAAGCAATGCGCGTGTCCAAGCTGAAAACCAAGTCATCACTAAAACTTACAATTTGAAAGAAAATAAAGAGTTACAGCTTTCTGATTTGTTCAAGGACAAGGATGATCTCAGCAGTATCGCACAAAATATTTATGAGAAAATGGTGAAGCTCCAAGAGAATTCAAATCAGAGGGCCAAGCAGGTATTAAGTGCGGGATTGCAGCCGATGGAGAAAAATTTTAATGCTTTTATCTTGGATAATAAATGTCTGGATTTCTTTTTGAGACCGGGTCAAGTCAACAGTAGTACAAACTTATATACTAAAGTTTCAGTTCCACTGAGTGAGTTAGGCGAGATTGTCAAACCACAGATTTTAGTGGGGGATTTAAAAGAAGAAGCGAAACATTCGAAAATAAAAATTCCTTCTGCCCAACAGGTGCAAAGTAAAGCGCTGGCACATAAGAAATTAGTGGCTTTAACTTTTGATGACGGACCAGATCCACAAACCACACCACGCTTGCTTTCCATTTTAAAGAAGGCAAATGTTCCTGCGACATTTTTCGTACTCGGAAACCGTCTGGAACTCTATCCAGAATTAGTTAAAAAAGAACATGCTTTAGGAAATCAAGTGGGCTCACATACGTATAATCACGAGAATCTGCCACAACTCCCTGCAAAACAAGCACAAGATGAAATCAAAAAAACTTCAGATTTGATGCAAAAGACAGTGGGCATTCGTCCTCAAGGCTTACGGCCTCCTTACGGTGCTACAACGCCTCAAATCAATAAAATGGCACAAACCCCGATTATTCAGTGGAGTGTAGACTCTTTAGATTGGGAAAGTAAAAATGTGGATCAAATTGAACAAGTTGTCATGAATGAAGTTTATGATGGCTCTATTATCCTCATGCATGATATTTATGATACCTCTGTCGATGGGGCAGCAAGAGTGATTCAAAAACTAAAAAATCAAGGCTATACATTTGTAACAGTCAATCAACTCATACAAGCACGTGGCAAACTTGAAAATTCACACGTTTATTACAATGCAACACAATAAATGAAATCCTCATGTGTAAGATGAGGATTTTTATATGGTAAAAGAGTTCCTAAGTAGAAAAATGCTATAATAAAAGAAGATATCTTCGTACACAGGACAAGAAAGATAAGAAAATTAATAGAAAATATTATATGAAAAATAAGGTAATAGTCGTGGTCGGACCAACAGCTGTAGGTAAAACAGCTTTGGGCATTCAGCTGGCTCAAGTTTTTGATGGTGAGATTATTTCAGGCGATTCGCAACAAGTCTATCGTGGGCTGGATATCGGGACAGCCAAGGCAAGCCCAGAAGAACAATCCGCAGCAGTGCATCATTTGATTGATGTACGGGATGTAAATGAAAATTATTCTGCTTTTGACTTTGTTCAAGAAGCTACCGCTTGCATAGATCAAATTATTTCTCGAGGTAAGCTTCCGATTATTGTCGGTGGCACGGGGCTTTATATCCAGAGTCTTGTTGAGGGTTATCACCTAGGAGGGCAAGAAAATCATGAGGCAATGATGGAACTGCGTCGAAGCTTAGAGAAACTCTCTGATGAAGAGTTATTTGCGCGTGTCTCCCAATATATTCCTGAGCTGAATCGGCGAAGGGCAATGCGTTTTCTTGAGCTGGAAGCTTTTGGTACAGGCGAAAATCAAGCGTCTGATTATGAGTTTTGTCTTCTCGGTCTGAATGCAGAAAGAACAATACTCTATGATCGAATAAATCACCGGGTAGACGATATGTTAGAACAGGGCTTACTTGAAGAAGCACAAGCTTTATTTGAAAATCACCCCGAGGTTCAAGCTGCAAAAGGTATTGGCTATAAGGAGTTTTTCCCTTATTTCTCAGGGGAACTCTCACTTGAAGAGGCAGTGGAACTTGTAAAAAGAAATTCACGAAGATATGCGAAACGTCAATTGACTTGGTTCCGCAACCGGATGAATGTCAATTTTTACGATGTTTTTGATGAAGATTATCCAGAAAATGCTATAATATGTGCAAGAGAATTTTTAAATATGGAGGAAAAAAGTGAAAAATAAGGAATATATTGATTTAGGTTTGAAATACGGAGGCTACATGGCTCAAGACCGTGTCTTTTTGGAAAATCGTTTAGCAAATTTAGACGATGAAAAGGAAAAAATGCTGTTGGTGACTCCGCCTTCAAGTGTAATCAATGCTTATTTTGCAGAACTTTATCAAAAACGTTCTCCCCAAGATGCCACAGACTATTTCTTTGAGTTGTCACGTGATCTGAAGATGTTTCAAGCCCAGCCTAATTTTCATCTTGAAGGAAAAGAAGGAACAGAAAATTTCCGCTTTATGCGCTTAAATCTATCCGGCAAATCTTTTGGTTTTTGCTACCGCAATGCGCACGAAGAAGCGGTTGTCTTTAGTGAGTTTCCACTGAAGATGACGGCTCAAATCATTTATGAAGTCGCACAGATTTTTCCACATTATGTTTTGGAACAAGAAGGCGATTATATCATTATGAGAAAGGCGAATTTTGAAGGTCAATTCACAGATGCACAAGAACTATCCGATTTGACAACTGCTGATGAAAATGATGACTATATTCGTTTGACAGGCTATAATTTTGAGGATTTGGTGCTTCAAGCTGAAAAAATTCGTTACATCCATCCTCTCCTCTATCAAGCAGAGCAAAATAAGTGTTATATGTACATTTCTAAAGGATTTTGATTGGAATATTCTAAAGAATAAAGTATAATTAAAGGAAAGGAGAGTTTTATGTTAACAGTTTCACTTATTATTACCGTGCTCGTCATTATTATTATTTTGGCGAGTGCAGGAACATTGTTTTATGTGATTAAACAACAAACGGTTGCGATTATCGAACGTTTTGGGAAGTATCAAACGACCTCTTCGGCCGGATTCCATGTAAAATTACCTTGGGGAATTGATCGTGTTGCGGCACGGATTCAACTGCGTCTTTTGCAAAATGAAATGACCGTTGAAACAAAAACAAAAGATAATGTTTTTGTGACCATGAATATCGCAACGCAATACCGTGTCAATGAAGAAAATATTAAAGATGCCTACTATAAACTGATGAACCCTTCTGAGCAAATTCAAGCCTACATTGAGGATGCGCTTCGATCTGCTGTGCCTAAGTTGACTTTGGACGAAGTTTTCGAGAAAAAAGACGAGATCGCTTTGGAAGTACAGCATCAAGTTGCAGAGGAAATGACAACCTACGGTTATATTATTGTGAAAACATTGATTACACGTGTAGAACCTGATGCCGAGGTTAAGCAATCAATGAATGAAATTAATGCTGCTCAACGTAAGCAAGATGCATCGCAAATGCTTGCGAATGCTGAGAAAATAAAAATTGTAACTTCTGCTGAAGCCGAAGCCGAAAAAGATCGCTTGCGTGGTGTAGGTATTGCTGAACAACGTAAAGCTATTGTTGACGGACTCGCTCAACAAATTATTGAAATTAAAAATACTGGAGCAAGTTTAACAGAAGATCAGATTATGTCCATTCTTTTAACCAACCAGTATCTTGATACGCTTAATCAATTTGCTGAAGCAGGGAATTCTACAATTTTCCTTCCAGCCAGTGCAGATGGTATAGAAGATATGCGTACACAAATTTTGAGCGCATTGAAAGCAAAATAATAAAAATCGTCTTTGGACGGTTTTTTTATTGTATTTTTTGTTATTTTATTCTCATTTTGTTATAATCTTTGTATAATGAAAAAGGAGAGCGGTGAATGAATCAAAGAAAAGTCTTCAAAATATGGGGATTAATGGTACTCGTTATGCTTTTAATGATGATGTTAAAACAGACAGGGGTTCAAGCAGATAAAAAGCCACCAGCAGTGATGGCAGAAAAAGGAATAACTTTGGATATTTCACGTAAATTTTATAAGAGTCAGGTTATCAAAAAGTTTATTGATGATTTGAGTAAATATCCGAATAGTTTTCTACAGCTGCATATGACCGACAACCAAAATTTGGCTGTGGAGATGTCTGCGGTGGGACAAACGACTGAAAAAAACGCTATTTATCAAGACGGACAATGGATAAACACGCAAATCAATCGCCCTTTTCTTTCGAAAAAGGAGCTGGTAGATTTGGTTGCTTACGCGCGCTCAAAAAATGTTGTTTTAATCCCAGAGGTAGAGGCTCCTGCCCACATGCAAGCTATTCTGGACCTTTTGAAAGTCAATGATCCTGAGCGATATGATGCCATTAAGCTACCTGATGGAGCGCCAGAGCAGTTTAATCTGATTGATTACTCTAAGGTTGAGTCACTCAAATTTGTTCAAGAAATCTTGGCAGAATACACACCACTTTTTGCTGGACAAGCAAAGCGCTATTTTCATATCGGTGTCGATGAGATTGACTGGTTGCCTGTTGAATCAAACATGAATTTAGTGAACTACGTGAATGCTTTAGACAATTTTTTAAAGAGTCAAGGTTATACTACGAGAATGTGGAATGATCGTGTGGCTAAAGCAGATCTTCCTGCCTACAATAAAGACATTCAAATCACTTATTGGACACAGATTGGTGGTTGGGATATTAATAGTACGGACGAGAGAGCAACTTTGGGTCGAAAATATACAGCAAGTGCTCAAGAACTTTTAGATGCAGGATTTAAAGTCTTAAATTACAACGCTTATTATACTTGGACTAATGTCAAATATTTAGACACAAAATGAGCTATATTTTCTTAAAATAGTTTTCTTCTTTCTGATTTGGAGTTAAACCATTGTTTGCGGAATGAGGATTATAGTTGTTATAAAACTGTTCGATGTATTCAAAGCAAGAGAGTTGAACTTCTTGAATGGAGTGATAAGTTCTTCTGTTTATTTCCCGTTGTTTGAGGTACTTGAAAAAGGCCTCAGTGACAGCATTATCATAAGGATATCCAGGTTTGGAGTAAGAAGCAAGCAATTGATGCTCATCTAATATTTTTCTAAAGGAAGCTGATTTAAATTGGCTACCTTGATCCGAATGAAAAATGATTGGTTCCTTAGGCTTCCTCTTATTTATAGCCATCCCTAATGTGTCACAGGCAAGTTTAGCATCAATCCTGTCACTTACTTTCCAAGCAATACATTTTCTAGAGTAGAGGTCAAGGATGGCGCAGAGATAAACATGCCGTCTATGTCCTATAGAAATATAAGTGAAATCAGTTGTCCATACTTGATTCGGGGACTTAGGATTAAATTCTTGTTTAAGGAGATTATCAGAAGAAAATGCAGGAGAGTGTTTTGATTTAACTCTAGGTTTAATCGTTGACATTTTAGGG
Source organism: Lactococcus sp. LG1074 (assembly GCF_017309525.1). Taxonomy (NCBI): domain Bacteria; kingdom Bacillati; phylum Bacillota; class Bacilli; order Lactobacillales; family Streptococcaceae; genus Lactococcus; species Lactococcus sp. LG1074. The sequence continues at coordinate 1,496,703 of NZ_CP071293.1, read as the reverse complement.
AGTGTCATAGACTTGAGAAGTCTTAAGATACGCCCCTCAGAAATATTAACGCCATAATCACGCAGGAGAATGATTTTAAAAGCTCTCGTTCCAATTCTTTTCTTGGCTTTCATATAAATCTCAAGGAGTAATTTTCTCAAGCGTTGATTTTCTATTTCACGTTTTGAGGGCTTCTTGTTTATGAAGTTATAGTAGGTGGAACGATTGACATGTAAAACACGACAGAGCATAACTGTCGTGTGTTCAAATCGGAGTCTATAGACTGCTTTTAATCTCACTTGGAGTTTTGCATGAATATGGCACTTGCTTTTTTTAAGATAAGATTTTCTTCTTCGAGTTGGGCATTCCTTTTTTGTAATTCTTGAATCTGTTTAGCAGTCAAGACCGTATTATCTTCAAGACGAACTTGAGAGTACTGCTTGATCCATTTTGCAAGTGCAGAAGGGGAGACACCATAGTCTTTACAGAGTTCGGATTGAGTTTTACCTGTTTGGTAGAGATTAACGAGAGATTGCTTAAATTCCTCGTCGTAACGTTTAAAACCTGACATAAAAGTCCTTTCATTTTTGTGTCTTAATAGACAGATTATAACACACAATTTTCTGTCCACTTTTATAGTATAGCTCCAAATGTCATTTAGCGAAGAAACTTTTCAAATAGAAATAAGAGAACTGTATATTCAAAAGTTTATCAAAAAGATGAAACAAGTTGATCGTGAACAGGGGGCTCTATTAGAAAAAGAAGGTTGGTTTTATAAGGAAACGGCAGAGCGGCGTGTCATGTTCATTTTTGGAGAAGTTGTCCTTGTGAGAAGGTGCTATGTTAAAAAAGGAAAACGCCGTTATCCTGTGGATGAATATCTTGGTTTAGAGCCTTATAGCCGATACTCTAAAGAACTCCTTTACAAAATAGCTGTTACAGCTGTTGATTTAACGTGTAGAAAAGCCGCTGCGCATTTCAAAGAACTTCTTCAGCTGGATATCAGTAAAGATACGGTGTGTAAGGCTCGTAAACTAGCGACTCAACTTTATAAAGAACGTGAAGATTATCGCTTTTTTGACGAAGAAGAATTTATCAAGAAGGAGGTTAAAGTACTTTATATAGAAGGTGACGGTCTTCTTTTAAGTACCCCAGAAGCCAATGATAAGAAAAAGAAAACAGATTTTTCACACTTTCTTATCCATGAGGGACTTGAAAAAGAATATGGGAAGCGTCAGAAAACGGTTCATCACCATGAAATATGGTCAACCAGCAATAAAGCGGCCAGAGAAAAAGTGATGGATTATCTGTACAATCATTATGAAATCACAAAGGATACACTCCTCATTACCAATTCAGATATGGGACATGGCTATACTCCTTATGTGTTTGATGAAATCGTTAAAACCTTTTCTTGCCAACATGTTCATTTTTGGGACAAATACCATCTTCGAAAAGAAATTTCAAAAATGATGAAACCTTTTCCTTTAACTTTTGAGGAAGGGCTTTTTCAGGCTATCGCACAACATGATAAGAAAGCCGTAAAAGAGATATTGAATAGAGCCTCTGCACTTATTCCTGAAAAAGAGGAATCCTTTGGGGAAAGTTTTGTGACATTTTCTCGAAAGTTATTAAGAAATTTTGCCTATACGAAATCTCCAGAAAGCCGTGGTTTGTCTTCTGCCGGTATTGGTATCATGGAAAGTAACCATACGAAACTGTCATATCGTATGAAAAAACAAGCACGACATTGGTCCGTGGAGGGTGCACTTATCATGGGACAAATGATTCTTGATAAAGCGGAAGGTAAACTTCATGATCTTTTCTTTGGAGACTGGCGAGAAAAGTATGCAAAATATAAAGATTTAGATTGTTTAAGTGTCCAACAATTTTTAAAAAGAGGAGAGCGCTCATCTGGAATTAGACAGGTGAAGCAAGCCAATAAATCGGGACGAGCAAGGTATTTTTAAGCGATCCATAAAGAGAAAAAAGTAATAAAAAACAGCCTTTTTGCTTAAAAAGGTTGCATTTTTGTGTGCACTTTAGTATAATTAGGGTATAGAATAAATCAAGAAAAAAGCCCCGAGCGGGCAACTCGAGGCATGTGATTAAAGCAAATCGGACTTGCGATAATCAACTTTGATTATTTTACACCAAAAGAAGTAAAAAATCAAGGCTGAAATTTGCGAGGGGGAAAGCAGATTTCAGTCTTTTTCTGTTCTAGTTAGAGAAACTTTGATATTTTTTTGAGCACGAAAAATATAGACACGTACAAAAATTAAATAGGTGTTGACAGAAAATAATTTTGTGGTATAATAGAGATGTTGAAAAGCAGAAGCACCCGCTTCTCGCCTGAGTGGTAATAGCCCTGGGCAACAAAATGGAATTATTCACAAAACGAATGTTTTCATTAGCGGGGCGCACTATGCGTTCCGCTTTTGTTTTTCTAAAAAAATATTTTAGAAGGAGAATAGACATAGCAAAGCAAGACAACAGAAAACCTTTGATGAACGGTCAAATCCGTTCACGCGAAGTACGTCTTATCGGTGCTGAAGGCGAACAGCTTGGTGTTACACCTACAGCTGTTGCACTTACTCAGGCCGAAGACCTTAACATGGATTTGGTTTTGATTTCAAATCAAGAACCACCAGTTGCAAAAATCATGGATTACACTAAATTCATGTTTGAGCAAAAGAAAAAGCAAAAAGAAGCTAAGAAGAAACAGGCAACTGTTACTTTGAAAGAAGTTCGTTTGAGTCCAGTCATTGATAAAAATGACTTCAATACAAAACTTCGTCAAGCAACTAAGTTCCTTGAAAAAGGAGACAAAGTTAAAGTTTCGATTCGCTTTAAAGGTCGTATGATTACTCACCAAGATGTGGGTCGTCAAGTAATGGATGAATTTGCTGAAGCAGTGAAAGATATCGCTGTGGTAGAGCAAAAAGCCAAAATGGATGGTCGTCAAATGTTCTTACAATTGGCACCAATCAAAAAGAACTAAGTTCTTATTATTAACCAAGGAGAATTAAAATGCCAAAACAAAAAACTCACCGCGCATCAGCTAAACGTTTCAAACGTACTGGTAATGGCGGTCTTAAACGCTTCCGCGCTTACACTTCACACCGTATGCACGGTAAAACTGTAAAACAACGTCGTCAACTCCGTAAAGGCCGTATGGTTTCAGCAGGTGACTTCAAACGTATCCGTCGTATGGTTGCGAACATGCGTTAATAACAGTCCTGTGGACTGTTATGCATGGATACATTGCTGTCCCAATAACATTTCACGACTGATTAACTCATAAGCATTACATAAGACTTATAGGATTTCACTCGAAATCAATCAACCATTTAAATTAACTGTCAATGACAGGATAAAAATTTTCTAAGAAACAAGGAGAACACACATGGCACGTGTTAAAAATAGCGTTGCAACTCGCAAACGCCGTAAACGTATTTTAAAACTCGCTAAAGGTTACTACGGTTCTAAACACCGTCTTTTCAAGACAGCTAAAGAACAAGTAATGAACTCATACTACTACGCATTCCGCGACCGTCGTCAAAAGAAACGCGACTTCCGTAAATTGTGGATTGCACGTATCAATGCAGCTGCTCGTATGAACGGACTTTCATACAGCAAAATGATGCACGGTTTGAAATTGGCTGAAATCGAAATCAACCGTAAAATGCTTGCTGATATCGCTATTGCTGACGCAGCTGCTTTCACAGCTCTTGCTGAAGAAGCTAAAAAAGCATTGGCTAAATAATTTTAAAAACTTCCTTTTGGAAGTTTTTTATTTATAAAATTTAAAGTAATCTGTTATACTATGGCTATGAAGTTAATCGCTTACAATGATACCTATAAACAAGCAGTTATTGATTTGATACTTTCTATTCAGAAGGAAGAATTTGGAGTTGCTATTGATTTAGCAGATCAACCCGATTTGCAAGATATTCATGCACATTACAGTCAATTTTGGCTTGCTGTTGATGAAGAGAAGGGAGTTGTTGGAACACTTGGTATCGTCAAGTTTAATGAACAGCAAGCTGTTCTGAAAAAGATGTTTGTCAATGTTGAATACAGAGGAAAGTCTGTTGCACAACTTCTTTTGGATAATTTGTTTGAGTACTGTCGCATAGAGAATATCAAAGAAATTTATCTTGGAACTGTCGAACAATTCAAAGCGGCACATCGTTTTTATGAAAAAAATGACTTTCTACCTATCAATGAAAAAATACTGCCCAAACATATGCCAAGAATGGAGGTGGACACGATATTTTATAAAAAAAATATCACAGAATAAAAAAGTTGAAATGTAACCGCATACCTTGCATAAAAAGCCTTTTAGCTTCTTTTTCACTTGAAATAAGGCCGGAAAAATAGTAAAATCATAGTGTATTAAAAAGTGCAGAAAGCACTTAAAACAATAAGGAGATAAAAATGTCAATTATTACTGATGTTTATGCTCGCGAAGTCCTTGACTCACGCGGTAACCCAACAATCGAAGTTGAAGTTTACACTGAAGACGGTGCATTCGGACGCGGTATGGTACCTTCAGGTGCTTCAACTGGTGAACACGAAGCTGTTGAACTCCGTGACGGTGACAAATCTCGTTACCTCGGTCTTGGTACTCAAAAAGCTGTTGACAACGTAAACAACGTAATCGCTGAAGCTATCATCGGCTACGAAGTTACTGAACAACAAGCTATTGACCGTGCAATGATCGCTCTTGACGGTACAGAAAACAAAGGTAAATTGGGCGCTAACGCTATCCTTGGTGTTTCTATCGCTGTTGCTCGTGCAGCTGCTGATGAACTCGGTGTTCCACTTTACAACTACCTTGGCGGATTCAACGCTAAAGTATTGCCAACTCCAATGATGAACATCATCAATGGTGGTTCTCACTCAGACGCTCCAATCGCTTTCCAAGAATTCATGATCGTACCAGTTGGTGCACCTACATTCAAAGAAGCGCTTCGTTGGGGTGCTGAAATCTTCCACGCATTGAAGAAAATCCTTAAAGCTCGTGGCCTTGAAACTTCAGTTGGTGACGAAGGTGGATTTGCTCCACGTTTCGAAGGTACTGAAGATGGTGTAGAAACTATCCTTAAAGCTATCGAAGCTGCTGGCTACGAAGCTGGTGAAAACGGCGTTATGATCGGTTTCGACTGTGCTTCTTCAGAATTCTACGAAGACGGCGTTTACAACTACGCTAAATTCGAAGGTGAAGGTGGTGCTAAACGTACTGCTGCAGAACAAATCGATTACCTTGAAGAATTGGTTAACAAATACCCAATCATCACTATCGAAGATGGTATGGACGAAAACGACTGGGATGGTTGGAAAGCCCTCACAGAACGTTTGGGTAACAAAGTTCAACTCGTTGGTGACGACTTCTTCGTTACAAACACTTCTTACTTGGCACGTGGTATCAAAGAAGAAGCTGCGAACGCTATCTTGATCAAAGTTAACCAAATCGGTACTTTGACTGAAACATTTGAAGCAATCGAAATGGCTAAAGAAGCTGGTTACACAGCTATCGTTTCTCACCGTTCAGGTGAAACTGAAGATTCAACAATCTCAGATATCGCCGTTGCTACAAATGCTGGCCAAATCAAAACTGGTTCACTTTCACGTACAGACCGTATGGCTAAATACAACCAATTGCTTCGTATCGAAGACCAATTGGGTGAAGTTGCCGTTTACAAAGGTCTTAACGCATTCTACAACCTTAAAAAATAAGGTTTAGATGGTTCTATTTAGTAAAATATTACCTTGATAGATGTCTCTCTTATGTTTAAATACAAACATAAGGGGGGCATTTTTTTGTGCAACTAGAACAATTGGTTAAAGAATACTTACTAGAACTTAAACTAGAGAATTATTCTAAAAGGACTATAGAAACTTATAGGCAACACATAAATAAGTTTATAAGCTTTTACAAAGAGGAAATAGCTACTGATTTAGATATTGATAATATCTCGAAAGTTCACTACAAAATCTTTATCTCACAGCTTTTAGATAGCTCTCTGAGAGCTACATACATCAATGCTATACTCAAATCAAACAAAGCATTATGGAATTACCTTGTACTTGAAAGAGTGCTTAAAACAAGTCCTATGGACTCTGTAAAGCTACTTAAAGAGGATAAACAAACATTAACTACATTCAATGACAATGAAATAAAGAGTATGTTAAATGTTTGGAAAATGGACACTTATTTAGGCGCTAGGAATAAAGCTATAATAGCTGTTTTAGCTGATACAGGAATAAGGGTAAGCGAACTACTAACTATCAAAAATTGTGACTTAAATGAACAGTATATAAAGGTTTTAGGAAAAGGTAGTAAGTGGCGAGTAGTTCCAGTTTCATATGAATTAAACTATCTATTAACCAAGTACAAGAGAATCAGAGACAGCCATTTTTATACAATGAGAAATAGAAACGGTAGAGCTAGAAAATTAGATGATAACCTGTTTTTAAGCAAGACAGGACAGCGTATAAAGATAGTGATTAACATTGAGTTAATGATTACTCAAACAGGCTTAAAAGCCAATGTGAGAGGCTCTGTGAGGTGCTCTCACCGCATACCTTTAGACACTATTATACAGTCAAGAATGTTCAACTAGGACAAGATTTATTTACTATTAGTAAGTTATTAGGGCACAGTAATTTATCAATTACTCAAACATACATACAGTCTCTAACTAATGAACAATTAATTACCAAGGCTTTGAAATTTAGCCCACTGACAAACCTTGAATAGAAATTCATTATTTGCTATACTTGAAGCGAATGAACGAAGTTGTATATTCATTTTAATTTTTAAGGAGAGATTTATGAAAAAGGTTGCAATCATTGGAATGATTGTTTTATGTGGAATATCGCTGAGTGCTTGTTCTCAGAACAAAGACACAGCTGCTACAAAAGAAAGTACTACACAGAGTACGGAACAAAATACTGAACCAGAAAGAACTTTAACTGTAGATGAAAATGTAACGACAAACAATCTTGGATTTTTCAATGTTGAGGGGCAAACAGAACCTAACTCAGAATATACAGTTGAGGCAAGTAATATCAAATCTGATTATGATACGATTCATAAAGTTGGAACATCAGATGATTATGGGGAGATTTTAGAGGGATTCCGTTTAAGTGATGATGTTATAGGCGGCACTATCTATATCACAATTAATGATGGTACAGATAAGGAAATTAAAAAAGAAGTAACAGTTACTCATAGCTATGAATCATATATGAGAATTAAAAGTGTAAAAGATGAACAATAAATATTGTATTTAAAAACAAACAGTTCTTACTTATATGATTGATTTATCTAACAATATTAACTCATTAAGACGTGAGTACAATACTATGACTCATAAAGAGTTAGATAGTATCTATATAAATACCAATAGTAATATATTTTCAGTAGACACTAGTTTTAGAGAACAAGTGGGTATTGACGTACAGAAGGGAAGATTTTTTCAAGTACACGACTCGTCACAGGTTATTTTCCGATTGATTTAATAAAAGGATATCATCCTTCACAGAAGCTCTTAGAAGCAGAAGAAGCGATACAATTAGGACAACAAATAAAAAATAATGACTGAGAAAGATTTTGTTGAATTTATAGCTCAAACTTTTCAACTTCTTTCAAAAGGCTTATAGATTATATTGCAATGATTATAAAACAGCACTTTCTGTATTTTAGAGAGTGCTGTTTTTACTTTATATCTTCGAGTTTAATCTAATGAATCTTGTCCTTTTATCTTATCTAAATAATAGTTAAAATAAGTCTTTTGACCAGTAACTACTACAAATTTACCTTCTAAACCATATCGAATATAAGAGAGGTCTCTTTCATTCAAGGTAACGAGTGCAGAAACTTTATAACCATTTCCCTCCTTTAAGGCTGTGGGTGCGCTATCAATTTGTTTAATAGTTCCCGTTAATATTTCTGGCTTAGGAAGGTTTTGTTGAACAGTAAAGCGAGCTCTTTGTCCTAACTTGATACCAGATATTTGAGTACTTGGAATATAAGAGGTTAAATAAACTTGAGATTTAGCTTTTAATGCGGGATAAATTTGAGCGAGTGGAGTGCCTAATTGGACTGTTTTATTTTCTAGAACATTAGGTAAAACATGCAAAATGCCCTCCTTTTCCGCAAAAATTGCATTGTATTGATTGGCTTGTTTTTGTAAGCTAATTTTACCCCCTATTTCGGTGAGTGTACTATTTATATCAGATAGTTCTTTATTTGCAGTAGTTAGAGCTTGTGTTTTAAGAGCGAGGAGTTGGCTCTTTTGACTTTGATCATAGCTATTGCTTGAGCTTAAACTACTTTTTTGTACTTCTAAAGTTTGTATTTGATTTTTTAAATTATCAATATTTGAAGAGATGGTAGATATAAATTGAGCTTTTAAAGCTTCTTTTTGTTGAGTGATATCTGCTTTAGAGGAAGCTTCTGTTTTTTCTTGATTTTTCATGCTCTCTTCAAGAACTTTCCGTTGTTCAAGATAGCTATTATACTGGGCTATATAAGGGTTATCTGAGGATACAGAGCTATTTGTAGATGCTGCATTTTGGATATCAATATAAGCATTAATTTGAGTGTTAACATTAGAAATTTGTGTAGTAATAGCCGACTTCTGATTCGCAATGCTGTTGTTCTGATCGTCCACAACTTGGTTAGACTTTTGAATGCTTTCTCTTAAGCTCTCTGCTTGGGCTTTGTATGTTTCGAATGTTTTTTCATAGCCGTAAGAGTCTGTACTAGGGAATTGATTGGTATCTGAGTTAAGACTATTCAAAAGAAGTTGAAGTTGTTCTTTTTTATTTAAAAATTCTTGCTTCTGATCCATTAAGATTGTGATTTGCGTGCTGTCCGAGTCATTATTATATTTTATAAGTAAGCTATTGGATTGAACTGTTTTGCCTTCTACGAGATGATTCTCAATAATAGGTGTATTACTTGTCGACTGGATATTAGAAATAATTTTTTGTGGGGCAATACTTGCAATATTAGTGACAATCAATTCTTTTTTTGCAAAGAAAGAAAAAACAAACAATCCAATAAAAAGAAGAGCTACTGGAAATATAAGAAGTACCGAGAAATTTTTATATCTCTTTTCATAGAGTTCTGAACTCTCTAATAAACGTTTATCAAACACGTGAACCTCCTATTGATTATAAAGTTGTGCATAAAAACCATTTTTAGAAAGCAGTTCTAAATGACTACCTTCTTCCATAATTTTTCCCTGATCAATAACAACAATCCTGTCGCTCTTTTCCGCGATAGACAGACGATGGGCAATAAAAATAATGGTTTTATCTAACTTAAATAGATTTTTCAAAATTTTTTTCTCGGTAATTACGTCCAGATTACTTGTTGCTTCATCAAAAATAAGGATCTTTGCGGGAGAAAGTAAGGTACGAGCCAATGCGATTCTTTGTTTTTGACCTCCAGAGAGAGTTGTAGCATCACTAGAAAGCTCCGTTTGATAGCCCAATTGAAGTTGTTCAATATCGGAACGAATTTCCGCAGCTTCAACAGCTTGGAAAATTTCTTCCTGAGAAATATCCTCACTTACTCCTAAGGTTAAATTATCAAGTACTGTTCCAGTGAAGATATAGGGGTGTTGGGGAAGATAGCTGACAATCCTTCTGAGTTGATGTTTATCCATTTGTTTTATATCTATCCCCCCAAGAATGATAGTCCCTTGTGTAGGTTCGAAAAAATTAACCAACAATTTGACTAGGGTACTTTTACCTGAGCCACTCATTCCGACAATTGTTAATTTTTCATTTTCTTTTATATTAAGTGAAATATTAGAAAGAATGTCTCTACCAAAACCATAGTGGTAAGATATACCTATCAACTGCATCTCAAAATTTGAAAGAATAATTTCATCTGTTTTTGTATCAAATTCACTGTCTACCAAGTAAACTTCATTTAAGCGATGATTAGCTACTTTAGCGGATTGAAGTTTAGTTTGTAAGTTGATGATATTAGAAAGAGGATTCATAAAGTATGAAAGTAAGACATTGAAAGTAATTAATTGACCCAAGGTGATTTTTTGACTCACCACGAGGGTGGCTCCATACCACAAGATAAGTACATTTAAAACAAGTTGTAATCCTGATTTCAAGGCAGTTTGAAAAGCTTCGGATTTTTGACGCGTGAATGATTTTTTCATGTAGTCCGCAAATTCACGGTCTATTTTTTGATAGCGAATCTCTTCACTCCCAAGAGATTTTATGGTTTCAATTCCATTGATATCCTCAATAATTGAAGAATTTAAAATAGAATTTGCTTGCATGACTTCATTATTTTGTTTTTCAAATAAAGGAATAAAAATAAAAATGATAAGAACATAAAGCGGAATTGAAAACAAGACAAGGAAGAATAAGCTCATGTTTTGAAGTCCTAAAACAAGCCCTGTCAGAATGACAATCGTGACATCTAAGAAAAGGGATAAGATGGCAGAAGCAAGGGCATCAATAATTGAATTGGCGTCAGAGAAACGACTGGTAATTTCTCCCGTTCTTCGTGTAGAAAAGAAAGACATAGGAAGTTGAAAAATATGACGGATATAGGAAAGGATAACATCAATGGCTAAACGTTGTCCAAGTATTGTAAGTAAGAAAGTTTGAGCAAAATTAAGAATTTGCTGGATGAAATATGTTGCCATTAATCCAAGCGAAACAATGCCTAAAGTTTTCATTAAAGCATTAGGCACATATTCGTCAATAATATTCTGAAGATAATAAGAGCCAATAATATTAATTAAAGTGACTAAAAGAGAAGCAATAATAATCTGACAAACAAGCAGCTTTTGCTTTGCGATGAGGGGGATAAAAGAAAACAAAGACTCGGATTTTTCTTTCACTGGTTTATAAGAAGGTTGAGGAGCAATAAATAAAGTTACTCCTGTCCATTCAGAATAAAATTGGTCCCACGTCATTTTTCGAATTTTAACCGTGGGATCTGGGTCTGCAATAATGATGTGTTTTTTATTGGAATATTTAACCACATAGTAGTGAGGATATTTCTTTTCTTTAACCACATGAATGATAAATGGACAAGGAAGTTTTTTTGTATCAAATAGAGTTGAATCTGCACGAAAGGCTTGAACGCTGAATTTCAAATGTTCTGCGGCTTTTTTAATACCTAGAGCAGAGGTACCTTCTATCGTTGTACCAGCAAGTAAACGTAATGAAGCAAGAGATTGTTCTGTACCATAAGCTTTTAAAACCATGGAAAGGGCAGCACACCCACAATCTCTTTCATCTATTTGTGAAGTATAATATTTCTTTTTAAAACGCATAATTTCTTCCTGTTTTTTGTTTCACTAAGGTTTTGAGATAAATCGTGGACAATATAAAAGACGAGAAATACATTCTCATCTTTTATATACTTTTTGGACCAAAAGATTTACATAGAAAATGGGCTAACTCTGGCTCCTTTATTCCAAAAATTATTTTGAGCAAGGTTTTTAAATAAAGAAACGCTTTCCTGAGATAACTTACCTTGTATTGCCAAAGGAGTTAAAGAAGACTTAATTCCATGAGCGATTTGTGAGAGGTTATCATTATTTTGATACTTAGCCTTTAATTCTTTCAAGATTGTTAATTCATCATCACTTATTTGTGGTTGTTGAATCAAATAATCAAGTTCAGTCATTATTTCTTTTTTATTCATAGCTTATCAACTTCTATTTGTCATAAGTCAAATATAAAGTAACTAATAAATTTTTATATACAGATTATTATAGTGATGTCGCAGAGCCCATAAAAGCAGTCCCTAATATTTGACTATCTCTCAGATACTGAGTGATCTTTTTATTAAATGATTTTAAAGATGGACTTTGTGTTTTTCCAACGAAGGTAATTTGGAGACGTCTAAGCACATTTGCTAGAGGGGTTCCATTTTCAATTAAATCAATTGCAATGGAAACTTTTTCTTTTTCAAAATTAGTAGTTTCAGAATTTTCAATAATACTTTTTAGTTCAATTAAAACTTCCTGCTCTAATTCTTTAACGGTATATTTTTTTGATTTATTAAACAACTGTTTCTCCTATTAGTAAAGTAAAATTTAATTATTTTAATTATTTTAATGACCGTAAGGACTGTATGGAGGAATATTTGTTTTATTATTTTTCCCAGTATACCAAGCCGTATCGTTTGGCCATATTGAGTCATATACACGTTTGATGCCTTGAGCGAGAGTTTCTCTCCCACCGCCATCAATTTTTTGTAGTTCTTCATCTGAAAGGACTGTGTAATTGTTGTTTTCCATATTTTTTCTCCTTATTCTAAAATATTCAAACACTTTTACTTAAACAAATATATTATACTACTTTGTGTTTTTGATAACAATTAGGAAAAGGTTAAGTTAACGTTGAATTATTATTACTAATAATATTCAGAACATAGATATTTTTTAATTCCTTAAATATGCTTTGTAAAAACAAAAAATTATGATTTATCGGGTACTACTTTTTATAAGAAAAGTAAATTTTAAGTCTACTTATAATTGGTTTTGAAAAGTGTAGAATTAACTATGGAGTCATGAGTAAGTTTTAAATGGAAACTAGTTATAACAAAAAGAGCTCATAACTTAACAGTTTTGAGCTCTTTTTGTGTATACAATAAATACAGAGTTTTCAATTGCTCATAACTAAGGATTATAAGTAGGGGAGAAATTATGAAATTTGGATACGCTCGAGTGAGTACAACTGATCAAAAACTAGAAAGTCAAATTGAAAATTTAAAAGCTGCAGGGGCAGAAAAAATTTACTGGGACAACAACAGAGAGACCAGAATTTCAAAAGCTCCTCAATCAACTTCAAAAAGACGATATGCTTATTGTGACAAAGTTGGACCGATTTGCAAGAAATACTCGAGAAGCGTTAGAAATCATTCAGTATCTGTTCCAGAATGATATAAAAGTGCATATCCTAAATATGGGCATCATTGATAACACTCCAACAGGGCAACTTATTTTTACTATATTTAGTGCATTTGCTCAATTTGAGAGAGATATGATTGTCAATCGTACGGGTGAGGGAAAAAAATATGCCAAGGACAATGATCCAGCATTCAAAGAAGGACGGCCTCAAAAGTTTACTGAAGAACAAATTGATTTTGCTTTTGAACTAAAGAAACAAGGTATGACTTACAAAATGATTGAGCGAAAAACTGGAATTAGTATCGCAACGCAGAAGCGTAGATTTAAAACTCGAATTTTATAAAATGATCCTTCATATAGTGGATATGCTAAAAGCAGAAGTTCCAGTTGCGGAAATTGCAAAAGAGAATGGCCTTTCACGACCTACAGTTTACAAAATAAAAAAAATGAATTTAGATGATAAAGATTAAATTCAAAACAAGGAATGGGAGAATATATAAACATGTAGAGAAATATTTTTGATTATACCAAGCTATCTGAATTAACTAAAAGAAGAATAAGGCGATTTTCAACAACAAAAAAAGAAGAAGCTCCTGACTCCCTTCTTCTGATTTTATTGAGTAATATGAATGAACGTCTTAACACAATGTTTTATTTAATGAATAATAATATTTATGATGGGGTATATCCATTGCAACGAACTTTTTTTGAAATGTTTATTGCTTATCAGTCAATGCTAAATTCCGATGAAAAAGAAAAGTTTATTTTGTTTTATGTTGTCAAGGAACGCTACGAAACATCATTTAAGTGGTCTAAGTTAATTTCCGCTGATAATTCTTTCAGTAATTTACTAGAGTCATGGGAAAAAGATATTGTTGAAAGAGAGAGACGACCAGAAAAATAATTAAAAAAATATCAAACAACAATCGAAAATGAACAACAGCAAATTATGGTTCGAATTAGCAAGTGGTAAATCTTTTAAAGACCTATCAGATGAATTTTCTATTAATGAAGATTATTATTTTTGTTATGATGAACCTTCTAATTGGGTTCATTCTCAACGTGTAGATAAAAATATTGATGAATTTTCTTTTAATGGAAAAATTTCCTCAGAATATAATTTATATATTTATATTGGTTTATTAAGATCAGTGTATATGATGTATAATTCTGTCTGTGATTTTGCAGAGTATAAGGGAGTTATAAGAAGTGGACTTTTATCAAAATATTATGATAAATTTTCCGTATTTGAAAATCAACTACTCAGTTTTATTAAGCCTCAATTTTCCGATATTGAATTATCAAATGAAGAAAAGATAAAATTAAGGAAGCTACTAGAAAATGGTAATGCACTATAATTCCATAATCAAATATGACTTGCATACAGAACAATATTAATCATCTATATTGACATAAGGTAACGTAACGTGACGTGACATTATATAAGTAAAGAAAAAAGAGCTTGCTACTAACAAACTTCATAGAGACCGTTTAAGACGGTTGACAAGTTACTTATCTAAAAGTAGAACCGCACTCTGCCAAAAGACTCTGCCAAAAGTTAGCGGTTCTATTTTTTTATGCTCTTTACAATTACAATAATGAGATTGAGCAACGTAACGACGAAACTTGCAAATGAAATTAGCAAAGTTAAACTATCTGAAACACTCAAAAATCTAGTCTTTCTAGTTTGATAGGGAAACACCTATACTCATAGGCAACAGCCCTCTTTCTACTAAATTAAACTGTCCTTTCTATAATTAAGATATTTATTAATAAACAGGAAAATAATAATTTCTTCAAGATCTATCTTCTTCTAGAAATATCCGACATCCGCTACGCTACTGTCTAGATATTTCTAAGTGAGTTGCTAGATATTCCAGCAAGCTGTAATATCCGCAACATCACATTGAAGTTTTTTTTTTATTGTCACAATGGAGTACAACTTAATACTATAGGTACAATCTCAATTATTTCAAATTTTTGTTAACAAGTTTATTTTAATTGAGGAATTAAACCAAATTATAGTTGTTATAGATAGAACTGTTTTTTTTATTAATTTAAGATAAAATATATTATTAAGGTACAAGCTACTATATTGTTTATTAATGTACTTGTTCATTATCTATAAATATATTATAGATTATATATTTATTTATGGGAATGAACAGGTACGTTAATGGATTTTTACTTTAAGAGATAGTTGAGGAATAGGAGAAGTTTAAATGTTTGAATTAAAGGTTGGTCAAAACATAGAATATTTGACTGTAGAGAAAATTGTAGAAGAGTATCCCTATTTAGTTAGTAAAAAATCTTTACGATCGTTATCTAAAAATTTAAAAATGGGAACGAAAGTTAGAATATCAGTCGAAAAATCTTTGAATACTTTTTTTGATTCAGTAAAATATAAACCAGTTCGTGGTCAGGCAAAAGGTAACACTCATTTTATATGTGAGCGTTATAATGGAAATACTAATATTTACAATCCAGATGCAGGTAAAGGTGGGTCTACCGCTTTTAATTGGACACAAGTAGATAATATGATAAAGAATCAAATTGCAAAGTACAGTAATGATAAAGCCTATCATGGAGCTATACTATAAAAGTGGACAGAAAATTGTGTGTTATAATCTGTCTATTAAGACACAATTTTCTGTCCACTTTTATAGTATAGCTCCAATCCAATTTATAACTTTTAATTATACAGAGACTATGGAAATGCTTCTTCATGATAATGGGTATTCAAGAAAATTATCAAACTCAAACTATATGCAATTAAGAATTAACCAGCCTATTCATGTTCATGGTACGTTAAATAATTCTATGGTATTAGGTGTCAATGATGAAACTCAATTCAAATCAGAAATTTTTGATAATAATTTTCCAGAGTTCTTTGTCAAAAATAAAAATTTAACTGACCATGTAAATAGCACTGATTTAGAAGAGGCATTGGAAGTTATCAGGTATAGTCAGGTCATTTTCTTATTTGGAGTTTCCCTTGGAGAAACTGATAAAATATATTGGGGAAAAATAGCTACATGGCTTTTAAATAGTGATGAGCGTATTGTTCTTTTATATGATTATGAAACTCCAATGGAAAGTATTAGTAAAGTTGTACAGAGTAAGATGGAAAGAAGTTGGAATGAGACAAAAGATAAGTTCTTAAAACAGTCTGGACTTAGTAACGTTGAACAAAAACAAATAAGTAAACAGATATTCCCACTTTACGGTAATGGATTTCTTAATCTAGAAGAAGCTCAACAGGATAACTAAATTAAATAGACTGAGTAATAATTTGGTCTATTTTTTGTACTTTCTACTATTTAAATGGGTATTGCTAAATAGAACCATTTTTTTTAATGGTTTTGGTTATACATACTAGACAATTTCAAATCCATATGCTATACTTCATTTAAACATAAGAACAGCACTATACAAGGATTTATCATATAGGTCATGCCAAATCAAAACTGGTTCACTTTCACGTACAGACCGTATGGCTAAATACAACCAATTGCTTCGTATCGAAGACCAATTGGGTGAAGTTGCCGTTTACAAAGGTCTTAACGCATTCTACAACCTTAAAAAATAAGGTTTAGAGAGCAACTAATGCTTAATGAAACACTCTTTCGATGTTTAATTTTTAAACATCGAAAGAGTGTTTTTTAGTTTGGAAATTGAGAGACAAGAAGCAAGGGTGTAAAGGTTAGCTTATGCTATAATGAGTACATGAATAAGGTAAACGAAGAACGTGTACACGAAATATTTAATAATATATCCACTGATTATGACAAAATGAATGCAATCATTAGTTTCAAGCAGCATGACTTATGGCGGGATAAAACCATGAAAAAAATGGGGGATTTATCTGACATGACCATTTTGGATTTGTGTTGTGGTACTGGGGATTGGACTTTTGACCTTTCAAAAGCTGTGGGGCAAAAGGGTAAGGTCGTGGGCTTAGACTTTTCTGAAAATATGCTGAAAGTGGCCCAAGATAAACTTGACAAAAAAGGCAATGAAAACATTGAATTTATTCAAGGAAATGCCATGGCCATTCCTTTTGAAAATGACATGTTTGATGCTGTTACGATTGGTTACGGCTTGAGAAACACGCCTGATTATCTCACAGTGCTACGAGAAATTTTCCGTGTCTTAAAAACTGGCGGAAAAGTGGTGTGTATTGAAACTTCTCATCCGACTTTGCCTATTTACAAGCAAGCATTTGAACTTTATTTTAAAAAAGTGATGCCTTTTCTGGGAAAAGTCTTTGCCAAGTCTTTGAAGGAATACCAATGGCTTCAAAAATCTGCGGAGAATTTTCCTGATGCGAAAGCTTTGGCTTTATTGTTTAGCGAGGCGGGTTTTTCTACTGTAAGCTATCAAAAACATGGCGGTGGAGCCATTGCTACACACTTTGGGACCAAAGGCTTTCCTGTAACAAAAGAAGACTCACAATAATTTTATAGTCACAAAAGACTTTGTTTACGTTTGTAAACAAAGTCTTTTGCTTTCTGAATTTTAAGTGATATACTAACAACATATAAAGAATGAAGTAAAATTCAAAAGAAACGAGAATAAGTATGGACACTCAACCCTTTAATATTAAAAAAATTACTTTGAAAGCTTCCAATCGACAAGTCATGCGTCATTTTTATGAGGAGTTACTAGGTTTTTATCTTTCTGAGGAAACAGAGCATACACTTGCCTATGCGTTTAGAGAAAAAGAAATTCCTTTTTTAAAACTCGAGTTTGGTGGAAATGCAAGTACAGAAAAAACGACCGGCCTTTTTCATTACGCTCTTCTTTTTCCCGATCGTGCCTCAAAAGCTGGACTTATTTCACGACTCATGAAGGCAAACTATCCATTAGGAGCGGGAGACCATCTCGTCAGTGAATCTTTTTATCTTAGTGATCCTGAAGGAAATGGAATTGAGCTCTATCATGACCGCGACCCGAAAACTTGGAAATGGAATGAAGGACAAGTTGAAATGGGGACCTTTGCTGTTGATCTTGAAGCTGTTTTAGCAACAAAAAAGGTAGGAGCATTTCGTTATCCGCCAAAAATGAGTATTGGTCATCTCCATTTCACGGGAAGTTCTCTTGCACAGGCTGATACACTCTTTATGGATATACTTCGGACGGATCTAGTCGCACGAGTGGGTAATACTGCTCATTTTTACTCGCAAAATCATTACCATCATCACTTTGCGACAAATCTCTGGGAAGGGACAAGCTTGAAAAAACGAAACCTTCAAAAAAACGGCATTTTAGCTTGGGAGATTGAAGTTGGAAGAGCGTATTATGAAGCAGTTTTGGAACGACTGTTGGCAACGGAGTGGACTTACGAAGCGAGAGGGACGAGCATGATCTTAGAGGATCATGTCGGCGCGCAACTTGTGATAACACAGATATAAAAAACCTTGTTGCTCTTATGAGCCAGCAAGGTTTTTATCATGTCTTTTTTATGAAGCATTGTTGGTCTGACTTAATGCAAAAGTATTTTTTTCTTGAATCAATAGTTCAAGCAACTGAAGCACTTGGAAGAGACCTGCGCGATTCTCAAACTCTTCACGTGTTTGTGGCAAGTCCATCTGACGGTAATGAGAATAGGCATTTTCTATTTTCTTTAAGAGCTCGCTGCCGTCATTATGGGCAGCATAGGTAAGTGACAAAGTTTCAAAAATATTGGAAATTTCGGCGATATGCGTACTTTCCACATCTATTTCTTCTAATTTCATAATAATATCTTTGAGAAGTGTAATTTGGATATGGCGCATGTCAAAATAGCGTTGATAAAATGTATTATTTCTTAAAAGGTTATTCTCTGATTTTTCAGTGGCGACTTTACTGCTGGCATCAATGAGTTCCAGCAGGTTCTCACACTGCGCCACGAGATCCTGGAGATCTTGCTTTTGATTCAAACAAATGACGAGATGTGCTGAAATATTTTTGAATTCTTTTTCTAAAATATTAAGATTATTTTCTAATAATCTTTCATTGCTTGGCATATATATGTTTGCCAAAAGTGCTAAACCTACTCCAATGAACATTAATGAAAACTCATTGCCTACGAGAGGAAAAGTTATTTCTTGAGCCAAAAGGTAATGGGAAAAAAGCACAGAGTTTACGACAATGCCTTCGCTCGTATTTGTGGCAACAGAGATAGGAATAAATAATAATAAAAAGATACCAAAAGATAAAGGTGTAAAATTAAATAAATTTAAAACGATAAAGGCGAGTAAGGTGGCGATGATAAGCCCTAGAACACGCAGAAATCCTAATCGTAAGGTGCTTTTCTGTGTGTTCGTAATGGAAAGAATGGCAATGATGCCTGCGCTGGTCGCAGATTCTAAGTGGAAAAACTGTGCAATAATAATGGCTAATGTTGCACAAATTGCAGTTTTGATTGTTCTTTGCCCTATTTTGATATGGCTGTAATTCACATTTTGTCTCCTTGTGATAAGTATATAAGCAGTGAAAGAGTGCTTCTCAAAGGTTTTAGTGTATGTTGAGAGCTTTCTTAACTAGAGTAATTATACCAAAAAATAGGAGAGAAACAGATGCAACACTTTCAAAATTTTAGCTAAGAACAGATTATCTTAGATTTTAGAGCAGATGAAGCGAGAGGAACGAAAAAACTGTGTATAATAGAAAGTAAGAGAATAAAGGAGAAAAAATCAGATGAAAAAGTATATTATTGTAGGGATGTTTTCGTTCTTACTTGGAGCAATAGTAGCCTTAGGGATATCTAATATTACTCAATCACCTGCTACACCGATGGCAAAGGAAAGTTCTAGTTCCTCAACATCCACCAAAGAGAGTACTACCTCCAGTAGTTCCTCTGAAGTGAAAACAACACCCTCTTCAACTTCAACAAGCAGTAGTGAACAGTCTATCTCTTCTCTCTATCATCTCGTTCCACCTCAAAGCACCTATAAGAACTTAATTGTAGCTAAGACAGCGGAAGCAGAAGCTTATATTCAAACCAATGGTTACAATCTTATCAGTAAAACGAATCATGACTTGAACGAAAAGTCACTCATCAGCGAAGCATCTACAGAACTGCCTAATCCAGTAGATGCCTCAGGCAAGGAAAGTTATCTTTACTTTTGGGCAAATGATGCGCAAGCAAACGAGTTAGGCAGCGTTCGCATGGATAATAAAGTTGTTTTCTTTAAAGCAACGGATGATTATTTAAGTCGTTTGAATTAAAAAAGACAGGATTTGCGTCCTGTCTTTTTTGTAGGAAAGGGATTGACTCACATGGCCATCCATACAGGCTCTAAGCAGTTACCATCTGGATCTTGAACTTCAAGGCCATACATAACGTCCTCAGGAATGCCATTTTCTAAATGAAGGGATTGTCCGCCATATTGACTGGCAAGTTTGCCGAATGCTTTGACAGCATCTGCACTTGGAAGAGTAAAGGCAGCAAGAGCGCCACTTACTTTGTGTGTATCAGCGATTGTTTTATCACCAATAAATGTTTGGTAACGCTCATGCGAAAGTAACATGATATAGAAATTTTCATCCCAAACCATACAGCTTACCAAATCGTCTGAAAAATCAGGGTTCTTTTTGAAACCAAGCTTTTCATAAAAAGCTGTGGAAACCTGAATATCTGAGACAGGAAAGTTGACGAAAACCATTGTCGACATATGAAATCCTCCTTAAAATTAAATTTTATATCAAAATATTCTTAACTTTAAGCTCATTGTAACATAAATCATATTTTTTACCGCTTGATTGGCTTGGAAAATGCTTTCAAAAAAGTAAGGTGAAAATCATGGGAGAAAACAGCGTTTGAGACGTTTATTTAAGAGATTTTCTGTTAAAATATAACTATGATTAAAAACTATGAATTGTCAGCTGAACATCGGCTAGTCTCTACGGCAGAGATGAGGAATTTTACATACGTACTTAATCCGACACGTGAAGAAATTGGTAGTGTCTCGGAGTACTTTCAACTGCCTTTTGACTACCTTAGCGGCATTCTCGATGATTATGAAAACGCCCGTTTTGAAACGGATGATATCGATAATAATCTTATACTTTTACAATATCCAGCCTCATCAAGTTATGGCGAGGTAGGCACATTTCCTTACTCTTTGATTTGGACAAAAAATGAAGCTGTCATTTTAGCTTTAAATCATGACATTAAGGGAGAACATATATTCGGTAGAGAATACAGCTCTACACGCTATAAGCATGAAATTATTTATCAGGTTATGTATCAAATGACACATGACTTCCATGATTATCTACGAGAATTTCGTCTCCGTCGTCGTCGTCTTGAGGTAGGAATCAAAAACTCAACCAAAAATGATCAAATTGTTGATATGATTGGTATTCAAGCTAGCCTTATTTATTTTGAAGATGCTTTGAATAATAATCTCGAAGTGTTGAAGAAATTTATTGATTATCTGCGTGAAGAAGATGAAGATGGTTTTGCTGATAAGATTTACGATATTTATATTGAAACGGATCAGGCCTACACGGAAACACGTATTCAACTGAAATTGCTCCAAAACCTGCGCGACTTGTTCTCAAATATTGTGTCTAACAATTTGAATATTGTCATGAAAATCATGACATCCGCAACCTTTGTCTTGGGTATTCCAGGTGTTGTTGTCGGTTTTTATGGGATGAATGTCCCCATACCTGGTCAGGAAATCAGTTGGGTCATGTGGGCCATATTAGGGTTAACGCTTATATTTTGTGGCATTGTCGTTTGGGCGTTACGCAAAAAAGACATGCTGTGATCGTTTAACCATCGCAAGTTATCATAAAGGAACAGTTATTCATGTATAGATTACGTATTTTTGCACAAAATTTAGCAATCTTCTTGTCCGTAGTGATTGATATTGGAGCAATTTTGGCTTTCTATTTGCATCGATCACCTGTTTTGAGAGAGTATTTTCCTTCCTATAGCTTCATGCCGCATTATATTTTAGGTTTTGCTTTAGGACTTTTGGGGCTTTTGGTCTCTCTCAATCTCTACCGACGGGTAAGGTCAGCTTGGATTATTACTATTGTCGTTCAATTTGTCATTTTACGGTTGAACTTTATTTCTACTCAGAGGTTTTTCAGTATTGGCTCACTTCTTTCACTTATCATTCTGGTTATTCTCGGGTTGACTTATCGTGATTTTAGTCGAACAATGGACCGTAATTATGCAAAAAAGGCAGTGTTTCTCGGTTTCATCCCACTGGTCTTGGCTTTCTTTAATACCTTATTGAGTTTAAGCTTTTTGAAGCGCGATTATTTAGGAAATCCAGATGTATATTCTATCTTTAAGCAATCCTTGCATTTTCTTTTTACAATGGATATCCGGCAAGCGCATTTCAATTCTCATGTACATGGCTTTTATATGGTTGGGCTAATCATCATTACTTGGATTTGTGTGATGTTAGCACTCTATTATATATTGAAACCATTGGTTTATTACCCAATCTTAAGTGGTCGTGAAAAAGAGAAAGCCATCGCACTTGTTGAAAAATATGGTCAAAATCCGATGGCTTATATGACCATTGATGGTCAAAAATCTTATTTTTTCAGTGTTACTGTTGAAGGGATGCTTGCCTATACCGTTGTAAACAACGTTCTCGTAGGTTGTGGGGATATCGTTTGTGACCCTAAAGATGCCGCTCGTTTTATGGGAGAACTGGTTCATTTTTCACGTCGTAATGGATGGAAAATCTTGTTTATGGACATTACAGAAACGATGCGCCCTGCCTATGAATCTTATGGATTTTCGATGATTAAGATTGGTGAAGATGCTTGTTTGCGCTTAGAGGACTTTAGCCTTAAGGGCAAGAAAACAGCAAAGGTTCGTGCCAATATCAATCATGCGCGCCGCTTAGGTATTACTGTTGAAGAATACAAGCCAAATGAAAAACGAGATATAAAAATTGAAAATGAACTTCAAGAAATATCAGACGAATGGTTTGGCTCTAAAGGCCCTGAGCTTGGCTTTATGCTGGGAGGCTTGGCTTTAGAAAATCCTCTTGGGCGCCGTTATTTTTACAGTCGTGATGCATCCGGAAAAATGTTGGCTTTTGTAATTTTTGTTCCGTATGCTGAAGGCGAGGAAAGTGGTTATATGGCTGATGTGACGCGCCGCCGCGTGCAAGTGCCTAATGGCTCTATGGAAGTGTGTCTTCTCCAAGCCTTTGAAACAATGCGCGAGGAGGGAGTGACTTGGGGTAATCTCGGTCTCTGCCCTTTGGCAAATATCAAAGATGACGAGGATAGCAGCAAAGTGACAACACAGCTCTTCCAGTTTATTTATGAAAATATGAATGGTGTATATGGCTTCAAGGGGCTTTATCAAGCCAAGAAAAAATGGAACCCAAGCGATTGGCAAGCGCGTTATATCGCTTATGCGCTCAAACCTTTTAGTTTCAGCTATGCCTACGCTATGCTGAAGGCTCAAAATCCTAAAGGGATAAACAAGTTGATCCTTGAAAAACTTCGTACAAAGATTGAAAAATAAAAGCACCGCAGTTTTTGCGGTGCTTTTTCTTAATAAAAACCCTCTCAACGAGAGGGCGAAATATAACAATTATTTACGGACGACAAGAGTATCACATGGCGCATTTTTAATGATATAGTCTGCAACAGAACCAATAAAGATACGTTCAATGTAACTCAAACCAGTTGCACCAAGCACGATAAGGTCAATGTTTTCTTCTTTTGGAAGTGTTTGTCCCAACATAACTTTTGGTGAGCCGAATTCGACACGAGTAGTTACTGTTTTTACACCAGCGTTTTTCGCTTCAGTTGCAAAGTCATTAATGAGGTTTTCGGCACCTTTATGTGTATCATCCGCTACAACAGAATCATAAGCAGAGATAGACTGAAATGCACGCAAGTCAATGACGTTAGCGATGACCAATTCGGCATCGTTACGAAGAGCAGTGGCAACAGCTTTATCAAAGGCCTTAGTTGATTCTACAGAACCGTCAAGACCAACGAGGATTTTTTTGTAATTATCGAGCATAGTGGGACTCCTTTTCTTTTTTTTACTATACTCTAATTTTACTCTAATTTGTAGCATTTGTAAAAGAAAAACTATTTTTGGGGGTCTGGCTTTAGCGCAGGAGGGGCTTAACCGAACAGAAGAGGACAAGGCAAGGGCATATGCAAGTGTATTTTTTGAGATTTTTACGGCCTTCTTACTGTAAAATCACCTTTTTGGTGAATCAAAGTGGCAGGTAAAGGTTGCTGTATGTTGAGAAGAACACCTGTGTGCTGTGTCATTGCGTCTAATTTGATATAATTATAAAGATCTATTTTTAAATGGCCGAGCAAAGCAAAGCCTTATAAAAATAAATAGAAGTTGAAAGGTAAAAAAATGACTCGATATGCTGTGGTGGATTTAGAAGCCACCGATGCGCACAGCTCGCAGAATAAAATTATCCAAATTGGTATTGCGCTAGTCGAGGGTGGAGAAGTGGTAGACACTTATACGACAGATGTCAATCCACATGAGTCACTTTTGCCGAGAATTGCGAGCCTTACAGGTTTGTCTGATCGTCGCTTGTCAAAAGCGCCAGACTTTTCGGAAGTTGCAGAAGAAGTGCGCCAAAAATTGGAAGGCACCATTTTTGTGGCACACAATGCGCGCTTTGATTACTCCTTATTAATGAAAAGTCTTTTTCCTTTAGGCTTGGATTTGGAATTACCGCGTGTAGATACAGTTGAGCTGGCGCGAGTTGTTTTTCCTACCTTTGAAAAATATGGGATGGAAGCTCTGAGTGAGCGACTGGACTTACGACACGATCAGCCTCATGCGGCCTTATCCGATGCTTTGGCTACAGCGGAGTTGTTGCTTAAAATGCAAGACAAGATTAGGGAACTTCCACGTGCTGTGTTAGAGGAGATTATTCACCATTCGGACAGCTTACTCTATGAGACGAAAGAATTCTTGAAGGAGCAGCTGCCTTATACATCACTCAACGTTGAACATCTTTATGTAGTTCATAATATTGCTACCCGTAGAGAAAAAGTTAAAGAAAACAGACAGCCCCTTGCCAATTCTTTTGCTAAAAATATCTCTCGTTTGGGTCTTAAAGTCCGGAAAAATCAAGAAAAGATTGCCGAAAAAATAAAAGAAGAACTTACACAAAGTCGCCCTTCTTTCATTGAAGCCCCCACTGGCATCGGGAAGACATATGCTTATCTTTTACCTTTGCTTGCAGAAGGACGGGAAATTGTTGTATCAACGCCGACTAAAGTTCTACAAAATCAGATGATTCATGGTGTAGCACCTATTCTTAAAGAAAAATTTGGTGTGAATTTCTCTAAGCTTTTAGGAACGAAGAATTATATTTCTTTAGAAAAATTTTCACGGCTTTTGCTGGCAAATACTGAAGGAAAAAACTTCGAAATTTTTAAGATGAAAATCTTGGTTTGGTTGACGGAGACGCTTACAGGGGAGCTAGACGAGCTCTCCAAAGTGATGACCAATGAGGAGTACTTTGCTCAGATTGCGCATGATGGCTATGTTAACAATAAACAACTGCATTATGAACAGGACTTCTGGCTGAAAGCACAACGCCGAGCTGAAATTTCGCAAGTCAAAGTCGTCAATCATGCTTACCTAATTGAACGTCTTGCAGATTATCCTGAGACTTTCTTACAGGAACGTATTTTGGTTGTGGATGAAGCACAGCAACTCTTCACAACACTGGAAAGAGCCAATCAGAAAACAGTTAAAATCTCGGAGCAATTGGAAACCGTCGATATAGAAAATTCGCATTTAAATAAACGCCTTGTGGAAAGTTTGACATTTCAGCTCAAAAATAAAAAGTTGGACAGTGAGAAAATCGCTCTTGATGCGAGAGAGCTTGGTTTAAAAGAACTGGCTGAAATTTTTGAACATCCAGAGCAGAACTTTATTTGGCGCGAGGGAGATAGGGTTCACGCTTCAAGTACGGATTTTTATAATTTTGAAAAACTGGTACCTTCAGGAACTAAAATATATATGCTGGGGGCAACCTTATCTCTGACAGAAGACAAACCTATTTTCCCAGAACTTTTGGGCTTTAAGGACTATCGTTTCTTCAAATTTGACAGCCATCCCGCCGATAACCAAGAAATATTTATCGTGTCTGATGGGCCGCATATCAAAAATACAGGTGTTATGGCTTATGCACATTATGTTGCGGATAAAGTTTCCGAGGTTGCTGAGCTAGGCTGCCAAGTTGTTGTTCTCTTTACGGCAAAAGTGTCCTTAACTTTTGTAGCAGAACAACTGTCCGCTGAAGGTTGGGATGTATTGGCTCAAGATATTAATGGGACTGCTGCACAAATCAAGAAAAAATTTGATAAAGGAGAAGGGCAGATTCTTCTGGGCTTATCTTCCTTCTGGGAGGGTGTGGATTTTGAGAAGCAAGATCATCTTGTTTTGATGATTCCCCGGCTACCCTTTGCTACGCCAGATGATATTTTAACGAAAAAGTATGCAAAACGTTTTAATAATCCTTTTTACGATTTTAATGTCCCTATGGCAACTTTGAAGTTGCAGCAAGCTCTTGGACGCGTCAATCGTCGCCATAATCAGTATTCCAAAGTTGTGATTCTTGACAATCGATTAGCAGGAAAATCTTATGCGAAAAGAATGCGTAAAAATCTTGCGCAAACTGCGCCGCTTAAAACACTTGAAAATAGTGAATTAGTAGAAAAAATTATTGAATTCTTGATGTGAAGTGATACCCGATACAGATAAGTCCAAGAAGAAGTTAAGAAAAGACACCGAATTTCTTCAATGACAAGATTACGGAAAATTATGGATTTAACTTTTTCTGGTAGAAGACCTTTGTAGAGAAGCAATTTCGTTGCTTTTTTGCTATAATTAAATAGATTATCTAAAGGACAGAAAGGTAGGCTATGAGAAGAAGACGAATGACTCTGCACACACAGATTATTATCGGTGTTTTAACGGTAATTCTGGCAGGTTTTATTGCGATAAGCCTCTTTATCTGGAGAGCAGTCAGCCCTTACAATACAGCAAGAAGCGCTGCAATTGCTATAGCAAAGGATAAAACGGAGCTGAAAACTCCAACAGCTTTTGACATTGCAACTACAGATAGCACAGATTATTCTTTACTTGGCAAAACTGAAAAAGGCAAGGAGATAGGTGTTTTAATTCCGGAAAAAGGGGGAAATTTAACAGTTATTGACATGGCAACAGGTGTTAAGCCCGAAACGCTTCAAGCAGATAATACGACATCTATCGTCTTGGCCCTGTATAAAAATCAGCCCGTATGGCAGGTAAATAGTCGTGAAGGTTTTAAACTTTATGATTTCAAGACGGGTAAGGAGCTGATGTAATTTATGAAAAAATTATCTGATTTTGTTTCAAACATCGAAGAGTCTGTGACTCTCGCTGCTGCAAAGCGTGCCAAAGATCTCGCAAGCCAAGGAAAAAACATTATTGATTTAACTTTGGGACAGCCAGACTTTTCTACCCCAGAACTCATCGGGGAAGCAGCCATTGATTCTATTCATTCAGGCAAGGCAAGTTTCTATACCCAAGCTTCTGGCTTACCTGAGTTGAAAAGTGCTGTGCGTAATTATTGGGATAAATATTATGGTTACGCCATTGAAGATAAGGAAATTTTAGTTACCACGGGTGCTAAATTTGCGCTTTATGCCTTCTTCCAAAGTGTTTTAGATAAAGGAGATGAAGTCATCATCCCAGCCCCGTATTGGGTGAGCTATGTGGATCAAGTCAAAATGTCAGGAGGTCAACCTGTTGTCGTTTCGACTTTGCAAGAAAATGACTTTAAAATCACAGTTGAACAACTTGAGGCAGTAAAAACCGAAAAGACGAAGGTGCTTTTATTAAATAGTCCATCCAATCCAACAGGAATGATTTATTCAAAAGAAGAATTACTGGCCTTGGGAAATTGGGCTGTTGCTAATGATTTGTTAATCTTAGCAGACGATATTTATCACCGATTGGTTTATAATAAAAGCGAGTTTACAGCTATTTCATCCTTATCAGAGGAGATTCGTCAACGCACGATTGTCATTAATGGTGTATCGAAAACCTTTGCGATGACCGGTTGGCGCATTGGACTTGCAGTTGGTGATAGCGAAATTATTGCAGCAATGACGAAGATTGCAGGTCAAACGACCTCAAACCCAAGTACAGTTGCTCAATATGCAGCCATTGAAGCTTTTAATTCTGATGAAGCGGCAGTCGAAAAAATGCGTACAGCATTTGAATCAAGGCTAAACTTGATACATCCTATGATCGATCAAATACCTGGCTTTGAGGCTATTAAGCCTAATGGTGCATTCTATCTCTTTCCTAAAGTTGAGAAAGCAATGGCACTGAAAGGGTATGACAATGTTACGGATTTTGCGACAGCGATTCTTGAAGAAACTGGAGTGGCTCTGGTGACGGGGGAAGGATTTGGGTCACCCGTACATGTGAGGTTGAGTTATGCCACTGACCTTGAGAGTTTGACAGAAGCAGTAAAACGTCTTCAGATTTGGATGGAAGAGTCGCATGATAGATAAAAAAGAAGCAAAATCAGCTTATAAGCTCCAAGAAAAGCTTGGTGCTGTTGTAGCTTATAAAAATATTTCAAAAAACAAGTTTTATCTTGATATAGCACCAGATTTACCTGGTTTGAAAAATCGCTTTGAATTTTCACGAAAAACAGGTATCGGTGTTCCCCTAGCCATTGACAAAGATTGGAAGTCTGATGACTTTGAACTCCTGGTGTTGGAAGAGCTTAAAAAAGATGAATTACAGACACCAAAAGCTTTTAAAGAAGATTTGAAAACTTTGAAAGAAATCTGGTTAGAGAAATTTATAGACAAAGATTTATATTAAAAAAGAGAAGGAATTATTTATGAAAGACTTAGTATCAATCATCGATGTGAAAGACCACGTCGGAGAAGAAATTAAAATTGGCGCTTGGGTTGCAGACAAATCAGGAAAAGGAAAATTGCAATTTCTCCAACTCCGTGATGGTACAGCTTATTTCCAAGCTGTCGTTTTCAAACCAAACATGTTTGAAAAATTTGGTGAAGAAGCAGGACTAGAAAAGTTCACTGAAATCAAACACTTGGCTCAAGAAACATCAGTAATCGTAACAGGGATTGTAAAAGAAGATTCACGTTCAAAATTTGGTTACGAGCTTGATGTCACAGACCTTGAAGTCATTGGTGGATCTGTGGATTATCCTATCACACCAAAAGAGCATGGTACAGATTTCTTGATGGATAACCGTCACTTGTGGCTACGTAGCCGCAAGCAACATGCTATCATGCTTGTACGTAACGAAATTATTCGTGCAACATATGAGTTTTACAATGCCAATGGCTTTGTTAAAATTGATAGTCCAATCTTGACAGGTTCAGCTCCTGAAGGAACAACAGAACTCTTTGAGACAGATTACTTTGGACAGCCTGCTTACTTGTCACAAACTGGTCAGCTCTATGCAGAAGCGGGTGCGATGGCATTTGGCAAAGTCTTTACCTTTGGTCCAACTTTCCGTGCTGAAAAATCAAAAACGCGCCGTCATTTGACAGAATTCTGGATGATTGAGCCAGAAATGGCCTTCACAACTCATGAAGAATCTTTGGATATTCAAGAAGCTTATGTCAAACATTTGATCAAATCAGTCTTGGAAAATCAACGTTATGCTTTAGAAAGTTTGGAACGTGACATTGATTTATTGGAAAAATATGTCAATGAACCATTCAAACGTGTCACTTACGATGATGCGATTGAACTTCTTCAAAAAGAAGAAGCAAATAATGATTATGATCATATCGAGTGGGGTGATGACTTTGGTTCACCACATGAAACATTTGTTTCTAACTACTATGGTGTGCCAACATTTATCATCAACTACCCTAAAGCGATTAAAGCTTTCTACATGAAACCACATCCAACACGTGAAGATGTTGTGATTTGTGCCGATCTTATCGCGCCAGAAGGATATGGTGAAATCATTGGTGGTTCAGAACGTGCGACAGATTATGATTACTTGGTTGAAAAAGTAAAAGAATTCGGGCTTTCAGAAGAAGAGTACAGCTGGTACCTTGACTTACGTAAATTCGGTTCTGTGCCACATTCTGGTTTTGGACTTGGCTTGGAACGTGCGGTAACCTTTATTACAGGTAACCAACATATCCGTGAAGCTATTCCATTCCCACGTATGCTTGGACGTATTCGCCCTTAAAGCTTAAATAAAAGTTCTCAAGTTACTTGAGGGCTTTTTTGTATAAAACCAAGGGGTGAAACATCCTTTTTCAGTGGAGTTTTTGATATAATAAGAGGGAGAATTAAAGGAGGAACCTTATCTATGGAACTTAAGGATTATCAAAAGGAAATAATAAAATTTGATGTCAATGGTCCTCTAGCGGATATTGAGCAGGTAAATTTTGCTTTTTTAGATAAGGTACTCGGTTTAGCGGGGGAATCAGGAGAAGTTGCGGATAAGATAAAAAAAATCATCCGTGATCAGGATGGCATTATTAAAGATGATGATAAAAATGCTTTGGGAAAAGAATTAGGCGATGTCTTATGGCATGTGGCAACCTGTGCGCGCTATCTGGGGCTTGATTTGGAACAAGTCGCTCAAGCCAACTTAAATAAACTAGAAAGTCGTCAGTTGAGAGGCAAAATAGCGGGCAGCGGGGACGAGCGATGAGAGTACTTATTCACGCAGGACGGCCAGCCAGCCTACCTGAAGAAAGCTATGATTATTATGTCGGCATTGACCGTGGCGCTTTATTTTTACTTGAGGAACATCAAGACTTGGACTTAGCGGTTGGTGATTTTGACTCTGTAAGTAAGGAAGAATTCGATAAACTATCAGAAGCTGCTCATGAACTTGTTAAACTTCCGGCAGAGAAGGATCAGACGGATTTAGAAGCTGGTTTAGATCAGGTACTTTCTCGTTTTCCAGATGCAGAAATTATGATTATTGGCGCCCTTGGTGGAAGGCTTGACCATCATTTGACCAATGTGTATCTGCCCCTGTATTTTGCCTGTCCGGAAAGGATTTCTTTGAAGGACAATCAAAATTTTGTAACATATTTGACTCAAGGGCAGCATACAATTCGCAAGATTGAAGGCTATCCGTATTTGGGAATTGTTCAGGTTGGAACAAACAGAAGTTTAGAGATTAAAAACGCAAAATATCCACTGAAAGCTGAGGATAACTTTGCGGACATCTATGCAAGTAATGCTTTTATCAGTGAGACGATGGAGTTAAAAATTGCTCAAGGCAAGCTCATCGTAATTTATTCAAAAGACAGTTAGAGAGATTATATGATTATTGGAATAATTGGTGCAACATCAAATATCGCAGGTAAGGCCTATCTGCCCGTTTATGCGAAAATGCAGGCCGAACATCGCTTCATTTTGCATTCGAGAACCTGGGAAAAAGCTGAAGAGATTCGAAAAAAATACAAATTTGAATATGCGACAACGGATTTAAGCGCGTTGGAAACTTGCGATATGGTTGTCATTCATGCAGCAACGGCCCAACATTTTGAACTTGCAAAACGTTATTTGAGTGCAGGGACACATGTCATGATGGATAAGCCGATTTCCGAAAACTTTGAGGAGGTCCAAGAACTTCATCGCTTGGCTGAGGAAAATAATGTCCTCTTTGTTATCGGTTTTAATCGCCGTTTTGCCCCACTGACCGACAAACTAAAAGAGGTCAATCAAAAAAACTTTATCAAAGTAAGTAAAAACTTAGCGAACAATGCCGACGAAGTGCAGTTTAGTTTGTATGATATTTTCATTCATCCTTTGGATACGTTGATTTACTTGTTGGATGATGAGATTGAACGTTACAGTTATCAATTAGCGATGACACCGGACAAAAAACTTTCACGTGTGATGGTCACACTGAGAACACAATCTTGTATGGGTGTTGCCAGCATGAACTTGGTCTCAGGCGCTTTTTCTGAGGAATTTACGGTTGAAGCAAGCAGCGGAACCTATCGTTTATCAGAACTGACGGAGTTAGAAATTCTTACAGGACTAGACAAGCAAAAAATAGGAATTAACGGCTGGCAAACTGCCACATATAATCGTGGTTTTGAAAGTTTGGTTTTTGGTATGGTTGAAGCAGTAGCTAATTTTGATGGCCATAACAGAGTGGAACTCATGAAACAAATGAAGCAAACAAATGTTCTGGATTCGCATGAAATTATCCATGAAATCTTGGACAAAATGTAACTTATAAAGGAGTAAAGAAATGAAAGATATCTTAATTTTAACTACAAATGATGCACCAGGCTATCGTGTGGTTGAGGTCTATGGTGAAGTTTTTGGTTTAACCACTCGTTCACGTAACGTCTTCTCAAGTACTGGACAACAATTAAAAACGATTGTCGGAGGAGAAATTGCCGGCTATACGAAACTCCAGCATGAAACGCGTGAGAGTGCTATTGAACGTCTTGCAGAAGAAGCACGAGATAAAGGTGCTAATGCAATTCTCGCTATGCGTTTTGACTCATCGACATTTGGTAATGTTGACTCAGTTGCTGCTTACGGTACAGCTGTTAAACTAGAAAAATTATAAAAAGCAAACTGGAGTTTGCTTTTTATAATTAAACTGAAAAAAGAGATGTTTATCCCTTTTCTTTAGCTAGAAGTTCTTTTTCAAAAGTTTCTTTGATTGCTCTTTCTTTAATTAATTTTAATTTTTGTGAACGATTGAGTTTATGCTTAAACCACCATTCGCATTTTAAGGCGCGTTTCTTATCTGAAAATTCAACGGAAGTCAGAAGTTGAAGAGGACGTCGTGCTTTAGTATATTTGGCACCTTTACCAGAATTATGGGTTTCCAGTCGTTTTGTAACATCGTCTGTATAGCCACAATAAAGCGTATCGTCAGCACAACGTAAAACATAGACAAAATAAGATTTCATGATAAGGCTATTGTACCTTAAAATGTAGTATAATTGAAGTATCTTTATCGAAAATAAGAAATTCAGTCTCAGTGAATCTGGGATAGAAGTGAGAAGGGAAGAATAAATGCCCCAAGATAAAATTGTTATACATGGTGCTCGAGAGCACAATTTAAAAAATATAGATGTTACTATTCCGCGTGATAAGTTGGTCGTTGTTACAGGTGTATCAGGTTCAGGGAAGTCTTCTCTGGCTTTTGAGACTTTATATGCTGAAGGACAACGACGTTATGTCGAATCATTATCTGCTTATGCCCGTCAGTTTTTAGGTAATATGGATAAACCAGATGTGGACAGTATTGACGGCTTGTCGCCAGCTATCTCTATTGACCAGAAAACAACTAGCAAAAATCCACGCTCTACTGTTGGAACAGTAACGGAGATTAACGATTATCTCCGTTTACTTTTTGCGCGTGTCGGAAAACCTTTCTGTATCAATGGACACGGAGAAATTTCAGCACAATCGGTTGAAGAAATTGTGGACCAAATCCTCGAATTGCCTGAAAAAACACGCCTACAGATTTTAGCACCAATTGTGCGTGGTAAAAAAGGACAGCACGTTAAAGTTTTTGAGCGTGTGCAAAAAGAGGGCTATGTGCGTGTCCGCGCTGATGGTGAAGTTTACGATGTAACAGAAGCACCAGAGCTTGATAAAAATAAAAAGCACAATATCGAAGTCGTTATTGACCGTATCGTTGTAAAAGAAGGTATTCGTTCACGTTTGTTCGACTCTGTTGAAGCAGCACTTCGTATTGCTGAAGGCTATGTTATTGTGGACAAGATGGATGGGGAGGAACTCCTTTTCAGTGAGTTTTATGCCTGTCCTGTCTGTGGTTTTACAGTTCCCGAGTTAGAACCACGTCTCTTTTCATTTAATGCGCCTTTTGGTTCTTGTCCAGACTGTGATGGTCTAGGGATGAAAAATGAAGTCGATCCTGACTTGGTTATTCCTGACGACAGTAAGACCTTACGTGAAGGTGCTGTCGCTGCCTGGAATCCTATCTCTTCAAATTACTATCCAACCATGTTGGAATGTGCTAGCCGTGATTTTGGAATTGATATGGATACACCATGGGCTGACTTGCCGGAAGAACACAAAGATATTATTCTTAATGGTTCTGGTGAGCGTAAATTTCATTTTTACTATGTCGGTGATTTTGGAAATGTGTCTGATAAAGACATGGTTTTCCCTGGTATAATCAATAATATCAACCGTCGTTTCCGCGAAACTTCAAGTGATTATACACGTGAATACCTTCGTGGTTACATGACGGAGTTAACATGTACGACTTGTCACGGCTATCGTTTGAACGATCAAGCCCTTTCGGTTAAGGTTGATGGGAAACATATCGGAGA
Source organism: Lactococcus sp. LG1074 (assembly GCF_017309525.1). Taxonomy (NCBI): domain Bacteria; kingdom Bacillati; phylum Bacillota; class Bacilli; order Lactobacillales; family Streptococcaceae; genus Lactococcus; species Lactococcus sp. LG1074. The sequence continues at coordinate 1,462,495 of NZ_CP071293.1, read as the reverse complement.
ACTTTCTAACTTAGCTATCGGTGACGAGTTAGAGTTTTTAGCTACTCTTACTTTATCTACAAACGATGAAATGATTGCGCAACCTATTGTAAAGGAAATCAAAGATCGCTTATCTTTCTTAAAAAATGTGGGTCTAGATTATCTGACACTTTCACGGGCTTCAGGTACTTTATCAGGTGGAGAATCGCAACGTATTCGTTTAGCAACCCAGATTGGTTCTAACCTTTCAGGTGTACTTTATATCCTTGATGAGCCATCAATTGGTCTACATCAAAGAGACAATGACCGCTTGATTGAATCCCTCCAAAAAATGCGTGATTTAGGAAATACACTTATCGTGGTTGAGCACGATGAAGATACGATGAAAGCAGCAGATTGGCTGATTGATGTCGGACCAGGCGCTGGAGATTTAGGTGGTGAAATCATTGCTGCTGGTACGCCGAAACAAGTAGCGAAAAATAAAAAATCTTTGACAGGACAATATTTATCAGGAAAACGTTCCATCCCTGTACCTGCCAAACGCCGTAAAATCGATAAAAAACGTATGGTGAAGGTCACTGGGGCTTCAGAAAACAATTTACAAAATATCGATGCCCAATTTCCTTTAGGGATTATGACAGCTGTAACTGGTGTTTCAGGGTCGGGTAAATCAACCTTGGTTAATTCGATTCTGAAGAAAACCTTGGCGCAAAAACTTAATCATAATTCAGAAAAACCAGGTAAACATAAAAAAGTTACTGGTTATGAAGAAATTGAACGTTTGATTGATATTGACCAATCGCCGATTGGACGTACACCACGGTCAAATCCAGCAACCTATACCTCTGTATTTGATGATATCCGTGGACTCTTTGCTGAAACCAATGAAGCCAAAATACGTGGCTACAAAAAAGGACGTTTTTCATTTAACGTGAAAGGCGGACGTTGTGAAGCTTGTTCGGGTGACGGGATTATCAAGATAGAAATGCATTTTCTTCCAGATGTGTATGTCCCATGTGAAATCTGTCATGGCAAACGCTATAACTCAGAGACTTTGGAAGTACATTACAAAGGAAAAAATATTTCGGAAATTCTTGATATGCGCGTGTCGGATGCTTTAGAATTCTTCCGTCATATTCCCAAAATCGAGAGAAAATTGCAAACCATCGTTGATGTCGGCTTAGGCTATGTTACTTTGGGACAACCAGCTACAACCTTATCTGGTGGTGAGGCCCAAAGGATGAAGCTTGCTTCCGAATTGCAAAAACGCAGTACAGGCAAGAGCTTTTATATCTTGGATGAGCCCACAACAGGCTTGCACAGCGAAGATATCGCCACATTGATTAAAGTTTTGGATCGGCTTGTGGATCAAGGCAATACCATCGTGGTTATTGAACATAATCTTGATGTGATCAAGACCGCTGACTATATTATCGATCTTGGACCAGAAGGCGGTGCTGGCGGCGGAACAATCCTAGCTACAGGCACACCTGAAGAAGTTGCTGAGGTTGAGCAATCTTACACCGGACAATATTTAAAACAAAAATTATAATTGTCTGATTAAAAAAAGAGTAAAGTCTGATCTTTGCTCTTTTTTGCATGGAAAAAACATATTTAGAAGAAAGCGCTTTACTATAAATGTTAAAAATACTATAATGTAGGCATGTTGCTTTTATTACGAAGCAAGAATTAGAGGAGAAAACAGATCATGGATGAAAAGTACTATAAGCTGCTAAAAGAACAGTTTGTATCCAAAGAAGCAGTCTTAACCGAAATCATAAACCTCAGCGCAATTTGTGAACTTCCTAAAGGTACAGAACATTTTGTGAGTGACATACATGGGGAATACGATGCTTTTAATCATGTCTTGCGTAATGGCTCAGGTTCGATTAAAGAAAAGCTCCGCGAATGCTTTCCTGACCTAGATCCTACCGAGATTTCAGAGCTTGCAACTTTAATTTATTACCCAGAAGAAAAGCTGGTTTCCAAAGAAAGTCAGCTTTCGCAAGATGCATTTGCATATTATTGCCGTGAGAACCTGATTTCCTTATTGAAACTCGCCCGTTTTGCAGGGAAAAAATATACACGGTCGAAAGTACGTAAAGCTTTTCCAGAAAAATTCCGCTATATTCTGGAGGAATTAAAACATGAGGTTGAGTCGAGTTCAGAAAAACGTGCTTATTTTGACTCCATTATTGAAAAGCTTCAACATCTGGGTGAACTTCCGAACTTAATTATTGCACTTGCGGATAGTGTGAGACGTTTGACCGTTGACCATTTACATGTGGTGGGCGATATTTATGATCGTGGCCCTTTTCCGGATAAAATTATCGATCGACTGATCAGTATGCCTTCGGTTGATGTTCAATGGGGCAACCATGATATTATCTGGATGGCAGCCATCGCAGGTTCACCGCTTGCGATGATGAATGTTATTCGGATTAGCTCGCGTTATGGGAACTTGGATATTCTTGAAGATTCATATGGGATTAACTTACGTCCGCTGATTGAATATGCGGAGCGATATTATAAGCCCAGTACAGCCTTTGCCCCTCGTTTGACGGAAGGAGAATATCTGTCACAGGAGGAGTGCGATTTACTCAATAAACTCCAACAAGCTACGGCAATCTTACAGTTCAAGTTAGAAAGTCAATTAATTGCACGACGCCCAGATTTTCATCTGGAAGAGCGGGATGTCTTGCATTTTATTAATTATGATGAAGAGCGTATCACGCTCAAAGGCAAACAGTATGATTTACAGGAATTTCAGGCACCCACGGTTGATCCAGTTCAACCGGAGCAGTTAACAGACGAGGAAGAAATCTTACTGAAAAAACTGCTGAAAAATTTTCAGGCTTCCCAAAAACTCAAAAAACATATTGATTTTCTTTTAGAAAAAGGTTCAATGTATCTTTCCTACAATGGCAATTTATTGATTCATGGTTGCCTTCCTCTCCATGAAAACGGCGACTTCAAGTGTTTCAGACTTGAAGGAGAAGCTTATTCTGGGCGCGAATTGCTCGATCTTTTTGAAGATCATGTGAGAAAGAGTTTGGCGCATCCTGATGTGAAAGAAGATTTATCTACAGACTTACTCTGGTATCTGTGGGTGGGAGAATCTTCTTCACTTTTTGGTAAAGAAGCGATGACCACTTTTGAGCGTTATTATATCACGGATAAAGCAACACATGTGGAAAAGAAAAATCCTTATTATCGTCTAAGAGAAGAGCCAGAGACGATTAGTCGTATCTTGAAAAATTTTGGGATGGATGAAAAAGGGCATGTCATCAATGGACATACACCGGTTAAAGAAAAGAAAGGTGAAGAACCAATCAAAGCTGGTGGTAAACTGATTGTAATTGATGGCGGTTTTTCTAAGCCTTACCAAAAAGAAACTGGAATTGCGGGATACACTTTGCTTTATAACAGCTATGGTATGCAGTTGGCAGCTCACGAGCCTTTTAAAACGATAAAAGCAGCTGTCGAAGACGGCAGCGATATTGTAAGTGTCAAGCGATTAGTTGATCGAGTAGAGGAAAGAACCTGTGTTAAAGATACCAATATCGGTCAGGAGCTTTTGAAGACAATTGATGATTTAGAGTATCTTTTTGAAAATTATGAAAAATATTGACTTGCAATGCTCGAAAATACAAATTTTGAAGTTAAAGGAGTGACAATTGAAAACCTTAAGTGAAGCAGAGTCGTATTGTTGGAATCATATTCAAGATAATTTAAATCGGATTCCTAATCTATCTATCTCGATATTGGCAACAGAATCACATGTCAGTGTTTCCACAGTTAATAGAACCTTGAAAAAAATGGGCTACGATGGTTATTCTGACTTTAAAAAAACTATTCGTAATACCAAAAACGAGCGTCGCAAAAATGGCTTTTCAAAAGAGGTTAATCAGGCGATCCGTAAAAATGAAATAGAAAATACACGGACGATTAATCAACTTTCAGCGGATGATATTGAAGCTGCTATTAAGTTGATTGATCATCATAGCAAAATTATGATTTTTTGTGCAGGGCTGAGTGCTAATGTTGCACGGGAAATGATGGATAAGCTGCAACTTTTTGGAAAACTTTGTGTTATTCACGATGATTTTGATTATATGCAGTATTTTGCAAGTAAAGCCAACCGTGATTATCTCATCGTTGCCTTTTCTTTGAGTGGCGAAACACCTGAGATTGTACAAGCACTTCATAAAGCGAAGAATCGGGGAGCAAAGATTATTGCACTTGTGGGAGCAATGCCGAGTGCCATTGGAAGTCAAGCTGATGTTTACATCCATGCTTACAAATCAACTCAAAAAACGATTAATTTTGGTTTAGACGTGGGGAGTCGCCTATGTTTACAAGTTGTGAATAGTATCTTGTTGGATGCTTTTGCCCTTTACAAAAATTTAGCACCTATTCGTGAAGATTAAATAAGACAAGCAGAGAAGATAAAATCTCTGTTTTTTTTGGGAAAATTTTCCACTTATATAAGGGACTTTTTGGAAAATTTTCCCCTTATTTCTGATTTATACTAAGAAAAAAGATAAATGGAGGTAAGGCATGACTTACTATATTAAAGCAGATAAATTTTTTTATCCTTATCAAACGCTCAGTGGTGGCTATTTAGAAATTAAAGCGGGTAAATTTGGCAAACACATGCAAGAAGTTCCTGAAGATGCTGAGGTCAAAGATTATACAGGATACTGGATTGCGCCAGGATTGGTGGATACACATATACATGGTTTCGATGGCGCAGATGTGATGGACGGATAGTCAGAGTTGCTTGATAAGATGAGTCAGAGTTTACTTAGAGGGGGTGTAACTTCTTGGATAGCTACACCATTAACAGGGAAACATGAGCGCCTTAGAGAAGTCTGCGAAGTAGTTGGAAATTATAAACCAGCAGTTACAGGGGCCAAAATACAAGGTCTTTTCTTTGAAGGACCATACTTTACTACTCAACATAAAGGTGCGCAAAATCCCGCTTATATGACAGATCCAAATGTGGAAGAATTTGAAAATTGGAACCAAGCAGCGCATGGTATGATTCGAAAAATAGCCGTTGCACCTGAAAGAGAAGGAAGTATCGAATTTATCCGAGCTTTGACAAATCGAGGAATCACGGTTGCTTTGGGACACTCTAACGCTACTTTAGCTCAAGCAACAGCAGCAGTAGAAGCAGGTGCTACTGTCTTTGTCCATACATTTAATGGCATGAGTCCCTTCAACCATCGGGAACCCGGAATGGTTGGTGCGGCACTGAGCCTTCCGAATACATATGCCGAGCTTATCTGTGACGGACATCATGTTCATCCGACAGCGGCTAAAATATTAATTCAAAGTAAGGGAGCATCGCACACGGTCCTGATTACCGATGCGATGCGTGCTGCAGGAATGCCCGATGGAGATTACATGTTGGGAGAATTTCCTGTACGTGTTGAAGGAGGCGCTGCTCATCTTAAAGAAGGAAATAGTTTGGCTGGTTCTATCCTCATGTTAAAGGATGCGGTTAAAAACATAGTAGATTGGGGAATTGCAACACCGGAGGAAGCTCTTATGATGGCGACCTTAACTGCTGCCAAGTCTGTTAATATTGATGACCGCTGTGGTCAAATTAAAGAAAACTATAATGCTGACTTTATCGTTTTAAAGTCCAATATGGAACTTTCAGAAGTCTACGTCAATGGTGAACAGGTCATGTCGTCTTAAAACGCGAAAGTATATAAAGACAAAACATAGTTGTAAGCGGTTAATTCAGGAAAATTTACCAAAAATATAGGACTTATTTGGAAAAATTTCCTATAATTCATAGCTTATAATAAAACTAAATTGAGAAGACAAGGAGAAATGATGAAAGCTTTAATTTCTGGGCATGCGCATTTTGCAGAAGGTATGAAGAGTGCGGTTGAATTAATTACCGGACCACAGGCAGACTTAATCACACTTACTTTTGATGAAGCAACAAACCTTGAAGAGTATCAAGAGGCTTTAAATAATTTTTGTAAAAATGGTGAAGAAGTAGCCATTTTTACGGATCTACTTGGAGGGACACCTTTTAATAAAGCAATGATAGCTAAAGGAGATAGTGAGAACGTGCATATTTTTACGGGTACGAATCTTCCGATGCTGATTGAGTTTGTTTCTCAAGGAATGATGGAAACAGAGGGTGATTTAATACTTGATTTGTCTGTTTCTACAGCTAAAGATGGTGTCACTCTTGACTTAGCGCTCGGCAAAAAAATGCTAGAAGTTGAAGAAAGCGATGGCATTTAAATGACGGCACAATTTATTATCAACAGTTCACTTGTCTTTATTGGTTTTATTCTTCTAGGCGGTGCTTTTTATAGCATTGTTAGTGGTCTGCAGTTTAGCAAGCGAAAAAAAGTTATCGCCGAGCTGCATCAGACTCTTGCCGTAGGGAGTGAGGTCATGTTTAGTGGCGGCTTGACAGGAGTGGTTACTGATTTAGATGAAGAATTCTGCCGCATAAAGCTTGCGGATAAGTTGGTGATTAGAGTTTCACGTTATGCCATCACGCAGATATTGTAAAACGTTCATTTCCCTATCTTCTAGGATGTTAAATAAAATTTGAGTAGGACAAAGAGCTTCCTATTCTTTATTAAGAAAGGTTATTTTTATGCCAAATATTTTACTTACTCGTATTGACAATCGCTTGATTCATGGTCAAGTTGCCACACAGTGGAACAGCTTTGTCGGCTCCAACCTTTTGCTTGTCGCAAATGATGATGTGGCAAGCAATCCACAGCGTCAAGCACTGATGGATATGGCCGCACCGACTGGAGTTGCGACACGCTATTTTAGTCTCCAAAAAACGATTGATATTATTAGTAAAGCTGCTGATCGCCAATTGATTTTTATTATCTGTGAAAATCCCCAAGATGTATTACGTCTTGTTGAAGGTGGTGTACCCATTAAAAAAGTGAATATCGGTAATATGCACATGTCAGAAGGAAAACGTCAAGTTGCAACTGTTATCGCCGTGGATGACGATGATGTGGCAGCATTTAAGAAACTGAAAGGACTTGGTGTTGAGCTTGAGATACAGCGCGTGCCAACGACAGCAATAGAGCCATTAGATAAGCTCTTCAAATGATACTCGTGATACATTTCTAATTTTGGTAACAAGAGGATTTTGCAAGAAAATAGAGTATTTATTGTCAAGTGAATTTATTTTTCTCGTTTTGATATTATAGGCTCTCAATTTTTTGGTTAAAATCCAACAAAAAAATATAAGGAGAAAAACTTATGGATGCTTCCATTTTTCAGATTATTTTGATCTTTGCAGTGACTTTTGTCGTTGCCATTGACCAATTTAGTTTACTTCAATCTTTGTACCAGCCTATTGTCACCGGTTTGGTTATCGGCCTTATTCTCGGTGATGTTCAAACCGGTTTGATTGTTGGTGGTACTTATCAACTGATGACTATTGGTAATATGCCGGTTGGTGGGGCTCAACCACCAAATGCGGTTATCGGTGGTATTATGGCAACAGTCTTGGCTATCACTCTGGGTCTCCAGCCCGCAGCAGCCGTTGCCACTGCTATCCCATTCTCATTGCTAGGTCAATATGGTGTAACCTTGATCTTCACAGTTATGGCACCGGTAATGGGTGTAGCGGATAAATATGCAGAAGAAGCAAACCCAGCCGGAATCGCGAAAATTAACTGGCTAGCGATGTGTGCACTCGGAACAATCTTTGGTATTGTCGTAACGCTCTTCTTTATTGGAGGGAAAGCCTTTGGAGATACAGTAGTAAATGCTATTCCAGCCTGGCTTATGTGTGGACTCGGTGCATCCGGAAACATGATGCGTTATGTCGGTTTTGCAATCTTGATTAAAGTTATGGTTTCAAAAGAACTTTGGGGCTTCTACTTCCTAGGCTTCGTGCTTGCTGTTATTGTTACCGGTATTGAAGCGCTCAAAGGTCCAGCGTTACTTTTACTCGCCGTAATTGGTTTTGCATTCGCCTACTGGGATTTCCAAATGAATACAAAACTCAAAGCAGCTGCTGCAGCAGCACCAGCTAGTGAAGGAGATTATGAAGATGGTATTTAATATTCCTGATAATTATTCTAACCAAACGCCAGCACCACAACTTGATAAAAAAACACTCAACAAAATGGTTTGGCGCTCCGTTTACCTCCAAGCATCTTTTAACTATGAACGGATGCAAGCCGGTGGATGGCTCTACTCGATCTTGCCCGGTTTGGAAAAAATCCACACGGACAAAAAAGACCTTTCAGCTTCAATGGCGCACAATTTAGAGTTTTTCAACACACACCCATTTTTGGTTAACTTTGTAATGGGGATCGTGCTTTCACTTGAGCAAAATAAAACAGATATTCAGACGATACGTGCCGTTCGTGTTGCAGCGATGGGAGCACTTGGAGGGATTGGTGATGCACTCTTCTGGTTCACGCTTGTACCAATTACGGCAGGGATAACAGCCAATATGGCGATTGCGGGAAATATCGCAGCACCGTTCATCTTCCTCTTTATTTTCAATGCTGTACAGTTCGGCTTGCGTTACTTCCTGATGCATTGGTCTTACCGAAAAGGAACAGATGCTATCAGCATCATGACTGCTAATGCAAAAGAATTTACACGCGCAGCTTCTATCCTTGGTATTTTCGTAGTGGGGGCATTGACTTCAGCTATGGGAGCTACTTCAGTAAACATTGTCATTCCAAATGGTGAAGCTGAAATTAATATTCAATCCATCTTAGATGGTATCTTGCCATCAATGTTGCCGCTAGGATTAACTTTACTTTTGTTCTATCTCATGCAGAAGCACAAATGGACACCTATCCGTTGTATTCTTTTACTCCTCTGCCTTGGCATCCTTGGCTCAGGAATAGGTATCTGGCCTTCAATCTGGCCGTAAATATAAAAAAGTAAGTGTGGGACAAAGACACTTACTTTTTTATATTTCTTTTTTTCTTAAAGCATAAGAGTCAAGCAAAATTCGTGAAAGAATAGTCAGAGGAAGTCGTGAGCGTACTTCATAGTCTGGGAAAAAGGAGCCATCTGATTTAAAACCAACTAGAGCAACATCAGATAGGGAGGTCAGCGTGGATTCACCCGCTGTCGTAAGGAGAAGTGTTGCAATATTGTGTTGTTGACAACTTTGTGCAGCATTTACCAATTCTGGAGTTTCGCCATTTAAAGATATGAAAAGGACAGCGTCTTCGGGGGATAATTTTTTACTCATGATTTTAATGATTTCAGGGTCTGTAAAGAGTTCACAGTATTTTTCTGTAAGCTGAAACTTGATCATCATCTCTTGGGCAACCATTTCTGAAAAACCACGGGCAAATAAAATGAGCCGTCTTGAAGCAGTGATAATTCGAATTGCTTCTTCAAGTTTCTGGATATTAATCATTGAGATGGTGCGCATGACTTCTTGCTCATTTTTGGTAATGACGAGACGAATACCTTCATCTTCTTGATCAAACTGGGAAAAATCTTCATGCAACTTTCTTCGCTCTTTGAGTTTATACTTGAAGTCGGCATATCCAGAATACCCTTTTTTCTTTAGTGTACGCACAATTGTTGCTGTTGAAACAGCAGCTTCAACACTTAATTCGGCGATGGAATAGTTAGGGATTTCTATAATATTACGCTCAATATAATTCCATAAATATTGCTCAGAGTCGCTTAGTTTAGTACTCACAGTAAACCTCCCCGTTTTCTAAGATTTATTACTCTAAGTATAGCAAAATTAAAAATAGAAGTGTAACGTTTTTCAGAAATATCCAAAATTTGTAAGCGGGTACATAAATAATACGCTATGATAATACTATGATAAAAAGAAAGTGAGGTGTTCAATGATCTACACAGCTACACTAAATTTAGCAATTGATCTGTTTATTGACACCCAGGAGATGTCTCCTAAAATAGTGAATCGTACAGATGAGTATGATGTTCAAGCCAATGGAAAAGGTGTCAATGTTTCTTTGATCTTGCAGCAACTCGGAGTGACAAGTACAGCACTTGGTTTTAAGGCTGGGTTTACCGGAAATTTCATCGATGACACGCTCCGAAATGAAGGCATTTACACAGACTTTATCGAAGTTGACGGTATAACCAGAATCAATGTCTTTACACATGTAAAAAAAGAAAATCTGGAGTATAAGCTAGTCAATAAAGGGCCAAAAGTTACATCTGAACAAGTAGAAATGTTTTTAAAGCAAGTACACCAACTCAGAGAGGGGGACTACCTCTGTTTATCTGGCAGTTTTTCTGAAGGAGTTCCACCCATACTCTTAAAAGAGATTGCAGCGATCTGTCAAGAAAACAAGGTGAGACTCATTATTGATACCAGCTATGCAGAAGTACTGGATACTTTGTCTTACAAACCTTTCTTGCTTAAACCCAATGATGAGGAACTGGCGCACTGGTTTAATGTGGAGCTAAAAACGCCAGAAGATGTAATCTATTACGGTAAAAAATTGGTAGAGCAAGGTGCGCAAAATGTTTTGATTTCCTTGGGGGAAAAAGGTGCCTTGTTTATCAATTCGGACCAAATCTTATCTGTAAATGCTCCGCAAGGAGAAGTTGTCAACACAGCTTGTGCAGGCGATAGCTTGCTTGGAACTTTCTTAGCCGGAATAATCAAAAATGAAGCTATCGGAAAAAATTTGCAATTAGCAATTGCAGCTGGCTCTTCTACAGCTTTTCAAAAAGGCTTGACTGATTTTTCCGATGTTCCACAGCTGATGAAACAAATTACTGTTACTGAAACTATGAATAAACTATAAGGAGGATTTATGGGAAACTATAAAATAATCGCTGCAACAGGTTGTCCAACAGGGATAGCACACACGTTTATGGCACAGGAAGCTTTAGAAGCGGCGGCAAAAAAAGCAGGTGTATCAATCAAGGTAGAAACACATGGACAGATTGGTGTAGAAAATGAATTGACAAACGAGGACATTCGTCATGCAGAAGCTGTAATTATTGCAGCCGATAAAGATGTCCATGCTGAGCGTTTTGCTGGAAAACGGGTCATTGAAGTTTCTGTTTCAGCAGGGATTAAAGAGGCGGACCACTTGATTAAGGAAGCATTAGCTGGGAAAGGAAAAATCAAGGACGGTACAACGACTAGGGAAAATACCTCAACAGCACCAGATGTATCTAAAATCGGGCACAGCATCTACAAAAACCTTATGAACGGTGTCTCGCATATGCTGCCTTTCGTTGTTGCTGGTGGTGTTTTGATTGCAATTTCTTTTGCAGTTTGGGGGATCCATTCTGCAGAACCAGATCATGCTACATATAATGCCACAGCAGCGATGATCAATGATATTGGCGGGCAAGCTATGGGAATGATGGTGCCAATATTGTCAGCTTTCATTGCTGAAAGCATTGCTAAGCGTCCCGCGCTTGTCGCAGGTTTGATTGGTGGTATCGTAGCAAATGCAGGTGGTGCAGGTTTCTTAGGAGGAATTCTATCAGGTTTCTTAGCGGGTTACTTAATTCTTTTCCTTCAAAAACTCTTGCGTAAGATGCCCAAATCTCTTGATGGATTAAAAGCTGTCTTTATTTTACCGGTTCTAGGAGTCGCAATTGTCGGAATAGCTATGTATTTGTTGGCAGCTCCTATGGAAGCCATCAATCAAGCTATGATGAATTTCTTGGCTGGATTTGAAAACAGTAACCCGATTGTTTTAGGACTTATTGTTGGTTCAATGTGTGCCTTTGATATGGGAGGTCCGATCAACAAAGCTGCCTATGTTACAGGTACAGCGCTCTTAGCTCAAGGGAATTACTCCTTTATGGCAGGTGTGTCAGCTGCTTGTATTGCGCCGCCATTGATTACAAGTATTGCAACGCTTGTATTTAGAAAGTATTACAATACTGAAGAACGTAATGCAGGGATTGTGAACCTCATCTTAGGTTCCACACATATCACTGAGGGCGCAATTCCTTTTGCAGCCAAAAATCCCTTGATTATTTTGCCTATTTTTATGGTGGGTTCTTCAATCGCTTCAATTTTAACTTATCTTTTCGGAGTAAAGGTTCCTGCGCCACATGGAGGATTTCTTGTTTTACCTGTTGTCACAGGTGCTTTCCAATGGGTTTTATCAATTTTGATTGGTTCGGCAGTAGGTGGAATTTTACTTGGCCTCTATCAAAAACGACGCTGGGAGAAGGAAAAACGTGAAAATAAAGAATTAGCCACTGAAGAAATTCTAGCTCCCTCTGCATTCCTTTCTGAAAATGATGTCTTTCTCCATCAGACATTCAATACACGAGATGAGATGTTCGACTTTTTAGCAGAAAAAACAATCCAACGAGGAATCGCCACAGACAAGGAAGAAATCAAGGAAAAGTTAGTGGCGCGTGAACTCGAAGGAACTACAGGAATGATGGACGGCTTTGCCATACCGCATGCTAAATCGTCAAATATTAATAAAGCCAGTTTGATTATTGTAAAAAATGAGAAAGGTATTGCTTGGGATAGCTTAGATGGTCAACCAATTACTTTTATCATTGGACTTTTTATACCCAAACATCAAAAAGGTACGGCACATCTACAATTGCTCTCTTCTGTTGCGAAAATGCTCATGATACCTGCGGTGATAGATCAGCTAAAAGCAGCGGACAGCCAAGCGGAGATTGTGTCAATCATTAACCAAAAACTAGTTGAAAATAGTGAGGAAGCTTCAGAAAGCCTTGTATATGCAGGAGTATAAGATGAGCTTTAATACGATTATCTTTGATATGGACGGTGTTTTAATCGATACGGAGTATCATTATGCCCAAGTATTTGATGCCTTTTTCGATAAAAAGGGCATTCCGATAGCACATCTAAATCGCCGTGAGCTTTTAGGTCGCCCTCTGAGAGACTTGTGGCCGTTCATTTTGGGAGAAGATTTTGATAAGAAAGATGCGGCAAGGTTACAAAAAGAGTTCTTCACCTATAAAAAGAGTAGCCATTTTCCCATCGAGGAAATGCTGTTTCCTGATGTGAAAGTTGTCCTGCAACGCTTGTCTGAAACAAAACTAAAGATTGGTTTAGCCACAAGTTCGTCACACGATGAAATTGCAGAAGTTCTTGATACACATAATCTTCGTAAATATTTTGAGGTTATTTCATCTGGCGAAGATTTTCCAGAGTCTAAGCCCCATCCTACCGTTTATTTGTCTGCCATGAAGCAGTTGAATGCCAGAGCATCTGATGTGCTTGTCATTGAAGATTCACCCAATGGTATTGCAGCGGGAAAAGCAGTGGGAGCAACCATTTGGGCGATTAGAGATCAACGATTTGATAGTGACCAGAGTCATGCAGACAGACGTGTTGAGCATTTAACTGAAGTATTGGAACTTCTTGGTTTTTCATGATGTGACAAAATAATTCTATGGAGCATTGAAACATTCCCTTGAAATCAGGAAAAATTTCCATTTTGGTAAAGTGCCATTTGGAAAATTTTCCTATGGTTATCACCTTATAATAGATACCATAAGCTTAAAGAAAAATAGAAATCGAGGGAATAATATGCTTCAATTACCAGAGGAACGACTCAAAGAACTAGGTGCGGCTATCACCGTTAAAGAAACTTTAGGGCAACCAGACTTATGGCGCAAGGTTTTCGGAGAATACGCAGAAAGAAAAACAGAGATTGATGCTTTCTTAGCAAAACTTATCGAAAAACATGGCTTTATCCGAGTAATTTTTACTGGGGCAGGTAGCTCGCAGTATGTGGGTGACACCGTACTTAAAAGTTTAATTGAGCTGGGAGATACGGAACATTTCCGTTTTGAATCAATCGGAACAACGGATATCGTAGCAGCCCCACAAGCTACGTTGGAGCAGAATACACCGACCTTGTTGGTTTCATTTGCACGCAGTGGAAACTCCCCTGAATCTGTTGCAGCAGTCAATATTGTAGAAGAGCTAGTCCAAGACAGTTATCAGTTGGTAATTACTTGCGCCAAAGAAGGCAAGCTCGCTCAGCAAGCCCTCACCATGGAAAATGCGTTGACTTGTATCTTGCCAGATGAGTCTAACGATAAAGGGTTTGCAATGACAGGCTCATGCAGTTCAATGACGCTTTTATCAACGCTTATTTTTTCAACAGAAGACCTTTCGGAAAAAGAAAAGCAGGTCAGCGTTGCCGCGGATTTAGCTGCAGATGTTTTTCAGCGAGAAACGGAAATTGTAAGTTTTTTAAATGACGATACAGACCGTATGGTTTACGTGGGCTCAAGTACACTTTCAGGTTTTGTACGTGAAGCTCAACTCAAGGTTTTGGAATTAACAGCAGGAAAAATAGCAACCATGTTTGACAGCTCGATGGGCTTCCGTCATGGACCTAAATCTTTCATTAATGAAAATACTGTCGTTTTCGTCTTTGCTGCCAATAACGCTTATACACGTCAATATGATTTGGATCTCTACAAAGAGGTTGCCGGTGATGCAATTGCTCAGCGAACAGTCGTCATCGGACAAAATCTTACTGAAGGTTTTACGTATAAGGAAGTACCAGAGCTTAAAGAAGCATATCTTGTCTTCCCAGCATTTGCATTTGCTCATGTCATTGCCTTGAATGCTTCAATTTTGGTGAAAAATACGCCTGATACACCTTCAGCATCAGGCACAGTGAACCGTGTCGTAAAAGGTGTGATTATCCATCCTCTGGAAAAATAGGAGAGCAGTAAACCATGAGTATTTTAACAGTCACACTTAATCCTGCTATCGATATTTCTTATCCATTGGAAGCCTTTCACTTAAATACGGTCAATCGTGTGGCACAGGTTGGTAAAACGGCTGGTGGTAAAGGGCTTAATGTATCACGTGTGCTGAAAGAACTAGGTGCAGAGGTCTTGGCGACAGGATTTGCTGACGATATCTTAGGTGCGGAGATTGTCGAGAACTTAAAAGGTGAAGGCATTGATAGTCGATTTACTAAGATTTCTGGAAAGACACGCAACTGTATTGCGATTTTACACGAAGGACAACAGACCGAGATTTTAGAAAAAGGACCACAGATTTTAAGGCAAGAAGCAGAAGAGTTTATTGAAAATTTTAAAGCAATGTTATCTGAAGTTGAAGCAATTGCCATTTCTGGTTCTCTGCCTGATGGCTTACAGGAAACTTTCTATTCTGAGCTTATCGCAATTGCCAACAAGCAAGAGAAAACAGTTGTTTTGGATTGTTCGGGGCGCTCACTTGAAGCAGTGCTTAAAAACCCACATAAGCCAAGTGTAATCAAACCCAACTTGGAAGAGTTGACGGATTTGTTAGGGAAGGAAGTCACCTTAGAAAATATCAAAGAAAGTTTACAGGATAGGCTTTTTAACGGTATTGAGTGGATTGTGGTTTCTCTTGGAAAAGAAGGCGCATTTGCTAAAGTTTCCAATGACTTTTATCGTGTGCAAATCCCCAAAATAGATGTAGTAAATCCGGTCGGATCCGGCGATGCGACTGTTGCAGGGCTTGTTTATGGGATAAGCCAGAATGAAACTGTTGAGAATACCTTGAAAGGTGCTAATGTATGTGGCATGCTCAATGCGCAGGAGGCGAAGACAGGTTATATTAATCGGACAAATTATCAAGCTTTGTTTGATCAACTCAAAGTAGAAAAAATATAAAACAAAGACGTGAAGAGGAGAAAAAATGGTACTTGTAAAAAGTAAAGAAATGATAGAAAAGGCATTTAAAAATGGCTATGCCATTGGGGCCTTTAATGCAGAAAATATGGAAATGGCGGAAGCAATCGTAGAAGCAGCGCAAGAGATGAATGCCCCCGTCATTGTCCAAACAACTTCGGGTACGCTCAATACGACACCCCCAGAAATGTTCTACCATATGGTTAAAGCAGCAGCAGACAAGGTCTCAGTGCCTGTAGTGATGCATCTTGATCATGGTGATGATTTTGAACGCGTCGCACGTTGCTTGCGTACAGGTTATACCTCGGTAATGATTGATGCTTCGAAAAAACCATTTGAAGAAAATGTCGCAATAACCGAAGAAGTGGTCAAGATGGCACATTCGATGGGTATTCCAGTAGAAGCTGAACTAGGTATTGTTGGTGGAAAAGAAGATGGCAATAATGCAGAGACGGTAGCTTTTACCGATCCAGAAGAAGCTGAAAAATTTGTCAAATCTACAAATGTTGACTTTTTAGCTATTGGTATCGGCAACTCACACGGCTTTTACAAAGCAGAACCAAAGTTACAATATGATATCTTAGAGGCTGTCAAAGCGAGAACGGGTGATGTACCATTGGTCCTTCACGGCACTTCAGGGATCCCTGACGAAGATGTTTCAAAAGCTGTTGCTATGGGCATTGCTAAAGTTAACTATGCCACTGAACTCCGCGCTGTTTTCACAAATGCTATCAAATCCTACATCTCCGAAGATGAAAAAGTCGTAGATCCGAAAAAATACAACTCCGCAGCTAAACAAGCAGTCAAAGAACTTGTGAAACAAAAAATTCAAGTGCTTGGTTCTGATGGAAAAGCTGAGGAGTGATGGTGCGCAGTAATCTAAGTGATTCAGTATATCTAAATAAAAAAACAAGATAAGCAATACCTCATATATTACATCTCAATATAAAAAATAACCGCTTACTTATGCTATAATAAAGCTATGAAATTTAAAGCAATTGTATTTGATATGGACGGTGTTTTGGTAGATTCAGAACGTTTTCACTCTAAGGTTTTAGATAACTTTTTCGTTGAAAGTGGTATTGATGCTAGCCATTTAACACCAAAAGATTTTGTCGGCAGTGTTTTGAAAGACATGTGGCCAAAAGTATTACGTGATGAGTTTACAGAGGCGCATGCAGCGCAAGTGCACCAAGAATTCTTAGATTACGATGCACAATTTCCGATTCCTTATAAGGAGCTACTTTTACCTGGTGTTACGGACGCCTTGAAGACCTTTTCAGAAAAGGGATATAAAATGGCCGTAGCTTCAAGCTCTCGTCGTCATGAGATTGCTGAAGTCTTGGATACGCATGATTTACGCCAGTATTTTGAGTTTTTCTTGTCAGGGCAGGACGAGTTTGAGCAGTCTAAACCTAATCCAGCTATTTATCTGGCTGCTATGGAAAAGCTTGGTGTAGAACCTTCAGAAACCTTGATTATTGAAGATTCGCATTATGGTATTATGGCTGGTAAGGCGGCTGGAGCCACTGTTTGGGCAGTTAAGGATAACTATTTCGGTATTAATCAAGAGCAAGCAGACCGTTTTATTGAGACACTTACGGATGCCAAAAATTTGTTGGCGGAATCAGAATAAAGGAAAGAACTTCTGCTTTTAGGAGTTCTTTTTTCTCTAGATAAAGATTCAATATTATAGTTCAGACTTTGTTATAATAGAAGAAAACATCCCAATTAAAAAGGAGAAATCAATGAGAATCAGTAACTTAAAAGAAAAAATAGCACGAGAAAATTTAGATGGCTTAATCCTTACTGATATGAAAAACATCTACTATTTGACGGGTTTTTCGGGTACAGCTGGAACGATTTTCATGACAGCAGAACATTCCTACTTTATGACGGATGATCGTTATATTGGAATTGCATGCCAATTGATTACGGGGTTTGAAATCATCCAGACACGTGATGCCTTATCTGAAATTGCTGACCTTGCTGAAGACCTTCAAGCTATTGGTTTTGAAGATACAGTTGATTTTGCATTTTATCGTGTATTAGCGGAAAAATTAAAGAAAGCGAAACTTGTTCCTACGACAAATTTTGTAGCTGAGCTTCGCCAAATCAAAGAGGTCGATGAAATCGCCACAATCAAGAAAGCTTGTCAAATTGCTGATAAGGCCTTTGAAGCTGTATTGAGATATATCGAGCCAGGCAGAACAGAAATAGAAGTCGCTAATTTTCTTGACTTTAAAATGCGAGAAATGGGCGCAAGTGGCATCTCTTTTGACACAATCGTTGCTTCAGGAAAACGTAGCAGTTTGCCACATGGAGTAGCAACCCATAAAATGATTGAGTTTGGGGATCCTGTAACCATTGATTTCGGCTGTTATTATAATCATTATGCAAGTGACATGACAAGAACAGTCTTTGTTGGCGAAGCAAGTCCGAAGATGCGTGAAATCTATCAGACAGTACGTCAAGCAAATGAAGCTCTGATCGCAGAAGCAAAAGAAGGCATGTCTCTTGCTGACTTTGACAAAGTGCCACGCGATGTCATTGAAGCAGCCTCATACGGAGGACACTTTACACATGGGATTGGTCATGGTTTAGGCTTAGATGTACATGAAATTCCTTACTTTGGTGCTAAAGCAAAAGGAGCACTCATGTCCAATATGGTCGTTACGGATGAACCAGGAATCTATATTCCTGACTTTGGTGGTGTACGGATAGAAGACGATTTGCTTATTACTGAGGAGGGCTGTCAGGTACTGACCCAATCGCCGAAAGAACTTCTCGTTCTTTAATTTGAATTCTTGCTTCAAGAGCTTCATTTGCTCTAAAGTTTGTCTGAAGGAAACAAACAGACATTTGAAAAAAGGGTGAATTTGTGCTAAAATGAATTGTTAAAAGCTGCCTCTTTGGGCGGTAAATAGAATATTCACTAGGAGATATATATAATTATGGTAGCAGCAAAAGACCTCAAAGCCGGAATGACATTTTTGAACGGAGACAAACTCCTCCGTGTTATGGAAGCAAGTCACCACAAACCAGGTAAAGGTAACACAATCATGCGTATGAAATTGCGTGATGTGCGTTCAGGCTCTACATTTGACGATACATACCGTCCAGAAGACAAATTTGAACAAGCTGTGATTGATACAGTGCCTGCACAATATCTTTACCAAATGGACGATACAGCTTTCTTCATGAACAACGAAACATATGATCAATATGAAATCCCTGTTGAACAAGTTAAAGAAGAATTGCTCTATGTCCTTGAAAATACAGATGTAAAAATCCAATTTTACGGTACAGAAGTCATCGGGCTTCAATTGCCAACGACTGTTGTCCTTGAAGTCGCTGAAACTCAACCTTCTATCAAAGGTGCAACAGTAACAGGTTCAGGTAAGCCAGCAACAATGGAAACAGGCTTGGTTGTTAACGTCCCTGACTTTGTTGAAGCAGGAACAAAACTCGAAATCAACACACAAACAGGTGAATACCTTAAACGTGCATAAGCCGTTTTGGGCTAGCTCTCCCACAAGGTGAGGAGTTATAAAAGCCCTGCTCCACGGAGAAACAAAAGAAAAGATAGAGGAGAGAACTATGGCAGATACAACTGTTCATACTGAAGAACTTGGTGAAATCGTTATTGCACCAGAAGTTCTTGAAGTAATTATCGGTATCACAACTGCAAAAATCGATGGTGTTTATGCATTACGCAACAAGCATTTTTCAGATAGCCTCGGCAAAAAATCAGAAGGCCGTGGTGTTTATATCGAAAGCAAAGACGACAAAGTTGTTGTCAACATCTATGTTTACTTGGCTTTCGGTATCAACGTCCCACAAGTAGCCATGAATATTCAAAAAGAAGTGAAAGAAGCAGTTGAACAAGCAACAGAAATCGTAATTGATGATGTGAACATCCACGTAGTAGGTATCGTTCCTGAAAAATTACCAAAACCAAGCTTTGAAGATTTGTTTGATGAGGGTTTCTTTGATGCCTAACAAGCTAACGCAACATAGCATTCGTCAGCGCACTGTGCAAACTCTTTTTGAATACGAAATCAGAAAAGCAATGTCAGAAACGGTTTTGACAGAGTTCAAGAACAATGTCGAAAAGATTAATCGTGAGTTGGCAAAACCGATTCGTTTTGATGTTGCCTACAAAGATGAACGCATTACAGTACGTGATTTTCCACGCTTTTTCACAAAACCATTAAAAGAAATTGATAAGATTTATGAAATTTTAGATATTCCAAACCGTGAAAAAACAGCTGTTTACAAAGCTTTGAGTTTTATTCGTGATTTTGGTGGTTATACGAAACGTATGACAGATCAAGAAGCTATTGATTTGTACAAAGATGTCTTCATGAACCTGAACTTGGTACGCCTTTTCAATATTGAACTTGAAGAAGAAAATATTGCGGTTCGTGTCCGTGATTTCTTGCGTGCAAGTTTCCGATCAGAGACAGCAGAGCAAAAATTAGAGGTTTTCAACCGAGTTTTCTCTGATGTTCATACAAGTGTTCGTGAAAAGATTACAGTTGATCTTTTCAAACCTTTGACGGTTCAAAATGAAGTTTCTGAAATTTTGGCGATGACTGAGCCAAAATTTGCCACAGCTTCTAAAGATATCTTAGTTCAAGCCAAAACTTTTGCTTTGAATTATGATAACGATACAGATGAACCCGTAGAAGCACCCGCTTATTTTTCAGAATTGGTGGACGGCATCATAGAGAAACAAAATGTTCTTGATGCTGCTTTATCCGAGCATTTAGCAAAAGGTTGGACTTTCTCGCGCTTAACAACAGTGGAGCAAGCCTTGCTTCGTCTAGGTGCCTATGAAATCCTCTTTACTGAAACACCGGATTTGGTTGCCATTGATGAGGCTATCGAACTGACTAAAGATTTCAGTGATGAAAAATCAAGTAAGTTTATCAATGGTATGTTGACTAATTTAATTAAAAAATAAAATAAAAGACACAGAAAATTTACGTTTCTGTGTCTTTTTTTTGATATTTAATATTAATATTAGCAAATTTTATAGTAAAATACTATAATAAAAGTATGTGAAAATACCAAGATATAAAAGCGTTTCTAGTGAAGTAGAAGTGTCAAATTTTTTATTGCGAATTTTCAGAATTTTATAATTAATAACGAGATGAAATGTTTGTAAAATAACTTTTCTCCTAGTTAAGGTAAAATGAGAAAAAGTTTATTTTTAATTCTTATACATACAAAAGAAAAGTTAAAAGTTAGAGTGGAATTCAATTCTTTGGGTGAAATCAAGGCCCTAGAATAAGCTCTATTAATGGTGCTTACGTTTTTTCAAGGAGATGTTTTAGGAATTTTTCGCTACACAGATTGCGAGGCTTTTGTCTACGTTATTAATCCAACACATGCAGAAGTCAAGCTAACATTTAAAGAAATTCATTTTCTGCAAAAGGTTTCTTTCACTGAGCGACTGGCGGACTGTCTTGATGAACTTATCCTTCCAGCAAAATCAGGGCAGGATTTTAAGATAATCAAGGTAGAAAATAAGATTTAAAAAGAAATACTGCTGTCAAAAGCAGTGTTTTCTCGTGTCAATTTGAACACTAAAGATGATGCTGTATAAGAAATGTATCAGAATCTTGAATTTATAAACAAATTCCTTTTCGATACGCTTTCATAGTGTTACAATGAATTGTAATTAATTTTTTGTTAGTCTCGAAAATTGTGTACTTTTACCTTTATTCGAGCAATAGGAGGCTTTATGTTGACAATTGAAACTCTCGCGCGTTTCCAGTTTGGCATGACCACAATCTTCCACTTTTTCTTTGTTCCCCTTTCGATAGGGTTAACATTGATGACCTTTATTATGGAAGCATTGTATGTTAAAACGGGCGATGAGAAATGGAAAACACGTACCAAATTCTTTGGTGCAATCATGCTATTATCTTTTGCCGTCGGAGTCGTGACTGGTATTATTCAGGAATTCCAATTTGGGATGAACTGGTCAGACTATTCACGATTTGTCGGTGATATCTTTGGAGCACCACTTGCTGTAGAAGCACTGCTTGCATTCTTTATGGAATCAACATTCTTGGGTGTTTGGATGTTTGGTTGGGACCGTATAGGCAAAAAGTTGCACTTGGCGGCACTTGGCTTAGTTATGGTCGGAACTTGGCTTTCTTCACTTTGGATTTTGGCAGCGAACAGCTTCATGCAAAATCCAGTGGGCTATGAAGTTATTGATGGTCGTGCCACATTGACCAGTTTCTCAGCTTTATTGACAAACCCACAAACAACCTTAGAATTTACCCACGTTATCACAGGGTCATTCTTAACTGGTGGATTTGCGGTTGCCGGTATCTCTGCATTCCAAATCCTTAAAAAACGTGAAGCTGATTTCTTTAAACCAGCCTTGCGTTTAGGACTCTTAGTTGCTTTGATCGGTGCGATGGGGAACTTCGTGGCTGGTGACCAACAAATGTTGGAAGTTAAAAATACTCAACCGATGAAATTCTCAGCGACAGAGGGTGTTTATGAAACAACAGAGGACCCAGCAGCTTGGGACATGATTGCTTTCTTTAACGAAGCTGATCACAAGTCTGTTTTCGGTGTGCGCATACCGTACGTGCTGTCAATCTTGACCTACCACCGTCCTTCAGGTTCAGTTGAGGGGATGAATCAAATCAACAAGGAACTGGAAGCTAAATATGGTGATCATCTGAATTACTATCCACCAGTTACAGTTCTCTTCTATACATTCCGTATTATGGCTGGTTTGAGCATGTACTTCATGTTAATTTCAGCTCTTGGGCTCTTCTGGACACGCCGTAAGAAACCTTGGATGTATGAAAAACCTGGAATGATGCGTCTTTATGGTTGGTCAATGTTCTTACCATTCCTTGCTATCACTTCTGGTTGGTTGGTAACTGAGTTGGGACGTTATCCATGGACTGTATATGGACTCTTTACCATCAAAGACTCTGTTTCACCTAACGTTTCAGTAGGAAGTTTGCTCTTCTCAAATATCGTTTACTTCCTTCTTTTCTGTGTCTTAGGTACAATCATGATTATCTTGACACGCCGTATTATGCGTGACAGTGCACATAAGGCAGAAACAGCTTATGTTGATTTAGATCCATTCAGTAGCCATAATCTTGGGAAAGACAAGCATTCTAAATCAGAAGAAAAAGAAGAGGAGGCTTTGAAATGAGCGGATTACAATTATTTTGGTTTATCTTAATTGCAGTGCTCTTTGGGGGATTCTTCTTCCTCGAAGGCTTCGACTTTGGTGTAGGAATGAGCGTTTTGGCTTTGGCACGTAATAAACGTGAAGTCAACCAAGCGATTGCTACAATCGGTCCTTTCTGGGATATGAACGAAGTATGGCTCTTGACAGCCGGCGGTGCTATGTTTGCCAGCTTCCCTTATTGGTATGCTTCACTTTTCTCTGGCTATTATAATATCTTATTATTAATACTCGCCTGCTTGATTTTACGTGGGGTAACCTTTGAGTTCCGTCACCGTAGCGAATCAGAAAAAGTAGAGCGTGGCTGGGAAATAATTTTAGGAGTGACAAGCTTCTTTATTCCTTTCTTGTTTGGGCTTATGTTTACCAGCATGATTCAAGGTGTTCCGATGGATGCACGCGGTGATATTTATGCCAGCTTCACAACATACGTAAACCCACTTTCGCTTGTTGGTGGTGTTGCTGTAGCTTTGATGAGTTTCTTACATGGTTTGAACTACATTGCTTTGAAGACAGAAGGAAACATGCGAAAACGTGCGAATGACCTTGCAAACAAACTTTACTTTGTGCTTTATGCAGGTGAAGTTGTCTTTGCTCTCTTGATTGCTATGAAGACAGATTTCATTGAAAAACATG
Organism: Lactococcus sp. LG1074; assembly: GCF_017309525.1. Taxonomy (NCBI): domain Bacteria; kingdom Bacillati; phylum Bacillota; class Bacilli; order Lactobacillales; family Streptococcaceae; genus Lactococcus; species Lactococcus sp. LG1074. The sequence continues at coordinate 1,439,007 of NZ_CP071293.1, read as the reverse complement.
CAGCTTTAACAATTGGCTTGTTAGTCGTTATCGTTCTCTTGACTGTTTTTGCACATGTTTCGGTTGCTAAAAAACATGAAATGTCAGCATTCCTATCTTCTGGTTTGACTTTCCTTGCATTGGTTGCTTTACTTTTCCAAGGGTTGTTCCCACGTGTAATGATCGCTGAAAATCCGGCTTACAGCATATTGATTAAGGATGCAAGCTCAACACACTATACTTTGACAACCATGTCCTACATCACAATAGCAATCTTGCCATTTGTGCTTGCTTATATGGCTTGGACTTACTACATTTTCAGAAAACGTATCAGTGAATAATTGATTCTAAAATTCCTTTTTTAAAGGAATTTTTTATTAGACAAAAGTGAAGAAGAGCATGAATTTATAAGCAGCTTCAAAGGCTTGATACTCATATTTTGTTATAATAAAAGTTATCATATGAATAAGAATAGGTAATTAAAAAATGATTGACAGAACTCTATTTACTCTTCCAGGAGTACGTAAGATTCTTCCCGCTCTTGGAGGGCTCGCCCTACTTCAAGCGCTTTGTATTTTAGGACAGGCTTTATTTCTGTCTCAAGCGATAACAGGATTGTGGCAAGATCAAGAACTCATGCAGGTTCTGATCTATATTATTGGCTTTTTCCTGAGCTTTTTTGGGCGAGAAGTAGTAAACTTTTTACGTCAATATATGCTCGATAAGGTTTCTTACCGTTTAGCAGCAGATATGCGTGGACAGATTCTTGAAAAAGCCTTTAAACTTGGACCTTCCGTCTCACGTGAAATGGGAACAGGGAATCTGACATCGACAGTTATTTCTGGTATTGATGAGGTCGAAACTTATATCAAATTGGTTCTTTCTAAAGTTTTGAACATGATGATCATACCAATTCTCTTGCTGATTGCGATTGCCTTTTTGGATTTGCAGACGGCGATTGTATTGGCGATTGCCTTTCCCTTTGCCATAATCTTCATGATTTTGTTGGGATATGCTGCACAAGGGCAGGCAGACAGACAGTATAAGAGTTTCCAACTTTTATCCAATCACTTCTTAGATTCGCTCCGCGGGATTTCGACCTTAAAATATTTTGGCTTATCAAAAACATATGCCAATTCCATTTATCAAACGTCAGAACGTTTCCGTAAAGCAACAATGGCTACGTTACGTGTCGCAATTCTCTCGACCTTTGCACTTGATTTCTTTGCAACCTTGTCTGTGGCTACGGTGGCTTTGTTCTTAGGACTACGTCTTATGAACGGCGCCATTCTCTTGTTCCCAGCCCTGGCTGCTTTGATTTTAGCTCCGGAATATTTCTTACCTTTGCGTGACTTTGCCTCGGACTACCACGCAACGCTAAATGGTAAAAATGCTTACGCCAGTGTTAATGAAGTGTTGCAAACAGAAGATTATCTAACAGAAGTTTTACCAGAGCCTATCCGTTGGACAGAGCAGTCACAACTGAAGCTCCATAATTTGAGTAAAGTTTTTGAAACAGGACGTGGTGTCTCAAATATCAATTTGGAACTTCAAGGCTTTACCAAGGTAGCCATTGTCGGCGAATCGGGGTCAGGTAAATCGACATTGTTAAGTATGCTTTCAGGGTTTCTTAAGCCCAGTGCGGGCGAAATCCAGCTCAATGAATTTCAGCTGACCTCACTTAACGATGAAAAATTCCGCCAGTCTTTACAATTTATCCCTCAAAACACTTATATTTTTGCAGGAACTTTACGTGCTAATTTAGCCTTTTATCAGCCAGAAGCTACAGATGAAGCCATCATTCATGCAGCTGAGCTTGCCGGTTTGAAAAACTTGCTAGAAGAAATCGGGTTGGATGCAAATATTGGTGCAGGAGGTCGTACCTTATCTGGGGGGCAAATGCAACGTGTGGCACTCACACGAGCATTTCTCTCTCAAGAAAGAAATATTCTTTTCCTTGACGAGCCAACGGCGCACCTTGATGTAGAAACGGAACTGGAGATAAAGAAAAATATTCTGCCACTCTTTGAGGATAAGCTCGTATTTTTGGCGACTCACCGCTTGCATTGGCTGCCTCAGATGGACTTAATTCTCGTCCTCAATGAAGGTAAGCTCGAAGCTGCAGGTTCACATAAAGAACTCTTAACGACTAATACATACTATCAAGAGCTCTTGCGTGAGATGAGAGGTTAAACAGCATGATTGTAAAAACAATGGAGAAAAAATGAAGAAGATTCTTTTCAATAATGATTGGATCACACCTTTTCTGCGTAAATATCGTTTCGGAATGATTCTTGCGACTATTTTAGGAACAATAACGATGTTTTGCGCTGGCCTGCTTATGTTTTCAGCGGGCTACGTGATTTCAAAATCAGCAACTAAACCCGAAAACATTTTGATTATCTATGTGCCTGTTTTGATGGTACGTGTCTTTGGTATTTCACGGCCTGTGGTGCGCTATATTGAACGCTTAACATCCCACAACTGGATTTTACGCATCACCAGTAATCTTCGTCGTAAGCTTTATCTTCGATTGGAAAAATCGGCGATTGGTTTGTCTGAACGTTACAAGTTAGGTGACCTTCTTGGTCTGCTTAATGAAGATATAGCGAATATTCAAGACTTATTCTTACGGACTCTTTTCCCTTTGATGATTGTGGGCTCTTTATCTGTAGCTCTCATCATCGCTTCAGGTGTTTTCTCGATAACCCTGGCTCTTGTGGTTGCCTTTTTCTTAGGCTTGATGGTTATTGTGCTTCCTTACGTATCACTCAAAGTGTCAGCCAAATATGACCGAGATTTGAAAAATTACCGGAATCAACTCTTTTCAGACTTGACAGATGATGTTTTAGGTTTGCAAGACTGGGTTTTATCAGGCAGAAAAGAAGATTTCTTGCTTGATTATCAAACCTCAGAAAAAGCAGCACGTCAGATTCAAGAAAAATTACTGAGTTATGTAAGGAAACGTAACCTTGTGTTGCAGCTCATCTTTGCTTTACTTGTGGTCTATCTGATTGTTTGGTCAGGTTCAACCTTAAATGCGGGAGATGCACTGAACTACATTGCCGCTGTTTCTTTAGCTGCCTTTCCTTTGTTTGATGCCTTTGCACCTTTGTCTGACGCTGTTGTTGAGACACAACGTTATGGTGATTCTGTTCAGCGTCTCAATGATTTACCTGATGTTAAGGAAGAGGTGCGACAAGAAACGATTACGGAGACAGACTTACAAATTTCTAATTTAAGTTTTGCTTTTGATGACAAGCTTATCTTTGATGACTTAAATCTCCATATCAAAAAAGGAGAGCATGTCGCGATTTTAGGTCGCTCAGGAGTAGGTAAATCAACCTTAGCAAGCCTTATCCGTGGGGATCTTATTGCACAGCAAGGGACTTTGGATTTGTCCGGAATTGCACCAGCTTATGCCAATAATGTTGAAGAAAAGATTGGTGTCATTAACCAAAGCCCATATATTTTCAATGCCAGCATCCGTTCCAATCTTAGCTTGGCTCGGCTTGATGCCAGTGACGAAGAAATTTGGAATGCTTTAGAGCTTGTAGGCTTGAAAAAACTGGTGGCTTCCCTGCCTAATCAACTCAACGAGGTCGTGGATGAAGCAGGCCTACGTTTCTCAGGGGGGGAACGTCAGCGTTTAGCCTTAGCACGTATTTTGCTGTCTGATGTCGATATGGTTATCTTAGATGAACCGACGGTTTCGCTAGACCCGATTACCGAAAATCAACTGTTGCGTCTCTTCTTTGAGCGCTTAAAAGACAAAACGATTATCTTTATCACTCATCATCTGTTGGGTGTACAACACATGGATCGTGTTATCTTTTTAGAAAAAGGTAAAATCAAGCTTGATGATCAACCGGAATACCTTCTTGAACACAATGAAGACTTCCGTAAGCTTTATCAAATGGACTTAGGAACTAACGATGATTAAGAGTCGTTAGTTTTTTATATTGACAAAACGAAATAAAAGTATTAAAATGTGTTTTGTTAGCTTTTATATGAGTCAAACTAAATATTAAGGAGAATAACTGTGTCAGCAGAAACAAATAAATTATTACACCTCTTTTCAAAACTACTTCATAATCCTCAACTTCTCATGGCTTTGCATATGGAAAGAATGACAAGTCGACTCGGAGAAAAAAAATCTCGTACAGGCGCACAAGGGCTTCTGATTGAACTCTGGAAGGCTGATGGGCTGACTAATGCTGAAATCGCTGAAATCTTAGATATCCGACCTTCAAGTGTAACTGCTCAAGTGAAGAGCTTAGAGCAACGTGGCTTAGTTAAACGTGTTACAGACGAAAATGATAAGCGAGTGAGCCGTGTTTTCTTGACGGAAGAAGGCAAGCAAGCTCAAGTTGAACGTAAAGAAAGTCAAGATAACTTATCAGAAGGCATCTTTGGTAATCTTACAGAAGAAGAACAAGTTCAACTGATTAATATTTTGGAAAAACTTGAAGAAGCTAATCCAGCTGATGAGGAATGTGATTTCCGCTTTGGTGGTGGCATGCGTCCTGGCGGCTTTGACCCACGAATGATGCATCATATGGGTAGAGAAATGGAAGCAAAGATGAGAAAAGAAATGCGCCGTCAGATGCGAGATGCTCATAACCCCTGGAATTTTGGCCATAATCCACGCAGCAGAAGAGACGACAACTGGGACGATTTTTAAAATAAGCTTAAATCAGTCTAAGGTCCTAAGTTCTTTGTTACAATTTAAGGTATAATAGAAATATCTTTATTATTAGAAAGAAGAAATTATGCCCGTATTAGAATTAAAAAACATTAGGAAATCATACTTTTTAGGTAAAGATGAATTTCCGGTGCTCAAGGGGATTGACCTTGAGTTTGAGCGTGGAGACTTTGTCAGCTTACTCGGTGAGTCCGGTGGTGGTAAATCAACCCTGATGAATATCATCGGTGGCTTGGACCGTGAATATGATGGTGATGTTATCATCGATGGCGTCGCGCAAAAGGCGAAGAAAGAAAAAGATATGGATGCCTATCGCCGTGATACTATCGGCTTTATCTTCCAGTCTTTCAACTTAATCAACTACTTAAGTGTGCTTGACAATATCTTGATTAGCTTGAAAATGACAAGCCTATCAGAAAAAGAACGTGTCGAACGTGCAGTTGAGCTAACCAAACAAGTTGGCCTTTACGAACACCGTAAGAAAAAACCCGCACAGTTATCTGGCGGGCAAAAACAACGTGTAGCCATTGCGCGGGCTTTGGCCAGCGATCCTGAGATTATCCTTGCTGATGAGCCTACAGGAGCGCTCGATTCGCAAAATACGAAAGAAGTATTGGCCCTTCTCCGCCAAATCGCACAGTCTGGTAAGACAGTCATTGTCGTCACTCACTCTCAAGAAGTCGCTGACTATGGGACACGTACGATTCTTCTGGCAGACGGACAGATTATCGGAGATGAGCGTGACAAGCCAGCTTATCCTGTGCCAGATGAAGCAAAGTCTTTCAAGACAAAGGCTCTTTCTTATGGTGATGTGGTTAAAACAGCCTTTAAGCACTTTACAAATACTTGGAAAATCAATCTTCTCATTGCTATAGGTACAGCCATTGGCTTATTCTCAGTTATTTTCTTCCTCGGTTTAGGTACTGGGGCAACAAAATATATGAATGATCAGGTTACAAGTTTGGCAAACCCTAATATTATTTCCGTGGTTCAACGTGATCCTGCAAATAATCAGGGTAAAGATAATGATGAAGCCTTCTCAATTGCGCAGCAAACAATGCTGGGTATCTCTGATAAAAACATTAACAAGTTGAAGGACTTGGATAATGTTAAAACTGTGGATGCAGGGATTACAAAAGCAGGTGCTGTGACTCTTGACTATAAGGGGCAAACAACTAGTAGCCAAGCGATTATGTCTTGGACACCGATGATTCAGTCTTCAACATTACACGCGGGTTCAGAACCTAAAGGTAAACAAATCGTTATCTCTGAAGCAGACATGAAGAAGTTTGATCAAAAAGCATATGAAGCAAAAGACTGGAAAGCTGTGATTGGTAAAACAGTCAAGGTAAGCTTCCAAACTGTGGATAAAAACAATACTCCTGTGACTATCACAGAAGATATGGAAATCTCAGGCGTCTTGCAAGACATGCCAATGGTTGGTACTTTGACTTCAACAGAGGCATTGAAAGAAATGCTTACTGCAAATAATATCGATGCGATGCCAAACACAGCCTACGTTACTGTGACAGATACAGATAAAGTTAAAGATGTAAGCAAAGCTATCAATGATATCAAAGACAATGACAAACTCGTATTTGCCTCAACAAATATCGGTAGTATGTTAGATACAATCACAGATATTACAGGGATTGTCTCAACTGTCTTGGCTGCCATTGCTGGTATTAGCTTGATCGTTTCAATCTTTATGATTGTGGTAACAACTTATATGTCTGTTGCCGAACGTACTAAAGAAATTGGTGTCCTTCGTGCCTTAGGTGGACGTCGTAAAGATGTTTCTCGCATGTTCACAGCCGAAAGTGTTATCCTGGGCTTGTCATCTGCAGTTATTGCGATTGCTCTTGCTTTTACGGGACAAAGCATCATCAACAAAGCTTTGCATAGCTTAGTCGGCGGAAATATCGTTCAGATTACTTCTGCCCATATTATCTTTGCCGTAATCATCGCGCTGATTATCGCTTTACTCTCAAGTCTTGCACCTGCAGCACGTGCAGCACGCTTGAACACTATCGAAGCCTTGGCTGCTGATTAATATATATGGATAAGTTCTGCTGAAAAGCAGAACTTTTTTTTGCTGAATAAATTCATATAAATATTTTTTAGATGGGGTTCTTTATTTCATTTTGAATTTCGTTTTAGAAATATTACAATTAAATTATACGGGTGTTAATTTAAAATGACGTACTGCTTGATGAGGAATTGTAATGAACTATAATCTTTCAGCACAGCACAGCAATAGGTGTCAGTTGTTTTCTCTATCTTGATGAAGGAAGAAACTTATGACGTCAGAAAAGAAACGTAAGCTACGGAATATCGCCATCTTAGCTCTACTTGGTGTAATTGGCGGTACTTTCGCCTTTCAAGCCTTTAACCAACAAGCCATCAATGACCGCTTGCGGGAAAACCCAGCAGATTACGGTGGGCGGGTACACGATTACTACAATAGTGATACAGAAAATAAAGATATCTTTGTTGAGACCTTTGGACAAGAACCTATCATGGTCAGACTGAAGTTGTCGGAATTTATGGAGATACAGGACAGAGGAAGTACCGGTTGGCGGCAAGTTGCAGGCGGTGGGCGTGATGATTTGGATAGCTGGATCCCTTATCTTCCAGAAGCAAACAATGTTTCTCAATGTAGAAGTGATAATCCCTCAGCTGCTTTTAACTAGTATTCCGATTTAACCTTTGGTTGGACACGTGGAGGTCAAGATGCACCTTGGTATCTGCCAACTTTTAACACAGCTTGGGATAACCTATCACAGCTGCCGCAGGACATGCCCGTGACTTGAGCTATAGATTAGAAAATGGGGAACTCTATCCACGAGCAACACATCCCGGAAGTGGCGAGGCTGCTTATTGGCCTGAAGGAGAAACCTATACCAATACTGGACAGTGGCCAGGCGCAATGATTACACGTGAGACAGCACAAAACTTGATTCAAGATAAGGCACCAATAACCCTACAGGAGTGGCACACACGCTACCGGGACACTCTTGATGCGATTGGAAACTACTGGGTCATTGACCATGAAACAGGCTGGGCTTATTGGGCAAATCAGCTCAATGGCGGACAAGCAACCTCTTATCTCATAGATGCGGCTCACATGAGACCAGAAGCAGATAAGATTAATGGTTCTTATTATTACGGTATTCATGTAAGCAGTGAGTTGATTGTCCAGACCAAGAGTTCCAAGATGAATCTACTGCAGGAGCAGTGAGTGAACTGATTGCGGAGATTAGAGACTATGGGGACGGTAACCCAATTTCTAGTATAGATTATACTATCAGTGTCTTTAACTTTAGTCGTATGCAGCCAGGGCGACTCTTTACGACTAGCGGATAACAGTTCCGATATTTGGAAGATATGAACAATGGCAATCACATGATTATCCGTAATCATCGGATTTCTGGAATTTCTTGGAACGAGCAAGAGGATGAACTTACGAGCTGGTTTAATGCGCTTCCGGAACGATTTCGAGAGGGTTATATTATGCCAGTAGCCAGCGGCTTCGGTGCTAACACCTTTACGACAGGTATGGGTTCCTTCACGCGTGAAGCCAATAACTTTCTCATAGCCAATTTAGCATCTAATTCAACTGTTGCTAATGATAGAACAGTATTTGCTCCGAATGGCGCTCATCGTGTTTTTGCTCTTTCTTTAGCTGATGTGGACCACTTGTCACGTACTGACGGCTTTAGGAACCCGGGAGAACGTGTAGCATTAGACGATGAGGTAGCGGTTGGACATTGGTGGCTACGAACCCCTGAGAGTGCTACTAATGCTTGGATTGTGGCTGGAGCTAGTGCTTTAGGTTGGGGTAATCTCACGTTTGACTTTGTTTCTTGGGGAGTCCGCCCCGCCCTCATCATCTACCAGTAAGCTCTACAGAAAACTAGCATGTATAGAGCAAAAATTAACAAAGCCTAAGCGCAGTGTATTGTCATTAATTTCTGCTATAATAAAGAAAAAAACGCAGGAGGTGTTTATGGTATATAAAGTTAATTTTAAAGAAGGACAGGTGGAAACGACAGGACTTGAAAGTTCACCTGTAGCAGAAAGCCTTGCAGGCTTAAGCGCCAATGAAGCCCGTTATTTCTGGAATAAATATAAATTCGAATATATCACTTTTCCTGCTATGGAAAAGGAAAAAGAAGTCGCTTGGTTGAAAAAACTGCTGAAAGAGGAGCGCGATCTTGAGTTTTCATCTCCCATTTTGGAGGTCGCGATTTATGAAGACGAAGACATCTACTGGCCAGAGTTTTACTTTGAAGATGGCTTGGTCCTTAACGTTCTCTATGAGAAAACAGCTGAGGAAGGGAAGAAACCCAAACGTGCTGTCGGCTTCAAACTTTCTGCAGGGATGGAAATTCCACAAGAACTAGAAGGGAAATTCAAATTTGCCCGCCAACGCTCAAAACTTGCTGGCGAGATACGTGGGTCATTCTTTGTGTTGAAGCAAGAGTGGGTTTAATAAAAAAAGGAAATCTCTATTTGGGATTTCCTTTTTTTTTATGACGGTTACTTTAGCCGCATTCTGAAGTCCTATTTTATTGTTTAATCATAGTAATTACAACAACTGTTATACAAATAATATTACACACGTAATTTTGCCGTTGGTGCTAAGAGCGCAAGCTTTTGGAGCATTTTTAATAGATTTTTTTATAAAGATGGATGCATATCTTACTGTTTAGCATTAGAGTACTTGCTTCTTAATCTGCATATTAAATGATGAGTTAGAAATTTTGAGTGAAGTAAAAGATATTTTTTATAGAAATTTAGCTTCAGAAGCTTTGAGAAGTGGAAGTAGTGAAGGTGGCTGTGCGTTAAGAGAGTGGCAAATATATTTGGACTAATGTCAAATATTTAGACACAAAATGAGCTATATTTTCTTAAAATAGTTTTCTTCTTTCTGATTTGGAGTTAAACCATTGTTTGCGGAATGAGGATTATAGTTGTTATAAAACTGTTCGATGTATTCAAAGCAAGAGAGTTGAACTTCTTGAATGGAGTGATAAGTTCTTCTGTTTATTTCCCGTTGTTTGAGGTACTTGAAAAAGGCCTCAGTGACAGCATTATCATAAGGATATCCAGGTTTGGAGTAAGAAGCAAGCAATTGATGCTCATCTAATATTTTTCTAAAGGAAGCTGATTTAAATTGGCTACCTTGATCCGAATGAAAAATGATTGGTTCCTTAGGCTTCCTCTTATTTATAGCCATCCCTAATGTGTCACAGGCAAGTTTAGCATCAATCCTGTCACTTACTTTCCAAGCAATACATTTTCTAGAGTAGAGGTCAAGGATGGCGCAGAGATAAACATGCCGTCTATGTCCTATAGAAATATAAGTGAAATCAGTTGTCCATACTTGATTCGGGGACTTAGGATTAAATTCTTGTTTAAGGAGATTATCAGAAGAAAATGCAGGAGAGTGTTTTGATTTAACTCTAGGTTTAATCGTTGACATTTTAGGGAGTGTCATAGACTTGAGAAGTCTTAAGATACGCCCCTCAGAAATATTAACGCCATAATCACGCAGGAGAATGATTTTAAAAGCTCTCGTTCCAATTCTTTTCTTGGCTTTCATATAAATCTCAAGGAGTAATTTTCTCAAGCGTTGATTTTCTATTTCACGTTTTGAGGGCTTCTTGTTTATGAAGTTATAGTAGGTGGAACGATTGACATGTAAAACACGACAGAGCATAACTGTCGTGTGTTCAAATCGGAGTCTATAGACTGCTTTTAATCTCACGAGTTTTGCATGAATATGGCACTTGCTTTTTTTAAGATAAGATTTTCTTCTTCGAGTTGGGCATTCCTTTTTTGTAATTCTTGAATCTGTTTAGCAGTCAAGACCGTATTATCTTCAAGACGAACTTGAGAGTACTGCTTGATCCATTTTGCAAGTGCAGAAGGGGAGACACCATAGTCTTTACAGAGTTCGGATTGAGTTTTACCTGTTTGGTAGAGATTAACGAGAGATTGCTTAAATTCCTCGTCGTAACGTTTAAAACCTGACATAAAAGTCCTTTCATTTTTGTGTCTTAATAGACAGATTATAACACACAATTTTCTGTCCACTTTTATAGTATAGCTCCACATTATACTTTACCTGTATCTATAATCAATAAACCTCTAGAAAACCGTATTGCAAGTACAATACGTCATAATCGTGCTAGAGGGACTCATTCACTTGAATTAATGAAAGAAATTGTGCAACATTTAGTAGAAGCAGGTTTAAGTGATCAGTGGATTATAAAAAATATTGGTATGGATAAAGAAGAATTATTGAGATTAAAACAATTAAATGGGTTAGCTTCATTATTTAAAAATAAAGATTTTTCTAAATCCTGGGAAACAATGGAAAATAAAGACAACGAGATTTTATGAATATATGGATTATATTGAGAAACCATAATGACTTGATTTCAAAAAAGTTTTTTTGATAAAATAAATGTTGTGAGATAACTTCCTTTCCACTATATTTTAGATTGTTATCTTAGTAAGATTTAAATGATTGCAAAATCCATGAACCTTTACTTCGAGTTTTTAATATAATACAGAATAGTTATCTCACAGGAAGCCTCTTCAAAGTAAGAAGTTTTTTTGCGGCAAAATTATTTATTAATATAATTTGATTGACCTACCTTAAACGGTTGAAAGAAGGGATAAATTTTTGTTAAAATAAAAATACGGGATACAAATCTTCTTTATTTTTAATAAGTTTCATAGTATTGAATAGGTTATCCCATTGCTTATTTTGTTTAGTCTCTCTAATTAGGGAGGCTTTATTTTTTCTCTAAAAATAATAATAAAAGATTACTCTGTAAAAGGTAAAAGTAAAGTACCGAATAATAGCTAGCTAGATTTTTAAATCTGGGACAGCTATTATTCGGTACTTTCATTACTCCTTGATATTATAATGCATATTTTTTTCGCTTTAACAAATACTTTAAAATTTTTGTGAAAATGTAATGATATAAAAGACCATAGACAATACCCAATATATTAAGCAATATACGTAAGAAGATTGAAGTTTTTAGTCCAAATATTAATGTTGCTACAGTTATTGCTCCAATACAATTAAATATTGTTTTGTTTTGATAAGTTGCACAAAAACCCAAGCTGACTCCACCTAACATACCAAGAAAATTTGTAGGAATGACAAATAAGAGTATACCTGATAAAATTGAGCCTAAAATAACTCCTACAATACGTTCTTTTGCTCGGTTTGATATTTTAAATGTATCATATCCAGAAAATAGTGAAGAACAAGCAAAGGTTGCCCACATAAATCGATCTATATGAAGATAATTTCCTAAGACAAGCAATGAACTGATTCCTAAGGCATAGTAGAAAAACCAAATACTTTTCTTATTAAAATTAATACCTTCCTTTATGATATATGTAAAAGAAATATCTTCATTTAAAGACTTAAATTTTTTATAATATATTATAGAAAATAGTATATAAGTGAACAATAAGATAAAAAAGGAATGTAAGATTTGAGAAGTTGATGTATATTGAGTTGTTCCAATAAGATAAAGGTAGGAAAACGAGTATAATGCAGGATTTCCCATTTTAGGCTCTTTACCAGTAATCAAAAATAGCGATAATAAAATACTAAAATGGAATAGTAGTTGAATCGTTGCATAAGGTATTAAATAAATAAAAGGTGCTAACCAGAATAGAAATAGTACAAATCCTAAGCCAATTATAGATTGCTTTAGTTTATAGCCAAAAGGTACAAAGCGTAAATTTAATAAAATACAAAATAAAATAAGGGCAAGTGATGAAGTGTCCTTATTAAATAAAAAAGTTAGAGAAGTTATCCAAAAGATTGCAAACAAAACTATTAATATTGCTCTTAGTGATAAACAAAGCATAAATTTTATCTTCTTTTTTTTATCATCAGTATTATGGACTTTGTATTTTAATGTACTAGGGTCTAGCTGTAACAGTTGATAAAAGTTCATATATGATCTCCTATAGAATATTACTTAACAAAAAAATTTTGAAAAGAGAATAATAGCTATTTATTAAGTAAAGTATAATAGATAGTTTCCTATATTTTATCAGAATGTCTAATAGGAAATAATAACAATTTTACATTAGTAAATATTTTGGTATAACAAATAATAAGGTGTCTAGAATATTTTCTAGACACCTTATTATTTGTTCTGAAATTAATTAATATAATTGATTTTCTCACTATTGACCAAAGAAAATATTGATAATTTATCTGAATTTAAATCTTCCTTGTGCATATTAATTGCAGTGACTTGACTATTGTAGTAGGTAGTATAATAATAGATTCCTTTATCCATATTACAACATGAAGAGTATATGGTGTACTCGTATTCTTCGTTTCCTACATCGCAAAGCCCTTTCTGTTGCTCTACAGATTTTAAAATATGGAAGAATTGACTTACACTTTCTTCTTCTGTTTTTTCGATAGCAGCATTCAATTTAGTAAAAGCTACTTTAACAAATCTAGAAGATGAAGATAAATCTCCAGGTAAGCCCATTCCTCCCATTCCTCTGCTGTAAGCATCCATATTTATTTTATTAGAGAAGTTATTATCAGGAGTTTTAGTTGATAAAGAACGATAATTGTTTAAATTAAAGAGTTGGAAATCGAAAGGTGGATTATTTGTAAGTACTCCAACCGGATTATCAAAGATTTTCAAACCTTTAGCTGTAGATTCTACAACGATTGTTTCTTTAGTGTCTGAAATCATCCAGTGTAAAGGCGATAAAGGAAATGAGTCATTAAAATTTAAATCAATTAAATTTAAATCAGCTAACAGTTCTCTAGCTTCTAAAATATTTTTACATTTACCAAGAAGAAAAGGGATAAATTCAAAGGGCGTTATATTTGTTTTATTGTCAACAGTTGGAAAATAATAAGCATTTTCTGGAAAATTTAATCCAGCCATACTTAACCCGTATTCATTTGTTGCATCATAATATAAAGGATATCCATCTTCCACAATCCCAATTCCTATCATGGCATAATGTGAAAATAAGTCACTTTCTTTTCTAAAAACAAACGGAAAATTTCTGGGAGTGACAATAACACGTTCATTGTAAGATATTTCAAAATCAAAATTACGACCAAAATAATGGTCAGATGAAGTGTATGTTAAAGCAGTACACATAGTATTTACCTCCGTAATATAATTGTATAATTCTATTTTAAAATTCTAAAAAAAAAAAATCAAGAGATACAGTAAGAATTTTATAGTAATGTAATAATGAAGGATTTTATGGAAAAATATAGAGTTTCATATACTTAAATTCTATTATTCGATAATAAAAAAATATATATTGTGTGTATATGCGTATGGTTATTGGTATTAAACATTTGCTTATATTATAGTAGAATTCTATTCTTAGATAAATTGCAACATCTTCTGGAATTTTTAGTATACAATTCTATTTTACTCCCTTATTTTTGGTAAAGTTTATTATTATATTTAAGTTGTGTTAGAAAAATTTTCTATTTCTTTTTTAGGCTTTGGTAATCTCTTTCAACTTTCTCAAAGCTCCTTTTATATATTCTTAATCCAGGATAAGTTACTTTCTAAATTATGTATAACAAAAACTTTTCTCAAATCATTTTTTGTGTTAGTATGACATTGATAGTAAAATAAAAGGAAACCTGTAAATGAAAGATAGTAGCAAGATAAATGTATGGTATTTTATCCTTTGGATAATAATTGCTATAGGTGTATCAGTCGGAATATATTATTTTAATAGAACGTATTGGAGCTATACTATAAAAGTGGACAGAAAATTGTGTGTTATAATCTGTCTATTAAGACACAAAAATGAAAGGACTTTTATGTCAGGTTTTAAACGTTACGACGAGGAATTTAAGCAATCTCTCGTTAATCTCTACCAAACAGGTAAAACTCAATCCGAACTCTGTAAAGACTATGGTGTCTCCCCTTCTGCACTTGCAAAATGGATCAACCAGTACTCTCAAGTTCGTCTTGAAGATAATACAGTGTTGACTGCTAAACAGATTCAAGAATTGCAAAAACGCAATGCCCAACTAGAGGAAGAAAATCTTATTTTAAAAAAAGCGAGTGCCATATTCATGCAAAACTCGTGAGATTAAAAGCAGTCTATAGACTCCGATTTGAACACACGACAGTTATGCTCTGTCGTGTTTTACATGTCAATCGTTCCACCTACTATAATTTCATTAACAAAAGTCCTTCGAAGCGTGAAATAGAGAATCAATGCTTGAGAAAGACACTCCTTGATATTTATATGAAAGCTAAGAAAAGAATTGGAACTAGAGCTTTTAAAATCATTCTTCTACGTGATTATGGCATCAATATTTCGGAAGGGCGTATCTTACGACTTCTAAAGTCTATGACACTCCCTAAAATGTCAACGATTAAACCTCGGTTTAAATCAAAACACTCTCCTGTATTTTCTTCTGATAATCTCCTTAAACAAGATTTCAATCCTAAAGCTCCGAATCAAGTGTGGACAACTGATTTCACTTATATTTCTATAGGTTCTAAACGTCACGTGTACCTCTGTGCTATTCTTGACCTCTACTCTAGAAAATGTATCGCTTGGAAAGTAAGTGAGAGGATTGATGCCAGACTCGCCTGTGACACCCTTGAAATAGTTTTGAATAAGAGAAAGCCTAAGGAACCAATTATTTTTCATTCTGACCAAGGGAGCCAATTTAAATCGGCTTCTTTTAGGAAAATATTAGATGAGCACCAGTTACTTGCTTCTTATTCCAAACCTGGATATCCTTATAATATGCCGTGACTGAGGGCTTTCTCAAGTACCTTAAACAACGAGAAATTAATCGAAGAAGATTCTCCTCGATTCAGGAAGTGCAACTCTCTTGCTTTGAATACATCAATCAATTTTATAATAACTATAATCCTCATTCTGCAAACAATGGATTAACTCCAAATCAGAAGGAAGAGAACTTTTTTAAGAAAATATAGTTCATTTTCTGTCTAATTATTTGACATTAGTCCAATCTAGTACAATATCATTTTGAGAAACAATATTGGTTCCTTTTTTCATCTGGCATTAGGTCTTGATCTTGTGTAGGATCAGAATCTATTGTGTCCTCTTTAGACCATTTTAAGCATAATCATCTTCAAGCCTATCAATATCTAGTATTTTGATTACCTTTCCTCGACGCTCAATGAATCCCTTTTCTTCTAGTATTTTGAACTTACGAGAAATAGTTTCGGGAGTTGTTCCAATGAACGTTGCGAGATCTTTCATTTTCATTGGAATCGTAACAAGATTTGAATCTACTATTTTGACGAGTTGCAAAAGATAATTAGCGATTCGACTTTCAACATCTTCCATCATGAGAAATTGTGCTTGATATTGCATTTCCGCAGCTCTTCTCACGGTGGTTTCAAGTAATTTCAAACTTAGCTCGGGATATTTTAACAATAAATTTTTGAAATCTTGTTGTCGCAAAAAGCAAATTTTTGTTTCTTGTAATGTTTCGCCATAAAGATTCTCATTCACTACTCCAAACAAGGCGTCTTCACCTGCGTATCCACCAGGTTCAATTACACGTAGTAACTGCTCTTTACCAGCGCTAGAAAGCTGATATATCTTCAAAGTACCGTGCGCCACAATTGCGAGTTGAGGCACCGTAAAAGGGCTGATGACCGCTTCGCCCTTTTCAAAAGTCTTATGATGAACAACCTGCTCAACTTGCGCCAGTTCACTTTCTGAAAGTAAAGCAAATAGTGGGACAAGCTGTACACAGTGGTGTTCATCATGACTAAAATGATGTTCATACTTGCTCATTTTGGTAATTCTCCTTATCTTATTATCGCGCTAAAATTATAAAACTGCAAGCTTTGTTCAATTAAAGCCTACAGTTTCGTAAAATTAATTGTCATTATCTTCATCTTCGTCATGAAAATCAGCAACAGCTTTACCCAAATCACCTGCCAAGTGACGAATAACTTGAAGATTGTAGCCGTAAAGTTCGACTACAACAGCCGCCAAAGCAAATTTTTCTTCTTTATTTGCTAGCTTAATTGCTCGCGTAATGAACATATTTTGTGCTTGAAAATCTGCAATGAAGCTTTCAAGTAGAGCTTCATCAGTCCAATATTTGGCTTTTGGATCCTCAGTAATGAACTTGTGATACTTTAAAAATTCTTCAGTTGTACTTGGTACAATCTCATTTTCGTCAAGAAGTAAATCCGAAATTTTAAAGAAATATTCATCTTCTTTTTTGCAATTTCACGTAAATGCTCACACTTAACTGGGCTTTTCGCGTATATTCCTGCTTGAGTCAGTCGTACATTTTCAATGAACAAATTGGATAAGACATGTCCTAGCATCGCACCAGCCGTAGGCTTGTGGTGGTCAACCTCTGCTTTATCAAGTTCTTTAGCATATTTTTCATCAATCGTTAATTTAGTCATCAATTTTTTCCTTTATTCAATTTATAGTGCTGTCTTTACTGGTAGAAATCACACAACAGTTACTTTGCTACTTAAAACAGGGTACCCAAGTTTCTCAACCTTGCTGATAAGTTCATCAGCACTGACAACATTTTCGTCAAATTCTGCTTTAACTTTTGATGCATTGAAAAGCACTTTTGCATTTGCTACACCCTTAGTTGTAGTCATTGCTCCTTCGATTTTTGTCATGCAAGATGGGCAGCTCAATTCATTGAGTTTCATAATTACTTTTGACATAAGATTCACCTCTTTCTCTTTCTTTATAAATTAATTATAACTCGTTAGTACTAGCAAAAAATTGATATCTATCAAGAATATCAATTTTATTTTTTTATCTACAAAATAATAAAGTTTCTCGAGTCTCTTTTTTAACTCTGAATAACCTTCTATGAGGAGCGCAATCAGCACCAGTTAGAGTCTGCCGAGATAGTCAGCAGTACGCTGTTTAAATCAATCCCTAATTTTGCCTGTATGAGATTTAAAAGAGCAAAACCATTAGTGATTTTTTTAAAACATCCATCGTACATAAGATGTTTGAAGTGTTCTGAAAACGCTATGTCCCCTCCTACCTGACAATCTTCCTGTCTAGCAAATGTGTGTGTGTCCTTTTTAAATAATTGTCATTTGGAACTTCCTATCTATTTTTATAAAAAAGTTATATTGAGATAGGTATCAAAGCTTTTAAACAAGTTCAAATCCCTAACGTGCTACATTGCTTGCGATAGTTTCTCTCATAACCTCAAATTCAGTGTCTTATTGAACCTCCCTATTAGTAAGGAAAACTTTAATTGTAAAGATTCTAGAAGCAATCGAAAATGTCTCGATGATTTTATCAAATCATTTTTGATAAAATCATTATAAACTTTATTGATATCAAAAAAATGATTCCTTTCAAAAAAAGAAAACAAATAGCGTAAATTTTGGTTTGTTTCCATTCTTCTATTTCTCTCGATACCTAATCAGTCGCATGCCATTGACAATGACGATAAGGATACTGGCTTCGTGGACGAACATACCTGTGCCCATGTTGACAAAACTAGGTACTAATCCTGTACCTCCAAGAATTAGACCAGCCAGTAAAAAGAGCACAACTACAATCGCAATCACAATATTTTGTGTCATGTTGGCAACCGTGCGTTTACTCAAACCATATGCATGGACAAGTTCGTCAAAACTGGATTTCATTAGCACGATATCGGACGTTTCAATCGCAGTATCAGTACCAGAACCCATTGCAATACCTATATTAGCAAGTGCCAAGCTAGGGAATCGTTGACACCATCACCGATAAAAGCAATTTTTTACCAGAGTTTTTGAGTGATTTGACAACTTCAGCTTTTCCTCAGGCATGAGATTGGCACGTACTTCATCAATATCGAGTTGAGAAGCGACTGCTTTAGCTGTTGTCTCGTTGTCTCCAGTCAGCATAATCATACGAGAAATACCTTCGTGGCGTATTTCTTCGAGGGCTTCTTTGACACCAGAACGCATTTCGTCTGCGATACCATAAACCAGTTGTAATCTGTTATCAGCTGCAACCAAAACAACTGATGCACCAGAATTAGTAATTTCTGCGATGTCCTGTTTCTGCTCGGGAGAAATCGTGATGTGGTTAGCCACCATCATTTTTTCATTACCAATCAATAGGTCGTCTGCGATGATCCCCTGTCCTTTAACAACGTCCGTTTTTGCAAATTTGACAGGATTGAATTCTCCAATCATGCGTACAACAGCTGTTGCTAATGGGTGATCGGATTCATTTTCTGCTGAAGCAACTGCATCAATCAATTCTTTTGAAGCACCATAATTTTTGACGACAACAACTTCTGTATTGCCTTTTGTCAGAGTACCCGTTTTATCAAACAGAAGCGTGTCAATATGACTGAAGGTATTCATAACATCACCTCCCTTAATAAGGACACCTCTTTTTGCACCATTACCGATTCCTGCAACATTTGAAACAGGCGCACCAATCACGAGGGCACCAGGACAACCGAGTACGAGAATCGAGATGGCTAGCTCTAGATTATGACTAAAAACCCAAGCAATAGCTGCAATAACAAGTACCGCTGGCGTGTAATACTTAGCAAAGCGGTCGATGAATTTCTCAGCAGGAGATTTGGTATCTTGGGCTTCTTCAACCAGTTCAATGATTTTACCAAAAGTTGTATCTTCGCCAACTTTTTCTGCTTCTACGTAAATTGTACCATTTTCTAAGATAGAACCTGCAAAAACCTTAGCACCAGTTTCCTTTCTGATTTCACGTGATTCACCTGTGATGCTGGCTTCGTTGACATAGCCAGACCCTTGGTAAATATGACCATCAACAGGAACTTGACGTCCTGTTTTTACTAAAAGTTTATCACCAATTTCAACTTCATCAATATCTATTTCTTCGCCATCAGCAGATAGGGCTGCACTGGGTGCCATATTCGTGAGTTCTTTGATACTAGATCGCGTTTTTTGAAGCGTTTTTTTCTCTAAAAATCCACCGAAAGCAAAGAGAAAAGTGACAATTGCTGATTCTTCGTATTCACCGATGAACAGAGCACCGATAACTGCAATAGAAACTAGCAGGTCAATCGAAATTTGTTTCACTTTGATTGCTTGATAGGCATGAATTGCAACAGGTATAAAACCGATAATACTTGCAATAATCATTGTCGAATTCCAAATCCATATTTGATTTACACCATATTTACCAAGGTATCCGAGTACAATGAGAATGGCTGAGAGGATAACCAAGTGATTACTGTGTTGTTGAAGTTGTTTTTGAAAGTTCAGTGTTATTTTTGCCATATTTTCTACTTCCTTTGATTTTCTTTATGATACTAGTATAGCGCTGCCCTTACTGATAAAAATTGACAACTATCAAGAAAATAAAAAATTATACTATTTTACATGTTTCCTATATATAAGACTTAATATTGTATTTGGAATATAGCAAAAAGAATAAAACGATTGAAAAAGTCATATAATAAAGAAAAAGGACTTGCTGCAAACAAGTCCAATATAGCCAGTAAAAGTCGGTGGCAGTATTTAGTTCGAGAACTGTTAATTAGCCAAAGTTGATATGACCCTAAAAATATAGACTTAAGAACCTATAAATTTGGAGGTCATTTTTCTTGTCAAAATATTCCATTGAGTCTAAATTAAAAGTAGTTCGTGAATATCTAGAAGGCAAGACTGGGGCAACGTTTCTTGCAAGAAAATATAATATCCCCTCATCAGGACTCCTTAGAAGTTGGATATAGAAGTACAAATCTGAAGGAGCTGCAGCTTTTCAGAAAAAGGTTAAACAAAATTATGCTTATAGCAAAGTTTTTTAAGAGTGAAAAATTATTAAGACTATTGGGTTCAGGTAAAATATTTCTATTAATGTAAAAGTTTTTAATACTGTACATGTCGTAATCTTCGTCAATTACAGACTACTCTGTGTTATCAATTAAATAATTTTCTATAATAAATAATGCTTGGTACAGATAACCCTTTAGATTGTCTTTATTTATTCCTCGGATAAAATGAAGAAATCATTGAATAGTTTGCCTTCAATTTTATATTCTGGAATCATAAGTTTATCTGAAATTTTTTGTAAGATATTCATCATCATCTCCTGATTTTACTTTAAATATATACTATTTATTAATATATCGATAAATAGTTGTTCTCGAAACACCCCAAGACTCCGCAATATTCTTTATTGGTGTTCCACTATCTACAAGTGTTTTAAGTAGCTCTATATCTTTCTCAGAGAATTTCTCAGGTCGACCACCTAATCTTCCTCTAGCACGTGCTGCAGCTCTCCCCGCAGCCGAGCGTTCAAGAATAAGGTTACGTTCAAACTCCGCAAATGCTGCAAATAAATGAAACATAAGCTGTCCAGTAGAACTTGATTTGTCCATCGTGATATTTTCTTGCAAACTATGGAAACTTACTCCTTTATCGTTTAGTGAGTTGACTATGCTGATTAAATCCTCCATATTTCTTCCCAATCGATCCAATCGCCAAACGACAATTGTGTCTCCGGGCCGAGAAAATTCTATTGCTAATTTTAACCCTGGTCTATCTTTTTTACTTCCAGACATGTGATCAGTAAATATTTTCTCACAGTCATATTTTCCAAGACTGTCTTTTTGTAAATCTAAATTTTGTAGTCCAGTTGAAACTCGTGCATATCCAATATTCAAATTTCTGTACCTCCATTAGTTTAATTGTACCATAACTTAAAACAATATATATAAATGGACATAGATTAAATTATGGGTTAATGAACACAAAATATAAAAGATATTGACGAAAATTGTAGAAAATAAAAAGTGTCCAGAAAATGGTCATTTTCTGAACACTAGAAAAAATATAATCTTGCATAAGATAATAATTGACATAATAGTCAGAATATAATACAATTTAAAAAAATAAGTTTATTTTAAGGAAGAGGTATTAAGTGAAAAAAAGTATAAGTTTCTCAGTATAACTTTGTTATCAATACTAATATTTGAAGCAACTGCGCCAAGCATTATTCACCAGAAAAATTTTGCCGTACAATATTTAACTAAAGTAACTACTTCAGTAAGCGCAGATGATTTAAATGATGATTCATCAATTGATGATGAAAATCTTCAAAAACTAATTGATAATCCTGAAGAAATTATTAATACCCAACAGATGACTCCAGAAGAGTTGAAAAATTTTGAGGAAGCAGCACAACAAGAAGCAGAAAAAGCTGACCTCCCTACTCAAGAGGATAGAGAAGCTTATAAAAAGACATTGATGGATTTGTATGATCCTAATTCTTCTGTTTATCAAGATTTACAAGGAGCAACAGATCGACTTATTGAAGAAATTAATGAAAACCACCAAAGTGTATTAGATAAAGTTACATCTGAACATGTATTAGCAGCTAAACATGGTACAATTTCTGTAAAAGTATTAGCAGGTGCTATTAATGTAGGACTGGTTGCTGTGACAGGTGGGGCTGCAGGAGCAGGTGTAAAAGCACTAGTCTTAAAAGTGGGAGCAAAAAAAGCAGCAAATACAATCAGTAAAAAAGTTGTTGCTACTCTTTTTACTTTCGGTATCAAAAAAGTGTCAGGAATTGACACTGTTATCTCTAGTATAGTAAAAAATATACTTGATCCAGGAACAACTGTGGCAAAATGGCTAGATAGTAGAGATAAAATAAAAAATAATGGCTGGCTGGAATGGTGGTAATTTATAAATGATTGAAGTTTGGATTGTAACTCTATTACTCATCGCCTTCTTTATTGGTGTAGCATGGATTTGGATGCGTGTATGGATTATTGATATATTTAAGGTTATCAATGATTCAAGAAATAGCAAATATAGTCGAAAACAATGGACCTTTATTTGGTTATTTGCTTCTTTTATTTTGTTATTAGTAATCCTTGTTTTTATAAAATGGAATATTAACTTATTTTGATTTTTAAATTAACAAAACAAATAATTCTAGTCGTTTGTATCCTTTTCGTATTATATGATTTAGTTCAGGGGATATACAGTGCTCTACCCGGAATAATAATAGCAATCATTATAGTTCCTGAGGAGTATCTCGCATATAAAAACAGAGAAAATAAAAAGAAATAAAAAAGCTCACTAACTGGTGTCATAGTCAGTCAGTAAGCTTTTTTGTATTTTTATTAACTCTTATAAATCTTTAACTATAACGTAATTAATTTCCAAAGGACCGTGAAGCCCGACTACAAGCTGCATTTCAATATCACCAGAGTTTGATGGTCCAGAAATAAAATGCAGCGTTGAACCTGGCTTTTTATTTTCATCCAACCAAGTTGCAGCTTGTGTAGAGCGTGGAACCATGCGGCTAAGGGGAATCACAGAAATATAATGAGTGGGTAAAAAGTGCAAAGAACGCCCTTGACCAGCTTCTGATTCAACTACAATTGTGGCTGATTCGGCAAGGAAAAATTTAGGAACGGCTACAACAACATTCGAATTTTGAGCAGCATTAATATTTTCTTCACGTTTTTCTTTACCAATTTTCCATTTGACCAGTTGGTCCGAAATAATATTAACACCTAGCTTTTCCAGCTCATCTGTTGAAGGAATCAT
The DNA here is from genome assembly GCF_017309525.1 of Lactococcus sp. LG1074. Classification (NCBI taxonomy): domain Bacteria; kingdom Bacillati; phylum Bacillota; class Bacilli; order Lactobacillales; family Streptococcaceae; genus Lactococcus; species Lactococcus sp. LG1074. Next base: position 1,415,730 of record NZ_CP071293.1, on the reverse strand, counting down.
GACCTGCCCACCACCAGATTTTTCAATTAAACCGTAAATTATCTCATTCATTTCTGAAGAAGTTGTTTCCACTAGATTCGCTGAAACGCGACGTGCTTGTTCCTTGGCAAGTTTGAGTAATTCGTTACTACTTAAATCTGCCCAATGTGTTTGAGGCAGGTCTGAAATGAGAGTATAAGGTTCAAATGGTAGTTCTACACCACCACGTTTTTTTAACAATGTGTCTAAAAATTGAGTTCGATTTTCAATAGTTCCTGCCATTTTTATTTACCTGCCTTATGTTTTTTATACCAGCGACGAAACTGTTCTTTATGTGGAGGAGCTATAGGTAAGTCGCGAACAACCGTCCAACCTTTGGCTAGAGCAGGTGCTTTGCTAACTGCACCGTACTTAAACAAAGAACCTCCAACGCTTACTTCCTTATTTTTGGGTAACATATTGAGACCAGTATGGGCCATCTTCATTGCCATTCCAAATATTGCGGGACTACTTGTGCCTTTTCCAATCGCATTCATTTCAAAATTGACAAAAGAACCGTCGTGATGCATTGACAAATCGTCTTCCATGACTTTACGATGTTCAATTAAAAGTTCATGCAAAGGGATTTTTACGGGACAGGTTTCTGTACAAGCTCCGCATAAGGTAGAAGCATATGGTAAATCTCCATATTGTTCATAACCTCCTAGAACAGGAGAGAGAACGGAGCCTATCGGACCAGGGTAAATAGAGCCGTAAGCATGACCTCCAATTTGACGATAGACAGGGCAAACATTTAAGCAAGCACCGCAGCGGATACACTGTAAGACAGCTTCAAAAGCAGTTCCAATCGCATTTGAACGGCCGTTATCAATAATCACAACATGAAAATCCTCCGGCCCATCAGATTCGTCCTCGGATTTTTGACCAGCAAAAGTGACATAAGTTGTTAATTTTTGCCCAACAGCTGAACGCGCAAGCATATTATCCAAGATTTCAGCTTCTTTAATAGAGGGAACGATTCGTTCCATTCCCATTAACACAATCTGTGTTTTAGGAATAGAAATCGTTAAATCAGCATTTCCTTCATTGGTCGATAAATTAATGTCGCCAGTATTGGCGATGGCAAAGTTACACCCAGTGATGCCTACTTCCGACTTCAAGAAAAGTTTACGCATAGTATCACGCGCACATCGTGCAAGATTAACAGGATCATTGTCTCCCTTATATCCAAGTTTTTGAGCAAAAATTTCACGAATCTGATCACGATTTTTGTGCAAAGCTGGAAAAACAATATGCGAAGGCTCATCCCAGTCAGCAACTTGTAATATAAATTCGGCCAAGTCCGTCTCTAAAATTTCCATATCATCAGCAAGGGAGACGAGCATTGGATCAATGTCTACTTCAGTGGATACCATTGATTTTGATTTGACAATCTTTTTAGCATTTTTTTCAAGAATAATACGTTTTACATAATCATTAGCTTCTTTAGCATCAGCCGCAAAGAAGACATGTCCGCCACGAGCGACTACATTATCCGAAAATTCAGTTAAATAGTGTGGTAAATATTTTAAAGTATGTTGACGGATTGATTCAGCAATATCACGCCATTCTTGCCAATTTACTAGTTCATCACGTGCTGCTTCTCGTTTGTCCCATTGAGCATCTTGTGCTTGTGCAACCGCAGCTTTTGCAAACTGGTCTTTTTTACTCTCTTCTAAACGTTCAGCGAAAGTTTTTGTACTTGTTGAAAGGCCCATTTTCTCCTCCTATTTATTTTATAAATGCTGGATTTTTGATTGCATCGATTCTTTCTAAATCAACATTTGTGTTTAAAATTTCGGCAATGTGCATGACTCTAACCTTTTTGCCATCACGATTCAATTTTCCACCGATATTCATTAAGCAACCTAAATCAGCAGAAATTAAGATTTCGGCACCCGTTGATAAGATATCTCTTGTTTTTTCAGCAACCATCATTTCGGAGATTTCAGGAGCTTTAACGGAGAACGTTCCACCAAAACCGCAACAATTTTCTAAATGAGGCAGCGGAAGAAGCTCAAGTCCCTTGACTTTTTCTAATAGGACAAAAGGAGCTTCTCGTTCACCTAATATGCGGGTCATGTGACAAGAACGATGGTAAGTTGCCTTCTCGCCATTAAAGGTAGCACCAAGATCTTCAATCCCTAACACTCGATAAAGAAATTGAGTGAATTCATAGGATTTATCTGCTAAATCAATTGCTTTCTCTTTATAAGGATCGCCTTCATCGAACATATGTGGATACTCAGTGAACATCCCTGAACAAGATCCGGCTATACCAACCACATAATCAGAAGATGCAAAAGCATCAATCTGGTTTTTGATGGTAGGCATGGATTCTTGAGCTAACCCTGAGTTATAAGTAGGTTGTCCACAGCAAATTTGTTGTTCAGGTAGGTCTGTTTCAATTCCCAAACGTTCGAGTACTTCAACCATTGCAATTCCAACTTGTGGAAACATAAGGTCCATCACACAAGTGGAAAATATTGAAACTTTCATAAGCTCTCCTTAATTTGTTTAATTTTCATTAAAAATTCGATATCTTTAGATATGTATGCACTTTCATTATAAGCCGATTTTTTTATATTTTCAAAAAAAGGAGGTGTTAAAAGAATTTGACAGTGCATTTTGTTTATATATTATTTTTGATACAGGTCAAAGGGACAAAAGTAGCCCATAGAAGATCAACGAAACACAATTGTGCCAAAAGGTTTTAAGAATGCTATAATAAGAATATGAACACTGAAATGAGAGAAAAACTAAGAGTAGCCTCGCTCTTAGCGATGAACGCTGGATTTATGGATGCTTTTTCCTTTTTCCACTTTGATGGGCGCTTTATTGGGATGCAAACGGGGAACATGATACAGGCAGCGGTTTATTTAGCCAAAGGAAATTTTGTACGTGTAGCAGATTTTATCATTCCTGTTCTTTTCTTTTCTTGTGGAGTAATTTTTAAAAATATATATTCTTATTACTTAAGGAAGAAGAATAAGCCGGATACGATTTATTTGCTCTTATTGCAGTGGACAGGCGTGACCGTATTTACCTTACTTTATGCCACGGTTTTAAAATTACCTGTTTCCATTTTTGTTGGCTTTTTATCATTCTTCATGGCCATTCAGCACGATACTTTCAGTAAAACAAGAGGACTTCCTTACGGAAGTATCATGATGACCGGAAATTTGAAATCAACCATGGTCAACTTAACGAATTACGCGTTGACACATGAACAACGCTACTTACAAAACTTCCGTGTCTTTGCTAGTCTGGTCGGTGCCTTCTTCCTAGGGACTATCTTGGGTACTTATAGTGCCGATATCTTTGGCAACTGGACCTTACTGGTATCTAGCACATTTTTAATTATCGTTTACTTTATGTTAAGGTTTGAAAGAGAGGAGACAATATGAAATTAACAGCACTTGGTGTATGGGGCGGATATCCCACACGTGATGCAGGCACAACTTCTTATTTATTACAAAGTGAAGAAGGATTTAACCTTTTATTGGATGCTGGATCACGTGCCGTGACGGAACTTGAGCATGAGCTTTCACCCAATGATTTGGATGCAATCATCTTGAGCCACTACCACGAAGACCACATAGCAGACTTAGGCGCTTTGCGTCAATATCGTCAGCTGCAAACAGTGAAACCACAAATTTTGCCAATTTATGGCCATCAGGAAAATGAATACGAATTTTCAAAATTATCTTTGGAAAATGTCAGTGAGGGAATTGCTTATGATGTCGAAAACGGCACATCTGTTGGACCCTTTGATATTCAGTTCTTAAAAACAGTGCATCCTGTTATTTGCTACGCGATGCGTATTGTTGAGAGAGCGACAGGACAGGTTTTAATTTATACAGGAGATACGGGCTATTTTGCAGAACTTGTTGATTTTTCCAAAGATGCGGATATCTTGCTGGCTGACGTTTATTTCTTCAAGGATAAGGTCAAAATGCCGAACCACTTGTCCAGTGTAGAAGCAGGAGAAATTGCAGCACAAGCCAATGTGAAAAAACTAGTCCTCACACATCTGCCACAAGTTGGTGATTTACAAGTATTACGTGAGGAAGCGCAAGAAGCAGCAGGAAATATACCAGTTGACTTGGCTCAACCCCATATGAAATGGACGGTATAATGGAGTTTAGTCAGCAAGAAAAAGAGTATTTCATGCAGCAAGCACTGCTTGAAGCCCAAAAGGCAGCAGAAAATGAAGAAGTCCCCATCGGCGTGGTCATTGTACACGATGGTGAAGTAATTGGCCGCGGTTTTAACCGCCGAGAACTTGATGGCCGTGCTACGCACCATGCAGAAATTTGCGCCATTGAAGCTGCTAATGAAGCTGTGGGGAACTGGCGTTTATTAGACTGTGCTTTATTTGTTACTATTGAACCTTGTGTTATGTGTGCTGGAGCCATTGGTTTAGCTCGCATTCCACAAGTATACTTTGGTGCAACAAATCCCAAGTTTGGAGCAGCGGTAAGTTTGTATCAAATCTTAGAAGATAAACGGCTCAATCATCGTGTCACTTTAGAAAGTGGCATTTTAGAAGCTGAGTGCGCCGACATCATGAAAGATTTTTTCCAACATCGGAGAAAGAGAAATAAAGAAAAAAAAGAGCAGCTGTAACTGTTCTTTTTTATAGGAAATTTCTGTAAGTTTTTGTTACCATAGACAAAGGATAAAATAGAAAAACGAGGATAACTCATGGACGCCGAAAAAACTCCCAAGCAGCGCTACAAAGAAGAAACAGCACCTTACCGCGCCTGGCTCAATAGTATCAGTATTCCTATTGGATTGATTGTACTTTTTATCGCTGTCTTCCTTGGATTTACGATCAATGCAGCAGGAGTAATTCTTGTTGTGTTTGCTATTATTACCCATATTGGTTATGTACGGATTCACGCACCTAAAATCTGTCATGTAGCACCCATTCTTTATTATTTGTACAACGTACTGTCAATTTTTTATGTGATGACGCTCATTGCGCAACCCCAAGATAGTATGCTTGTAGCTATTCTTTCTTTGATTAATTTCCTTGTATTGATTTTGGTGATTGTCTTTTATTTTATTGGAGCAAATGCTATCAAGAAACATTTTCCAACCATGAAAGAAGATTATGAACGTGCTGTGGAAGTTTATAAGGAGCGGAAATCTTTAAGTAAATGATAAAATTTTTTTGATAAAGTCAAAGCTTGTCAAAACAAGAAGAAGTATGTTATAATAAATTTCGGAGCAATAAGTTTCTTACGAAGCGTGTCAGGACCTGACGGTAGCAGCACTAAGTATGGAGCTTATGTGCTCTTTTTTTTTACCATTTTTTTATATTAGTTACTCCAGAAATATAGTATAGAAATATAAATAAAGATTGATAAAGCAAGTGTTTTTCCGGGAATATAATAATGTAAGTAGTGTAATTATAATAGCAAGATTCAACTAAAAAAATATAAAGGAGAAGTTGTCATAGCTTTTTTTATACAAAATATAAAAAAATAGTTGGAAATAATTTTCTTCTGTTAAGTAAATGACTCATAGAGCCTTGAATAACAGGATTTCACATGATTGTCAGAAAAATTACAATTTATTAGAAAGAAAAGATAATGCTATTGAATAGAGTATGATTTAATTTTGCTTAATACTTAATATGATATTAGCGCATCAGTGTAAATATTATTGCTATAAAGTGAAAAATTTAAATTTGTTAGTCAACTATTATATTTACTAAATAAACGGATTGGAAAACAAAAAGTGAAAAAGATATTTAAATTATTTTTACTATTTTTGATTTTAATTTTTGTTGGAGGAGAAGCAGTTTTGGCTAAGGCTGAGACAATAGATTTCCCTTATATGAACGACCAACAAGGAAAATATATTAAAGATGGTGTTACAAATGGTAATACACATAATTATGATTATGGTAATGTAGCAGGCGTTTCTTTTGATAGTGAAGGTTATGTTAATTACGATAATAAAGCTTACGTTAAAAAAAGCGTAAAGGAAAATGCTGAAAAACAAGGTTTATTTGATGTCACCCTTGATGTGAAGGGAAATGATATTAATCCGCCACGTGATATAGACTTGGTTTTCGTTATCGACTTTTCATCTACAATGTCTGGCGAAAAACTCCAAAATACACAAAATGCAGTGCATCAATTTTTAACCAGTATTGCTGAAGTTTTGCAAGAAGGACATGTTCGTGTAGGATTGGTTTGTTATAATCGAAATCTTTACTCCACACAAACATTCTCCACAGATGCCAACTATTTAGATGATTTCTTGGTTAATGGAGCAAAGAGTCAATCTGGAACCTTTACTCAAAAAGGACTTATTGAAGCAGAACGTATGTTTACGGAAGATGGGCGTGGAGATGCGGAGCATATGTTGGTTCATATCGGGGATGGAAGTGCTAACCGCAGTTATATTCCTGCTCCAGATGCTGTTGAGTATCCTAATAATGGAGAACTTATCGACTATAATGGCTACCATACCTCAACATATCATGAAGATTTTCAGACGGACTCACCTTTATACCACACCACAAGTGCTGGTTCAGATACAAATGGGATTGTAGTGAATAAAAATGTTATTAATGATGACACTTTGGGAAGTGTGATGAAGCTTAAAAAGAGTGGGGTAATTTGTTATTCAGTCGGCGTAGCACCTTCTGGAAGAGGAGAGTATATAGCGAAAAATATTTCCTCTAATCCTTCAGGATATTATACAATTGATGAAAATCTAGAAGGATTAGCAGAGGTCTTTAAGAACTTGCAAAATAATATTTTAAAAACTATCCCTAATGGAACGATTACAGATCCGATGGGGGAAGGTATCCTCCTACAGGGTTCAGGAAATTTCACAGAACAAAATTACAAACTACAAGGCTGGCGTAAAGATAGTAGCGGTGTATGGCAAGAAGCACCAGATTTGGTTCAGGATATAAAAGTTACAGAAGCAAATCAAACAATTTCAGTTTCTTCAATTGCACTTGGAAGCGATGAACGTATTACTTTGAGCTATCAGGTACGTATTGATACCGAAAATTCTGATTTTAAGGGAGATAGCTGGTATCTGTGTAACGGGAGAACGACTTTAGATCCTAACAAATCAGGCGAGGAATTAGATTTTCCGATACCATCAATAAAAGCACCAAAGATTTCTTTAGATGTTGAAAAAGTTTGGGAAAATATAGATAAAAATCAAACACCTGATTCTATAGAATTTATTGTTACACGTCAACAGGTAACTTCTGAGACATGGACATCAAGTGATATCATTAAACTCACAAAGGAAGAAGGCTTTAAGCAAGAATATAAAACTTTAGAGGTTAATGCTCAAAATGTTGACTTACCGTTGTATAATAATAACGGTGATGACTTTACTTACCAAGTTGAAGAAATAAAAGTACCAGATGAGTTTCAAAGTACAGTTACTCAAAATGGAAATAAATTCACAATAAAGAATACATTTATTGGAACAACCACAGAACCTCCAACAACCACAGAACCCCCAACGACAGAGTCCTCAACTACAACAGGATCTTCATCAGAGATAACAAACTCAACTTCAAATGAAGATACGAAGAGAGATTCGAAGCATTTGCCAAATGCTGGAGAAAAAGTTACAAAGACAGCTCTAGTTGGTTTGTTTTTCATTATCCTCGCATTGATTTTCGTATTTGTAAGAAAATTTATGTTAAAAAATAAGGAAAAAAGTAATATAAAATAAAAAGACATCAGAAATTTCTGATGCTTTTTTATTTGAAGGTAGGTTAGGGAGTTATATAAATTAAGGAAGAGGGCACCAATTAACGAAAATCACTCCACAACAATTTGTTTAGTACTCCCCGCACTGCCCGAAAAGTCAATGCTTAGAGTGTTTGTAGCTTCATCAAAACTTACGCCGTCACTCATCGAAAGGATATGCTTGAACCCATTCAAGATTTGAAAGAGATGGAGCTTGAATTTGATTTTACTAAACGTATGGCCTACACAGAAGAGTTGAAAGATTTTCCTTATGCCGATGTCTGGAATTACTTCTGTGAGCAAAATGGTGTACCTGTTGGTTTAGACTGGTTAGAAGAGGTTCGCAATTACGAAGAAGAAGTCTTGATGGAACGTAAATAATAGGAGAGAAAAGTGAAAAAGTTAGACATTTTAACAGCACCTTTTGTGCAAGAAGTAATGAAAACAAGTGCGAATCTTTATCGATTAGGTTGGGATGAACGTAATGGTGGGAATATTTCTTACTTGCTAGATGAGGATTGGATTACCCCTTTTCTAGACGTAGCACAAGTGATACGTGAAATTCCGATAAAGTTTGATGCTAGCAAATTAGCGGGTCGTTATTTTGCCGTGACAGGATCTGGAAAATATTTTAAAAATATTCAAGACTTTCCTGCAGAAAATATGGGAATTATCCGTATATCTGACTCAGGTAATACAGTAGAATTACTCTGGGGACTCGAGAATGATGCTCTTCCTACAAGCGAGTTACCTAGCCATTTCATGAGTCATATTGCACGGCTAGAAGTTGACCCTGAAAACCGGATTATCATGCACAATCATGCGACGCATCTTTTGGCAATGACATTTACACATGAACTGAATGAACGTACTTTTACAAGAACTTTATGGCAGATGTGTACAGAATGTCTAGTTGTTTTTCCTGAAGGGCTATCCATTATCCCATGGCTTATCCCAGGATCAAATGAAATTGGTGAAGCAACAGCAAGTAAAATGAAAGAAACACGTCTAGTAGTCTGGCCACAACACGGTATCTATGGAGCAGGCCGTGATATGGATGAGACATTTGGCTTGATTGAAACGGCAGAAAAGGCTGCACAAGTCTACACCTATGTTCAAGCACAGGGAGGAGTTAGACAGACTCTAGAAGATGAAAATCTTCAACGTCTTGCAGATGCTTTTGGTGTAACCCCACATGAAGGGTATTTAGATATTTAAGAGGAATAGAATGATAAAAAAGCAGTAAAGATGCAACTTTTAAAAGGATGTGAAAAAGAATATCAAAAGAGGCATGATGAAATTTGGCCGGAGATGGTCGAGATGTTAAAAGTTCACGGCGTAATTTCTTATTCAATTTTTCTTGACCCCTTTACTTGTGCATTATATGCTTATTTAGAAATTGAGGATGAAGAGAGATGGTTGAAAACTTCAAAAACAGTAGTAAATCAAAAATGGTGGGATTTTATGTCTGATATTATGGATACAAACTATGATAATAGCCCTTCATCTGTTGAGCTACTAAAAATTTTTGAGTTAGAACATTGAAAATAAAGTTTAATTCTCTCTATAATTGTATCTCAAAATATTCTATAGACCGTAAACGAATCAAAATTTTGACAACTTATGAAATGATTTTTATTAATTTTTTGAAAAAAGTACATTAAAACTCATATAATATTATATGAGTTTTAATGTATCTTAGAATGAGTCTCTTTCTGTTTTATAATATTATAATAGAGAAATTATATTATTTAATATCAACGCTTGAAATAAAATACGGTACTCTTTAGTTTATCCAAATATTAAATTAGAAGTGCTATTTTCAAGTCAATATGATGCACATTGATACAGTGAAACAATTTGACTCAAAATATAATTTCTTATCTTGACTAATACAACGTACTAGAATACCTAAAACTTAAGAAGAATATATTATTATAACTTTTACTAATAAGATTATCAAACGGATCAACTCACTCGCCCCGCATAAACATAATATTCCTCAACATCCTCCTCGGAAACTTCCGCATTATTACTCCAGGAGAAGCGCCGTGATGCGATTCTTTTTAAGCCTTTTTTCTCGTAAAAAGGATAATTTGAATAGCTGTCTGTCAGGAGGAAGAAGGTTTTTGCCTTATTTTCCTTCAAGTAATCAAGGAAAAGTTGATAGAGCTTGCTGCCAAGACCTAAGCCTTTATAGTGCTCATTTAAGATTAAAAGGTTTAAGGCAGCATCAAATGTTTGCTTGTTTTGCTGTATGAGTTCCTCATTGAGCTTCATGGTTTCCAAGTAAAAGTCAAAAACGGTTTCGGGTTTCCCTTGGTTGATGATTAAACTCAGAGCTTCAAGTTGGCGGTACCTTATCCGACTTTTAGGAAGCAGATCAGGAGTGAGAGCAGCAGCGACGATACCGATAATTTTTCCTTTATCTTTAGCGACAAAAACCTTTGTGGAGGTCAAGAGGATTGTTTCAAGAAAAAAGTCAGCCATAGGCAAGACATGTTCTTGTTTATTCCACTCTTGATAAGCCCAAGTGTCAATAATCAATTGATTGATATCCGCAAGTTCGGCTTCATTTATATCCACCAATTCTGTAAATACTAAGTTGTCTTTATCCATATCTTTTTTCCACAATAGCGTTCGTTACGGTGACTTGTGCCACTAAAATCTCTTGCGCATCTGTAAACTTCATCTCCCAAACATGGGTGCGCCCACCTTTGTGCAGAAGAAGTCCCTGCGCAAAGAGCATTCCAGCTGCTTTAGTTGGGTTCAGATGATTGCCATTAACCGCTTGGCCGACAGCAAAATGTTTATCGTCAAGCAAGAGATTACTTGCCATACCAGCCGCAACCTCAGCAAAGGCCAGCGTTGCGCCACCATTTAAGAAACCTTGAGGTTGCGCGTGAAAGGCTTCTAAAGGCATTTGAGCAGTAAAACCTGTTGGGGTTAAAGTTAGCTGTTGAATACCCAGTTGTTCAATCAAAGTCATGTAAAAATCTCCTTTTTCACAGTGTAATGCTCAAGTGCTGTCTGATTGATAGCCACACCCAAGCCCTTGCCACGTGGTCTCTTCATCTTGCCTTCAATAAATTTAATTTCTGGTACAATCAAATCTTCATGAAAATAATAGGACGAATCTGATAAATCCCCGGGCATGGCATTGTCGCTTAAAGTGGCCAGTTGTGTATGCAATATCTTGGAAATACCACTTTCGACCATGCTGCCAGTCCAGAAAGAGATGTTATTTTTCCGGCAAAAGGCGATGGCTTCTTTTGTTTGATAAAGTCCACCTAAGCGGCCAATTTTGATATTGAGCATGGTCTTTCCCTTAAGTTGAGAAAGGGCCTGTAAATCACTCCAACTTTGGACATTTTCGTCAAAACAGAGAGGTGTTGAAAGCTGCGGAAGAATGTTTTTATAGTCTTCAAGATTATCGGTAGCAAAAGGTTCCTCAATGCAGACAAGTCCAAATTGATCGAGCTTTGTCAATGCTTCAATATTTTCAAGCGTATAAGAACGGTTGGCATCAACAACCCATTGGAGGTGAGGATAATGCTTCACGGCGTATTGGACGCGCTCAAAACCATCTGCGGGTTTAATTTTTAGCTTTATTCTTTCCACACCTTGAGCGACTAATTCATCGATTTTTCTAGGAAGCTGTTCAAAAGGAACATCTCCCAAGACGGCACCACGGGATAAAGTGTCTGTTAAGGGCTCAGGAAAAAGGGCAGCGATTGTATTTTCATCCTTGGATTTGTAATAAAGGTCCACCAAGGCATTTTCCAAACCTGCCATTGCCATCGGCAAGGGCTGCTCAAAAAATTGGTGAATGTCAAAGGGATGTGTAAAGTGTGTTGTCATTACTTTTGGAATGTAAGTCTGCACTAAGGAGTCCCATGAGCTTTCAAAAGTTTCTTGCGTGTAGAAAGGTGTAGTAAAGCTTACGCATTCGCCATATCCACGCTGGCCGTTTTCGTCTTCAGCAATGATAATGATGGTGTCACGCAGTTTCAGCTCACCTTTGGCTGTCTTGAAGTTAAACTTCATCGGGAGTTGGACGTGATTCAAACTGATCGATTTAAGCTTCATTTTTTAAATTTTTCCTAAGAATTTTGCCTGAGGCATTTTTGGGGAGGGCGTTCATTTTGATAATCTGGCGCGGAAGTTTATACTTGGCCAGACGCTGGCTCAAAAAGTTTGTAATTTCTTGGGCATCAGGCCTACCTGCGTAGAAAAGAAGTGGCACTTGCCCCCAAGTTTCATCTTCTTGTGGGACAAGCGCACATTCGACAACACCCTCTAAGCTATAGAGTAAGTCCTCAATCTCTTTGGGATAAATATTTTCCCCGCCTGAGATGATGATGTCTTTACGGCGATTGAGAATGTAAAGGAAGTTGTCTTCATCAAGATAGCCAATATCACCTGTGTTGAAAAGTTGAACATCCTCTTGATTAAGATAGCCTTTCATGAGCATTGGCGATTTTAGATGTATTTCGCCCGCCTGAGTGGCATCAGGATTTAAAATTTCAATCTCTACGCCAGGAAGTGCTTGACCGACAGAAGTTAGCTTGTCCGGATGTTCCAAAATGTTGAAGGTGACAGATTGGGAAAAAGTTTCAGTCATCCCGTAAGTCTTGTATACAGGTAAGCCTTGTGCAAAACATGCCTGTATCAAAGGTTGCGGAATAAATTCGCCCCCTAATAAGAGGACACGTAAACTTTCGGCAGCAATTTTATCATGAACACGTTTAAGCATGGTCGGTACCATGGAAACCATATTTACCGAGCTGTTATTCATCAGTTTGATCAACTCTTCCTCATCGAAAGAAGCACGTATGGTGGCCTGAGTGGCATTGTAGAGACTGCGCATGATAATGGAGAGACCACTGACATGAAACATGGGGAGGACCACAAGCCAGTTGTCCTCGGGAAGGACGCCCATGGTTGCTGCAGAAGCAGCCACATGTGCCCCAAGCATTTTCCATGTGATAGGCACAGATTTGAACTTTCCAGTTGTTGCACTGGTGTTCATAATCACAGCAATTTTCTCTGGCGCTGGCTGCCAATTGAGCACAGCTGTACGGGTTTCTAAAGAATGGATGTCAGAAAAAGACAAGTCTGCTGGGTAGGTTTGCTGATCCGAAGCAATCAGCAGTTCCACATCGAGTTCAGTCAGTTGCTCTTGGATTTCATTGGCTGTAAGATGCGTATTGAGCAGGAGGACTTCCTTGTCCAAAGCCAATAGCGCAAAGAGCACAATGGCCATTTCTGGCGAATTTTCTGAAAGAAGAGCTAGGCGGTTGTGCCTAGCTGTTTCTTTGTTTAAATGTTGGGCTGTCTGAACAGTTTTATCGTAGACTTCTTTAAAAGTCAGCTGATTTAAGAAAAGTTTATTTGGCGATTTTTCAGCCTGTTCTTTTAACCATTTCATGGCTTATGGGAATTTAGGGAATTGGTCAAAGTCAGGTTTGCGTTTTTCTTTGAAAGCATCGCGCCCTTCCTTGGCTTCGTCACTGAGGTAGTACATGAGCGTTGCATCACCAGCAAATTGTTGCAAGCCAGCAAGTCCATCAGTTGCCGCATTCATTGAGCCTTTAAGCATACGAAGTGCCATTGGTGACAAGGCAAGCATTTCTTCGGCCCATTTAACTGTTTCCTCTTCAAGTTGATCAAAAGGTACCACAGTGTTTACCATGCCCATATCCATTGCTTCTTGCGCAGTGTATTGACGGCAGAGGAACCAGATTTCACGTGCTTTCTTTTGGCCAACCATAGCAGCCAAGAGGCCTGCACCATAACCGGCATCAAAAGAACCCACACGTGGTCCTGTTTGACCAAACTTAGCATTTTCAGAAGCAATCGTTAAATCACAAACGATGTGGAGAACGTGTCCACCACCGATAGCAAAACCGTTGACCATCGCAATAACAGGTTTTGGTGTGATACGGATCAGATGTTGCAAGTCTAAAACGTTAAGACGAGGAATTTGATCTTCACCAACATAACCACCGTCTCCACGTACTTTTTGGTCGCCGCCAGAACAGAAAGCTTCCTTATCTTCACCTTGGCCGTGATTAGCACCTGTCAAAACAATGACACCAATCGAAGTGTCGTCACGCGCTACAGTAAAGGCATCAATAAGTTCCACCACTGTTTTAGGGCGAAATGCATTACGTACTTCAGGACGATTGATCGTAATTTTTGCAATACCGTTATAAGTTTCGTAAATGACATCTTCGTACTTGCGGTCTAAAGCAAGCCAGTTATATTTTGACATAGTTTGTCTCCTTTTTTTGTTTATTTATTCATTATAGCATGGCTGAGTCATGCAAATGTGTCTTTAAGATTAAATTAAAATGCTGCGGCAGTTCAAGATGCACATTATGCCCTGCGTCTTCCACAATCAGGCTTTGCGATTTTGAATAAGTACCGATTTGTTCAGCAATTTGTTTATATTTTTGATCCAGAGCACCGGTGATATAAAGGAGTGGCAGCTTTAAATCTTGGAGTTTCTCTGAGATGTCTGGAAGCTTTCCTTGCCCTGTAGCACGTAAAGTTTGGGCCAGAGCATGAGGCGCATTTTGTGCGCGGCTGGACCAGATTTTATGTTGCTCTTCCTGAGGAAGGTTTTGCTGACTTTGGAAGATTGGGAGTGCCCCCCAATAATTGGCGAACCAGACAGCACCATTTTCCTCGATGTGTTCAGCCAAGCGAAGATCAGCTTGTAGACGTTTTTCACGTTGTTTAATGTCAGCTATGCCAGGGGCAGCGGATTCGATAATGAGTTGTTCAATGAGCTGCTCAGGAAAGTTGAGTGCAAATTGCAGTGCAATCCGACCGCCCATGGAATAACCCAGTAAGCTATAGCTTTTTTCTTGAAAGAGGCTTTGTACGATTTGCCTAAGCTGTTCACAAATGCTTTCCAAAGTGTAAGGCTCAAGTTGTTCCGGTTTGCTAGACTTTCCATGTCCCACAAGGTCTAAAGCAAAGATTTGGTAGCCAGGTATATCTAAATTTTCCCAAGTCACAGCAGACTGACTAAAACCATGTAAGGCTAAAAGTGGCTCGCCTTGACCATGTATCCTGACATGAAAGTGAAGTGAATCAATCTGGATATATTTATCTTCAAATAGCATAAGTCGTATATTTTTTGTGCAAGTCTAAGCTCACGTCCTTGTCCGTTTTAATTTCCAACAGATGAATACCTTTTTGAGCAAAGCTTTGACTGAATTGTTTTTCAAAGTCTTGATAATCTTCCACGAGATGATAATCCAAGCCCACCAACTGCGATAAACCACCAAAATCCAAACCGTGTGGCGTTGAGAACAGATAGTCAAAATGCGGTTGCCCCTTTTGTGCCAGATGGTGGAAAATTCCGCCACCATCATTGTTGAAAAGGACGATGGTTAAGTTGAGCTGATGCGTTTTACCTACGATTAAGCCATTGATATCGTGAAGCATGGAGAGATCACCGGTCAAGAGGGCCGTTGGCTGTCCGCCTGTAGCTATACCTAAGGCAGTTGATTCTTGTCCGTCAATACCATTCGTGCCACGATTCCCTAAAAGACGAACATTGGCTTGGCGACTGCGCCAAAAGTAATCCACATCGCGTATGGCCATTGAGTTAGAAATAAGAAGTTGTGCATGCTCAGGGAGCATGTTTTGCAGACTTTGAACATAACGCCCTTCAAAAGGTGCAGTTTCATCTTTAACTGTATCGAGTTTTTGGCGCATGATATGCTGATAGTTTTGCCACTGCTTGAGTGCTGTTTTACCAGCAGTTGAAGGTTGAACTGCTGCGCAAAAAAGTGCCACATCAGCTTGGATAACCTGTGTCGTAGTTTGACTCGGGTTGCGGTATTCAAGCGCCGGATCGACTTGGATATACTCTGCCTGAGAATTGTGAGCAATTAATTGTAAAACGCGTTTCGATACAGGGATTTGACCAAACTGAAGGAAACAGTCAACTTTAAGTGTGCTGAGGATTTCTGGCTGTGTGAGAAAAGCGTCATAAGCATCAATAATATTGGGATGACTAAAATTACGCAAATTAGACAAAGGATCCGCTAAAATAGGTGCCTGAATCTTTTCGGAAAGGTCTAAAAGTGCTTTTTGATAATCCGAGTTACTATCGGGTCCTGCGAGAATGAGCACATTGCCACTTAATCCAGGAACAAACTGCGGCTGCATTTTCCCTTGACTGAGAGAGAAAGGCGCGCGGCTTTTTTGGTAATGTTCTGGGTTCAGTTCTGGAATCAAAGGCTCACTGATAGGCACATTGATTTGCACGGCAGCAGCAGGAGTATGAGTAGATGCCATATAGGCACGTTGTGCGACCTTACGGGGATAAGTCCAGAAATTATGAGCATTGGGATGACTTAACTCTTCATAATGGTTAACAAATTTACCAAAGTAATCCGCCTGATTCACGGTTTGTGCAGCGCCCACAAATTGCAAGTCATTGGGCCGATCCGCGGTCAAAATAATGAGAGGGACACGACTGTGTTTCGCTTCAGTAATGGCGGGGAGATAGTGAGCAGCAGCAGAACCAGAAGTACAGATAAGAACCACTGGACGTTGGTGAGCTTTCGCTATACCAAGGGCAAAAAAGGCAGCTGAGCGTTCATCAATGTTGACATAAGTGTCATATTTGCCGTACTCTTCAAAAAGCATGGCAAGAGCAGTTGAACGTGACCCCGGGCTAAATACAGCTTCACGTACGCCTAGATTGAAAAATTCATCAACAAGTGGTGCTAAATATTCATTGTTCATTTTTAAAGTGCCTCGAGTATTGTTTTTAATTTTATCTTTGTTTCATCAAATTCGTCTTGACAGTCTGAAGCGGCAACAATGCCGCAACCGGCATAAGCGTAGCAGGTTTTACCATCAAATAGTGCGGAACGAATAGCAACAATGAGGGTTCCATCTCCCTGCGCATCGATCAACCCTAAAGGTGCCGCATAAAGTCCGCGTTCGTGTTTTTCATTGACACGGAGGAAATCCAGTGCCGCTTTACTAGGCTGTCCACCCAGTGCGGGTGTAGGATGAAGGTGCTTGGCCCAGTCGATTAGAGAATTGGAGGTGTCAATCGTCGATAAGAGTGTTCGAAGATGATACACATTCTTCAGAGCCATTATCCCCGTTTCTCCTATCTGAACTTGGGGTGATTTCTCCAACATCTTGTTCTTAATCTTTTGGACAACAATCTGGTGTTCATGAAGATTTTTAGGGTCTTTAAGTAAGCGGGTATCGCCCTGAGCGAGAGACCGTGGAAAGGTTCCAGCTAAAGCATAGCTCAGAATATGATTACCTTCTTTCTGGACCAAAATTTCAGGTGAAGCACCAAGAAATGTTTTACCAGCTTTATGATAAGCAAAAATAAAAGCTGAAGGGTTATTTTCTATCAACCGCTCAAGGATAGGCTCAATCTTAAAAGTCTGCTCACTCGTAAATTTAATTTGACGAGAAGCTACGATTTTGATTGTTTTGCCCTGCGCAATATTTTCCTGTAACTTTTGGTAAAGGCTTTGCCATTCTTGATAATCCGAAGCTTCTTCTGTATAGCTGTTGGACAGTTTACTTCCCTTTTCGTCCGTAATTTCTGGGAGAGAATCACAGGACAAAACATAAGACTCTGTAGGTGTTTGTACAAAGTAATGCTTAAAAGCGACAATCTCGTTTCCGAAATCTTGCCAAAGCTCATCATTTACTTCATCAAAAAAACTCTGGCTGTAAAAAACGTAAGGATAGTTTCCGATATCTTGTTCTTGCACAGCTTGCAAGCGTTGACTGGCAATAATCAACGCTTGCTTTTGGCTATCGTACCAAAAAAAACGCTCACTAGGGTCAGGGAAAGCAGACCAAAAGGCAAGCGGGTGCTCTAATTTGAGATTTATCCGTCTATAGTTCATAGTAATGAAATTATATCACAGATAGCAGAAGTAACGTGATATAATAGGCTTATTAAAAAAAAGAATCTGGAACAGTGATAATGAATATCAATGTAAAACTTGCGGAACACCAAAAGATTGAAACCAACAGGCTGTGGCTTCGCCCTTTTGTCATGTCTGATGCAGCCGATATGTTTGAATATAGCTCTGATTCAAGCAATCTTCGATTTGTCTTTAATCCTCATCCAAATCTTGCACATACCAGCTTTGTCATAGCCAATTATTTCATGAAAGAGCCCTTAGGTAAATGGGCAATCGAACTAAAATCAGAGCAAAAAATGATTGGTTTGATCCAGTTTTCAAAGCTGGTTGAGCAAAAAGGTACAGCAGAGTTGTCCTATGTGCTTCACAAAAAATATTGGAATCAAGGTCTGATGACTGAAGCGCTCGCTTCTGTAACCCAAGTTTGTCTTAAAGAGATTGGGTTGAAGCAACTTGTGCTCAATTGTGATCGGGAAAATCTCAGCTCGATACAGGTGGCTCAAAAAGTAGGCTATAAGCGAATTGGCCGTTTTAAAGGTAGCACACAATACAATAAAGGACGCATCTCTGAATTCGAGGAGTTTGCTATTAAAAAAGGAAATCAAGTCTTAGGAGTATCTCATGTCTAAACACGAAGAAATTCTTAATTATATAGAAAAACTTGACATTGGTAAGCAAGTCAGTGTCCGTAGTATCGCTAATCGTTTAAAAGTGGCAGATGGCACAGCTTATCGTGCCATTAAAGAAGCAGAAAATCGTGGTTTAGTTGCTGTAAATGACCGCTCAGGTACTGTTCGAGTATCGGTGAAAGGACAAAAACGTAACCATAAGTTGACTTTCGGAAAAATTGCTGAAATTGCCAGTGCTGAAATCTTAGGTGGACATGCTGGACTTGAGGTTGAATTTAGTCGTTTTTCCATCGGTGCCATGCAGCCGGAAAGTGTGAAAAAGTTTTTGATGAAAAACAGTTTGATGATTGTCGGTGACCGTAAAGACATTCAGAGTATGGCTCTGCATGGTCAAAGTGCTGTGCTTGTTACAGGTGGTTTCGATGTTGAACAGGATGTTATTGATTATGCAAATGAGATGGGGATTCCGCTTATGCGCGCGACTTACGACACCTTTACAGTTGCAAATCGTATCAGTCATGCTTTAGCAAATGAATTAATAAAAAAAGATATCATCACAGTAGCTGAAATTTCCCACGATCATCGCCCTGCATTACGTGAAGAAGATACGGTAAAAGACTTTATGGAGTTGATGAAACGGACCAATTTAAGCCGTTTTGTGGTAGTTAATCCTTATCGTGTAGTTGTTGGCGTTGTCAGTATGCGCGATATTGCTCATAAAAGTCTAGATACGCAAATTAACAAGCTGATGAACTATCCCGCTGTTGCCAAGCAAAAAATGACGGTGGCGAGCATTTCACAAAAGATGATTCATGAAGGTTATGACATCATGCCAATCGTTAATAAGGATTACACCTATGCTGGTGTGGTGACCAAGTCTGAAGTGCTAGAAAGTCTTCAAAGAAGCCAAGAAGAAAGCCAAGTGACACATACCTTTAGTGAAGACATGTCCAGTAAGATCAGTGAAAAAGGCTCTGCATATACTGTGATGGTTGAACCGCTCATGGTCAATAATGTCGGAAATATTTCAAGTGCTGCTCTGAGTGAGATTGTCGCAATCGTCGTTCAAAGAACACTTGACAAAAGACGACGCAGAAATGTTATCCTAGAGTCAATGAATCTCAACGTGATGGGCACGGTCGCGATTGATAATCTATTGGAAATTTATCCCAAAGTCATCAACGAGACCCGTTTAGGCGCGGTTATAGATATTGAAATTTATTATGTCAACAATATCATCGCCAAAGCAGTTGTGAATCTACAAATTACATAAGGAAAAAATAATGAAAGAAATACTTACAAAAATCAAAGAATACGACACGATTCTCATTCATCGTCATAAAAATCCAGATCCAGATGCGCTAGGCTCTCAGTGCGGTTTGCGTGCTATTTTAAGAGCAAATTTCCCAGAAAAGAAAATTTATGCTGTGGGTTATGATGAACCAACACTTACTTATTTGGCCGAGATGGATCAGGTGGAGCTGGAGTCGGGGATAAGATACCTTAGTATCGTCTGTGATACAGCAAATACACCACGGATTGATGATGACAGATGGATGCAAGCAGACTATGTCATTAAAATAGACCACCATCCAAATGATGATGCTTACGGAGATTTACGTCTGGTTGAGCCAGATCGCAGTTCGGCTTCCGAGATTATTACAGATTTTGCATTGAACCATGATTTAGCTTTGAATGAAGAAGCAGCGCGCCTTCTTTATGGGGGAATTGTTGGTGATACTGGACGTTTCCTATATCCAGCAACCTCAGCTCAAACCCTTTATTTAGCAAGTAAGCTTGCAGAGTTTGACTTTGACCGTCCAGCATTAGGGCGAGAAATGACTTCATTTGATATGAAAGTCGCGCGTTTGCAAGGATATGTTTACGAAAATCTTGAAATTTCCGAAAATGGTGCAGGACGTGTGCTTTTAAGTAAAGAGGTTTTGGAAAAATTCAATTTACGGGATGCCGAAACATCAAGTATCGTTGGCACCCCAGGAAGTATCCGCGATGTACAATCATGGGCGATTTTTGTGGAACAAGCAGACGGACACTATCGTGTACGGATGCGTTCAAAAACCGTACCCATCAACGAAATTGCTAAAAAGCACGATGGAGGTGGACATGCTTTAGCTTCCGGCGCTAACTCATATTCTTTGGAAGAAAATGAGCAAATTTGGCAGGAGTTGCAAGATAATTTGGAGAAGAAATAGTAGAAGTAATTTGTTCTTGAATTTATAATTTAAGTGCAACAGAAAAAAGATTATCCATAAAAACCAGTATAATAAGTTTGTCAAGAACATCATTAGACTGGAGAATTATGAATAATCCCTATACTCATCTTACAATATTCGAGAGAGAAAATATATTTTTATGGTCTTCTCAGAATGTTTCTCTTCGAGAGATTGCACGTCGACTGAATCGTAGTGCCTCAACTATCTCAAGAGAACTTCGTAGAAATAGTAAAGATAAGACTTATTCCCCTATTATTGCGCAATCAAAGTATCAAAAACGAAAGAGTCAATGTGGTCGAAAATCAATCTTCTCTCATCTTCAAGCCTGGAAAACTGTTCGCCATCTCTTCGTTGATTTACAATGGTCGCCAGAACAAATATCTGCACGCTTAAAACATGAAAAATCGGAAATAAAAGTCAGCTCCACGACCATTTATAGAACCATTTATAATGGCGTATTTGAGCTTGAAAGATTAAATCATGGCAAGCGTGGGTTAATTCGTTCCCTGCGTCATAAAGGCAAAACAAGGCATTCTAAAGGGTACCAGGAAAAGAGAGAAAAAATTCCTATTTCCCATACAATTCATGAACGTCCCGAAAGCGCAAATCAACGCCTAGAAATTGGACGTTGGGAAGCGGATACGGTACTGGAAAATCTGGAGGATCCTGTTTAGTCACTCTTACGGATCGAAAGTCTCGTTATTTACTTGCTGGGAAAATTGATAAAAAATTATCAGAACTCGTTTAAAATAAAATAATTGAACTTTTCCAAACGATTGAAGAAACTAGAGTGAAGACAATTACTCCAGATAGAGGTAAGGAATTTTCTAAGCATTCAGAAGTGACTGAGCAACTCCATATTCCATTTTATTTTCCAGATCCTCATGCACCATGGCAGAGAGGGACAAATGAAAATACCAATGGATTAATTAGAGAATATTTACCTAAAACGCAATCAATGGATGAAATTCCTATAGAAATCATTCATAAATATATTGAGAAACTTAATCTAAGACCTAAAAAAGTCTTAGGCTAGAAGACACCTTATGAAATCTTTTTCGATGAGGGGGTGCACTTAACTTGACAATTCAAGCTTTTTATCCGTTTCCCTACCAAATTTGGCATAGCATTTATTCGACAAACCTCATTGAGTCTCTTAACAAAAAAATTAAACGTCAAACGAAAAAGAAGGTTCTTTTCCCTAATGAGGAGGCTACGGAACGTTATTTAGTTACTCTGTTTGAAGATTATAATTTCAAGCAAAGTCAACGAATTCGTAATGGGTTTGGCCAATGTTCTGACACACTTGAAAGCTTATTTGATTAAAACTCCGTAACTCTACTAGAGTGTTTACACAAAATTATTGACAGTATCGAAGTTCTTTCTTTGAGGGCTTTTTCTACCATTTGTCAAGTATAGTGTGTGTTTAGAGTAAAAACACTTTAAAGATTATTCATTTTGATGGGAAGTGAATATTTGTTTTTTGAAAAAACTGTACAACAAAATAACCTTATCTCCCCATTATTTAAAATAAGGTGTTAAAATAATGTTGCGCAATGGAGTTATTGACTTTGGGCTAAAGTGTAATCGTAACTCTTATTGTGTACAACGAGGTAATGCATGGTTCTAATGAGCCTATGCATGGAAGCAATTGTGTAAGGCTTGGTAGAAGCGTTAGGCGATTGCTTTTTTCTTTTCAGGTAAAAATCCGCAATATGACAGGGTTTAAATCGACTAACAGAGAAAATATTATGAACAGTTTTGAAAAGTATCTTTCTTGCATAAGGATTTCCTCGCTTTGTGATGTGCTCTTGCGCCAGATAATTCCCTGATTCATAATGTCTGAGATCGATATCGATAAAAGCATTAATTTGATTAGGCGTTCGAAAGCGACGAAGATCTCCCAATTCACCAATAATCGAAGTCGCAGTAGTTTCTGCGATACCTGGTATAGAAAGGAGAATTTCATACTCGGGTAAAATCTTAGCTTTCTCAACCATAGTATCTAAAACTTCCTTTCTTACTTGTGAAAGACGAAGAAGTTCTTTGGCATAGTACGTTGCTTGCTCTACGATTGACGAGTTTTCGTTTACCGCTGGATAAGAACTCTCCGCAAGATGTATAAGTTTATTCGCTAAAGCTTCTACTCGCTTCTGTGAAATACGTTTAGAAGTTGATTGGCGAATATCCTCTTCCAGCTTGTCTCTTGACTTTTCAAGAATAAATAGAGGGTGAGGAAATAAAATGACAAAGTTCCAATATTGTTCGCCTGTTGGTGAAGAGAGAGCCATCTCTATCCCAGGAAAAGTTACTTGGAGAACTCTATGAAGCCTGTTTTTGCTTTTTACAATATCTTCAGTTAAATTTTGATAAAAACGGCTCAAATCACGAAGCTGCTCATGGACTTCTTCCTGAATATAAGTTGCTTTTCGGTTGAGTACAAATTGTGTCCGAGCTAAATTCTCAGCGTCCATTTTGTCCGTCTTTCTATGCCTTAAACTGTCCAGTTGTTTCTTTGCTTCAAGTGGGTTGAGACGTGTGTAGGCGAAATTATTGTTTTTAAGAAAGGCTTCTAGCCTTCTTGAATAAATTCCAGTTGCTTCAAAAATAATTTCAGGCTGGACCACTTGCTTAAGATCATGAAAGAGTCTAGAAAATCCTAGAGCATCATTAAGTATAGTATAA
Source organism: Lactococcus sp. LG1074 (assembly GCF_017309525.1). NCBI lineage: Bacteria > Bacillati > Bacillota > Bacilli > Lactobacillales > Streptococcaceae > Lactococcus > Lactococcus sp. LG1074. Next base: position 1,392,490 of record NZ_CP071293.1, on the reverse strand, counting down.
TCGTGAACTTTCTCACCGTTAACCAAAATAGCTACATCAGAACGAGCCTTACTCACATCAATTCCAAATACTGTACGCATACAAATTACCTCACTTTATCTTGTGTAACACTATTATTTTAGTATTCTCATTTTCAATACTCGACATCTGGTGTCCCACATACTTTGAACAGATTCTACTAAAATAAGTGTCTTGCCAGTTTATTATACGACGTCTAGCGTCAAAAAGCCCTACGACTTAACAAGACACTTCTACTTTAACATACAGAAAAAGTAGGTAAACAAAATTCCGTCGAATCTTGTTTACCTACTAATCTTAGTATGTTTATTTGTGCTTTTTGTTATAATTAAGGAAGTGATAAACAAGTAGGAGTAACTTATGACTGCAGAAAAAGAAATTGAAAATCAGTTTATACATATTTTGAGTGAGGCAGAAAATCAGTGGCGATATCGTGAAGATATTCGTACAGAATCTGCATTATGGCAAAATCTTAGAAAGCATCTCAATCGTATAAATCAGGCACAACTTGCTGGTACTCCATTAACGGATGTGGAGTTTGAACGGATAAAAGTAGAATTTGGCCGTTTAACTGCAACACCTTTTCAAGCTTCACAATGGTTACGAGGAGAAAATGGTGTTGCTCAAATTTCTTTAGAGCGTGAAGATACCTCTAAAATTGTTATAGAATTTTTTAGAAATAAAGATGTAGCTGGAGGTATTTCTTCTTACGAGGTTGTAAATCAAATTGTCCCAGCGACAGATAAAGTAACTCGAGGAGATGTTACTTTGTTAATCAATGGCTTGCCAATTATTCATGTTGAGCTAAAAAATGAGTCTGCAAAAGATGGCTATATGCAAGCTTATCGTCAAATAGAACGCTATGCCTTAGATGGCTTTTTTGATGGTATCTATGCGACAACACAGATTTTTATTGTTTCAAATAAAGTACAAACAAAGTATTTTGCTCGACCAAGTGGAAATACAGTCCAAGCATACAGACGTATGGAAAAATTTCTGTTTAACTGGAGGACGGCAGAGAATGTGGCAGTAGATAATCTTTTTGATTTTACGCGTCAAGTACTAAGAATACCTGCTGCCCATGAACTTATTAGCCAGTATACTGTTTTGGTTGATGACCAAAAGAGTCAGAAATTTTTGATGGTTTTACGACCTTACCAAATTCATGCGATAAAAGAAATCCGAAAAAAAGCAGCTGAACATAAAGGAGGCTTTATTTGGCATGCGACTGGTTCGGGGAAAACCATAACAAGCTTTGTAGCAACTAAACTATTGGCACAGAATGCAACAGGTGTAGATCGTACGATTATGGTCGTTGACCGGACAGATCTGGATGCACAGACACAAGATGAATTCACAAAATTTGCTTCTGAATTCCATACAGGGCAGACAAGTGGAACAGCAAAGTCTAATACTTTAATTGTCGGGATTAAAAATCAGCATCAGCTTACCAGAAGTCTGTTATCGAAGAAAAATAACAATACCATTCTTGTTACGACCATACAAAAACTCTCTGCAGCTATGCGTGCAGCAAAATATGAAACAGAAAAGAAAGGTACAGAGCGTTTTGCTAAATTAAGAAGTGAACACATAGTCTTCATTGTTGACGAAGCACATCGAGCAGTCAGTGATGAAGAAATGAAAAAGATAAAAAAACTTTTTCCAAATTCTACTTGGTTTGGGCTTACAGGTACGCCAATTTTTGAAGACAACAAGAAACAGGAAAATGGGACCTTTGCTCGAACCACAACACAGCAATATGGTGATCTATTGCATGCCTATACAACAAAAAATGCAATGGACGATCGGGCTGTACTGAATTTTCAAGTTGAATATCATTCCTTGTTAAACCAGGATGAACAAGAAGCTCTTCTCGCAAAAATGACAGAGGAAGTCCCTTGCGAACGTATTGATCAAGAAAAACTTATTAAAAGCGATATCTATGAAGGCCCAAAACACATAGAAGCCATGCTTCATAAGATTTTCACTCGCCGCAGTTTGGTGAAAAAGTTTAACGTCCAAAATGGCTATCCTACAATGTCCGCAATTCTAACAACTCATTCAATAGCGCAAGCTAAGAGAATATATCATAAATTGCAAGAGATGAAACGCGAAGGGACGTTATTTCACGGTAAAGATTTTGATGATAAGCGAAGACTTATCGATCAGGATTTTCCACGTGTAGCTATTACCTTCTCTACAAATCCTGATCAACTTGAGAAAAATCAACAGGACGATGAGTTGCTTGAGATCATGAAAGAGTACAGTGAAATGTATGATCAAGCAGCTTATACAGATGAAAAGCTTTACAACCAAAATATTAATAAACGTTTAGCCAGAAAAGAAGCACAATATCAAAAAGATGGGCAATGGCTTGACTTAGTTATTGTGGTAGACCGTCTATTAACCGGTTTTGATGCGCCAACTATCCAAACACTTTACGTTGATAGGGAAATGAACTATCAAAAGCTGCTACAGGCCTTTTCTCGAACAAATAGACTTTATCCGGGTAAAGATAATGGGATGATTGTTACTTTTAGAAAACCTGCTACCATGAAAAAAAATGTAGAAGAAACATTTAGACTCTTTTCAAATGAAAAACAAAATTGGCAAGAACTCATTCCACCAGAATATCAAACAGTAAAAAGTAATTTTGAAGAAGTACGTAAAGCATATCAAACTACAAAAAATCAATTGGAAGAAAATCCAAATGATTTGAAGAGGAAAATCGCTAAACTTAAAGCTTTTCAAAAAATGGAAAAAGTTTATAAGGCATTAAAGAGTTATGACGAATATGAAGATGAAATAGAGCAATTTACAAGTTTTGATAAAAAAATGGACGATTATCGTGGTAATGCAGAAAATTTACGTGGAGAGATCAAGCATGAATTAGAAGATTCGGATGGAGATAAACCAGATATTGATGAATTACTACAAGATATCGAATTTTCTTCACAATTAAATGCTACACACGAAGACAAAGTTGACAGTTTCTATATCAACCAATTGTTAAAAAACCTTCAAGAAGATATGGAAGGTGCCGAGGAAAAATTTGATGAAGAAATTAAATTAAAAGATCCTATGGTACAGCCTATCTACCATAAAATCAAACATCAGATAAAAAGCTCTCCTGAAGAAGTAGATATTAAAGAAATTAAGTATAAGATGTTTAATGAAGAAATAAACAATCAGCTTCAGGAGGAATCAATTAACTATGCTCTTCCAGAAGAATCTGTGAAATCAGCTTTTAATGAATTTCAACCTAAAAAAACAGAAATTCCATATCTTGCAAGTATTGTTGATAATATGACATTATCAAAAGGTGTATTTGAAGAAAAAACAGGAAAAAAATACCGTAGTCGGACAAAAGTTATGGAGAATGTTCTTAAAGACGTATTTACACGTTTACAAAAATTGAAAGAAGAAATCTAAAAAAACAATAAATAGGTAACTATTTATTGTTTTTTTTCTTGACAAAAATTTTCTTTAGTATAAAATATTAATCAATAGGTAACTATTTATTAAAGGAGGGGAAGATGGATTATAAACTTCATGATTTAATTACTTTGACGAATGGTAATGTATTCCCAAAAGATACAGTTCTTACCGAAGAAGAAAAAAATGATATCCAAACTATGGGCGAAATAAGGGATAAAGAACGGTGTTACATTTACACGCCCTCAGTTTTTGAGTACGATAGGTATTCGGAGGGGAGCACAATAGGAGAAGAGAAGTATCTAAAGTACCCACAAAAGTTCTTAAGTGTAAGAGAAGGAGATGTGGTTATCTCGCCAATAACTCAATTTGCTGGCATAGTTAGAGATCATGAATTTTCGATGTTGCTTTCTCCAAATCATATAAAAGTTTCGTTAGAAGAGAGTATTATAGACAAATCTTATTTCATTTTTTGGTTTAATGAGCTTTCACAGGCAAGAAGGCAGATTTCTGAAATGAAGCAAGGCACTACAGTAATAAAATTACCGACAAGTGGTTTAAAACGAATGACTATATCTTTACCTAAACTAGACCAACAGCAACTGTTAGGTAAAGCGTATATTAATTCTTTGCAGCTTTCAGAGCAATTAAAGAGAAAAAAAGATTTGGAATTACAGTTTATTAAGGGAATTAATCAACAATTGATAGAAAGTGAGAAAAAATGACAGAGCATATCAAAGATTTTGACAATTGGAATAAAGTTCAAAAAAAATTGAATTCAAAAAATCAATTTAAGCATTTTAAGAAAAGAGAAATTTGGTGGGCTTCAATCGGAGTAAATGTGGGAGTTGAAATAGATGGTAAGCATAATTTTTTTGAACGTCCAGTATTAGTCATCAAGAAGATTAATGCAACATCAGCATTTGTCATTCCTTTAACGAATACTGTTCGAGAAAATGATGAACGATATGTAACTTATAAAATTAAGGGAGAAAAACATTCAGCCGTGATTTCTCAAGCACAAATGATGGATACTCGAAGATTCAGAAGAAGACTAAAAGATAAAATGTCAAATAAAGATTTTATTAATATTTTACATTGTTTTAAAAAACAGTTTCCAGAGTAAAAAAAATCGGCTCAGGAATATTCCCGAGCCTCAGGTGGCAATCTTGGTTTACACCTCAGCCTTGATACAATTATTATAACAAAAAAGAAAAATATGTCAAGTTTATTTGATAGTTTGATGGTATGATATGAAAAATTTTGTATAATATATAAAAGAAGATGATTAGCAGATTTAATGAAATTAACTCTCTCAATAGAAAGAAAAAAACTATGTCAACAACACTAAATAACCAACTTTGGGCATCAGCGGATATCCTTCGAGGAAAAATGGATGCCAGCGAATACAAAAACTATCTCTTAGGATTAATTTTTTATAAATACCTGTCAGATGTAGAATTACGTGAAGTTTATGAGCAGGAAAATGGTCAAACAACTAACTTTCCACCACGTAGTGAACAATATAAAATTTTAGAAGAATGGTATATGGAAGATAAAGAAGATCTTGAAGAAATTATGCGTCTACAACGTGGCTATTTTATAGCACCAGATCAACTATTTTATCATTTTCGTCAAACAGCTGATGCCTATGATTTTCGCTTAACAGATTTGCAAGCCGGGTTTAATGACTTAGAACGTCAAGGAGAGCAATTTAGTGGACTTTTTGCAGATATTGATTTAAGTTCTACTAAGCTAGGTTCTAATGATCAGCAACGCAATGTGACAATAACAGAAGTGATTCGTGCACTCGACGAAATCGATCTTTTTGAACACAATGGCGATGTGATTGGAGACGCCTATGAATATTTGATTGGACAATTTGCTGCTGGAGCAGGAAAAAAAGCTGGAGAATTTTACACCCCTCAGTCTGTATCACGTATTATTTCAGAAATTACTTCTATTGGTCAAGAAAGTCGAGCGCCTTTTCATATCTATGACCCAACTATGGGATCAGGATCATTGATGCTCAACATGCGTAACTTTGTGCACGATAAAGAAAAGATACATTATCACGGTCAAGAGCTGAATACAACAACTTTTAACTTGGCACGAATGAATCTTATTTTGCATGGTGTCGATAAAGGAAGAATGCGCCTTAAAAATGGAGACACTCTAGATAGTGACTGGCCAACAGAAGAGCCACACCAGTTCGATGCAGTTGTAATGAACCCACCTTATTCTGCAAAATGGTCAGCTGCTGAAAAATTTTTATCTGATGCACGTTTCGAGCGTTACGGAAAGTTGGCTCCAAAATCAAAAGCAGACTTTGCTTTTCTTCTCCATGGGTTTTACCATTTGAAAGATACTGGGACAATGGGAATTGTTCTACCACATGGTGTATTGTTCCGAGGAGCAGCGGAAGGAGTCATTCGTAAAGCTCTTCTTGAGATGGGAGCGATTGATGCTGTTATTGGCTTACCTGCTAATATTTTTTATGGTACAAGTATTCCAACCACGGTGATTATCCTCAAGAAAAACCGTCAAAATCGCGATGTGCTTTTCATTGATGCTTCCAATGATTTTGAAAAGCAGAAGAATCAAAATATGCTTCGTGAAAGTGATATTGAAAAAATTATTGAAACATACAAAGCGCGTGAAGATGTTGAAAAATATGCTCATTTAGCAAGTTTTGAAGAAATTGAGTCAAATGATTTTAACCTTAATATTCCACGCTATGTTGATACTTTTGAAGAAGAAGAGCCAATCGACATTGTTGAGCTAAGTAGAGAAATCGTAGAGATTAACCAAGAAATTAGTAAAACCGAACAAGAATTTCTCGCTATGCTGAATCAACTCGCAGTGACAGATGATAGTCGTGATATCATTGAAGCTACAAAACGGATTTTTGGAGAGTAATATGATGAACGATAAAAATTTAGGCTCACAAAAAAACAAGTTGAAAGAAATAAAAAGGACTCCGGAGCTTCGGTTTAAAGGTTTTTCTGACGATTGGGAAGAGCGTAAGTTAGGAGACTTAGCTAATATTGTTCGTGGTGCAAGTCCAAGACCAATTCAAGACTCCAAATGGTTTGATAAAGATAGCGATATCGGATGGTTAAGAATCTCAGATGTAACAGATCAAAATGGTAGGATACATCATCTTGAGCAGCGTATATCCAAATTGGGGCAAGAAAAAACAAGAGTTTTAAAAGAGCCACATCTATTATTAAGCATTGCTGCAACCGTTGGTAAACCTTTGGTTAACTATGTAAAAACAGGGGTTCATGATGGGTTTCTAATATTTTTGAATCCATCATTCGAAAGGGAGTTTATGTTCCAGTGGCTCGAAATGTTTAGGCCGAATTGGAAAAAATATGGACAACCAGGCAGTCAAGTAAACTTGAACTCTGAATTAGTTAGAAATCAAGAAATTCCTCTACCTAGTATCGAAGAACAACAAAAAATCGGCTCATTCTTCAAACAACTCGATGATACTATCGCTCTTCATCAGCGTAAGTTAGATAAACTTAAACAGTTGAAACAAGGGTATTTGCAGCAATTATTTCCTAAACCAGGAGAGACGGTGCCAAAAATTCGTTTTGCGAACTTTGAGGGTGAATGGGAAGAGCGTAAATTGAGGACTCTATTAATCAAGAATAGTAAAAAAAATAAAGATCTAACTATAAAAAATGTAGAAAGTATATCAAATCGAACAGGATTTACAAAACAAACAGAACAATTTGATGAATATTCCGTTGCAAGTGCAGATTTATCTAATTATTATGTAATTACAGAACAGCAATTCGCTTACAATCCATCCCGTATTAATGTAGGATCGATTGCTTATAAACCTATTGGTGATGATACATCTGTAGTTTCTCCATTATATGTATCATTTTCAACTAAAAAAATATTAAATGATAGCTTTTTGTGGAACTGGTTTAAAACATCATCTTTTGAGAATCAAAGACAGCGCCTTTCAGAAGGTGGAGTTAGAGATACATTAAGCTTTAATCAGTTATCTGAAATGTCAATAGTAATCCCCCAATATTTAGAACAAGTAAAAATTGGGAACTTTTTCAAGCAATTAGACTTTCTCATCACTCTTCATCAAGAAAAATTAAAACAACTTAAAACCTGCAAAAAAGCTCTCCTGCAAAAAATGTTTATCTAAAAATTTTATTTAACGTGTACCTCCTTGATAAAATAAATACAGAAATTTTAATTTCGAAACTATATTAATCATGGAGGTTTTTATTTTGTCAAAAAATAAAAGAGCGAAACAATTGTTTTCTGAGTACTTTGAAGAATGGGTTGAGCTATATAAGGTTGGAGCGGTGCGCCCAATAACATTGAAAAAATACTATATTAGCCACCAACATATTGAAAAGCTTGTTCCAGATTTGAAAGTATGCGATATCACACGTCGAACTTATCAAAAATTACTGAACGATTATGCAATATCTCATGAAAAACAGACAACAATGGACTTTCATCATCATTTAAAAGGGGCAATTTTAGATGCAGTTGATGACGGACTAATTGCTCAAAATCCGACACGAAAAATTATAATAAAGGGTAAAAACCCTCGCAAAAAAAGACCAAAGTTTTTAAATCAACATGAAGTGCAAGCACTAATAAGGCAGATGGATTTGACAAATGAAATCAATTGGGATTGGTTTATTCTCTTAATATTAAAAACAGGTCTTCGTTTTTCTGAAGCTCTAGCTGTTACTCCAAATGATTTTGATTTTTCTTCGCAAAAATTAACGATTGATAAAACCTGGGACTACAAATCTTCAAAGGGCGCGTTTCAGCCGACAAAAAATAAGTCTTCTAAAAGAAAGGTACAGCTCGACTGGCAGACAGCTATGCAATTTTCACAATTAGTAAAAGTTTATCCTGAGAACCAACCTATTTTTGTTAAAGGTCGTATCTTTAATTCAACAGTAAATAACAGACTTCAAGTTTTATGTAAGAAAGCAGAAATACCGAGTATTTCTATCCACGGTCTAAGACATACACATGCCTCTCTCTTACTTTTTGCTGATGTATCAATTGCTACTGTAGCAAGAAGATTAGGACACTCAAGCATGTCAACAACACAAGAAACTTATCTTCATATTATCCAAGAACTTGAAAATCAAGATAATGATAAGATTATGCGACATTTGTCAACAATTGCTTAACTCAAAATCCCTCATATTACTAGAACTTTTATGTCTTCTTTATGAGAACTTGGTTTAAAACCTAATAAAAAAGGCAATATTGTTGCCTTTTTTATTTTATATGAACATTTTTTGGAGAAGAGCTTGTTTTATTGATTTTAATTTATTAATTTTAGACAGTTGTAGAGTGATGGTTTGGTCTAATTTAGCAAAGAAGTTACCAATCTGTCCCTGCTCATCTAATTTTGGAACTTCGGTAACGATATTTGAAAACTCACTCTTATTCACAATCTGCATAGTTCCAGCTGCTGCATTTCTTTGCATCATCTCAGACCACTTTTCTGACTGTGTTAGTAGAAAATAGGAGTCATTTTCACTGGATGGTGTAAGAGAATTGATTTGTTGATTAAACCCCATGTCTGTTTTTGCTAACGCATTTTTCCCGATACTTGCAATACTTGTGACTAAAATGGAACCTGCTTTAGCAATTCTCGCTTTTGTCTGACCTTTTTCGGAGAGCTTTTTGGCAGTATCAGAAATGATTAGCGAGTCAATATCTGTAGGAGTAACCCATAAGATTCCATTCTTAGCATAATTAGAAGAGTCCTTAGTTGAAGGCGTGTTGCCCGTCTGTATTTCTCCCAACTGCTTCAACTTACGTTCTTCCCATTCACCCTCAAAGTTCGCAAAACGAATTTTTGGCACCGTCTCTCCTGGTTTAGGAAATAATTGCTGCAAATACCCTTGTTTCAACTGTTTAAGTTTATCTAACTTACGCTGATGAAGAGTGATAGTATCGTCTATTTTAGTAAAAAATAAATCTATTTGATTTTGCTCAGAAATTGAAGGAGTTAAAACATTCAAAGAATTTAAAATTTCTTGGCTAACATTAAATCGAGTACTACCGCCAGCTCTTCGTTTAATTTCTTTTCTATTAGCATAATTTAGAGTTAATTCAATAAAATACGCATTATAAGAACTGATTCGTTTTCCTCTAATAGCAAAACCACTATACAAAGCGTAGTGATCTTCTTTATAAGCTTTTGCCCATCCAACTTCTTCAACAATCTCTGAAGAACGAACAAATATTAAATCCCCTTTTTCAACTTTGTTTTTATCTTCGATTTTTTTATCAACGGCTACAGAATTTAATATATTATCATACTTCATAGGTAAAGGATTTAGTATATCCATGACACTAATCATTTTAGTTCCTGTTCCATAATTTTCTTTAGGAGCATTAATTCCATTTGAAAAAGTCATTAAATCGGACAACTTACGCTGTTCCCAATCATAAAAAAACAAATAAAAATTATTTGAACAAAGCACTATAATTCATTAAAATAAAAAAGAAAACCGCAAAAACTTTAGCGAGTGAAGCCAAAGTAAAAATGGCTGTTCTAACAGCAAAACAAATTGAAGAGGGAGAAAACTATATCTCTATAATGGAGGAGAATTTGGAATCTCTTAAGAAAACCACTTCTGTTAAAGGCAAGGAAATAAAAGCAGGGCTCTCCTCTGAAAGTGAAAAAAATGTAGAAAATGGATATTTTTCGGATACTGATGTTAAGGATAGGTCGTTGACTGACTACGCTGGAAATTGGCAGTCGGTGTATCCTTTGCTACAAAATGGAACTTTAGATCAAGTGTTTGATTATAAATCAAAAATTAAGGGAGACAAGTCGCCTTCTGGATATAAGAAATACTATGAACAGGGATATAAGAGTGATGTGAGTAATATTTTGATTGATAGCCATACAATGACCTTTACTAAAAATAATGTAAAACATAAATATCACTATAAGTACAAGGGATATAAAATTTTAACTTACGAAAAAGGTAATCGGGGAGTGCGGTATCTTTTTGAAACAGAGGATAATAATGCAGGTGAGTTCAAATATGTTCAGTTTAGTGACCATGCGATTGCACCAATGAAGGCAGCACATTTCCATATTTTTTATGGTTCAGAGAGTCAGGAAAAAGTACTTGAGAAGCTCGAGAATTGGCCAACATTTTATCCAAGTGACTTATCACCACAAGAAATAGCACAAGAAATGATTGCTCATTAACCCAAATATTTTGGAACTTGGAATAATAAAAAACAGACGGGGCTTTGTCTCGTCTGTTTTTTTTTTTTTTAATTTTCGACAAACTTCTTAAGTCTATCACCTTCCAAGCCACCGTTCAGGCCAATCAACAGTTTGATACGTGCTTTTTGAGAATTTACTTCAGGTGCAAACATCACCCCAGCCTCTGCCAGCTTAGAGCCACCACCTTCATAAGCGTAGACTGGTTCCGCTATACCATTGAAACAGCGGGAAACGAGTACTACAGGAATGCCAAGCTTGATGATATTCATTAATTTTTGTGCGGCTGTAGGGGGAAGATTGCCTGCCCCCAGCGCTTCAATAACAAGGCCATCTAAACTACTTAAGTCAAATAAGTCAAAGACTTCACCTGTCATTCCAGCATAAGCTTTAACAATCGGAACTTTTCCTTTAACAGAAGAAATATCAAGATGTTGATTTTCACCATCGGTATGGAAATAGAAGAGTTTGTGCTTTGTGGCTAAGCCAACTGGTCCATGTGTTGGTGTTTGGAAAGTAGAAACGTTGGTCGTATGTGTTTTTGTTACATATCGTGCGGAATGAATTTCATCATTCATCACTACAAGGACACCGCGATCACGAGAAGCATCATCGGCAGCAACACGAAGTGCGCTGAGGAAATTATAGATACCATCTGTCCCTAATTCGTTACTAGAGCGCATGGCGCCTGTCAGGACAATGGGCATGCCACGCGGAATTGTTGAATCCAAAAAGAAGGCTGTTTCTTCCAGTGTATCCGTGCCGTGAGTAATGACAACACCGTCAAATTCTTCTTGATCGAAGGCTCTGTTGATGCGTTTTTTAATCAAGAGCATTTCCTTTGGGGTGATGTGCGGGCTAGGAAGGTTAAAAATATCTTCAGCGACCATGTGAATCGAATCAAGGTGCATATCTACCGAATTCATAGGGTTGACCGCATTTGGCGCTACGCGACCACTGGCGTCTTCCGCCATAGAAATGGTCCCCCCAGTATGCAACACTAAAATCTTTTTCATTAGTCAATTTCCTTTCAAACGTCAATAAAGTAAATTTATTATAGCATATTATAGGAGTGAATAAACAGCGACAAAGCGAAGTGCTCAACCCATTATAAAATAATTAAAGAGAGAGGGATTTTAATTTTTTGGAACAGCCATTATTCGTGGAATTTTGAAAAAAAACCTGTATAATTAATAGGATAAGGAAGCTTAACGACGGTTTAAATTTAGTCGATAAGCAATAGATACATGAAGAATTTAAGAGTATAAGGCATGGAAATGGATATAAAAGCGGTATTTTTCGATTTAGACGGCACTCTTTTTACAGGGACAAGATCAGTTGCTCCGAGCACGCGCGTTGCTATCGATGAATTAAAACGTAAAGATATATTAGTCGGGATCGCCACAGGACGAGGCCCTGCTTTTGCTTTGCCTTTGATGGAGGAGCTTCATTTAGATTTTGCAGTAACTTATAATGGACAATACATCTTTACGCCCAAAGCTGTCTTGCATGCGGAAGAGATCGATAAAAGGACCTTACGCAAAATCGTTCGTTTTGCCAAAGACAACCACCGAGACATCTCTTTAGGAGCAGCTCATGGTGTCAATGGCTCGAAACTTTTGAAGTTTGGTGAAACACGGATGGCAGGGATTATTTCCGGTATTTTACCTTCAGGGACATCGGATATTGCGCGAAACAGTTTTAAGCATGTCGTACGTCGTGTGGTTCCACAGTCCAATTTTCTAAATATCTTGCGTGAGCCCATTTATCAAGTCATGATGGTCGCGACTCAAGCAGAAACGAAAATGCTTGAAAAAGAATTCCCTAATTTGATGATTACACGCAGCAATCCCTACTCTGTGGATATGATTCCATGTGATTCTGGCAAGCTTCGTGGTATCAAGATGATTGGCGAGCGTTATGGCTTCAATGAACACCAAGTTATGGCCTTTGGTGATTCGGAAAATGATTTAGAAATGTTGACACATGTCGAATATGGTATCGCGATGGGCAATGCCTCTGATCTTGTTAAAGAAAAAGCGACACATGTCACAACGAGTAACAATCATGACGGAATTGCTAAGGCACTTGCACATTATGGACTTATTGATTTTTCAAGCAGTAATAATTTTATTTCACGTGATCAAAACTTTAATAAAGTAAAAGAATTCCATAAAATGATGGACGGTCGAAGTCAAGAAATTCCACGTGCTTTTCCTCCGATGGAGGCGGGCTATCGCGCAGGCTTTAAGGTCGAAGAAATTGTGGAGTTCCTCTATGCTTCCGCAAATGGGGATTGTGATAAGTTTGACGAACTCGCAGCAAATCTGCATGCAGATGTGGATAAGGCCGTCCTAAAGGTTAAACGCAAGGCAAAAGACGAAGCGCCGTTGATTGGAGAAGTCGATGCCTTGATTGACTTGCTTTACTTTACCTATGGAAGTTTGGTGCTTGCTGGGGTTGACCCTTATGATATTTTCAACTTTGTACATGCAGCAAATATGGGAAAAATTTTCCCGGATGGACAACCGCATTTTGATCCAGAAACACATAAAATTTTGAAACCTGATGATTGGGAAGAAAAATATGCCCCAGAAGGAAAAATAGAGCGTGAGCTTGAAAGACAAAAGAGAATTGCCTTGAGAAAAGCACGTGTCCGTGAAGAAGACAAGAAGAAAAAATAAAAAAGAAATCGCTGTAAGGCGGTTTTTATGCTTGTTACCTCCGGGTCACAAACTCCGTCCAAAAATATGTTATAATATAGCAGATATAAGCAGACAATTAGGGAGTTTTAGGTGAAAATGAACAAGTTTAAAGCGGTAATTTTTGACATGGACGGTGTCCTCGTTGACACGGAACAATTCTATGCTCAAAGACGTGAAGAATTCTTTAGCAATCATAATATTTCAATCCAACACATGAAATACTCTGATTTTATCGGAGGGAATATGCGAGAAATCTGGCCGCAAATCTTAGGTGTAGATTTTGACCAAGACGAAGTAGCAAAGCTGCACGCAGCATATTTAAAATTAAAAGACAATAATCCACTTCCTTATAAAGATTTGCTTTTCCCAGATGTTAAGACCGTTTTAGAAGCCTTAGAAAATGATAACTTTAAAATCGGTTTAGCTTCCAGCTCGGCCATGCAAGATATTGACGAAATGCTTAATATACATGGCTTACGTCCTTACTTCAAGTCAATCCTTTCCGGCAATGATTTGAAGGCAACCAAACCACACCCAGAAATTTATCAGCTAAGCATGAAGACGCTCAATGTAAAGCCGGAAGAAACCTTAATCATTGAGGATTCCGAAAAAGGAATTGCGGCAGGTAAGGCAGCTGGAGCTACAGTCTGGGCGATTGAAGATACGCGTTTTGGAATGAATCAGTCCGCAGCAGATGCATGGTTTTCCAATCTCACGGCTGTTAAAGAAAAACTAGAAAGCTTTTCAGCAAACTGACAGCTTTGCGCATTTAAAAAATATAGCCAATGTGTAAATAGACGCATAAAAGGAGAAGGAAATGAAAAGTGTACAGAGGTTTTCACCAATAACAATTGTGTTAGTCATGGTTATCGTGCAAGCCCTGGAAAGTTTTTTGCTTATCTTTTCGGGCTCACGAATGATGGCTGTGTTCTATCTTTTTTTGATGAACATCCTTATCACAGTCGGCATCTTACTTCAAGCTCGAAATTATCGTTTAAGAAGAGTTGAATTTATCAGAAAAATAAATGATGAAGCAGAAAACTCACTCAATGCAACCTTAGACAATATGCCTATCGGTGTCATCCGCTACAATAAAGAGACCTATGAGCCGGAATGGTTCAACCCCTTTATCGATTTGATTTATCATGGGGATGATCGTGTCCTTGATAAAGAAGAAGTTAAGGCAATTATTCAAAAGTATCATGAAGAAAGAAATCAATTTTTCACGATTGAGAAGAAAAAATATTTTATAACCTTAGATGACGAAAAAAATCTTATTTATTTAGCTGATGCCACTTCTGAAGCTAACAGTCGTGAGAGCTTGCAGGAAAGCCGTGCTGTTATTGGAAGCATTTCGGTTGATAACTATGATGATGTCACAGATTTGATTGCGGACAGTGAACGGACCAAGGTTAATAGTTTGATTGCCAGCAATTTGGAAAGTTTTGCAAGCAAATACGGTGTATATTTGCGCCGTGTCTCAAGCAGCCGTTACTATTTCTTTTGTGATTACGGCATTTTGAACCGAATGATTGAGGATAAGTTTTCTTTACTGAAAGATTTCCGGAAAAATTCAGCTGAAAGCAAGATTCCCCTCACATTATCTGTGGGTGTATCCTATGGCTGGAATGATTTCCCAAGTATCGGGAAAACCTCCCTTAACAACCTTGAGTTAGCTTTAGTGCGTGGTGGGGACCAAGCAGTTCTTCGGGAGAATACGCCGCAAGCCAAAACAATTTATTTCGGTGGTAATTCTGAAAGCCGTACTCAAAAATCAAGAACGCGTGCGCGTGCTATTTCAACAGCATTGCAAACGATCATCAGTGAAAGTGAAGATGTCTTTATCGTAGGTCATCGTTTCCCAGATATGGATGCCCTAGGGGCGGCAATTACGATGAAAAATTTTGTCAACATGTCGGGAAAAGAAGCCTATGTGGTCTATGATCCTGAACAATTGATGCCAGAGGTGAGCCGGGCCATTGATCTAGTAAATGAAACTGAAGAAGGTTTCGCACATATTATTAAACTTGAAACAGCTTTTGATATGAAAACGGAAAATTCCTTACTGATCATGGTTGACCACTCGAAGACGACACAAACACTCAGTCTTGATTTCTATAAGTCCTTTAGTAAACTGGTTGTTATTGATCATCATCGTCGAGATGATGATTTCCCTGAGCATGCCTTGCTTTCTTATATTGAATCAAGCGCAAGTTCAGCCAGTGAGTTAGCAGTCGAACTTTTACAATTCCATGAATATAACTCGAAAATGACGGTAACTGATGCGAGTATTGCGCTAGCTGGGATTGAGCTGGATACGAAGCATTTCACCAAAGCAACAACTTCCCGTACGTTTGAAGTGGCTGCTTATCTTCGCTCGCAAGGTGCTGACAATAACCTGATTAAAGGAATATTGGCCACTAAGTTTGAAAAATATAAAAAAATTAATGAAATTATTCTTAACTCTGAATATGTTGCGCCAGGAGTTGTGGTTGCCTTAGGTAAACCTGACCAAAAATATGATAATGTTGCGACTGCCAAAGCCGCAGACACTTTGCTTGATATGGCAGATGTTCAAGCGGCATTCTCGATTACAAATCACCAAAATGGTTATATTTCTATCTCGGCGCGTTCATTCAAAGATTATAACGTCCAAACGATTATGGAAGCCATGGGAGGGGGCGGACACTTTAATGCCGCTGCCACACAAATTTACGAACGAAATATCGATGAAGTCAAACATGATCTCATCGCATTAATTAAGGAAAGAGAGAACGAACAATGAAAGTAGTATTTTTAGCAGATGTAAAAGGACAAGGAAAAAAAGGCGAAATCAAAGAAGTACCCACAGGTTATGCAAATAACTTTCTCCTTAAGAAAAATTTAGCAAAAGTTGCAACAAGTGCTGCTGTGGCAGAACTTCAAGGTAAAACAAAAGCTAAAGAAAAAGAAGAAGCTGAGGAGCTCGCAGCAGCTAAAGCATTGAAAGAACGTCTTGAGCAAGATGATGTAATGGTTGAAATCAAGATGAAAGTGGGAACAACAGGTCACACCTTCGGTGCCGTGGATAAAGCAGATATCGCGAAAGCACTTCAAAGTCAATTGGATGTCAAAGTGGACAAACGTAAAATTCAATTGATCAATAAGATTCAAGCGCTTGGAATTAAAGATGTTCCAATCAAATTGCACCGTGATGTTACTGCTACAGTCAAGGTCAAAGTAAGCGAGAGATAACATGCCTGATATTGATATTATCAAAGCACCACCACAAGATTTAGCCGCCGAACAAGCCGTTTTGGGGGCTATTTTCCTTGATAGTGACCGCTTGATTGAAGTAAAAGAATTTCTTTCTACGGATGACTTTTACAAAAACGCACACAAAATTATTTTCCGTGCTATGGAGCACTTGTCGGACAATCGTGAAGCGATTGATGTGTTAACTGTCCGCTCGCTTTTGGAAAACCAAAATGACTTAGAGACTATCGGGGGCATCGCTTATATTGCTGAGCTTGCCACTGCAACCCCAACGGCAGCTAATGCTTCTTATTATGCGAAAATCGTTGCCGAAAAATCTTTGCTCCGTCAGCTGATTAATAAGTTAACACAGAGTGTAGAAAAAGCTTACAGTCAGGAAGATCCCGCCGAGGATGTTCTTGCAGAAGCTGAAAAGTCATTGATTGATGTGCAACAAGGACGTAATACATCAAGCTTTCGTCGGATTTCAGACGTCTTGTCAATGAATCTCGACGATCTGGAAGAACGAGCTAAACAAAAATCAACGATTACCGGCATCGCGACTGGCTATCCGGCCTTGGATGCTATGACAACAGGTCTCCATGAGGAGGAACTTATTATTCTTGCTGCACGTCCAGCCGTGGGTAAGACAGCCTTTGCTTTAAATATTGCGCAGAATATTGGGACCAAACAAGATAAAACTGTCGCTATCTTTTCATTGGAAATGGGTGCGGAAAGCCTTGTTAACCGGATGCTTGCAGCGGAAGGAACAATTGAATCCCATAACTTACGTACTGGTCAGCTTAATGACGAAGAGTGGAACCAATATTTTATTGCTATGGGGACACTTTCGAAAGCAAGTATCTACATTGATGATACTCCAGGGATTAAGATTACAGAGATACGGGCACGTTCTCGTAAACTCGCACAGGAAACAGGCAATCTTGGTCTTATCGTGATTGACTATTTGCAGTTGATTTCGGGCACAGGACGAGAAAACCGCCAACAAGAAGTCTCCGAAATTTCACGTCAGTTGAAGATCCTGGCTAAAGAGTTAAAGGTTCCTGTCATTGCTTTGAGTCAGCTTTCACGTGGAGTAGAACAACGTCAGGATAAACGACCTGTCTTGTCAGACATTCGTGAATCTGGGTCAATCGAGCAAGATGCGGATATTGTCGCCTTCCTTTATCGGGATGATTATTATGACCGTGCCGGGGCTGACGATGATGATGAGGGCTTTAACGATGTCCCAGAAGTAGACAATAAAGTAGAAGTTATTATTGAAAAAAACCGTTCAGGAAGTCGGGGAACTGTCGAGTTACTCTTCCTGAAAGAATACAACAAATTTGCTAGTATTGATAACAGATATGAAGACTAGCATTTCTAGGGGTATTCGTGTTATAATGGATAAGATTTAAAATTTATAATGGTAAGCTAGGCGGAAAACGCCTGTCTTTGCATTTCTAGAGAAAAATTGGAGAGTAAAATGGATAACCAAAATCAAAGCCAAGAAGTAGGAAAAATTGTAGATATCAGAAAACAAGTTGAAGAACATGTTGGTCAAACCATTGAAATTACATCACAATTTGGACGTAAACGTGAAAATCGTCATAAAGTCAACTTGATTGAGACTTATGCCACACACTTTGTAATTGAAAATATTCCAGCACGTGGCCCAAAAACAACAGAGTCTTATCAATATGCTGACATTTTGACTCAAACAATTTTGATTCACTATCCAAATAAATAATTTGTTTATTGATGTAATCTATTTGTGAAGTTTTCTATAGCACGATTTGATGCGTAAAACTCTAGACAAAAGCTTCTGGGTGGCGTTGCTGTTCGTGGCACGAATCTTCACTGGAAAAACTTTTCAAAGCAAAAAAATATAAAAAATCCAAAGAAAGGAGTAAATATGACATCTTCAAGCCTATCAATGATGCCTGTCAAAGGTGGTTCAGGGAATGCTTTTGTTGGCGAAAGCGACAATAAGCGTGTTTTCATTAAAAAAAATTGTAGCCCCTTTTTGACAAGTGTGTATCTTGAAGGTATTACGCCACAAGTCTTATGGACGAAGCGTACAGCAGAAGGTGACATGTTAGCTGCTCAACCTTGGATTAATGGCCATACGTTGAAACCTTATGAAATGAATGATTCCCGTATTGGCGAAATTTTGCGGCATTTGCATCAAAGCGAAAAGCTTATTGAAGCCTGTAAAAAGTTAGATAACGAAGTCATGCTTCCAGCTGATCTTTTGAAACAAGTACTGAGTAAAAGTTCAATCTTTGAAACCAATGGCTTTCTCTCAAATGTCGTTGTGGAACTCTCAGAAAATCTTCCGGAGTTAAAAGAGGAGGAGATTACAGTTGTTCATGGTGATGTGAATCATAAAAACTGGTTGGTTGATGACGAAAGTGACAAAGTCTATCTCGTTGATTGGGATACGGTCCTTTTAAGCAGTCCTTTAGTGGATATAGCACATGTTCTAACACACTATATAAAACCAGAAAACTGGGAAGAGTGGCTCCATCAAGCAGGCTATAAAACAGCTAAAAATAAAAATATAGAACATGAATTAATCTGGTATGGAAAACTTTCTTTTCTACGTCAGATTTCAGAATATATGGCAAGAGAGCAGATTAAGGAAACAGAACAAGAAATTGCGCGTTTTCAGAATTTTTGCCGTTTATTTTAAAACTTAGAAAATAAAAATAGGAGGCTTGCCTTCTTATTTTTTCAATAAATAGGAGAAAAAATGCGCGTAAGAAATCGTAAAGGCGCTGCGGAACACTTAGAAAGTAACGCACATGTAGTTGTTGAAAATCCAGCAGACTTTAAAGGACGTTGGGCAGAGCGTTTTGGAAATGATCATCCCATACATATTGAAGTGGGTTGTGGAAAAGGCGGCTTTATCACAGGTATGGCTGCTCAAAACCCAGAGATTAATTATATTGCGATTGATATGCAACTATCCGTTTTATCTCACGCTTTAGACAAAGCTTTGGAAGCAAATCTACCTAATGTGCAAATGATGCTGGTTGATGGCGCAGCTTTAACAGAATATTTCGAGGATGCTGAAGTTTCACGTGTTTATCTGAACTTTAGCGATCCGTGGCCAAAAACCCGTCATGAAAAACGCCGTTTAACTTATAAGTCATTCTTAGAAACTTATGAACAAATCTTGCCACCAGAAGGCCAAGTCCACTTTAAAACAGATAACCGCGGTCTATTTGAATATTCATTGGCAAGCATGAGTCAATATGGTATGATTTTAGAAAAAGTCTGGTTAGACTTGCACGCAGATGAAGAATTTGCCAAAGTCAATGTAATGACAGAGTATGAAGCAAAATTCTCAAGCAAGGGGCAAGTGATTTACCGTTTAGAAGCAAAATTCCCAAAGAGAGGTTAAGCTATGAGATGCCCAAAATGTCAATCTGAATCGTCACGCGTAGTAGATTCACGTCAAGCTGATAATATGATTCGCCGTCGCCGTGAATGTGAAAATTGTGGAAATCGTTTCACGACTTTTGAACGGATTGAAGAAATGCCACTTTTGGTCATAAAACGTGACGAAACCCGTGAAGTTTTCAATCGTGATAAAATTATCACAGGAATAGTGCGCAGTGCTCGTAAGCGACCGGTGACGAGTGAATCCATTGAAAAATTGGTTGATCGTGTCGAACAAAGAGTACGCCGCTTAGAGAAAAATGAAGTACGTACCGAAGTTATTGGCGAATTTGTTATGGAAGAATTAATGGATTTGGATGATATTACCTATGTTCGTTTTGCAAGTGTGTACCGTTCCTTCAAAGATGTGAGTGAAATCGAAGATTTGCTTAAAAAGATAACGAAAAAAGACTAACGGTTCTAAAAAAAAAGAGAAATAAAAGGATGAACTATGAGACCAGGCGATTCATTTTCTATTCTAAATCGAGGAAAAATCAGCTTTGATGCCGATACTTTTTCGCTACTTTATTTGCCTATTATTGGGCGAGATGCTTTTGGACTTTATCAACTCTTGCGCGTTTTTTCGACGGGCAAGATTTCTCATTTTTTAGAGTATCTTGATTTTGGACTCCATCCTTTTATTGAAGCTTTAGAAAAACTTTCAGGGATTGGGCTCGTGCGGGTATTTGACCAACAACCGGGTTATCTTATGGAGATAAAAAGTCCTTTAACTTTTGAAGAATTTTTAGCAGACGAATTTTATAAGCAGTTATTGGTTTCACGCATTGGTGAAAATAAAGTTAAAGCTTTGGCAAAAAAACATGAACCTGATGCTTTAGAAATTACGAAAAAGTTCCATGAAGTTTATTCTGTTAAGTTTGAGCCGACACATACAGTCGTTCAAACAGAAAAATTTGATTTGAACTCTTTTAAGAGTATTATGGAAAACCAGCATCTGACTTTTGCAAATGAAAATCAGGATATCTTGACCCTGTATGGCTTGGCTGAAAAGTTTGATCTCAACTGGTATGAATTATTTAAAGCAGCCGAACAAACTGCCAATGCTGACAAGACTTTGAATACAGCCAACTTAACAAGAATGCTTGCCGGCAAATCTGAGCCTTTGCCTGCCTTATCGGAATTTCCTAAAGGCTTTCAGGATTTGATTGTCATCAGTAAAGAAGTGTCCCCGCGTGATTTTTTAAACAAGCTTAAACAACAAGCTGGTGGTTTTGCTTCGCAAGAAGAACTTAAGATTTTGAATAATTTAGACAAGCAAAATATTACAGATCAAGTACAAAATATTTTGATACACTATGTCTTGATTCAACAAGGGAATGCGAGTCTCAATGCTCGATTTGTTAATACTCTGGCAAATGATTGGCTGCGCCATAAAGTATATAATGCTGAAACAGCAGTAAAAAGAATACTGGAACGTCAGCAGCAAGCGGAACAAAAGCAAAAAAGCAATAAAAATTCTAAAAACTCAGGCAAGCTGGTCAAAAAAGCACCACAATGGTCCAATGCCAGCTACGTAAATACGACCAGTGCAGAAGATATTGCCAAGTTCGAGCAATATAAAGCTTCCCGTCGTAAGGACAAGAAGGAGAATTGAGCATGGAATCAATTGGAGAACTTTTGAGTAAGCGCCCAGATGTACGTGGAAATTTTGACAAGCTCGTCGCTGAAGTGATGAAAAATGAACAAGTTCAAGCTTTTATTTCTGAAAATCAAATGACTGAAGATGAAGTACAGCGGAGCTATTCAAAGTTTTATGAATTTGTTAAAGAGCGAAAAAAATTCGAAGAACATGAAAAAAGAGCAGCTGATGGCTATGAGCCTGTCTTGATTATGAACCATGGTTACGCAGATGTTTCTTATCAAACGACAGCAGAATTAGCCCGCCGTCAAGAAGTGAGCAATCAATTGCGTCGTGTTCAAATCATTGGTTTACCTAAAGAAATGAAGCACATTGATTTTTATGCGGATGTCTTCACAGACAATCAAAATCAATTTGACTTGTTCCGGAAAGTAGAAAACTTTATCGACAACTTTCCTCAAGAAAAAGGGCTTTATATTTATGGCGATTTTGGCGTAGGAAAATCCTTTATTATGGCCGCTATGGCAAATGAGCTTTCAAAAAAAGGCGTTTCCACTACTTTATTACACTATCCCACCTTTATTTCTGACCTCGATTTTGACAATGCCAAACATTGGGTCAATGAAATTAAAAAAGTTGAAGTATTGGTCTTAGACGATATTGGTGCCGAACTCAATAATGCTTGGGTGCGTGACAGCATTCTTCAAGTTATTTTACAGCATCGTATGCAAGAAAATCTTCCGACATTTTTCACCTCAAACTTGAATATGATAGAGCTTGAGCTACATTTGGCGGAAACTAAAAAAGCGGATGAAATCTGGCCAGCAAAACGCGTGATGGAGCGTGTGAAGTATTTAGCGTCTGAAGTTCGTTTAGAAGGAGTAAATCGTCGACATGAATGAGACAATTGATCTGATGATGCAACACAGTTCTGTACGTAATTTTACGGATGAAAAAATACCAGAACATGTATTAAAAACGATTATTGATGCGGGACGGGCAGCACCAAACTGGAAAAATTTCCAATCTTATTCGGTGGTTCTTGTGCAATCCCAAGAACAAAAAGATGCAATTTTTGCCCAACAGCCCCAAAAAGCCATTAAAAATTGTGCTGCTTTTTTGGTTTTTGTGGGAGACCTTAACCGAGCCAAAACAGCAGTCGAAATGAACGGTGGTGAGTTTCAACCAGAAGGTGTAGAATCGCTCCTTATTACTTCAGTTGATGCGGCAGTAGCCGGTCAAAATACATTGCTTGCTGCTCAATCTCTTGGCTATGGTGGTGTAATGGTGGGCTTGATTCGTGATCAAGCACGAGAAATTTCTGAGATATTAAGTTTGCCTGATTATACTTATCCGATTTTTGCTGTGGCTCTTGGCAAGCCTGCACGTGTAAATCCAGTAAAACCGAGATTACCTTATGAAGCTGTTGTATTTCCTGAGAAGTATATTCCACAAGATGAAGAAGTGCTGCGCCTCTATGATAAAGTTCAAGAGGATTATGCTGGATCACGGCGTCTAAATTCCACTTGGTCGAGTAGAATGGTTGAGCAATGGGGACAACCGGAACTCAAAGCTTCAACAGAGAATCTTAAAGAAAAAGGACTTTTATGAAGAAAATTCTTTCACCCAAGCTTCCTGCGGCGTTAGAAGTTGTCGATTTTACTACCCTTGAAGACAACGAAGCCTACCAAGTAGAGTTGAAAAATCAAGAAATCTATTTAGAGTATCGCCAACTTTTCAGTGGCTGTCGTCTACAAAATATCAATTTTGAGTTAGAGGTAACTGCTGATTTAGAGTTTACAGATTGTATTTTTGAAAAGTGTGATTTTTCTAACCTTGTCTTTTCTAAATTTGGTTTTTACCGTTGCATTTTTAAAGATTGTAAATTGCTCGGTACCGAATTCACCAATGCCTTTTTGCAGGATGTCCAGTTTCAGGATTGTTTGCTTAATTACGTTAATTTTTCAAGTGCTCGTTTGAAAAATGTGCTTTTTGCAGACAATATGATGAAAGAAAGTCTTTTTATTGCCAGTCAATTCAAGCATGTGCGTTTTGAAGGGAACGACTTGGAGCTTACGAATTTCTGGGAAACTTCCTTATCAGGGATTGATTTTTCAAGTAACACTTTTGAGCGCCTCGATGTGAGTCCCGAGCTGGCTAAAAACATTAAAGTCAACTTAAGTCAAGCAGCGTTTTTTGCTGCTTTACATGGGATTGAAATTGTCTAAGTCTTGGGAGATTCAAGACTTTTTATTTTAAAAGAGTTTATCAAAATTGATCGTTTAATTTAAAAATCGCTTTAAACCGAAGCGGTTTTTAAATTAAAAAAATTTTTTAAGAAGAGTCCAATCACAAAAGAAAACGTTTTCTTGTTTTGGACCGAACAGCTTAATTTCGAAGCAAAAATTAGGCTATAATTTAATTGTGAGGAAAAAAGATGCTTAGTTATAACTTAGATATCCTACTGTTTTCAGAAAGACGTTTTTGGAAACTTGATAAAATCCTTGAGGTTACTGGACTTAAAAGTCAGGAATTTCAGAGACAACTCGTCGAATTAAATCGAACATTGCAAGATAAATCTCAAAGACCACTAGAATTTACCAATAATGTGTTAGCAATTCCTGAAAAACCAGAAAATTTCGAAGAAATTCGCTTTAATATGGCAGAATATGGACGAACATTGAGTGAAGAAAAACGTCAATACCTGATTTATTTACTTTGCTTTTCTAAACGTTCAGCATTAGCCATTAGTGATTTCCAGTCGCTTTTAAATGTGAGTCGCAATACCGTCTTGTCTGATATCAAAAAGTTGCGTCAGCAGCTGGATAGCGAAAACATACGTCTAGAATACTCACGGAGGTTAGGCTTTTACCTTGAAGGTGCATCGAAAGAATTACGTAAGACGAGCTGGCGTTTTTTACAAGAACTTCATGAAGAGAGTGATTATTATGTTTTGTCGAAGCATCTCAATCATAAAAATCCACTCTTTATTTACCAAGTAGGACAGCAAATCAGTCGATTAATTGCTGAATTATGTATTCAGGTTATCCATAGTCGGTATATTCCGATGTTGATATACCTTGCCTTACTTCAATCACATCTTGGAGAAACAAATATATTCCAGGAAGATGTACTGGAAGTTGAAGCATTGTTAATTGGCATGAGTGATGGTAGCTTTGAAAGGTCTGGTTTTGATTTTCTTTATCGTATTGGCTTTGAGATTATGGAAAATGTAATGAAACTTGCAGCAGTTCAGTTTGAAGATTTTACAAAAACCTTTGCTGCCTTACGTGCCCATCTGGTCCCTGCCTATTTTCGTTTGAAATATCACTTCGAAATAGAGAATGTTCTTTTGGACAAAATAAAAACAGATTATTCCTCTCTGTTTGAGTTAATGGGCCTTGCTTTAGCGCCATTACGCGAAGCTTGTGGTGAAATTTCCGAAGCAGAACGCGCCTACTTTGTCATTCTCTTTGGTGGAGAAATTTATAAGAAAAAGTATACACAAAGTTTTCGCGCGATTGTCTTATGTGTAAATGGTATAAGTTCGAGTTTAATCATGCGTAAACGATTGGAAAATATGTTTCCAAGCATGACTTTTATTCTGAGTACAGCTGTCTCTGATTTGGACAATATTCCTGCTTTTTCTTATGATATTATTTTTTCGACAGTACCTGTAATGACTGATAAAAAGCTCTATGTTATGTCAGCTATCCCAGACAGTGAAGAAGAGACAAGACTTTACAATCGTATTGCACAAGATTTTGATTTGCCTGGTTTTTATAAACCAGATGCTAAAGCCATCTTACGTGCTATTGAACCTTATGTCGACATTAAAAGTAATGCGACCAAGAAGCAATTGACGCGGGTTATTGACCGCAAGCTTAACAATAAAAAGACAGAAAGTGAGGCATTAGGTGTAATGCTTTCAGATTTATTAACTAAAGAAAAAATTTGTTTTACAGATGAAAAACTTGACTGGAAAAGTGCAATTGAGCTTGCAGCACAGCCTTTACTGAATCAAGGTGAAATCGAGCCCACGTATATTTCCGCTATCATTAACCGTGTAGAGGAGTTCGGCCCTTATATTGATTTAGGAATGGGTATTGCTCTTCCTCATGCACGTCCTGAAGATGGGGTGAAAAAACTTGGGATGTCATTTCTTAGATGTGAACAACCGGTATATCTTCAAGATGATCCCAAACACGAGATAAAAATCTTCATTGTCCTCGCAGCAATTGATAATGAAACGCATCTTCGCGCATTATCCACACTAACACAAATATTATCAAATAAAGATGAACTCAATAAAATGCTGACTGTAGAAACAGTAGCAGAACTAGAACAAATTTTTGCAGAAAAAGAAGGAGAATAATATGAAAATCGCATGTGTATGTCAATCAGGATTAGGAACAAGCTTTATGGTACAAATGAATCTTCAAGCCCTTTTACAAGAAATGGGCTTGAACGTGAATGATTTTGAGCTTGACCATATGGATGTTGGATCAGCCACACCAGATTCTGCGGACTATTTCTTTGTAGAGTCCACATTAACAACAGCTTTGCCTAATATTCCGGAAGAAAAGATTGTACCTTTGACTTCCATTATTGATCGCGATGCAGCGCGTGAAGCACTGGTTAAAGTTTTAGATGAAAGAGGGATTGCCCACAACTAAGCAAAAACAGTAATTAAAAAAGAATCGAAAATAAACTTAGGAGAATTAAAAAATGAATGGAGTTTTAAACTTTATTGTCTCTGTTGCGACTACGCCTGCCCTTCTTGTTGGATTAATTGCCATGCTTGGACTGATTTTACAAAAGAAACCAGCAACTGCAGTTATTCAGGGCTCAGTGAAGACCTTTGCTGGATTCTTGGTCTTGGTTGGAGGAGCTGGTATCTTGGTGGGGGCGCTTGCGCCTTTTGGCGATATGTTTCAACATGCCTTTCATGTGAAAGGTATTGTCCCAACGAATGAAGGTGTTGTTGCCTTGGCACTCGTGGAGTATGGGACACCGACTGCCTTGATTATGCTTGTCGGCATGATTGTGAATATCCTGCTCGCTCGCTTTACACGATTTAAATACATCTTTTTAACAGGTCAAGCCATGCTCTACGTTTCTTGTATGGCAGCCGTGATTCTGGTTTCTGCCGGAATGGGTGAAACATGGATGACCATTCTTCTTGGAGGTATCTTTGAAGGAACACTTTTAACAGTTACACCCGCCATTTGTCAGCCATTTATGCGTAAAATCACTGGAACTGATAATGTAGCGATGGGACATACAGGTAACATCGGTTATGCTCTTGCAGGATGGCTCGGTAAAACTTTTGGTGATCCCGATCCTGAGAAGTCCACCGAAAAACTAAATATTCCTAAATCATTGGGCTTTTTGCGAGATTCTACCGTATCCATTTCCTTACTGATGGCTGCAGTCTACATTCTTTTAGCCATAGCCGCAGGCCCAACTTATGTTGAATCGGAGCTTTCTAACGGTACAAACTTTGTGATTTTCTCACTTGTTCAAGCAGGAACTTTTGCAGCTGGTTTCGTCGTTGTTCTACAAGGGGTGCGCATGATTTTAGCTGAAATCGTACCGGCCTTCCAAGGGATTGCCCAAAAACTGGTTCCCAACTCAAAACCGGCTTTAGATGTGCCAATCGTCTTTCCTTACGCACCAAATGCGGTATTGATAGGTTTCTTCGTTTCCTTTATCACAGGATGTTTATCCATGGTTGCGATGCTTGTTATGGGAACAACGGTTATCATTCCGGGTGTTGTCGGGCATTTCTTCTGTGGAGCAGCAGCAGCAATATTCGGTAATGCCAATGGCGGACGACGTGGAGCAGTAATCGGAGCAATCGCCAATGGTCTCCTCTTATCTTGGTTACCCCTTTTCATTATTCCATCTTTGGGGGCCTTCGGAGCAGATGCCTCAGCCACATTTGCGGATACAGATTACCTGATTCCAGGTATCATTGTTGGCCGAGTGGGTGAAATGGGATCTGGTGCGATTGCCGCTCTTATCTTAGGCTTCCTCGCTATTGTTTTGATTCTCAGTGCAGTCTTAAATGCCAGAGATAAAGCTAAAGCTTAAGTCAATGTCAATGTTTACAAAAATCAGTTTTCGCTCAGGAAATCTGATTTTTTAGTAAGATGAAAATAAAAAACGTTTTCAATTATGTTATAATAAAATGTATTATCAAAAGATTAAATGGAGAAAAATATGTTTGACAACACCGATCAGTTAGCTGTAAATTCAATCCGTACTTTGTCAATGGATGCTATCCAAAAAGCAAACTCTGGACATCCAGGATTGCCAATGGGTGCGGCACCAATGGCTTATGTTCTTTGGAGCAAGTTTTTGAATGTAAACCCACAAACAGGACGTAAATGGTCTAACCGCGACCGTTTTGTGCTTTCTGCAGGACACGGTTCGGCAATGCTTTACAGTCTTTTACATTTGGCAGGATACAAAGTATCAATAGATGATTTGAAAAACTTCCGCCAATGGGGCTCAAAAACTCCAGGACATCCTGAAGTAGACTGGACAGATGGTGTAGAAGCGACTACAGGTCCTTTAGGACAAGGTATCGCCAATGCTGTTGGTATGGCAATGGCCGAAGCACATTTAGCTGCTACTTACAATAAACCAGATTTTGATATTGTGGATCACTATACTTATGCCTTAAATGGTGATGGTGACCTTATGGAAGGTGTTTCTCAAGAAGCAGCGTCACTCGCTGGTAAGTTAAAACTTGGAAAACTTGTACTTTTCTATGATTCAAATAATATCTCTCTTGATGGTGATTTGGATAAATCATTTATCGATGATATTAAAATGCGTTTTGAAAGCTACGGTTGGCAACATATCTTGGTTAAAGACGGCAACGATTTGACTGAAATTGCAGCAGCTGTAGAACAAGCAAAAGCTGAAACTGAAAAACCAACAATTATTGAGGTTAAGACTGTTATTGGATATGGTGCTGAAAAACAAGGCACGTCAGCAGTACATGGTGCTCCTCTTGGTGCAGAAGGTATTGAATTTGCGAAGAAAGCTTATGGATGGGACTATCCAGAATTCACTGTTCCCGAAGAAGTTACTGAGCGTTTCCGTCAAACATTGAATACACGTGGCGAAGCTATGGAACAAGTATGGAACGATACGTTCACAGCTTACGCTGAAAAATATCCAGATCTTGCTGAACAATATGTAAAAGCGTTTGAAAATGAAACACCTGAACTTGAATTAAGCAAGCATGAACTTGGTTCAAGCAAAGCTTCACGTGTAACTTCACAAGAAGCTATCCAAGAACTGTCAGCACAAATGCCAAACCTTTGGGGTGGTTCAGCTGACTTATCAGCATCAAACAATACAATGGCTAAAAATGATACAGACTTTATGCCAGATAACTATGCTGGTCGTAACATTTGGTTTGGTGTCCGTGAATTTGCGATGGGCGCAATTATGAACGGTATTGCTCTCCATGGCGGTACACGTGTTTATGGTGGTACATTCTTCGTTTTCAGTAATTATATGCTTCCTGCTGTCCGTATGGCTGCACTGCAAGAATTGCCTGTTACATATGTTTGGACACACGATTCAATCGCGGTTGGTGAAGATGGTCCAACACATGAACCTGTCGAACAATTGGCTTCAGTACGTTCTATGCCAAACTTAGATACGATCCGCCCTGCAGATGGTAATGAAGTTGTTGCCGCATGGCGTCGTGCAGCTTCAAGCAAAAAACGTCCAACAGCGCTTGTTTTGACACGTCAAAACTTGCCAGTTCTTGAAGGAACAGCACAATTGGCTGAGGAAGGCCTCAATCGTGGTGCCTACATTCTCTCCAAAGAAGAAGGTGAACTTGAAGGAATTATCATCGCAACAGGTTCAGAAGTAGCACTTGCGCTTGAAGCTAAAAAAGAATTAGGAAAAGGCGTACGTGTTGTTTCTATGCCTTCAATGAATATCTTTGACGAACAATCTGCAGAATATAGAGAAGAAATTCTTCCGAAAAATGTCTGCTGCCGTTTGGCTGTCGAAGCAGGAACAAGCTTCGGCTGGGCGAAATATATTGGTTTAGCTGGAGCCACTGTAACCGTAGATAAATGGGGCGCTTCAGCACCTGCAAATATTGTTTTACCAGAGTATGGCTTTACAGTAGAAAATGTTGTAAAAACATATAAAGAAATGAAAGAAAACTGTCCTAAAGATTGCTGCTAATCCCAGATGGTGCCGTGAAAAGCTTTTGTTACGCGGAGACTCACAGATTATGTTATAATAAGCTTATGCGATGAGTCGATGCTCTACTTTGGTAGATTATTGAAGCACGGGAGTTCTGGAACATTGGGTTGTTCGTGCAGGAAGCATGAGAACTTGTTAGCGCGTGTGAACCGTTCTGACACAACGAAAGTTGCCCGAAAGACTTCTCTTTTGAGAGGTCTTTTTTTGTGAAATAAAGAGTGGAGTGAGCTGTTGTTTCCTTTGGAATTAATGCTATAATAGAGGTATGTAAATTTATCTATTATATTTTAGGAGAGACTATTGAGCGTAATGATGTACAGCCTTTTTGATGTAGAGGGTAATGCAGAAGCGATAATATCTTATACAGAAAATGCGATGAAAAAAGAAGGAAAAACTTCAGAAGAGATAGAATTGTATAAAGCTGAAGTTGAAAACAGTGATTATCCCGGTCTTGTCAGTGTATCTGTGAGTATGCTGGATGAGTTAAATGGGATGCACACCCGTCAAGAAGTGAAACATATAAAGTAAGTAAAAAGTGGGTATTTCAAAACTATCCATTTTTTTGATAGAAAAATAATAATGTCTTGAAAGTATCTGAAATGCAGGTAATATAAGGTTTTCTCAGCTATTTACCTTGTGAGGTTTGTGAATTCACAAACTTCACAAGCGCTTACAAAAGAAATGCGAATAAAGTGTGCTAAACTTATATTGTAAAAATATTTACAAGCTTTTACAATAAAAAAAGGAGATTTTCCAACATGAAAATCGTTATTATAGGCACAAATCACGCAGGTATTGCTGCGGCAAATACATTATTAGACAACTATCCTGGTCATGAAATTACCATGATCGATCGTAACAGTAACATGAGTTACTTGGGCTGTGGGACAGCCTTATGGGTGGGCCGTCAAATTGATCAACCGAATGAACTTTTCTATGCACGACCAGATGATTTTGAAGCAAAAGGAGCGAAGGTGTTGACGGAAACTGAAGTTTCATCAATTGATTTCGAGCAGAAAAAAGTGTATGCCACAACAAAAGCCGGAGAAGAGCACGTGGAAGATTATGACAAACTCATTCTTGCTATGGGTTCAAGACCAATCATTCCTAAAATTACAGGTAATGAATTAGAAGGTATTCATTTTCTTAAACTCTTCCAAGAAGGACAAGCAGTGGATGAGGAGTTCGCTAAAGAAGAAGTGAAACGTATTGCCGTTATTGGGGCGGGCTACATTGGTACAGAAATCGCTGAAGCGGCGAAACGTCGCGGAAAAGAAGTTTTGCTCTTTGATGCGGAAACTACATCTTTAGCTTCCTATTATGATGAAGACTTTGCGAAAGGAATGGATGAAAACCTTGCAAACCATGGCGTAGAGCTTCATTTTGGTGAAACTGCCGAGGCTTTTAAAGGCACAAATGGCCGAGTTTCTCAAATTGTGACTAATAAAGGGACCTATGATGTGGATATGGTAATTAACTGTATCGGCTTTACGGCAAACAGCACCCTTGTGGGAGATAAACTGGATACGCTTCGAAATGGAGCAGTGAAGGTAGATAAGCATCAACAGACAAGTAATCCTGATGTCTACGCAGTCGGCGATGTGGCTACGATTTATTCTAATGCTTTGCAAGATTTCACATATATTGCTCTTGCTTCTAATGCGGTACGCTCAGGGATTGTTGCTGGGCATAACATTGGCGGAACAGTCCTCGAATCAGCTGGTGTTCAAGGGTCAAATGGTATCTCGATCTTCGGCTATAATATGACTTCTACAGGTTTTTCTGTTAAAGCCGCACAAAAATTTGGTTTAGAAGTTGCTTACACTGATTTTGAAGATAAGCAAAAAGCTTGGTTCCTCCATGAAAATAATGATACGGTGAAAATTCGTATTGTTTATGAAAAATCAAGTCGACGTATCGTAGGCGCGCAAATGGCGAGCTACGGGGAGATTATCGCGGGGAATATCAATATGTTCAGCTTGGCTATCCAAGATCAAAAAACAATTGATGAACTTGCGCTTCTCGATTTGTTCTTCTTGCCCCACTTTAACAGCCCTTATAACTATATGACTGTTGCTGCTTTAAAGGCAGAATGATATCAAAGTGTAACGTTGAAATCGAAGGATATAAGACACAAAAAATCACTAAAATACTCTTTAGTGATTTTTTGTGCAATTAAGTTACATTTGTGCAATGTTGCCTAATGTTATATAATAGAAAAAATTGACGAGGTAAATGGAGGAAACAGTATTGTGTTAAAATATTTAGACGAAGATGATTTTAAAAAGCTTCAAATTTTATATTATTTAGAAAATCATCATCTCTCTACGGTACTTTTTGATGACTTAATTGAAGAATTACACCTTAATAATTATCAAGTCAAGAAGCTCTTATCTGAGATACAATCAGAAATTAAATCTTGGAAATTAGAAAATTATTACCTCATCGATCTCCAGACGCAGAAAAGTTTCGTACGTTATGAAAGAAGAACCCAAGGAAACATCATGCTTCTTTTAAATCATTACGTTAAGAGATCACAGATGCAAGCCTTGATTCGAGCAGTCTTTACTGAAGAAGTGAACAAAATTGCTGAACTCGAAGATGTTGTCTTTTTATCAAAGTCAGCCACGTATAAACTGGTGAAAAAATTTACGGATTTAACGAGGGAATACGGTGTAACAATTGATAAAAACATGCGCTTTGTCGGTGATGAATGGAAGATTAGAGAGTTTTGGACTAATGTCAAATATTTAGACACAAAATGAGCTATATTTTCTTAAAATAGTTTTCTTCTTTCTGATTTGGAGTTAAACCATTGTTTGCGGAATGAGGATTATAGTTGTTATAAAACTGTTCGATGTATTCAAAGCAAGAGAGTTGAACTTCTTGAATGGAGTGATAAGTTCTTCTGTTTATTTCCCGTTGTTTGAGGTACTTGAAAAAGGCCTCAGTGACAGCATTATCATAAGGATATCCAGGTTTGGAGTAAGAAGCAAGCAATTGATGCTCATCTAATATTTTTCTAAAGGAAGCTGATTTAAATTGGCTACCTTGATCCGAATGAAAAATGATTGGTTCCTTAGGCTTCCTCTTATTTATAGCCATCCCTAATGTGTCACAGGCAAGTTTAGCATCAATCCTGTCACTTACTTTCCAAGCAATACATTTTCTAGAGTAGAGGTCAAGGATGGCGCAGAGATAAACATGCCGTCTATGTCCTATAGAAATATAAGTGAAATCAGTTGTCCATACTTGATTCGGGGACTTAGGATTAAATTCTTGTTTAAGGAGATTATCAGAAGAAAATGCAGGAGAGTGTTTTGATTTAACTCTAGGTTTAATCGTTGACATTTTAGGGAGTGTCATAGACTTGAGAAGTCTTAAGATACGCCCCTCAGAAATATTAACGCCATAATCACGCAGGAGAATGATTTTAAAAGCTCTCGTTCCAATTCTTTTCTTGGCTTTCATATAAATCTCAAGGAGTAATTTTCTCAAGCGTTGATTTTCTATTTCACGTTTTGAGGGCTTCTTGTTTATGAAGTTATAGTAGGTGGAACGATTGACATGTAAAACACGACAGAGCATAACTGTCGTGTGTTCAAATCGGAGTCTATAGACTGCTTTTAATCTCACTTGGAGTTTTGCATGAATATGGCACTTGCTTTTTTTAAGATAAGATTTTCTTCTTCGAGTTGGGCATTCCTTTTTTGTAATTCTTGAATCTGTTTAGCAGTCAAGACCGTATTATCTTCAAGACGAACTTGAGAGTACTGCTTGATCCATTTTGCAAGTGCAGAAGGGGAGACACCATAGTCTTTACAGAGTTCGGATTGAGTTTTACCTGTTTGGTAGAGATTAACGAGAGATTGCTTAAATTCCTCGTCGTAACGTTTAAAACCTGACATAAAAGTCCTTTCATTTTTGTGTCTTAATAGACAGATTATAACACACAATTTTCTGTCCACTTTTATAGTATAGCTCCACAGGCGTTGTCAAATGGAATGTTGGACAAAATGCAACTTTACTTTTAAACAATTTAAAAACTTCTGGTAGCCTAGTTTATGGAAATCCGGGAGCGGGAAGTGGCATAACATTAGATGATCCTAAAGTAGTGACCCTAAATACTCTAGGAGGATCAGTTTTTGATCCCACTGTGAATTCAAGTAACAATTTTCCTATAACGATAGCAGGAAATGGATTAAGGACACATACTTCAACTACAGCAGCCGTATTTGATGCAAATCTCCCAGATTTGGTTACACCTAACCAAAATAATCTGAGCACGGGAGATATCTGGTACAGGCAAAACACAGGAACAATCACTGGCTTAGGTGCTAACGCTAGTTCTGCTTTGGTACCTAATAATTATTCGAGTGCAGATTTAACAGGTATGAAAACTGCCAAATACATATCCTGGTATCAGCCGATAGGCTTCTGGATGGATGCAGCTAAATCATCTATGGCAAGAAGTTTTAATATCTCTTTAAACCCCAACGATAGCAATGGCACACCAGCCGATAGCTCATGGTCAAATTTAATTAATGGAAATGAGACACAAACCTTGGTTGTAGGGGATGATCGGGGACAAGCACCAAACTTTAATCTTTCGGTAACCATGATGCAAAATAATTTTGCAGATAATATCGACTATTATTGGAGTAATCCTGGCAATCCAGCAGATAACAAAACTTTGGGTACTGGCTTGGCTGTGTCTATTGCCTCAGTAACTTCAGATACAAGTTTGCCTTCTTTTATTTCAATGGCGAATGCAGGGCAAAATTATACATTGACTGCTCCACAAACTTCAGGAATAAAAATTAAAGCAAAAAATACACTATTGACGCAAACAGGAACACCATCTGGTACCTTTAAATATACCATCGCAGATGGACCAGCATAGGAGGAGAGGAGAAAAATGAAACGATTTTTTATAATGGGTGCAGTTCTGTCTGTTGCTCTTCCAAGTATGCTTGCAGTTAATCAGGTGTCAGCAGCAGTTCCCGTTATTGCACCTAAGGCAACGATAACGATCACTCAAAAGCTTACAGCAGGAAATATTATTCTCTCAGAAAGTATGGCAAAGACGCTTACTGAAAGCCAACTTCAATCTTTCATGGAAGTAAAAGGGCAAGATTTATCAGGCCTAAAGCTTGATGGAAATACTTTAGCGACTGCCAATGCTGGGCTAAAGGGTAAAGATTATATTGATATTCCGGTTACATGGTCAACGACAAATGAAACAGCACAAGCACATCTTGTCGTGGTTTCTGATGATGCAGTCATTTCCTCTGATCGTCAGAGAGCGATCAATGCATATCCCGTAACTTTAGGGCAGGATATCGCGAATACGATTGGAGCAAACAGTGATCAACCAACACTTGATTATTATACGCAAGCGAAAGCTTATCATTCTGACGGAACAGTGAGTTCAGCTGCTTTAGAAGATTCTGCTGCATACTTTACGGCCTTGAAGAATGCTCAATCTAATGACATTGTCGATGTGACTTATAATTTTTCGAGCTCAGATAAAAGCATTTCAAAAACTGTTGCTATATCAATATTTACGGGGAGTCTAAATTTCACCAGTGCACCATCAACAATGGATTTTGGACAGCTAAAAGTTAAAAATAGTAATGTGGTTGATTTTCCTGCCTATACTCAAGATCTCGTGGTTACAGATACAAGACAAAGCAGCAAAAATACAGGATGGACAATGTTTGTTAAAGAAACTCAGCCGTTAGTTGAAGTTGATGCTACAGGCACACCAATTACTGGCGGTCATTCACTGGCTGGGACTTTATTCTTTAGTACTGATGGCACCAACAATACCGCGCTTTCAGCAAGTAATCCTCAAGTAGAAAGTCAGCCAAGTGGCACAAATGGTGGAACCTTTAATCTCAGTCAAAATTGGGGGAGCACAACGAAAAAAGGACTCTATCTTGATGTACCTGTGACTCAACAATATGCTGCAAAATATAAAGGAGAACTGACGTGGACATTGTCGGATGTTCCAGGTAATAAATAAGAAGAAAAAGGAGATTTTAAATCTCTTTTTTTTATGGAGAAGAAAACAAGTAAAGTTGTTACACAAGTCGTGTTATAATAGGCTCATGTTAACTTTTTTAATACTAGTGTTGGTTCTCATTTTTTTAGTTCATATGTTTAGCTTAGGTCTATTCATGTTTATTGAAAATAAAAATCGCAGCATTTGGATTCAACAACCCCAAAGCAATGATCCTCTTTATCCCGAATGGTACGCTTTTATGCAAGCCAAAAAAGAAGAATGGTGTTTACAGACACACGATAATTTAACGCTTAAGGCCTGGTATTTACCAGCGACAAAGCCGACAGATAAGACTATCTTGTTGGCTAACGGGTATAAATCTGTTCGAGACAGATATGGTGCTTTTGGTTGGCTCTTTCATGAACTAGGCTACAATGTCCTCATGCCGGATTATCGTGCAGGTGCAAAAAGTCCAGGAAAATTCATTGGTTTTGGTTGGTTAGACCGTAAAGATAACCTAGGCTGGATTAAACAGATTATTGAGAAAAATCCTAAAAGTGAAATCGCAATGTTTGGTATTTCGATGGGTGCCTCTGCAACAATGATGCTTTCGGGGGAAAACTTACCTGAACATGTTAAGTGTTTTATTGAAGACTGTGGTTATGATACGGTTTGGAACGAGTTGGCTCATAAAGCAAAGCATGATTATCATTTGCCACAATTTCCGCTGATTCACCTCCTTTCTTTTTGGTCTAAACTTTTTGCGGGGTACGGTTGGAAGGAAGCCTCGTCAATTACGCAATTAAATAAAAATACGAAGCCGTTCCTCTTTATCCATGGAGATCAGGATACTTTTGTTCCCATGGAAATGGTGCATCGAAACTATGAAGCAACAAAAGGGCCAAAGGAAATCTATATTGCAAAAGGAGGTCGACATGTGCGGTCTTACGAAATAGATAAAGAAAAATATCGCGAAGTAGTAGCAAACTTTTTAAAGACTTATTTTTAATTGAAAGAAAATCAAGGAGGTGCGATGTACATAAGCGCAAAGGAAATAGAGGACTACATATCACAGTCGCCTAATCCACAACTTTTAAGACAAGTTACGCAGTTGGTTAAGACAGTGTTTCCAGATGAAAACTTGCGTTATTTTGATAATGGAAGAACTTTTTCCGCTCTCGCTTTGGGAGCAAATCCTCATCCAAGTCCAGGATATGAAGAAGCTGGTATGCTTAATATTTCTGCTCAAAAAAATTATGTTGCGCTCTATTTTTATGGAAGTAATGTGACTTTACAGGAGCGATTTCCAAAGTCAGTTATAGGACGAGGTTGTTTGCGGATTAAAAATCAAAAGTTTTTCGCAAAATACGAAGAAGATATACGGGAAAGCTTAAAAATGTTAAGTAACGATAAACCGCATGATATGAGGGATTGACAAATATTTGATTGATTTTTTGCTTGCTTTGAGTTATACTTATAGTAAGTATTCTCGGTAGGGATTGGAATGCCAATCCCTTTTATTACGAAATAAGAAAGGTTTTAATTAATAAATAAATGGCAGATATAAAAATTACACCCTTAGGCGGTGTACGCGAATTTGGTAAAAATATGTACTTAGCAGAGGTGAACGAACAAATCTTCGTTCTCGATGCTGGTCTGAAATATGCGGACAGTGACATGTTAGGAATTGACTTTGTTATTCCAGACATTGACTATTTAGTTGAAAATGCTGATCGTGTTGCAGGGATTTTCTTGACGCATGGTCATGCCGATTCGATTGGCGCATTACCTTATATCGTTTCTGAATTACGTGTTCCTGTATTTGGGAGTGAGTTGACGATTGAACTTGCGAAGATTAATGTGCGCAATTATGATGGCAGCAAGAAGTTTAAGGATTTCCACGTGGTCAACGAAGAAACAGAAATTGATTTTGGTCAAGCTGTAATTTCCTTCTTTTCAACAACACATACAATTCCAGAATCAATGGGGATTGTCATTGGAACTGACTCCGGAAATATTGTTTATACAGGAGATTTCCGTTTTGATCCAGCAGTTGCGCTTGGCTATCGTACAAACATGCGACGCCTTGCTGAAATTGGAAGCAGTAAAGTCCTTGCTTTACTTTCAAGCTCACCAAATGCTTTGTCAACGGCTCAATCTGCAAGTGAACATGAAATCTACGAAAAAATATTTGATACAATTGATGAAGCACAAGGCCGTGTGATCATTGCTTGTAACGCAGGGAATCTCGGGCGCATCCAACAAGTCGTTGATGCAGCAATCAAGCTCGGACGCCATATCGTCTTTACTGGTCAAGATATGGACCAAATCGTCGAAACAGCAACACGTTTGAAGAAGTTGCAAATCGAAGATAAAAAAGCAATCATTAAACCAAATGAAATCAGTAAATATGCTGATAATGAGCTTGTCATCATTGAAACAGGACGTATGGGTGAACCCTTAAAAGTTCTCGGTGACATGGCGCACAAACGTCACAAATGGGTGAAAATCAAAGAAGGCGATGTAGCATTTGCTGTAACAACCCCTTCAGTAGCTTATGAAACATTAGTGGCACGCATTGAAAATGACGTTTATCGTGCAGGTGGTGTGATGAAGATGTTGGGTGGAGATTTAAAAGTTTCAGGTCATGCCAATGCGCGTGATTTGCAATTTATGATTGATATCTTACGACCTAAAAATCTTATCCCTATTCAAGGTGAATACCGTGAGTTACGTGCACATGCTGAATTAGCCATGGAAATGGGCATGCTTCCAGAGCACATCTTTATTGCGAAAAAAGGGGAATCTGTTTCATTCAACAAAAAAGACGAAATGATTCCTGCAGGTGTTGTACCAGCAGAAAACGTAATGATTGATGGTTCAGGTATTGGGGACATTGGTTCTGTCGTTTTACGAGACCGTAAAGTTTTGTCAGAAGACGGTATTTTCATTGCTGTTATCACTATCAGTAAGAGCGACCGTAAAATTATCAGTCAAACACGTGTACATACGCGTGGCTTTGTCTATGTCAAAACATCACGTGATTTGATGAAAGATGCAGGAAATTTGGTTAATGAAACCGTTGAAAAATATCTTGCAGGAACAACTTTCGATTGGTCAGAACTTAAGGGCGCTATTCGTGATGCTCTTGGTAAATTCCTCTACAACCAAACACGTCGTAAACCAGTTGTTCTTCCTGTCGTGATGGAAGCGCGTGCCCCACAAGAATTAACACGTCGTTACAAGAGCAACAAAAAGAAAGCAAATAAACCCACTGAAAAGTCTGAATAAGACTTCTAGGACAGGGTTTGTTCAAGAACGTTGAAAAATTATCATATAGTAAAGGCCTGTCTTTTGCTATATTTTTTTGATAATGGCAAGTTCCCAGGGCACAGAACTAGAGGAGAGTAAGCAAGCGACTTATGCAGAAAAATTTAAAAAAATTAACAGCTTTGCAGATTATTTTTATCGCCTTTTTGACTCTTGTCATTGTGGGCGGGACACTGTTGAGTTTACCGATTTCCTCCAAAACAGGACAATTTACTCATCCTGTCGATGCGCTCTTTACAGCTGTATCAGCAACCTGTGTTACAGGTTTAACCGTTATTGATACAAGCGCTCACTGGTCGCTTTTTGGTCAAGTTATCTTACTTTTATTGATTGAAATTGGTGGATTAGGATTTATGACTTTGGTTGTCAGTATCTTTTTATTGCTCAACCAGAAGATGTCGCTTAAGTCCCGCTTGATTATTCAAGAATCATACAGCCTATCTGATATTAGCTCGGGTGTTCGTGTTGTTATCAATGTTTTAATCATTTCTTTTCTTATTCAATTTTGCGGAAGTGTTCTCTTGTCCTTTGCTTTTGTGCCAAAGTTTGGATTGGTTAAAGGTTTATGGTACAGTGTGTTCCATGCTATTTCGGCTTATTGTAATGCCGGCTTTGATTTGTTTGGTAATTCGCTCATGCTTTATGAACATTCTCCTTATGTCTTAATGGTCATCGCCTCGATGATTGTATGCGGCAGTTTAGGTTTTATCGTTATGATGGACCTGCTTAACTACAAAAAGCAAAGAAAATTGTCTTTACATACACGTTTGGCATTGACAACAACAACTTTTCTCATCTTTGGTGGCATGATACTCTTTTTAATCTCTGATTTTGAAAGTGTAAGTAATAACCCAGCAATTTTTACCATGCAGAGTTTATTCTTATCGATTTCTCAGAGAACCGCGGGCTTTTCTATTCAAGAATACACTCTGTTTAGTCAGGCCAGTATCTTTTTGACAATTATGTTGATGATTATCGGTGGTACATCTGGGTCTACAGCAGGCGGTTTGAAGACGACAACAATCGGTGTTCTAGCACTCAATGTTCGTTCAATCATTAAACGTGACAAACATACAAGTTTTAAAAATAGAACTATTCCTCAAAGTGTTGTCAAACAAGCTTATGAGTCTGTTTTTCTTTATTTCTTTATGATGGTTATTGCAACTTTTGCCTTGCTCTTAACCAATCCAAAATTCCGTGTGGATCAGCTCTTGTTCGAAGTTATTTCTGCACTATCGACCGTGGGTTTAAGTATGGGAGTAACTCCAGGACTCAATATCCCAGGTAAAATTATCGTAGGAATTCTTATGTTTATCGGACGCGTTGGTGTCTTTACGATTATTTATTCTCTGAATGCCAAAGACAGTCATGAGTCGCTTTATAAATACCCTGAAGAAAAGGTAATGGTAGGTTAATATGAAATCATTTGTTGTTATAGGTCTGGGACGTTTTGGCTCAGCGGTTGCGAAAACGATCGCCGAAACGGAAGCAGATTTGCTCGTGATTGACCAGAACGAAGATCGTGTCAATCTTTTTAAGGATATGGTTCCTAATGCCATCATTGCCGATGCAAAAGATGAACGTGTCTTGGACGAGATAGGCATTCAAGATTTTGACGTTGCTATTGTAGCAATAGGTGAAGACATCCAGTCTTCTGTGCTAGTTACTATGCTGGCAAAAGATGCTGGAGTGCCTCAAGTAATAACCAAGGCTGTAGATAAAAATCATTATCGTCTTTTGGAAAAAATTGGCGCTGATCGTGTGGTTCTTCCTGAGGTAGAAATGGGACGTAAGATTGCCGAAAGTTTAATCTTTGAGAATATCAGTAATGTCGTGGACATTGCTGAGAATATTGAGTTCGCAGAAGTAAAAGTATGTTCACGTACAATGAATAATCGGGTTATTTCTGAAATTGATGATTTTAATCATTACGACTTAAACATCAGCTATGTTAAGCATATTAATGGAAAAGTTGAAATAGCCTCAGGAGACACTCGACTCATGATTGGGGATTCACTCTTTGTCATTGGTCGTCCTGAAGATATCCAAAAACTTTCTGAACAAAATTAGAATTTTTCCAACTTCTGGTGGATTTAAGCCTCGACAGAATATGGTATAATAAAACTATCTGAATAAAATAATAGAACTGGAATATAAATATGGCTTTTGAAAATTTAACTGAACGTTTGCAAAATGTCTTTAAAAATTTGCGTGGCAAAAAGAAAATTACAGAACAAGATGTAACAGAAATTACGAAAGAAATACGTGTGGCCCTTCTTGAAGCCGACGTTGCTCTTCCTGTAGTGAAAAAGTTTATCAAAGCAATCCGCGAACGTGCGATTGGGACGGAAGTCTCAGAAGCACTGAATCCTGCGCAACAAATTATTTCGATTGTTAACGAAGAATTGACTGCGATTTTGGGTGGCGGCGAAGCTGAGCTGCTCAAATCACCTAAAATTCCAACAATCATCATGATGGTTGGTTTGCAAGGGGCAGGTAAAACAACCTTTGCTGGTAAACTTGCTAAAAAACTTAAAGAAGAACAAAATGCACGCCCAATGATGATTGCGGCTGACGTTTATCGTCCAGCAGCGATTGATCAATTAAAAACATTAGGTGAACAGCTTGATATTCCTGTTTATGATGAAGGAACAGCCGAAAGTCCGGTAAATATTGTTAAAAACGGTCTTGCTCAAGCGCGTGAAGAGCGTAAAGACTATGTCTTGATTGATACGGCAGGTCGTCTCGAAATTGATGATAAACTCATGAACGAGTTGCAAGAGATTAAAGCTCTCGCACAACCAACGGAAATTCTGTTGGTTGTTGATGCCATGACAGGTCAAGTTGCTGCTCAAGTAGCAAAAACTTTTGATGAAAAATTAGATATTAGTGGTGTTATCATTACCAAACTTGATGGTGATACCCGTGGTGGTGCGGCTTTATCTATTCGAGAAATTACAGGTAAACCCATCAAATTTACTGGTACAGGTGAGAAACTGACCGACTTGGAAACTTTCTATCCTGATCGTATGAGCTCTCGTATCCTCGGTATGGGGGACATGTTGACCTTGATTGAAAAGGCTCAAGCGCAGTTTGATGAAGAGCAATCGATGAAGATGGCTGAAAAGATGGCGGAAAACCGTTTTGATTACAGCGACTTTGTGGAACAGCTTGACCAAGTGACAAACATGGGACCAATGGAAGACATTATGAAGATGATTCCAGGCATGTCACAAATGCCAGGAATTGAAAATGTTAAGGTTGATCCGAAAGACATTGCACGTAAACGTGCTATTGTGCTATCTATGACACCAGCTGAGCGTCAATTGGAAGTCGAACTTTCGCCCGCTCGTCGTCGACGTATTGCTGCTGGATCAGGAAATAGTTTTATCGAGGTTAACAAGTTCATCAAGCAATTCAATCAGTCTAAAGACATGATGCAAGGTATTATGAATGGCGACATGAATTCAATGATGCAGCAAATGATGGGCGGCGCTGGCGGTAAAATGCCAAACATGAAAAATATGCCTGGAGGTATGCCAGATATGTCCTCTCTAGGAGACTTGCAAGGTCTTATGGGAGGAGGAGCATCTTCCGGAACACCTGATATGAGCTCTATGTTCGGTGGTGGGCTCAAAGGTAAAGCTACACAATTTGCCATGAAACAAGCCATGAAACGGGCGCAGAAAAAAATGAAAAAAGGTAAAAAGAAATAAAATATAAAAGATACATCTTAAGATGTATCTTTTTGCATGCTAAACATGATATAATTTAGAAGCTTGAAAATGTGAAAATACAATTTTTTAATCTATAAAAATTGAAGGATGGGAATTAATGGAATACTACCAAAATTTTATAAAAAATGAAAAACTTAGAAGATGGGTCGTTTTGGCGTTTCTCATTGCTGTACTCTATTTTGTACGAAGCATTCTCCCACTGATGCTCTTGACTTTCGTCTTCAGCTACCTCGCCTATCGTTTTGTCAGCTTTATCGAGCGAAAAATTAAACTTCCTGGTAAAATAAGTGGTTTTATCCTATATGGTGTCATTCTTTTTTTAATCTACTTAGGCATTACGGAATATATTCCCGTATTGGTAAATCAGCTCACGCACCTCATCAATGCAGTAAGTAAGTTTTACCAGAACAACAGCAATGGCGAGAGTGCGCTGATGGATTCGATATATAATCTTTTTAAAGAATACAACTTGGCAGATAAACTGCAAAGCAGTTTGGGGACTTTGGTTGATTATGTAACCAGCTTTGGGAAAGGGTTACTCATTGTCGTTTTCGCCTTCTTAATGAGTTTCTTCTTCACTATTGATCGTAAAGAAACCAATAAATTTTCAGCTCTTTTCTTGGAAAGTGACTTTGCTTGGTTCTTTGAAGACGTCTATTATCTGGCAAGCAAATTCTTTACAGGCTTTGGTGTTGTCTTGGAAACGCAATTTATTATTGCTCTCGTTAATACCGCTTTGACACTTATTGCGTTAAGCTTCATGGGCTTTCCAGAGTTATTGAGTTTGGGCGTAATGATTTTCTTACTGAGCCTTGTTCCCGTTGCTGGTGTACTTGTCTCTTGTATTCCTTTATCCATCATCGGTTATTCTATCGGCGGGATTAGGGATGTCATCTTTGTGTTACTGATGGTTGCTTTAATCCATGCTCTTGAGTCTTATGTCCTCAACCCGCATCTGATGGCCCATAAGACAAAACTGCCTATGTTTTACACTTTCGTGATTCTTTTCTTAGGAGAACATTTCTTCGGTGTTTGGGGCCTTATCGTGGGAATTCCAATCTTTAACTTTGCCCTAGATCTTCTCGGTGTGAAGGAGATTCCCTTTAAAAAACTTAAAAAATAATCAAAAGTGAGCAAGAATTCCGGGCTCACTTTTAATCTGAAAAGGCAGAGCTATAAAAATAGCCAGTAAAATGTTATAATTACAATGCATACTTTTTCTCTTTTAGATGAAAAGAAGAAGATGAGGAATAAGAGAAGTAAACTTATTACTGATATTACTGATAAGAAAAGGATAAAAAATAAATGACACTACCTACAGTAGCCATTGTCGGCCGACCAAATGTCGGAAAATCGACGATTTTTAACCGTATTGCTGGAGAACGTATCTCAATTGTTGAAGATATTCCTGGAGTAACACGTGACCGTATTTATGCCACAGGCGAATGGTTGAACAAAAAATTCTCGCTTATTGATACCGGAGGGATTGAACTTTCGGATGAGCCCTTCATGACACAGATCCGTGCCCAAGCAGAGATAGCGATGGAAGAAGCGGATGTTATCGTAGCTGTTGTGGATGGAGAAACAGGAATTACTGATGCTGATGAACATGTAGCACAAATTCTCTACCGTACAGATAAACCAGTTATCCTCGTTGTCAATAAAGTAGATAACCCGGAGCGCCGAATGGAAATCTTCGACTTCTATTCACTTGGTCTGGGAGAACCTTATCCTGTATCCGCTGTACACGGCTTAGGGACAGGGGACGTTCTTGATGCAATCATTGAAAACCTGCCAACAGAAACAGAAGAAGAAAATCCAGA
The DNA here is from genome assembly GCF_017309525.1 of Lactococcus sp. LG1074. Taxonomy (NCBI): domain Bacteria; kingdom Bacillati; phylum Bacillota; class Bacilli; order Lactobacillales; family Streptococcaceae; genus Lactococcus; species Lactococcus sp. LG1074. The sequence goes on along the minus strand of NZ_CP071293.1, from coordinate 1,347,649 downwards.
TGTCATCAAATTTAGTTTGATTGGTCGTCCAAACGTTGGTAAATCAAGTTTGATTAACGCTATTCTCGGAGAAGATCGTGTCATTGCCAGCCCTGTCGCAGGTACGACACGTGATGCGATTGATACAAGCTTTACTGATGCAGAAGGGCAAGAATTCCTCATGATTGATACAGCAGGGATGCGTAAATCTGGGAAAATCTACGAAAATACAGAAAAATATTCTGTAATGCGTGCTATGCGTGCTATTGATCGGAGCGACATTGTGCTTATGGTCATCAATGCAGAAGAGGGAATTCGTGAATACGATATGCGGATTGCTGGCTTCGCTCATGATGCAGGTAAGGGAATTCTTCTCGTAGTAAACAAGTGGGATACACTTGAAAAAGACAATTACACTATGAAAAAATTCGAAGACGATATTCGTTGGAAATTTAAATTCCTTGATTATGCACCGATTGTTTATGTTTCGGCTAAAACAGGTCAACGTCTTCATAAGCTTCCAGATATGATTAAGGAAATTCATCATTCACAAAACCTTCGTATTTCAAGTTCTGTCTTGAATGATGTTATTATGGATGCAGTAGCAATTAATCCAACACCGACAGATAAAGGGAAACGTTTGAAGATTTTCTATGCAACCCAAGTTGCTGTTAAACCACCAACATTTGTGGTCTTCGTTAATGAAGAAGAACTGATGCATTTCTCTTATATGCGCTTCTTAGAAAATCAAATCCGTAAAGCCTTTGTCTTTGAAGGTACACCAATTCATTTGATTGCACGTAAACGTAAATAATAAAAAGCTTGAAGTTAATCTTCAAGCTTTTTATTATAACTGGTTAGAATTTCAGACAGTTAGGCTCAATAGCCCAGAATAATATGTGCCACTAAAGGTGCAAAAATCACGTACATAATCCCGGTTACGCCAATCGCTAAAGCTCCCATGGCGCCTTGAACTTTTCCTAGTTCAATAGCAGTTCCTGTACCAACGGCATGTCCAGTGCCGCCGAGCACCACACCTTGGGCCACAGGGTCTTTAATTTTAAAAAGTTTCATCAATGGCACGCCAAGGACACTGGTCAAGATTCCGGTAGCCACGACCACGACAACCGTAATCGTTGTCACACCTTGCATTTTTTCTGTGATACCAATAGCCATCGCAGTAGTTACAGATTTTGGGAAAAGGGACAATGAAGCTAATTTTGATAAACCGAAAAATTTTAACAATAAGGCCGTAATAACTGTATTAATAAGAGCAGCAGCAGCGATACTGATTAAAATTGATCTTGCATGATGCTTCATGAGCTGGAAGGTTTTATACAAAGGAATACCTAAGGCAACAGTTGAAGGACCAATCAAGTCGTTTAATATCGCGCCTCCTTTGTAATAATTCTCATAAGGTATTTTAGCTACAACCAAAATCAAAATAATAACGAGGGTTGCAAAAAGTAAGGGATTCGTCCAAGGCTTACGTATATTTTCATTGATACGTACACCAATAATAAATATTAAAATAGTAAGTGTTAGACCAAACAGCGGGCTAGAAGTAATGGCATCCATCAGTTTACCTCTCTTTTATTTTTTAACAATTCTGGTTCGAGGTAATCTCCTTCATATTTGACTTTAATAAATTGAACCAAATGACCTAAAACAAAGACATTCACAATAAGAGCAAGAAGAACAATCAAAGCTATTTGCCACCAAAAATCGGAAATCAAGGACCATTTGGCCATGATTCCCACACCAGCAGGTAAAAATAAAATCGTCATGTTATTGATTAAGAAACTCCCAACCTCATCTACATCAGTGAATTTTAAAACTTTAAATTGCAACGCAAGGAATAAAAAAATCATTCCTAAAATACTCCCGGGAACAGGAAGATGCAAACTGTTTGACAGCGTATCTCCTACGAAAGAAAAACCAAAAATAATAAGTAACTGAAAATAAATTTTCATAAACATCTCCTATAAATTACACTCTTTTTATCATAGCCCTTTAATGCTAGATTTTCAAGAATTTTCAAAGAAATTTTATGTGCGAGTTAGGAAGTTTAAACGGTACACCCTGCGTAATCATGCCTCTTGACAAACCGCAAAAATGTGCTATAATAGTCTTAAATAAAAAACTACTAGAAAGGAGCGTTCGTGAGGACGCTCCTTCTGTGTTGTTTTCTGAAAGGAGAAGAGATGTCAGAAACACTTGTAAAAACAGTAGAAGATTTCATCTTGCCTCACCTACCAGAAGAGTTTGAATTGATTGATGTTGAGTGGGAAAAACTTGGCGGAGATATGGTTTTGCGACTTTTGGTGGATAAGGCAGATGGCATTACGATTCAAGACACAGCCGATTTAAGTGAAATTCTTTCACCTTTGCTAGACACAATTTCGCCAGATCCATTTCCAACCGAAGGTTATATGCTTGAAGTTGCAAGCCCTGGTGCAGAACGTCCGCTTAAAAAAGCTGAACATTTTCAAAGTGCCATTGGTGAGTACATTCTTGTAAAACTTTATCAAAAAATTGAAGGCGAAAAAGAATTTGTTGGAGATTTGGTGAAGTTTGAGGACAACACCTTAACTGTAGAATATATGGATAAAGCCCGTAAGAAAACAGTTGAAATTCCAGCAGATAAGATTTCAAAAGCAACAACTTTAGTGAAGTTGTAAGAAATTCTAAATGCTCTGAGAGTAAGTCTCTCAACCGAAATAATAAAAAGAAAATATTTTCCAAAAAACTCAAGAAAGAGGAAAAAACAAAATGAGCAAGGAAATGCTTAACGCCTTTACAATGCTAGAAGAAGAAAAAGGCATTAAACAAGAGATTGTTATCGAAGCAATTGAGCAAGCAATCACAGCTGCTTACAAGCGCCAATATGGTCAAGCACAAAATGTGAAAGTTATTTTCGATGAGAAAAAAGGAAACTTCAATGTTTACTCAACACGTGAAATTGTGGATGAAGTCTTTGATAGCCGTCTTGAAATCTCACTTGAAGATGCCCAAGAATTAAACCCGCATTATGAAATTGGCGACAAAATCATGTTTGAAGAAAAACCAAAAGATTTTGCACGTACAGCGGCGGGAGCAGCTAAACAAGTTATCATGCAAAAAATGCGTGAAGAAGAACGTACAATCATTTACAATGAATACAGCCGTTATAAAGATGAAATCATCATGGGTACCGTTGAAAAAGTTGATGCGCGTGCAGTTTACGTTAACTTGGGCCGTGTGGATGCACTTTTGACAGCCAAAGACCGTATCAGTCAAGAAAATTATCACGTTGGTGACAAAGTGAAAGTTTATGTGACTGACGTACTTTTGACACCAAAAGGGACACGTGTCTTCATCAGCCGTACAGCGCCAGATATGCTTAAACGTATGTTTGAAAAAGAAATCCCTGAAGTTTACGATGGAACAGTAGAAATCAAATCTGTTGCGCGTGATGCAGGTGATCGTGCGAAAGTCATTGTCGAAAGTCATGATGAAAACGTCGATGCTATCGGTACAATGGTTGGTGCAAAAGGTGCACGTATTCAAGGTATTATCCGTGAGCTTGCTGGTGAAAAGATGGATATCATCGAATATAATGCCGACAAAGCAACCTTGATTGCCAACGCACTTAAACCAGCTCGTATCGAGCAAGTGGCTATCCGTGAAGACGGTTCAGCAATTGCAGTCGTTGCTCAAGATCAATTATCCTTAGCAATCGGTAAACGTGGACAAAATGTACGTCTTGCTGCACACGTTACAAACTGTAAGATTGATATCAAGTCCGAAGAAGATTTCCAAAAGGAAATGGCGGAGCTTGATGCACTTGTTGAAGAAGTAGATGAAATTGTAGAAGAAGTTGCTGAAACTGTTTCAGAAGAAGCAACAACTGAAGAATAGGCCTATGAAACAAAAAAAGACTCCCATGAGAAAGTCTTTAGTTTCTGGTGAGCAAATCGCTAAACGTGATCTTTTACGTATTGCTTTTAACAAAGAGGGGCAAATCTCCATTGACCCGACAGGTAAGGCACATGGCCGTGGTGCTTATATTGCCTTATCAAATGAAGAAGCACAGCTCGCTAAGAAGAGACATGTCTTTGATCGTACTTTCAGTACAAAAATCTCAGACGAATTTTATGACGAACTGATCAGTTATGTTGAACACCAAGTTGCACGCCGTGAATTAGCAGAAGCTACTTATTCGGCAGACTTGGCACCGGACTAAGACTAATATGAATAATACAAAAAAAGTATTGAATTTACTCGGTCTTGCTAAACGTGCAGGAAAAGTCATCACAGGGGAAGAACTTGTGGTTAAAGCCATTCAAAATGGCAAAGCCAGTTTAGTTTTTGTTGCCCATGATGCGTCAGAGAATTTGATCAAAAAAATCACCGATAAATCGAGTTACTATGAGGTAAGCGTCTTACAAACGTTCTCAGTAAATGAACTTTCAGTAGCAATTGGTGCTAATCGAAAAGTGTTAGCCATTGCTGATGATGGATTTGCAAAGAAAATGGAGAGCCTTATGACTAACTAAAAAATAAGGAGGACAACATTGTCTGATAAAAAACGAATTAATCAAATCGCAAAAGAAACAGGATTGAAAAATGCTGATCTTGTGTCAGCTGCACAAGAATTGGGCTTGGCTGTTAAAGCTCACTCAAGTTCAGTCACAGATGCTGAAGCAGAAAAAATCATTGCACGTGTGAAATCAGGAACTACTGCAACAGAAAAAACAGCTGCTCCAGCAAAAGATACCCAGTCAAAAGCGAAAACATCAAAGAAAAAAGATGACGCGCCACGCACCTTTGCAGGAAAAGCAGTGGTTGAAGATCCTGCCATCTTGGCACGTATTAAAGCTAAAGAAGAAGCAGAAAAAGCCGCAAAGGTTGAAGCTGAAGTAAAGGCTGAACCAAAAGTGGAAGAAGTTAAAACAGTAAAACAAGAAAAAACAGCGCCAAAAGTAGAGAAGAAATCAGAAGCTCCAGCTCCAGCAGCGAAAAAGCAAGAAGAAAAAACTACTGAGCCAGTGAAAGAAGAACCTAAAAAAGCATTGGATAAAAAACCAAGGATTCAAATCAAAGTCGTAAAACGCGCAGAAGATATCAAAAAAGAAGCAGCGAAAAAAGATGCTGCTCGTCAAGAACGTCGTCAAAATGATCGCCGTAACAATGACAATCGTCGCGGTGGACAAGGTCGCAATCAAAATGACAATCGTCGCAATAATGATAACCAAAATCGTGGCGGCAATAAATTTGAGAGTAAACCCTCAACAGAAGTATTTACAGCACCTGCTACTTCCGGTAAAAACAATAACCGCCGTGATCGTGACCGCAAGAAAAACGAACACGACAAATCTTCAGATGGTCGTCGCCCAGGCGGACCATTGCGTGTAAATGATAACCGTAATCAAGTACGTAATGCACGTAACTCAAACTGGAATCAAAAAGGTCGCCGTGGAGGTAAAAACCAACAATCTGCCGCACCAGTATCTACTCGTAAATATCATGAATTACCAGAATCAGTGGAATATGCTGAAGGCATGAACGTTCAAGATATTGCAAAAGCAATCAAACGTGAACCAGCTGAGATCATCAAAAAACTTTTCATGATGGGAACAATGGTTAATCAAAACCAATCTCTTGATGAAGATACTTTGGAATTAATCCTTATGGATTATGGTATTACTCCAGTTAAAAAAGTGGAAGAAGACCAATCTGATATTGAACGTCTTTTCGTTGAAGAAGATTACCTTAACGAAGAAAACATGGTAGAACGTCCAGCTGTTGTTACAATCATGGGTCACGTTGACCATGGTAAAACAACCTTGCTTGACCGTTTCCGTGAATCTCGTGTCACTGAAGGTGAAGCTGGTGGTATCACACAACATATCGGTGCTTATCAAATCAAAACTGGAGATAAGAAAATCACTTTCTTGGACACACCAGGGCACGAAGCATTCACAAGCATGCGTGCACGTGGTGCCTCAGTAACCGATATTACAATCTTGGTTGTTGCCGCTGATGATGGTGTTATGCCACAAACGATTGAAGCTATCAATCACTCAAAAGCTGCTGGTGTACCAATCATCGTTGCCATTAACAAAATTGATAAACCAGGTGCAAACCCACAGCGTGTAATTCAAGAATTAGCTGAACACGGTGTTATGTCACAAGCTTGGGGCGGTGAATCTGAATTTGTTGAAATCTCAGCTAAATTCAATCAAAATCTTGATGCTCTTTTGGAAACTGTTTTGCTTGTTGCTGAAATGCAAGAACTTAAAGCAGACCCAACTGTCCGTGCTATTGGTACAGTTGTTGAAGCACGTCTTGACCAAGGACGTGGTGCTATTGCCACACTCTTGGTACAACAAGGTACACTTCACGTTCAAGACCCAATCGTTGTTGGTAACACATATGGTCGTGTACGTACGATGACAAATGACTTGGGTCGTCGTATTAAAGAAGCTTTGCCATCAACACCAGTCGAATTGACAGGTCTCTCTGATGTGCCTCAAGCTGGTGATCATTTCGCCGTCTTTGAAGATGAAAAATCTGCACGTGCAGCTGGTGAAGAACGTGCCAAACGTGCCCAATTGATTAAACGTCAAAGCACTCGCCGTGTAAGTCTTGATAACCTCTTTGATACACTTAAAGAAGGTCAAGTTAAAACAGTTAACATCATCATCAAGGCTGATGTACAAGGTACAGCTGAAGCGATGGCTGCTTCCTTACAAAAAATTGATGTTGAAGGTGTAAAAGTTGATATCGTTCACGCGGCAGTTGGTGCGATTAGTGAATCAGACGTTTCATTAGCAGCAGCTTCAAATGCGATTATTATCGGTTTCAATGTTCGTCCAACGGGACTTGCACGTGAGCAAGCGGAACATGAAGATGTAGATATTCGTCTTCACAGCATCATCTATAAAGTTATTGAAGAAATCGAAACAGCCATGCGTGGTATGCTGGATCCAGAATACAAAGAAGAAATTATCGGTGAAGCGATTGTCCGTGAAACATTCAACGTTTCTAAAGTTGGTACAATTGCCGGATTTATGGTTATCCGTGGTAAAGTTCAACGTGATGCCAGCGTTCGAGTTATTCGTGACGGTGTAGTTATCCATGATGGAGCTATCGCTAGCTTGAAACATTACAAAGATGATGTTAAAGAAGTCGGTAATGCCCAAGAAGGTGGTTTGATGGTAGAAAACTACAACGACATTCTTGTTGACGATACATTTGAAGTTTATAAAATGGTTGAAATCAAGCGTTAAAATTTAAAATGTTTGAGGAAAAAATAAAAAAGGAGAATGATTATGGGCACTTCCTTCCGCAGTGACCGTGTGGCTGTCGAAATCCAACGTGAAATCAATGATATTTTGCGTCATAAGATTCGAGATCCCCGCGTTCAAGATGTGAATATTACAGATGTTCAAGTGACAGGTGATTTGAGTCAAGCAACAGTTTATTACAGCTTGCTGTCTAACCTTGCCAGTGACAATGAAAAAGCTAAAAAAGGTCTGGAAAAAGCCACAGGTCTTGTTAAACGTGAGTTAGCACAACGTATGACCATGTATCGTATCCCGGATTTGAAGTTTGCCAAAGATGAATCTGTCGAATATGGTTCAAAAATCGATGAACTTCTCCGTAATTTGGATAAACCAGAATATTAATAAAAAAAATAAGCACTCATCATTGAGGCTTATTTTTTTATATATAGTCTGCAAAAATGAGGGGACTGTGCTATAATACTCATGGCAAAATGCTAAAAGTCACACTTGTATGTGCAAAGCAGGTTATTGTGTTAAAATCTAAATAAAAAGTATAATGAGGAAAAATATTATGGCAGAAAAAGAACATACTGGCATGGGATCCGTGATCGCAGCCCTTGGTGCCAATGTACTAGTGGCAATAAGTAAGTTTGTAGGTTATGCCTTAAGTGGTAGTGCGGCAATGCTCAACGAAAGTATACACAGTTTAGTTGACTGTGGAAATCAAGTTTTGTTGCTTTTTGGTGATAAGCGTGCCAAAAGAGCACAAAGCCAGGTCCATCCTTTTGGAGAAGCGCGTGCAAAATACTTTTTTAGCATGTTGGTCGCTACTTTCCTGTTTTTTGGTGGTGGCGTTATTGGTGTAATGGAGGCTTATGACAAGCTGGTCCACCCTGCTCATGAGGTCAATAATCCTTTGCTTCTGATTGCTATCTTACTCTTTGGCATGATTATAGAGGGCAGTTCACTTCGCGTTGCTTTTAAAGAAATTAAAGAGCTCAATACCGAAAAATTACCCTTGTTTAGATTTTTGCATGAGAGTCGACACAGTGAGATTTTAGTTATCTTTGCGGAGGATTTCTGTGCCATTATTGGTTTAATGTTAGCCCTTGGAGGAACAGTCCTCACTTTTCTTACAGGAAACCCCATGTATGATGCTCTGTCCGGAATCTTGATTGGTTTATTGCTCATGGCAGCAGCAGTCTTTTTGGTGCGAGAGTTCTATAGTTTAATTGTTGGTGAAAGTGTCACTGCTTCAGATTTAGAAAAAATAACACGTAGCTTTATTCGTGAAACAGTTAAACAGTTGATTGATATCAAGACAATCCACATCGGTCCAACTGAGATTCTAATTGCGGCAAAGATTGATATTCCAGCAGAGTATGAAGCACAAAGCTATGAAATTATTAATGCAATCGAAAAAGATATTCGAAAAGCACTGCCGGACAAAAAGTCTTACATATATATCGAAGTCGATGAATTTGATAATAATTATCAGCATTAAAGCGAGTAATTATCAATAAATTGGAGACTAACGATTGCGTTTTTATAATTTATCTGATATATTATGTTTATGAAACAACACTGGATGGACAAAATTGCAGATAAATTATATATTGATGGTGTTCATCCATTGGTTATCTTGATGGTGTGGGAAATTGCTTTGATTGCAATTTTATTTGTGATTATTGCATTATTTGTTGCTGAAATACCGAATGTTTTATCTCATATAAATTTTAAATACTGACTGTCACTAAAAAGCGATTTTATGAAAAGAAGATTGATACAAGATAAAAGAGCGAATCCTTAGAGGAAGCTTTTTTATTTTATAAAAATACAAAAAGATTGCTTGTACAGGAAAAATAAACCGCTTTTGTGCTATAATGAACGAAGTATTATTAAACAAATGAGGAGAAAAAATGTCAATAGAACCATTATTTTTAGATTCCGTATTGCAAGAAAAACTCTGGGGTGGTGATCACCTTAAATCTTTTGGCTATGAATTACCATCTGATAAAATCGGTGAATACTGGGCAATTTCAGCTCATCCACATGGTGTTTCAACAATTAAAAATGGAAAATTCGCTGGACAAAAATTAGACAAGGTATTTGACCAACACCGTGAGCTTTTCGGCAATACGAAAGAAGAAGTATTTCCTCTCTTAACAAAAATCTTGGACGCCAATGACTGGCTTTCAGTGCAAGTTCATCCAAATGATGAATACGGCATGAAGCATGAAGGCGAGCTTGGTAAAACAGAATGTTGGTATATCATTTCAGCAGAAGAAGGTTCTGAGATTATTTATGGACATAATGCAAAATCACGTGAAGAACTTGCAGAAATGATTAATTCTGGAGACTGGGATCACTTACTACGCAAAGTTAAAGTCAAAGCAGGTGATTTCTTCCATGTACCTGCAGGAACAATGCATGCAATTGGTGCGGGCATTGTTATTCTGGAAACGCAACAATCAAGCGACACAACTTACCGTGTATATGATTTCGACCGTAAGGATGACCAAGGCAATCTTCGTGAATTACACATACAACAATCAATTGATGTGCTTCACATACCAGGGGATCAAACACCAGAAAATAAAGTCCAAGTTGTTAAAGAAGAAAATGCAGACTTAACAACTTTGGTAAAATCAGAGTTCTTTGACGTTTATAAATGGTCAATTCACGGTACACAAGACTTTGAAGCTACAGCAGACTATATGCTCGTGTCTATTCTTGAAGGAAAAGGACAACTTACGGTGGCTGATAAAACGTATGCATTATCGAAAGGCGACCACTTCATCCTCCCTACAGGGATTGAGCAATGGCAACTTTCAGGTAATATGGAAATTATTGCTAGCAATCCAGTAGCACATTAAGCATAAAAAAGCGCCTCCTTAGGGTGTTTTTTTGTTTTAAAATTTATTAGTTTGGTCTTCAAATAAAGTGAGCCAAAAACGGCTCATTAAATTAATAGAATAGTATATAAAATTCAGTTTGACTTAAGATAAGCTTGTTAACCTTTTATTAATCAAATAAAAAGGCCTTTGATGAAAGGAGAGTAAAACTTTAAAAAGGAAACTGCAAATAAAGTGTGCTGGATGAAGTGCTTCAGCGTTAGATCAAGAAAGGGAAAATCTTATGGAGAAGAAATTGAAAAAATTTATAATTATGAGTATTTCAGGTTTAACTTTATTATCGGCATCAATGCCATCAGCCGTTGGTATGGTTCAAGCGAGTAATGTGAATGTAGAGCAAGAACCAGATTCAAAAGCGTTGGAGTTTACCTTGCACGAGTATCTCTTTCTCGAACAGTATCTATCCCATAGAGCTTATGAAAAATAATAAAGAGCGTGCTTATTACGTCTTTATATTTGTGGTGAATTTCTCTGTCTTGCTTTTATTTTCTGAATGGATAACACTTAGAGAGATTTTTCTTCTCTTCTTTGTCTCTATTCTCATACATGCTTTGGCAATCTATCATGCTAAAAAGAGACAAAAACTTAGAGCATTACATCGTGCAAAAAATAAAGAGAAAACACAGAAAAGATTTTAGTAAAAAGGTAATATACAGGGTGAAATGAAGCAAGTGGTATCAAGATAAGGAGCTGGTTTTTGTTTGAGTTTCTTTTTTACTCAAAAAATATAGACTTGTCCAAAAGAGCCAGAAGAAATTTGAAATCGCTCTCTTTTAAGAATATAATCAAATTATAAGAACAATTAGAAAAGAGGGATTGAATATGCGTTATACAAACGGAAATTATGAAGCTTTTGTTCGACCAAGAAAACCACAAGAGGCTGACAAAAAGTCTGCCTATATTGTCGGGGCAGGTCTTGCAGGACTAGCTGCGGCTGTCTTTCTGATCAGAGATGGCCAAGTCCCAGGGAATCGTATTCATATCTTAGAAGAACTTTCTCTTTCAGGTGGTTCTTTAGACGGTTCCTTTATTCCCCATGATGGTTTTGTGATTCGTGGGGGACGCGAAATGGAAAACCATTTTGAGTGTCTTTGGGATCTTTTTCATTCTATTCCAAGTCTGGAAGTAGAAAATGCTTCAGTTTTAGATGAATTTTACTATTTAGATAAGGATGATCCTAACTCTTCTAATTGTCGCATTATTGCGAATCGTGGTGAACGTGTTGCTGATGATGGACAATTTACCTTAAGTCGACAAGCTCAAGATGAAATCGTGAAGCTTTTCATGGCACAGGAAGAAAGTTTGGTAGGCAAAAAAATTGAAGATGTTTTCAGTGAAGAATTTTTTGAATCAAACTTTTGGCTTTACTGGTGCTCAATGTTTGCTTTTGAAAAATGGCACTCAGCGATTGAAATGCGACGCTACATTATGCGATTTATTCATCACATCAAAGGGTTACCAGACTTCACAGCACTAAAATTTACAAAGTATAATCAATACGAATCTTTAGTAAAACCCTTGCTTGCCTTTTTGAAAGACCATGGTGTAATCTTCCAATATGAAGCACAAGTTGAAAATATTGAAGTAGATTTTTCGAACAACAAAAAAGTAGCTAAGAAAATTATATTTGCAGATGGAAAAGTACAAGACTTGACGGAAGTTGACCTTGTTTTTGTGACGAATGGTTCAATTACTGAAAGTTCAACACAAGGAAGTCCAACAGAAGCAGCTCCAATTACAAAAGATTTAGGTGGCTCTTGGAAACTATGGAAAAATCTGGCTGCGCAGTCATCCGAATTTGGGAAACCAGAAGTCTTTTATGACAACTTGCCTGATGAAAGTTGGTTTGTATCGGCGACCGTGACTTGGAAGAATCTCAAAATTCAACCTTATTTTGAAAAATTAACCCACCGTGAATTACGTTCAGGTAAAGTTGTGACAGGCGGAATTATCACTATTAAGGATTCAAACTGGCTGATGAGTTTCACTACCCATCGTCAACCTCATTTTAAGGAACAAAAAGATGGTGAAACTGTGACATGGGTTTATGGTCTCTTGTCTAATACACCAGGGAACTATATTAAAAAACCAATTGAGAAATGTACCGGTGAGGAAATAACACAAGAGCTCCTTTATCATTTGGGTATGCCTGAAGCAGAAATAGAGGAATTTGTTAAAGAAAATACTAATACGATTCCAGTTTATATGCCCTTTATTACCTCTTACTTTATGTTACGTGAGCCAGGGGATCGTCCTCAAGTGATTCCGGAAAATTCTGTGAATCTTGCCTTTATTGGGAATTTTGCTGAGACAGAGAGAGATACGGTCTTCACAACCGAGTATTCGGTACGTACCGCGATGGAAGCTGTTTATCAATTTCTAAATGTAGAGCGTGGTGTCCCTGAAGTTTTTGCTTCGGCTTACGACTTGCGCACACTAGCTCGTTCGGTTTATTATCTTTCAGACAAAAAGAAATTGATGGAAATGGATTTGCCTCTTTTGAAAAAAGAATCTTTGAAGTTTGGTTTGAAGAAGATAAAAGGTACCTATCTTGAAGATATCCTTAAAGATGCAGGACTACTTTAAAAGAAGTAAAAGTGTATTTCTGTTTCAGTTTATTTTGACTTGAGCTTCTTTTAAGGAGCAAACAGTATAATACATTTATTCCAATAAAATTTTTTCATAAAACTCCTACTCTTCCATGTCATGTGGAAGAGTTTTTTAATTATTGTTATCACAAACTACACATAAATTGGCATTTATGGCAGAGGATATGGTATAATATATTTTGAAAATTGATAATTAACATTTGGAGAATTACTCAAGAGGCTGAAGAGGTACGCTTGGAAAGTGTATAGGTGGGTAAAACCGCGCATGGGTTCGAATCCCATATTCTCCTTTATAGGTTTTATGCCTCAATTGAATAAATATAAAAAAAGCTTCCTTAAGGAAGCTTTTTTTAATGATCCCTGCCAGGTTCGAACTGGCGATTCAGACTTAGGAGGTCCGGGTTATATCCAATTTAACTAAGGGATCAGAAGACTCCGATATGGAGTCAATGATTAAATCTTATTTTTTATCAGCTTCAAAGACGATTCCTGCACTTTGGCGCATCATATAACTTGTTTCAGAAACATCTTGTGCCAACTGGTGCAAGTCTTTGTAGAGTGAACGAGCAGCAGGAGTTGAAATAGTTTCAATGATTTCAGCAAAGTGGAGAGCTTCATCAAGGAGAGAATGTTTTGGCGGTGTAACCTTGATAACTTCCTTGCTTCCATCAAAACGAATAAATTTTGCAGAGGTTATAGCATTTACACCATCTAAAATCAGGGTACCTTGATCTGTGTAAATTTCACTTGAGAGATAGCTTGTGAGGTTTCCTGCGCATTTGATTGCAACTTTGAAATCACCATAATCCAAGCTTCCAATACCAGAAATATCCACACCACTTGGCAAAACGACTGCATCGTAGCAAGCAGACTGTGGTTTGTCAAACCAATAAACGGCTGCATAGAGGAGATAAACACCTAAATCAGCGAGCAAGCCGCCAGAAAATTTGCTGTTGAATTTATTGGGAAGTTTTCCAGCTAATAGTGCAGGCATTTTTGAAGAGTATTTTGAATAGGTAAAATCAGCCCCAACAACTTTTTTATCTGCTAAGAATAAATTGATGGTCTCAAAGGCTTGTTCATGGATGTTTCGGGCAGCCTCGAAAAAGAGAACGTCATTTTCATCCGCTAACTTGATAATTTCAGCTAATTCTTGTGGATTTGAAAACGCTGGCTTTTCAACGATGATATTGTTACCTGCTAAAATAGCAGCCTTCGCTTGTTCAAAATGGATAGCATTTGGGCTGGCAATATAGATGATATCCAAATCATGCTTGAAAAAATCATCTAAATCATCGTAAAGTTCGATATCGTCAAAGTCTTCTGTAAAAGATACTGCACTCTCAAGATTACGTGAGTAAACAGCCTCAAGACTATATTTTTTGGTGAGATGGGCAGCTTCGACAAAAGATCCACTAATCCACCCAGTACCGATAATTCCAAGTTTAAGCATCATACACCCCTTTTCTTATCAAAAATTTATTAAAACCATTATAGCAAATTTTTTGGTAAAACTCATTTAAAACTAATGCATGAGCTGTGAAAATAAAAGTCACTAAATTTTTTAAGTGATAAAAAAGATTGGTTTGAAATAGTTTTTAGAGCTGAAGCTGGTTCAGTTTTATGATAAAATAGGGAGAATAACATAATATCCCTAAGAAATTGAAGTTATAGTGGATACATAAAATATGGAGAAGTAATTTTGAAAAAACCATTGATTATCGGTGTAACAGGTGGCTCAGCAAGTGGGAAAACCAGCGTGTCTCAAGCAATTTTATCTATGTTTAAAGATGAAAATATTGCTATGATTGAACATGACAGTTACTATAAGGATCAATCACAATTAACATTTGAAGAACGTACAAAGACAAACTACGACCATCCATTGGCTTTTGATACAGACTACCTGATTGCCCAATTAAAAGAGTTGCAAAATGGTCGTGCTGTTGATATCCCAACCTATGATTATGCCAACCATACACGCAGTGAAAAAACTTACCGACAAGAACCTGTAGATGTCTTGATTGTAGAAGGAATCTTAGTTTTAGAAAACGAAAAACTGCGTAACTTAATGGATATTAAGGTGTTCGTGGATACAGATGATGATGTACGCATTTTACGTCGTATCCGTCGCGATATTGAAGAACGTGGACGTACTTTAGATTCTGTTATTACACAATATATGGATGCTGTAAAACCGATGTATCATCAATTTATTGAACCAACGAAACGATATGCGGATGTCATTATTCCAGAAGGCGTTTCAAATACTGTTGGGGTAGATATCTTAACTACGAAGATCGCCAGTATTTTGCATGGAGAGTAAGAAGCAATCGCAAGATTGTTTTTTTTATTCGAAAAAAGAATGTACAGAAGAAACTCTTCTATCCATAATATTAAAAAAACGTTTACATAAGTGGGCGTTTTTTGTGACATTGTGATATAATCATTATTGAAATTCTAAAAATAGTAAAAGGAAGTATTATGGAACTCTTTGAATCGCTCAAACAAAAAATTTCTGGCAAAGGCCTACAAATTGTCTTTCCTGAAGGAACAGATGCGCGTGTATTAGGCGCAGCTAACCGTCTGTACGCAGATAAATTGATTACCCCAGTATTTATTGGGAATATCTCTGAAGTAACAGGTACTTTAATCTCACGTGGGATTAATCCAGATGGTTTTCAAATCTACGATCCATTGAACTGTGAACGTTTTGAGAAAATGGTCGAAATTTTTGTTGAACATCGTAAAGGTAAAGTAACAGAAGAGCAAGCGCGCGAAATCCTTAAAGATTCAAACTATTTTGGAACAATGCTTGTACATATGGGTATCGCTGATGGTATGGTTTCAGGTGCAGTTCATTCAACTGCGGACACTGTCCGTCCTGCCCTACAAATTATTAAAACTAAACCAGGTGTGAAATCCGTATCAGGTGCATTCATTATGGTTCGTGGCCGTGACGATAATGAAAAGTATATCTTTGCCGATTGTGCGATTAACATTGATCCAGATGCAAATACCTTGGCGGATATCGCTGTGGCTTCAGCGGAAACAGCAAAACTCTTTGATATTGATCCAAAAGTTGCAATGCTATCTTTCTCAACTAAAGGTTCAGGTAAATCAGATGATGTGACTAAAGTCGTTGAAGCAACAGCATTGGTCAAAGAAAAACATCCAGAGCTTGATATCGATGGCGAACTTCAATTTGATGCAGCGTTCTCTCCAGCAGTTGCCCGTCAAAAATCACCAGATAGCCCAGTGGCAGGACGTTCAAATGTATTTATCTTCCCAGATATCCAATCTGGTAATATTGGCTACAAAATTGCTCAACGTCTAGGAAACTTTGAAGCAATTGGTCCAATCTTGCAAGGTTTGAACGCACCAATCTCTGACCTTTCTCGTGGAAGTAACGAAGAAGATGTTTATAAACTTGCTATTATTACAGCTGCTCAAGCACTTAAATAATATAGGAGTTTAAAAAATCATGACAAAATGTTATGGTTTTTTATTATCGTTGAGTGTTTTTTATGTGTAGCGTTCTACCTACAGACAGATTGGAATGATGGACGAAAACTTTAAAATTTTTTTGAGAGGTTTTCTTTCCTTTTTGAATATCTGCACTACTTTAGTGTTAATTTAAGCTTATAGTTATAAAATACAGTCATCAAAACAACGGAGAAAAGATGAAACGAGCGAAAATTTGTGCCTTGATTGGGAGTGTTTTTACAACCCTTATTGCTGTATTAATGATGTTTGCCTTTATTCGATTCATAATTAACTGGGAAGAAAAAGACCTGGAAATGACTCTGACCATTGCAGGGCATAGTGGCCTTTTTCTATTGAAACTTTTTGCTTTAGTGTTTGTCATTGTTATGTCAATCATGATTGTAAATTGGGTCTCCTTTATTCGGATGGATCGACCAACAGGTGGAATATGGCAACTTTATCAGTTAGTTATTGGAAGTTTCTATATTTTAATTTCAATGCTAAATTTATACGTGATGGTAGTGGCTCTACCATTAGGGCTCTGTTTCGTTCTAGCCTTTATATTAGCGCGTATGGATAGTGTGTAAAAGAGTTTGCCTGTGCAAGCTCTTTTCTTTGTAGTCTACACCAAAAAGGCACAAAAATTTGGTATAATAACTAAGTTAATAATAAAATTTAGGAGGAATTTTTATGTTTGAGCTTCAAAATAAGCTTAAAAATGAATTTGGTATAAAATTTGCTGATGAAGAATTGTTAAAAATAGCTTTTACTCACTCGAGCTACACGAATGAAGAACGCCTCCCAAAGGTTGCAAACAATGAACGTTTGGAGTTTTTGGGAGACGTCGCTCTGTCTTTAATCATCTCAGAATATCTTTATCGTACTTATCCAGATAAACTTGAAGGTGAATTATCGAAGATGCGTTCTAGCATTGTCCGCACAGAATCTTTGGCTAATTTTTCGCGTCAGTGTGAGTTTGGACGTTTTCTACGTTTAGGTAATGGTGAGGAAAAAACAGGCGGACGTAATCGTGATACCAACCTAGAAAATCTCTTTGAAGCTTTTCTAGGTGCTCTTTTCTTAGATGCAGGTATGGAAGAAGTTCGTCGATTTATAAATCGAGTGGTTATTCCGCATGTAAAAGCTGACGATTATTTTAAAGTCATTGATTATAAAACAAACCTGCAAGAGGTTCTGCAAGTTGATGGTGAGACGATCATCGAATATAAAATTTTAGAAGAAACAGGCCCAGCACACGCGCGTGAATTCGTCGCTGCAGTTTATAATAATGGAAAAGAGCTTGGACGTGGGCGAGGTAAATCAAAGAAAGTTGCTGAACAAAAAGCAGCGGAAAATGCAATAAAAGGTCAGATTCATGTATCTTAAAAAAATGGAAATTGTCGGTTTTAAGTCTTTTGCTGACCGCACGAAAATTGAATTTGACCAAGGCGTTACAGCTGTTGTTGGACCCAATGGTTCCGGTAAGTCAAATATAGTTGAAGCACTACGCTGGGCTTTAGGAGAGCAATCAGCTAAGTCACTTCGTGGCGGGAAAATGCCGGATGTTATTTTTTCAGGTACAGCAAAGCGTAAGGCACTAAACTATACTGAAGTTATTGTAACTTTTGATAATGCAGACCAGTATCTTACAGGTTATGAAGAAGACGTGGAAGTAACTATTACACGTCGTCTATATCGCAATGGTGATTCGGAATTTTTGATTAATGGGCGTAAGTGCCGCTTGAAAGATATTCATGAACTTTTTACAGATACAGGGTTGGGGCGTGATTCTCTTTCGATTATTTCCCAAGGACGTATCGAATCAGTCTTTAATTCGAAAGCAGAAGAACGTCGAGCAATTTTTGAAGAAGCAGCTGGTGTTTTGAAGTACAAGACACGGCGTGCTGAAACAGAGAGCAAACTACAGACCACACAAGATAATCTCGATCGTCTCGAAGATATTATCTTTGAACTTAATGGTCAATTAACACCATTGCGTGCCCAACGTGATGTTGCTTTGCGTTTTCAAGATTTAGAGGCACAACGCTCTGAGCTTGCTCTTTCTGTTTTGGTGGCTCAACTTCTTGAGGAGAAGGAAAAGTATGAACAAGCGAAAGATGACTTAAATGCAGTAGAAACTGAGCTTAGTACTTTAAAAAGTCAACAAGAAAGCTACGAAGAGCAGCTAACTAATCTTAAAAAAGCGCGTTTGAAAGTAGAACAAGAGCAAGAGAAAGTCCAACAAGACAGCTTGTCCTTAACAGAACTTAAGTCTGATTTACAACATAAAATAGAAGTTTTCGATCTGCAAAAGTCCTCTTCTCAAAAATCAGCTGCAGAACGTCAAGAGCGTATTGAAGAACTTGATGTTAAATTACAGGAAGTTTCGCAACAGAAAGAAACTTCAGAAAAGAAAAAAGCGGAACTCAAAGATAAAGAGAAGGCAGCCCAAGAACAACTTGAGCAGTTAGAAAAAGAATTGGAACGTTTTGCTGAAAGTCCAGAAACTTTAGCAGAGCGACTTCGCGAAGACTATTTGCAATTGGTGCAACAAGAGGCAGAGTTTTCTAATAAATTAACTAAAAATAAGGCTGAATATGAAAATATTTCACGTCGCCTAGTGGAATCTGATGAAAACGCAAAAGAAAACACAGAAAAGTTTCAAACGATTTCTGCTGATCTTACAAAAGCAAAAACTGCTTTAGGCGCGCTCACTCAAACTGCTCAAAAACTTGAAAAGGAACTACAAGAAAAGAGCGCGACAGAAGCAAAATATGTTGAAGCAGAGCGTCAAGGTCAAAATGTGATGTACGATCAGATGCAACAGCTTAGCAAGTACAAGGCCAATCTTGCAAGCATGGAAAATATTCGGGACAGTCACAGTAATCTGTATCAGGGTGTACGGGCTGTTATGACACAAAGTGCTGCACTTGGTGGTGTTATTGGCGTTGTTGCCGATCTTTTAACTTTTGATAAAAAATACACCACAGCTATTGATATTGCTTTAGGTGGTGGCAGTCAAAATATTGTGGTAGAAGATGAAAACTCAGCCAAAAAAGCTATCGCTTATTTAAGAGAAAAACGCTTGGGTCGTGCAACATTTCTCCCGCTTACAACAATAAAGCCTCGGGAGTTTCGAAATTACGAACGTCTAGTGACAATGGAGGGGTTCATTGACACTGCTTTAAATTTGGTTAATTTTGAACCACGATTGCAAAGAGCAATGTCAAGTTTGTTAGCAACTACCGCCATTGTTGATACAGCTGAACATGCAAGTCAAATAGCACGTACAATGAACTACGCTATTCGTATCGTTACCTTGGATGGTACGCAGATTAATCCGGGTGGTTCTTACTCTGGTGGTGCAGCAAAACGTAACAATACAACTTTTACCAGCACAGAAATTGATCATCTGACTGAAGTTATCGCTTTAGCAGAAAGTAAGTTAAAAGCAGTCGAAGACAAATTACAAAAACAACAGCTTTCACGTCAAACTTTGAGTGGTCAACTTGAAGCTTTACGTTCCAATATTCAAGAAAAACGCCTTGCGGAACAAAGCTTACAGTTGCAGATTAAGCAATTATCAGAACAAAAAGCAAATCTGCAAGATTTGGTTGCGGATACCGAAAATACGGAAGCGCATCAAGCACTGCAAGAATTATCAAAGAATAACGAAATGCTGATACAGCAGCTGTCTAAAATTGCTGAGGACAAACAATCCTTAGATAATCAACTTGAAGAAGTTAAATCTAACAGTCAAAGTTTCAATGCTCTTAAAGAACAAAAAAATAGTGCTTATCATGAAACGAAATTACTCCTGTCCAGTCTAAAAAATGAATTACGTTTTGCTCAAACCGAGCAAGAGCGCTTAAGGCAAGAATATGAAGCTTTAGGTACTGAAAAAGCTAAGTTGCAAGCAATTGGAGAAGCTCAGATCGATGAAGAAAGTCGTAATCTTTATGCTTACCAATTGAAAGAGACTGAGGCTAAACTTCAAGAAGCTAATGTGAAGTTAGTGAGCTTACGCTTTGAGAGGGACGATCTTCAAGCTCAAGCAGAAGAATTAGAAGAACAAAATCGGGACCTATTGGAACAAAATCAAGTGCTAAATAATCAAAAAGCGCGTTTGGAAGTAAGGATTGAACAATCAGAAAAGCTCTTGAAAAATCGTCAAACCACACTCTTTACTGAGTATGAAATGAGTTTCGATGAAGCTAAAATGAAGGCTAAAACCCTTGAAAATCTTTCTGAATCAGAGCAACAGCTCAGTCTTTTAGAACGCCAAATCCGTGCGCTCGGTCCGATTTATTTGGATGCTATCACTCAGTATGAGGAAGTATATCAACGTCACGCATTTTTGAGTGGCCAACGGGATGACCTCTTGGAAGCTAAAAATATGCTACTCGAAACGATTCAAGAGATGAATGAAGAGGTAGAAATCCGCTTTAAGACAACATTTGAACAAATTAGAGAAAGTTTCCAACTAACCTTTTCACAAATGTTTGCCGGAGGAGAAGCTAATCTTGAGTTAACCAGCACTAATCTATTGGAAGCTGGTGTCGAAATCAAAGTACAACCTCCAGGTAAAAAATTAGCCAGCTTGAATCTCATGTCTGGAGGAGAAAAAGCCTTAACTGCTCTGGCATTAATTTTTGCTATTTTACGAGTTAGAACGGTTCCATTTGTGGTCTTGGATGAGGTAGAAGCAGCATTAGATGAAGCGAATGTTAAACGTTTCGGAGATTACATGAATCACTTTGATAACTCCAATCAATTTATTGTTGTCACACATCGTCGTGGGACAATGGCAGCAGCAGGTACCATGTATGGTGTCACAATGGCTGATGCAGGGGTTTCTAAGGTCATTTCTGTACGATTAGAGGATGAAGTTTAAACAGATCAGCCATATGAAGCTTAAGCTTAGCTCAAGGCTCATTTGTTAGAATTATTCCCAATGTAAAAAAAGGAATTTAATCTTGTGCAAATAAAAAATAAATTGAGGTTTACCTTGAAAAAATTACTTAATAGTTTTAATACACGACTAGGTTTAGTATGCTGGTCGACCTTCTTTATTTGGGTCAAAACCATGATTGCTTACTTTTCTGTCTTTAAGGGTTTGAACTCTTCTAATCTTGCAGATTATCTATTGGTTATTGTGAATCCCATAGGCTTTACAGCAATCTTCTTTAGCTTGATACTGTTTATTAAAAGAAAGCAGCTTTTCTATCTAGGTATGCTATTAATGAACTTGATTGGAAATTTGTTAGTCTACGGAAATATCCTTTACTATCGTGAGTTTTCAGACTTTCTTACGCTTAACACCTTAACGGGGGGAGCAGGGATGGTCGGAAAAGGTTTCGATTTAGGTTCAATCGCTATTTCTTGGGTGGACATCGTGTTCTGGATTGACATTATTGTTATTCTTGTGCTTTTTCTTACCAAGAAGATTAAAATGGATGAACGTCGTCCTACGAATATTTTTGCCTTTAAGGTTTTCAGTGCCTCTGTCATGATTTTTGGCTTAAACTTTTGGATGGCGGATCTTACTGAGCATCGTCTAGTTTCACGACAAGCACAATACGATGCCACTTATGTTGTCCGTTATTTGGGCTTAGGCCCATGGTTAGCGACCAATAGCTGGTATACTCATGTGTCCAACGAAACTCGAGCTATGGCTTCTAAAACTGACTTTACAAAAGTTCAAAAATACATTCAAGAAGATCGTTATCTTGCGCCAAATGCCAAGATGTTTGGGATTGCGAAAAACCGTAACGTTATCGTGATTCACCTTGAATCACTGCAACAAGATGTCATTAATATGAAGGTAAACGGTGAAGAAGTTACTCCCTTCTTGAATTCACTTTATAATAATAATCCTTCTGTTTATTCTTTCTCAAATTTCTTTAACCAAGTTGGGCAAGGAAAAACTTCTGATGCAGAAACCATGCTTGAAACTTCAACATTTGGTTTATCATCTGGTTCACTCTTCTCAAGCCTAGGAAGTACACAAACTTTCCAAGCTATGCCAGCCATTCTGCAACAAAAAGAAGGCTATTCAAGTGCGGTTTTCCATGGGAATGTTGGCTCATTTTACAGTCGTAATAACGTTTATCGTAATATGGGTTATCAAAACTTCTTTGACCAATCATTCTATGATCTCACACCAACGAACTCTACTGCTTGGGGCGTTAAAGATAAATATTTCTTTAACGATTCAATTCCATATCTTGAGCAGTTACAGCAACCTTTTTATGCGAAATATTTGACGGTTACAAATCATACGCCTTATACAGGTCTTGAAGATTATGAGATGAATCCAAAACTTTTAGAAGGTGGTTCAGGGAACTCAGTCGTTGACAACTATTTTGTTACCGCTAATTATCTGGATTCATCGGTTAAAGATTTCTTTGATTACTTGAAAAAATCTGGACTTTATGAAAAATCCGTTATTGTTCTTTACGGTGATCACTACGGAATTTCTGGTTCAGATACAAAATACTATGCCCCATTCATTGGTAAAAGTGCAGATAACTGGACAGAGTATGATAATACAATGATGCAACGTACACCGTTCATGATTGATATTCCTGGTCAAACATCTGGACACATCAGTGATGAATTTATCGGTGAAATCGATGTTATGCCAACCTTGGAGCACTTGCTTGGTATTTCAACAAAAGATTATATCCAGTTTGGACAAGATGTCTTTGCACCAAAACGCGAACAATTCGTTGCACTTCGAAATCGTGGTTTCGTCACACCAACAATCACCAAATCAAGTGCTACAAGTTCGGTTTACCATGACACAAAGACCGGAGAAGTTCTGAAGTTAACGGAAAGTCAACAGAAGTATGTGGATAGCATCCAAGAAAAAGTTAATAAAATGTTAGACATGTCAGATACCTTCAATACGGAAGATCTCCTTCGTTTCTACACTCCGCCTGGGTTTAAGCCGGTACAGCCGGGTAACTATAGTTACAATGTCACTTCAACAAGGAATCGTTTGAAAGAAGAACAAGATGTCTTGAAAGCTCGTTCCACATCTCTTCTTTCCGAAAACCAAGGAGTATCTACAGTTGATCTCTTTAACGATCCGGTCTTGGCATCGAAAAAAGCTCAAGAAGAAGCTGAAGCAGCAGCAAAAGCAAAAGATAAAGAAAAAGAAGATGCAAAAAAGGCACCTTCCACCAGCAAAAAAGATGAGAAAGGAAAGTAATATTTTATGAAATCAGGATATTTTCAGCCTTTAAGTAATATTTATAAAATAGCCTGGATGTGGTGGGTTATTCTCCTTTCTTTCCAACAAGTTCTTTTCTATGAAAACAATCTTCGAATGAATTGGTTTCAAATAACTATTCTGGTCTTTCTGGTTCTCGCTTTCTATTTCTTAGTGAGACAACGTCGCTTTTTTGCAGCAGAAAATGCACTGCATTTTTCTCGTGATTTTCGTTTAGGTATGCTTGAAATTGACTTCAATTATATGAGCTCAGTAAAACTTACGCCAAGAACGCTTCGTTTTATCTATATAGGAAAAGAATATCATTTTGTTGTATTGGGGAAATCCAATCAACTACTACAAAACGTTTTAAAGGAAAATAATGTTGAATACACTACATCAACACTTAAAAGATCCGCGAAAGTGTAAGATCTTTTGGTCACTTATCTTTGGCCTCATCTGGCTTGGAACAAATATCTATGTAATCATGGAAACACCTGTTTGGAATGAAAAGTACATCACAGCTTTTATCCTCGGGAATATCTGTATGTTTATCGCAGCAGCTTACATGGTTTTCGTTTATCGATCAGTTAAGAAAATCGACACACTTACAGAAAGTAAAATCCAACATTACTATAAAATGTCAATGTGGATTTTAGGGCTTGCAGTATTGCTTGTGCCTTTTTTCTTCATTATTCATGTGCCTGACACAGCACATGACTGGGATTTCTTTGTAATATTTAGAGATACCATGCAGCTTGGTGGTCGTTCATTTACACATCTTCCAATGACTGAAGATGAACTTCTCTATTTTTTACGTTATCCCAATAATCAGTTTTTCGGTATTGTCTATAACACTCTTTTTGCTCCTTTCACAACCAACTTATCGAGAATCATTGCGACAACTGTAGTAGCAGCAATTCTGACAAGTCTTTCTGTTCTAGGTGGTTCATTAATCATTAAAAAGATTTCTAATCTTAAAATGGCTTTGATTTACAATTTAGTTGCTTTTGGTTTTATACCGTTTTATCTTTATGGAGCACAGCTCTACACAGATACAGCGACCTTACCTTTTGTCATTTTTGGCTTACTCTTTATGATTTATGCACTGCAGTCAGAGAAGACCAGCAAGATGATTATCTGGTGGATAGCAGCATGCCTTGTTGTATTCTTTGGCTATAGTATTAAACCTACTGTTTTCATCCCAATGATTGCTGTCTTTTGTTTCCTTGTGCTTAACCGTAAATGGAAAAAACTGCTCATTATGGTTCCTGTAGCAGCATTACTTTTTGTAGGTGTGCATCAAGGTGTTAAGGCAGTTATCGCAAATGAGCCA
Source organism: Lactococcus sp. LG1074 (assembly GCF_017309525.1). Taxonomy (NCBI): domain Bacteria; kingdom Bacillati; phylum Bacillota; class Bacilli; order Lactobacillales; family Streptococcaceae; genus Lactococcus; species Lactococcus sp. LG1074. The sequence continues at coordinate 1,322,837 of NZ_CP071293.1, read as the reverse complement.
GCTTTCTCAGAACAAGCTAATGACCGTTACAATCTGCCGATGATTCACTGGGTAACAATGTCTTTTGATCCTATCAATAAGTATGGAGGCTTCAATCCTGATGTCTTGGCCTACTCTCAATCATTTACAGATGTAGCATCAAAGAAAGAAGGGATAAAGCGTCGTTTTATTGAAAATCTCAAGGAAATGGGTGTTCCAGGTGTTCTGGTTCAATTGTGGCGTAAAATCATGTATACGTGGTTTAACGGTGATTTGAGTAATTTCTTCTATACATATCGTCATTCTAATCCCTTTATATTCCGTTATTTTGACTGGACCAGCTTTGCGCCAGAAGAAGGGAATATTACGGGCTGGTTGTTGATTAAAGCAGCACAAACACTCTATTGGTTAGCCATCGTCCCATTGATGTGGTATGAAATCTTCCTAGGTATTTTCAAGAAGCATAAAACAGAATGGTTCATTGTTGGACTTTCAATGGCCGGTTTGACAGGCTTCTTACTACTTTGGGAAGCTAATTCACGTTACCTTTATAACTTTGCACCAATAATGCTTATTCTAGCAACCATGGGCTTAGTAGACTTTATTCAACGCAGTAGGAGGAAAAATGGAATTTCTGAATAAAAGCATGTATCGTATTCTGCTTTGGCTCTTTATGGCAGCTTTAGCTATTATGGCTGTGCAACCTTTTACGGATGCTGGTTTTGTCGAACCTATTTCTGTTGTGTTGTGTGCTGGTTTGCTCTTTTTCATCCTCCGTTTTGCCTATAGAAAATTTCAAAATATGAATAAAAAAGGCTTGAAAATATTTATTTTCGCCTTTTTTGCAGTTTTTCTTCTCTTACAGATTTTATCTGTGACTCAAATTCATACGATGGTTTTCGGAGACCCTTGGCATATTCAAGCACAGGCCACACGAATTATGCAAGGAGATATGGTTTGGGATGTTTGGATTAGGCAATATCCTAACCTCGTGCCTCTGGTAGCTTTGAATGTTGGATTTATGAAGCTTGCAGAAGTACTCCATATCTCTTACTACTTCGTCTTTTATGCTTTTAATATCCTTATCAATACAAGTATTTGGGCATTGCTGGTTCGCTTCCTATGGAAAAAAAGACCAGATTTAGCAACCTTTGTGGCCCTTCTGATGCTTATGCTTCCAATGAATTATGACTTCTTATTGAGGGTAGGATATTCAGATGGATTTGCGATTTTAGTTTTATTGATTGTTGCACTGCGTTTTGATAAGGCTCAACGTACAAGTTCATTCGGTATTTGGCAATTTGTCAGTACGGCAATCTTATTTACTCTTGGATTCCTTGCGCGCCCCAATGTGATCATCATTCTGATTGCTTTAGCAATTTTGGGCTTAGTGGCCTTTAGTCAACGAAAAAAATATAAAAAATTGTGGCTTTCAATAGTTAAGCTCATTTTAGCTTCTTTTGTTGGTATTGTTTTGGCAATGGGAGTAACTCGTGGTTTAGCAAGTGCTATGCAATATGACTTAAAAGGACCAGATGTTTTTCCAACAGTAAACTGGATTTATGAGGGCCTAAATACAGAATCAATGGGCGAATGGACACCTGTTGATCGTGACTATACACTAAACCACTTTGGTTTTGAAACGGCCAAAGAAGGTAATATTGCTGGAATCAAAGAGCGTTTAGTACATTTAGGAAAAAATCCATGGATGATTCCAATACTCTTATTGGCGAAGTTTGGTCAACTTTGGTCTTGTGGGACTTTTGCAACGGCTACTGATTATCAGCTTTTTTCTGGGTATTACAATTGGACGAAAGCTCCAGGTTGGGTCATTGATAATATTGGTGCTATTAATATCTTTATCTCAACTTATGCTAAAGCGCTGATGACCGTATTTCTCTTTGCCATTGTTTACCGCCTTTGGAAGACAAAAAAAGAGGAGATATCAGTTTTTTCTCTAGCAATTTTAACAACGATGGGAATTACACTCTTTCATACTTTACTTTGGGAAGTTAAACCTCGTTACCAATTCATGACCTTTGCTTTAATCATTCTTGCGGCTGCACTCAGCTTTGATAAAATTTTTTCGGAAAAAACTGTCTTTAGACCTGAAAAAGGGCGAAGCAAGCTCTTGAAGATAGCTTATCCAATTATGGCTTTGTTGTCTTTAGGGCTGATGCTAACATTGATGCAAAAACAACCAAAACAAGCAATTGTCGTGAACGCGCAGCAACATTCGGTTAATCACTTTGGTTATAGCAAAGGCAGTATCGACTTAGGAGCAGGGAAAAGTATTTCTCAAGCATTTGATTTAACTACATCAGCCAATCGTATTGATTTCAACTCTTACGCGAATATGGAAATGAAATTGATTCTTGAGAAAAAAGAAGCTGAGCAATGGAAAGAAGTTGGTGAAACCCCAATTCTGGCAGAAGATGCGATGACTGTTTTGAAGACGGAAATGCCAGTTGGTCATTATCGTCTGCGAGTAGAAAATATTCAAAAAGTTCCTGTTACGTTGGCCTTAATGACCAATACAGAAAATCTAGACTATCCGCATCTGATTGAGCTGCCCAACAGCAAGTACGCTTCTTTTGGTTTCTCTATTTCACAAAATGAGCCAAAAACAAAATTCTCCTTAGGACTGATTCTCACCTTTGCGGTTATTTATATCTTAGGATATTTTGTAATTTTGACTGTGGTAAAAAATAATGATTAAATTCTTTCTGAAAAAAATTATTCTGCCCTGCTTGGTTGCAGTGGCAGCTTTTGTTATCGTCGATCATAATGCACGATTTTATCATGAACCTTTGGGGATTATTGAAGACGTAAAAACCGTGGAAAAGACAGCTTTAAGTGATAACTTCAATAATAAAGATACAGAAGTGCAGCAAAATCTTAAAGTTAGGCTGCTCAATACTAGGCAAAAAAATCAGGTTTTAAATCTAAAAAATATCTCTAATCAGTCCCAACTTACTGGACAGCTTTATCGTAAAAATCAAAAGATTTTATTGCGTGAAAGTGCGGGAACGATGCAGATCGTTGGCCAGAAACGAGATGCATTGATTGTGAGTTTAGCTGTTCTTTTTATCGGACTAACCTTAAGCTTTATTCGATGGCGTGCAACACTCTTCCTTACATTGTCCTTGCTACTTAACCTTTTATACTTTGTTTTAGCACTCGCTTTTGATATTCAGTTTACTTCTGTAAATGCGCTTATCACTTTTTCTTGCTTAGCATTGGTCTTTGCGATCAGCTCACTAGGTTTTGTTTTAGGATTTACACGGCAAATGTTATTTACGCTATTTACCACAGTTCTCACTAGCCTTTTGACATTTCTGCTGACCTTTTCTGTTTTAAAACTTACAGGTAATTCAGGTATTCATTTTGAAATGATGAATTATGTGACTCAAAACCCGATTTTATTCTTTTTCGTAGGTGCAATCATCAGTGTCTTAGGTGCAATTATGGATGGTACTGGAGATATCGTTGCTGGTTTATTTGGACTTTATCGTCAAAATCAGCTTAATGAAATAAACATGTCTCAAAAAGACTATATTAAGTCCGGCATGGAAATTGGAAAAGAGATTATTGGGACTTTAACAAATGTGCTCTTTATGATTTTTATGGCAGAAACGATTCCCATGACTTTGCTCTTGCTAAGAAATGGGAACACATGGAATTATATTGCAGGAACTGCCCTTAATCTTGGACTTTTACAAACCATTATCTCTGCGATCGGTATCGTACTTGCAGTTCCGATTACGGCTGTAGTGACAAGTTTTGGACTAAGAAAGGAAGCAAGAAATGAATAGTTTAATTGTTCTCTTTATTATTTTGACTGGCTTACTGATTTTAGTTTCGGGTGTTGAAGGTATAAGAAATCTCGTCGGACTAGGGCTTAATTTCATTTTGATTTTTGCAATGATAACCTTGCTTTCTTGGGGAATGAACACATTTGTTCTCTTAAGTGTTGTTTCAGTACTCATTTTGGCAATTGCCATATATATGTCTTCTGATGATAATATGGTAACAAACATTTCTTTTAAAACAAGTCTCATTGTTGTATTTTCTCTTCTTATTTTGGCTGTGCTTGTACAGTATGTCGGTAACCTACAAGGTTTTGCAATCGAAGATACAGAGGAGTTAGAAGAATTATCCCTTACAATAGGGTTAAATTTTTCTAACGTTGCAATTGTGGTCATGGTTATTTCAATGTTGGGTGCAGTTGCAGAAGCAGCTATGGCTTTGGTTGCTAGTTTATCTGAAGTTGTAGAACAAGATGAGCAGATGACATTGCTGCAGTTTAAGGAACAACGCTTTATAATTTCACAGCAAATTCTAGGAACTGCTGTAAATACACTCTTTTTTGGTTTGTTAGGATCATCTCTAAGCCTTATTCTTTGGTTTGTTCGGCTACATTATAGCTTTGCTGAGATAATAAACTCTAAATTACTTATGGCAGATATGGCATCAATGCTTTTAGGAATGCTTGGAATTCTCTTTGCTATTTGGCTCTCGGGATATTTTGTTGAAAAAGAATTTGAAAAAATGGAAAGCGAAGTAAAACAATAACTTTTTAGTTATTGTTATTGAGGAAGTGAATTTTAAATTAATCTTTTTGTAATTTAAAAGAAAACAAAGAAATCATGTTGCAAACCATTAAACTTTTTGATATATTATACATATGAATAAAAATATATTAGATGGGATTGCGGATCGTTTACACATTAAAGGTCTGAACCCGTTACTTTCACTAATGGTTTGGGAGTTACTTTTATTATTAGTTTTGCTTCTTGTCGTTCTACTCGTCATCTCAATGAATTAAAAACAATGGATCAAGCGATTGTTTGCTTTTTAATATACTTTTATTTATATAATTTTTTGAGAAAACAGGTGTCACGGCTGACCAAGGGGCTGAAATTATTATTTTTATTTTAATCACGACAGTATAAAACCATATTCATAAGTGAATATGGTTTATTTTTTATATTACTTTTCTAATGCGGCGATCTTTGCCTCAAGAGCTTTGATTTCCTTTTCTAATGCCTCTTTTTGCTGGGGATCTGAGGCAGCTTGAAGCTCTTTCTTCATTTCTTCTAAAGATTGTTTATGATATGTGACGAGCTCTTTTTTCTTATCTGTTATTTTTTCTAAAAGCTTGTTTTTATCTTCTTCATTAAGTGGGGTGTAAGCTGGAAGTTTTTCATTTTGGAAATAATCAGCTAATAAACTCATTGGTGTAGTGTCTTTATCTTTCATGAGTTTCATTTTCCATGATGAATCATAATTATCCAATAATAAACCTGCGAAAGCACCAATATCATATGATTCTTCTACATTTCCAGTAGAACTGCCGTATCCTTTAGTTTGCTTCCCTAAGGTTTGGATTGCATGAGTGATATCCTTATCGGTGCTAAGTTGATCTGGGAAGTAGGTATATAAAGCCGTCATAATTTCCATATATTGTGCAGAACCTTCAGTACGATCCCAATAGTGTGCATTATCAAAGTCAGTTTTATGCTTTGTTTTATATTCATTATATGTTGCGATGGCTTGCAAAACTAAGGTCTTATCCTTTGGATGAGTAACAGCCTTCATCAAGTTTTGAATTAATTGGTAACGTAGAATACGTGCTTCGGTTTGTCCTAGATGTTGGTCTTTTTCTGAACCTATCTTAGCAATCTCCGTTTCTGATAGTTTATTCCATTTTGTTTGTTCAAATATATGGAAATTCTCATGTAAAACAAAGACCAAAGCATCGTATGATCCTAAGTGTGGATAGCGATTCCACATCTCTTTATTTTTGAGTGCAGCGCTATCTAGTGAAAAATACATTCCACCACCTTCAAGAGTTTTTCCCTCAAGGCTATATTGAGCATCTACACCAAACTTATCAAACTGCTTGCCATAATACCCCCAAGTCCCCGGTGCTTCAGAGCGTTCAACATTCAGCTCCTTAGCTTCTTTTTCAGAAAAATCACTGATTTGTCCATCTGGATTTATTTTCCACATTTTTTTACTTTCTGTATCTTCTAAAACTACAGGGATGCCCGTCACGGCATTTTTGGGCCAAATTTTTTCAGCGACTTGATTATATTTTTTTAATTGCTGAGCAAATAGCGGTAAAAAATCTTTCACTGTTTCAGGTTGATTTTTATTGGAGATAAAATTAAAAGAGGAAATGTTTTCTTTAGATTGATTTGTTTTTTCTTTTGAAGTATCTGTCGTCTTGCTATCCCCACTTGCACAGCCCACGAGAACTGTACCCATTGTGAGGGATAAAATGGAAGTAAGAACAAAGAGTTTTTTTGTCATAGTTGTTTCCTTTACTAAAACTGAGGTGGCTTTTGCCACAGTCTAATTACTTGATTAACTCTCTTTAGAGAGTTCTTGATGGAAAATGGTTTAATGTTACTGTTTTTCTAGAGTTTTATGACTTTTCCTCCTCTCTTCTGAAGTACCTAGAGAGCTAAAATCTCAAGGAAAAGACTTCAAAAATTTTCCTGTTAAAGCTCATAAAACCTTCCTTATTTCTTATACGTAAAAAGAATATGCCTTTCACTCTTTTAATTTCTGGTCTAAAAAAATGCATCTTAGGGAGCAATTATCGTAGGGCAGAGTATGTTATAATATAAACATGACAAATGATGTAAAATTGATCGCTTTAGATCTTGATGGAACACTGCTGAACAGTGCAAAAGAGATTTCTGCTCCAAATATTGAAGCAATCCAAAAAGCACGTCAGAACGGTGTAGAAGTAGTTTTAACAACTGGCCGCCCTCTTGCAGCAATTCAACCTTTTTTGAAAACATTGAAGATGCTAGATTTCAATGACTTTAGTATTACCTTTAATGGTGGGTTAGTGCAACGTAATACAGGGGAAATTCTTTCAAAGAAAGTATTGACTTATGATGATGTTCGCCTCATCAAGCAGGAAACTCAAGCTTTGGAAATTCCATGTGATGTTTTAAGTGATGACATTGTCTATGTCACGGAGAGTGCACGACAATCTCAATATGGCTTTATCAACAGCCTTTTGGAATTTCACCCCGTAAAATTTGAAGAGCTTGCTCCTGATGCAATTTATAATAAGATTGTTTCTTGTACAGATGCGGCTTTTCTGGATGCACAGATTCCTAAATTTCCCAAAACATTATTTGACCAGTTTGAAATTTTTAAAACACGTGATATTTTGTTAGAATTCATGCCTAAAGGAATAAATAAGGCCTTTGGTTTATCAAAACTGATTGAACAATTGGATATCACACCTGAAAATGTTATGGCGATGGGTGATGAAGAAAATGATTTAAGCATGATTTCATGGGCTGGTTATGGTGTTGCAATGGGAAATGCTGTACCGACTGTGAAGAAGGAAGCCAATATTATTTCAAACTTTACGAATGACCAACATGCAGTTGCAGAAGTCATTCAAGAATATGTTTTTTAGGAGGAAATATGGGATTATTTGATCGTTTATTTGGTAAGAAAAAGGAAATCGAAGATGTTCCTGAAGAAGTTGTTGAAGTAAAAGAACAGCCAGAGGTTGAAGCAGGGGAAGTCGTAGATGAAGAAGTAGAAACTGAAGAACTCGTTCAGAGTGAGCCAGATGAAGAAGTTTTAACAGAAACGATGCCTGAAGTTGTAGCTGAATTTGCAGATGAGCCTTCAGCTGCAGAAGCCGAAGAAAAAGAAGAATTCCAAGAAGAATCTGATATTCTAGAAGATGAAATTGAAGAGCTTGAAGCAGCTGAAGTCGAAGCAATTGCCTCAAAGGAAGAAGTCTTAGAAGAGAATGAAGTTTCAGTAGATTCACCAACTCAAGAGGAAGAAACTACCAATATTGAAGAAAAATACGACAAGTCTTTAGAAAAAACACGTAAGACTTTTGGTCAACGTTTCAATGCCTTTTTAGCTAATTTCCGTTCTGTGGACGAAGAATTCTTTGAAGTGCTTGAAGAAACACTTATTATGTCAGACGTTGGTGTTGACTTAGCTTTAGAAGTTACAGAAGAGTTGCGGAACGAAGCCAAATTGGCAAATGCAAAATCACAAGAAGCATTACGGCAATTAATTGTTGAAAAAATTGTAGATAAATTTGATGATGAAAAAGTACCGTCTGAGTTAAATATCCAAGATGAACTCACTGTTTTCCTTTTTGTTGGTGTAAATGGTGTAGGTAAGACAACAACAATTGGTAAACTTGCTAATCGTTATAAAAATGAAGGTAAAAAAGTCCTTCTTGCAGCTGCTGATACTTTCCGTGCTGGTGCGATTGATCAACTTGTGGAGTGGGGCAAACGCTCAGAGGTTCCTGTTGTCACGAAACCAGCAGGTTCAGATCCAGCTAGTGTAGTATTTGATGCTGTCGTAAAAGCAAAAGAAGAAAACTATGATATTCTTTTGATTGATACAGCTGGTCGTCTTCAAAACAAAGATAACTTGATGAAAGAACTGGAAAAAATAGGAAAAATTATCAAGCGTGAGTTGCCTGCTGCACCACATGAAGTGATTCTTGCTTTGGATGCAACAACAGGTCAAAATGCTATTCAACAAGCTAAAGAATTTAGCGCAGTAACACCGATTACGGGGATTGCTTTGACCAAGTTAGATGGTTCCGCAAAAGGGGGAATTGTTTTATCTATCGTTCAGAGCTTGAAAATTCCGGTAAAACTTGTCGGACTGGGCGAAGGGATTAATGATCTTACAGACTTTGATGAAGAATTCTTTGTACGTGGTTTATTTAAGGAGCTCATCTAGTAAAAAATGTCTATCTGTAAAAGATAGGCATTTTTTCAATTTTAGGATGAAAATGGTAAAGCCTCGCTTTAGGATAGTTTATCGGGACTTGAAAAAAAACACAATTCACGATAAAATGGAAAGGTCTAATTAGAGAACTGTTTTATATAGAAAGGCTATCATGTCGTATTCAAATTTGAAGTTATTTGCACTTTCATCTAACCAAAAGTTGGCTCATAAAGTTGCAAAAGAAATTGGTATCCAAGTTGGAAAATCACGCGTGCTCACTTATAATGATGGTGAAGTCGAAGTCAAAATCGATGAAAGTATCCGTGGAGAACACGTCTTTATCCTCCAATCAACAAGTGCCCCTGTTAATGAAAACTTAATGGAACTGTTGATTATGATGGATGCCTTAAAACGTGCCAGTGCTGCCTCAATCAATGTGGTAATGCCTTACTATGGTTATGCCCGTCAAGACCGTAAAGCACGTGCACGCGAACCAATCACATCAAAATTGGTCGCAAACATGCTTCAAATTGCTGGTGCAGACCGCTTGATTACCTTTGATTTGCATGCTGCTCAGATTCAAGGTTTCTTCAATATTCCTGTGGATCACCTTATGGGCTCACCATTGATTGCTGATTACTTCCGTCGTCACGGCTTTGCCAATGGCGATGATTTAGTAATCGTTTCTCCTGACCATGGTGGTGTGGGCCGTGCACGCAAGTTAGCGGCTTTCTTGAAAGCACCAATCGCAATCATTGATAAACGTCGTCCACGTGCCAACGTTGCTGAAATTATGAATATTATCGGTGATGTTAAAGGGAAGAAGTGTATCTTGATTGATGATATGATTGATACAGCTGGTACAATTACTTTGGCCGCAAATGCCTTGAAAGAGCTTGGTGCTACTGAAGTTTATGCTTCATGTACACATGCTGTTTTATCAGGTCCAGCTATTGAACGTATCGAAAGTTCAGGAATTAATAAGTTGGTAGTTTTGGATACTATTGAAATACCAGATGAACGTCGCAGTGATAAGATTGTTGAGATTTCAATCGCACCATTGCTTGCCGATGCCATTATCCGTATTCACGAGAAACGTCCATTGTCACCACTTTTCGAATTACACATCCCTACGGAAAATTAAGAGCAGAGTGACCTTTAGGTCACTTTTTTGAAAAATGGAAATAGAAAAGATAAAAAAACTTTACCGCAACGTGGAAGAATCAGAGCTTAATCAACGAGAGCGTACTTTAATAGCCTTACTTTCAGAGCAGACTACTGACTTTTCGTCTTTACCTATAGGACGATTTCGTATCTTGCAATTTGCTGTTGCGGATTTTTCAGAACTTGTAGAAAATATAAAATTTATCTTGCCCGATGTAATACGAGAAAATGCTGAAAAACAATTCGTTATTGAAGAATATACTGGGAATAATCTGAGTAAATCAGAGCTTACAGATAGTCTAAAAGTCTTGTCTCAAGATATGGGTGAGAAACTTCAATATTACCTCGGAAGCTTTGTGTCCAACGAAGAGCTCGAGCAAGTCTATCAAGAAGAAACACAGTTTTTTCAGCAAAAAGCCAGCTTTAGTGAGTCTATTCTGGCTCAGGGTCTCCATCATGTCGAGAGTTTATTATTGAATAACATCAGACAAGAGCTTCTTCAAAGTCCTGAAGATAAGGCGTTAGTACGTGCCCTTTACACGACATACGGCAACCAAGCAGCTGCAGCAAAGCTGCTCTATGTTCATCGGAACACCTTACTCAATAAAGTAAAAAAATATGAGCAGAAATATGGCTTACAACTTGTAGGCAGTGACTTAGTTTTAGCATTTGGTCTAATCGGTCATGAATAATTTTCTGCTACAGATAAAAAGCAGCAATCTGCTTTTTTGATTTTTTTGATATAATAGAATTTGAGATTTGTAAATATAATTTATAAAAAACTTTAAGGAATGAAATATGGAATACAAACACATTGACATTGAAGCCAAGTGGCAAAAATACTGGGCGGACAATAACACTTTCCGTACAGGAACAGACAAAAACAAACCGAAATTTTATGCACTCGATATGTTTCCTTATCCATCAGGAGCAGGTCTTCACGTGGGGCACCCTGAAGGTTATACAGCAACAGATATTCTGAGCCGCTATAAACGTGCGCAAGGCTATAATGTCCTTCATCCAATGGGTTGGGATGCTTTTGGCTTGCCTGCTGAGCAGTATGCAATCGATACAGGTAATGATCCTGTCGAATTTACAGCGAAAAATATTGCTACTTTTAAACGTCAAATCAACAGCCTCGGTTTCAGCTATGACTGGGAACGTGAAGTAAATACAACTGATCCAGAATTTTATAAATGGACACAGTGGATTTTTACGAAGCTGTATGAAAAAGGTTTGGCCTATGAAGCTGAAGTAGCTGTTAACTGGGTTGAAGAATTAGGAACAGCTATCGCCAATGAAGAAGTGCTCCCTGATGGTACTTCAGAGCGTGGCGGCTATCCAGTTGTTCGTAAACCGATGCGTCAATGGATGCTGAAGATTACAGCCTATGCGGAGCGTTTGCTTAATGATTTGGAAGACCTGGACTGGCCAGAATCAATCAAAGAAATGCAACGTAACTGGATTGGTAAATCTGTTGGTGCGGACATCAACTTTAAAGTTGAGGGTAGCGATGAAGAATTTACAGTTTTCACAACGCGTCCCGAAACACTTTTTGGCTCAACATTTGCTGTTCTTGCACCAGAGCATCCATTAGTAGAAAAAATTACTACTGGTGAACAAGCTGATGCTGTAGAAGACTATAAACATCAAGCCAGCCTTAAGTCAGATTTGGCTCGTACAGACTTGGCAAAGGATAAAACAGGTGTTTGGACAGGTGCATACGCAATTAATCCAGTAAGTGGCAAGAAAATGCCTATCTGGATCGCTGATTACGTTCTTGCAAGCTATGGACATGGTGCCGTTATGGCAGTACCTGGACATGATGAACGAGATTGGGAATTCGCTAAGGTCTATGACTTAGAAATCGTTCCTGTTTTTGATGGTGGAAATGTTCAAGAAGCCTGCCATACAGAAGGTGGAAAAATTATAAATTCTGATTTCTTGAATGGTATGGAAAAGGAAGAAGCGATTGAAAAAATGGTCGCTTATCTGGAAGAAAAAGGTATCGGCTCTCGTAAAGTGACTTATCGTCTACGTGACTGGCTCTTTAGTCGTCAACGTTATTGGGGCGAGCCAATCCCAATTATTCATTGGGAAGATGGCACAACTACTGCTGTTCCAGAAGAAGAACTGCCATTAGTTTTACCAAAAACTTCAAATATTAAACCGTCAGGTACTGGTGAATCACCTTTGGCGAATTTAACAGATTGGCTGACTGTGACACGCGAAGATGGTGTAAAAGGTCGTCGTGAAACAAATACAATGCCACAATGGGCCGGTTCGTCATGGTATTACTTGCGCTACATTGACCCTAAAAATAGCCAAGCTATTGCTGATCCAGAGCTGATTAAAGAATGGCTTCCTGTTGATATTTATGTCGGCGGAGCCGAACATGCGGTTCTTCACCTTCTCTATGCAAGATTTTGGCATAAAGTTCTCTTTGACTTGGGTGTTGTTCCAACAAATGAACCCTTCCAAAAACTTTTCAATCAAGGGATGATTTTGGGAACTTCTTATCGCGATAGTCGCGGTGCTTTGGTTGCTACAGATAAGGTTGAAAAACGTGATGGCTCTTATTACAATGTTGAGACTGGCGAAGAGCTTGAGCAAGCTCCAGCTAAAATGTCTAAATCATTGAAAAATGTGGTTAATCCCGATGATGTCGTTAAACGTTACGGAGCCGATACTTTACGTGTTTATGAAATGTTCATGGGACCTTTAGATGCAAGTATTCCTTGGTCAGAAGAAGGACTGGAAGGTGCACGTAAATTCTTGGATCGTGTGGTTCGTTTGCTCAGCAATAGCACAATCACTGAAGAAAATGATGGTAGCCTAGATAAAGTTTATAATGAAACAGTTAAAAACGTTACCGAGCGCTTGGATCACATGTTGTTTAATACAGCAATTTCTCAATTGATGATCTTTGTAAATGCAGCCAATAAGTCTAAAACATTACCGCTTGAATATGCGAAAGGCTTTGTTCAACTTTTAGCTCCGTTTGCACCTCACCTTGCAGAAGAACTTTGGGTTGAACTCGGTAATGAAGCAGGTATTTCGTATGTTGCGTGGCCATCATTTGATGAAAGCAAACTTGTTGAAGATGAAATAGAAATTGTCGTTCAAATCAACGGTAAGTTAAAAGCTAAAGTCATGATTGAAAAAGATTTACCAAAAGACCAACTTGAAAAAGTAGCTTTAGAAGCAGTCGAAGTGGAAGGAAATATCGTTAAAGTTATTGCGATTCCGAATAAATTGGTAAATATTGTTGTTAAATAATCTAAAAAGAGCGAGCAAATTTCGCTCTTTTTCTATTCCTCACCAAACATTAAAGCAAAAAATCAGGATTTCCTCGTCTTTTTTGCTACAATATGAATAGTTTTTGCTGTCAGATATGTACAGTAAAAGATTGAGCAATAGAAAGAAGAAACAATGCCTTTTTATACAACAAATGATGGAGTTCAGATCAATTATCATAGCTATGGAGCAACAGAAAATCAAGCAATCGTTTTTATTAACGGCTATTCTGCGAGTGAAGTTACTTGGGCTTTTCAAGTCGATTATTTTGTTGCTGCAGGTTATCGTGTAGTCACTTATGATCACCGGAGTCATGGACAAAGCCAAGAAGTAGATTATGGGATGACCTTACATCGTTTGGCGACTGATTTAGAAGAGTTGATGAATGCTCTGCAACTTTCTCGACCTGTATTGGTTGGACACTCGATGGGAGCAGCGACCATTATGGCATATGAAGAGCTTTTTACAGACGGAAAGTTAACAGCAATCGTAACAGAGGATCAAGCACCTACATTTATGAGAGCACCGGACTGGTTAGATGGACAAACAGGTAAAACTCTTGGTGAATTATCTGATTTTATTAAAGATTTTCCGCGCACAAAATTAACTCATCGTCAATTGACAGATCAAGTAAAACGTGTGTTAGGTAAAGGGATGTTGCCCTTTAATTTTCAAAAGCACCAAGCCTTGCTTCAAAATGTGATTACGCAAGATTGGCGTCAGAATCTTATGCGCGAAACGGTTCCCCATTTGTTCTTTGCTGGTGGGTGTTCGCCTATTTTTCCCCCAGAACATGCTCAGGCAGCACGGAACCTACAACATAACGCACAATCAGAGGTAAGTATTTTTGAAGATTGTGGTCATATTCTTCATGTGGAAAATATTGAGGCTTTTAACCAAAAACTCCTTAATTTTATTCAAAAAGTCCAAGAAAAAAAGAGTTAGAAATAACTCTTTTTTATTTTTTGTGAGGAGTGAGAGAAAGTTTACTTTCCTTAGCCTCTAAATACTCCATAAAAATAATTTTAAGTAAGGCTGCGACAGGTACAGCGACGAACATGCCTAATATACCAAAATAAGCACCGCCAATCGAGATAGAGATAATAACGATAATGGGGTTAACATTCAAAGCACCACTCATTAGTTTTGGTCCGATGATATTTCCATCAATTTGCTGAAGGATGATGAGCATAATAATCGTAACAAGCCCTGCTTCCCAACCGCCGGTAAAAAAAGCGATAATCATTGCGACAATTGAAGCAAAGATTGAACCAAAATAAGGAATCATGTTGCAAATACCAATAAGCAAACCTAAGGCCACTGAGAAGGGATTATGAGCAACGCCCGTTATGTGGAGGATAAATAGTAAGAACGTGGATGAAATCCACATGATGCATGCATCAATGAATTGTGTGGAAATAAATTTATAGAAGATAATATCTGTTTGGCGAAGATAATATTTTATTGCTTGGAGATGCTCCTGCTTAGCAGAAATCTTCCCAAAGCGGGAGAGAATCTGTAAGATACTTTCTTTATATAACAAAAGATAAATTGAAATGATAATGCCAACAACAATACGGAAAAGCTGTGAAGCAAGTGTGAAAGTAAAGGTACTCAGAGATTCAATGCCGCTGGTAATGTAGCGTGCGGCGTCCTGTGCACTAAACGCATTGACAAAAGAGCGAATAGAGTCTTCGATTTGTAAAAAATTATCTAACTCTTGAAATTGATTACTGCTGAGCCATTGATAAATGTTTTGGTAAATCGTAGGTAATAAGCGTAGAAACTCGAGTAAGTTACGAACCACAATGGGAAAGAGATAATAAATAACAAAAAAGAGGAGAAGTAAGAAAATCATATAAGTGACAAAAATACTAAATTTTCTTGCATGATGTTGGATAAATTTTACATTCAAACGTCTAAAAAGCAAGCTAAGTTTATGAATAGGTTTATCTAAAAAGTATGCAACGATTGCTCCGAGAAACAAAGGAGAGAGAATTTGTAAAAAATTGCCAATGCTTTTTGTAATCGGGGTAATGTTTGAAATGACATTAAAAAGTAAGAAAAGCACAACGAAAAAAAGTAGTCCGTTAAGCCAAAGGTTCCAGTTGATTTTTATTTTTCCCATGGGCGAGATGTCCTTTCGGGTAACTTGATATAAAGTAGTTCCTTTTATTGTAATATCATTAGAAAACTCTGTCAATTATTTTAAGAAAAAACCACAGAAAATTTCTGTAGTTTGGACAAAAATAGGATAACTATTTATTGGTGACGATAGTCAACAATTTCAATATGTGGGGCTATCTTTTCGCCATCGCCCATAATCTCAATCAAATGATTGGCCGTAACACGGACACGCATATTTTCATCAAAATACATCATCCCCCAAGCCTTGCAGTAAAAATCACCTAAAGGTGAGCTGATTTTCCCATCAAAAACTTTAGGAACTTCTCCTTTATTAACGGCAACAATACGATAACGTGTAATGCCACAACAGCTGCTTGGGAGTGTCTCATTACTTAAAGTATGATCAAAGTCTAAGACAAAGTCAGCAGGATCATCTTCAATAAGCGCTAATAGGCGCTTGGTGATAGTATCATCAAATGTAAGCTTCATAAAATAATTGTACTACATAGCTAGGGGGATATGCAGCAATTCAGCTTGAAAAAAAGAAGCTAGGTACTCTTATAAAATTTTTAATTTTGACTTTAAAAAGAGGATAGGGTATGTATAAATTCGTCAACTAACTTTTATTTGTCCGCTTACTTAGTAGAAGCACAATGTCGGACTTTACAAAGCAGCATGAAAGCGATATAATGTTAGATGGAAATTTTTTTCATTATTATATTACTAGTAGGAGACCGATTTTAAATGACTAAGAAAAAAATCGTAGTCATCGGTGGTGGTGTTGCTGGGGTTCATGCAACACGTGAGCTTTCGAAAAAGCTTAAAGCGAATGCTGACATCACTTTGATTGACAAACACAGTTATCATACATCTATGACGCAACTTCATGAAGTTGCAGCAGGACGTGTGCCATTCACAACAGTTCAATATGACTTCCAAAAACTTTTGGGAAAACGTAAAAATGTGAGCCTTGTAACTGATGCTGTTGTCAGTCTTGATAAAGATAACAAAAAGGTTATCACTGAACAAGGAAGCTACGACTATGACTATGTTGTAGTTGCTCTTGGTGGTGAACCTAACGACTTTGGGGTACCTGGTGTTAAAGAACACGGTTTTACTCTTTGGTCACTCGAAGATGCTATGCGTATCAAACGTCAACTTGAAACTGTTGTTCAATATGGTTCAACAGAAGTTGACGATGAAAAACGCCGTGCACTTTTGACTATCTCTGTTGCAGGCTCAGGTTTCACAGGGATTGAAATGGCTGGTGAATTGATTGACTGGCGTAAGAAGGTTTCAACAGATTGGAAAATTCCTGAGGAAGAAATCACAATCAACGTTGTTGAAATGATGCCAACAATCTTGAACACATTGGACCGCAAGCAAGCAGACCGTGCACACGCATATCTTGAAAAGAAAAATGTCAATGTATTGACAAATCACGGTATCGTTGAAGTTGCAGAAGATCACATCAAAGTAAATGTTGGTGGACGAGACGAAGAAAAAGTTTCAAAAGAAATCCCAACACACACATTGATTTGGACTACAGGTGTTCAAGGGAATACAGCAGCACAGACTAATCTTAACGAAACAGAACGTGGACATCGTCTCCAAGCCAATGAATTTATGGAAGCAGTTGGATTTGAAGATAAAGGTATCTATGTAGCCGGAGACGTTTCAGGTTATATCGAACCTGATACAGGTCGTCCAACACCACAAATCGTTGAAGCGGCAGAGCAAACAGCACACACAGCAGCTTCAAATATCATCGCAGATATTAACGGTGGAAGCAAACATAAACACGAAAGCAAATACCAAGGAACAATGGTTTCTATCGGTTCAACTTGGGGTGTTGCTAAAGTCGGAAGCATGCGTTTGACAGGTTTCTGGGCAATGTTGATGAAAAACATTGTTTACTTTATCTACACATTGCAAATCCGTTCCGCTCATTATTTCTGGCGTTATGCTTTGGATGAAGTTTTCCGTACAAAAGATGATCGTAACTTCATGCGTGGTCACACTTCACGTTTAGGTAACGTACTCTGGGCTGTGCCACTTCGTATCTTCTATGGTCTTGTTTGGTTGACAGAAGCAATGAAGAAAATTGTTGGTGAAGGTCAACTCTTTAATCCTACAACTTGGTTTGGTAAAGGTTCTTGGTTCACAGACGATCTTAAATTCCCATTTGCTTGGTTGCAAGAAGTACCTAAACATGCAGATGCTGCTGCTGGCGCAACAGGTGAAGCTGCAACTAAAGCTGCAGATGCTGCTGGTGCAACTGGCGCTGCTGCTAGTGGTGGAGCAGAAGCTGCACACAAAGCGACAGAATGGGGTCTCTCATATGCTTATGGTACAGAGCCAATGCCAGTACTTGAAAAAGTACCACATTGGATGGAACCTATCTTTAAGTTCATGATTCCAAATCGTGATGTTGCATTGTTCATGCAAAAATTCATGTCTATCGTTGAAGTTTTACTTGCTCTTGCTATTATCTTTGGTCTCTTTACTTGGATTGCATCAGCTGTAACTGCAGCATTGACAGTGATGTTCGCACTATCTGGTATGTTCTTCTGGGTAAACATCTGGTTTATTCCAGTAGCAATTGCCTTAATGAACGGTTCAGGCCGCGCATTTGGTTTAGATAAATGGGTTCAACCTTGGATTCAAAAAATACTTACCCAAGTATGGTATGGTAAATCTCGTTCAATTTATAAAGGACGTTAATTAAAAAATAGCTCATTAGAGCTATTTTTTATTTCTGATAAATTCCTTCGGAAATTGATTCTGGAGTATTTATCAGCTATAATATAGAGTGTTCATGCTGTCTGGAAAAGATGAGCATCCTAAGAAGAATTAAACATCTAGGAAGTTTGATTGTTTGAAAACCAAAGAAAATATAGTGAAGGATATCCCAAACGCTTTATGACATTTAAAACATTTTTAGAACTTGTTGAAATTAAAACCAAAATTGCCAGTATATTTCCTTATATTATTGGCTTACTTTTCAGTCTGAGTTATTTTAAAACATTTAACGCTGGCCTATCGTTTCTTTTTTTATTGGCTATGCTTATTTTTGATATGACGGTAACAGCGATTAACAATTATCAAGATTTTCAAAAAGCTAAAGATGAAATTTATCAAAAACAAGAAAATATTATTGGTAAAGCTAATCTGTCACCACATTTTGTTAGAAATTTGATAGTATTCATGGTTCTTGTCAGCCTGGGTTTGGGTTTCCTTTTGGCTTATTTTACGGGCTGGCTCTTTTTGGTGCTGGGAGGCATCGTCTTCTTTATCGGCGTTTTTTATACTTATGGTCCGATACCTCTTTCTCGTATGCCATTGGGTGAAATCTTTTCCGGTGGAACAATGGGATTTGGAATCTTTGCAATGGTGATTCTCATCAATAGTGCAGAAAATCCTATTTTTAAACTTGATCTCAACTTTGCGGCAAACTCTTTTGCGCTTTCTGGAGATATAGTTGGTGCTATAGCAATGGTAATTGCGAGTTTACCGTTAGTCTTTACGATTGCAAATATTATGCTGGCTAACAACTTGCGTGATTTGGATACAGATATTAAAAACCATCGTTATACTTTAGTTTATTATATTGGACGTAAACAAGGTATTCAGCTTTTTCAACTGCTTATGTACAGTGCATATTTCTTCATTATTTTAGGTTTTTTCATTGGAATTTTTGAATGGCCAACATTATTGACTGTTCTTTCCTTTCCGATAATTCAGAAGAACTTGAAACACCATGCAGCAGAAGTTCCTGCGCCTCATAGCTTTGTTTATTCTTTAAAAAATATGGTTTTATTTAATAGCTCTTATGCTTTCTCTCTCCTTTTATCGCTTCTGTGGCAAGCAGTAGCAAAATAATTTAAAAAAGGTAGTTTCCTCTTGGGAACTACCTTTTTGTATATGATATTTATTTTTTAGCTGCTGCAAGTTCACGCTCAAGAGCTAATCTTTGAACTTTCATTGTGGCTGTACGAGGTATCGCATCATAGTCCATGAGAAGCGGCTCATTTAGGAATGGCATGTCAATGATAGAAGACCACCAAGCTTTCCAGTCCATTTCTTTACCTTCGGCAAGCGCCAAAATAGGTTGAGGATGTCCAGAAGCATCGCGGATAATTATTACTTCGTCAAGAAAGTCGTGTTGATCGAGGAGGAGATCTTCAATGGCTAAGTTTGACTCCACTTTGTCAATAAGATCAACTTGACGATCATAGAGGAAGAGCACACCGTCTTCATCCATAATCCCCCAGTCGCCTGTATCCCACCAGTCACCATAAACTTCTTCAGCAAAACGACTATCCTCTTTATAGTAAGTAAGAGCACGCCCTTTAGAGAGGAAATGAATATGACCAGGTGTACCAGCAGGAACAACATTTCCGTCAGCATCTGTTACGCGCGCTTGGGAAAGTCCAGGCATGCCGATGCCCATTTCACGAGCATTTGTATTTGGTAAGGTACTAAGGCGGTGTTTTTTCCAAATCATTGGACCGCATTCAGACTGACCGTAGATTTGCAAGAAAACAGGATTTTCCTCTTTAGAAGCCGCAAGGAAAGTATGCATTGTATCTTTGTTAATTGCATCAAAAGTAGAGTGGAGATAGCGAATAGAAGCAAAGGCCTCGGGTGTTTCTTTTACAACATTTGCTAGGCGAACAAAATGGTTTGGGTGTGTTTCGAAAGCTGTAGGGCGATATTTTTCAAACATGCTAAGCACAGTATTTTTTTCTAAATTAGAAAGTGGCATAAGATCAAAGCCGAAGGTCATGGCTGATGATATACCAATGTTAAAGCGGGAATGAACAGGTGAAATATGGAATGCCAACAGTGAAGATTTGTCTGGCATCCAATCCATTACTGTACGTTGCAAGACCCAACGCCAGCCCATAGATTGAGCTGAGTGTGCAATCAGTTTCGGAATTCCAGTAGTACCTGAGGTATGTGTGAGATAAGCAATCTCATCCGTAGCTAATTGTTGATTGCTTACCTCAGGACTATTAGTGATTGAAGCAAAGTCAGAAACAAAGAGTTTGTGATCTTCGTTTACATTTTTTAATTCCTGAACGACAGCATCTGTATCTTCATCAAAAATGAGCCAAGGAGTTTCAAGGCGTGCAGCAAGAGTATCCATTACTGGTGTAGAAAAGTGATGGGAAATCATTGCAGGCACAGCACCCAGATAGGACACAGCAACGGCAAGAAGATAAGTGTCAAAAGCACTTGATTTAAAAATAATGACCTTGTCTTCTTTTTTTATTCCCAAGGCTGACAAATTATAAGCTTTTTGCAAGACTGCTTCGTGAACGCTTTGATAATTTGTTTCAAGCTCTAATTCCGGGAAAGCGTTTAACTTTTTATCGAAAATAAAACGACTTTTGGGGAACTTTTCAGCAGATTCTTTGAAATTTACATAAAGATTCAGAGGTTTGTGATTGAATTTCATTGAAATCTCTCTTTCTATTTTTCTAAAGTTTATTATATCACAAACTATCGGCGAGAATTGAGAAAAAAATGTCCTTTTTGCATTTTTAATCATTAAAGAATAGTCTGAAAAGTCCACGTAAAATGGGAAAATTAGCAAACTTATCTTTTTGCTACAGCCCCAGTTTTATATAGATATGAAAGCGTATTAGTGTTATAATGATTTTAAGAATAAATTGTTTCGTTGGAATATAAAAAATTCGAACGAAAAGCTTTGCTGAGCAAAGTTGCGGAGGAAATATGGAAAATTTACGTTACAAAAGTGTATTTGACATTATTGGTCCTGTAATGGTTGGTCCCAGTAGTTCTCACACTGCCGGTGCTGCCCGTATAGGAAAGATTATTCGTTCAATTTTTGGCGAATTGCCCGAGAAGGTTGAGATTCATTTGTATGAGAGTTTTGCCAAAACTTATCGTGGACATGGAACAGATGTTGCTTTGGTTGCTGGTGTTTTAGGTATGGATCCTGATGATCCTCGCTTACGAGATGCACCGCGCATTGCTCACGAAGAAGGGATGGAAGTGACATATGTGCCTCATCCAGAAGATAAGGCAGACCATCCTAACACAGCGCGTCTGATTTTGAAAAAAGGGGACCGTGACATGAGCGTCACAGGGATTTCTATTGGCGGGGGCTTGATTCAAGTGACCGAACTCAATGGTTTCGATATTTCTATTTCAGCAGGGATGCCAACTTTTGTTATTGTCCATCAAGATGCACCAGGTATTTTGGCGCGTCTCGGAGCTATTTTTGAAAAGCATGATATTAACGTGGCACAAATGAATTTGACACGTGAAGCTAAAGGTGAAAAAGCAATCATGATTATGGAAGTAGACAGTTTCGATGTCGAAGAAGCTTTTGAGGAAATGAAACACATTCCGAAACTTTCTGCTGTAAATTTCTTTAAATAAGGGGTAATTATGTTTTCAAATGTACAAGAACTGCTTGAAGATGCAAAAGCATATCCATCAATTGCTGAATTGATGATTGCAGAAGAAATAGAACAAACCGGTGCGAGCCGTGAACAAATCATTGAGATGATGGAACATAACTTGGCGACAATGATGTCATCAATTGAGGAAGGACTACTTGGGAATAAGTCAACAACAGGACTTACAGGTGGCGATGCCAAGAAGATGGATGAATACATTAAATCAGGAAAAGCGATATCAGGTGATGTTATTTTAGGAGCAGCGCGTGATGGCGTAGCTGTAAATGAAGTCAATGCTCAGATGGGACTCATCTGTGCGACACCGACAGCTGGGTCAGCTGGATGTCTACCTGGTGTGCTCTCTGCAGCAACGAAGAAGTTAGGGCTTACACATGAGCAGCAGGTAGAATTTATCTTTACAGCTGGTGCTTTTGGTTTAGCAATCGCAAACAATGCAACGATTGCAGGTGCTGAAGGAGGATGTCAAGCAGAAGTTGGGTCGGCATCGGCCATGTCCGCAGCCGCTTTGGTTATCATGGCTGGAGGTACGGGCGAGCAAGCCGGAATAGCTTTAGCCTTGACACTCCAAAATATGCTGGGCCTGATTTGTGACCCTGTCGCAGGTTTAGTAGAAATTCCTTGTGTCCATCGTAACGCTATGGGGGCTTCTCAGGCGATGATTTCCGCCGATATGGCTTTAGCTGGTGTTAAAACAGTTATACCTGTTGATGAAGTGATCACATGTATGTACAATGTAGGACGCTCACTGCCCTCTGCTCACCGTGAAACTGGTGAAGGTGGGCTTGCTGCAACGCCAACAGGACGTGAAATTATGGAACGCATCTTTGGTGACGGAAAATAATAATATTGAAAATAAACGACCCTTTTTGAAAGTCTATACTTGCCTTAAAGGGTTTTTTTATTTATAATACAGAGTTGTGACTTGACATTTATAGTTTACAGTTGTAAACTGTAGTTGTAGTAAAAATAAAGTAAGGAGCGCCAATGAACGAAACAGAATTTAATATATCAAATGCAGAATTGATTGTTATGCGTGTTATATGGTCGCTCGGCGAAGCACGAGTTGATGAGATTTCTTGTCAAATTTCGCCCGATTTGGATTGGTCTCTAGCAACAGTTAAAACTTTGCTGGGGCGCCTCGTGAAAAAGGGAATGCTAAGTACTGAAAAAGAAGGTCGTAAGTTTGTTTATCGCCCTTTAATGGCAGAATGTACAGCTATTCAAATGATGGGACAGTCTTTACTTGAAAAAGTTTGTGAAACAAAACAAGTGAAGCTCTTAGCCGATATGATCGCCTTGTCAAACTTGACTTCAGAAGATGTAGCAAGTTTGCAAGAAGCGTTAAAAAATAAAGAAACAGTTCAAGAAACAACTTGTACTTGTTTAGAAAATTTTAATTCTTGCAGCTGCCAACACGTCAGCTAATATGGAGGAGAGATAATGGAAAAAGAAAAATTCGTAATCAAAGGTATGACTTGTGATCACTGTGCAATGCATGTGACTTCAGCACTCGAAGGGCTTAATGGTGTAAAATCCGCAAAAGTCTCTTTAAAAAAGAATGAAGCACTTGTGAAATTCGATGCAGCGACAACACCCGTAGAAGATTTAGCAATGGCTGTTAAAGAAGCTGGCTACGAATTAGTAAAATAAGAAGGCTGTCCTTAGGGGCAGTTTTCTCTGGAACACAATGTTTACATTTGTAAATTTAATGAAGGAGTAGAAAATGAGAAGTCAAAACTTTGTCATCACGGGTATGACCTGTGCAAACTGTGTGAATACCGTATCCAAAGCATTGAATAACTCGAATAAAATCCAAGAAGCAACAGTTAACTTGGCAACCGAAAAAGCAAAAGTCATTTTTGATGATAGCATTAGTGATCAAGATGTGATCAATATAGTTGAAAAGGTGGGCTATGGTGCTATTGTAAACGATAAAGCACATCAAGAAAAAATTGCAGCTCAAGCGCGTAGAAGGAATCGTAATTTACGATTGTCATTGATCGTGTCAGTAATTTTGACTCTGCCTTTAGTACTTGCTATGTTTGAAGGAGTATTTGGCACACACTATTTGATGTTTCTACACACTCCTGTTTTACAACTTATTCTCGCAACACCTGTTCAGTTTATTATCGGTTGGCGCTTTTACGTCGGCGCTTATCATGCATTGAAAAATGGAAATGCAAATATGGATGTTCTAGTAGCACTTGGAACTAGCGTTGCATATTTTTCGAGTTTAATTTTAGCGGTATTTTTAGGACAAGACAATGCTTTGAATTTTGAATCAGCTATGGTTATTATTACCTTGGTTGTTTTAGGAAAAGTACTTGAGCACAATGCTAAAGAAAAAACAAGTCAGGCAATCACGAGCTTGATGAGTAGTAGGGTTAAAATGGTTCACACAGAAGAAGGTGAGCGCCCGCTTGAAGAAGTCCAAATCGGGGATGTTATTCAAATTTATCCGGGAGAGAAGGTACCTTTGGATGCAATGATCCTTAAAGGTAAAGCATCTTTTGACGAAAGTCACTTGACTGGCGAATCTTTACCTGTTGTCAAAGCAGACGATGATACACTATTTGAAGGGGCTGTGAATTTAGACGGTTCCATTAAAGCTGTTGTTGTTCGAGATGTTAACGATTCGACTATTTCTCGGATGGTTGAAATGATGGAAGAAGCGCAAGCCTCAAAACCTGATATTCAAAAATTCGCGGATAAAATCTCAAATGTCTTTGTTCCAATTGTTTTGGTCATTTCACTTGTGACTTTTGTAGCAACATGGGCTATTACTGGGACATTATTGACTGCCATTATGCATGCTGTGGCAACATTGGTTATTGCTTGCCCATGTGCGCTTGGTTTAGCGACACCAACCGCAATTATTTCAGGAACAGGACTTGCTGCTAAGAATGGCTTGCTGTTGAAAAATGCCAATGCTTTAGAACTGACAAATAGCGTGACAACAGTTTTCTTTGATAAGACAGGGACGATTACGACAGGTGAATTTGAGTTGTCTCAATTTGAGGGCAACGATGAATCATTTAAAATTTTAGCAAGTTTAGAAAGTCATTCGCACCATCCGTTAGCTCAAGCCGTAAAAACTGAGGAAATCTACCCCGTAGAAAACCTTAAAGAAATTGCTGGTCGTGGACTTTCAGGAGAAATAAATGGCCGTCAATATTATGCAGGAAATGCAAAACTTATGGAAGAGCACGGGTACGATGTCACATCAAGCACAGATACTGTTATTTATCTTGCGGATGATGTAAGCCATATAGCTACAGCAACCTTTAAATCTTCAATTAAGCAAGAAAGTGTGCAGACCGTAGCTGCACTGAAAAAAGCCGGCATTAAAACTGTGATGTTGACAGGGGACAATGAAGATTCTGCTAAAAAAATCCAAGAAATTGTCAATTTGGATGAAGTAAAAAGTAATCTATCACCTGAAGACAAAGCTAAAATTGTCCAAGAAACTTCAGATTCCATTATGGTAGGCGACGGAATAAACGATGCTATTGCATTAGCAAGTAGTACTGTGGGTGTTGCCATGGCAACAGGCTCAGATATTGCGATGGAAGCAGGAGATGTGACCATTATGGGTGGTAAAATCCATAAATTACTCGATCTCTTTAAGATCTCTCGAAAAACCTTAAGTAAAATCAAACAAAATTATTTTTGGGCCTTCATTTACAATATTATTGGTATCCCGCTGGCAGCTTTTGGATTACTCAATCCAATGATTGCTGCAGCAGCAATGAGCTTGTCTAGCGTTTCCGTAATTTTGAATTCCTTACTTTTAACTAAAACAAAAAATTGAGGTACTCTAAAAATAAAAGAAAAAAACTCACTTTTGTTCGTGAATTTTTTTAGTATTAAACGTATAATAGGAAAAGATGAATTTAGAAGCAAAACTCAAGGAAATATTTGGCTATGAAAGTTTCCGTCAAGGTCAAAAACAAATAATAGAGCAAGTTCTACAGGGAAAAGATACTCTGGGGATATTGCCGACAGGTGCAGGGAAATCCATTTGCTATCAATTACCTGCCCTTTTACAAGAAGGCGTTACTCTTGTGGTCTCGCCTTTAATTTCCCTGATGAAGGATCAGGTGGATCAGCTAAATATTGCAAATATACCAGCAACATTTATTAATTCGACAGTAGATGAGCAAGAAGCTTATTTCCGAATGCAACAGATCGAAAATGGCGAGGTTAAAATCTTGTTTGTTGCGCCTGAACGGTTTGAATTAGAATCTTTTAACTATTTTTTGCAACACCTTCCTATTGATTTGGTTGCAATTGATGAAGCACACTGTATCTCTCAATGGGGACATGATTTTAGACCTTCTTATGTTACTTTTGCGAAACGATTGGCTGATTTGCCTACTTCACCAACAATCTTAGCACTAACAGCTACAGCCACACCTCGGGTATCTGCAGATATTCAAGACTTATTACAAATCTCTGAAGACAACACTGTTAAAACAGGTTTTTTACGCGAAAACTTACGCTTTGAAGTTGTTAAAGGAAAAGATAAACGTGACTTTTTAAAGTCCTACTTAAAAGAACATACTGACGAATCAGGCATTATCTATGCCAACACACGTAAAGAAGTAGAAGAAGTTACGGAATGGTTAAACCGAAATAATTTTCCTGCTAAACGTTATCATGCCGGTTTAGCTGAGGGAGAGCGCCAAAAAAACCAAGAAGATTTCCTTTATGATGAAGTTCCTATTATGGTGGCAACCAATGCTTTTGGAATGGGGATAAATAAGAGCAATGTTCGTTTTGTAATTCATTATGGGATGCCTGCTACTATTGAAGCCTACTATCAAGAAGCAGGTCGTGCAGGAAGAGATGGACTTGATTCGGATGCTATCTTATTATTTTCGCCCAATGATGTTCGTCTCAGAAACTTCTTGATCGAGCAAGGCGAAGGGAGTGAGCAACATAAGGAGCAAGAATACGAAAAACTAAGGCAGATGCAAGCTTATACAAGCTCAGAAACTTGCTTGCAGGGTTATATTTTACAGTATTTTGGTGATGCGGGAGAGGACTGTCATAAGTGCTCAAACTGTTTAGACGACCGGGAGCGTACAGATGTTACGCTTGATGCACAAAAAGTTATGTCTTGTGTTATTCGGATGGAACAACGTTTCGGAAAAACAGCAGTCGCACAAGTTTTAGTAGGCTCTAAAAATAAAAACTTAGCACGTTGGAATTTTGAAAAACTCTCAACTTTTGGCATAATGGAGGGATATTCGCAAAAAGCAGTTGGAGAACTGATTGATTTTTTAGCGGGGGAAGGTTACTTAGCTGTCTCCGCAGGCAAATTCCCCTTACTTGGGGTTTCTGATCGTGGGATAGCTGTTCTACAAGGTAGAGAGCAAGTCTGGCGACGTACAGCTTTAAGCACTACTAAGCAACAGTCTGTAGCTAATGGTACATTTAATTTGGAGTTATTTGAAGAATTACGGACGTTACGTCTCGATATTGCCAAGTCAGAAGGCGTTCCTCCTTTCATGATATTTTCCGATGCTTCATTGAAAGACATGACAAGAATTATGCCTTTAGACGAAGAGACATTTTTAGAAGTTTCCGGTGTAGGTCAAGTGAAGTTGAAAAAGTATGGTCATGTGTTCCTAGAGGCATTAAACATCTATAATCAAGAATAGTATAAAAATAGAGAAGCATGAGTCTTTCTCTATTTTTATTTGTGCCTTGACAAATGTAAGCGTTTAATTTATAATGTATGCAAATAGTATATACTAGATTGTATATAAAATAAAAAAGGAGTATTTATGTGGGGAATTATTGCAACGTGGCGAATGGCTCATGATGGGGTTTGTAAAGCTGAAGAGCTTTTGAGCAAAGGAGGAGAGGCTGGAGAAGCACTAGAACAAGCTATAAAAGAGGTTGAAGATTATCCTTATTATAAGTCTGTCGGATATGGTGGACTACCAAATGAAGCAGGAATTTTAGAAATGGATGCTGCATATATGGATGGAGATAGTTTTAAAATTGGTGCAGTGGCAGGCATTACTGATATTGCTAATCCAATAGCAGTAGCAAAAGCCTTATCTGAGGAAAAATTTAATAGTATGCGAGTCGGTCCAGGCGCAAGACAATATGCTATTGAAGCAGGCTTTAAGCAGAAAAAAATGTTAACAGAGCGCGCCAAAAAAATATGGGAGAGACGTTTAGAAGAAATGAAACGTACAGGTCTTTCGGCTTATGATGGACATGATACGGTGGGTATGGTTGCCTTAGACAGTAGTAGAAAAATGGTGGCAGGAACTTCAAGTTCTGGTCTCTTCATGAAAAAATCTGGCCGGGTTGGTGATTCACCACTCTCAGGTTCCGGCTTTTATGTGGATAGTCAGGTTGGAGGGGCTACAGCAACAGGACTTGGTGAAGATTTGATGAAAGGAATTTTATCCTATGAAATCGTTCGTCTCATGTCTGAAGGCCATACGCCCCAAGAGGCTTGTGATCAGGCGGTGTATTCTTTTGAAGATAAATTGAAAGAAAGATACGGTAAAGCAGGAGCTTTTTCACTTGTCGCACTGGATAAAGAAGGAAACTGGGGCGTTGCAACTAATGTAGAATTTACTTTTAGTGTGGCCACTCACAAACAAGAACCAAGAATCTTTATCGCCCACCCAGAAGCAAATCACAAGACAAAAATCGAGCCCATTAGCCAAGAATGGTTAGATGCTTATGAAGCAAGAATTAAAGCACCTATCGAATAGGTAGAAGGAGAAATTGATGTTTTCAAAGCTTGAAAAAATTATGTTGCCCCTGGCTGAAAAAATAGGACGTAACAAGTATCTTATTGCAATAAGAAATGGTTTTCTCGTTTCAACACCACTATTGATTGCGGGATCTTTCTTTTTACTTTTAGCAAATTTCCTTATTCCTCAATGGATTAATTTTTTGGAAACGATGGTTATTAACAGTAAGACCGGGACGACCTTAGCTGAAATGATTACTAAGCCTGCAGATGCGACCTTTACGATCATGGCCGTGTTTGCAGTTGTGGGGATAGGTTATTCTTTTGCGAAAGAAATTAAGGCTAACCCCATTTTTGGAGCGGCAGTTACTTTAATGTCTTGGTTTCTTCTGATGCCATACTCTGTGACTGGAGAGGTAACAGTTGAGGGGATGGCAAATCCGGTATCAGCTACCTTAACAGCTCTCCCACTTTCTTGGGTCGGAGCAAAAGGGATTTTTATCGGGATTATTTGCGCCTTTGTTTCTGTTAATCTTTATCAATTTGCTGTCAACAGAAAATGGGTAATCAAAATGCCTGAAGGTGTACCACCCATGGTTGAAGATTCCTTCGCTGCTTTGATTCCAGGTGCTTTTGTCATGCTAATATTTTTTGCACTGAACTTGGTATTGAACATTTTTGGCACAAATGCTTTTGACTTAGTTTTTAACTTTTTACAAATACCGCTGCTCCATCTCGGAGATACAGTATGGGCAATGATTATTGCTTATATCTTTCTTCATGTTTTCTGGTTTTTCGGCGTCAACGGAAGTTCAGTCGTGGGTGCGGTTTTTAATCCTATCCTGCTGACGCTCTCTCTTGAAAATGTAGAGTATTTTAAAAATGGAACCGGAGCACCTCATATTGTAAATGCTCAATTTCAAGACTTATTTGCAACCTTTGGAGGTGCTGGATCAACACTTTCTTTATTAATTGCAATGCTAATTGTTTGTCGTTCAAAACGAATTAAGGAGTTAGGTAAGCTTGCTTTGGTTCCAGGCATATTTGGGATAAATGAGCCGATTATTTTTGGTCTTCCTATTGTACTTAATCCTCTCATTTTTATTCCTTTTGTCTTAGTACCAACCTTTAATATTATTGTTTCTTATATTATGATGAACCTTCATCTTGTGCCAATCACCAACGGTGTTTTGATTCCCTGGACTACGCCCATTATTATTTCAGGTTTCTTAGCAACAAACTGGGCCGGAGCACTTTTGCAACTCGTTTTGCTTATCATTGGTGTATTTATCTACATTCCTTTTATCAAAATTATGGATGTACAATACATGAATGAAGAACGACAAGCTGCTGATGCAGAATTAGAAGCTATTACAGAGGAAATGTTGAGCTTTGATAATCTATAGGAGGATAGAATGAGACTTGTAATGATTTTAAATCAAATTCAAGCGGGAATGGGAACAAAGGATGATGTAAAAGTTCCACTTACTGCTACAAAAGAAGTGATTGGACCAGGAGTGACTTTGAAACCCTTACTTGCTGAGCATGAACAAAATTTGCTGGTTACGATTTATATGGGAGAACAAACCTACAGGGAAGCACCAGATGTTGTTCAAAGAAAGATAAAAGGGATGTTGCAACGGCTTAATATTGAGGGCGTGATTTGCGGACCTTCCTTTAACTACCCTGAGTTTTCCAAAATGTCATTGGAGCTTGCTCAAGATATACAAAAAAATACATCTCTCAAAGTAGTTTGTGCCATGTCTGAAGAAAACCAGGCTTTAATTTCTGCTTACAAAGAAGTAATTGATATTGTAAAAATGCCAAAAAAAGGTGGTGTCGGACTTAATGAATCTTATAAGGCAATTTGTAAAGTTTTACAGGCAAAGGAAAATAATAAGTCACGAGAAGCATATAAACAGTTCGTTTTTTAAACAGCAAAGCATTCTAAAGAGGTAAAAAATGTATAGGACAGAAATTGAACAAAATTGGGAGGACTATGTATCCCTTTTGGAAGGAGCAATTGCGATTCCCAGTGTCAAAGGCGAAGCCGAAGCTGGTGCCCCTTTTGGAGCAGAGCCACGTCAAGTTTTAGCTTATGTCATGGAAAAAGCACAATCTTATGGTCTGGAAATACAAATCGTCAAAGATGCAATGGGTTATGCTCAATTAGGGGAAGGTGAGGATTATATTGGAGTAGTTGGACATCTTGATGTGGTTGCTGCGGAGGGCCCAGGCTGGTTATCGCCTCCCTTTAAGCTTGAGGAGCGTGAAGGCTATTTCTATGGGCGAGGTGTGTTAGACAATAAGGGACCAATTCTGTCCTGTCTATTTGCTTTGAAGTTATTAAAGGAAAGAAAATTCAAACCTCGTCTACCAATACGCATTATTTTTGGAACTGATGAAGAAAGTGGATCAGCAGATGTGCCTCTTTATTTGTCAGAAGAAAAGGCACCGTTTTTTGGTTTTACACCAGATTGTAAATTTCCAGTAGTTTACGGGGAGCGAGGTGTTGTTGCTCTTGAGTTGACGACAAGATTTGCTCACGGTGTATTGGATTCATTGGGCGATTTTCATGGTGCAATGGCTAAAGACTTTGTTCCTGATGACATTCAACTTTCTGGTGGACGTCAAACTTATAGTGCCAAAGGATTGCGGACGCCAAGCAATGCGCCAGAATTAGGGAAAAATGCAATTACAGCCTTGGCAGCCTTACTTCAAAATAATTTAGAAAATAAGGAGGTGAGGCACTATTTCTCATGGCTCACCCATAGTTTTCATGAAAAACATTTTGGTCAAGGAGTAGGTATTGCTTTTGCGGACCAAGAAAGTGGGCGTTTAATACTTACGCCATACAAAATCAAAAGAGAAAATAATCTTATTCATCTGTCACTTAGTATTCGTTATCCGGTAACTGTGACAGAGGAGCAAGTCATTAATGCTTTAAGCGAAAATCTTTACCCAGACACAAGTTTCAAAATTATTCGCAGTCTGCCCGGAACCTACGTTGACAAGATGAAGCAAGAAATACAAGATTTATCAAATATTTATGAAGAAGTGACAGGATTAAATGGTCAACCCGTCACAACTACAGGAGCGACTTATGCGCGGTCAATGCCAAATATTGTAGCTTTTGGGCCATCTTTTCCGGGGGAAAAAGGAATTGCCCATAAGGAAAATGAATATATAAAGATTGAACATTTAAAACAAATGATAGAAATTTATATGAAAAGTATTGAAAGACTTGGTCAATAAGAAACTTTTAAAAAGAAGATAAGCGTGATAAAATAAAGGTAATGAATACTGAACGAAAAGAAAGCAAAGCAAAGTTTTTAGTTGTTTCTCAAGAAATAGAAAAAAGAATTGAGCAGGGCACTTATGTATCTGCTCAAAAACTTCCATCCGAATACGATTTGGCATTGGAGTTTGGCGTGAGTCGCTTAACCGTACGTAAAGCCATGGAAGATTTGATGACAAAACAAATTGTAATCAAGAAAAAAGGAAAAGGCGCCTATGTGATTGAACAACCCAAGATTCAAAGTGGAGGTATGGGTTTGAAGTCCTTTACCGAAGCAGCAGAGGCTATGGGAAAAGTTGGGCAAACACGTTTACTAAATTTTAAAAAATTGGAGAAAGTGCCAGAGGAAGTTGTAAAAGCACTGAACACCACAGCAGAACTGGTGGAATTACAGCGATTGCGTTTACTTGATAATGAACCCATGACTTTAGAAAAACTCTATTTTGCAGAACAATTAATCACGGGAGCAACTGAGAAAGAATTGACTGGATCCTTGTTTTCCATTATTGAGGAAAAAATAGAAATTGGCTATTCGCACCAAGAAATTGAAGCGATTCTGGCTACAGAGGAACTTGCTCAGTTACTGGAAGTGAAAGTGAACAGTCCAGTTTTCCGCGTACACTCCACGGCTTTTGCTTTAGACGCTCGACCTATCTTATACGATATTTCTTATTATCGTGCGGATAAATATTCTTTCAAGAATACTTTGATTCGCCAGCATTAAAGTTAAATAGAAAAAAACAGCACTTAAAGCTGTTTTTTTCTATTTAAGAAATCATAAAGAGCAAAGAGAGCGATTCCACCTATAAAACATGCTATCCCTGCTTTTAAGCCTTGAGGGAAGAAAGTAAGTTCGACAACATGTTCACCTCTAGGGGCAGTAACTTTCATGAAACCTTCTTGTGCTTTATCTAAGGTTACGGAATGTCCATCCAGTTTGGCTGACCAACCTTTATCATAAGGTAATGTGAGGAAAAGATCACCAGAGGTATTGCTATTATAAGTCAAACGAAGTCCGTTTTTTACTTGTTCGGTTTTCACCTGTGTTTGCTTTAGAGTATCCATAGCTGCTTGGTATTTGGTGTTATCTAAAGCCCAAAATCTTGTTATGCCAAAGGAAACTTGTGAGTTTTCTGGGAAGGAAACACTCACTGTTAGTTTTGTTTCCTTTTCAGAAGTTCCTAAATTATAAAAGTTACCAACATCTTTACTATTGACATTATAAGAATGAAGAACTTTTTTTCCTGAATGAATCGTAATCGTAGTCATTTTTGAATTATCATTAATGTAGCTTACATTAGGTAACTCAAGATAGGCTTGACTATGTGCGGGTACGGTAAGCTCATAGGTCACTGAAACGCCGCCGTCTTCTTCGACTTTACGTATCAGTGTAACTTGTTCTTTACCACCGGTTATCGTACTGTTACTGTTTTCTGAGTCTGGGTAAATCTGCGTGAAATATTTTTCTTTACTGTGCGTCAATTGATGGAGAAAGGCTTCTTGATTACTGATTGTTGCTCTTTCTGAACTGCTCAGAGCTGCATCTTGGTACCCATCTTTTACAAATATTCCAACCGATTGTGCATTGTGATTCTCAAATAAAGAAGGTTTTATTTGCTTAAAACCGTATTTCTCAGGTTGAAATTGATTGATATTATAATTAATGGAAAGAAGCGAATCCATGAGTAACGTGTTTTCAGGGTAGCGGAGATTAAGGAAGGTGCTGTCTGTATGAAACCCTAAAAGTCCTAAGACCCGGCTTGAATTACTATTACGGACAGAAGAAAACTGCGATAAGGCATTATAATTATATTTCATACCATCATTTGCCGTATCGGGGACCGTGTTTTCTGTACGCACAAAGGTATCTCCAGAACGTTCGACTACATTTTGGACGAGAGGTTGAATGAGTTTTGTTTGGGTATTGTAGTAAGCTCGGCTTGCAAAATTCCATTCTTTCTTAACTCCTGCAAGCTGGTAGTATCCATTTAAACCTGCTTCTGCACACATGAACAAAGCAAGGATGGCAACTAAAACTTTCCAAGGGAGCCATTTTTTAAAGAAGGTAAGAAGAACCAAGAAATAAGCCAAGGCAAAGAGCAGAGTCAGAGCAAGCTGTAGCGTATCGAGATAAGCATAATCCCCGAGTAAAGCAGCAGCAATAAAACCAAGGGAAAGCAGCACAAAGGGTACTATAGTCATCCAGAGTTTTAAAGACTTGAAGCGCGTGAGAACTTCACAGGCCATAAGTAAAATGAGAAGAGAGAAAAGGAAAGCGTAACGATGTAAAAACATGTTTGGAGAATGCATCCCTTGCCACGCCAAATCTAAAACTTGTAGATAAAAAGAGGCAGTCAGAAATGCAAGTAGGACACCAAAAGCTATTTTGGTCTGCCATTTCACTTGAGGAAGGAAGAAGAAAGTAAGAGCAAGAAGGAAGGGGATGAGCCCTAAATAAATCATTGGGACAGCATTATACTGTGTTGTATCATAGGCTCCCACAAAGTTTTTAGAAAAAAGATCAAAAACGGCAGAATTTTGTGTCCAAAAATCATTAATCTGGGAAACAGCTTGAGTATTATTTGCTTTCAAATCAAGATACATTGGAAGAAGCATAACTAAACTTGTTACAGCAGACAATATAGAAGTAATCGCAAAATCAAAAAACTTTTTCCATGACCACTTGGTAAATGTTGAACGTGCTATAAAATATAACACTAAGAAAATTGCAACCATAAAGCCAAAATAGTAATTTTGGATGAATAGAAGGCTTAAGCTGATGTAATACAGTTTACGCTTGCCGAAATCTTGAAGTCCGTGCAAGCCCCACATGATGAGAGGAAGCCAGATGAAAACATCGAGCCACATGATAATTTCAACTTGACTCGTTAAGAAGCTCATCAGGGTGAAAGATGTGGATAATGCCATCGTGATAAGAGAGGGGATGGATTTATACATGTTTTTCAATGCAACAAAACTTGAGAGACCAATCGTTCCAAACTTTAAAAGTGTAATCAGATAAAGTGCATCTGGCATAGTATGAACATTGAAAAAATAAGTAAGGGGCATGAAGAAACTTCCCATGTAGTAAGCAGAGAAAGCATAAAGGTTTAGCCCCAAACCATTCGTGAAAGTATAGAGAAAGCCTAAGTTACTATTATGAAGAATATCCCGATAAAGCGTGTGAATAGCAACATATTGATGATATGCATCACCAGCGAGGATAGAAGTGTCACTTCCCCAATAAATACCGAGGAAGGCAAAAGCTACCGCAAGTAGTCCAGCAGGGAGGATAAAACTTCCGAGCATTAGCCAAATATTTTTCTTGATAAAATCAAACATACACTTATTATAACCTAATTTTTTATTTATAAAAGAAAAACTGGACTAGTCCAGCTTTGTTTTTAATTCTTTTGCGATTTCTTCTAAGCGATTGTCTTTGTTGACCTGAGGTATTTTATAGCCGATGTAGTAAGGAGAAGTGATAAACCGTGGTACAATCTTACAAATATAACGCTGGCTGTCCGGCATTTTGTAGAAAAAAAGATTGTAAGAATCACAGCGTCCGTTCATATAGTCATTCAGTAAATACTGTGTAATAAGCTGAACCTTATCAGCCAAATGATCGATATATTCAAGTTGGGAAATGATAACATTAAATTCCACAAATCCCATAATCGGACGAGTAGAGATTGTAATATCGACACTATTTTCTTTAAGTGTTACACCTTCAAAATTTTCAGGAGAGATATGTTCATAACCATCTGCCTCTTCCAAGCCAACAATCTGCATGTGTGGATGACGTAATGTTCCGCCAGAATGGGGGCCAAAGTTTTTAAACATAAGTACTGATTTATATTGGGGATTATCCAATAGCTTCTGCCAACATTCAAAAGCAAACCGAAAGACTTCTCTATTTTCTTGAACAGAGTAGGTAGAGACATCTCCGAGGTGTTTATCTGACTCGATAATCACAGTCATCAAAGAATTTTCGACAGTGGGAAATTTGTTTTTAAGCCAAATTTTGTGCCCTTGTCTGTCCAAAATATCTTTGAGATTGGGTGTATCGCAAAAAGGACAAACTCGCTTTGTTTCAGCAAGGTTTGCGTATTTATTTTTATTGATTTCCATGTTAAAAATTAAAGGATTATCTGTGTGTTCAATCATATTTCTATTATAGCATTTCACAGTCTATTTATTTCTGGAAAAAACTGGTATAATAAATCGTTACCTATTATTTACTTCAGCCTTCAACTGAATGTAAGCTTTTTTGTTTTTCTAAAGAAAAATAGGAAATCTAATAAAAATAGAAAGAGATGGTGAACAAATAATGGATAATTCAAAAACAAGAGTCGTTGTCGGTATGTCTGGTGGCGTCGATAGTTCAGTTACAGCTTTAATGCTGAAAGAACAAGGTTACGATGTCGTTGGTGTTTTCATGAAAAACTGGGATGATACTGACGAAAATGGTGTATGTACTGCTACAGAAGACTACAAAGATGTAGCAGCAGTAGCGGATCAAATCGGTATTCCTTACTATTCTGTCAACTTTGAAAAAGAATATTGGGACCGTGTATTCGAGTATTTCTTGGCGGAATATCGTGCAGGCCGTACACCTAACCCAGATGTTATGTGTAATAAAGAAATTAAGTTTAAGGCTTTTCTTGATTACGCAATGGAACTTGGAGCTGATTATGTAGCAACAGGTCACTATGCACGTGTAACAACAGATGAAGATGGCACAGTTCATATGCTTCGTGGTGTGGATAATAATAAAGATCAAACTTATTTCTTAAGTCAATTGTCACAAGCCCAACTGAAGAAAACAATGTTTCCGCTTGGTCATTTGGAAAAACCGGAAGTACGTGCAATTGCTGAACGTGCAGGACTTGCGACAGCAAAGAAAAAAGATTCGACTGGGATCTGTTTCATCGGTGAAAAGAATTTTAAAGAATTTTTGACAAACTATCTTCCTGCAACTTCAGGGAAAATGATGACATTAGATGGTGTAGAAATGGGAACTCATGCAGGACTCATGTATTATACCATTGGTCAACGTGGTGGTTTGGGAATTGGCGGTCAACATGGTCAAACAACAAGTGATCCGTGGTTTGTAGTAGGGAAAGATCTTAGTACAAATACACTCTATGTTGGACAAGGTTTCCATCATGAACATTTGTATTCTGATAATTTAACTGCCAGTGAATTGAGCTTTACTCGTCCAATGCCAGAAGAATTTGAAATGCATTGTACAGCCAAGTTCCGCTATCGTCAAGAAGATACAGGAGTAACAATCTCTGTTAAGGGAGATAAAGTTGCTGTCAAATTTGATGAACCTGTACGTGCCATCACTCCAGGACAAGCCGTTGTTTTTTATGATGGTGATGAATGTCTCGGCGGTGCCTTGATTGACTTTGCTTATAAAAACGGCCAAATTATGCAATACCAATAAAATAAGAGAAACGTGGGGCAACCCGCGTTTTATTTTTGATTAAATTTTAAATTTGTTATAATTTATTTATAATCAAAAACTTATTTATGGGTGCGGATATGAAAAAAATTGGAAAAGGAAATATTGTTTTACTTGCATTAGTATTGTTAACGAGCCTCGCATTTATTTGGAGTACAAATTACAAAGAACAAAGCAAACTATTAGCTGACAATATCACACTTCCATGGTTGAGACCAAGTTTTGATCAAGAAGGAACCACAGATCAACTCGTTGCGCAGATAGCTCAAGGAGATTACTCAAGTATACAAGGTAAATGGGCAAGTGAGCGTGGTGTGAATTACGAAATCGATGGGTCACGATTTCTTTTTGGTAAGCGTGAATATTATATGATAAAAGGTGGTTATGATGACTACGGAATTCCTTATATTATGACGGACAATAGGCATTCGGCAAAACTATATTTTTATCCAGCAGGAAAACCAATTCCTACGCTTCAAGAAGATGGCACGGTTGTTGTTTCAGATATAGCAGATCCGAGTGATACAAGTAAAAATCGTCTCTTATTTGCACAAACAGTACTCCCTTCAGAGCAAATAAAAGAAAACGTTTTCTATCACGAAAATTAAGCTGTAATGGCTTAATTTTTTTAGCGATAAATACTGTAAAGACAAGTCGAAATAAACTTTTAGACTATTTAAAGGTATTCTTTATAAAAAAGAAGAAAAAAAGTATTAAAAAGCTTTCATTTCTCTCATAGTTGTGATATACTAAGTCATAAGACTGTAGACAGTCAAATTGTTGGAGGAATTTTTTTACAAATGAATGAATTTGAAACATTGTTAAACAGCGTTGAGGACGTTAAAGTACGTGACGTCGTAAAGGGTGAAATCCTTACTATCGAAAACGGGCAAGCAACAGTTGCTATCGTTGGTACAGGTGTTGAAGGTGTCCTTACACTTCGCGAAATCACAAACGACCGTGATGCTGATATCAATACATTCGTAAAACCTGGTGATATTCTTGATTTGCTTGTTATTAAACAAATCGTTGGTAAAGATGCTGAAGGTGCAAATGTATACCTTCTTTCATTGAAACGTCTTGAAGCTCGTAAAGCTTGGACTGAACTTGAAGGTAAAGAAGGCGAAATCCTTACAGTTAAAGTTACTAAAGACGTTAAAGGCGGACTTTCAGTAGACTATAACGGTGTTCGTGGATTTATCCCAGCGTCTATGATTGATACATACTTCGTTAAAGATACTAAGAAATTTGTTGGTCAAGAAATTGAAGCTAAAATTATCGAAATCAACGCTTCTGAAAACCGCTTCATCCTTAGCCGTCGTGCTGTAGTTGAAGCTGAAACTATCGAAATGCGTAAAGAAGCTTTTGCTCAATTGAACGAAGGCGATATCGTTGAAGGTACTGTTTCACGTGTTACTAACTTCGGTGCATTCGTTGACCTTGGTGGTATTGACGGACTTGTTCACGTTTCAGAACTTAGCCACAACCGTGTTAAACGTCCATCAGACGTTGTAAAACCTGGTGATAAAGTTGAAGTTAAAATCTTGAAACTTGATGAAGAAGCTGGTCGTCTTTCACTTTCTCTTAAAGCTACACAAGCTGGCCCATGGGAACAAGTTGAAGAAAAAGCACCAGTTGGCTCAACTGTTGAAGGAACTGTTAAACGTCTCACTGACTTTGGTGCATTCGTTGAACTCTTCCCAGGCGTTGAAGGACTTGTTCACGTTTCACAAATCTCTTGGGAACGTGTTGAAAATCCAAAAGACGTACTTAAAGTTGGTCAAGTTGTGAACGTAAAAGTTCTCGACGTGAAACCTGAAGAAGAACGTATCTCACTTTCAATCAAAGCATTGGAAGAAGCTCCAGCTCGCCCAGCTCGTAATAACGAAGATGGCGAAAAACGTGACCGTAAACCACGTGCTCCACGTAAAGCAGCTAAACCAAGCTACGATCTTCCAGAAACTCAAGAAGGTTTCTCACTCGCAGACTTCCTTGGTGAAGACTTCGACATCAACGATTTGTAAGAAAATCTCCAGAAAAGTCGCTTAAGCGACTTTTTTTGATCTTAGATAAAAATTTCTTTTGGCAATTTGAAATTGACTTCTGAACTTAATAGTTCAGGAGTTTTTCTATTTTATTGAGATTTCTTTGTGTTGATTGCGAAAGCTTAAAGCATTTCGAGAGCTTTCTATTTATTTCTTTGATTTAATTTTTCTTTATAAAACAGAAAGATTATAGGTGTTAAATCTATGTTAAGATGAAAGAAAAAATTATTGGAAAAGAGGAAATTTATGATGAAAAATAAAAAACAAGTATCAGTCGGACTGATGAGTTTTGTTTTATTAACCTTAGGGGAGTGGGCCAAGTCCAAGCCGAATCCTTGGAAGACTTGAAAGCAAGGATGGCAGAACATGTCAAAAAATTAGAAAGGAGTAGCCGCTCATCAGATTCCGAAGAAACAAGAAAAATGGAAAAAGAACTGGAAGAAATATATCTCAAGATGGTTGATCAAGAAATGAAGGAAAATAAGATCATGGAAAAGATCGATAACTTACCAGTAGTTCCGGATAAGACAGGGCGAACACGTGCGCGAGATGGCAGATGGACCTGGCGTGATGGCGTTATCGCCGTGACAAACAATGGAATTTCTGGAGCTGGCATGCGGGAATAGTAGCGCCACAAAAATCATGGGTTACTGCAGAATCTTCCCCAAAAACAGGGGTTAAGCTTCAATATAACTTTGAGGGTCGTGGAAAAGTAGGAAAATATAATGTCTGGCAAACAGGTGTAAAGTCAACGACTGTCTCACAAGATTGGCATGCGGGTCATTGGGCGGGGAGACAGGTAGGCAAGCCTTATAATTATAACTTCTACAGAACCAATAATAGGAACAGTTTTTACTGTTCGCAGCTGGTTTGGGCAGCCTATATGGATGTTGCCAAGGTTAATCTCAATACCTCCGCTTACGATATCCCAGGTGCACGTGCTATCCATCCTTCCGAGTTGCTTTATAATAATAAAGTCCAGTTGATTTATCGCGCAAAATAAGGATGTCTATCGGATAATGAAAAAAATAATACTACGAGTCCTAGCTACTGTTTTACTCTCGCTCGGTGCCGTCTTTTTAGTCTATAGAAGCTTCCCTAAAGGAGAACAGACCTTTAAAACGAGTAAAAAAACTGACTTTTATATCATGTCGTATAAAAAGATTGTAGGTTTTGAGCGGACAGATAAAGGGGCAAAGAAACGCTCAGAAGACAAAGTAAAGCTAGGAGAGCAGACCGCAACCCATAATCTCCAACCAGATTCTAAAAATAATCATTTCTTTGTTTTTGAAGATTTCACACCAGGACCTTTTCCAAGAGGTCCACAAACAGTCGTTAGCTTAGATATTGAAAAAGGCAGCTTATCGAAAGCAGAATACCCAGAAGGACCAATCACGGGAGCGGGATTTGATGGCAAGTTTTACTACCCTATGACCAGTCAACCAGAGGGAGGTTCGGTTCATAAATATGATAAGTCGAAAACACTAAAAAAGCAATTTAAATTCCCAGATACGGCTGATAATGTGATGTCTGCAGCAGCAACGGATGAGAAAAATCTCTATGTTTTGAATAATGTGATGAATGTGGGCGATAAGTACACACACAATAATCTTGTGACTTTTGATAAAAAGACTTTAAAGAAGGTAGATGAAAGATTAATCACTAATGCAAGTGCTGCTGTAGCAAACTCAGAAGGTTTTTTGGATATGAAATTAATAGGAAATAAATTTTACCTGACAAATACAGGGAATCGCTTGAAAAGTAATCCTTATGAACCCACTCCACAAGATAAATTGGTTATCCTTGATAAAGACAGTTTGGCACGCAAGGAAGTTAGCTTGGGGCAAGATGAACCTCACAAAATAGCAGTATCCAATGATGAAAAAACTTTAGCCATTAGTCATGCGAATGACAGTTTTGATACCTCAATGATAATAAGTTTCTACGACATAGATAGCCAAAAAATCAGTCGTTTAGCACTTGATGAATCACTCATGGAGAACTATTCTACAGAAGATATGCTAATTAATGTCGACTTTGATAAAGGCGGCAAAGTTTGGATTTTAACTTGGAAAAATCTTCTTGTCTATGATTTAGAAAAGCAAGAAAAAATTTTCGGACTTGATTTAGTAAAATATGATTTAGAATACGCACATTTATTAGCTTTGAAGAAATGATACCTCACGTGATAAAAAATATTCTTTACCTTTTTGTTGCTCATTTTGTTTAAAAATGCTATCATATTTTTAAGCAACCGCTTGCGTAAAATGAAAAAAGGGGAAATAAATAATGAATCAACAAAATTGGTGGCAAGAAATTGTGATGTATCAGATTTATCCGAGAAGTTTTCAAGACAGTAATGGAGATGGTATAGGCGATATTAAAGGTATTATTTCGCGTTTAGATTATCTTGCTGAGCTAGGTATTGGTGGTATTTGGCTCAGTCCTGTTTATCAGTCTCCCAATGATGATAATGGTTATGATATTTCAGATTATGAGTCTATTATGGACGAATTTGGCACGATGAGAGACATGGAAAGGCTTATTTCTGAAGCAGATAAACGTGGTATCAAAATTATTATGGATCTAGTTGTTAATCATACCAGCGATGAGCATCCATGGTTTATTGAAGCAAGAAAATCTAAAGAAAATAACTACCACGACTATTATATCTGGAGAGATGCACCATCTGATGGCAGTTTGCCTAATGATTTGAAGTCAATCTTCGGAGGCCCTGCTTGGCAATGGGATGAAGTTGTAGAGCAATACTATTTGCATTTGTTCAGCAAGAAGCAACCGGATCTCAATTGGGAAAATGAAAAACTCCGCCAAGCCATTTATGAGATGATGAACTTTTGGATAGATAAAGGTATCGGAGGTTTCCGTATGGATGTCATCGATTTGATTGGGAAGCAACCAAATCAAGGTATTACAGGAAATGGACCAAAATTACACGATTATTTGAAGGAGATGAATCAGGCGACTTTTGGGGATAAAAATCTGCTGACTGTAGGAGAAACTTGGGGCGCAACACCTGAAATTGCGAAACAATATTCTAACCCAGCCAATAAAGAGCTCTCGATGGTATTCCAATTTGAACATATCGGTTTAGATGAAGCTGAAGGAAAAACCAAGTGGGATTTGATGCCACTAGAGATTCCAAAATTAAAGGAGGTCTTTAGTAAATGGCAAACAGAATTAGGAAATGAAGGCTGGAATTCACTCTTTTGGAATAACCATGATCTGCCAAGGATTGTCTCACGTTGGGGTAATGATAAAGAATACCGTGTAGAATCGGCTAAAATGCTAGCTATTCTCCTACATATGATGAAAGGAACTCCGTACATTTATCAAGGAGAAGAAATTGGCATGACCAATAAACCTGTAAATGATATTGAACAAATTGATGATATTGAAAGTCGAAATATGTATTTTGAGAGATTGGAGGAAGGTTACAGTAAGGAGGATATTCTTCATTCAATCAACGCAAAGGGACGTGACAATGCACGTACACCGATGCAATGGAGCAATGAAAAATCAGCTGGATTTAGTGCAGGCCATCCTTGGTTAGCCATTAACCCTAACTATGAAAAAATTAATGTAGAGGCAGCCTTAGAGGATGAAAATTCCATCTTTTACACTTATCAAAAGTTGATTGCTTTACGTAAAGAAAACCCAATCATCGTCTGGGGCAAGTTCGAGCTACTTAAAGATACAGCGGAAGAAGTTTTTGCTTATATTCGATCTTACAAAGGTGAAAACTGGTTAATTGTGGCTAATTTCAGTACTAAGAAAAATCAATTTTCTTCCTCATATGAAGTAAAAGAGGAAGTAATTCATAACTATCCTGAGGCTATCGATAATGTGGAAGAAATTGTCCTCAAACCTTATGAAGCCTTTGTTGCTAAACTTAAATAAATTACAAACCACCTTACTCAGAGTAAGGTTTTTTTGTGCATCTTTTAACAGAAAAACATTTACATTTAAATTGTTGACAAATGAAAAAGAATTACTTATAATAAAAGAAAGCGTTATCAAAATATTGACAGATAATTTAAGGAGAGTAGATATAATGAAATTTGGAATAATCGGTCTTGGAAAAATGGGCTACAACTTAGTACAAAATGCTGTGGATCATGGTATCGAAGTGGTGGCTTTTGATCAAAATGAAGCGATTGCGCATGAAGCAGAAAAATATTCTGAAAAAATAACCGCAGCTCATAGCTTGGAAAATCTTTTAAGTAAACTTCCAAGTCCTAAAATAGTATGGGTAATGTTGCCAGCCGGAGAAGCGACAAATTCAACAATTGAACAGCTTTCTGAACAACTCTCTGCGGGTGACATTCTTATTGATGGCGGAAATTCTAATTATAAAGACAACTTGAAGCAAAATGAAGAACTTAAAAAGAAAGGAATTCACTTTTTCGATGTTGGAACTTCGGGAGGGATGGCTGGTGCACGCTCTGGCGGGAACTTTATGATTGGTGGAGATGACGAAGCATCTTGGAAAGTTCTTGAACCACTATTTAAAGCCTTGGCGCAAGAGAACGGTTATCTCTATACTGGAAAATTAGGGAGCGGTCATTATCTCAAAATGATTCACAATGGGATTGAATATGGCATGATGCAGGCTATTGCTGAAGGTTTTGAAATTTTAGAAGCCTCACCTTATGATTATGATTACGAGGCGGTAGCAAAACTATGGAATCATGGATCGGTTATTCGTAGCTGGTTGATGGAGTTGGCTGAAGCACAGTTTGCTCAAGACCCAAAATTAGAAGATATTGCAGGAAAAGTTGCAGCTTCGGGTGAAGGAAAATGGACAGTGGAAGAAAGTCTAGATTTAGAAGTCCCTGCCCCAATCATTGCTCTCTCACTCATGATGCGAAATCGTAGTTTGCAAGAAGATACAATGACAGGAAAAGTTGTTGCTGCCTTGCGCAATGGTTTTGGTGGACATGCAGTAGTAGAAAAGTAAGGAGAAAAAATGGAATATTTGATTGGTCTTGACCTAGGGACGACTGCAACTAAGGCAGTTCTCTTTAAGAAAGACGGAGAAATCGTGGCTAGTAGCAGTCATGGCTATAAACTTCATCGAGATTCGACAGGAATGGCAGAAGAATCCCTGGAAGACATTTTCGAAGCTGTTTTGATTACTATTCGTGAGGTTTCAATTCATCTAGAAGAGGAAGATGAGCTCTTAGCTGTATCTTTCAGTACACAACTGCACTCGCTTATTGCTTTTGACCAAGAGTGGCAACCTTTGACAAGAGTAATTACGTGGGCAGATACACGAGCAGTTGCTTTTACAGATGAACTGAAGTCTTCAGGACAAGGTTTTGAAATTTATCAACGAACAGGAACACCGATTCATCCGATGGCGCCACTCTCAAAACTTTTATGGCTAGCAAGTGAACGCCCAGAAGTTTTTGAAAATGCAGCGCACTATCTTGATTTGAAAGGATATATTTTCTATCGTCTCTTTAAAACGAACAAGATGGACTTGTCGGTCGCAACTGGAACAGGAAT
This sequence comes from Lactococcus sp. LG1074, assembly GCF_017309525.1. NCBI lineage: Bacteria > Bacillati > Bacillota > Bacilli > Lactobacillales > Streptococcaceae > Lactococcus > Lactococcus sp. LG1074. Next base: position 1,278,001 of record NZ_CP071293.1, on the reverse strand, counting down.
TTTTAATATTCATGAGTTGAACTGGGACAAGGAAGTTCTAAAACTAGTGAAAGTTTCCCAACAGCAACTTCCACAAGTCGTTGAACCTTATGAGATTGAAGAGGGAATGCCTTCAGAATTTGCCAAGAAGATGGGCATTCCTGAGACAACTAAGTTTGTCTGGGGCGCAGGAGATGGTCCACTTTCTAATCTTGGTGTTAATGCCATTAAACCAGGAGTAGCTGCAATTACTATTGGGACTTCAGGCGCGATTCGGGTGGTAACAGACAAGCCACGTGTCGATGCTAAAGCACGGACATTTACCTATGCTTTGGACAAAGAACATTGGGTAGTTGGAGGTCCAGTTAACTCTGGTGGCGATGTTTTCCGTTGGGTAAGGGATCAAATTTTCGATGAGGAATTAAACTTTGACGAAATTACTGAGATTGCCGCGCAGATAGAAGCGGGAGCAGAAGGACTGCTTTTCCATCCTTATTTGGGTGGTGAACGTGCCCCTCTTTGGGATGCTAATGCCAGAGGCTCCTTCTTTGGCTTAAACCATGGACATAATCGAGATCATATGGCCCGCGCAGTTTTAGAGGGTGTAATGTTCAATCTTTACATGGTGGCTCTAAGTTTGATTGAGGTGACAGGAGATTTAAAGCAAATCCAAGCAACAGGCGGATTTGTCAGTTCAGAGTTATGGACACAAATTTTAGCTGATATTTTTGAACAACCAATTAATGTGCCAGAAAGCAAGGAAGCAGGCTGTTTAGCAGCTGTGGTAATGGCAGAAAAATCCTTAGGATTGATTGATGATTTGGATGTTGTTGAGCAAATGATTGGATCTAATGCAACCTACAAGCCTAACAGCAAGAATTTTAAAGCTTATAGAGAATTATCAATTATTTTTGTACAATTGGCCCGTAGTTTTGAAGAAAGTTATAAGGCTATAGCTGACTATCAGCGTAAATAAAAGTTAGGAGATTTTTATGGATTTACTTATCGTTTTGGTCGGAGTATTGATCTTGCTTTTCTTGATTGGGAAAGCTAAGTTGAATACTTTTGTCTCTCTGGCTATCGTTTCCTTTATTGTTGCGATGCTTCTTGGGATTGATTTAGCAAAGATTCCAACTTCTATCGAAACAGGGATTGGCGGGCAGCTCGGTCATTTAGGAATTATCTTTGGGTTTGGAGCCATGCTTGGCCGCTTGGTCTCAGATGCCGGCGGTGCCTATCGTATTGCGCACACGCTGATTGACAAATTTGGGAATAAAAGGATTCAGCTTGCTGTTGTTTTAGCTTCCTTTATCATTGGAATCGCACTTTTCTTTGAAGTCGGTATGGTTCTTTTAATTCCAATTATCTTTGCGATTGCTGCAGAACTCGCTATTCCAATTCTCTATTTGGGTATTCCGATGGTTGCAGCTCTGTCTGTGGCCCATGGCTTCCTCCCCCCTCACCCTGGACCTACAGCCATTGCAGGTGTTTACGGGGCAAATATGGGCTTAGTCCTTCTTTACGGTTTTATTATTGCCGTACCTACAGTTCTCATCGCAGGACCTCTCTTTACAAAATTTGCGAAAAAGATGGTACCGGATGCTTTCTCAAGAAAAGGCAATCTGTCAACAGTTGGAGAATATAAAGAGTTCAGACTTGAAGAAACACCCTCTTTCTTGTCAGCAACGCTTACCTCACTTATGCCAGTTCTTTTGATGGCCATTTCTACTTTATACGTGATGGTGGCACATGGAGGCAAAACACCAAAAAATCCAAGTGCGCTAGATAATATAGTTGCTTTTATTGGTAGCCCGGATGTGGCAATGCTTCTTTCACTACTTATCGCTATCTTTACCATGGGTATTTTCCGTAAGATTCCAATGAAACGTTTAATGGCATCAGCAGAAGCTTCTATTAAACAGATTGCCATGATGCTCCTAATTATTGGTGGTGGTGGTGCCTTTAAACAAGTCCTTATTGATGGTGGTGTGGGTGACTCAGTTGCTCAAATCTTCCAAGGTAGTCGTCTGTCACCCTTGATTTTAGCTTGGTTAATTGCTGTTGTTCTACGTTTAGCTTTGGGTTCTGCCACAGTTGCAGCCTTAACTGCAGCTGGACTCGTTTTACCTTTAATGGCAGCTACAGGTACAAATCCGGCTTTGTTAGTTATCGCTACAGGAGCAGGCTCACTTTTCTTTAGTCATGTCAATGACGCAGGTTTCTGGATGTTTAAAGAATATTTCAATCTTACAGTCAAAGAAACGCTGTTAACATGGTCGCTTTTAGAAACATTAATTGCCATTGTTGGGCTCGTTGGAGCACTTATATTAAATGTGTTTGTATAAGAAAAAAAGCCATTAGAAGTTCTCTAATGGCTTTTTATTACAAACTTTGCGCTGTAGAAACAACATCTTTTGTTTTCATACTGGAAATCTTTTTAACCCCAAGGCCAGTAAAAGCGCTGATAAGAGAAAAGACAGGGGAGAACAAACTAAAGAAGACAAAAGGTAAGTAAGTCAGAGTTGGTACGCCGAAAGTACTGGCAACGAAACTCCCTGCAATTCCCCAAGGAATAAGGTAGTTGATGACTGTTCCGCCATCCTCAAGCGTACGTCCCAAGACAACGGGGTCAAGATTGGCTTTTTTGTAGACCTCTTTAAAAGCATTTCCAGGAAGAATTATCGAAAGAAATTGCTCACCAATAAAGATATTTACACCGATACTAGTAAACAAGGTCGTTGTGATCAAACTCTTTGGTGAGGCAAGCTTATGTGCAACCCGGTCCATGACTGTCGAAACAAGTCCTGTTTTCATGAGGAGACCGCCAAGAGATAAGGTAAGAATGATGAGTGATACTGTTGACATCATGCTTTCAATTCCACCACGTGAAAGTAGGAGGTCAATTTCTTGATTTCCTGTTGCTGATTTAAAACCAGAATCAATTAATAAACCGAGGTCAGTAACTTTTGTATGTGGGTTCTGAATAAATATCATTACTAAAGCGATACCGATATTTAAAAGAATAGTAAGGATGGCAGGGATTTTTTTCCAAGCACAGATAAACATAAGGAGGATAGGAATGAAGGCCCAGCCAGAAATTGAAAAATGAGCATGTAGAACTTTTGTGACTTCAGCAATCTTATCTAGACTCGTTGCTTGGTTGCTGACACCTAAAATGGCAAATAAGACTAAGGAAACCAAAAATGCTGGAAGGGTTGACCACATGAGATTTTTGATATGCTTAAATAAATCCGCATCAACAACGGCAGCAGTAAGGTTTGTTGATTCTGAAAGTGGAGACATTTTATCTCCGAAAACAGCACCCGAGACAATCGCCCCAACGATGAGAGCAGGATTTAGTCCGAGCGTTGCACCGATACCAAAGAAAGCAATACCGATAGTCGACATCACGGTAAAAGCACTTCCTACGGCACTCCCTACAATTGCACAGACAATGAAGACTGAAGGTACGAACCATTTGACACTGATAATATCAAAGCCAAGGACCATAAGAGTAGGAATAATTCCAGCTTGAATCCATACAGCGATTAAGGATCCTACTAAAATAAAGATAAATATTGGGATGATGCCAGGTTTTATTCCAGAGATAATACCATCATGAATTGCATCGAAGGGCATACGTTTTACAGACATGTAAATCATGACAATACCGATAGCAAACAAAATGGCAATATTGGGAGCAATCTTAAAGCCGATTACGGAAAGGGCAATTGTTGCGATGACTAAAGTAAGCATGAGACAGGCTTCCATCATGCTGGGTTGTTTTATTTTTTTCATATATTTTTCCTTGTAGATTAACTTGTGTTTTGCAATTGTTTATGAACGTTTGTTAAACAATATCGGATAATTCCTCCACAGGATAAATAACTTATGTTCTGTGAGCTCATATCTTTCCTCCTTTTGAAATAAAAAAACACCCTCAGCTTAAGAAGCTAAGGGCGAATTTCTCCACGGTACCACCTTATTTTTAAAACAGCGAGTGTTTTTCTTTATCATTTCATTTATTATTTTTATCCGCTCATTTTAGTGTAATTCAACAAATAGTCCTGATCGGTTCGCAGCAACCACCGACTTTCTGAACAAGAAAACTATTTCCTACTGGGTTAAAATGTTTTTTAGCTTATGTACAAGAATATATTAAAGTTTTTAATTTGTCAAAAATATTTACTCAAAGAATAGAAATATTCTGTATATTGATAATTATTTTAATTTTGAAAGGGGGATCTGTCGTAAATTCTTGCAAAAAAATCAAGGATTTGCTATAATCACTATAACCTTTAAGTGTGTCCAGAGAGGCAGGCAAGGTCAGAATCTTGAATGAACTTAATTAAAGTATATTATAGAGTATTTTCTGATACCTTCCCTAGCCCTTGGACTAGGGAATTTTTCTATATTGGAGTGTTTTATGGCAAAAAAAGAAATCATTGATGAAATCACAATGAAACGTGCGATTACACGTATTACTTATGAAATTATTGAACGAAACAAGGAATTGGATAAACTGGTCCTTATCGGAATTAAGACACGTGGTGTGTACTTGGCTCAACGAATCCAAGAGCGTTTGGCCCAATTGGAAAATATCGATATGCCTTTAGGCGAACTTGATACACGTCCATTCCGTGATGATAAGAAAGCGACAGAAGATACAACAGAAATTAACGTTGATATTACAGGGAAAGACATTGTCTTAGTAGACGACGTGCTCTATACTGGTCGTACGATTCGTGCAGCGATTGATGGTTTAGTTGACCGTGGACGTCCTGCGCGTGTCCAGTTAGCAGTCTTAGTGGATCGTGGGCATCGTGAATTGCCGATTCGTGCGGATTATGTTGGAAAAAATATTCCCACATCCCAAGGTGAAGAAATCATTGTCAACATGTCAGAAGTTGACGGTGAAGATAGCATCTTAATTAAGAAAGAAGAGGCTTAATCGTGTCCAGTAATACAGATATTCTTTTAAAAGTTGACGAAAAACCAAAAGGCGGGCAATGGTTTGGCCTTTCATTCCAACATCTCTTTGCCATGTTTGGCTCAACGGTTTTGGTTCCTATCCTTGTGGGTATTGACCCTGCGATTGCGCTGCTTAGTTCTGGTTTAGGGACTTTAGCGCATATGTCGGTGACACGTTTTAAGGTCCCGGCTTATATGGGTTCAAGTTTTGCCTACATCGGGGCAATGCAACTCCTGATGAAGCAAGGTGGAATGCCAGCAATTGCTCAAGGTGCTTTAACCGGTGGTTTAGTATACTTGCTTGTTGCCATTATTGTTCGCTTTGCTGGGCAAGGCTGGATTGACCGAGTTTTACCGCCCATCGTTGTAGGTCCAATCGTTATGGTTATCGGTCTTTCCTTGGCACCTGTAGCTATCAATGACTCCATGTACACTAACCCGGGAGCAATGACAGGATATAGTTTGCCTTTCTTAGCTATTTCCATGATTACTGTCATGGCAATCGTTATTTTCAGTATCTACGGCAAGGGTTTCCTTTCTGTAGTTCCGATCTTGCTCGGAATTGTTACCGGATATGTCGCAGCCATTATCATTGGTAAAGTAACTGGTCAAAGCATTGTTGACTTTTCAAATGTTTCCCAAGCAAGCTGGCTCTCACTTCCTACAATGGAAATTCCGTTTTTAAGTTATAAGTGGGCCTTTTATCCTTCAGCAATCTTGACGATGGCGCCTATCGCCTTTGTTACAATGACGGAGCACTTTGGACACATCATGGTTTTAAATTCCTTGACGGGCAAAGACTATTTTAAAGAGCCAGGCCTTGACCGTACTTTAGCAGGGGATGGGGTAGCACAAGTTATTGCTTCATTTATCGGTGCGCCGCCAGTAACTTCATACGGGGAAAACATCGGTGTTATGGCCATTACGAAGATACATTCGATCTATGTTATTGCCGGTGCCGCTGTTCTTGCGGTAGTAGTTAGCTTCATCGGGAAATTGACAGCCTTGCTGACTTCCATCCCAAGCCCGGTTATCGGTGGAGCTTCCATCGCCCTCTTCGGAGTTATTGCTGCAAGTGGTTTGAAAATTATTGTTGAAAATAAAATCAACTTTGATATCAAACGTAACTTGTTAATTTCAAGTGTCGTACTGGTTATCGGTATCGGAGGTATGGTTCTTGACATCACCCAAAATCTACAAATTTCATCTGTAGCTATTGCAACAATTATTGGTATTGTGCTTAATCTGGTTTTACCGGAGGAAGCTTAATATAGAGTTTTGCTCTTCAAAGAGCAAATCACAGTCGTTCATTCACATTTTTAAAAATCATGCTACAGAGAGAGCATGATTAGGGTAAAGGAGACCTATAATGTCAGTAACAAATGGTTTAGTAAGCTTGTCACATTTGACAAGCATGGAAGTTTTGTCAACAGAAGAAGTTATGGCTTTGATCAAACGTGCTTCAGAGTTTAAAAAGGGAACAGCAAAATTTGAAAGTGATCGCCAAATTTTCACTTCCAATCTTTTCTTTGAAAACAGCACCCGGACACATAACTCTTTCCATATCGCTGAACGTAAATTAGGCTTAGATGTACTTGAGTTTGATGTTGGGACAAGTGCGCTGAGCAAAGGTGAGACACTGTACGATACAATTTTAACTTTGGACGCACTTGGCGTTGAAGTTTGTGTAATCCGCTCTTCTGAGGAGCATTACTACGATCAGTTGATTAATTCAGACAATATCCATTGTGCCATTGTAAATGGGGGAGATGGAAGTGGACAACATCCAAGCCAATGTTTGCTGGATTTGATGACGATTTATGAAGAATTCGGAAAATTTGAAGGTTTAAAAATTGCCATCTCAGGTGATTTAACCCATTCTCGTGTCGCTAAATCAAATATGATGATGCTTCAGAAATTAGGGGCTCAAATCTATTTCACTGGACCTGAAAAATGGTACAAGGAAGAAGAATTCGGAGCTTATGGTAGTTATGCGCATCTGGATGATATCTTGCCAGAACTTGATGTGCATATGTTACTGCGTGTGCAGTATGAGCGTCATACAGCAGGAGATATTATTTCTAAAGAAGATTACCATGAACGCTATGGTTTAACCGTAGATCGTGCCGAAAAACTGCGTGATACCGCTATTATTATGCATCCTGCACCAGTAAACCGTGATGTTGAAATTGCGGACAGCTTAGTAGAATGTGCGAAAAGCCGTATTGTCCAACAAATGACCAACGGTGTTTACACCCGCATGGCTATTTTAGAAGCCGTATTGCGCAACTAAGCGAAGAATTATTGGAGGAATCTATGAAGCGACTGTTAATATTAGAAGATGGAACCATTTTTGAGGGGCAAGCCATTGGTGCCAATACAGATATCACTGGAGAACTTGTTTTTAGTACGGGAATGACCGGTTATCAAGAATCCATCACGGACCAATCTTATAATGGACAAATCTTGACCTTTACTTATCCATTGGTTGGAAATTACGGCGTCAATCGAGACGACTACGAATCAATTCATCCAAGCTGTAAGGCAGTCGTGGTGAGTGAAGCAGCACGCCGTCCGTCAAACTGGCGTATGCAGATGTCATTGGATGAATTCTTAGAAGCTAAAAATATCCCTGGGATTTCAGGCATTGATACACGGGCTCTGACGAAAATTATTCGTCAACATGGCACTATGAAGGCAGCATTGGTTAATGCTAAAGATGAAATAGAGCACCAAATGAGCCAACTTAAAGCCACTGTTTTACCTAATAATCAAGTGGAAAAAAGCAGTACTTTAACAGCATACTCTTCCCCCAATACAGGAAGAAAAGTAGTTGTTGTTGACTTTGGTCTTAAACATTCAATTCTACGTGAATTATCAAAAAGACATTGCGACATTACTGTTGTGCCCCATAATACGACTGCAGAAGAAATTTTAGAGATGAGCCCAGATGGTGTCATGCTCACAAATGGTCCTGGAGATCCGACAGATGTTCCTCAAGCGGTGACAATGATTCAACAGATTCAAGGTAAAGTTCCGATTTTTGGAATTTGTTTGGGACACCAACTCTTTAGTCTAGCAAATGGCGCAACAACATATAAAATGAAATTTGGCCATCGCGGCTTTAACCATGCTGTCAGAGAAATTGCAACAGGCCGAATTGACTTTACGAGCCAAAATCATGGGTATGCCGTATCATCAGAGGATTTACCAGAAGAGCTTTTGGTTACCCATGTAGAAATAAACGATGGGTCCATTGAAGGGGTACGCCACAAACGTTATCCAGCCTTTTCGGTACAATTTCATCCAGATGCGGCACCCGGCCCACATGATGCAAGTTATTTATTTGATGACTTTATGGACATGATGGATGAATATCAAAATTAAAAAACAGCTGAAAAGGCTGTTTTTTTAATAAATCATAAAGTTTAAGATTGTATTCTTTTATAAAAGCTGATATAATTTTATCTATAAAACAAAAAAGGACTTTTTCATGAAAATTTCTAAAACATATTCTATTACCCTTATCGCTTTAGGGGCGGCGATTATTGCAGTACTTTCTCCCTTGGCTATTCCTGTGGGGATTGTACCCATTACGCTTCAAACTTTGGCGATTGGCCTTATTGCAACCTTGTTGCAGCCTCGTGAGAGCTTTTTTGCATTACTGATTTACCTCGTCTTAGGAGCAGTTGGTTTACCCGTTTATGCCGGAGGAGCATCAGGGATCGGTGCTTTATTTGGTCCAACAGGTGGCTTTTTATTCTCCTTTGTACTCGTAGCTCCCCTCCTTTCGTACTTTTTAAAGAAGACTGAACGTAAATTTTTCTCTATTTTACTGACCAATCTTCTTGCTCAGTTTTTGATTCTTGTACTGGGTACCGTATGGCTAAAATTCTTTATCGATGCACCTTGGGGAACAGCCTTTGGTATTGGCTTTGCTCCTTTTATTCTCGGAGCAATTATCAAGGCAGTGATTGTAGCTGCAGTTGGTGTAGCACTCCTTGATATTCTTTTTAAAACCAATCCTTATTTTTCTAAATAACAATTTATAAAAAGCTTTCCAAATTATTGGAAAGTTTTTTAGATAAAGAAAGGTGCTTTGTATTTACCAAGCTTTGTCTTATTTTCTCATAGAATTGATATATAATTTTTATTATGGGAAATAAAGTGATTCAATATTATAGAGAAAGTCTCATTGTACAAAAGAATAGGTCACTTCCTATTTTCTTATTTAAAGAATACGGGAGGAAAGTATGATTAAATTTTACTATAGACAAGGCTGTGGTTCTAGCCAAAAAGCAAAGTCATGGTTTGAAAAGTATAAAATAAATGTAGATATGAAAAGAATGGGTGAAATCTCTAAGCAAGACTTGCAAAAAATTTTGTCCTATATGGATGGAGGAATTGAGACAATTACCAAACGGTCGAGCATGAGTAACCCCCAGACACAGAGCAGTTTAGACATGCTTCTAGAAATGAATCTGGACGAAGGTCTAGAATATTTATCTCGAAATGCTTATCTGCTTCGTTCACCGATAGTTTTAGATGAAAATAAAGTTCAAGTGGGGTATAACATGGATGATTTACGTCAATTCTTCCCAAGAGAGTACCGCAGGTTAGAACTAGCTACAGACCAAGGTTTTATCTAAAATTAAAAGAAGAATTGGAATGAACAAAATGAAAAAATTTTGGAAAAAAGTAGAAGAAGGTATGGAATATTTTGTTTATATCTTGTTTATCATTATGTTCTCAATCTTATTGGGATTTAATTGGCATATTATCCCTTGGATATGGGTAAAATAAAAAAAGAGACTCAATGCTATGTCTCTTTTTTTATTACTTCTTGGAAGACCGTTTTATTGACAGTCTTTGAGCTTTCTGCAATCCGGTAAAGGGCGTTACGCTGCAATAACTGTATCTTAGGTAGAAGAGATTGCCCATCTTTTAGATAAGTGCTAATCAGCTTATTAGGATCAAAGTCAATGTCATCAGGAGGAAAGGAAATTAAACTTGAACCAAGATAGTCCATCGTCGAGAGCTTTCCTTCTTCCATATGATAGGTTCTTGCTTGTGGCTGTCCATTGTTAAAGAAGGCAATAACAGCATTGTAGGCAACTTTTTTAGTTAGCCCGTAGCGTTTGTCCTTATAACGGAGCAATGCGCTGAGAAGGAACTCCTGAGCTTCGAGGGGGATAAGCTGCGGTTGATAATGGAGTTGTACTAGAATTTCTTCACTTATCTTGTGAAAACCTGTAATCCCCACTAAAAAGCCATTGGGACTCACATAAAATTTTTTAAAATGTGTACGAATAGCTTGCTCATTTTCGGTAATTTGCCCATCTGAAAGGACAGAAATAAAATTCTTAGTGAGTGCTAAATTAAGAAAGCTCATTTATTTTACGAACATCGCGTCACCAAAGCTAAAGAAGCGATAGTGCTCATCAATTGCATGTTGGTAAGCTTCAAGGATAAACTCTTGCCCAGCAAAAGCAGCAACCAGCATAACCAGTGTTGATTTTGGCAAGTGGAAGTTCGTGTTGAAAGCATCAACGACTTTCCATTGATAGCCAGGTTTGATAAATATATCTGTCCAGCCAGAATCTGCTTGAATATCTCCATCAAATTTTGTTCCAATCGTTTCCAATGTACGGATAGAAGTTGTACCGCAAGCAATGACACGATGTCCAGATGCTTTAACAGCACGAAGTGTTGCCGCAGCCTCTTCCGATAATTGATAGAATTCACTATGCATATGGTGTTCTTCAATATTATCAACGCTCACGGGACGGAAAGTACCCAAACCGACATGTAAAGTAAGTTCCACAACATGAACACCTTTAGCACGAATCTTATCTAATAGCTCAGGTGTGTAATGTAAGCCGGCGGTTGGTGCTGCAGCAGATCCGTTTTCTTTTGCAAAGACGGTTTGATAACGTTCTTGATCCTCTAGTTTTTCATGAATATAAGGTGGAAGTGGCATTTCGCCTAAACTTTCTAAAACTTCAAGGAAGATACCGTCGTAACTAAATTCAACGATACGTCCGCCATGTTCCAATTCTTCAACAACTGTTGCTTTTAAACGTCCATCGCCAAAAGAAAGTTCTTGACCAATGCGCATCCGTTTTGCAGGCTTAGCTAAAGTTTCCCATTGATCACCTTCAGTGTTTTTAAGAAGGAGAAGCTCTACATGTCCTTGAGTTTCTGGCTTAACACCATAAAGACGTGCAGGAAGGACACGGGTATTATTGAGAACAAGGGCATCACCAGGATTAAGCTCATCCACAATATCATAGAAGTGTTTATCTTCCATAGAATGGCTTTCTTTATCCAAGACTAAAAGCTTTGACTCAGAACGCTTTTCAAGAGGTGTTTGGGCGATAAGTTCTTCTGGTAAGTTAAAATCAAAATCATTAATATTAGTTGACACTATTTTTCTCTTTTCTAAAGTAGTAATAAACCTATTTATACCAAGGTATTTAGGGCTTTTTAATGTTTTTTCATTTTAGTGAAAAATGGGAAACATTTTGCTAGTTTGGGGAACATTTGGGGAATGTTTTTCTCTCAAATTTCATTCAATTTTCTCATAATTGAATCGTTCATTTTCTGTGACACATGCGAGTAAATTCTAAGAGTGGTACTTTCTTGTGAGTGACCTACTCGTTTCATAGTAGCTTTAATTGGAATATAAAGTTCAGCTAACAAGGAAATGTGAGCATGTCTTAACATATGAATATTATACTTTCTGTTTTTTTGTTTTCCTAAGGCTGACTCGCAAACATTTTTGACAAATAAATAAGTAGCACTTTGCTTAACTGTTGTTCCAATCATTGTGGTAAAAACAAACGTTTCATCATCAAGTGAGTTATCAAAGAACCATTTCAAAATCTCTACACATCTATCATTTACGTAAATTTCTCTTCTGCTTGCAAATGTCTTTGGTAAGTAAAGATTTCTTGAATCAGCGCCCGTAGCTTTTGTATCAATAACATGTTTTATTTTTATTGTTTGCTTCTCAAAATCAACGCTTGATTTTTGCAGACCCCCTAATTCTTCAAGTCTGAGACCAGTAAGAAATAGAAATTCCATAATTAAAGTTAGTCTTTGATTTTTATTATGCATACGACAGTATTCTAAAACAATTTTAAGTTCATCATAAGTCATTGTTTTATTTTCACTTATTTCAAAGTCCTCTATACTTGAAGTGTTTTTAGGTAAAACAACATTGCTCACAGGATTAAATTTAATGTAAGTCATCTTTCTTGCATAATCAAAAAGAGAAAAAAGAATAACTTTTTTATGTTTAATGGTCTTTATTTTCCAGCCATTTGTTACTAAATAATTCTGAACATGAATTGGTTTTATATCGTTTATATTCCAATTACTATATTTTTTAACAAAACTTTTAATCGCAGAAATATAAGAAGTGTAACTATTATTTCGAACTTGATTTTTCAATGTAACAAGCCATTGGTCATATACTATATTCAAAGTAGAGTCTTTTACTACAATGTCATCTTTTTCAAGATTGAATTGAACTTTTTCTTCAAGCTTTTCAAGTGCATGTCTTTGGACAGCTTTGGTATTCCCTTTGAGTGTTATACTAGCTTTCTGTGTTTTTCCCTCTTTATCTTGATATTTGAGAATGAATTGGTATTTTCCATTCTTAAGTTTTTTTATATACATTCATATACCTCCTTTTGTTTTGGAAGCATACAGCAATAAGATAATTATATCATTTTTTAAATAGGACATACAGAGCTTAACTTTAACCAATGAACAATTAATAACTAAAGTATTGGAATTTAGTTTCCTGAAAAATCTTGAATAAAAATTCATTATTTGCTATACTTGAAGCGAATGAACAAAGTTGTATATTCATTTTAATTTTATTATAAGGAGAAGTTTATGAAAAAGGTTGCAATTATTGGAATGATTGTTTTATATGGAATATCAATTATTACTTGTTATCGTAACAAAGACTCAGCTGTGACAAAAGAAAGTACTACACAGAGTGCAATAAAAAATTTAATCTAGTTATTGGTTGAGGGGAAAAATGAAAACGATAATTAAAAATAAAAAAATAGCCATAATTATTGCAATAATAGTTGTCTTAGGAACTATACTGTTAGGAGTATACCATCAATCAGTAAACAGATATTCTTCTAAAATTGCTGTACAGATTGATAAGGTTGAAAAGTTGTCTGAAAACAAATTTGCACCAGAAAATCATGTTAATGATTATGGTCAATGGATAGTATTGTCTAAAAATGCAAATAACAAGTCGAACTTATTTCAAATGATAAAAATGACTAGGGAATATGACAAAAAATTCTCTAAGGATGAGTCTGAGGCTAAGAAAAATGAAAAAACAATAACAGACGAAGTAAATAACAAGTGGAGTAATATATATATACAATCAATGCTTAAAGCATCAGAATCAGAGTCTTATGGTAATAAAATCACTAAAGTCTGGAGAGATGCTATTTTTGAAAATTATGCCACTGTAAATGGAAAACATTATACTGATTTTAAAGATGCTATCCATGCCTTTCAGGCACAGTATAGTAATGAGTTTAGTGAATTGAATAGTTTCTTTCAAGACAATATTGACTCTGCAAATAACCTTTCAGAATTAATAAGAAAGTATTTTCCAGAGAAATCAAATAGAGCTGATGATTTAGAGGACTTTGCTCAGGATGTTTTTAATTTCAACGATGAAGCTATAAATCCATCTGGCTCATATTCAACTCGTTCATCTAAGTTGAGCGAGTTAGATACTAAGGCTTTATCTAGTTCTAAAACTGTCGGAATGAGTTTCTAAAAAGTGTTCTGTTATAAAGTTTAACAAACAGTTCTTACTTAATTGTAAGAGCTTTTTTTATTATCATAAATTAAAACAACCAATTTTTATATGTTATTGGAAGAGGGGTGAATTGAGCGATAGCGAAAGAGGGGCGATAGCCCTTAGAGGGTTTTCCGAGCGTTAGCGAAACAGCACCGCAGGTGAGAAAGCCGTAGGCGCTATGTTATCTTTCTAATTTCTAGTCTTTATTATTTCTAGTCTTTCTACTGTGTAATTTGAGATATATATAGCCTAGATTACACTCAGTTGATATTACTGGTCTTATCTATATGAAATATCTGTCAAAAAATCTTACACTTTTTTCATATAGAAATTATGCTTAGCCAGTTCCTAAAAGTGTAAAAAAAATTGACAGAAACAGGAACTGGGTATAATCCCAAGCCGTGGGCACACTAATCAGTATGTATATAGAAGAAAGACAAAACATAATGTAAATAATTGTTATATGTACATAGATAATATTAATAAAATATTTCATAAAGTATAATTTTAACTTGACAAAGTAACAGTTTTGTGGTATAATAGTTATATAAATAATAATTGACTTCTAATTGTCAGTTGTAAGATAAAAATTTAAACATAATAATAAAAACATAAAATAAACAAAATTAAACACTTTAAAAGAGATTCGTAACTGAGTTCTATACTTTGGTTGCTGTTTCTCAGATAAGTCGTGTTATTTTTCATTTATTTTATGTTTTTTTATTTCTTTTATATTAAGTTTAGATTACAATTATGTTACAAATAAAGAAAATCATCAATTATTTACGCAAAAAGGCTGTAAAGCCTTGGTATCACTGGTTTTATCAAAACACGTGAAAAACCTCTCGTAACCCTTATTATAGTGAAGGGGTAGATAATAACGTGTGAAAAATCAGTTGAAACTATCTATTAAGTAGAGGGGTTAGTTAAAAAACGTGTGAAAAACAGACCCAAACCCTTATTATATTGAAGGGGTTTTTAAAATTTTGTCCCTAATTAACTACCAAACTATCTATTAAGTAGAGGGGTTAGAAAGAATAGGAGAATTTATTATGAAAAGAAAAGTTATTGCAGTTGATTATAAAAGTCAAGCATTGTTTAAAGAGTTTAATTCATTAAAGAGTGCAAGTGAACACTATGGAATCACAACAGATAAGATAAGAAAACAATGCAAAGAAAATAGAAAGCATACAGAGAAAATGGATTTCTTCTTTGTAGATGATTATAAAGAGGGGATGTTATTAGAGGAAATTGAAATTGTACGCAGAGGCGAACGAGTATTGAATCTAATCTTTGGAACAAAGAATATAGGAGATGACAAATGAAAAAGCACAGTTGGAATTGGTCAGAGGAAAGCAAAGAAAGAAGAAGTAAGAACTTTTTAAATCCATTTATAGTCATTGATTATCGTGGTGAGGTAATTGGTGTTTACAGAAACTCTGTTCAAGCTGAACGAGAGGCAGGATTTTCATCAACTGCAATTTGGACTAATGTCAAATATTTAGACACAAAATGAGCTATATTTTCTTAAAATAGTTTTCTTCTTTCTGATTTGGAGTTAAACCATTGTTTGCGGAATGAGGATTATAGTTGTTATAAAACTGTTCGATGTATTCAAAGCAAGAGAGTTGAACTTCTTGAATGGAGTGATAAGTTCTTCTGTTTATTTCCCGTTGTTTGAGGTACTTGAAAAAGGCCTCAGTGACAGCATTATCATAAGGATATCCAGGTTTGGAGTAAGAAGCAAGCAATTGATGCTCATCTAATATTTTTCTAAAGGAAGCTGATTTAAATTGGCTACCTTGATCCGAATGAAAAATGATTGGTTCCTTAGGCTTCCTCTTATTTATAGCCATCCCTAATGTGTCACAGGCAAGTTTAGCATCAATCCTGTCACTTACTTTCCAAGCAATACATTTTCTAGAGTAGAGGTCAAGGATGGCGCAGAGATAAACATGCCGTCTATGTCCTATAGAAATATAAGTGAAATCAGTTGTCCATACTTGATTCGGGGACTTAGGATTAAATTCTTGTTTAAGGAGATTATCAGAAGAAAATGCAGGAGAGTGTTTTGATTTAACTCTAGGTTTAATCGTTGACATTTTAGGGAGTGTCATAGACTTGAGAAGTCTTAAGATACGCCCCTCAGAAATATTAACGCCATAATCACGCAGGAGAATGATTTTAAAAGCTCTCGTTCCAATTCTTTTCTTGGCTTTCATATAAATCTCAAGGAGTAATTTTCTCAAGCGTTGATTTTCTATTTCACGTTTTGAGGGCTTCTTGTTTATGAAGTTATAGTAGGTGGAACGATTGACATGTAAAACACGACAGAGCATAACTGTCGTGTGTTCAAATCGGAGTCTATAGACTGCTTTTAATCTCACTTGGAGTTTTGCATGAATATGGCACTTGCTTTTTTTAAGATAAGATTTTCTTCTTCGAGTTGGGCATTCCTTTTTTGTAATTCTTGAATCTGTTTAGCAGTCAAGACCGTATTATCTTCAAGACGAACTTGAGAGTACTGCTTGATCCATTTTGCAAGTGCAGAAGGGGAGACACCATAGTCTTTACAGAGTTCGGATTGAGTTTTACCTGTTTGGTAGAGATTAACGAGAGATTGCTTAAATTCCTCGTCGTAACGTTTAAAACCTGACATAAAAGTCCTTTCATTTTTGTGTCTTAATAGACAGATTATAACACACAATTTTCTGTCCACTTTTATAGTATAGCTCCACTGGACGGCGGCGGATCAAGTCAAATGGCATTCAAGGGCGAAGTAATATATCCGAGTCAGGATCAACGCTCAGTTAATGATTTTATCATTCTTAAATAAGGAGAGAGTTATGGAAAAAGAAACGTATAGACGGTCAAGTGGAAAGAAAGCTACTCAAAAAAAGGGCAAGTTTCCTAAAGTTATCGGCATCACTTTACTAGTCTTGATACTTGTTTTTACTGGCTTAGGGGTATTCTTCTATCAAAGTTCTAAAACAGCCATCAATAAGGCTAATACTCTGCATCTGGCAGAAGCACGTCCGGTAAACTTAAAGAAAGGAGAAACATTTACGACTTTAATTCTAGGGACTGCTCATGTAGATAATGAGCAAGTTCTTATGACATCCAGCCTTACTTCTACAAATGCAAAGCTCAAAAAGACAAGTCTCATCAATGTTCAACCTCTTTTAGTTTTTCCAGATCAAACAACGCTCTATCAAAGTTATACTCAAGGCGGAGCAGCAGCAGTAAGCAAGAAGTTTAATGAGACCTTTGGTACAGAAACTAATAAAGTAGTAGAAATTAACTTTGACAACATGGGGAAACTGGTTGAGGCAAGTGGAGGAATCGTTGTGCAAAATACAACAGCTTTTGTATCTAAGGGCCTCAAATTTGAGCAAGGTTCTGTCCAGTTAAAAACAGCGGATGAAGTTGCAGCTTACCTCAGCTTGCTTGACGCTAACGATCAGAAAGGCTATACAGACAGACTACAAGATGTGGCTATTGCTACATTTGAGAATTTGAAAAAGCCTTCTGTTCTGACGCGACACTCTTTAGCAATTTTGAAAATTTTCCCTGAGGTCATCAATACTAACATCAGCTTCTCAGAGTTTATGAATATGGTCAAACACTATAATAAGGCGCTTAAGGTAAGTAAAATAAACGTCCATGCGACTAAAATCTCAGGAAACAAGACCCAACTTGTTACCCAAGAAACGCTAGACAAGGTCAAAAATAAATTTGAAAATACTTTAAAATAATAAGGAAAATAAAGACGGCAGCTAGCCGTTTTTATTTATAATTTCATGATAAAAATTGGGTGAAAATTGAACTTTCCTATTGACAAGAAAATGAATAAGCGTTATAATGTGTATATACCAATTTGAAAAAGGAGACTCTCTTATGAAAGTTATCACCGTAAAAAACCAACTTGAAGGCGCAAAAATCGGCTTTGACTTACTCAAAGAAGCAATGGATAATGGAGCAAAAACACTTGGACTTGCTACAGGTTCAACTCCAGTAGAATTCTACAACCAAATCGTTAAATCAAATCTTGATTTTTCAGATATGACTTCAGTAAACTTGGACGAGTATGTTGGACTTGATGGTTCAGATGAACAATCTTACCGTTACTTTATGAGCAAACACCTTTTCAATGAAAAACCGTTCAAAGAAAACTTCTTGCCAAATGGTAAGGCGGCAGATTTGGAAGCAGAAACAAAAGCTTATGACCAAATCATTGCTGAACACCCGATTGATTTCCAAATTCTTGGAATCGGTCAAAACGGACACATTGGTTTCAACGAACCTGGAACTTCATTTGAAGAAACAACACACGTTGTCGATCTCCAAGAAAGTACAATTAAAGCAAATGCACGTTTCTTTGAAAACGAAGAAGATGTGCCACGTCAAGCGATTTCTATGGGTATCGCTTCAATCATGGCAGCTAAATCAATCGTATTGATGGCTTATGGCGAATCAAAAGCAGAAGCAATTAAAGGAATGGTTGAAGGTGAAATCACTGAAGATATGCCAGCATCTATCTTGCAAAAACATACTGATGTTGTTGTTATTGCAGATGAAGCAGCAGCGGCCTTGTTGAGCAAATAATATAAATAAAAAAAGGTCCAGAATTCTGGATCTTTTTTTATTTAAAAACACGTGTTGCTTCGACAGCTTTTTTCCAACCCTGATGAAGTGTTTGTCGTCGTTTTTCATCCATTTGAGGTTGGAAGCTTTGCCCTTCTGAATAAGAGCTTTTTATTTCATCAATGTCTTTCCAAAAACCAACTGCTAAACCAGCCAAGAAAGCTGCACCAAGAGCTGTAGTTTCAAGATCCTTGGCTTTTTGGACGGGAATATTAAGGATATCCGCTTGGAACTGCATTAAATAGCTATTATTAGCTGCACCTCCGTCAACTTTCAGTAATGGAATATCAATTCCTGAATCTTCTTGCATCGCATCAATAATGTCCTTGACTTGATAAGCAATACCTTGTAAGGTAGCTTTGATAATATCGTTATTGCTGGTTCCTCGTGTAATGCCAAAGATAGCCCCACGAGCATCCTGATCCCAATACGGAGCACCTAAACCCACAAAAGCAGGTACAACATAGACTTCATCATTATTGTTAGAAGCCAAAGCCGCTGCTTCAGATTCTTTACTGTTATCAATCATTTTCAGACTATCACGGAGCCATTGGACAGAAGAGCCAGCAACAAAAACGGACCCTTCAAGAGCGTAGGTGACTTGACCATTAATACTGTAACCAATCGTGGTTAAAAGATCATTGGATAGTTGTGCCTCTTGACCTGTGTTCATGACGATGAAGGCACCAGTACCATAAGTACTTTTAATCATTCCCGGTTCAAAAGCCATTTGGCCAAATAAAGCCGCTTGTTGATCTCCAGCCATCCCTGCAATAGCTATTTCTGAGCCAAAGAAATGATAGGGCTTGGTCATACCGTAGCATTCAGAATTAGAAACGGGGCGAGGAAGCATAGCTGCCGGAATATTCAAGAGGTCGAGAATATCCTGGTCCCATTGGAGATTATGGATGTTAAAAAGCATGGTCCGGCTTGCATTAGAATAGTCTGTTACATGCGTTTCACCATCGGTTAATTTCCAGACTAACCAACTGTCAATAGTACCAAAGAGCAATTCACCACGTTCAGCGCGTTCCTGCGCGCCGTCAACCCTATCTAAAATCCAACGTATTTTAGTGGCTGAAAAGTAAGAGTCAATAACAAGACCAGTTTTTTGGTGGATAAGTTCAGAATGGCCGTTTTTTTTCAAAGTATCAGCTATGGCCGCCGATTGTCTAGATTGCCAGACGATTGCATTATAAATGGGCATGCCTGTTTTTTTATCCCATACAACGGTAGTTTCACGTTGATTGGTAATACCAATCGCTCCGACTTCTGCAGGTTTGATGCCTGATTGGATAAGTGCTTCGGAGACAACAGATTGTACCGAATTCCAAATCTCATTGGCATCATGTTCAACCCATCCAGCTTGAGGAAAATGCTGCTGTAACTCTTTTTGTGAACTGCCGACGTGCTGTCCTTGCTTGTTAAAGATTATCGCGCGAGAACTTGTTGTCCCTTGGTCAATTGACATAATGTATTTTGCTTGCATGTAGAGCTCCTTGTATACTTCTCATTATCTTAATTATATCAGAAGTAGCAGAAGGGAGAAAACTATATCTGCACTATAAAACAAAAATACTTACAGCCGAATATTATGATTTTATATTTACACCTAAAACTGTCAAGTGACCATTTGAAATTAATTTAACGATAAGATGTGCAAAATCACTCGGTTTCATGGTACTCGGTGAAGAAACCCACCATTTAAGTGTGCCTGCTAAGATAGAAGTAATATAGCTGATGACAAAATCACTTGGAACTAATACATCGTGTTCCCGAATTTCCAGCTTATCGAAAAGTTCGGTATAACGTTCGGTTAATATCTCGATAAAACGATTAATAATCGTTTGGTCCTGTGATTTATCTATCACAATTTGTGCTACTTCTGGATTTTGACGTACAAAGTCGTAGAAGCGCGCCAACATCTCCTCAATATCATTGACATAAACGTCAGTTCCATCCACAGGATTTTGTTCATCTAAAATTTTGATAAAATCCATGATAAAAGTATCAATTAAACTGTCATAAAGATCTTGCTTGTCAGCATAATGTGCATAAAAAGTTGCACGATTTATCATTGCAGCATCTGCAATTTCTTGAATGGAAATTTTTTCAAATTTTTTATTTCTTAACAAAGAAAAGAAAGCTTGTGTAATCATTTTTCGTGTTCTTAAGACACGTAAATCATTTATTTTAGCCATATTAATACATTTCCTCTTTACTTGTAGGTTAAACAACATAATAGTAGTATCTGTTGTTTATTATAGTCCTTTATGATAAATTCTACCGATTTAAGCTATGTAAAACATTTTTGACATAAACGACACGCAACTTCTAAATGTTGTTTAAATGACATTAACTTGTAACTTGACGGTTGAAAAATGAGGAATAAATGATAAAATAGACAATGAATAAGATAAGCAACAGCCTGTCAAATAGAGAAGGAAAAAATACTATGAAAAGTTATAAGGCTGGGATTGATGTCGGCTCTACTACAGTAAAACTCGTTGTTTTTGATGAGGAATATCAGCTCCTTTTTAGCCGATATGAACGTCATTTTTCAGATGTAAAAACGGCAACGATAAAAGTATTAAAAGAATTGTTGGAAGAGAGAGGCGAGTGTTCACTTACCTTAGCAATCACAGGCTCTGGGGGAATGGGACTTGCAGATGTAATTGATGTCCCTTTTATACAAGAAGTTATCGCAAGCTCGATTACTATCGAGAAATTTATTCCTGAAACAGATGTCATGATTGAACTTGGTGGTGAAGATGCCAAGATGACCTTTTTTGACGCAGGTACCCAAGAGCTACGTATGAATGGGACTTGTGCTGGTGGGACAGGAGCTTTTATTGACCAGATGGCGGCTTTACTCAAAGTAGATGCTGCGGGTGTCAATACATTAGCTAAAGACTATGAGAAAATATACCCCATTGCTAGCCGTTGTGGAGTTTTTGCCAAAACAGATGTTCAGCCCCTTCTCAATGAAGGAGTACGCAAAGAAGATATAGCCGCTTCAATCTTCCAAGCCGTGGTGAATCAAACGATTGCTGGGTTAGCTTCCGGTCGTAAGATTACGGGAAAAATCGCTTTTCTCGGTGGACCGCTCTATTTTATGAGCGAATTGCGCAAACGTTTTATTGAAACTTTGGATATTGCAGAAGAGGATATTATTTTTCCGGAAAATCCTCAACTTTTTGTGGCAATGGGTGCTGCTCTGGCTGAGGAAACAAGAACAAGTACGATTCGTACTTTAATTGATAATCTAGAAAGTGACAATAGCGACAGCTTGATTCCGCAGGATACGTTGGATCGTCTTTTTGAAAATGAACAAGAGTTAGCAGATTTTCGAGCACGACATGCTAAGGCAAAAGCAAGCTATAAAAAGCTCTCTGAACATCAAGGAGCAACTTTTTTAGGGATTGATGCTGGATCAACCACAACAAAAATTGTGCTCATTGATGGTGAGGGGCATATTCTTTTTGATCATTATGGTTCAAATAATGGTGAACCTTTAGAGTCAGTCATTGACGTCTTAAAAGAAGTCTATCGTTTACTGCCAAAAGATGTTTATATTGCCAAATCTACTGTGACCGGCTATGGTGAACACCTGATTAAAGCTGCACTCCGAGTCGATTACGGGGAAGTTGAAACGATGGCGCACTATAAGGCAGCGGACTATTTTAATCCCGGTGTGGACTTTATTTTAGATATTGGTGGCCAAGACATGAAAGCTATGCGGATCACCGATGGTGCTTTAAGTTCAATATCTTTAAACGAAGCTTGTTCTTCTGGTTGTGGTTCTTTCATTGAAACTTTCGCTCATTCTTTGAAATACGATGTGCGTGACTTTGCTGAAATTGCACTATTAGCAAAACATCCTGTAAATCTGGGCTCACGTTGCACAGTCTTTATGAATTCGAAAGTGAAGCAAGTCCAAAAAGAAGGTGCGACTGTAGGAGATATCTCTGCTGGTTTAAGTTACTCTGTCATCAAAAATGCCCTCTATAAAGTAATTAAAGTTAAACGTCCTGAAGAATTAGGAACAAAGATTGTCGTTCAAGGTGGGACTTTCTATAATGAAGCTGTACTTCGTGCTTTCGAAAAAATCTCCGAACGTGAAGTTGTCCGTCCCTCTATAGCAGGACTTATGGGCGCTTATGGCTGTGCTTTAATTTCGCTAGAAAAGGAGGAGTATGGGCAAAAATCAAGAATTCTGAACTTGCACGATTTGGAAGCATTCAGCACACAAAAAGAATTTATGGTTTGTGGCCTTTGCGAAAATCAGTGTAAAATGACGTTGACCGTCTTTAATGATGGCAGTAAGTTTGTTACAGGAAACCGCTGTGAGCGAGGCGCAGAAAAAGCAACACAAGTAAAAGTTGACAAACGTGATAAAAAGGTTAATCTTGTCGACTATAAATACAAGAAACTTTTCAAATACCGGAGCTTAACCAAGAAAAAACAAACCCGTGGAGAAATAGGGATTCCGCGTGTCCTAAATATGTATGAAAATTACCCGCTCTGGCATACCATGTTAACGGATCTAGGTTTCCGAGTAGTATTATCCCCTAAGTCTGATAAAGAACTTTTTGAAAAAGGAATTGAAACAATTCCTTCTGATACAGTTTGTTATCCTGCCAAGCTATCACATGGACACATTATGTCCTTGATTCAAAAGGATGTTCCGGCTATCTTTTATCCTTCAGTGCTTTATGAACAAAAAGAACAGGCTCAAGCAGAAAATAATTATAACTGTCCGATTGTTCAGTCTTATCCCGAAGTGATTCGTAACAATATTGATGAAATTCGAGAAGGTAAAGTTAAATACCTTCATCCATTTATTAATCTAGGTGATCAGGAAGGTGTAGCTGTCAATGTCCATAAAGCTTTGCTTGGACAGGGTTTCAAAGTGGATTTATCTGAAGTGAAAGCTGCGGTTTTCCACGGTTTTGAAGAGATGGAGAACTTCAAGCAAGATATTCGGGATAAGGCAGAAGAGTTGCTCATGCAGATTAATCTGAACAAGGAAAAAGCTATCGTTCTCTCAGGTCGTCCTTATCATTTGGATCCAGAGATTAATCATGGCATTGCTGACATTATTACGCAAGAAGGTTTCCACGTCCTTACAGAGGACAGCATTGCACATCTTGAAGAAGTTGCTGGGCTGCGCGTTGTTAATCAATGGGTTTACCACTCACGCCTATATGCTGCAGCGCAAGTAGTGTGTAAAAATAAAAATTTGGAATTAGTACAATTGAATTCATTTGGTTGTGGTTTGGATGCAGTGACAACAGACCAAGTCGAAGAAATTATGCGCAACCATAATAAACTCTATACAGTCCTTAAGATTGATGAAGGCTCAAATATGGGAGCAGTGTGTATTCGTTTACGTTCTCTCAAGGCAGCAGTTTCAGAACGTCATCGACATGGTGTTGAAGAAAATATTCAAATCAAAGAAATTGTTGAAACACATCCGGTTTTTACAAAAGAAATGTCTAAAAAACACACGCTTCTCATGCCAATGTTGTCGCCGATTCACCAAGAAGGCTTGCTTGAGAACGCTTTTGCAGCTTCAGGTTACAATGTAGTTGTTTTGCCGGAAACCCAAAGCTCGGTGAACAACGGACTAAAATTTGTGAATAATGATTCTTGCTACCCTGCAATCATAACGATTGGTCAACTCATCGAAGCTCTCCAATCTGGCGAATATGATGTAAACAATACATCCGTCATGATGACCCAAACAGGTGGTGGATGTCGCGCAACAAACTATATTCCTTTACTTCGTAAGGCACTTGTCGATGCAGGTTTCCCCCAAGTTCCAGTGGTAAGCTTATCTATGGGCAACCAAGGGACAGAAAAAGGCTTTAAGTTTACTGTGCCACTTTTGACTCATTTTATGATTGCTGTGCTTTATGGAGATTTGTTTGAGCGCGTGGTTTATCGGACGCGGCCTTATGAAGCTGAAAAAGGTTCAGTCAATGCACTTCATGCGAAATGGTTAGAAAAAGCACAACATAATGTTAAATCTGCTTCTATTTTTGAATTCAACAAGAACATGAAACAGATAATCAAGGACTTTGATAATATCGAACTCCTTGATATTCAAAAACCTCGTGTGGGTGTTGTCGGTGAAATTCTGGTTAAATACAGCAAAACTGCCAATAATGATATTGTGAAAATTATTGAAGAAGAAGGCGCTGAAGCAGTAGTTCTCGATTTGATTGGCTTTATGAACTATTCTCTATACAACCAAATTTGGAAAACAGATGAGATTGGTTTTGCTAAGAAAAATAAATTGATGGCAAAAACACTACTCTCTATTATTAATATGTTGGAAAAACCGATGGATAAAGCTTTACGTGCTTCTGACCGTTTTGACGGTATTGAGTCTATTTATGAAATAGCGGCCAATACAGAAGGAATCGTTTCAGTAGGTAATCACACAGGTGAAGGCTGGTTCTTGACAGGAGAAATGATTGAGCTCTTGCAAAAAGGCGTTCAAAACATCGTCTGTCTCCAACCATTTGGTTGCCTTCCCAACCATATTGTCGGTAAAGGAATGCTGAAAGAGTTACGTCGGCAATATCCGGGTGCAAATATTAGCCCAATTGATTATGATCCAGGTGTTTCTGCGGTCAACCAGCTCAATCGGATTCGTTTGATGATGGCAACAGCTAAAAAAGCAATGAAGGAAGAAGTAACAGTTTAAAATAAAAAAAGCATTTTTGTAAATGCTTTTTTTTTACTTAATTTTAGTTGGGAATTTATATTCTTGACAATCCTATTTTTTAAAAGTATAATTCAATTTATATAAAAGTATAGTCTTTTATAAATTAACATATATATTTAAGGAGAATCTTATGCTTACAATGGGATTTATCGGTTTTGGGAAATCAGCAAATCGCTATCACCTTCCTTATGTTATTCTGCGTGAAAACATCAAGGTTAAAACAATTTTTGATTTACACATTAATGAAGAACTTGCAGCACCATATTTGGAAAAGGGCGTGCATTTCACAACTGATTTAGAAGAAATGCTGAAGGATGATGACATACAACTTATCACAATTTGTACACCAGCCCACACGCATTATGAGCTGGCTAAGAAAGTAATTGAAGCTGGAAAATCAGTAATCGTAGAGAAACCTTTTGTTGACACATTGGAACATGCCAAAGAGTTGCTCGCCTTAGGGAAAGAAAAAGGTGTTATGGTGGCTCCTTACCAAAACAGACGTTTTGATGGGGATTATTTGGCAGTAAAGCAGGTTATTGAGCGTGGCTTACTTGGAGACATTCTTGAAGTGGAAGCGCACATTGATTATTATCGTCCAGGATCAATAACAGAAGAAGGTCCAAAAGAAGCAGGTGCGTTTTATGGTTTAGGTATTCACTCTATTGATAGACTCGTGGCACTTTTTGGGCGTCCTGAAGCAGTAACTTATGATATTAGAAACAATGAAGTTGCAGAAGCAGTAGATAATTTTTTTGACGTTGATTTGCACTATGGAAACCAATTAAAAGTTAAAGTAAAAACAAATCATCTGGTAGCACAAGATTATCCAAGATTTATCGTTCATGGAACAAAAGGTTCCTTTATTAAGTACGGTGAGGATCAACAAGAAAATGATTTGAAAGCTGGAATTATGCCTGAAGTATCAGAATTTGGGGAAGATAGTCCTATAAATTATGGTCTTGTTAAATATCAAAATGCAAATGGCGACTGGATTGAAAAACAAATAAAAACACCTGTTGGCGATTATGGTCGCTATTACGATGCTGCTTATGAAACTATTGTTAATGGTGTTGAAAAATTAGTGAAAGATGAAGAAGTTATCACCAATATTGAGATTTTGGAAAATGGCTTTAACCAAGTTTCACCTTCGGTTTACCGTTTAAGCATGTTGGACTAGGAGATATAGCACTATGAAAAGAATTTTAGGATATGAAGCTTCTGATTTTACACGAGAGAGTACATCAAAAGAATTCAAAGAAGCTATTTTAAAAGCAGAAGGACGCACAATACTCGTGGATCTAGCTGCAGAAAATGCACCACTCTATCCAGAGGTTACAAATGGTGAAATGGCGGCAGCTTTTGGTACAGATTTATTACTTTTGAAAGATATTGATGTACAAAAGATGGTCATTCCTGGATTAGGGGAGGTTAATGACCTCTCAGAGTTACGGAAGTTAACAGGAACCGCTGTTGGTGTCAATTTAATTATCAAAGATACCGGATCTGAATATAAGAGAGTGACAGACGCATCGATAAAGGAAGTTCTTCGCAAAGGAATAAATTTCTTATCGTTAACAGCATATGTTACGCCTGAAGCAAGCCCAGAGCGTATCGTAGCGGATATTAAGCTGGTACGTCGTTTCTATAATGGCTTTTTAATGCTGAATCCCGTTGTCTCACATGGCTCAGATTTGGTTTGGGAAAACTTAAAAGCCTATATTGATGCCGGAATTGATATGCTTGACTTACCCGCTCCGGGGGCTGTACCAGGTACCACAGAAGAACAAATCGCACGATTAGCCTTTGCGACTAGAAAAACAGGTACATTGGTGGACTGTGTGGTTGGAACTTCGCAAGAAGGTGCAGATAAAAGTACGATTCAAAGTTTAGCTTTGGCGGCCAAACGTGCAGGTGCAGATGTCTTTGAGCTGGGAGATGCAGGCGTAGCTGGAATGCCAGCTCCGGAAAATATTTTTCATGCTTCAATGAGTATTCGAGGAAAACGTCACACTTATGTGAGAATGGCGCGTTCAGCCAATCGCTAATAAAGTAAAAATCATAAGTTACTATCACTTATGATTTTTACTTTATTTTCCTACGATATTGTGTAATAATAATGAGAATGTCAG
Organism: Lactococcus sp. LG1074; assembly: GCF_017309525.1. Taxonomy (NCBI): domain Bacteria; kingdom Bacillati; phylum Bacillota; class Bacilli; order Lactobacillales; family Streptococcaceae; genus Lactococcus; species Lactococcus sp. LG1074. The sequence continues at coordinate 1,250,694 of NZ_CP071293.1, read as the reverse complement.
TTTATGAGGTCGGTATATGAAAAAGAAACAGCCAAAATATTTGGTAATTTATGAAGATGTTAAGGAAAAAATTTTGTCTGGTCACTATCCTATCAACTCCAGGATTGCAGATGGTAACGCCTTAGTACAAGAGTATGATGCGAGTTTAATGACCGTTAAAAAAGCATTGGATATTCTTGTGTCAGAGGGTTTTTTGATCCGCCGAAGAGGTTATGGAACGATAGTAAAAGATTGGACCAAAGGCAAAAAAGCGCATCTCTATGCTGTAGAGGGTTCTTCCAAGCGTCATTCAGGACAAATGGAATCTAAAGTTTTAACTTTTGAAGTCGAGCATCCAAATGCGGATATTGCTCATAAATTATCCATAGATGTAGAGGAGTTCATATATCGTATTGAACGGGTAAGATATGTCAAAAAGGTGCCAACGATTATTGAGTACACTTATATGCCCATTTCCATTATTCCACAATTGAAATATTCCCATCTAACGGGTTCCATTTATAAATATATCTTGGAAGAACTTGGTCTTGTTATTCAGAGTTCATTTCTTAATGTTAAAGGTGTACGTCCCAACGCATTAGAAAAGCAGACTATGCATCTTACAGATACGGATTTTCTGATGCAAGTCGAGCAAGTTGCTAACCTTGATGATGGACGTATTTTTGAATATTCGATAGCCCGTCATTTACCTGAGTCATTTAACTTTGAGACAGTGATCTTTAACAACTAAACACAGGGCAAAACTTACTTTAGTTACCGGATCAACCAAAGGTATTGGACGTGCGATTGCTGAAAGTCTTGCGGCCGAAGGTACCGATGTTATTATTAATGGCAGAACTTCGGATGTTGTGGATAAAGTAATTGAAGAACTTAACAAAAAATATCCAAACCAAACTTTTTATCCAGCAGCCTATGATTTATCAATAGAAAATGAACGACAAGCTCTTTTTCAAGCTTTTCCAGAAGTTGATATTTTAGTCAATAATATGGCAATATTTAACGATGCAAAGTTTGAAGACATCGAATTAGATGAATGGCGCCGTTACTTTGAGGTTAATTCAATATCAGGGATTGCTTTAGCTCAATTTTATCTTCCTAAAATGAAGACAAAAAATGCTAATGGGCGTGTCATTTTTATCGCATCAGAAGCAGCAATTATGCCAAGTCCAGAAATGCCGCATTATTCTATGACCAAAACAATGAATCTGTCTTTAGCGAAATCCTTAAGCCGTGAAACAGTAGGTACTACGGTAACAATAAATACAGTAATGCCAGGATCAACATTAACTGAAGGTGTTGAGAATTTATTGGCTTCACTTTATCCAGATATAGAGTCTGTTGAAGAGAGAAGTCGCGCCTTCATGTTGAACAATCGTCCAACATCAACGATTCAACGTTTGATTCATCCTGAAGAAATTGGTAATTTTGTCGCTTATGTCGCTAGTCCTCTTGCAGGTGCTTTTTCTGGTGAAGCTCTTCGTATGGATGGCGGGCTTGTTCCGACAATTTTTTAAATAAACAAAAAAACATTGGCCGTAACCAATGTTTTTTATTTACGATAAAGTCGTGTTGAATTTTTTAATTCAGCAAGGCTATAGGGCATAGGATCAGAGAATTTTTGATCAACATGTGCATCCAGACTTTCTGAGAACATTTCTTCATATTCTGGAATAGAAAGTTTTTTACGATTGTCTAAAAGAGCTTGGTGCTCTGATTTGCGGAGATGTTTCTCAAAGCCATCAACTAATTGACCAGAGAAAAATTCGGCAACTGTTCCAGAGCCATAGCTGAAGAGCCCAATCTTATCATCTGCTTTTAAATTTTCAGCATTTTCTAGCAAGGAAATCAAACTGAGATAAAGCGAACCTGTATAAAGATTTCCTACACGACGATTATAGACAATTCCTTTCTCATACTGCGCCAGAAGATGTTCTTGAACTTCAGAACTTTCATTTTCAAGTTGAGGAAGAAGTGCTTTTTTTCCCATCTTAGTATAAGGAGTATGGAAAGCTAAGGCAGCAAAATCAGAGAAACTAAGGCCAGTACGACGTGCATACTCTTGCCAAACTTTAGCAAAAGCCTCGATATAAGTAGCATTTGAAAACTGACCATCAACAGTTGGATAAGTATCACCAAAAGGACGCCAGAAGTCATAAATATCTTGTGTCAAGCTGACAGAGTCATCATTGAGTGCTAAGATATTAGGGTTAGCTGCAATTAACATGGCTACAGCACCAGCGCCTTGTGTGGGTTCGCCACCCGTGTTCAAGCCATATTTGGCAATATCAGTCGCGATAACGAGAACTTTACGCTCTGGGTGACGATAAACATGGTCTTTAGCCATTTGCAAGCCCGCAGTTGTTGCATAACAGGCTTCTTTAAGTTCAATAGAACGCGCAAAAGGTTGAATATCAAGTAAACCATGAACAACAACAGCAGAGGCTTTTGACTCATCAACAGAAGACTCGGTCCCAACAATGACCATGTCAATTGCTTGCTTATCTTCTTCAGTCAGAATTTCAGCAGCTGCGTTGGTCGCAAAGGTGATGAGATCTTGGCTGATCGGATTGACGGCCATTTGGTCTTGTCCAATACCGATATGAAATTTAGCTGGATCAATGTTACGCGCCAGCGCTAAATCAGTCATATCTACATAAGTTTCAGGAACAAAAAAGGCAAGTTTGTCAATACCAATATTCATATATATCCTCCAGTTTATATGCTTTATTAATTTGTATGTTTAAGCTCCAATTTTAACATAAAAGATTAAAAATTGGAAAAAACTTTTGACTATTTGGGGCAGAAATGTGCTATACTTGGCTTATGAAAGAAATAGTAATTATCGATGCGCTTCGTACGCCTGTCGGAAAATATGATGGTGCTCTGTCAGATAAGACAGCTGCAGAACTGGGGGTTCATGTAGTTAAAAATCTACTTGAGCGCCATGAAGATATTAAAGATGACGTCAAACAAGTGATTTTTGGCAATGTACTACAGGCTGGTACAGGGCAAAATATTGCACGTCAGATCTCAATCAATAGTGGTCTATCTCACCATGTTCCAGCTTCAACGATAAATGAAGTCTGTGGTTCAGGTATGAAGGCAGTGATTCTCGCTAAACAACTTTTACAACTTGAGGAAGCGGATGTCGTGATTGCTGGGGGAACAGAATCCATGTCTCAATCCCCAATCATTCGTCACCGTAAATCTGGCGAAGAAGTTCTTACAATGATGTCTGAGGGCTTGGTAGATGCCTTTAATGGCGAATCTATGGGTTTGATCGGTGAAACAATCGCCGAGCAATTTGAAATTAGTCGTGAAGAACAAGATCGCTTTGCTCAACGTTCGCAAGAAAAAGCTCTAGCTGCACGTACAGCGGGTGCATTTGAAAAAGAAATTGTACCATTTTCAGATTTAGCAGAAGATGAGACAATTCGTGCAAACTCGTCATTAGAAAAGCTTTCTTCACTACGTACGGCCTTCAGTGAAAACGGAAGTGTAACGGCAGGTAACTCATCGCCAGTAAATGATGGTGCATCTGCTTTGATTTTAGCAAACGATGATTATGCCGAAGCCAAAGAGCTTCCAGTCTTGGCAAAATTATTAGCTAGTGAAGAAGTTGGAATTGATCCTGAAATTATGGGTGTTTCCCCGATTAAAGCCATTCGCCAATTGCTTGATCGTACAGATTTGGATATTGAAGATATCGACTTATTTGAAATCAATGAAGCTTTTGCGGCTTCCAGTGTTGCTGTAAATCAAGAACTCAATATTCCAGAAGAAAAAGTGAATATTTATGGTGGAGCTATTGCTTTAGGGCATGCTATTGGTTCATCAGGAGCACGTGTCTTGACTACTTTAGCTTATGCACTTCAACGCGAAAATAAGCGCTATGGTATTGCTAGCCTTTGTATTGGTGGCGGTCTCGGTTTGGCTGTCCTCTTGGAAAACCCTAATTTAGTGTAAGCAATGAATATGAAGAAAAAATTTTACCAAATGAGTCCAGCAGAGCGTCTGGATTTTCTTGACTTAAAGTCAGAAACACGACAAATTCTAGAAGAAACAGTACTTGATGCGGCTTTAGCAGATAATCTCATCGAAAACCAAATCAGTGAATTCGAGCTACCCATGGGCTTGGCGCAAAACTTTGTCATTAATGGCAAAAAATTCCTCGTTCCAATGGTAACCGAAGAACCTTCCGTGATTGCAGCTGCAAGTAATGGCGCAAGAATAGCTGGAAATTTTCAAACGGTGCTTTCGGTACGATTAATGCGAGGGCAGATTGTTTTTTATGATGTTGATCAGGCAGACCACTTAATGCAGACTATCGAAGAAAATCAAGCAGGTATTTTTCGTGCTGCCAAAGAAGCTTATCCTTCCATTATTAAACGTGGTGGTGGTTTACGACAGGTGAGCAGTAGAGCTTTCGAAGCAGAAGGCTTTGTATCCGTTGATTTTAAAGTGGACGTGAAGGACGCAATGGGAGCGAATATTGTTAATGCCATTTTGGAAGGCGTTGCTAATCTTTTTCGCACATGGTTTCCAGAGCAAAAAATATTATTCAGTATCTTGAGCAATTATGCTACGGAATCTTTGGTTAAAGTCAGTTGTGAAATTCCCGTTGAACGACTGAGTAAAGGTAATAATGGGCAAGAAGTTGCGGAAAAAATTCAGGCGGCTTCACGTTTTTCTAAAATTGATCCTTATCGTGCTGCCACACATAATAAAGGCATTATGAATGGTATCAATGCTGTTGTCCTTGCCACAGGAAATGACACGCGTGCTGTGGCCTCTGGAATTCATGCTTATGCAAGCAAGGAAGGAAGCTACCAAGGTCTAGCGAAATGGGATGTCAGGGATGGCTTACTTTTGGGAAGTCTTGAGCTACCATTACCGGTGGCGACGGTTGGCGGGGCAGTGAAAGTTTTGCCAAAAGCTCAAGCTGCTTTAGAACTCTTAGAAATTACAGAAGCCAAAGAATTAGCACAGGTCATGGCTGCAGTTGGTTTGGCACAAAATTTGGCTGCTTTGCGTGCTCTAGTTTCTGAGGGAATACAGCAAGGACATATGAGTTTACAAGTTCGGGCCTTAGCAATGACAGTTGGCGCGAAAGACGAAGAAATCACTATTTTGAGTGAAAAACTTCGCCGAGAAAAAGTAATGAATCAAGCGATAGCTGAAAAACTTTTGCTAGAGATTCGTCAGAACAACAAATAATCAAGGCTCACAACTCGCTTTGCTCCCTACGTATTGCCATTCTAATCTGCTAAAGCAGAAAGAATAGTAATAAAAATGCTGTCAAGTTTTTTTCTTGACAGGGAAAAATTTTATGCTATAATAGTTAAGTAATAAAAAATAGAAATAGGAAATATAACATGTCTGTAAAAATTCGTTTAACTCGCATGGGTTCAAAGAAAAAACCTTACTACCGTATCAACGTTGCTGATTCACGTTCACCACGTGATGGTCGTTTCATCGAAACAGTTGGAACTTACAACCCACTTGTAGCTGAAAACCAAGTAACTTTGAAAGAAGAACGCGTTATGGAATGGCTTAACAATGGTGCACAACCATCTGATACAGTTCGTAACATCCTTTCAAAAGCTGGCGTTATGAAAAAATTCCACGAACAAAAATTCAGCAAATAATATTAAAAGCGGCTTAAGCCGCTTTTTGTCAATTTCACAATAATTTGGACGATTTTAGTCAGAGTAGAGGTAAGAAATGCAAAAAGATGTGAAAGAACTTGTAATGACAATTGTAAAACCTTTGGTCACAGAACCCGATGCTGTTTCATTGGAAATTATCGAAGGTGAAGAATTTATGGAGTACCATTTGGAAGTAGCGGAAGCTGATATTGGTCGTATCATTGGCCGTCAAGGACGTATCATTCAAGCAATTCGCACAGTCGTTTACTTTGTGCCCGTTGAGGGTAAAAAAGTTCGCCTTTTGGTGGATCAATAAGATATTAAATAAAAGAGCGCAGGTCATAAATCTGTGCTTTTTTATTTAATATCTTGGATTTGTGGCAAAAAACTAGACAATTTTAAATTTGGTTTAAGGAACAGTTAACTCACAAATAAGAAAAGAATAGTATATTAAAGATACGACTTTGAAAAATTGCTAAAAGGTTCTGAAAATGGGAATAAGAGGGATAAACTATGATTAAGCTATATACGGCGGCGGCCAACTCATCATCACAAAAGGTAAGAAAATGGCTTATGGATCATCACTTAGAGTTCCAAGAAATCAATCTCACCAAAGATACACTTACAAAAGAAGAAGTTCTTGCAATTTTTTCTTTAACGGAAGAAGGGTCTGATGATATTATTACACGTAGAGGAAAAGCCATCCAAAATTTAAAAGATGATTTTTATTCTTTAACGATTCAAGAACTGATTCAAGCAATCGTTGATAATCCTCTGCTACTTGGTCAGCCATTAATCATAGACAATAGCCATTTGCAAGTCGGCTACCACGAAGAAGATATCCGAAAATTTTTGCCTCGAGAAGTACGGAAAGTTATGATTGAAGACTTTGCTAAAAAAAGAAAATTATAAATAAAAAAATGCTGATTTAAAGGTCGGTATTTTTTTATTTGACAATTTTTAAATAAAGGAGTAATCTATATATGTAAATAAAACATGTTTAATTTACATATATAGAAAGAAGGACTAAAAATGAAAAAATACTCTACATTAAAAGACTTTATCGGCTCACATATGATTTATACCTATGACAATGGTTGGGAATACGAAATTTATATTAAAAATGAGAAAACAATCGATTACCGTATTCATGGCGGAATGGTTGCTGGTCGTTGGGTAAAAGAACAAGAAGTTGACATCGTGATGCTTACAGAAGGTATTTATAAAGTTGCTTGGACCGAACCAACAGGAACAGATGTTGCTTTAGACTTCATGCCAAATGAAGAAAAAATGCACGGTATGATTTTCTTCCCAAAATGGGTACACGAACATCCAGAAATTACGGTATGTTTCCAAAATGACTTTATCGATGTGATGCATGAATCACGTGAAAAATACGAAACTTATCCAAAATACCTAGTCCCAGAATTTGCTACAATCACGTATATTGCTAATGCTGGAACAGACAACGAAGATGTCATTGCCCAAGCACCATATGAAGGTTTACCAAATGATATTCGTGATGGTAAGTATTTTGATGAAAACTACCAAAAAGTAAACAAATAAGAAATAGAAAGATGAGTTTATTCATCTTTTTTCATTTATAGCCTGAGAGTGTTTATTTCAATATTATTCCGTTATAATAGAGTTTACATTTACAATTTTTAAAAATTGGGTTATTATGGAATAAGGGAGAAATAAAATGGCCAGTGAAGATAAATTGTCTTATATTATTTTGGGTTTGTTGAAGCACGAACCATTAACAGGATATGATTTAAAGAAAAATTTCGAAAGCGAAGTGGGCGAATTTTGGCAAGCAAATACGGGACAAATTTATCCGACCTTAAGAAAACTTTTTGAGGCTGAAGCAGTCGATTTTGATGTCGAAATTGTTGGTGCCAAATTAAAGAAAAAAAAGTACTACATCACAGATAAGGGGCGTGAAATGTTTGACCAATGGATTCAAGCGCCTGCTGAACTCTATGCCGTTCAAAAGGACGAATTTATGTTAAGGTTGTACTTTTTGAAGAATGACGACGATGTCCGAATTATTGACTTAATTAATGAAGAAATAGAAGTACATAAGAAAAAACTGAATTATCTTCTGCAACGTCAAGCACTTATCTTTGGAGGAGATAATCCTAAAGAAAAAGATGGACATTTTTTAGTTTTAGACTTTGCCATCCAAAGAGAAAACTTTCGACTTGATTGGCTACAAAAGGTGAAAAGTAGTCAAGTTAAGTCTGAGAGTCAGAGATAATACGAGCGTATAATAAAAAGCATCTAGAATTCTAGTGCTTTTTTATTAAACAAGCAGTGTCGCAATGAGGACCGGTAAAGTTTTTGCTATAATAGAGAAGAGAGAATTTTTAAGAATGATTAAAAAATAAAGGGGATAATCTATTGACGGTAAATCTTATAATAATAGTATTAATGATTGCTTTTACAGCTTTCTTTGTTGCATCTGAGTTTTCTTTGGTGAAAATACGTAAAAGTCGTTTAGAAACACTGGCAGCTGAGGGCAACAAACAAGCAAAATTAGCTATTGTTGTTGTGGAGCATTTGGATTCATACTTGAGCGCCTGTCAGCTAGGGATTACATTGACTTCTTTGGCTATTGGTTGGGTTGGAGAAAGCACAATTCACGCCTTACTTGCGCCTGTGATTCATTATTTTCCACTGCCTAATACGATTGCAGAAAGCTTTTCAATTGTTTTAGCTTTCTTGCTGATTACTTTTGTTCACGTCGTAATTGGTGAATTGATTCCGAAATCACTCAGTATTTCGAAGACAGAAGCTGTTGTTTTAGCAGTCGTAAGACCTTTGCACTATTTTTACAAGCTTACATATCCCTTTGTCTGGCTGTTGAATGTTTCCGCAAGCTCTATTGGGAAGCTCTTTAATCTTAGCCTGGCATCAGAAGGAGAAGAAACACATTCGGAAGAAGAACTCCTTTTGATAGCCAACCAAAGCTTTGCTAAAGGTGAAATTAACGAAAAAGAATACGAGTATCTCAACAAAGTTTTTGAATTTGATGATTTATTAGCCAAAGAAATTATGGTCCCTCGTCTCGATATGGAAACAATTGCTTCAGATAAAACAATTAAAGAAGCGCTAGAGTTTGCAATTGAAAAAGGACACACGCGTTTCCCAGTCATTGGCAAATCTAAGGACAATATCTTAGGATATGTGACTCTCCAAGCTCTTATTAAGGAGTATCTTGTGTCGCCAATGCAGAAAGTGCGTACGATTGCTCAGGAACCCATTGTCTTTATCGATACTAGCCCAGTCAAAATCTTGCTTTCACAAATGCAAAGTGAACACAAACATTTCGCAATTTTGTCTGATGAATATGGTGGAACCAGCGGTTTAGTAACGATTGAAGATATTCTTGAAGAACTTGTGGGTGATATTCAAGACGAGCAAGACCATGAAGAAGAAAATATTGTCGAAGTTGAACCAGGAATTTATCATGTCAAAGGGAAAACTCCTTTATCTGAAATTGAAGATAAGTTTGATACTGATTTCGATAATCCTTCGGCAAGCAATACTATCAGTGGTTATATTATTAATGCTTATCTGGAAAATAGAGAAGAATTTGACGTAGGGAGTATTAAAGTTTTGAATAATTTACAGATAAGGATTCTTGAAATGGACAGAGTGACTCCAAGTGAGTTAGAGATAACTAAAGTAGAAAAAATCATCTAGATTTTGATGATTTGTAGATAGTCAAAAGTTCACATAAAAATGTGAACTTTTTTTGATAAATATTTTAAAAAGACATTTCTTATATTTTGTGCACTTTTTAATATAAACTTGACAAACCAGATAGGACATGGTAGAATTTTATTTGTTCATGTGAATACAAACACAAGGAGAGATTATGAAAATTTGGACAAAATTAGGATTGCTTGCCATTGTTGGCCTTTCATTGACGGCATGTGGAGGAAATGCTCAAAATAAAAGTACGTCTTCTAGTTCATCAGAAAAGACTGATGCTAAAACAGGCGCCAGCAAAACTATGACTTATGCAGAACCGTCAAGCTTGAAAAAAAGCTATGATGTCATCATTGTTGGTTCTGGTGGTGCAGGGATGACAGCAGCTATCGAGGCGAAGGATGCGGGAATGAATCCTGTTATTCTTGAGAAAATGCCGATGGCTGGCGGAAACACTTCCAAAGCATCTGCTGGATTGAACGCTTCGGAAACATCTGTCGAAAAATCACAAGGTGTTACAGACTCAAATGATAAATTTTATGAAGAAACACTTAAAGGTGGTGGAGGAACAAATGATAAAGAACTCCTTCGTTACTTTGTCGATCATTCTGCAGCAGCAGTAGATTGGTTAGCACAGAATGATATAGTCCTTGATAATTTAACGACTACAGGTGGGATGAGTGTTTCTAGAACACACCGTCCACATGATGGTTCAGCTGTCGGAGCTTATCTTGTTAAAGGATTAGAAGAAAATATATCTAAACGTGATATTCCAGTTTTTGTTAATAGTGATGTGACAAAAATAAATGAAAAAGACGGAAAAGTCTCAGGTGTCGAAGTTAAAATCGAAGGTGAAACAAAACAAGTTGACTCAAAAGCTGTCGTTGTAACAACAGGTGGATTTGGGGCCAATCAGAAAATGATTGCTAAATATCGTCCTGACTTGAAAGACTATGTCACAACTAATGCAGCTGGTTCTACTGGGGATGGGATTGAAATGATTTCCGCTCTTGGAGGTGCTTTGGTTGATATGGATAAAATTCAAATTCACCCTACTGTTTTCCAAAAAACAGGATATCTTGTATCTGAGTCAATTCGTGGTGAGGGAGCTATTCTCGTAAACAAAGAAGGTAATCGTTTCTTTAATGAAATGGATACACGTGATAAAGTTTCCGCAGCGGAGCTCAAACAAGATGGCAAATATGCCTATGCCATTTTTGGTGAAGGAACAAAGGATAAAGTTAAAGCTGTAGATCAATATATTTCTAAAAATATGGTTGTTGAGGCAGATAATGTTGAGGAACTTGCGAAAAAACTTGATATAAAATCAGAAGAACTTAAAGCAACAGTGACTAAATGGAACAAAGCAGTGGCCGATAAAAAGGATTCAGAATTTGGACGTACAACAGGGATGACCAATGATATTTCTGGAAAGGTTTATGCTATTAAAGTTGCACCAGGAATTCATCACACTATGGCTGGTGTCAAAATTAATACACAAACACAAGTTCTAAAAGAAGATGGTCAACCAATAAAAGGTTTATATGCCGCTGGTGAAGTTACAGGTGGTTTGCACGGTGGTAATCGTATCGGAGGAAATGCAGTCGCTGATATCATTATCTTTGGACGTCAAGCTGGCCAAGAATCTGCAAAATATGCAAAAGCTTAATAAATATTTTCACTTGAAATAAAAAACATCCTAAAGTTGGATGTTTTTCTTTTTATAAAAGTTTTATTTTTCTCAACCAATACCAGACACCACCACTAAGGGCGAGCGAAATCGCCAAAACCAATAGGAAACCAAAGGAGAATTCTTCAAAGGGAAGTTTAAGATTTATGCCCCAAAAGCCATAAATCATGGTTGGTATAGTCAAAACGATAGAAATTTCGGTGAGAGTTTTCATTATGGTATTGAGACGGAAGGAACTTAGATTGTTGACCATTGTATCTAAGCTAGCAAGATATTTATTATAGGCTTGAGTAAGCTTTTTTAAACTGTCTAAATTTTCCTCAAGTTTTATAATGCCGCTATGTCCGTTTTCGTCTAAATTCAAAGTATTTTTTTCACGCTTAAAAAATTCTATTATTTTGTCATCACTATCATAGGTTAGGGATAAACTGATTAAATATTTTTTGAGTTGAAGTAATTGACTGAAGAGTGAGCGTGTAGGACCATTATCATTAATCGAGGTCTCTAATTTTATAATTTCATCCCTAATTTTTTGCGCATCTTCGGTCATTTTAGCAAGAGCTGCATTAATCAAGTCAACCAAAATTTCTTCGGTTTTTAATTCCTTCTGGCAGTTTTTAAGGAATTCTAAGATGAAGTCTTCTTTATCTTCAGTAATAATCATTACTGAATGTTCAAGCTTTAAAATAAGTAGAGAGTCAACCATATGCTCAAATTCAGCTTCCTCTCTCTCTCTTGGATAGAGAAGAAGTAAAGTGATATATCCATTTCCATTCTCTCCCTTATTAAAGAAATAGTTAGCCTCTTTTTTATCATAAAACAAAGAAGAGAGATCCTGTTGATATTGATTATTTAGATGTTTGAAAAATTGACGGTCAGGTTGATAAAAGTAAAATAAGGTATTATCCTCTTCACTTTCAAGGGGAGCTATTTTAGAAGCAGCAACTTCTAAAGCTTTAAGGATTTTATATTTAAACATTGACTTTCCTCCAAAAAGAGTCACTTCCAAAAGTAAAATAAGATATGATATGATAGCCAAAAGGCCCCTATCATAGAGGCCAACTTAGAAGTTAGATTTTAAGAAAGAAGCGGAAATGCTTACTCTACTCTCCCATTTTCAGGCGTCATGTCGTCAACTTTATCTTTTACTTTATCGACTTGTTTTGAGGTAAATTTTCCTGTCGTTTGCGCTGCGTCAACCACACGATCTTGGACAGTTACTTCGTCATCTTTTTGTTGTTCTTTTGTCTTAATGTCTGTAACTGTTACATTAACTTCTACAACATCTAGGTCCGTCATGTTTGCAACTTCTTTACGGATAACATCCTTGATGCGGTTATAAATTTCTGGAACATTTTTACGGTATTCTGTGATAACTTTCAAATCTACTGCAACTTGTGTTTTGCCCACTTCAACATCAACTCCAGAAGTTACGTCATCCGTATTTACAAGTTTTCCAGTTAAGTTAGAGAAGAAGCCACCTTCAACAGCCAGTAAGCCATCCACGGTTTCTAAAGCTAATCCTACAATTTTTTGGACTACTTTGTCTTCGTAAGTTAATTCTCCTTTGATATCCTGAGTATTTTCGTGATTCTTAGAAGCAGTATGCTCAGTTTCGGCCATTGTTCCAAAGGGTTTCATGTTTTCTTGTACCATTTAATTCTCCTTATTTTTAAGTTATTTCCGATTTTTTAAGTGTTCAATGATTCCAGTCTTTTGTAGAAATAAGCCCGCTATTACACCAAAGCCAATTAATATCAACAGTAGAACCATTTTCCAAAAACCAATAGTGAAGATGGCAATGGCAGCTATACCACCGATAATGCCACCAATAATTGGATATCGATATCTTTCCAGATAATCCATTGACACCTCCTATACAACGCGAGAGCGTTTATTGTTTGTTTCTTTATTTAATGCATTTACTTCAACTTTTATTTTTACAGGTTGATCTACACCAAAGAAAAGTTTTAAGCTATCAATAATCTCTTGTTCGAGCAATCGTGATTTTTCAGCAATTTCGACCCGAGGAATGATTTCCCCCTTCACATCAATGTTTATTTTCTTTTTATAGAGTGTAACATTAATGCGCGGAGATTTGAGAAAGTCATTTTCGAGAACTTTCTCACGGACAAGTCCTTCAATAGCTGAACGTTTTAAAGTGAGTTTTCCACCATGAGTAGGTAGTTCAATATCAATATAGGTACGAGGATAAAATGCAATGATGAGTAAGGCAATTATTAAAATAACAGCCAAGATAGCATTTCCCCAGAATAGATAGACAGGTATGAATTCACCGATATAGACGACTTGACTTGAAGCACTTGTCATATCGCCATACTCCACTAAATTGTAGTAATCCCAAGCTGAAGGAACTACAAGAGAAAGTAGGAGGAGATCAAATACGATGAGAATAAATTTCTTTCCAGATGACACAAGGCCTCCTTTCTAGATGCTTTAACGAAAAAATTAATGACTCATTTTTGATAAAACAATGGATACAACGGCTACCACAATAACGGCACCGATGATTGAGGGAATCAAAGCCATACCGGCCAATGAAGGCCCCCAGCTTCCGAGGAGGGCTTGACCCACAGCAGAACCGACTAAACCGGCTAAGATGTTGGCAATCCAGCCCATGGAGCCTCCTTTAGTGATGACTCCTGCAATTAAGCCAATGATGGCTCCGACAATAAGTGACCAAATCATAAAATACCTCTTTTCTAGTATGTGCTGACATACATTTCTATTCTTAAACTAACACATCTGGAAAGCGAATTCAAATGATTGGTTTATTATTTTTTCATTATTCCAAAAAAATAAGAGCTTAGATTGCATATATATCTGACTTATGGAGTAATATTCCGAAAATTCAGAAAGATATTGATAGGATTTAAAAAATAAAAGTGATAGAATAATGAAAGGGGATACAAAATTGGTAAATAATACAATTTGTATCTCAAAAAATAGAAAGAAGGAGAAAATTATGATTTTAGGTTTTATTAAGGCAAATTTCCCAGGAGAACGTCGTGTTCCACTATTACCACAAGACATTACAGATTTTGATAATCAATTGCTGATTGAAACTGGATTTGGAGAGTTTTTAGATATTGAAGATGTTGAATATGAAAAAGCAGGGTGTAAAATCCTTTCAAGAGAAGAAGTCTTCAAACAGTCTGAAGCGATTTTTTCATTGAAACTTATCCAGCCAAGTGACTATGACTATATTAAAAAGGGCCAAATCATCATCGGTTGGACCCATCCTTATGGCTCTGGTAAGTCTTTTATGAAAGAACAAGCCATTCCTAAAGAGCTTATTGTTGTTGATTTAGATAATAATTTCCCTGCTATTTATTATAAGGATAAAGTCATCGAAACACAGATACCATCAGGTATTATGGAACGTAATAGTTTTTTTGCTGGTTATGCTGGTACTTTAGATGCTCTGCTGAAGTTTGGCATTTTACCAGATGAAAGCACTAGAATAGCAGTTCTTGGCTCAGGAAATGTCTCACAAGGCGCCTTTCATGCAGTTTCAAAATTTTCTTCAAATGTAAAAATGTTCTACCGACGGACACTTCCGGTTTTTAAGGAAACTTTTTGCACTTACGATATTATCATCAATGGTATCGAAGTTGGAGCGGGTAATGCCCCCATTTTATCCTTAGAGGATCAAAAACAACTGAAGAGAGGAAGTTTCATCATAGATACGGCAGCTGATGCGGGGAATACTATTGAAGGGAACCATTTCACAACAATGAAGGACTCAATCTATAAAGGAAAAGGCATTTATTACTATTGTGTGCCTAATACACCATCTATGGCTTATCGTAATGTTAGTCCAATGCTAAGTAAACAATTGAGTAAATACATTTTTAAAGAAAATGTTGAAATTTTTAAAGAAGCACTGAAACAGAGTAAATAATTAGTGACATAATATAACAATGTAACCTCTAGCTTAAGCTTACCTAAAAATAATAAACAAGTTGTTTGCTTGAATATTATGATTTTGTTATAATGAAATTGTTATGAAATTATAATATTATTTTAAAGGAAAGAGGTATTTTTATGATTTGGTCACTTATTGTTGGTGCAATTATTGGGGTGATAGCAGGAGCAATCACAAGTAAAGGTAAATCTATGGGATGGATTGCTAATATCTTAGCCGGTTTAGTTGGTTCTGCTGTGGGTCAAGCCCTTCTCGGAAGCTGGGGTCCTTCATTAGCCGGTATGGCTTTGATTCCCTCAATCATCGGTGCCGTTATTGTGGTAGCCGTTGTATCATTCTTCTTGGGTAAAACAAAAGATTAATACAATTCTTATAAAAAATCACTCTTTGGGTGGTTTTTTTCTATGATTAAACAGGCAGATATAGTACAATAATTCTAAAATGTTTTAGAATTAACAAGAAAATCAAGAACAACTTGTATAAGCAAGAAATGCATATCAGGAGGAAAAAGGAAAGTGACTGAAGAAGAACAAGAGCTCGTCTATTTTTGGGATGGTTTTGCTGAAGAATATGAAGAAATACAACAGGAATCGCCTTTCCCGATTGCTCAAGAGTTAGGAAAGTTCCTTGTACAAGAGAAAATTCTACCTTGTCAAACACTTTTAGATATTGCAGGAGGAAGCGGGCGTTACTTGTCCGTATTTCAGGACCAAGTTAAGAAATATACTTTAGCAGATATTTCACCAAAGATGTTAGAACTGGCAAGAGAGAAAAGAAAATCAGGGCATGTCGATTTCCTTAGGATTAGCCAAGAGGCGATGATTAAAACAAATAAAAAATTTCAAGTTGTTTTTTCCGCAATGAATCCTGCTTTGAATCGTCCTGAAAAGATAAAAGAATTGTGGCAACTCAGTCAAAAGTGGTGCCTTATCTTCCGATTGGTTAAGGATGAAGATAGCTTATTTTCTCCTTATAATCAGGAAGTGAACCCAGAGTTAAAATGGATGGCAGACTACAAAAACTTTCTTCAAAAAGAGAAGCAAGAATTTTTTGTGCAACAATTTACTTTTGAAAAAACAGAAATGATTTCAAAAGCCTTTTTCCACGCGTATTTTGAGGATGAATGCAGTAAACGGGAGTTGGAACGCCGTATAAACGAGCATTTTGGAGTGCAAGAATTATGCAAAAATTACCACAAAGTTGTTTACGAACTGATTTACATTCCATGTGACAAATAGTGACGATAAAGCATAATGCCTTGTACTATATTCATGATTTATGCCTAAGTCGAAAGAAAAACTAAACGCGATTCAAAAAAAGTATAAGTAAAAGCCCAAGAAAATTATTATTTTCTTGGGCTTTTGTTTTACATTACTGGAAAAGAAAAATAAATAAATTTATTCATTATCCTTTTTTAATATGAGTGGAGTTTAATCATGATAGCCGTAGAGTTTTAATTCGCCCGAAATATATTCTCCTAGATAGACTTCAGTAATTTTATGAAAGCCGTTTTCAACGATTTTAGTTTCGAGCCACTCTTCGTTTTTATTTATAATATCTAAAACATCATAGTTGGCTTGTCCGTCTACGATGACTTTAATATAACGATTATGTTCTTTAGCAAATTTTAGGAGAAGTACAAGAAGAGTCCAGATGATTAAGACAAGGACAAATTGCAAGACGGTTATAGAATCATTATAAATGACACCTCCAATTATCCCACCTAGGACATAATTTTGAACTTGATCCATTGCTGATGAAGGTGCAAGATTACCTTTTCCCATGATGTTAATTTGGATAATTAAACAAACAATTCCGAGGGCAAATTTGATTATTATTGGACTGTATAATTGCATAGCTAACCTTTCTTATTATTTAGAAATAATATTGATTTTATTATTGAGCAGATGGGTTTCGGTGATAGTATAGGATTGCTGATCGGCATTGAGATTGACCGTGTAAAAATCATCTTTTACTTTTACAATGATCCCATCAGTAAGTTGAGTTGAACTTACCAGAATGTCTTTTTGCTCAACCTTCATATTATCTGCAAATTGCTCAACAAAATTGACCATTTGAGAGGATTGAGAATGCCGTGACTGATTAACCTGATAATTTGAATACTGTATTCCAAGAGAAAGGATGAGGAACAAGAAAAAAATGAGACTAAGATCTCGATATTTCGTCTTGATTCGATGCTTCAAATATAACGAAAAAACAACGATAAGTAGTATGAGTGAACCAAAAATGAAAATATACCATAGGTAATCTGTTAAGCCCGCTTGTGTTTTCAAGAAACCAATATCATAAAAATTCATAAAACCTCCAATAAACTATCTGCAATTGTCTCTTAATAACCAATATATTATTAAAAAATTCCACAATTATATACTATCATAAACAAACTAATATATATATAAAATATTTTTCATTCATCAACTTAAAATAAAAAACACAATAATAGTTTGTATAATTTTAAATAAAATGGTACAATTTTACCTAGTTAAAATTTTTAATATTTTAAATTATAGCTTATATCCATGGAAAAATAAGCTATAAGAAGAAGGGAGAAAAAGAAATTTGGGATTTTCGACAAAAGCAAAATTTGAAACCTACAGTAAAAAGGACAGTAGATTAGAAAAAACATTGGGGGTTAAAGACTTCTTGGCTTTAGGAGTGGGAACGATTATTTCTACTTCAATCTTTACTTTACCAGGAATTGTTGCTGCACAATTTGCAGGACCAGCTGTTGTATTTTCATTTTTGATTGCTGCAGTTGTTGCTGGTATGGTCGCATTGGCCTATGCTGAAATGGCCAGTGTTATGCCCTTTGCTGGCTCAGCCTACTCATGGATTTCAGTGCTCTTTGGTGAGGGATTTGGCTGGATTGCGGGTTGGGCCTTACTTGCAGAATACTTTATTGCCGTAGCCTTTGTAGGCTCGGGCTTCTCGGCTACATTCCAGCATATTCTAGCAACCTCTAATATACATTTACCTGCGGCTTTAGCTAATCCACTTGGCACTAATGGTGGTATCGTTGATATTATTTCTTTAATTGTTATTTTAATTGCCGCTCTTCTTGTATGGCGGGGCTCTAATGATGCTGGAATAATTGCGCAAATCTTAGTTGTGTTAAAAATTATTGCCATTATCACATTTATTGTTGTAGGTTTAACAGTGATTAAACCCCAAAATTATACACCGTTTATACCTAAGCACAATCCTACTACAGGCTTTGGAGGTTTATCGGGAATTTTATCGGGTGTTTCAATGATTTTCCTTGCTTATATTGGCTTTGATTCGATTGCGGCTAATTCAGCTGAAGCTAAAAACCCCAAACGTACAATGCCTTTAGGTATTGTAGGCTCGCTCATCATTGCCGTGGTTCTGTTTTCAGCAGTCACGCTTGTTCTTGTCGGCATGCATCCTTATACTGAGTATGCAAATAATGCAGCTCCTGTATCTTGGGCTTTATCAGAAGCAGGTTTTCCTTTGGTTTCACAAGTGATTTCAATAGTTGCTGATGCCGGAATGTTTATTGCTTTACTGGGAATGATTTTAGCGGGGTCTCGACTGATTTATGCTTTTGGTCGTGACGGAATGCTTCCAAAAGTATTGGGAGATGTAGACAAGCGTGAGAATCCAACCAATGCTTTGGTTGTTTTAACTACGGTTGCAATAATTATTGGGGCTTTTTTCCCATTTACCTTCCTGGCACAATTGATTTCCGCAGGTACGTTGATTGCTTTTGTCTTTGTTTCGATCGGGATGTTTGCTTTACGTCCGCGTGAGGGCAAAGACTTACCACAAGCAAGTTACAAAATGCCATTTTACCCGATTTTACCAGCTCTGGGCGCAATAGGCTCGATTATTGTATTTGAAAATCTTGATTCACTTGCGAAACTATACTGTTTTATCTGGATTTTGTTAGGTATTGTGATCTATTCTTTGTATGGTGCGAAGCGCGAAAAAAATTAAAAATTTTATACCGATTTGAGGATTTATCAAATCGGTTTTTACTTTAATTAAAAGTTAATTACCTCAAAACTAACTTTTTTTAAAGGAAGAAACACTTACAGAAGCATATAGGGAAATAATACGTGAATTATGATAAAATATCTGTATGACAAAATTTTACAATGTAGGCACAATAGTGAACACACAAGGGCTTCAAGGAGAAGTTCGTGTGATTTCAGTTACCGATTTTGCTGAAGAACGTTTTGCAAAAAACACAATTTTGGCTCTTTTTGACAAAAAAGGAAATTATGTCCAAGATTTGAAAGTTAAATCATCTAGAAAACAAAAGAATTTTTATATCGTCAAATTTGATGGCTTTTATCATATTAATGATGTTGAAGGCTTTAAGGAATTTACTTTAAAAATAGCTGAGGACAAGTTGAAGGATTTGGACGAAGGCGAATTTTATTATCATGAAATTATTGGTTTAGATGTATATGAAAATGATCAATTAATTGGACAGGTTAGCGAAATTCTTCAACCAGGTGCAAATGATGTGTGGGTCGTCAAACGTAAAGGCAAGCGTGACTTGCTTCTTCCTTATATTCCACCTGTTGTATTGAATGTTGATCTTCAAGCTAAAAGGGTGGATGTAGAAATTATGGAAGGTTTGGACGATTAGGATGAAAGTTGATATTTTAACCATTTTTCCAAATATGTTCGACTCACTCAACCAATCGATAGTTGGGAAAGCACAAGAAAAGGGACTGCTTGAACTTCATACCCACGATTTTCGCGAAAATGCGAGCAACAAGCAAAGACATGTGGATGATATGCCTTATGGCGGAGGTCAAGGCATGTTGCTGATGCCGCAACCTATCTATGATACAATGGATAAGATTCCGCATGAAAAGGCGCGTGTGATTCTCCTTGATCCTGCAGGCAAACGCTACAATCAAAAAATGGCTGAAGAGCTTGCCCAAGAAGAGCATCTAATTTTTATTTGTGGACATTATGAAGGTTATGATGAACGAATTAAAGATCTAGTGACGGATGAGATTTCGCTTGGCGACTTTGTCTTAACAGGCGGAGAAGTAGCAGCTACTGTTATTGTTGATTCTGTAGTACGCTTGCTGCCTGGAGCTTTAGGTAAAGCAGCCAGTCATGAGGATGATTCTTTTTCTTCAGGATTACTTGAGTATCCGCAATATACACGTCCAGAAGAGTTTCGTGGGAAGAAGGTCCCAAGCGTTCTGATGTCCGGTCATCACGAAAATATTCGTAAATGGCGCTTGACGGAGAGCTTGAAAAAAACTTTAGCACGACGTCCGGATTTGTTGGAGCAGTACGAGACAAATGCAGAAGAAGAGGAGATTTTGAAACAGCTAAAGATGGAAAGAGAAAAATCTTGATGGCTTGGAAAAATTATATTTGGGATTTTGATGGAACACTCTTCAATACCTATCCTGTAATGTTAGAGGCCTTGCGTGAAGCAATGAAGCAATCTTCAGTAGAATTTCCGGGGGATTTAGAAGCTTATATCAAACGCTTCTCTATTCGTAAATTCGCTTTTGAGTTTGCAGACGATGACTTTCTTGATTTGTATCATAAAATAGAAGCAGAGATGCAAGTCAATCCTCAGGTTTACCCTGAAATCCCACAAATTTTGTCAGAAATTGTAGAAAATGGCGGACAAAATTTTGTCCTCAGTCATCGTGATGATGCTACCTTTGAATATCTGGGTGAACTAAAAAAATACTTTACGGAAGTCATTACCAGTCAGCAAAATTTTGCACGGAAACCAAGTCCAGAAGCTTTGGAATATTTGATTCACAAATATAAGTTGGTGCCAGAAGAAACAGTCATGATTGGTGATCGTCCTCTTGATATTGAAGCAGGTATAAACGCAGGTGTAGCCACTTTGCTTTTAGATGAGAAAGCATATTTTGGAGATATCTCCGACAAGAAAATAAAAAATTGGAGTGAATGGAAATGACATTAACATTAGAACGTGATAAAGAATTTGTAAATCAATTTCACTATGATGCACGTAATTACGAATGGGAAAAAGAAAACGGAACACCTGAAACAAATATCAATGTACAATTTCAGTTAGTGCCTCACGATCAAGTACCTGACGGAAAAGTTGCTGCAGAAGATACAGCAATTTATGCTATCTTGACATATATGATTCCTTTGGAGAATATTGTCTTATCAGGTATGCTCAGCCAACTTAACTACATTCGTGGTCGCCAAGTGAAAGAGCAATCTGAATTAGAACAAGAAGAAATGGCTCAAATTGCTGACCCACTTTTTGATCTTTTGAAGCGCTTGGTGTACGAAACAACAGAGGTTGCCCTTGACCAACCGGGCATCAACCTCCAATTTTAAGGATTTTTTCAAGATTATTTATTATGAAATTAGCTATTATTACAGATACTTCGGCAGACTTTGCCGAACAATATAAAAATCGTGACGATTTATTTGTCTTGGAAATTCCCATATCTATTGAGGGAAAAGAATATAAACCAAGTGAAATGACACACCAAGAGTGGTATAAGTTGATGGCCGCAACTTCAGAGGCGCCTAAAACATCACAACCAAGCATTCTTGAATTAGAAGAATTACTGCGAACACTAAGACAAGAGGGCTATACTCATGTTTTAGGTGCTTTTTTGAGTTCAGGAATTTCAGGTTTTTATCAAAATGCATTTTATCTACAAAGTGAATTTGAAGATATGGTAGTCAAGTTTCCTGAAACCTTTATCACCTCTAGTCCACTTGGCTATATGATTGAGACAGCACTTGATGCGGCGGATGCCGGAAAGTCATTTGACGAAATTATTGCTCAGTTTGAGTATCAAAGAGAAAATGACAATGCCTTCATGCTTGTAGATGACCTTCATTGGTTAGCTAAAGGGGGGCGCCTGTCGAGAGGTGGAGAGCTTTTAGGAACACTCCTCAATATCAAACCTATTTTACAGTTTTCAGAAGATGGTAAAGTTGTTGTATATGATAAGGTGCGTACAAGCAAGAAAGCTGTGTCAGAGCTAAAGAAACTGATGCTTGCGAATAGTGATCCAAAGTCGCACAAGGTCTACGTTCTCCATGCTGATGCGGAAGATCGTGCGAAAGACCTTTATGATTTTGCCAAAGCTCATGGCTACGATGATGTCGAAATCGTAACATTTGGACCTGTTATTGCAACTCACCTAGGCTTGGGTGCGATTGCTTACGGGTTCTCACCTAAGAAATAATTTATTGTATAAAAATTAATTGTGAAAAGAGAAGGAAACATTTTAGTCATTCCTTCTCTTTTTTTTGGCGTTTTATAAAATAGTTATTTTTAAGGAAGTGTAAACGCAATCATATAAACGTTGAGAAATAATTGTCTATTTATTTCAAGTTTTGTTTGACTTTAAGTTAAAAAAATATTAAACTAAAGTTGTTATTATACGCATA
Organism: Lactococcus sp. LG1074; assembly: GCF_017309525.1. Lineage (NCBI taxonomy): Bacteria > Bacillati > Bacillota > Bacilli > Lactobacillales > Streptococcaceae > Lactococcus > Lactococcus sp. LG1074. The sequence goes on along the minus strand of NZ_CP071293.1, from coordinate 1,228,271 downwards.
AATATACATTAGGAGGTATATAATGGAAGCAAAAACTGGAAAGAAAAAATTCCAAATGCCATCGGCATACACGATTCTTTTCATCATCATTGTCCTTATTGCAATCCTGACCTGGTTTATTCCAGCAGGACATTACAAAGTAGATGATGCTGGCAATATTATTGCTGGATCATTTACACAGGTAGCTTCAAACCCTCAAGGGATTTGGGACATGCTTATGGCTCCCGTTAATGGGATGTTAGGTATTGAAGCAAATGGAAATGTACCTGCTACGCCAGCCGCAATTCCTATCTCATTCTTTATTTTAATGGTAGGTGGCTTTTTAGGTGTAGTAAATAAAACCGGTGCACTTGAAGCAGGTATTGCCTCAATCGTTAAGCGTTTTAAAGGTAAGGAGAAGATGCTGATTCCGGTCTTAATGATTCTCTTTGCACTTGGGGGATCAACGTATGGGATGGCGGAAGAAACATTGGCTTTCTATGCTTTGATTATCCCTGTCATGATTGCGGTTGGTTTCGATACGGTCGTGGCAGTTGCCATCGTTTTAGTTGGCTCTCAAGTTGGTTGTTTGGCTTCTACAGTGAATCCATTTGCTACAGGTGTAGCTTCTCAAGCAGTTGGTATCTCCATGGGACAAGGTATGGGACTTCGCTTCTTCATGCTAGTCGTACTTACAGGGATTTCAATTCTCTATGTTTATCGTTATGCTTCAAAGATTGAAAAAGATCCTACAAAGTCTTTAGTTTATAAAAATCGCGAAGCAGATATCCAACATTTCGACATTGCTTCTATTGAAAAACAGGAAAATATTACGCAACGTCAAAAATGGGTCAATGTTGTTTTCTTCGGAAGTTTTGTCATTATGATCATGTCACTTGTACCATGGGATATGTTGAATGAACACTTTACTTTCTTTAATGACTTTACTACTTGGCTGACATCAATTCCAGGCTTAGGTGTTGTTCTTGGTAAGAGCATGGTGCCGTTTGGTGCATGGTACTTCCCAGAAATTACAATGCTCTTCATCGTTATGGCCGTTGTGGTTGCTTTCGTTTACCGTATGAAAGAATCTGAATTTATTTCTGCCTTTCTCGAAGGTGCATCAGACATGATTGGTGTTGCTATCGTCGTAGCTGTGGCACGTGGGATTCAGGTTGTGATGAACAATGGGATGATTACAGATACAATCTTGCATTGGGGTGAACAAGGACTTCAAGGACTTTCATCAAGTCTATTTATTATCTTAACGTTTATCTTCTATTTGCCAATGAGTTTCTTGATTCCATCAACGTCAGGTTTAGCAGCTGCTACTATGGGGATCATGGGTCCAATGGGCGAATTCGCCAATGTTTCAAAAGATTTGGTCATTACTGCTTATCAATCTGCATCAGGTATTTTGAACCTTATCACACCAACATCCGCTGTTGTTATGGGTGCACTTGCTATTGCCCGCTTTAATATCGGAACATGGTGGAAATTTATGGCCAAGTTGATTGTGATTCAGTTGGTTGTAATCATGATTATCCTTGGAGTTGCCGCAGTATTATAAAAAATGAATAAAAAGCTTTCCATCGGGGGAGCTTTTGTTGGAGGTCACATGAAAACTTTTATTACAGATGAATATCAAACAGCAGCTGTGCAATCACTAGGACGTTTAGTCAAACATGCCTCTGTATTAGACGAGAGTGATTCTGGTCCAGGCCATCCTTTTGGGAAAAAAGTTTTAGGTGCTTTAGAAGAAGTCTTGGAACTTTGTCAAGAATTAGGTTTTAAGACTTTCCAAGATCCTGAAGGTTATTATGGTTACGCTGAGACTGGCGAGGGCGAAAAACTTTTTGGCTTACTTTGTCATATGGATGTCGTACCTGCAGCAGACCAAGCAGGCTGGGAAACTGATCCTTTTGAAATGGTCGAGCGTGATGGTCTTTTAATTGGGCGGGGTACCCAGGACGATAAAGGACCAAGTATGGCTGCACTCTACGCAGTGAAGGCTTTAATGGATGCTGGTGTGACATTTGACGGGCGAATCCGTTTTATCTTTGGTACAGATGAAGAAACACTTTGGCGTTGTTTGGATAAATATAATGAAAAAGAAGAGGCAATCACCATGGGCTTTGCACCTGATTCTCATTTTCCGCTCAACTATGCTGAAAAAGGGTTGCTTCAAGCCTATCTTACTGGACCTGGCACAAAAGAATTCACATTACAAGCGCCCGGCGCTTTAAATGTCGTCCCCGATCGTGCGGCTTACACTTCAGAAAAATTAGCAGAAGTAAAAGCTGCTTTGGCAGCGCATGGTTTTTCTTATGAAGAAACCGAAAAAGGAATTTCCGTACAGGGCAAAAGCGTACATGCTATGGTGGCACCAGAAGGGATAAATGCCACTTTACGTTTGGCTATTGCCTTAGCAGAAGTATTTGACTTCAAGCCACTTGATTTCTTGGGTAAACTTGTTCAGGAAAATGCCACAGGTGAAAATGTTGTGGGCCAAGTTATGGATGAGCAATCTGGTGAATTAACCATGAATTTCACAGATGTTGAGGTCACTCCTGAACATACAAAAATCGGTGTGGATATGCGTATCCCTGTAACTATTGATAAAGATGAACTGGCTGGAAAGCTTGCTGCTCAAGCAGCGGATTATCAACTTGAATATAAGCAATATGATTGGTTAAATCCTCTCTATGTGCCGGTAGAAAGTGAACTTATCCAAACGCTTCTTGCTACTTATCGTGAAATTACAGGAGATATGACGGAGCCAATGGTTTCTGGAGGAGCTACCTTTGCTCGGACGATGCAAAATTGTGTAGCCTTTGGAGCCATGTTCCCTGAAACACCCGACTATATGCACCAAGCTAATGAACAATGGGCAATTACGGACATGCGTAAAACGATGGAAATATATGCTGAAGCCATCTATCGCTTATGTGCAGTGAAGTAAGCACGCCCCATAAAAAATGATTCTCCTTAGAATCATTTTTTATTATAAATAAGAAGAAAGTTGAATAACAATGACTTTTTCTCCTAAAATATCCGTATTCTCATTACTCTTTGGCAGTAAAAGTTTTTATATTTAAAAAAGATTTGCTCAGTAACTCTTTTTCAGATGAAAAGTGCTAAAATAGTAGTATGAAACTAGAGAATTTGCCGTCAGAATTTGTACAAGCTTTGCCGGTTTTGGAAAAAATACAGGCACATGGTTTTGAGGCTTATTTTGTAGGAGGAAGCGTACGGGATGCGCTTTTGCAAAGGCCAATCCATGATGTGGATATTGCAACCAGTGCATATCCGGCTGAAACCAAAGCCATATTTCCGCATACAATTGATGTGGGAATTGATCACGGTACCGTGTTAGTCTTAGCTGGTCAATCTGAAGCTGAACACTATGAAATTACTACTTTTCGTACAGAAAGCACTTATACAGATTATCGCCGTCCGGATTCTGTAGATTTTGTCCGAGAACTTTCGGAAGATTTAAAACGCCGCGATTTCACGATTAATGCCTTTGCTATGGATACTGAGGGACAGATTATTGATTTGTTCAATGGTCTTTCTGATTTATCTGGGTCACGCTTGCGTGCTGTTGGAATTGCAACGGAGCGTTTCAATGAAGATGCGCTTCGGATTATGCGGGCAATGCGTTTTGCTGCAACTTTAAATTTCAATGTTGAAAAAGAAACCTTTAAAGCTATGCAATCGCGTGCTCATCTTTTAAGCAAAATCTCTATTGAACGTATTTTCATTGAGCTCGACAAGTTGCTTTTGGCTAAAAATTGGAAAAAAGGCTTAGAAATATTGTTAACTTCGCAAGCTTATACTTTTTTGCCGGACTTGCAAGAAAAAGCTATACAAGCTTTACTTCAAACTCTAAAGGCGTCCTTTACTTTTGTCAATTCAGAGCAAGCTTGGGCTGCGCTCTTAGTGCATAGTGATCAGATAAATGTTAAAGCTTTCTTGAAAAAATGGAAGGTGTCGAATGACTTTATCAAATATGTGTATGATTTGACAGAAGCCTATAAGCTTGAAAGTTGGAGTTTAGAGAGCATTTATCGCTATGGGTTAGAAAAAGCTCTGCTGGTTGATCAGCTAAAAGTTGCCGCAGGGCAAGATATTGATTGTGATCAGGCTTATATCTATGATGCAAAGCTCCAGATACATAGCAAGTCAGAGCTTGCAGTAACTGGAAATGACATTATTCAAACATTTAATATCAAGCCAGGTCCGATTTTAGGGAAGCTGCTACATCAGATTGAAGAACAAGTCGTTAACAACCAATTAAAAAATGATAGAAACAAAATTTTAATATATATTAAGGAGATTCTATGATTACTCGTAAACAAGGTTCATGTACTACTATTTTGGTGGGGAAAAAAGCCTCAATTGATGGCTCAACACTTATCGCTCGTAATGACGATGGACATGAAGCACTGGATCCACAACGCTTTGTTGTGGTTCAACCAGATCAACAACCGCGTCATTATAAAGCTGTGTTAAGTGCTTTGGAACTGGACCTTCCAGAAAACCCAATGCGTTATACTGCTACACCAAATGCTGTTTTAACAAGCGGAACTTGGGCTGCTGCAGGGATTAATGCTGCAAATGTTGCAATGTCAGCTACAGAAACAATTACAACAAACCCACGTATCTTAGGACTTGACCCTTACAATGAAGAAAGCGGCATGGGAGAAGAAGACTATGTTACTCTTGTCTTGCCTTACATCCACAGTGCGCGTGAAGGTGTTGAACGCTTAGGTGCCCTTCTTGATCAATATGGAACATATGAACCTAACGGTATTGCTTTTGCTGATAAGGAAGAAGTTTGGTGGTTGGAAACAATTGGTGGCCATCATTGGGCAGCAGTACGTATTCCAGATGATTCTTATGTGGTTGCGCCTAACCGCATGAACATTGATCATTTTGATTTTGAAAGTGAAGATACACTTTGTTCAAAAGATTTGAAAGAACTGATTGATGAAAACCATCTTAACCCAGATTTTGAAGGTTATAATTTACGTCATATCTTTGGTTCCAGCTCAGTTAAAGATAGTGTATATAACAATCCACGTACTTGGTATGGTCAAAACGCTTTGGGAACGCCAAGTGACGATCCTCAAAATCCAGAATTGCCATTCATCTGTAAAGCCACACGTAAAATTTCAGTAGAAGACATGAAATTTGTGCTCTCAAGCCACTTTGAAAATACTGAATTTGATACTTACGGTACAACAAATACGCCGGAACAAGCACAACTTTTCCGTCCAATTGGGATCAACCGTAACCACAGTGTACACATTTTACAAATCCGTAATCATGTTGATGAAAAACTTGCAGGTATTCAATGGTTGGCATTTGGGGCAAATACCTTCAACCATGTCGTACCTTTCTACACAAATGTTGATGATACACCAGCTTGCTATCGTGATGCAACAGCGACATTTGACTTGAATAATATGTACTGGCTCAGTTGTACAGCAGCACTTCTTGGTGATACAGATTACAGCAAGTACGTTGATTTACGTGATACCTATGAATTGGCAACTGTAGGTAAATTCCGTGAAATCCAAAATAAAACGGATAAAGCGGGAGCTGCAGCAGACCTACAAGCAGCAAATGAAGAATTAGCAGTGTTTGCATTAAAAGCAATGACTGAAATGCTGGGGCGTATGGTAATTTCAGGTTCAAATCGCATGAAACTCCGTTATGATTTCAACGATTAATTCTGATAAAAGCACTTATGTGCTTTTTTTTGTGCCCTATACAAAATACTAAAAACTGTCTATCCCCTAAACGAGCGTAAAGTAGGTTCTTAGTTTTCAAAACATATTGTGCTAAAATAAAAAGAAGAAATTTATCTTACATTTTAATTTATTAAAAAGAAAGCAAGGAAAATGCGTAAAACATTCCAATCAACAAAAGACTTTTTTAAAAATACGTTTCATTATTTTGGTCCCGTCATCTTTTTTCACCTCTTACTTTTACTCGTTGTAGTTCCGACATTAACAGCGACCACTAATTTTTTACTTCACCGCAAGGAGATTGATTATCTGGCTTATGATAATGTACTCTCGATTTTCAGTCAACATCCCCTCACAGCGTTTGCTCTAGTAGGTATTTTGGTCCTGATTGTAGTTTCGGTATTCTTAGAATTTACTTTTCTAACGATACTGGTTCACTTTGTGAAGCAAAAAGAAAAAGTCACAATTCCTGAGTTACTTTATGCAACATTTTCACGGTTGCGACATCTCAGACCCTCTCTTATCTTATTTTTCTTGTTTTATTTTATGTTAGTTTTGCCTTTAAGTGGTTTTGCCAGCGGTATAGACATTATTTCCGCTATTCAAGTGCCTAACTTCATCTTGGAGTTTATTGCAACTAACAATTGGTGGCTTTTGACAGCCTACATTTTACTGACTTTATTATCCATGTTTATTGGATACCGTCTAATTTTTGTTCTGCCGCTCATGATTTTGCAGCAGAAAAAACTTAGGACCTCATTGAGTGTCAGCTGGCAGATGAGCAAAGGAAAATTTAAAGTTTTCTTTTTCCGCTTTATAGCAATTTTCATCAGTTTACTGGCTTCTTTCTGGGTAATCAGTCAACTCTTGATTTTGTTGCAATCCGCAATTGATCATCACATGCCTCAAATAGCGTTAGCATCTGCGACGATGATTATGTTTATTATCCAAGTTTCAGCTTTACTACACATGCTTTTGTCACTGATTTTGATTTTCTATGTGGTCATTAATTTGTTAGAGGAATTAACACCAGAAGAAATCTATGTTGAGCTAAAAGCTTTTCAACTATTGCCTAAAGGTTGGCGTTGGATGAGCCGAAGTTTATTGGGGCTTTTTACAGTCCTGTTTATTGCGCTCATTGGTGTTTTTAACGTTTATTACCTCAGCCAGGATACCTTATCAAATCCACTTATTATTTCACATCGTGGTGTGTCCGAGAAAAATGGTGTTCAAAATACAATTCCCGCCTTGATTGAAACTAGCCAAACCTATCATCCAGATTATGTTGAGATGGATGTACGTGAAACAAAGGACAAGCAATTTGTTGTCATGCATGATGAAAATTTACGTCATTTAGCTGGAGTGAACAAGAAAGTAAATGAATTGACTTTAGCTGAACTCACCAAACTCACTGTCCGAGAAAATGGTAAATCTGCCCCTTTACCAAGCTTTGATGAATACTTGAAAGAAGCAGATAGGCTTGATCAAAAATTACTGATTGAAATTAAAATCCCGCTTAAGGAAGATGTCAATGCAGTAAGTAAAAATTTCTTGCAACGTTATAAAAAAGATATTGAAGCAAGAAAACATCAAGTACAATCTTTAAGCTTTGAATTGTCACGCAGTCTAAAAAATCATGATTCATCTGCTTTTGTATTTTACATTATGACCTACAACCTTATCGGAGTACCGAAAAGTAATGTTGATGCATTTTCAGTTGAAATATCGACATTGGATTCGGAATTTGTGGAAAAAGCGCACGATTATGGTAAAAAAGTTTATGCTTGGGATGTTAATGATGCCAATACAGTACAACGTATGCGTCTATACGATGTTGATGGCTTAATCACAGATGATATACCGGTAGTCAAGAAAACTATCGAAAATACGCAAAGCGGTATGAGCTTTGCACAGAAAATTCGCATTTACTTATTAGATTTAGGAAATGCAGATTTAACAGATCTGAGCTCAGATAGTTTTTCTAGTTTTAATGTGTAGTATTTTATTTAATGTTGAAAGGCAAAGGGTCAAGGCTCTTTGCCTTTCTTAACTTGTGCTATAATAAATAAGAGTATTCAGAGAAAAAGATAGGATTTAGATAGAACATGGCAGATTTTTTAGTATCAGAATTAACAAAAAGCGTAGGAGATAAAACACTTTTTGATAAAATTTCATTTATTATACATAACCTCGATCGCATAGGGCTATTGGGCACAAATGGTACAGGTAAAACAACTTTGCTTAATACGATTGCGGGCATTCAAGGTTTTGATGGAGATGTTTCTCCATTTACTCACCCCCAAGATTATAAAATTACCTATTTGACTCAAGAGCCAGATTTTGATGATGAAGCAAGTATCATGGATACTGTTCTGGATGATTCACTTCCCCAAATGAAGGCCATAAAAAGATATGAAGCTGCACTTTTAAATATTGAAGATTTAAGCAAATTTGAACGTGCCCAATCTGATATGGATGCTTTAAACGCTTGGCAAGTAGAAGCAGATGTGAAAACAGTTTTAACAAAACTCAAATTGCCAGATTTTTCTTCAAAGATAGGCTCGCTTTCAGGAGGACAAAAGCGCCGTGTGCAATTAGCCCAAGCGCTCGTCAATCCGTCTGATTTACTTTTGCTGGATGAACCTACCAACCACCTTGATGTGGATACTATCGCATGGCTGCAAAACTATCTCAAAAATAGTAAGAGAACAGTGCTTTTTGTGACACATGATCGTTATTTTTTGGACAATGTGGCGACACGTATATTTGAGCTAGACAAGTCAAAACTCAAAGAATACCAAGGGAATTATCAAGATTATTTGGCGCAACGTGCTGAAGCAGAGGAACGTGAAGCTGCAAGCTTGCATAAAAACCAACAGCTTTACAAATCAGAATTAGCTTGGATACGCAAGTCTCCGCAAGCACGAGCAACTAAACAACAGGCACGTATTGACCGTTTTGAAAGCTTAAAAGAAGATGTACGTACAGATAAAGACTTGGGTGATGTAGACATCAGCTTGGCGACGACACGTTTAGGAAAAAAAGTCATTAATTTTGAAAATGCAGCTTTTGTATTTCCTGATCGTCCAATCTTTTCTGACTTGAACTGGATTGTACAGAATAAAAGTCGTGTTGGTATCGTTGGTGATAATGGTGTAGGTAAATCAACCTTGCTCAATATTATCGCCGGAGAACTTGAGTTGACGTCAGGAACGATGGATATCGGTGAGACTGTTAAGATTGGATACTTCAGTCAAGAAATACGTGGACTTGAAGAGGATAAACGCATCATTAATTTCTTGGAAGAAGTAGCTTCCGCTAGCCAAAATACAAGCGGTGAGACAATTTCGATTGTTAATCTTTTGGAACAATTCCTCTTTCCAAGAAGCACACATGGGACTTTGATTCGTAAACTTTCTGGTGGTGAGAAGAAGCGCGTTTACCTCTTAAAAATATTATTAACACAACCTAATGTTCTGCTCTTGGACGAGCCAACCAATGATTTGGATATTGCAACTTTGACAGTTTTAGAAGATTTTCTTGCAAAATTCCCTGGCGCTGTAATTACCGTAAGTCACGACCGGTATTTCCAAGACAAGGTTTCCAATGAGCTTTTGGCTTTTGAGGATGGAAAAATTAACCATCTTTTTGGTGCTTATAGTGACTACTTGGCGACAAAAGTGGCAGCTCCTGTGGAAGTAGCTACTCCGAAAGTTGATACACGCGTACGCGAAGATGTAAAACCAAAGATGACTTGGGCCGAGAAGCAAGAATGGGCAACCATCGAAGAAGATATTGCAAAATTAGAAGAACGAATAGAAGAAATTGATTCTGAAATGAACGAAAATGGTTCAGATGCCGGTATGCTTTCTACTCTTCAAAAAGAATTAGATCAAGTAACGACAGAACTTGAGACAAAATATGAGCGCTGGGAAATGCTCAGTGAAAAAATATAAAAAGCAAGCGAGTTCTTGCTTTTTTTGTTTCTTTTTCTATTTTGATTGTCATAATTACTTTAAGAGAATGGAACTAACCTCTAAAAGTTTGTTTATTTATATGGTATAATGTTAGTCATAATAAAGCGAAAGTAAGAGAGGGAAATATGACCTACGCAGACCAAATCTTCAAAGAAAATATCAGTAATATCCTCGAAAATGGCGTGTTTTCAGAAAATGCGCGTCCAAAATATAAAAATGGCCAAACAGCCAACAGTAAATATATTACAGGATCTTTCGTCACTTATGATCTTGAAAAAGGGCAATTTCCTATCACAACTCTTCGTCGTATTCCTATCAAGACGGCAATCAAAGAACTCATGTGGATTTACCAAGATCAGACCAGCGCACTTGACGTTCTAGAAGAAAAATATGGTGTGAAATATTGGGCTGAATGGGGTATCGGTGATGGTACCATTGGACAACGTTATGGAGCAACCGTTAAAAAATATAACATTATCGGCAAGCTTCTCGAAGGTTTGGAAAAAAATCCATGGAACCGTCGGAATATCATTAATCTTTGGCAATATGAAGATTTTGAAGAAACCGAAGGACTTTTGCCTTGTGCATTTCAAACGATGTTTGACGTAAGACGTGAAGCAGATGGACAAATTTATCTGGATGCAACCTTGATTCAACGTTCAAACGACATGCTTGTGGCGCATCATATTAATGCGATGCAGTATGTAGCTTTGCAAATGATGTTGGCTAAACACTTCAGCTGGAAAGTCGGCAAGTTTTTCTACTTTGTCAACAACTTGCATATTTACGATAATCAATTTGAACAAGCGAATGAGTTACTGTCACGCACGGGTTCAGAAAAAGAGCCACGCTTGATTTTAAATGTACCAGATGGAACGAATTTCTTTGATATTAAACCAGAAGATTTTGAATTGGTGGACTATGAACCTGTGACTCCACAACTCAAATTTGATTTGGCGATTTAAGATGAACTGTCGACATTACTGCTCAAACGATTATGCTGAGATTGCTGATTTGTTTTATACAACAGTACATACAATCAATACTGCGGATTATTCTGCAGAAGAGTTAGAAGCATGGGCGCCATCTGATAAGTCTGATTTTTTTCCGGAAAAACTGCTGGCTGAGAGTTATTGTATAATTGTAGAAGAAAGTGGAAAAATTTTAGGCTTTGCTAATGCGACAAGCGAAGACAAATTTGATTGCCTGTATGTTGATAAGGATTCTCAGAAACGAGGTGTAGGAAATCTCCTTGCCAAACAGATTGAACAATATTGTAAGGGGCAGGGGGCAGAAAGAATAAAAGTTGATGTTTCCTTAACTGCGCGGCCTTTTTTTGAAAAACGTGGCTATGAGATTTTAGAGCAACAAATCGTCCTACGACGCAACCAAAATTTAAAAAATTACAAAATGCAATTAAAGTTATAAAAGACGGGAAGGAAAAATGTACGAAAAATTTATCGCAGAGGCTAATCTAAATCCAGATAACTTCAGTGATGCTTGGGCCTTTGGTAACACTCCTCAAATGGCTGATGAGCTATTAGAACTTGTACTTGAGGGGAAAAAAAGAGCTACAGCAAGCGCATTGTCCCTGTATGGACCAGACGATTTTTTACCTGCTGTGGATGGAAGATATGAGATTTTACTCGATGGCAAAGGAAATCCACGAGCCGCGATTCAAACAAGCAAGGTCTATATTACTAAGTTTAATAAGGTAACAGAGGATCATGCCTTTAACGAAGGTGAAGGAGACAGGAGCTTGGCCTATTGGCGGCAAGTTCATGAAGCTTTTTTCCGAGATTTAGATTGTTATGCACCAGATATGGATATTGTCTGTGAAGAATTTGAAGTTTTATATAAATGTTCGTAAAAAGCGAATGATATTCAAAAAAGATATTACTTTCACAAGTAATATCTTTTTTTGTACTCTAAATAAGGTTAGAATTAAATTATAAAATAAAGAGGAGGCATATCGTGAGAAAGGGACGCTTACTTTATGAAGGTAAAGCAAAGAAGCTTTATGAAACAGAGGATGAACAGCTGGTTTGGGTGGAGTATTGTGATAACGCAACAGCTCTAAATGGTAAAAGAAAAGAAGAAATTAAAGGCAAAGGGGCATTGAACAATCAAATTACATCCCTGATTTTTCAAAAATTGAATGCCGAACAAATCAAAACATCTTTTATCACACAACTATCTAAAACCGAACAATTAAACCAGAAAGTTGAGATTATACCTCTAGAAGTGGTCTTAAGAAATCGTGTTGCTGGCTCTTTTGCAAAGCGATTTGCTTTGGAAGAAGGTGACATTCTTCCTCGACCTATTATTGAATTTTATTACAAGTCTGATGCACTCGATGATCCTTTTATCAATGATGAACATGTCTATTTTCTTGAACTTGCTCAACCAGAAGAACTGGAGTTCATCAAGTCAGAAACACTGAAAATCAATACCCTTCTCCAAAAAATATGGGGGGAAATCGGCTTGAGTCTGGTTGATTTCAAACTCGAATTTGGTCGTATAGCAGATGGCGAAATTATCTTGGCAGACGAAATTTCACCAGATACCTGTCGCCTTTGGGATGCGGAGGGGAACCATTTAGATAAAGATGTTTTCCGTCGTAATATTGGAGACTTGATTGAAGTATACAGTCGTGTACTCACAGCCCTTCAAGAAGAAAAAGAACTTTAAGACTTAATGCCGTAATGGCAGAGACAAATAAAAGAAAGTGAACGAGAAAGAGAAAATGAGCAAAGTAGAAGTTTACGTAACCTATAAAAAATCAATTTTGGATCCTCAAGGACAAGCAATCAAGGCAGCAACTCAAAAGCTAGGCTACTCTGAAATTCAAGATATTCGCGTTGGTAAATATTTTGAAATCGAAGTTGAGGGAGATTCTCAATTGGCCGTGAAGAAAGTGGAAGAGATAGCTGAAAAATTATTAGCAAATCCAAACATGGAAACTTACAAGGTTGAGGTGGTAGATTGATGAAATTTGCAGTTATTCAATTTCCAGGATCAAATTGTGATTTCGATCTCCTCTGGGCTATTCGTGATGTGATGCAAGCTGAAGCCGAATTTGTCTGGCATGAGGAAAAGTCTCTTGCAGGCTTTGATGGTGTGTTGATTCCTGGAGGTTTCAGTTACGGGGATTACTTACGTTGCGGAGCCATTGCTTCTTTTTCGAATGTTATGCCTGAAATTAAACGTTTGGCTGCAGAAGGAAAACCTGTCTTTGGTACCTGCAATGGGTTTCAAATTCTTATCGAAGCAGGACTTTTACCAGGTGCTTTGATTCAAAATGACAGCTTAAAGTTTGTTTCAAAGTGGCAAAACTTAAAAGTAAATAATAATTCAAAATTTACAACTGTCTTTTCTAAAGATGAAGTGATTAGCTTGCCTATTGCACATGGGGAAGGCAAGTATATTGCTGATGAAGAAACCTTGGCAGATTTAAAAAATAACGGACAAATCGTTTTCACTTATGCAAATGGAAACCCCAATGGTTCTGCTTTAGACATTGCTGGGATTTGTAATCAAGAAGGGAATGTTTTGGGGATGATGCCCCATCCAGAACGCGCCGTAGAATCCTTACTTGGTGGAAATGATGGTAAAAAAATGTTTGCCAGTATCTTGAAAAATTTTGTAGAAGAAGGAGCGTCACAATGAGCGGTGAAATGAGTCCAGAACAAATCCAAACGTCAAAAATTTATCGTGAATGGGGCTTGACTGATGAAGAATATTCTAAAATTAAAAATGATATTCTTGGTGGTCGCCTGCCTAACTTTACAGAAACTGGCATGTATGCCGTGATGTGGTCAGAGCATTGTTGTTATAAAAATTCAAAACCTGTCTTGAAAAAATTTCCAACAGAAGGTCCACAAGTACTTATGGGACCAGGTGAAGGTGCTGGAGTCGTTGATATTGGTGATGACTGGGCAGTTGTTTTCAAGGCAGAGTCACACAATCACCCAAGCTATGTCGAACCCTATGAAGGTGCAGCAACAGGATCGGGCGGGATTATTCGTGATATCTTTTCGATGGGAGCGCGACCAGTTGCTCTTTTGGATAGTCTTCGCTTTGGTCAGATTGACAATGCTAAAACACGTCACATTGTTGACCGTGTGACAGCTGGAATAGCAGGATATGGTAACTGTATCGGTATTCCTACAGTAGGTGGAGAAGTAGCTTTTGACGAATCTTATGCGGGAAATCCTTTAGTGAACATGATGTGTGTGGGCTTGATTGAGCATAAGCACATCCAAAAAGGACAAGCCAAAGGTGTAGGCAACACAATCATGTATGTCGGCGCGAAAACAGGACGTGACGGCATTCATGGTGCTTCGTTTGCCTCTCAGGAGTTTGGTTCAGGTTCTGAAACACAACGTTCTGCCGTTCAAGTGGGCGATCCTTTTATGGAAAAACTTTTGTTAGAGGCTTGTCTTGAAGTGATCCATAATCATTCTGATATCCTTGTCGGTATTCAAGATATGGGGGCTGCTGGATTAGTTTCTTCAACTTCGGAAATGGCTTCGAAAGCTGGCTCAGGTTTGAAACTTAATTTAGACTTAGTACCACAACGTGAAACGAACATGACGCCTTACGAAATGATGCTTTCGGAATCACAAGAACGTATGGTGCTTTGCATTAAAAAAGGACATGAAGATGAAATCGTTGAGCTCTTTAAAAAGTACGAACTTGATGCGGTAAATATCGGTGAAGTCACTGACGATGGGATGTACACATTGTTCCATCAAGGTGAAAAGGTTGCCGAAATTCCAGTAGACTCTTTAGCTGAGGATGCACCGGTTTATTATCGTGAAATGAAAGAACCTGCACGCATTGCTGAATTTGAAAAAGCTGAAAAGTTTATCCCGGAAATCGTAAATGCAACAGAGGTTCTCAAAGATATCCTTAGACAACCAACAATTGCGAGCAAGCGCAGTATTTATGAAACCTACGATAGTCGAGTAATGACAAATACAGTCGTTGCACCAGGATCTGATGCAGCAGTTATTCGCCTCCGTCATTCCAATAAAGCTTTAGCAATGACAACAGACTGTAATGCGCGCTATCTCTACCTTAATCCCGAGATTGGTGGACAAATAGCTGTCGCAGAAGCAGCACGAAATATCATTGCTTCAGGGGGGAGACCTTTAGCAATTACGGACTGTCTTAACTTTGGTAATCCAGAAAAGCCAGAACAATTTTATGAGTTAAGCAAGGCATGTGATGGTATTTCGGAATCTTGCCGTGTGTTATCTACTCCGGTCATCTCAGGTAATGTTTCCCTTTATAACGAAACGAACGGTCAAGCTATTTTACCGACACCAATGATTGGAATGGTTGGCTTGATTGAAGATGTGGCACATATTACGACACAAGATTTTAAAGAAACAGGTGACTTAATTTATCTTATCGGTGATACTGCCGATGATTTCTCCGGTTCTGAAATTCAAAAAATGATGACAGGAGAGATTTCAGGTACGCTGAACTTTGAACTGCAAGCTGAAAAAGAAAATCAGGAACGCGTACTAAAAGCAATCCAAGCGGGTCTCATTCAGTCAGCGCATGATTTATCTGAAGGTGGCTTAGCTGTTGCTCTTGTCGAGTCAGCTTTTGCGAATAATAAAGGAATTTCTGTTCATTTTGATGGCAAAGTATCACAACTTTTCTCTGAAAGTCAAGGTCGCTTTATTCTCTCAGTTCGCCCAGAAGATGAAAAGGATTTTGAAGAAATGATGGTAGGGAAAGCAAGCAAGTTAGGGCATGTTACAGACAAGTCAGAAATTAAAATTTCAGCAAAAGATGGTGAAATTTCCCTATCTACTGAAGAAGCGAAAGCGATTTATGAAGGAGCGATTCCATGCCTTATGAAGTAAAGTCCTTGAACGAAGAATGTGGCGTTTTTGGCATCTGGGGACATCCTGAAGCTGCACAACTGACTTATTTTGGACTTCATGCCTTGCAACACAGAGGACAAGAAGGTGCCGGTATTCTGTCAAATAATGATGGGCAACTTCAGCGGCATCGTGATTTAGGCTTGGTAACAGAAGTTTTTCGTCACGAAAAAGATTTACAAAAATTATTAGGGAAAGCAGCTATGGGCCATGTACGCTACGCCACAGCAGGTTCAGCAGAATTAAACAATATTCAGCCTTTTCATTTTAAATTTCAAGACACACAGCTTGGTCTAGCCCATAACGGTAACTTGACCAATGCCGTATCGCTACGACGTGAGTTAGAAGCACAAGGTGCTATCTTTTCTTCAAGTTCAGACACCGAAATTTTGGCGCATCTGATTCGCCGCAGCCATCATCCTGAATTTATGGGAAAAGTAAAGGAAGCCTTGAATACTGTTAAAGGTGGCTTTGCTTATCTCTTGATGACAGAAGATTCAATGATTGCAGCTCTTGATCCCAATGGCTTCCGTCCTTTATCTATTGGGAAAATGGCGAACGGTGCGCTCGTTGTAGCCAGTGAAACCTGTGCTTTTGATGTTATCGGTGCAGAGTTTGTCCAGGAAGTCAAACCCGGTCAGATTATCCAAATTAATGATCAAGGCTTGCATGTTGAGCAGTTTACAGATAAGACCAATACACAAATTTGTTCAATGGAGTATATTTACTTTGCACGTCCGGACAGTGTTATTGCAGGTGTCAATGTTCATACCGCACGTAAACAATCAGGGCGTATCTTAGCACGTGAGGCACAGATAGATTCAGATATTGTTATTGGTGTGCCAAATTCGTCACTCTCAGCAGCATCCGGATATGCAGAAGAATCTGGATTACCTTACGAAATGGGCTTGATTAAAAATCAATATGTGGCGCGTACATTTATTCAGCCTACGCAAGAATTAAGAGAACAAGGTGTACGGATGAAGCTCTCGGCTGTTTCCAGTGTAGTCGAAGGTAAAAAGGTTATCATGGTGGACGATTCTATAGTACGTGGAACGACAAGCAGACGAATTGTGCGTTTACTTAAAGATGCCGGCGCTGCTGAAGTTCACGTTGTAATTGCGAGCCCACCGCTTGCTTATCCATGCTTTTATGGTATCGATATTCAAAAGCGAGAAGAGTTGATTGCAGCGGAACACTCAGTCGATGAAATTTGCCAAATCATTGGAGCAGATAGTCTTACTTTTTTAAGCCAAGAAGGATTAGTTGAGGCTATTGGACATGATAATCTGTGTCTGTCTTACTTTGACGGTATATATCCGACGCCACTTTACGATTACGAAGAAAATTACCTGAAATCTTTAGGAGGAAAAAATGTCTAAAAATGCTTATGCAAAGGCAGGAGTTGATGTTGAAGCGGGTTACCAAGTGGTTGATCGCATAAAAAAACACGCGGAAAAAACGAAAAGGCTGGGAGTTCTTGGAGGACTTGGAGGATTTGGAGCGGCATTTGATCTTTCAAAACTTGATGTTAAGGAACCAGTGCTTATTTCTGGAACAGACGGAGTAGGCACAAAGTTGATGCTGGCTATTGAAGCAGACAAACATGACACGATTGGGATTGATTGTGTGGCCATGTGTGTTAATGATATCGTTGCAGCTGGAGCAGAACCTCTCTACTTTCTTGACTATATCGCTACCGGGAGAAACCATCCGGAAAAGCTCGAAAAAGTAGTCGCAGGTGTTGCCCAAGGATGTTTGCAGTCAGGTGCAGCCCTGATTGGCGGTGAAACAGCAGAAATGCCAGATATGTATGATACAGATGATTATGACCTTGCAGGTTTTGCTGTCGGTATTGCCGAAAAGTCAGCCTTAATTGATGGCTGCAAGAATGTTGAGGCAGGTGATATCTTATTAGGGCTTCCTTCCTCCGGTATTCATTCGAATGGATACTCGCTCGTCCGGAAAATCTTTAAAGATTTTGATAAACAAGAAATTCTTCCTGAGCTGGAACGCCCCCTTGGAGAAGAGTTACTTGAACCCACTCATATCTACGTCCAAGAGCTGTTGCCACTTATAAAGGACAATATGATTAAGGGGATATCACATATTACAGGAGGTGGTTTTTATGAAAATCTTCCGCGAATGTTTAGTGATCAATTAACAGCTGAAATTATAGAAGACAGCTGGGAGATTTTGCCTATTTTCAAAGCTTTGGAGAAATACGGTCAAGTTCCTCATGACGAAATGTTCCAAATTTTCAATATGGGAATTGGTATGGTCCTTGCGGTGGCCCCAGAAAAGGCTGAGGAAGTGAAGCAAAGAGTAAAATGCTACGAAATCGGAAAAATTACTCCACGTGTGAAACAAGCGGTAATTATAAAATGAGGATTGCCGTTTTTGCCTCAGGATCAGGATCCAACTTTGAAGCTCTTGCTCAAGCTTTTCCCGCTGAAGTTCAGCTCTTATTCTCGGATAAGATTAAGGCTTATGCTCTACAAAGAGCACAGCAGCTCAAGATAGCTGCTGTCAGCTTTACCTTAAAATCTTTTGCTGATAAGCAAAGTTATGAAGAAGCCTTAGTTGCTTTGCTCCGTGAACATCAGATTGATTTGATTTGTCTTGCAGGTTATATGAAAATTGTTGGTCCTACTCTTTTGCAAGCTTATGAAGGCCGGATCATTAATATCCATCCATCTTATCTGCCAGCTTTTGCGGGTTCAGCTCATGCTTTAGAGGAATCCTGGCAAGCTCAAGAAGGCTTGGGAATCACAGTGCATTGGGTGGATTCTGGAGTCGATACAGGAGAAATTTTAGCCCAGCAGCAGCTTGATTATTACCCAGAACTCGCCGAATATGAAAAAAAGCTCCATCAAACAGAGCATGAATTATATATAAAAGTAGTAGAAGAGCTTATCAAAAAATAGTAAGAGCTATTATAAACTTAAAAATAGAAAAGGAATAAAAATGACTAAACGTGCGCTTATCAGTGTTTCGGATAAAAATGGAATTGTTGAATTGGCGGAGTCTTTAAGTAAACTCGGTTTTGAAATTATCTCAACTGGCGGAACTAAAAAAGCTTTGGATGAAGCAGGAATTGCAACCTTAGCGATTGAAGAAGTGACGCAGTTTCCGGAAATGATGGATGGACGTGTGAAAACATTACATCCAATGATTCATGGTGGACTTTTGGCACGACGTGATTTGGACAGCCATCTAGCTGCCTTAGAAGAGCACAATATTACACCCATTGACTTGGTTGTTGTCAATCTTTATCCTTTCAAAGAGACACTCTTGTTAGGAGCTGATCATCAAACAATTGTCGAGAATATTGATATTGGTGGTCCTTCAATGTTACGTTCTGCAGCAAAAAATCATGCAGACGTTACTGTTCTTGTTGATCCCACAGACTATGCTGCAGTGCTCCAAGAATTCGAAAAAGCTGGGGAAACCAGCTTAGAGCTTCGTCAACGTTTGGCTGCCAAAGTTTTTCGACATACTGCTGCTTATGATGCACTCATTGCACAATATTTAACAGAAAAGTTTTCTGAACATGAGGAAAAACCTGAAAAGTTGACACTGACCTATGATTTAAAACAAGGGATGCGTTATGGTGAAAATCCACAACAAGATGCAGATTTTTATGAAAATGCCCTTCCAACTGCTTATTCGATTGGGCAAAGTGTGCAATTGCACGGTAAAGAATTATCTTACAACAATGTGCGTGATGCAGATGCAGCCTTGCAAATTGCGCGTGATTTTACGGAGCAACCAACTGTTGTGGCGCTTAAGCACATGAATCCTTGCGGCATTGGTCAAGGGGAGACGATTGGGCAAGCTTGGGATTATGCTTATGAAGCAGACCCTGTTTCAATCTTCGGAGGTATTGTAGTTTTAAATCGCCCAGTTGACCAAAAAACAGCTGAGAAAATGAGCAAAATCTTTTTAGAAATCATTATTGCACCAGCATTTTCTGATGAAGCTCTGGCAATTTTAACGAAAAAGAAAAATATCCGTTTGCTTACGCTTGATTTTGAACAAATTGGTGCATCAGAAAAAGAAGCGATGATTACAGGTGTACTTGGAGGTGTCTTAGTACAGGAGCAAGATGTTGTTGCAGAACAAGAAGAAAGTTGGACAGTAGCAACGCAAGCTCAACCAGATACAAAACAATGGGAAGCGCTGAAATTTGCATGGAAAGCGGTCAAATATGTGAAGTCTAACGGTATTATTGTCACAAATGAACATCAAACACTTGGGGTTGGACCTGGTCAAACAAACCGTGTAGCTTCAGTGAAAATAGCAATTGAAGCAGCACAGGAAAAAAATCTAGATAATGCTGTGCTTGCCTCCGATGCTTTCTTCCCCTTTGCAGATAATATTGATGAGATTGCCAAATCTGGCATCAAAGCGATTGTCCAACCAGGTGGTTCCGTTCGTGATCAAGAAGTCATTGAAGCCTGTGACAAGTATGGCATCACGATGATCTTTACAGGTGTGAGACATTTCCGTCATTGATAAAAGAAGTTCTGCTAGTAAGTAGGACTTTTTTTGCTGAAAAGATGAAGATTTTGTACAAGAATTTTAGAATAACTTATCCCTCATTTTATTTTAATATTACTGTTCGATATATTACAATATAATTATATTAGTATTACTCTGAAACAACAAAATACTTGACGAGGAATTGTGATGGACTATAATCTATCAGCACAGCACAGCACAGCACAGCACAGCACAGCACAGCACAGCACAGCACAGCACAGCACAGGCGGTAATTTTCTGTTCTTTTTCGCATACATCAAAACGTCCTGTAAAAATAGGCGTTTTTTCCGTATCCGCTCGTTCTTTAATAAAAAGCAAGTAAAGCGAGGTGAGGAGAAATGAGACAAAGAAAAAGAAAGTTGATAACCATAGCTATATTGGCTCTAGCTCTACTTATTGGTGGTACCTTTGCTTATACTGCTTTTAACCAACAGGCGCTCAATGACCGTGCTAATGCTTTCAGAAGCCACGCTCCTGGCCGTATTCATGATTATTACAATAGAGATACAGGCAACAAGGACATCTTTGCCGAAAACTACGGACATGATGCCGAGGGAGAGGAGCCTATTATGGTACGTAGCGAAGATGTTTTCATCCCTGTGGTTGAACATTCAGAACGTGATGATAAGCGGACATGGACACCTTACAGATCAGCACAAAATGATATCAATGTACGTACAGGAGACTCGCTAGCCTTCAATGACTATATCAACCTCACTTTTGGCTGGCAGCGTGCAGGGCAAGAAGCACCTTGGTATATGCCCACCTTTAACCATGAACTTGAGAGTTTGAAAACAGCAGCCGCAGGCCATGCCCGTGACTATATCCAAGGGGATGGTGCCAAGGATGGCGAAACAGATGGCACCACACATCCAGGAGATGGAACAGATACTTACTGGACTGAAACTGGTCCAAATAGCTCCTATACGAACACAGGGACTTGGCCGGGCGCAGCCATTATGCAAGAGACAAAACAACACCTCCGACAAGAGCGTCCACCAATGACCATTCAGCAATGGGAACAATTAAACCCTAACCAAAGATTCGGCAACTTCTGGGTGCTGGACCACAATACAGGATGGGCTTATTGGGCAGAATTGTTGGAACAAGACGAGGCAACCTCTTACCTGCTTGACGCAGCTGTAGTAAGAGATGAAGTAGTCAGAAGAAGTTTTGTCAATGGTTCCTACTATTATGCCATCCATGTGGATAGTCAAGTCATCTCGCCTCTAACCATTGACAGGTTTTTAGAAGATGATGACCAAGGGCACCACGATACACGCTTAGCGGACTTTCTGGAAGTTGTCGCAGGCGATGGCAACCCACGCTGGAATAGAAATTCACCACCTAGCGCATTCAACTTTGCAATCATGAGACCGGGACGTATCTTTACTATGGCGGGTCAGCAGTACCGTTATTTGGAAGATATGGGTAGTGGCAACCATATGATTATTCGTAACGAGCCTATCCGTGAGCGTTCTTTCGCTCAACAAGAAGGCGAATTAACGACTTGGTATGGGGCTCTTGCACCAGAGGTTCGAGATATTGTGGCTCCTGTAGCTTCTAGCTTTATGACAGGAAATGTCATCGATGGTTCTGTTAATTTTACAGGAGGTACACGCTGGTTGCCTTCTAATCTTGTGGCCTTGAGCAACCAAGATGTTCATCAAGATATAACACGAGTTGTGCCAGATGGCGTCAAGCGTGCCGTTGCCCTATCGCTTGCTGATGTGACACGCTTGTCAGGACCTGACTTAGCTTTCCCAGACCATGCTGGTCGTGTAGGTTTTAATAACAGGTGGTGGTGGCTACGTACCCCTGGTGCTCCCGGCAATGCTTGGCTCGTGAACTCTGGCATTTATGTTGGTCAGTTGCGTGGCAATGGTGGCGTAAACCTTAGCACAGCCTACGGGGGAGTCCGCCCTGTCCTTATCATCCATCAATAAACTATCATGCACAAAAACTCGAGAATTACATTTTCTCGAGTTTTTACATGTACTAACTTCTTTTAGGAAATCCCACAACCTCATCTCAATGCTTCTGCCGTCTCGAAAATTCAGTAAAGCGAAACTTATCTACCTGATGTCGGCTTTCCGTATACTGGAAAACATTATTATTGGCGAGATAAACATGACTGCGCACACTGACGACATGGCGGTCCTTAGGGTTCAAATCCAAATAAGTTTTATCTTCATCATTGACAAAATCAATTGTGATTTCTTTTTGAGCATATGAAATATCAAGATGAACATGATCTTCAAGGTAAGCATATAGAGAAGCCTTTACTTTTTCTCTGGTCATATCAGGTGCTGCAGAAGCTAAAATATAGTCGCGGTCTAGGATAACGAACTGCTCATCAATATTTCGTCGGCGGAGGATATGAAAAGCTTGAGAGCCTTCTTCAAAAAAAGAAAGTTCTGAGAGGTCTTTATCTACAGTTATTTTTTCAAAAATTAATATTTCAGTGGTTGAGCTGAAGTTTAAAGAATCTTTGAGCTCTTTGAAAGAAGTTAACCCTGAAATGGGGAACATCAATCTCTCTCTTGGAATAACAATGGAGCCAAAGCCGTGACGGCGTTGAATAATCCCGTTTTCTTCCAAGATTTTGAGCGCTTGTCGTACCGTTGCACGGCTTGTTTGATAGAGCACTGTAAGCTGGTTTTCACTGGGCAAGAGCTCATTTTCGGGATATCTTCCTTCATGAATTTTTTTCTCCAAATCCCGAAGAATAATTTCGTACTTTTTCATAACCTAAGTGTAACAAAAAAGCACTTTAAGTTAAAGTAAAAATATAACCGCTTGCAAAACCGCTTTCATTTTGCTATTATAAACTTGTACGTACAAGTTGCAGTTTATTTTTATTAAAGGAGAATAAAAATGTTTGGTTTTGGAAAGAAAAAAAGTGTAAGTGAGGACAAGAACCTTTATACACCTTTAGCGGGTACAGTTATTGATTTGGAAAAGGTTTCCGACCCTGTATTTGCCAAAAAAGTTATGGGAGATGGTTATGCTATTGAACCCACAAGTAATGACATTGTTAGTCCAGTAGCAGGAGAAGTCAGTCTAGTACAAGGACATGCTATCGGCTTCACGCGCGCAGATGGTTTAGAAGTGTTGCTTCATCTAGGAATTGATACAGTAAGTTTAAATGGACAACCTTTTCAGATTAAGGTTAAGGTGGGTGATATAGTCGACGGTGGCGATGCTCTGGGACAGGTCAATTGGAAAGAAGTGGAAGCAGCGGGTTTACCACTTACGAGTATGGTTTTAATTACAAATACAAATGAAAAGCTCGATAGTCTTACCGTTAAAAAAGGAATTGCTCAAGCAGGCGATCTGTTGGGCCAAGCAACTGCAAAATAAAAAGGAGAAATCATGGCAGATTACAAAAAATTAGCAACAGAAATTATTGCTGCTGTTGGTGGTGAGGAAAATATCACAAAGGTGATTCACTGTATCACACGCTTACGTTTCTATTTAGTCGACAAAGAAAAAGCAGACGATAAAAAACTTGAAGCAATGGATGGTGTAGCGGGGGTTGTCTACAATGCAAATTTGGGGCAGTACCAAGTCGTTATCGGTCAAGCTGTTGAGGATGTCTATGACGAAATTGTGGCCCAGCTGGGCAGTCGTGTCGTGGATGGTGAAAGTAGTGAAGAAGTCGAGGAAACAAAAGTTTCTAAAAATCCAATCATTCGTGCTTTTCAAGTTGTAGTTGGAACAATTACGGGGTCAATGATGCCGATTATTGGTTTATTAGCTGCTGGTGGTATGATTAATGGGATTCTTAACATGTTTGTTAAAGGAAACCATATTTTTGAACTTATTAGTCCGACAGATCCAACCTATATTATTATTTCAACAATGGCGATGGCACCATTCTACTTTCTTCCTGTCTTGGTCGGCTATGCTGCTGCTAAACAGTTAGGTTCAGACCCATTTGTCGTGGCTGCAGTTGGTGGATTTATGATTCACCCTGCTTTACAAGGCTTAGTTGCAGCACCTAATGTTATTGAGAAAGGAGAGATTGTAGCTGGAAAAGCACCAGTCGTCATGGAATTATTTGGCGTAACTTTTAATACAAGTTATTTTAATATTCCTGTTAGCTTGCCAAATTATGCTTATACTATTTTCCCGATTATTGTAGCAGCTTGGATGGCTAAACCAATCGGTGCTTGGCTTAAGAAGCACATGCCTTTAGCGCTTCGTTCGATTTTTGTACCGATGATTACTTTCTTTGTTGTGGCTTCATTAGTACTCTTGTTGGTAGGACCCGTAATTAGTATTGTTTCCTCTGCGCTTGCTTCAGTCATTACAGGCTTGATTAATCTTAATCTCACAATAGCAGGAGCAATTATTGGTGGACTTTACCAAGTTCTAGTTATCTTTGGTCTCCATTGGTTGGTTATTCCTATCTTGACGCAACAAATCGTAACAACAGGAGAATCAAACATTAATATGATTGTTTCCTTTACAATGTTGGCACAAGGTGCTGGTGCTCTAGCTGTCTTTCTCAAAACACGCCAACAAAGTCTCAAAGGGTTAGCTTTACCAGCAGCGATTTCGGCTTTTTGTGGGGTAACTGAGCCAGCCATGTATGGGATTAACTTGAAATATATTCGTGTTTTCATTATGAGTTCGATTGGTGCAGCTGCAGGCGCTGCGGTTGCTGGCTTATTTGATCTGCATATGTACGGCTTCTCAGGCTCACTTATTGGTTTCCCTAACTTTGCTGCAACGACAAATCCTTTGACTCATGCTGCAGGTAACCCTAACAACTTTATCTACTTTTGGATTGCGACAGCTGTTTGTATTGTTGTATCCATGACTTTGGTTTGGTTCTTTGGCTTTAAAGATTCAGATACAATGGGAACAGGACTCGAAAAGAAAAACGTCTTTAAATCAGCCGTAAATAAATAAGAAACAAAAGGAAAAAACTATGACATTGAGTGAAAAAGTCATCTATCAAATTTACCCTAAATCATTTTTAGACACTACAGGAAATGGTATTGGTGATCTCAGAGGAGTAACGGAAAAATTACCTTATTTGGCGGAATTAGGAATCGATATGATTTGGCTTAATCCTTTTTATCCCAGCCCGCAAAGAGATAATGGTTATGATATTTCTGACTATACTAATATAGATCCAGTATTTGGTGATTTTAAAGATTTTGACCAAATGGTGGCACGTGGTAAAGAGTTAGGTATTGAATTTATGTTGGATATGGTTTTGAATCATGTTTCAACAGAACATGAATGGTTTAAAAAAGCACTTGCCGGTGATAAATATTACCAAGATTTCTTCATTCTTAGAGATGAACCTACGGATTGGGTGTCGAAATTTGGTGGCAATGCTTGGGCGCCATTTGGCGATACTGGTAAATATTATCTTCATCTTTATGATATTTCTCAAGCCGACTTAAATTGGCGTAATCCCAATGTTCGCAAAGAACTGTTTGAAGTTGTCAATTTTTGGCGTGGGAAAGGTATATCAGGCTTTCGCTTTGACGTGATTAACGTTATTGGAAAAGACGAAATACTTAAAAACAATCCAGAATTTGATGGGAAATTTGAGTATACTGATAAACCAATCACGCATGAATATTTGAAAATGCTCAATGCTGCTACTTTTGGCCAAGATGAACATGCCATAACTGTGGGAGAAATGAGCTCAACGTCCATCGAAAACAGTATTCTCTATACACAACCGGAGCGAAGAGAACTCAGTATGGTTTTTAATTTCCATCATCTAAAAACAGATTACAAAGATGGTGATAAATGGACCAAAGTTCCCTTTGATTTTCAAGCGCTCAAAGAGCTTTTCCATGAATGGGGCGAAAAAATGTCACAAGGTGGCGGCTGGAATGCTACTTTTTGGAATAATCATGATCAACCTCGAGCACTCAATCGTTTTGTGGATGTGAAAAATTTCCGTATAAAAGGAGCAACGATGCTAGCTGCTGCGATTCACCTCAGCCGTGGCACACCTTTTATTTATATGGGTGAAGAAATTGGTATGATTGACCCTGATTATGATTCTGTTGCCGATTACCAAGACTTAGAAGCTTTGAATGCTTACGAAAGACTTTTGAAACAAGGAAAAACAGAATCCGAAGCGTTTGAAATAATCAGCAGTAAATCACGTGACAATTCAAGAACACCGATGCAATGGGACGATAGCGCAAATGCGGGCTTTAGCAAAGGAGAGCCATGGCTGAAGTTGGGCAAACATACCGACATTAATCTGAAAAGAGATAAAAACGGAGAAATCTATAATTTCTATAAAGAAATGATTCGTTTACGAAAAACGGAAAAAATTATTTCTGAGGGAGATTATAAAGCTGCACTTAAAGATTCAGAGCACATTTATGCTTTTGTACGTGAATATAAAGGCCAACTTTTACTTGTACTGAATAACTTTGCCAATCACAGCGTGAACTTTACTTTGCCACAGGGTTTTGAAGATGCAGAAGTCTTCGTTAATAACTATGATTCATATAAGTCTGAAACACTGGCACCTTATCAGTCGGTTGCTTTATTAGCCAGATAGTGACCGTTATAAAAGTCTCTTTTGTTGAAAAAATACGATGAAATCGTTAAACTAGAGCTATCATAAATTTTTAGAAAGAGATGAAAATGACTGTATTACTTTTTGACATAGACAACACACTTCTTGATTTTGATAAGGCAGAGTACATGGCTTTAGGCAAAATCTTTGAGCAATACCATATTGAAGATACAAAAGAAAACAGAGCCATCTACTCACGTGAAAATAAAGCACTTTGGCGAAGTCATGAAGCAGGAGAAATCAGTCGTGAAGAGCTTCTTTCTACACGTTTTGCTAATGCTTTTAGAGCTTTGGGAGTTAAAGAAACTTACGATGCTTCGGCTGTTGATGCAGCTTACCAACTTCACTTGGCTCAAGGTCATGAATTGATGGACCACGCTATGGAACTTTTGGATTGCCTGGCGCAAGAAGCAACAGAAATGTACATTGTTAGTAATGGTACATCAAAAGTTTCTCGTCCACGAATTTTAGAGTCTGGCATTGCCGGATATTTCAAAGAAATATTTATCAGTGAAGAAATTGGAAAACACAAGCCATCAAAAGAATTCTTTGATTATGTATTTGAACATATCGATCATGCTGCGGATAAAGATTTTGCGATTGTTGGTGATACCTTAGCTACGGATATCCTAGGCGGAAAAAATGCAGGTATTAAAACAATTTGGTATAATCCTAAACACTTAGAGGCGCAAAAAGATTTAACACCAGATTGTGTTATCGAAGATTTATTAGAAATACCTTCTCTACCTGTCCTCGCTTGATAATTCCGAACAATGGAATAAGAATATATTTAGAAAAGCCCCCTGGGGCTTTTTCTTTTTCTCTAAATATCTTAAGATAGAAGTGAGAAGAAAGTGAGAAAATATGAGGGTTTTAGTTGTTGGCTCAGGTGGGCGTGAACATGCACTTGCACGAAAATTTGCAAAAAGTGAAAAAGTAGAGAAAGTTTTTATTTGCCCAGGAAATGTGGGTATGGCGGAGGAAAAGCTGGAAAGTGTAGCTATTTCCGAACTTGAAAATCATCTATTGGTAGACTTTGCGAAGAAGAAAAAAGTAGACTTGACTTTTGTTGGTCCAGAAACAGCATTGATGAACGGCATTGTGGATGCTTTCTTAGACGAAGGGTTGCTTATATTTGGACCGAGAGCTGAAGCTGCTCAAATCGAAGGCAGTAAAACTTTTGCTAAGTCAATAATGAAAAAATACGGCGTACCCACAGCAGACTACGAGAGTTTTACGGATCTCGGAAAGGCTCTAAATTACGTTGAGACAAAAGGTGCACCTATTGTTATCAAGGCAGATGGCTTAGCTGCAGGAAAAGGCGTCACAGTTGCCATGGATTTAGAAGCAGCAAAAGCTGCTTTAGAAGATATTTTCCAGACAAAAGCAGCAAAAGTTGTGGTAGAAGAATACCTTGATGGCGAAGAGTTTTCACTTTTTAGCTTAGTACATGATGGAAAGATATACCCGTTACCTATTGCGCAAGATCACAAACGTGCCTTTGATGGCGATCGAGGGCCAAATACAGGGGGGATGGGTGCTTATGCACCTGTACCTCATATTTCAGATGCTGTAGTACAAGAAGCCATAGAAAAAATTGTTCAGCCAACTGTGGCTGGGTTAGAGGCGGAGAATAAGCCTTTTACTGGTATTCTTTATGCCGGATTAATATTGACATCCGAAGGTGTCAAAACGATTGAATTTAATGCTCGCTTTGGTGACCCAGAAACGCAAGTGGTTCTAGAAACTATTACAAGTGATTTTTTTGAAAATATATTGGATATCTTACAAGGACGAGAGCCAAACTTGATCTGTAATACCGAAGAAGTTACCTTAGGAGTAGTTGTAGCAAATCAGGGCTATCCCGATGCTTCAACAAAGAGTGTTGTTCTACCAGAGCTACAGGATTTGAACTGTTATTATGCTGGTGTTATAAGAAAAGATGGTCAGCTCCTTTCAAAAGGGGGACGCATATACATGGTTACCGAAACCGGCAAAGAGATAAAAAGTATTCAAAAATCACTTTACGAGAAATTAGATAAGTTAGACAATACAGGGATGTTTTATCGTAAAGACATTGGAAATAAAGGAGTATAAAAATGGCAGATGTTGCAGTAATTATGGGATCACTTTCAGATTGGGAGACAATGAAACAAGCGACTCAAATTTTGGAGGAGTTCGGTATCGATTTTGATAAAAAGGTCATTTCCGCTCACCGGACACCAGAAATTATGATGAATTTTGCGAAAAATGCGGAGCAACAAGGCTATAAGCTCATAATTGCTGGCGCAGGAGGTGCGGCACATTTACCTGGAATGGTTGCTGCAATGACACTTCTTCCTGTTATTGGTGTGCCTATTCAGTCACGTGCCTTATCTGGCTTAGATAGCCTTTACTCCATCGTCCAGATGCCAGGTGGAGTTCCTGTTGCTAGTATGGCTATAGGCACTTCAGGAGCCAAAAATGCAGCTCTCTATGCTATTCAGATTTTGGCACTTGCTGATAAAAGCTTAGTAGAAAAATTGAAAAAATATAGAAAAGAAGCAGCCGATATATCAGTCTCTTCAACTAAAGAATTGTTGTAAACTTTTAATTTAAAAACGAGCGTAATATTTGTAAAAATATTTTGATTTTAGTAAACAAAAATCCGGATAATATGCGGATTTATTTTTAAACTATCCGAAAAGAATAGGGAGAACAAAGAAAAATGGCCTATAATAAGAATATGCAACATAAGAAAAAAACAATTGGAATTATTGGTGGTGGGCAGTTGGGCCAAATGATGGCTATTTCTGCACAATATATGGGCCATAAAGTGATTACACTCGATCCAAATCCGAACTGTTCCGCAGCAAAGTGTTCGGATGAGTTGATTATTGCGGAATATGATGATGTTGATGCGCTTCTTAAGCTAGCTTATGCTTGTGATCTGATAACCTATGAGTTTGAAAATGTATCGGCTAGCGCTTTACATCAGCTTGATGCCTGTGTCGCTATTCCGCAAGGCATTCGATTATTAGAAATCACGCAAAATCGTCGGTTAGAAAAAGAGTTTTTAGAACAATGTGGCGTGAAAATAGCCCCGTGGAAACTCGTAGAAAATGCTCAAAATCTTCCAGAGCAAGTAACAAAAAAACAAGTATTAAAAACAACAATGGGTGGCTATGATGGACACGGTCAAGTTGTTTTGAAATCTGATGAGGATTTGAAAGAGACCATGAAGTTAGCAGAGAGTGCAGAATGTGTACTGGAGGAATTTGTTGATTTTGATTGTGAGATTTCTTTAATTATTAGTGGGAATGGTAAGGATTTTGTGACCTTCCCCCTTTGTCAAAATGAACATATTAATAATATTCTACACCGTACCATTGCTCCTGCTCCCGTACCTCTTGAGGTCAGCGAAAAGGCTAAAGGTTTGGCGCTGGCGATAGCTAAAGAGCTCCAGCTTTCAGGGACACTTTGTGTAGAAATGTTTCTGACAGCAGCGGGCGAGATTTATGTAAATGAACTTGCCCCACGTCCCCATAACTCGGGACACTATACAATAGAGGCTTGTGATTTTTCACAATTTGACTTACATATCAAGGGAATTCTCGGCGAGGAATTGCCGCAACCTCGCCTATTGAAAAAAGCCATTATGCTCAATATTCTGGGACAAGATGTTCCTCAAATGGAGCAATTAGCTCATAAAAGGCCTGAATGGCATATCCATGATTATGGAAAGTTGGAAGCGAAGGTCGATAGAAAAATGGGGCATGTGACGATACTGACAGATGATTTTACAGAAAGTCTGAAAGAAATATCCCGTTTAAAAATATGGGAATGATTTACAGGAAGGAAGAAGAGGATGCACACAATCAGGCTGTCGATGGAAAGTCGAAAAACAATTTTTCGAATCGAAACGCTGAGTGAAGAAATAAATCCTGAATGGACACTTATTTTTCGCAGGATATTCAAAGATAGACTGGTAAGTTATTTAGAAGAGCAAGAGAAAACGAAGCTTGGTCTCTTGTTTCAAGGAGAGACAACTTTCTGGCTACAACATTCCGCTATGCAGGCAACTTTATTTGTACCGCTGGCTTCACATGACTTTATCAGTTAGCGTATACATTACAGATGGCTTATATCTTTTATTTACGGACAGAGGAAATTTGTCAGTTTAGTCTGCTCTTCACTTCAGCTGCAGCACGAGTTTTAAACTTTTGGGAACAAGGGATAATACGTTCAAACTTAAATGGAGTGATGGGAAAGAATCTATGTATCGAGGCAGCCAGTCACTTAGAAGAAATCTTTAGCAATGTTACGCGACACACTGACTTAAGAAACCAGGCCTCTAGGGTTGTTGCTCTTTTAGAAAAAACGAAAAGTATCCCTATATCTGAAGACCAGGAGCTTTTTCAAAAAGGAATCGATACAATATCTTCTTATAAAAAAGCAGAAGTACTCAACGAGCTTCTTAAAAAGATAAAGCAAGAACAAGTGGCAGGAAGCTTAACAGAACTGTACTTTTGTCAGCTCCTCTTAAATTATTTTAAAATATAGAAAATGTGTCTCTGAAGAGAGGCATTTTTTTAATGCAAGTTGTTTGAAAATTATGTAAGACATGATATAATGAAGATAAGATTTACAAGTGTAAACACTAACTCAAGGAAAATAATTATGACAAAACTAAATTCGGAATTTGCACTGGGAGGGATACACCATGTTACGGCGATTACTTCAAGTGCCCAAAAGACCTATGATTTTTTTACAAATATTTTAGGACTGCGACTGGCAAAACTTACCGTTAATCAGGATGACTACGACACCTATCACCTTTATTTTACGGATGAAGAGGGAAATCCTGGTACGGATATGACATTTTTTGATTTCCCTGGAATAGGTGCCGGTAGCCACGGTATCAATAGCATTGACCGTATTTCTTTTCGTGTTGCTCAAGATATATCTTTAGAATACTGGCATCAAAGATTTGAAGCGGCAGCTGTGCCACATGGTTTGGTGGCAGAACGCTTTGGTAAAAAATATCTTGAGTTTGAGGATTTTGATGGTCAGCGGTACCAATTGATTTCCGACGAAAAAAATCAAGGTGTCCTTGCTCCAGGTAAACCTTGGCAACTTTCAAATGTAGAAGTTGAGCATGCTATTGTAGGCTTAGGACCTGTTTTCATTAAGCTCGCAGAAGTAAATATTATTCATCAATTGCTCGCAGAAGTTTTTGGATTTCGCAAGAGTGCTACTGAAAATAATTTCACTCTTTTTGAGGTAGCGAAGGGGGGCAATGGTGCTTCTATTATCATTGATCAGGATAAAGAAGCACAGAGAGCATATCAAGGCTATGGCACGGTTCATCATGTCGCTTTTCGTACAGCTAATCCTGATACCCTTAGATATTGGATTGAGCGTGTCAAATCTTATATGATGCCTCACTCGGGATTAGTAGAACGTTTTTATTTTTCCAGTGAATATGTAAATGTTGCACCCGGTGTGCTTTTCGAAATCGCTACAGATACTCCGGGTATTGCTGCCTTAGATATGGTACAATCCGGGCAAGCCAAGGTTGATAGTTACGAAGAAGCGCTCGTAACCTCAGGCTTTTGGATAGATGAGACTTCAGACGAGGCAGGTCTCTCACTAAGTTTGCCTCCGCATCTCTTTCCAGGAGCAGAAGCGGAAAAGGCACGAACTGCAGCTGCTTTACGACGTTTGGATACGTCAGATGCATTTCGAGATAGAAAATTAGAACCACTGTGGACTATGGAAAAAATTAAAGAACGTCGTATAGGGAGAAAGAATGAAAGTATTTAAACCAGAAGATATGAGCAGTACTGATGCTTACAAATTAATTTCAGGACTCGTTATTCCAAGACCGATTGCATGGTTGACAACCCAAAATTCTACAGGGCTTGTCAACGCAGCGCCCTTTAGTTTTTTTAACGTCGTATCAAAAGATCCAGTCATTGTATCCATTGCTATGACAGAGATGAAAGATTCTGTTAGAAACCTTTTGGAAACAAAGGAAGGTGTCATCCATCTGGTCAATATGGATAATGTTGAAGCCATGAATCAAACATCAGCACCTCTCACTGCTACAGAAAGTGAAATTGAAAAATTCGACATTAAAATTACAGCATCAGAAGAAGTAAAAGTACCTGCTATAGAAAATGCTAAAGCCCGTTTAGAGGTTGTGCTCCATCAGCATATTCCAGTAGGAAAAACAAGCCAATTAATGCTCTTAGAAGTAAAAAATATTCTTATGGATGATTCTGTCATTGATGAGGAAAGACTCTATATTAAAGCGAAAGAACTTGATCCCATTGCGCGCTTGTCAGGGAGAGCCTATACAAGCTTAGGTCATACATTTGAAATTACACGACCAACAAAGTAAGTGCTTCTAATTAAAGTAGAAACTAAATTTTTCTTTAATTTTCCAACCATATTATTATCTTTTTCTCTCTTTTTAATTTAAAATATAATTATACAGGAATTAAATTGATAATTTTAGAAAAGGGAGGCTTTTTATGAGAGAAAAATACAAAAACATTTTGGTAGCTGTTGATGGTTCAGAACAATCTGACAAAGCAGTACGTGAAGCTGTAAAAATTGCAGCACGCAATGAAACATCGCTATTTGTTTTGAATGTCAAAGACGATGTGCGACTTTATGGTTCAGCTTATGGTGTACCACTTATCTTGGAAAATTTAGAAGAGCAATCACGGGCAATCATTGAAAGAGCTTCTGAAATTATCAAGAAACAGGTAGAGTTTAAGGCATATCGAGTGGAAGGTTCCCCAAAAAAAGAAATCGTAGATTTTGCTCAAGCAAATGATATTGATTTAATCGTTATTGGTGTTACTGGTAAAGGCGCCTTTGACCGTTTATTAGTTGGTTCTACAACAGCATATGTTATTGATCATGCGCGTTGTAACGTTATGGTTGTCAAATAAGCAAAAAAGCTTTCCTCAGGAGAGCTTTTTTGCTTATAAAATTTTTTTCTGAATTCTGAGTCGTTTTCCTTAAAAAAAAGGGCGAAGCATTATATAATAGTTTTTACAGGAAAAATAAGTAAAAGGATTTTATAATGAAAAGAGTTGTATTTGGCCTGGTTGCAATTATAGTTTTAATAGTTGGAAATTCTGTATGGCACAATTCAGAGCATGGTGGCAAGAATTTATTCGTGAAAATTCAAGAAGGTGAAAAAATTGAAATGAAAAAATCGGATAATGGTCACGTTACAAAATATAAATATTCCGTCATTGGATTTGATGAAAAAGGAAAATCGCAAGAAATAAAGCTTACGGCACAATATAGTTTAAAACATTATGACTATTTGAAAGTCGTAACCAATAAGAAAAAAGGCGTTTTGAGTTGGAAAGAAGTTAAAAAGCAAGAAATTCCTAAAAACCCCCTGTTCGAACTTGAAAAAGCTTAAGTTAATTTGCATTAATTCTTTGATAAAATAAAATTATTTAACACTTGCGATAACGCTTTCTTGATGTTATAATAGCAGTGTAAAAAATAATAAACTCTATCCCTCAGCAATAAGGTTGGGGGATTATTTTGTGCCAAATTTAACGATTCAGACAAAAGAAAAACCGCTCTGTTGAGCGATTTTTTATTTCTATTTTATTTGTTTTACCTAGGAATTATTCCCATTCAACAGTTGCAGGTGGTTTAGAGGTAATATCGTAGACGACGCGGTTGATATGATCCACTTCATTAACGATACGTACTGAAATTTTTTGTAAAACATCCCATGGAAGTTTGGCGAACTCTGCTGTCATACCATCGATAGAAGTGATGGCACGGATAGCGAGTGTATAGTCATAAGTACGAATATCGCCCATTACACCGACTGAACGAACGCCAGTATTAACAGTGAAATATTGCCATACATCACGGTCTAATCCAGCAGCAGCGATTTCTTCACGAAGAATAGCATCTGAATCACGGACGACCGCGATTTTCTCAGGTGTCAAGTCACCCATAACACGAATGGCAAGACCAGGTCCTGGGAATGGTTGACGCCATACAATCTCATCAGGCATACCAAGTTCTGTACCAAGGGCACGAACTTCGTCTTTGAAGAGAGTATTTAAAGGTTCAATCAATTCGAACTGCATATCTTCTGGCAAGCCGCCAACATTGTGATGTGATTTGATTGTTTGAGCAGTATCTGTTCCTGACTCGATGACATCTGTATAAAGGGTACCTTGAGCGAGGAATTTAACATCTTTAAGTTTAGAAGCTTCATCATCAAAGACGTAAACAAATTCGTTACCGATGATTTTACGTTTTTTCTCTGGATCAGACACACCAGCTAACTTATTCATGAAACGTTCTTCAGCATTAACACGGATAATATTTAAGCCGAATTTGTCTCCCAACATGTTCATCACTTGATCACCCTCGCCTTTACGAAGGAAACCATGGTCCACAAAGATTGAAGTCAATTGGTCACCGATAGCACGTTGTAAGAGCACACCAACTACAGATGAGTCTACACCACCAGAGAGACCAAGCAAGACTTTTTTGTCTCCCACTTGTTCACGGATTTTTTCAATTTGCATGTCAATGAAGCTCTCCATTGACCAATCACCTTTAGCGCCACAAATATTTAAAGCAAAGTTGCGAAGCATATCTGTTCCGTATACAGAGTGACGTACTTCAGGGTGGAATTGAATACCGTAAATGTTACGTTCTGTGTTTTCAACCGCTGCAAATGGGCTATTTGGAGAAGTAGCAACCACATGGAAGCCTTCAGGGATTTCAACAACACGGTCACCGTGGCTCATGAGAACATCTTGTGTTTCAGGAGTATGAGCGAAAAGTTCAGATTTTGCTTTAAGTTCGATAGGTGCAACACCATATTCGCTTTCAGAAGCACTCTCAACTTTACCACCTAATTTGTGACTAATCAGTTGCATACCATAGCAGATACCTAAAATAGGTAATCCAAGTTCGAAAATTTCAGGATCAATATCAAATGAACCCTCGTCGTAAACAGAGTTAGGACCCCCAGAAAGTACAATCCCCAAAGGGTTTATTTCACGGATTTCTTGAGCTGTGACTTTGTGACTCATCAGCTCTGAGAAAACACCGATTTCACGAATGCGACGCGCAATCAATTGATTATATTGACTACCATAGTCAAGAACGATAATTTTTTCAAGTTGTTTATCAGACAAGTGGGCCTCCTAAAAATTAATATTAAAATATTTTATCATAAAAGAACAGATTATAAAAACGTTTGATACAAAAATACAGCATTTTTAATTAAAGAGTAAATTAATGTTATGCTTTTTCAAAACTTTTTCAAATAAATTTTATCAATGTAATGATTCTCTGTTTTGTGTAAGATGACTTCCGCACGATTGCGAGTGGGCTCAATGTAGTCACGCAAATTAGGCAAATTTGTATTGGCCCAAGTCTGACGCGCTAGCTGCATCACTTCATCGTAAGGCATTTTTGTAAATTGGTGATAATAATTATTTGGATCATTTTCGGCAAGTTTGAGTAGACTGTCAAAACGCTCCAAATACCATCTTTCAATCACAGCTTCATCCGCATCGACATAAATAGAAAAATCATAAAAATCACTAACATATAGATGCTCGCTCTGTGGATTTTGGAGAACATTTATCCCTTCGACAATTAAGATGTCAGGTTGATCGATCGTTTGGGTTTGATCTTTGAGGATATCGTAATTTTCGTGGGAATAAATCGGAATCTCACATGTTTCACCGTTCTTTACGCGGTAAAGAAAGTTCAAGAGGTGCTCCATGTCATAACTTTCAGGGAATCCTTTACGGTCTAACATGTTTCGCTCTTCTAAAACGGCTGTAGGATAAAGAAAGCCATCGGTTGTCACAAGTTCTACGCTTAATTTTTTAAATTCACGGGATAAAAGAAGTTGAACAAGGCGAGCTGCAGTCGATTTTCCAACTGCAACAGAACCGGAGATTCCGATAATTAATGGCGGCGTTTTAACAATTTTTTGTAAAAATAAGCCTTTTGAAAAGCTTAAATCTTCAATATTTTTCTTATAGAGGCGGACCAGATAAATTAAAGGCAAGTATACATCGATAACGTCTTGGAGTGAAATTTCATCATTGAGTGAACGAATGGCATCGAGCTCCTTATTTGTCAAAGGCACGATTGAAGAAAGGTAGAGATTTTGCCACGTTTCTCGCGAAATTTCATCATAATTGATGAATTTATTCATAAAGATATTTTAGCATATTTTGCTTGTCGGCTGTGTTTAGAGACTTGTTTTAACAGCAAGATTAACTTTATAAAATTATCAAGAAAGCCCTAAACCTAAGCAGTATCCAAGCTAGGAAGCTCCGACTTGTTTGAAAAAACAAGATTAGAATGTAAGGGTTTTCTAATCCTTCCTCTCTATCTGTAAAGGTTTTCCCAGAAAAAATGAAATATTTTGTGATAAAATAAACTGTAATGGTAAAAACAAATATGTATTATGAAGACAATCGAGATTTAGCACATGACGTGCAGGAACTATCGGTTGAACTTTTAGGGCTTCCCCTCCACTTTCTGACAGATGCAGGTGTATTTTCTAAAAACGCTATTGATTACGGTTCACGTGTTTTACTGGATAATTTTCAACCAGAAGGAGCGAAGACTTTGCTCGATGTCGGTTGTGGTTATGGTACCCTAGCTTTAACTTTAGCAAAAAAATATGGCTTGAAAGCCACACTTGTAGATGTAAATAGCCGCGCCCTTGATTTAGCTAAGAAAAATGCTGATAAAAATAATATAGAAGTCAATGGTATTTTTTTATCAAACATATATGATAATGTTGAAGGAAAGTTTGATGCTGTTATTTCTAATCCCCCTATTCGTGCGGGGAAAGAAGTGGTCCACACTATTTTATCCGACGCCTATGAGCATTTAAATGATGACGGGCATTTAACGATCGTTATTCAGAAAAAACAGGGAGCACCGAGTGCACAAAAGAAAATGAAGGATGTCTTTGGCAATTGCGAGATTGTCGCTAAAGATAAAGGATATTACATTTTAAGAAGTTATAAGGAGAAACTATGACCTACAGAATGGTAGACCTGATTCAAAAAAAACGTGATGGCGGCCACTTTGAGAAGGCTGAAATCGATTGGCTTATCTCTGGTTATGCAACGGGCGAAGTTCCGGATTACCAAATGGCAGCACTAGCTATGGCGATTTATTTTAAAGGTATGACGACAGAAGAAACAGCCAACTTGACCATGGCCATGGTTGTCTCAGGTAAAGAATTTGATTTGTCAGCCATTCCTGGTGTGAAGGTAGACAAACATTCTACAGGGGGTGTAGGTGATAAAGTAACGATTATTTTAGCACCTTTAGTAGCCAGCTTTGATGTCCCTGTCGCTAAAATGTCCGGCCGTGGTTTGGGACATACCGGTGGAACCTTAGACAAGTTAGAGTCTATTCCCGGATTTGAAATTGAAAAAACAGAAGAAGACTTTATTGCCCAAGTAAAGAATTCAGGAATCGCTGTGATTGGTCAGTCTGATGAGTTGGTTAAAGCAGACAAACTTCTCTATGCACTTCGGGATGTGACAGCCACAGTTGATATTATTCCATTGATTGCAAGCTCTATCATGTCTAAGAAAATTGCTTCTGGCTCAAATGCTATTTTGCTTGATGTAACTGTCGGCGATGGTGCTTTCATGAAAAGTATCGAAGATGCGCGCCTCTTAGCCCGCACGATGGTAGACTTAGGCAAGGCTGTTGGACGTGAAACAGTAGCAGTTTTGACCAATATGAACCAGCCGTTAGGACATGCTATTGGTAATCGTAATGAAATTACGGAAGCCGTGAATACGCTAAATGGAAAAGGTACATCGGCATTCCGTCACTTTATCGCGGAACTGGCTCAAATTATGCTTGCGTTAGCAGGTGTAGAAAAAACTGTTCCAGAAATCATCGAAAACCTTGATAATGGTAAAGCTTATGCTAAATTCCTTGCTATGTGTGAAGCACAACACGGAGATGCAACAGCATTTAAGCATTTGACTGCAGAATTAAATGTGGTACATACTGTTGAGATCTATGCTGAGCGTGAAGGTTTTATCTCACAAGAAAAAGCAATGGGTGTCGGTATTGTTGCGATGAAGCTAGGAGCTGGAAGAGCGACCAAGACAGATACAATCGATTTTGAAGCAGGTATTAACCTTGCGAAAAAAGTGGGTGACCCCGTCCAAAAAGGTGATCTTATTGCTACACTTTATAGCAATCGTGCCATTTCTTCCGATTTGATTGCGGAGTTTAAGGACAATATCGAAATTTCTGACCAGCAAGTTCATGCCCCTGAAATTTTGGAAATTATTCGCTGATGAAAAATGAACTTCCCCCTATTCCTAACGGAATAAAAGCACTCCAAAGTGTAACAGCCGCTGTACTTGGCGCAATTGGAATGAATCTTTGGGCCCAGAATACGCTGCTCAAAGTTACACTTTTTATTCTTATCTTTATCTCGGTTTATACGATTATTGGTATGCTTTACCTTAAAAGTCGCAAGCCCAAATAGATTTTAACGTTCACAACTAAAGCGTACTTAAAAGTTCGCATAATAAATAATAACTAGGAGAAGACCTAAAAATGAAAATCAATCAATACATTGACCACACAATCCTCAAAGCAGATGCAACACAAGAAAAAGTTCAAGCTATCATTGATGAAGCAAAAAAATACGAATTTGCTAGTGTGTGTATCAATCCAACTTGGGTAGCTTTTGCTGCTGAACAACTTAAAGATGAAGTTTCAAAAGTATGTACAGTTATCGGTTTCCCTCTCGGAGCAAATACTTCAGAAGTCAAAGCCTTTGAAGCCACAGATGCCATCAAAAAAGGTGCAGACGAAGTAGACATGGTGATTAATATTGGTGCAGCTAAAGACGGCAAATGGGACTTAGTGGAAAGTGATATTGCAGCAGTTAATGCCGTTAAGGATGGTCGTATCCTTAAAGTTATTATCGAAACAAGTCTTTTGACAGATGAAGAAAAAGTCAAAGCTTGTCAAGCTGCACAACGTGCGGGCGCTGATTTTGTTAAGACATCAACAGGCTTTTCAACAGCTGGTGCCAAAGTTGAAGATGTAAAATTGATGCGTGAAACCGTTGGACCAGATATGGGTGTCAAAGCTTCAGGTGGTATCCGTAATCTTGAAGATGCCAAAGCCATGATTGAAGCTGGCGCAAACCGCTTGGGCTGTTCTTCAGGTGTCGCTATC
The DNA here is from genome assembly GCF_017309525.1 of Lactococcus sp. LG1074. NCBI lineage: Bacteria > Bacillati > Bacillota > Bacilli > Lactobacillales > Streptococcaceae > Lactococcus > Lactococcus sp. LG1074. The sequence goes on along the minus strand of NZ_CP071293.1, from coordinate 1,188,301 downwards.
ATGGAAGGTGAAACTGCCAATGCCAGCTACTAAAGAACTCATTGAAGCAGCACGCGAAGCAAGCAGTCATGCTTATGTCCCTTATTCCAATTTTCCTGTGGGTGCAGCGCTAGTCACTACGGATGGTAAAGTTTATCAAGGATGTAATATTGAGAATGCGAGCTTTGGCTTGAGCAATTGCGCAGAGAGAACAGCTATTTTTAAGGCTGTGTCCGAAGATCATTTGGAATTTTCAAGTCTGTATATTTATGGAGAAACGGCTGCTCCAATCAGTCCTTGTGGTGCATGCCGTCAAGTCGTATCTGAATTTTGTGAGGCTGATATGCCGGTTTATCTTCTTTCAAAAATGGGGGAAGTTAAAGAGACATCAGTGGGGCAATTGTTGCCTTATTCCTTTAAAGAACTGGAATAAAATTCTAAAATTGACAGAAAAAAAGCTATTTCCGAACAAAGATGTGGATAAATGCTACATCTTTCTTTTTGACTTGAATTAATATGCAAAATATCTTAAAATAAACTTATACATAAAAACTCTTACTTGCGAGAGTTTTAAAAATTTTTAAATTTGGAGGAAAACGTTTCCATGAATAAACGTATTTTCGCAGTTGGTGCTCTTGCACTTGCATCAGTAGCAGTTCTGGCAGGATGCCGTGGACGTGACGCAGCTTCAGGTGGTGAAGCCAAAACAGATCTCAATGTAGCGATGATTACCGATACTGGTGGTGTTGATGACCGTTCATTCAACCAATCAGCTTGGGAAGGTTTGCAAGCATGGGGTAAAGAAAACAACCTTTCAAGAGGTAAAGGTATCAACTATTTCCAATCTAACTCAGCTTCTGACTACACAGCGAACTTCAACTCAGCTGTATCTGGTGGATATGACTTAGTTTTCGGTATTGGATTCGGCCTCCAAGAAGCAACTTCACAAGCTGCTAAAAATAATCCAGACACTAAATTTGCAATTATTGACTCTGTGATTGAAAATCAAGAAAACGTTGTTTCAGCAACATTTGCTGACCAAGAATCAGCTTATCTTGCCGGTGTTGCAGCAGCCAAAACGACAAAAACTGACCATGTTGGATTCATCGGAGGGATTGCATCAGATATCATCACAGCCTTCCAAGTTGGTTTCCAAGAAGGTGTTAAATCTGTTAATCCAAACATCAAAGTAGATGTGCAATATGCAGGTTCATTTAGCGATGCAGGTAAAGGGAAAACCATCGCTTCAGCAATGTACTCTGGCGGCGCAGATATTATCTATCAAGCAGCTGGTGGTGTAGGTACTGGTGTATTCACAGAAGCACGTGTCCTTAACGAAACAAAGAACGAAGCAGACAAAGTTTGGGTTATCGGTGTAGACCGTGACCAAGAATCTGAAGGTGACTTTAAATCTAAAGATGGTAAAGAATCTAACTTCGTCTTAGCTTCTACACTTAAAGAAGTAGGTAATGTTGTCAAAGACGTTTCAAACAAAACTAAAGACAACAAATTCCCTGGTGGTGAAATTCTTAAGTACGACTTGAAAAACTCAGGTGTAGCTCTCGCACGTAACAATACTTCCGATGAAGCATGGAAAGCTGTTGAAACTGCTAAAGAAAAAATCATCAATGGTGAGATCACAGTCCCTGCAAAATAATTATACCAATTATATAAATCAGCTATTATAGCTGGTTTTTTATTTGAAATTGGTATATAATAATAAAAAAACAAGGCAGAGGGAGACACCATGCAAAGAAGCAATGTTCCAAATTATATAAGAATTCATGATGCAATCAAAGAAGAAGTTGAAAAAGCAGTTTGGAAGATTGGTGAACGGCTGCCGAGTGAACGAGATTTAGCTGAGCGCTTTGGCGTAAGTCGGATGACTGCGCGGCAAGCAGTAACATCGCTTGTCGAGGAAGGAATCTTGGAACGCCGTGTGGGGAGTGGGACGTATGTTGCTAGTCGTCGGGTGCGCGAAAAGATGCGGGGTACAACCTCCTTTACAGAAATTATTACTGCACAGGGAAAAACACCGTCAACTGAAGTTTTAAGTTACCTCAAAACTTTGCCTAACGAAGTCGAGTGCGAGAAGCTGGAAATTTCGAAAGAACAAACGATTATCCGGATGGAACGTGTGCGCTATGCAGATCAAGTCCCCATCTGTTATGAAGTTGCAAGTATTCCTTATGATGTGGTAAAATCTTTTGAAAAGAAAAATATTACCTCTAACTTTTTTAACACACTGACACAAGCAGGCTATGAAATTGAGCGTAGTCAGCAGATTATTTCCGCTAAAAAAGTCAGTACCGAAGTTGCTGAATATCTTAAGATTAAGTCAGGCGATGCTATTTTAGGACTTACCCAAATTTCTTATTTGGCCGATGGTCGCGCATTTGAGTACGTCCTGTCTCAGTATGTTGGAGATCGATTTGAGTTTTATTTGGAACGTTAAAAAGAAAAAAGACTCTCTTTATAGAAGTCTTTTTTCTTTTTATAAAGTAACAGTAAATGTCGTTCCTTTACCCGGAACGCTGATTACCTCGATGTGTCCTTGAAGTTCTCGGACGTTTTTGTCCACGATAGACAAGCCTAGACCAGTTCCTGTGACTTGGGTACGGCTTTCATCTACACGGTAGAAACGTTCAAAAATACGTGATTTTTCAATTTCTGTTAAACCAGGACCGTTATCTGTGACGGTGAAAACAACTTTTTTCTTGTTTTGATGGAGGCCAACGTAGATTTTTCCATGATCATCCGTGTATTTAATCGCATTTTCAATTAAATTTTCAAAAATGCTATGCACCATCTGACGGTTGGTAACTTGAGAGATGGGAGCAATATCTGTCTGAAGTGACAAGTGCTTTTCATCAAGCAAGGGTTGTGAAGTGTTTAAAATCTCCTCGACAAGTGTGGCAAGATTAATTTTCTTCTTGTCGATATGAATATTTTGTTTGGTTAAAAGAAGCGTGTCTTGAACGAGTGCAATCAAGCGTGAGCTTTCTTTACTGATAATGTGGGAAAACTCATGACGGTCTGCTTCAGAAAGTGTGTCATCTTTCAGTAACTCAGCAAATCCTTTAATTGAAGTTAAAGGTGTCTTCAGTTCGTGACTGACATTAGCAATCAGTTCATTATGGGCATTTAGTGTTCGCTTAAATGCTGTTATATCAAGTAAAGTGACTAAGAAGCGGTTGTCCAAGTCTGGTAAAGGTGAGATACGTACTTGATAATAAGCATTAATGTTCTCAAAGTAAAAGTTCTTCTCTTGTGTGGTCGGATTAAGCATCTTATCCACTAAGAAACTCAAAAAGTCAGCATAAGGGCTGAAAATATCAAGGTTGTGTGTATCCGCAAATTCATTTTTAAACGAAGCGTTTGTTTTACGAATTTTTCCTTTAGCATTGTAAATGAAAATAGGAAATTGGAACAGTTCAATGAATTCGTAAATATTCTCTTTCTTTTCACTGTGCGATAAAATTTGATTTTGGATGTATTCGCCCAGAGAATTTAGCGCTAGAGTTACTTTATCATCGTTTTCGCTCATCAAATAACTTTGCGTGAGAGGGCTACGCTCGATGTTTTTGATTTTAGCGACAATATCTTGAGTGAAAAGATAATTACGTCTGGCATGAACAAAAACGTAAGAAGCACAGGCAAGGTAAACAATCAAAGCAAAGCCACCGACCATCATGTTGGTAAACCAAGGTGAAGTGCGACTGTCTTCAGCGTGAAGGTAACCTGTTATCACACCGTCAACACGGATAGGGCTTGTAATTTCAATAGAGTGACGGCTAACAGATTGTGCATAGTCTGCGCCCTCTTCAATCTTTGCGGTTTCTTGGTTGTGTGTACCTGCAGGAAGATACTGAAACTTGTTAGGAAGCGCAGAATTTGGATTTTCTGCGAGGAGCGTTTTCGTAGTATCAATGGTGTGCAAGACACGATTGGTATCTGTTTTTAGAATCTGAATGTTGAGAAAAACAAGCAGAATCACAGTCGCAACAAGATAAATGATTGTCGAGAGGACAATATTTTTTAGCTTAATCTTTTTCATCAGAGAAGTAGTACCCAAATCCTCGTTTTGTTTTTATAAATTGATTGTCTAACTTTTTACGAATTTTGCTGATTAAAACATCAATAGTTCGCGTTTCGGCAGCGGAAGAAATCCCCCAAAAGTGCTGCAGCAATTCTTCACGCGAAATCACATCGCCTGAGCGCTCAATTAAAAGTTCTAAAATTTCAAATTCACGTTTAGTTAGCTCTAAAGGTTGTCCATCAAAGATACAAACTTTTTTAGTGAAATCAAGCTCCAATCGGTCAAATTTAATACCAGATTTTTCCGCGGATTTTTCGTTTTCAATCGTTTTATTATAGTGCTGGTGGCGTCGAATGAGCGCATTTACTCGGACAATAATTTCTTTCATAGGTGTTGCTTTGTCCAAGTATTCATCTGAACCTGAATTAAGACCAGTCAGTTTCATTTCTTCGTCATCACGCGCAGTGAGTATCAAAATAGGTGTGAAATTTTGCTTTTTTCGCAAAATTTCCGTTACTTCAATACCAGAGAGTTCGGGCATCATTAAATCCAGCAAAATTAAATCGTAATGATTTCTCTTAGCCTTATCCAGAGCTTGTTTGCCATCACTGACAGTTGTAACTTCAAAATCGCTCTGTCTAAAATTATAAGAAAGTAAGGTTAAAATCGAACGATCATCATCCGCAATTAAAATCTTTTTCATTCCTCTATTATAACAAGCTTTTATCTGAAAACAAAGCCTAAAATCTGGAAAGATGTCCTTATGATTATAACGATAATTATGATAAAATTATAAAAGATAACGGACAATTAAGTTATGAATAAGGATGAAAACAAAGATTAAAAAATCAGTTGTTTTCTTAGAATATTAGGAAATTATGGAAATCGAAAAAACAAATCGTATGAACACCTTGTTTGAGTTCTATGCGACACTTTTGACGGACAAACAGATGAATTATATTGAACTTTACTATGCGGATAATTATAGCTTAGCTGAGATTGCTGAGGAATTTAATGTTAGTCGTCAAGCTGTATATGATAATATTAAGCGGACAGAAAAAGTATTAGAAGGCTATGAGGAGAAGTTGCATCTTTTTTCTAATTATGTGGTGCGCAACCAGTTGATCGATGAGCTTTTAGCAGAATACGCATCTGATCAACACTTAACAACACAATTGCGTGAAATTCAAAAAATTGATGAAGATGAATTTTAAAAGGTAAAGAATGGAGTGTACAAAATGGATATCCGTATCATTGTTCCATTGATTCTACTGGCTTGTCTCTATTTAGGGGCTTGCTTTTACAGTATTTTTAAAAGTGCGCATGTTAAACACCTGCCAAAATGGGCTTGGGCCCTTGTCTGTATCATTTCGATTCCCTTAGGCGGAATTCTTTATTTTATTGTAGGAAGGGACACATATGAATAAAATCATTGAAATAGAAGACTTGACGGTTTCTTTCGGCAATTTTGATGCTTTAAAAAACGTGACGTGCTCAATCAGTGCAGATCCAGGTATCATTGGCTTGATTGGCCCTAATGGTGCAGGAAAGACAACCTTAATTCATGCGATTTTAGGACAACATAAAGCGAGTCAGGGTGAAATTAAGCTTGCTAATCAAGCTTTGGCCTATTGTCCGGACACACCTGAATTTCCTGCCTACCTTACCGCAACAGAGGTATTACAACAAAGTTGCGCCTTGAACGAAAAAGCAGAAGAGCCTCAACAAATTGAGGCAACCCTCGAAAAAGTCGGTTTGTCAGAGTATCCCAATAAGAAAGTTGGTGGCTATTCACGGGGGATGAAGCAACGTTTGGGAATTGCAGTCGCGCTCTTACTTGATCCAATTTTGATATTTCTAGACGAACCAACAAGTGCTCTAGATCCTATTGGTCGCATTGAGATTTTGCAACTGATTACTAAAGTATCACAGGAAAAAACGGTGGTTGTTTCCAGTCATCTTCTCGCAGATATTGAAAACATTGCCGATCGCCTCCTTGTTTTAAATCATGGCGAACTTATTTTTCAAGGCACACTTTATCAGTTCATTGAAAGCAGCCAGTTGGACGAGTTTGCAGAACTAGAGATTAAAAGTGAGCAAGTCAAACAGGAAGTCATGGATATTCTTCAGGTAAATGATATTGAATTCTATCCTGAAATTACGGGGAAATTGATGATTAAGAGTGAATATACAGAGAAACTGTTACAAATTTTCCCGGATATTGGGCAAAAAATAAGTACTTATCGTGCTACAAGCAACAGTCTTGAGATGGCTTTTGAGCGTGCAATTACAGGAGGAGAACAGTGAGAAGATTAATTCTTTTGGAAATGAAAATGTGGTGGCGCAATAGCCGTCTCCTCATTCTTTTCTTTTTATTTGCTTTTTTTGGCATTACCTCACCCGTTTTGATTTATTATATGAAGGAATTTCTTGCAACTTTTGGAGGGACAGAAGGGACGATTATTCTCATGCCAGACCCCAATTGGAAAGCTTTGATGGAGTCGTATTTTAGTAATATTTCTCAGATTGGCCTTTTTGTTTTGGTTTACTTTACTGCGGATACTTTTAAGTTGAAAAAGGAGAGTTCACTCGGGCTTTATTATTCAACCGTAGCCCGAAATTCGATTATCCTATGGACGCCTAAGCTTTTCCTTGCCTTTTTAGTCACTCTAGTGAGTAACTTGGTAGGTGTGGCAAGTGCCACATATGTAACCTGGGTTTTCTTTCCTGAAATTGAGTTGAGCAGGGTACTCTCGTCGAGTTTGGTTCAAAACCTAGCTCTACTTACCTTGGTCATATTTGGCAGTGCTGTTACTGTTTGGACACGGAAGGCGTTTCTAGCAGTTGTTTCTACAATTGTACTGATGGTAGTGAGTTCGATCATTCAGACACTGAGTGATATTTCCGAATGGTTGCCCCTCAGTTTGCTTTCTCCAATCAACGTGTTAAATGCGCCAGGCCAAGTTAATTTAGTCACTGTTGGCATTTGTGTTGGCATTATAGTCCTTTCGATTATGGCCATTTTAGTACGACCATTGCGCGTGAAATATTAGGTGACTTGTGCTATAATTAATGTCTGGAAGTTATTCCACCGTAACGGGGGCGTTACGGATTCGACAGGCATTGTCGCGCATGAACTGCAACTGGTGGTGATGTCACCTAAATCCATCGCAGATAAATATAACTGCTAAAAATAACACTTCTTACGCACTAGCTGCCTAAACACCAGCTTGCGTAGCTGATGATCGTTCGCCGATGGCGGCCTGAAGCTCTAAACCTCAGTCGGATACGTTTTTATGGTGGCTTTACATAAAAAAAGAGATTTTAAAGCACCGCAAATTTCTGCTGTTTGAGACTGGCTTTGGAAATTTGTTAAACTAGAGAAAGTCCTATGGTTGTAGACGTTGATGTAGCAAGGTGTCTGGACAGGGGTTCAACTCCCCTCGCCTCCATATACCAGTTTATATAGATTCTTATAGACTAGAAAACCGCTTTATTGAGCGGTTTTTTCATACAAAAAAAGCGCCCATTCAAATAGGCGCTGTCAGTTATGCTATCGTTTCTAAATTATACACGGCTTCTTCAATGGTGTTGCCGATACTACTTAATGAAGAAGTAGGGTCTACCAGAGAAGCTTTAAATAAATTCGTTGAAGTATCTAGAGATACTGTGTATTTGAAGTTTTTAGTGTTATTAGTGAATGTCATATGCATTCCCCTTTCTTGTTTCTATTCGAAAGGACACTATAACGAATATAACGAAATTCTATTTTTATTGTAGCACAATAAACTTAAAACACAAATTTAATTTACTTAAATGTTCGTTAAAATTCCACTGCTATCTTTTGATATTAAATAATAAAGACAGGCAGCAATCGACCAGGCCCAAACGATATGTCCAAAGAACTCTGAGAAGTGTTCAGCAAACGGCTGTTTCCAAGGTGCAGGAATGGTTTTCATAACAGGCAATAAAACGATGTGCCAGATGAACCAGATGATGATTCCATAAGCAGCTCCTTGCCAAAGGGCAATGCAGGGCCAATATTGTGCAATAAAAATAAATAATGAAGCAAAGAATATGGAAAAACTAAAATGTAAGATTAAAGAAAACCAATATACTTTTTGATCACGTGAATATAAAACATAAGCATGCGTAAGTGAAGAGGGTACTCCAAATTGCTCCAACATACGCTGGGGTGGATTCGTGGCATTTCTTTCAGAAGTTCTTGGTGGTAGAATTGCTTCCCAACTAATCTTAACCATTCCAGAAATCATGCCTGAAATAAAGCCATACCAGATACTTAGAAAAATTATTTCTTGAAGAGAAGCGCTAGGGATAGTGAATGAAAACATAGAATAACTCCTTTTATTGTAATTTATATTTTAACAAAAAAACTTTGCAAGATTGTGTGTTAAAACTTTATAAATAAAACTCCTACACCGTAGGAGTTTTGTTTGCTTTTTTATCCGTTCTTTAAATCTTGAGAGGCAAATTTTGAATGATAGCCATAAGCTGCTAAGATAACGAATACAGGCAAGGCTTGAATAAGATAGCGACTTCTCCCACCTTCAAAGAGAAGCAAGAAGAGCATAAGCCCAATCATAGATAAGAGTAACCACATAACTTTAAAATCATATTTTGATTTTAAAGTTGAAAGTAAAATCCCAAAAATCATAATAATATAGATGATTTGAGCAAAGAATCTGTAGAAAAAAGTATTTTTTCCATTGGCATAACCTTTACCATTGCTATCAGTATAAATAAAGCTTCTTAAAAACTTTCCGAAGTTTGAATGAATAAAAGGTGAGAGTTTTTCGCTTGGATTGAGATTAGGTGTGACAAGAAAACCAGTTTTACCTGCACCGTCTGCGCCCCAAGCATAGGCACCATCACGGACAGTTTTACAATACTTTCCATATAGGAATTTGACATATCCTAGAGTTCCTAATTCTTTTAGTCTTTGCTTGAAGACCTCAATATTTACCTCTTTCTTTTCCTTAGCAGTTTTGGCTGATCTGGTAAGTCGCACGTCAGGTACATTATACATGCCATTTTTAGAGATACCTAACATCAAAAAATGAGTCATAGGAAACGCTTTATTTTTATCAAATTGAACATAGTTTTGATTGTTTTTATAAAGTGTAAAAGGCATTGCAAACACTAAAGCACCAATAATAAAGACTAAAAAGGAGATAAAGAAAGGTTTGAGTTTTCTTAGCTTAAGCATAGAAATTAAAAAGTATGCTATCACAAAAATAATTGCAGAGGGCTTCAGATAGTAAGCTATGGAGCTGAAAAAACCAGCAGAGAGTAAAGATATAAGTCTGTAGTGAGCGGAAATATTGTCTTGACTCCATTGTGTCAAAAAGAAGATACCTAAACTGACAAAGGGTAACACAAAAGTATCACTGTATGTGTTTAAAAACCAAGGACTAAAACCGAGTGTTGCTATAAAAAGTAAGATACTGTATCGAGCGGTTTGTTTATCGAAAAGATGCTTTGCTGTAAAATATGACATTGCTATAGAAAAATCTATTGCGATGATATTTAAAATTTGTAAAAGAGTTAGACTATGAACAACTCTCATAAATAAGAAAAGTAAAAAGTTATTAGGATAGTTCTGCAGATAGATCCACTTCTGAGAATTTATATCGCCCATAGCAGCATGATAGACTCCATAAACATCGTATCCTGAGAGTCCAGAAGCAAATAAAAGGGTAACTATTTGAAAGAGAACCATAATCCCAAATACTGCGACAATATTGTTACCTAAAAATCTTATAACAGATGATAACCAATCTTTTAATTTATCGCGATTCAGATAAGATACGATCAATGCTATTAAACTAAGGATGAAGATATAAGCTCCATTTTTTGAATAAATTTGCTCTAAAGAAAAATTTTCTGAACGAATAGCACTGAAAAGCCAAAAAGAACTCAAGAGAAAGGCTACTACAAATAGTGCTTCATATAGAAAATTTTTTTTAGTGATTGCTTTTTTGGAATTCTTTATCAAGAATGCTTACTCCTCTAAGTGTAGTGGCCCTGAAGTTAAAGTGAATAAAAATTTTTTCTTCTAGATAAAAAGAAATATATTTTCTGTCTATTTAATTTGGGGCTTTTATACCTGTATTATAGATAAAAAACACTGATTATGCAATTTTTTATACAACTAAAGTTGCATATTTTTGATAATTTTTAAAAAATATTTTCTAAAATAAAGACACTAAAGAGGGCTAATTATATAGAAGAAATAATGACAGAATCTTAAATAAAATCAGGAGTTTGGGAGGGCGAATTCGCCCTGTTCCAATAAAGCTCAGAATAAGAAAGAGTTAACGCAGTCCAAATATTAAGAAGACTCAAGCTTGATTATTACAATAATGTAAGAATATTTTAGACAAATTCGGAGTAAAATAATGCTAACAACTTAATGTTGTGTGTTGAATGGAAAAATAAAATGAAAAAAATATTGTTTGGTTTTTTAGGCGTGCTCTTAATTTTAGATATTGGCTTTTTTTGGAAAAATATTAGCTATACACAAACGATTTACTTTGCCCATGTGCAAGGGAAGGTAAATACGAAAATACTTAAGAACACGGATGGGACTTTAGACGGTCAATATAATTATACGGTAAGGGGAGTCAGTTCTAGAGGAGATGTTAGAGAGCTTCATCTTAAAACAGATCATCAAATACATGTGGGAACTTATCTGGAAATTCATGCGGCCAATAAAAAGGATGCAAACAGCTGGAAAACAAGGCAAGAGTATGAAATCCCTCGAACAGCACTAAATAAGCTTGAGGAATAGTGGATTTTTCACATTTAATGAAGAGTGAAAATTACTTTCTTAAGAAAATGTAAGTTATAACAGTAAAAATAACAGTAAAATAGTTTTATAGAAGAAAAATAAATGAGGTATGAAATATGAAAAAAGTATTAGTGGGAATTGTGGCACTTGTATTGATTGTTGTCGGTGGAGGTTATGGACTAATGTCAAATATTTAGACACAAAATGAGCTATATTTTCTTAAAATAGTTTTCTTCTTTCTGATTTGGAGTTAAACCATTGTTTGCGGAATGAGGATTATAGTTGTTATAAAACTGTTCGATGTATTCAAAGCAAGAGAGTTGAACTTCTTGAATGGAGTGATAAGTTCTTCTGTTTATTTCCTGTTGTTTGAGGTACTTGAAAAAGGCCTCAGTGACAGCATTATCATAAGGATATCCAGGTTTGGAGTAAGAAGCAAGCAATTGATGCTCATCTAATATTTTTCTAAAGGAAGCTGATTTAAATTGGCTACCTTGATCCGAATGAAAAATGATTGGTTCCTTAGGCTTCCTCTTATTTATAGCCATCCCTAATGTGTCACAGGCAAGTTTAGCATCAATCCTGTCACTTACTTTCCAAGCAATACATTTTCTAGAGTAGAGGTCAAGGATGGCGCAGAGATAAACATGCCGTCTATGTCCTATAGAAATATAAGTGAAATCAGTTGTCCATACTTGATTCGGGGACTTAGGATTAAATTCTTGTTTAAGGAGATTATCAGAAGAAAATGCAGGAGAGTGTTTTGATTTAACTCTAGGTTTAATCGTTGACATTTTAGGGAGTGTCATAGACTTGAGAAGTCTTAAGATACGCCCCTCAGAAATATTAACGCCATAATCACGCAGGAGAATGATTTTAAAAGCTCTCGTTCCAATTCTTTTCTTGGCTTTCATATAAATCTCAAGGAGTAATTTTCTCAAGCGTTGATTTTCTATTTCACGTTTTGAGGGCTTCTTGTTTATGAAGTTATAGTAGGTGGAACGATTGACATGTAAAACACGACAGAGCATAACTGTCGTGTGTTCAAATCGGAGTCTATAGACTGCTTTTAATCTCACTTGGAGTTTTGCATGAATATGGCACTTGCTTTTTTTAAGATAAGATTTTCTTCTTCGAGTTGGGCATTCCTTTTTTGTAATTCTTGAATCTGTTTAGCAGTCAAGACCGTATTATCTTCAAGACGAACTTGAGAGTACTGCTTGATCCATTTTGCAAGTGCAGAAGGGGAGACACCATAGTCTTTACAGAGTTCGGATTGAGTTTTACCTGTTTGGTAGAGATTAACGAGAGATTGCTTAAATTCCTCGTCGTAACGTTTAAAACCTGACATAAAAGTCCTTTCATTTTTGTGTCTTAATAGACAGATTATAACACACAATTTTCTGTCCACTTTTATAGTATAGCTCCACTTCACTGGAGATCATAATCTTAGACACGATGCTTATTTAAGACTCGTATATAACGATAAGAAGGGAGTCACGAGCTGGGAAGAAGTCCAGAAGCAAGATGTTCCTCAAAAAGCACTGAATAAAATCTAGAAAATATACTTATAAAAAAATCTACGTATATATAACGTAGATTTTTTGAATTTATAATATAGAAATAATTCGACAAGGGGTTATTCGGCCTTGGGATACGTATTTGTTGCTACGTCATAAGTAACAAGGTAAATGGTGCCATCAGGTAAAACTTTGTATAAACCAACGGTTCCGCTTCCACCATTTGCTCGCATTTCTTTTGAAAAAACTTGGATTACAAAAGAATCTTGCGTGTTCACAGCATCAAAATAAAAATCCTCTGGATTGGAAAGATAGCTTTTAAAATAATTAAGTACAGTATCCTTAGTAAAATTATTGCTGTCAAGTTGGGCTGCTAAAGTAAAATCAGAAGAAGTACCAGCATTATCTGTAATCTGAATTGCTTCAATCTTATCTGCTGTTGCATTAAAGTTGATCTCTACTTGTCCTTGATTAAAAAGATAAATTTGGTTAAAGGGTTGATTTTCAGTCTTAGATTTAAAAGTACTTTCATTGATAATGACAGAGCCAATATCTTTTCCGGTATGAGAATAATATTCAATATGGTCTTTTGTGATAATTAGAATATCGTTGCTGCTGTTTTTATAGAGTCCATGAAAGTTTGAATAGTCTCCTTTGGAAAACTGTTCTAAAGCTACAGGATAACTTTTTGGCTGTTCACTTGATGCGACAGTATCCTGAGAAGAACTAGGGGCAGATGTTGAGGAGGAAGTGTGAGTACTTGACTGCTTATCTTGAGCAAAATTGGCAGTGTTCTCTTTTTTATCCGCTCCGCAACCAACAAGTAAAAGTAGTGGAATAAATGCTAATATAATTTTTTTCATAAATTAATCTCCTAATTATAGTATACCATAGATGAAAAGAGTACGCTTTCTTTTACTGTAAGAAAGTCATTTAATAGAAGAAAAGTAGAAATAGAGGAGCAATTCAAACAATAATGTTCTAATTTCGCTTGATTAAATAAAAACAACATTTTATTTTGTTTTTACAATCGTCGATGATACAATAGAAAGGTTACTTTTTTTCAGAAGGAGAAGGATATGGAAAATAAGAGATACAAAGAACTGAAAATCGCTGAAAAAGGCGCGTGGATTAGTATTTCAGCATATATCATTTTAGCCTTTACAAAGATATTTATGGGAATATTTGCAAACTCGGAGGCCTTGCGTGCGGATGGCTTGAACAACTTTACAGATGTGATTGCCTCAATTTCCGTACTTATAGGACTGAAACTTGCCCGAAAACCAAAGGATGATGATCATCGTTATGGGCATTGGAAATTTGAGAATATTGCGAGCATGATTACGTCTTTTATCATGCTTATGGTTGGGCTCGAAGTTTTATATTCTTCTTTTGAAAAGATTGTAAATAATTCTTTTACACCACCAAATCCCTTATCTGCGTTAGTCGGTATCGGCTCTGCTTTGATCATGGTGGCTGTGTATATCTATAACAGCAGATTAGCGAAAAAAGTTAATTCGCAAGCCTTGATGGCAGCAGCAAAGGATAATTTAAGTGATGCTTATACATCAATTGGTGCGGCTGTAGCAATCGCCGCTTCTTATCTTCACTTTTATATTTTAGACACGATAGCTGCTTTTATTATTGGTATTATTATTATCAAAACGGCTATTGATATTTTCAGAGAGAGTAGTTTTACGTTATCGGATGGTTTTCCTGAAGAAGATTTGGAAAAGTATAAGAATTATATTTTAGAAATTCCTGGTGTGAGAGGTGTCCCTTTTCTTAGAGGAAGAACTTATGGTGCCAATATTTTTCTAGACATCGTCATCTATGTGGATGCTCAACTTTCGGTTGCGGAAAGTCACTTGATTACTGAAGAAATAGAGCAGCAGCTGTCCGAAAAGTTTGAAGTTTTTGATGTCGACGTCCATGTTGAACCCTTTTCCGACTAAAAAAGTACCGGTCATTTTCCGGTACTTTTTATTGCTTACATGATAGGTAAGAGAGAAGTGAACATCATCATTCCAAAAGAAATAATGATGAAAAGTGCAATTGCTACTTTAATAATTGAGGTAAATAAAATTTTAACCATTCCTTAATTCTATCAAAAAGAAAGAAGATAAGCAAAAGAAGATTAGAACTTTTTAAGCAATAAAGGCCAGCATTTTTGTGCCTATATAAATAAGAAGAAAGAGGCATACTGCCAAAATAAGCAATGCTTGAATTAATGCTTTAAAATAAATTTTTAACATAGATGAATTTTAACAAAAATGGCAAGGAGAAGCAAAACTTCTGTGATAATAGTTTATCTTATGAAGAGATAAAATATATCATGCGCTGCACACTCCCTAATTAAAAAGACCTTGATATTTCAAAGTCTTTTTAATTAGGGAAGAAAAGATTCGGTAGATGAAACATCAATAGCAACACTGGGGTAGCTTTCTTGATAAACTTGGTCAAATGCTCCAAAATAACTCATCTGCCGTGTAGTGAAATCCACCTCATATCGGATGACTCCCGCTTTCCAAAGCGACGCCAAGAATTCAGGGAAGGAAATTTTACCGGCTTGATTTGCACGAATGTTTTGGACCAGAGCAATTTGATCAAAATCTGGGCAAGGCCCAACACGCCCGATTAAAGGGTTTCCTGGGTTTACGAGTGAGCCCGTTTCCGAAAAATAAAAACTGTCTCCAGAAGGAAGATGCCATATATTTTTTACAATTCCTTCCTGTCTTAAACATTCGGCCAGATAGGGGAAGCCCTTAGATTCAGCACCGACATGGTTTGCTTTGAGCATCGCTCTTTGAATATTTTTTGAAATCATGTGTACAATCTCTTTTCTATTCAGATATCTATGATGCCATTAAATCATAATTTAGGGAAGAAGTAAATCTTTGAGGATATATTTGGGGGAGGAAAATTAGCTTTTTGAGTACAAAAAAAGGCATCTACTTAAACGTGTGAAGTAGATACCATCACGAGGAATAATCATCCATTGCTATGAGCTCCTTATGCTAATTCTTCCAAGTTGTGCATTGCTTCTTCAATGGTACGACCAAGCCCATAAACCGCTGGATCATTAGCCAAAAATACTTTAAAAATATCTTTTGAAGTATCCAAAGATACAGTATACTTGAAATTTTTGTTTTTGTTAGTGAATGTCATAATGCATTCTCCTTTCTCTATATGATATCGACGAAAGGACACTATAACGTACATAACGAAATTCCATAATTATTGTAACACATTCTTTTTAAAAGTACAAAAAAGCTACTTTTAAAAGTAATCCTAAATATTTGTTCTAACTTTTCACTGAAATATTTGAAATGTTGCAGCGAAAGAGCGATAATAGACTTAAGGAAAGAATGAAGCGGAGGTACTAATAATGGAAAAACAATATCACAATATTTTAGTTGCACTAGATGGTTCAGATCAATCTTATAATGCCGTACATGAGGCAATTACTTTGGCAAAGAGAAACAATGCAAAACTTCATGTTTTGACTGTTAAGGATATGGAACATCATTACGGAATGACCGGTTTTGGTATCGTCGAAAATCCTGAAATTGATATGATGGCACAAGATATTTTGAAGAAAGCAGCGGAGATTATCGGTGATGAAGTACCTTATGACAGTTATGAAATTGTTGGTGCGCCCAAACATTTGATTGTCCAATTTGCAGGAGACAAGAAGATGGATTTGATTGTTATTGGCGCAACTGGGGCAGGGATGATTAATAAACTCATGTTAGGTTCAACCACACAGTTTGTTGTAAATCATGCACCATGCAATGTCTTGGTCGTTAAATAGATACAAAAAGTAGCTTGTCATTGACTTCTTTAAAAGCTTTAATTTTAGTATTGCTTAAGACAAAGGAGATATAATACAAGTATTCCAGTAAGATGTTTATCTTATCACTTCAATACGCTCACTATTGTGGGCGTATTTCTTTTACTCCTTTTTCGGTTGAGTGTTGCTTTTAAGGAAATGATTTCGTTTTTAGGGAAAGAAAATGTACAATAGAAGTAGAGAAAGACATAAAAGGAGGAATGATTATGACTGACTATTATAAAAATATTTTGGTTCCTGTGGACGGATCTGAACAATCTTACAAAGCAGTAGATGAAGCGATACGCATTGCTCGTCTCAATCATGCAAAACTACATGTTCTGACAGTAAAAGATATCAATAAATATTACGGTGCTGTTCATAAAGGTATTGTAGAAACACCAGGATTGGATCAACTTGCGCAAGATATTTTAGCAAACTGCAAAGATATTATCCGCGAACAAGTTGAATATGAAACTTATGAAATCGCAGGCAAACCGAAACTAAGAATTGTTAACTTTGCGGAAGAAGAAGATAAAAATATTGACTTAATCGTCATTGGTGCAACGGGAACAGATATGTTTGACCGACTTTTGGTAGGCTCAACCACAAATTATGTTATTAATCACGCACCTTGCAATGTCATCGTGGTTAAAAAATAGTATTCTTTGTTTGATTTAAGAAAAAAGGGTTATACTTTACTTGTTCCAAAATTTTTCATAAAACTCCCAAGTCCTCGTATTGCGAGGGCTTTTTTTGATTTTTAAACCATAGCCTCAAATCACCTATCTTCTATTTGACCTACAACCATAAGTCAGGAGGAAAAAAGGAAGCGAAGAAAGAGAAAATCTTGTTGTATTTGGACTAATGTCAAATATTTAGACACAAAATGAGCTATATTTTCTTAAAATAGTTTTCTTCTTTCTGATTTGGAGTTAAACCATTGTTTGCGGAATGAGGATTATAGTTGTTATAAAACTGTTCGATGTATTCAAAGCAAGAGAGTTGAACTTCTTGAATGGAGTGATAAGTTCTTCTGTTTATTTCCCGTTGTTTGAGGTACTTGAAAAAGGCCTCAGTGACAGCATTATCATAAGGATATCCAGGTTTGGAGTAAGAAGCAAGCAATTGATGCTCATCTAATATTTTTCTAAAGGAAGCTGATTTAAATTGGCTACCTTGATCCGAATGAAAAATGATTGGTTCCTTAGGCTTCCTCTTATTTATAGCCATCCCTAATGTGTCACAGGCAAGTTTAGCATCAATCCTGTCACTTACTTTCCAAGCAATACATTTTCTAGAGTAGAGGTCAAGGATGGCGCAGAGATAAACATGCCGTCTATGTCCTATAGAAATATAAGTGAAATCAGTTGTCCATACTTGATTCGGGGACTTAGGATTAAATTCTTGTTTAAGGAGATTATCAGAAGAAAATGCAGGAGAGTGTTTTGATTTAACTCTAGGTTTAATCGTTGACATTTTAGGGAGTGTCATAGACTTGAGAAGTCTTAAGATACGCCCCTCAGAAATATTAACGCCATAATCACGCAGGAGAATGATTTTAAAAGCTCTCGTTCCAATTCTTTTCTTGGCTTTCATATAAAT
Source organism: Lactococcus sp. LG1074 (assembly GCF_017309525.1). NCBI lineage: Bacteria > Bacillati > Bacillota > Bacilli > Lactobacillales > Streptococcaceae > Lactococcus > Lactococcus sp. LG1074. Next base: position 1,170,515 of record NZ_CP071293.1, on the reverse strand, counting down.
CTCAAGGAGTAATTTTCTCAAGCGTTGATTTTCTATTTCACGTTTTGAGGGCTTCTTGTTTATGAAGTTATAGTAGGTGGAACGATTGACATGTAAAACACGACAGAGCATAACTGTCGTGTGTTCAAATCGGAGTCTATAGACTGCTTTTAATCTCACTTGGAGTTTTGCATGAATATGGCACTTGCTTTTTTTAAGATAAGATTTTCTTCTTCGAGTTGGGCATTCCTTTTTTGTAATTCTTGAATCTGTTTAGCAGTCAAGACCGTATTATCTTCAAGACGAACTTGAGAGTACTGCTTGATCCATTTTGCAAGTGCAGAAGGGGAGACACCATAGTCTTTACAGAGTTCGGATTGAGTTTTACCTGTTTGGTAGAGATTAACGAGAGATTGCTTAAATTCCTCGTCGTAACGTTTAAAACCTGACATAAAAGTCCTTTCATTTTTGTGTCTTAATAGACAGATTATAACACACAATTTTCTGTCCACTTTTATAGTATAGCTCCACAGGCCGTGATTCGCTGTCAGAATCTCTTTCTGAAAGTAGCTCTCTCTCAGACTCAAGTCGTGATTCTCAATCTTTATCAAATTCAACATCAAGCTCGATGAGTGTTTCACAATCCGAGTCAAGAAGTAGTTCTAGTTCTGAGAGCAGCTCCCTTTCTGTCTCAAGTCGTGATTCGGTCAGCGATTCTGTATCAGCTTCACAATCATTATCTGACTCAGCGCGTGAATCTCATTCAGAGAGTCTTTCAACATCAAGCTCAATCAGTGAATCACTTTCTGATTCGCGTAATGATTCAAGCTCAGAAAGCACTTCAAGCTCAGACTCAACCCGTGATTCAATTTCTGACTCAAGTTCAGATTCTTTGGCTTCTAACTCTGATACAAACTCTATGAGCGAATCAAGCTCCACATCGGGTTCTCACTCAACTTCAACATCAAGCTCAGAAAGCAGCTCAAGCTCAGAGTCTGGAAAAGCGTCAAGTTCCGAATCCGTATCTGAAAGCAGTTCAAATAGTCATTCAGACTCACAGTCTGTCTCTAGCCGTGATTCAGAAAGTGAGTCAAGCTCGGCTTCTGCATCTAGCTCAAGCTCACAATCTGTTTCTGAATCAGTCTCAACTTCGGACTCAGGACGCAGTTCTAGTTCCGAATCCGTATCAGAAAGTGTTTCAAACAGTTTATCTGGTTCCCAGTCTGATTCATCACGTCAATCCGAATCCGACTCCTCATCTGATTCTAGCTCAACATCACTTTCTCAGTCTGTGAGTGAGTCAACTTCGGTGTCACAATCACTGTCTCATTCTGAACCTCTTGAATCAGGGTCAGAATCTGATTCATTGAGCATTTCAACATCTATGTCAGATTCGAATCGGAATTCAAATAGTGAATCAAACAGTACGTCAGTCTCAGTAAGTCATTCACACTCACAGTCTGATAGTATTTCGGCCTCAGAGTCAGTTTCAACATCAAACTCTTCACGTGAATCTGTTTCTGACTCAGTGAGTGCTTCAACATCAACATCGGGCTCAGAGCGTGATTCAGCAAGTGCTTCAACGAGTGCCTCTGTATCTGTAAGTGAATCTGTATCTGAATCAATAAGTGATTCGACATCTGTTTCACTCTCAGTTTCAGCTTCAAGTCGTGACTCTCTCTCAGATTCATCAAGTGCTTCAACATCAACATCAGCCTCAGAACGTGATTCAGATAGCCTTTCTGTAAGTGAATCAAGCAAACTCTCAAGCAGCGAATCAGCTTCTGAAAGTACTTCACTTTCTATTTCAAGTCGTGAATCAGCTTCAGATTCAAGTTCAGAGAGTAGCTCAAGTTCAGATTCTAGCCGTCAATCAGCTTCCGAGTCTGCATCGCTTTCGACATCAATGAGTCTCTCGACATCAAGTTCAGCCTCTGAGTCAAGTTCAGAAAGTCGTTCTCTTTCAGACTCAGCGCGTGACTCAGTGAGTGCTTCAGAATCCATTCCTGAATCGCTCTCAGATTCAAGTCGTGAATCAACTTCTGAAAGTCTCTCATCATCAAGTTCCGTAAGCGAATCCCTTTCAGACTCTAGCAATGCTTCAAGCTCAGAAAGTACTTCAGCTTCAATGTCAACACTTCAATCAAGCAGTGAGTCGGTATCACAATCAACCTCTGGTTCACAGTCCGCTTCAGGTTCTGCCTCACTTTCAGCTTCAGAATCCATAAGTGTTTCCCAATCACTTTCAGGTTCACAGAGTGCATCTAGCAGCCAATCAAGCTCTGCATCTGAGTCCGTAAATCATTCGCAAAGTGATTCAGTGTCTGTTTCCATATCAACATCAAGTTCAGAGCGCCAATCTCTTTCTGATTCGGTATCGACATCGGTGTCAATCAGTGATTCACTTTCGACATCTTTATCAACATCAAGTTCAGAGAGCCTATCTGTATCAAATTCGAACCGTAACTCTACTTCAGAGTCATCTTCAGAATCATTAGCTTCAAATTCTAATACTCACTCTGCAAGTAACTCAGCTTCAGATTCTGCCTCACATTCAGTATCAACATCAGCCTCTGAGTCACTCTCTATTTCGGGTTCAGAGCAAGCTTCAAGCTCGGACTCAGTATCTGAAAGTGTGTCTGTGAGTGGATCTGTATCCACCTCAGCATCTGAAAGAGACTCTTTAAGTGAATCTGTCTCAGGATCTTTATCAGGCTCAAGTTCCGCTTCACTCTCAGCCTCAGCATCCTCATCGGATTCAAGTAGAGCTTCAAGTTCAGAATCAGCTTCAGATAGTTTGTCAGTAAGTGAATCAATCGTTCATTCAACTTCAGAACGTGATTCGCTGAGTGAGTCTATTTCAACCTCTGTTTCAACTTCAGCATCCTTATCTGTCTCAGATTCAGTATCTGCCTCAGAATCAGGTAAGGCCTCAAGTTCAGAGTCTTCATCTGAAAGTAGCTCAAATAGCATATCTGATTCACTTTCTGACTCGCAACGTGAATCACTCAGTGATTCAGTTTCAGATTCGATCTCTGTATCTGTTTCGACCTCCGTTTCAGAATCAACTTCAGCATCTGTTTCAGGCGAGCAGTCAAGCTCAGAGTCTTCATCTGAAAGCAGTTCAAATAGTGTGTCAGTCTCTCAGTCAGATTCTGACCGTGGTTCTGATTCAACATCAAGCTCAACTTCAACATCAAGTTCAGCTTCTCAATCCGTGAGCGAGTCAACTTCAGTATCACATTCACTTTCTCAGTCTGAACCAGTAGAATCAGGTTCAGCGTCTGATTCCTTAAGTGATTCGACCTCTCTCTCTGATTCAAACCGAAATTCAATCAGTGAATCTGTGAGTCAGTCTGTTTCGACAAGTGATTCTCTGTCCGTATCTACAAGTGATTCAGTCTCTGTATCAGATTCAGTGTCTGCTTCAGGACGTGAGTCAGTGTCTGAGTCTTCCAGTCTTTCAACATCGATTTCAGCTTCAGAACGCGATTCTCTCAGCGATTTAGTGAGTCAATCAGTTTCGACAAGTGCTTCCCTGTCAGTTTCGACAAGTGATTCAGTCTCTGTATCGTCATCACTCTCTGAATCAAACCGCGATTCCGTCAGTGACTCTGCCAGCCTTTCGACATCGATTTCAGCTTCAGAACGCGATTCTCTCAGCGATTCAGTGAGTCAATCTGGTTCGACAAGTGATTCTCTGTCGGTATCCACAAGTGATTCAGTCTCTGTTTCATCTTCAACTTCTGAATCAAGTCGTGACTCCACAAGTGACTCAGCGAGTGAGTCAACTTCGATATCAACTTCAAACAGAGAATCTGTTTCAGAATCAGCATCGGAGAGTGGCTCAACATCTCTATCACTAAGTGATTCAGACTCACTTTCAACCTCATCGTCAATGTCTGAATCAGCATCTGTATCGTCAAGTGAATCAATTTCAGTATCACTAAGCGCATCTGAATCAACATCTTTAGCATCAAGAAATTCAGAACACATGAGCACATTGCCACATACTGGTGATAAGGATTCTATTGGCTTAGGTATGCTAGGCTTAGGATTAATAGGCGCAGCAGCTCTTGGTAAGAAGAAAAAGAAAAAAGCTTAAGAACAAACAAAAAAATATTTAGGAAGGAATAAAATAAAGCAAGTACTAAGGTACTTGCTTTTTATTACAGAAGAAGTTGCAGTCTTTTAGTTTATATTTTATGTAAAACAAAAGAATTTGACTTTTTAATATATTATGTTTCAATAGTAGAGAGCTTTATAATTAAGCTTATGTAAAATAAGAGGAGTGAAACAGATGGTTGAAAAGATGCTGAATTGGGTGGCAAGTTTGCCCCTCTGGCAAGCCACCTTGTTCTTGTTTATTGTTGTTTTCTTTAGAGCACAGATGACCTTTGGTCTAGGAAAACTCATTCATATGGGAATATTGAAGACAAAATGGGGTAAAAAGGCAGAGAAATCCGAAGAAAATCGAGCAGGAATGCTCGCTCTTCAAAAATATGGATGGCCTGTTATACCTTTGAGTTTCTTGACAGTTGGTTTTCAAACTGTCGTACAGCTTGCGGCTGGCATGTTAGATTGGAAATGGAGCAAGTACACACTTGTAGCCCTTCCAGGCTATTTAGCTTGGGGCTTTGTCTACGCTGCAGGAGGCCTGACCTTATTCCGCTCGATTGCTAATGGCTCAATTGGCTTATTGATTCTTTTTGTTATTATCGTATTATTACTTTGGAGTGTTGGGACATTTTTAGTGAAAAAACTTAAACCTAATGCATAACACAAGGAACTTGTTCATATTTTATTTTTTATTTAAATATGGATGCAATATAAAAAACACAACCTTGGTTGTGTTTATTTTTGTTTAAAATTAAAAATTTGTGCTTTATCGGCTTTGTACTCTGTTAAAGCATGTGCAGCATCTCTTTTTTCTTCAATCATGCTGACATATTTGGCAGGAGCTTGGAACTTTTTGAAGGCTTCTTTGTCAAGAACAAGTGTTTTTTTCGTCATGCTTGATTCACCTAAGACAACATATTCCGTTGTTGCAGCAGTAAAACGTTGCCCTTTTTCATCTTCGATAGTGTTTACTTGTGTATCAGCTGTCCATAAAGCAGGAGTTTTCGGAAGTGAGGTAACATGTTTAAAGTTAAATTCGTCTCCCTTTTTGCTTACTGTGTTGACAGCTTTTGCTTGAATCAATTTCTCAGCAGAAGCAGCATCTAATACTAAAGTATCCGTTTCAGTGATATATTTTCCTTCCACAGTGATGTTGTTTTTTATGTAAGATTGGTTGTCTTTTAAGCTTTGTTCGAGCTCTTTTTTGTCAGAACTATAAAGAATGATGCCATGAACAGGCTGGTGGAATAAAGAGATAACTTTACTAACGGCAAAGTAGCCTCCTGCGATAAACAAGATGAGTGCTGGAATAATCCAAAGTTTCTTTGTCAATGTAGTGTTGTCCTTTTCTAAAGTTTTTTTATTTCTTTATTTATTTTATCAGGGAATTAGGATTCAAAAACTTACTCTTCTGTAAGATAAAAAAAAAAGCACTTGTGTGCTTTTTATTTTTGGATAAGATTCTCAATAAGCATTGAGCTTTCTTCAATTGAACGTTTACTGACATCAATTGTCTCGATGCCCAATTGCTCAAAGAGTGTATCTGCATAAGCCAACTCTTCAAGAATACGCTTTTCATCAGAATACATGGATTTTTTTTTAAGCCCAAGCGTTTGTTCTCGGTAGCTTCGTATATTACTTAAACTTTCAGAAGTACTGGTTAAGCCGATAATCTTACGCGGATCAACTTTATAAAGTTCTTTAGCCACTTCGACCTCTGGAATGATCGGGAGATTTGCTACCTTGTAACCTTTGTTGGCCAAGTACATACTCAGTGGTGTTTTTGAAGTTCGCGAGACACCCAGAAGCACAATATCGGCATTTAAAAAGCCTTTAGGATCTTTGCCATCGTCATATTTTACCGCAAATTCGATAGCAGCTACACGATTAAAATAGGCTTGATTTAACCGATGAACACTGCCGGACTCTTGTGTAGGTTGCTCCCCTGAGCGTTCTTCAATAAGGTGCATGAGTGGCGACATAAAGTCCACATAGGCCAAATCATGTGTATCTGAAAATTTTTTGACACAAGCTACTAAAGACTTATCAACGAGAGTGATGGCAACCAGTGCATTTTCTTTTTTGGCATCATTCAAAATTTCTAATAGGGAAGCTTTATCATTGGTAAAAGGATAAAGCTGAACATCTGATAAATCAACAGTTGGAAATTGTGCCACAACAGCAGAAATAATTTTTTTGGCTGTTTCACCGACAGAGTCAGTAATGAGATAAATTTTTATATTTTGCATTTTGTCCCCTTAATCTTCGCCTTGCATTTCATTTCCTGTTTGGATGAAAGCGTTCATGATGTGTTTGATGGATATTTTACCGATGATTTTTTTCGAGTCTACTTTTTCAAGCACAGGTAAGCTATCAACCTCGTATTGGGAAAGAATATTCCCAGCTTCAAGTAAAGTCTTGTCGGCAGTTATAGTATGAATATTAGGCATACGTGTCATTATGACAGCAACGGGTGTTTTCTCCAGATTGTTGCCACTAATAGCGAAGCGGAGAAGATCTTTCCGAGAAAGAAGGCCAGCTAAATCGCCATTTTCATTTTTGACATATATACTGCCAATATCATAGAGAAAAAGACTTGTCGCAGCGTCGTAAACAGACATATTTTGCTCAACAATCAGGGGCGAAGTCATAACGTCTGCTACTTTTTTTGAGTAGCAGCTTTCAATATAAAGAGGCTGCATTTTTTGCCCCGTATAGAAATAGCCCACCTTTGGCTTAGCATCAAGTAATCCCGTCATGGTTAGTATAGACAAGTCGTTCCTTAAAGTTGCACGACTTAAACCTAAATTTTGTGCAATTTTTTCACCACTTATGGGCTGTTCTGCTTTTACGATATTAATTATTTCAGTTTGTCTTGTTGTCAGTTTCAAGTGCCACTCCTTAATAAATAAGACATACTATATATTATATGTGTTTTATCTTTTAAAAGCAATTTATAAAAGGAAATCTGCTATATATAAGGTAAATAAGCCATAAAAGAATACGGTTACAAAACGCTTGACAATAAATGTGACATACTATATAATGTGTTTATTCACCAAATAGTATGTCACATATAAAGGAGACGCGAATGTCACGAGCAAAAAAACGGGTTTATAACTTTACAGAAGGTTCAAAAGAACAAAAGGCTCTCTTGGGAGGAAAGGGAGCAAATCTTGCAGAGATGACTGGGATTGGTTTACCCGTACCCAGAGGATTTACCATAACTACAGAAGCTTGCTTAGAGTATCTGGATTCAAAAAAATTATTGTCTGAGTTGGTTAAGGAAATAAAAGAGCATATTGTGAGGCTAGAAAATGAAACGGGGAAGAAATTTGCAGATGAGGAAAATCCACTTTTAGTTTCGGTCAGAAGTGGCTCAAAATTTTCAATGCCGGGTATGATGGATACCATTTTGAATTTAGGTTTAAACCATCAGAGTGTTGAAATTTTTGCCCGCAAGACTGGGAATCCTGTGTTTGCTTATGATTGTTACCGTCGTTTAATTCAAATGTTTGGCGATGTGGTTAAAGGCGTGGATAAAAACATTTTTGAAGAAGCGCTCACGCAATATAAAGCAGCACATGGTTACAGCTCAGATATTGAGATGAAAGCGGAAGATTGGAAGGAGATTATCCAACAATTTACCACAATCTATCTGAAAGAGGTTGGTGAAAACTTTCCCCAAGACCCATCTAAACAGCTTTATGCTGCAGTAGAAGCGGTATTTACTTCTTGGAATAATCCGCGCGCTGTAACTTACCGTCGTATCCATGAAATCTCCGATAAACTTGGAACAGCTGTTAATATCCAAGAAATGGTGTTTGGAAATACTGGCGGGAATAGTGGCACAGGAGTTGCCTTTACACGTAATCCCGCCACAGGAGAAGCCGGTGTTTTTGGCGAATTTTTGCTGAATGCTCAAGGTGAAGATGTTGTTGCAGGGATTCGGACACCGCGTCCAATACAAGAGCTGAAACAAGACCAACCCGCGATTTATTTGCAATTTGAAAAAATATGCCATCAGTTGGAAGCGCATTATCAAGATATGCAAGATATCGAGTTTACCATAGAAGAGGGAAAACTCTTCATTCTTCAAACACGTAACGGGAAACGAACAGCAAAGGCCGCTTTTAAAATTGCGACTCAAATGGCAGAAGATGGCGTAATAAGTAAGGAGGAGAGCTTGAAACGCCTAACGCCTTCCATGATTACTCAACTGCTTCATCCTGTGTTTGATGAACAAATGTTGGCGGAGAGTCAAGCTATAGCAAAAGGATTACCTGCGAGCCCTGGTGCAGCTTCTGGGAGAGTTTATTTCCATGCAGAGGATGCGCAAAACGCACACGCGGCGGGACAAAAAGTTATCCTTCTTCGAACAGAAACTTCACCAGAAGATATTGAAGGTATGGTTGTGAGTGAGGCCATTGTCACATCTCGTGGAGGAATGACCTCTCATGCGGCTGTCGTAGCACGAGGTATGGGGGTGTGCTGCGTGGTTGGATGTGAACAATTAACGATTAATGAAAAACTCAAACAAGCATACGATGGTACACATACCATAAATGAAGGTGATTTACTCTCAGTAGATGGTACAACAGGAAAAATCTACCGGGGTGAAATTAAACTTGATAAGGCACAAGATCTCGATCTTTTAGTAAAAGTGCTCAAATGGGCCTCTCACATAGGGAAGTTGCAGGTCAGAGCAAATGCTGAAACTGTTGAAGATATCAGAGCTGCGTTAGAGTTTGGTGCGAGCGGTATTGGCTTGGCGCGTACAGAACATATGTTTTTTGGAAAAGAACGAATTTTGGAAATGCGTAAAATGTTTCTCTCAGAAGATCAACTGCAGCGTAAGCAATCGCTTGAAACACTCAAAGAATTCCAGAAAAAAGATTTTGCTGAAATTTTGAATCTCACCGAGGGAATGCCGTGTACGATTCGCCTTTTGGATCCGCCGCTTCACGAATTTATGCCTAAAACGAAGGAAGAATATGAACAAGTGGCTGAAGCATGCGGTCAAACGGTTGACTTTATCATGCAAAGAGGGAAAGATCTTGAAGAGTTCAATCCAATGCTGGGGCATCGTGGTTGTCGTTTAGCCATAACTTATCCTGAAATATATGAAATGCAGGTTGAAGCCATAATGGAAGCTGCTTTGGAGCTTGCTAAAACAGGAAAGCAGGTCAAACCAGAGATTATGATTCCTTTAGTTGCTGAAGAAAAAGAATTGTCTTATCTTAAAAAGATGTTGGAAGACAAAATTCAACATGTCTTTGAAAAACACAAGATGAAACTGACATATAAAATCGGTGCAATGCTTGAAATTCCAAGAGCCTGCTTGACGGCCGACCAGCTTGCGACTTCGGCACAGTTCTTCAGCTTTGGTACCAATGACTTGACACAGCTGACCTATGGCTTTTCTCGTGATGATTCGGTCAAATTTTTGCCAGACTACATTGAGAAAGGGATTTTAGAAGATGATCCTTTTCAACATTTGGATCAGAAAGGCGTGGGCAGTTTGATGAAAACAGCAATAGAGCTTGTCAAACCGCGGCATAAGGATATTAGTTTTGGGGTGTGTGGTGAAGTGGGAGGCGATCCAGACTCCGTTGCTTTTCTTCAAAACATCGGTTTGGATTATGTATCATGTTCACCATACCGCGTTCCTGCAGTTCTTCTTACGGTTGCACAGATGAGTATTAAGTAAGAGGATGTAAAAAACCTTCGACAATAAGCGAAGGTTTTTATTATTTTAAATCTCCCCAAAGGTTGAGCATCACAGTTCCAATGATGAGGACCAAAATGGCTGAACATTGGAGGAACAGGCTGAGTTGAGAAGTTTCGTGATTTGAAATCAAAAGTCGAACGATCGAAGCAACGGCGATATAGATATATTTCTTGATTGTTGGGTGATCATTATCCGAAAGATAGTGAATGATGAGTTCTAAAAATTCCAAAAAGAGGAAAAAAGTTAAGATACGGTCAATAATATCGTAGAAACTGTAATCAATAAATCCAGTAGTGAAGGAGGAGAGAAGGACCCAAATCTCTTTAAACATAAGGAAGGCAATAACCAACCCGAGTAAACTTAAACAGACTTTTATGATGACATTAAAAGTTTTCGATAAAAAATTAAATTGAATCAAATGAGAACCTCCGTGATTAGTCGCGTAATTTTATAATTCTAGTATAGCACAGGAACATAGGCTTTGAGGAGCAATTAGACTTGGAAAAATTAACTGAATATTTGAAAATAAGAGAACTCTTATTAAAAAGATGCATTTTCTTATTACATTGGCTAAATGTATAAATTATCCCTCTCGGTATTCCAGAGTTTCTAAATTGTTTTTTGCCTTAGACTGTGGGATAATCAATGTATAAGAAGAAGGTGCGTTTATAACAAACCGCCATTTGTTTACTTTATAGAAAAGAGAAAATACTATGATTAATCTTTGTAATATGCTTTATGTTTCAGATGTCCCAAAGCACGCAGAATTTTGGACGAAAGTCGGTTTGCAAGAACTTCGCCGTCAAGGTTCAGGCTCACAAGAAACGGTGATTTTTGCAGTGGATGCGAATGCGCCAAGCGCACGTATTCAATTATGGAATCTGGATTTTATTCGTCAAAATTCACCAGAAGTGGCGGACATGAAAGGCTCAATGCTCTTTACTGTAGATAACCTAGAAGAGTGGCACTCGCGTGTTGCTGAAGCAACGGATACAGTGAGTGAAATCAATGATTTCCAAGGTATGGTGAACTTTAACTTCCAAGATCCGGATGGCAATTATTATGCCTTTGCACAGTCTGAGTTACCAGAATGATGTGCAAAATCTTAATCGTCTAATTTTGAAGTTGCTTTCTTTGGGAATGTTTCATTTTCTAATTCCTCTTTCTCTCGCAATTTCCGCTGTGCCTCAGACAGTTCTCCGGTGGCGAAAGCTCCCCATTTCATCATGCCTCTGTCATGATAGTTACGGATGGATTCATAAGGGCTATATGAGCGATCAACTGTCATTTTTTTCTCCTCCTGCGGCTGCATGGCCGCCAATCATTTTGTTTCTTTCTAAAACTCTAGAGCCAGCTGTCAAAACGCTGGCTTTTTGAATGGCTGTAAAGTCAAATTTATCACGTATTTCATCGATGGCATCTTGCAGAGCTTCCTGTTTTTGATGGGTGATGACCTGAGATTCATTGGGGAGCATTGTTTCAAAAAGATTAAGTTGCTTAATATTTTCGCTAGATAAATCAAAACCGCCGATACCGATTTCTCTTACAATTTCACCATGATATTTTTCTCTAAAGAGGCGCAAAAACTCGGATTGAATATCCGTCGTACTTTGAGTGGGTTCAATTTTACTGGCTGTCTTTATTGAAGAAGAGTCCTCTTTGTAGGAAGGTTTAACATAGAGCGAGAGACCGCCCGCAAGCTTTTTCCCTTTTCGAAGTCGAATAGCAAGATGCTCAGCCATTTCCTTAATCACTAGCTCTATTTCATCTTGCTGTACATAGTCACGTGGCAAAATCTGACTGTTGCTGTAGCTTTCTGATTTTTTGTGGTGTTTCTCGCGAACATTGGTTTCATCAATACCATGAGCATGAAAAAATTGTTGAAGACCAACGATTCCCATTTTGCGTTTAATCCTATCAGGGTTTGCATGGGCTAGATCCTTGATAGAGTAAATTCCTAACTTATTGAATCTTTTCTCTGTTCGTCTTCCAATCCCCCAAAAATCAGTCATTTTGGGAAGTGTCCAAACTTTATTAGGGACGTCCTCATAACGAATGAGTGCCCGCATAGTTGCGCTGTGCTTGGCATAATTATCCATCGCCAACTTAGCCAGCAAGGGATTATCTCCCATTCCAACGGTCACAAATAGGCCCATTTGCTCAAGGACTTTATGCTGTAAATCCTGGGCTAACAAATCCATTTGCTCATATTTATCTTTGATGTCAGGGTAGAAAAGATTCAGGGATTCTGTAACATCAAGGAAGGACTCATCAATAGAATACGAGTGAATTTCTTCAGAAGAAGTATAGTTAGCCAAAAGTTGTTGCATCTCGATATTCTTATCAATATAAAGGGCCATCTGCGGGGGAACGATAAGTGTGCGCTTAGCCCAACTTTCAATAAAAGCGACATGTTGCATTGAGGGTTCTGTGCGTTGCCCGTAAATGTCAGTATGTTTGGCATACCAACGCCGGTAGTTAAACTTCCTATTTTCCAGTAAAAAAGGTAAATCTGCCGCACGACTGACGTTAGATTTTCCAAAAACCTCTTTAAATTTTGGACTTGAAGCTAAGATAAGGCCATAGGAGTGATCTGAGCGACTCATGACACAAAGAGAACTCTTTAAAGGATGAAGCCCTCTCTCCACACATTCGATTGAGGCATAGTTCGATTTCACATCCTCAAAAAAAATTGCGCGCCGTGGTTCATACGTATAGTCAATAAACATATTATATCCTCAATAAATATTGATTTATTCAATATTATATACCTATAAAAGGAATAAAACAAAGAAAAATAATTATAAATTCAATATTTATTCTTTATGTAATCTAAATGATGTTTTATAAAAAAATGTAATAGAAAAACACATGAGATTCTCAAATTTTTAGTAAAAATAGGAATGGGAATGCTATAATGAAAGTAACGAAAATGTAATAAAAGAAAGAGCTATGAAAATTTTAATCATTCAAAAAAAGACACCGTACGGTCGTAAGTTAAAGATAGCTTCAGTGGTCAGCTTGACCACATTGCTGCACGCAAAGACGAAGATTGAGTTTGAAGTTAGGAGTGAATGAACATGATTACCATAGAAGGATTTTATTTCACGGTTACAGACCTCGATAAATCAATCAAGTTTTACGAGGAATTATTGGGCATAAGTCCCACCCATGTTGAAGCCAATCGCTGGGCGGATTTTTATCAAGGTGACAAACACTTCGGACTATTGTGTGACGCAGAGATTAATCAGTGCCGTGCAGTTGGCAACAACGGCGTTCTCAATTTTTACTCCGACAACATACAGCAAGATTATGAGCAGATAAAGAATATGGGCGCGAAAATAATAGATAAGCTTTGTGATACGCCCGACTCACCATATGAATATCTCAGTTTTACCGTCCTTGACCCGGACGAAAATAGGATTGAAATTGCATGGTATCCTGTAACCATACAATAATGAATGAGAGGGCAACATGAAACTAAAAGTCGGTTGTAGAAAGTAAGATTATTTTGTTGCTTTATACCTCGTATGAAAGAGCAGGACTCCATTTACAATTTAATGTAATCTTTTATCAAGAGGGATTTTGGTTTTCTAGTGTTTATGATACAGTTGCTGAGCAGTGGGACACCGACCATTGTGATTACAAGGTTGAGGTTGTTCTTGAGAACGCTTTAAGTATACTTACACTCTGGCAGAACTGGATGAGTTGCAAAAAGTATATGTATTGGCTAATGAAAAGCCACTATCATTTTCGTAAAAAAGTTGTAACTTTTTGTTATAATGGTTTTATGACATACCATAAAAAGCGCGGAGTACTTTCTACTAAATCTAGAAAAATCTTTCGTTTTACTGTAAAATTTTTGATTATCCTGTTTGTAATAGTGGATCTTTTGGAACTGGACTAATGTCAAATATTTAGACACAAAATGAGCTATATTTTCTTAAAATAGTTTTCTTCTTTCTGATTTGGAGTTAAACCATTGTTTGCGGAATGAGGATTATAGTTGTTATAAAACTGTTCGATGTATTCAAAGCAAGAGAGTTGAACTTCTTGAATGGAGTGATAAGTTCTTCTGTTTATTTCCCGTTGTTTGAGGTACTTGAAAAAGGCCTCAGTGACAGCATTATCATAAGGATATCCAGGTTTGGAGTAAGAAGCAAGCAATTGATGCTCATCTAATATTTTTCTAAAGGAAGCTGATTTAAATTGGCTACCTTGATCCGAATGAAAAATGATTGGTTCCTTAGGCTTCCTCTTATTTATAGCCATCCCTAATGTGTCACAGGCAAGTTTAGCATCAATCCTGTCACTTACTTTCCAAGCAATACATTTTCTAGAGTAGAGGTCAAGGATGGCGCAGAGATAAACATGCCGTCTATGTCCTATAGAAATATAAGTGAAATCAGTTGTCCATACTTGATTCGGGGACTTAGGATTAAATTCTTGTTTAAGGAGATTATCAGAAGAAAATGCAGGAGAGTGTTTTGATTTAACTCTAGGTTTAATCGTTGACATTTTAGGGAGTGTCATAGACTTGAGAAGTCTTAAGATACGCCCCTCAGAAATATTAACGCCATAATCACGCAGGAGAATAATTTTAAAAGCTCTCGTTCCAATTCTTTTCTTGGCTTTCATATAAATCTCAAGGAGTAATTTTCTCAAGCGTTGATTTTCTATTTCACGTTTTGAGGGCTTCTTGTTTATGAAGTTATAGTAGGTGGAACGCTTGACATGTAAAACACGACAGAGCATAACTGTCGTGTGTTCAAATCGGAGTCTATAGACTGCTTTTAATCTCACTTGGAGTTTTGCATGAATATGGCACTTGCTTTTTTTAAGATAAGATTTTCTTCTTCGAGTTGGGCATTCCTTTTTTGTAATTCTTGAATCTGTTTAGCAGTGGACTAATGTCAGATATTTAGACACAAAATGAGCTATATTTTCTTAAAATAATTTTCTTCTTTCTGATTTGGAGTTAAACCATTGTTGGCGGAATGAGGATTATAATTGTTATAAAATTGTTCGATGTATTCAAAGCAAGAGAGTTGAACTTCTTGAATGGAGTGATAAGTTCTGCGATTAATTTCTCGTTGTTTAAGATACTTGAAAAAGACCTCAGTGACGGCATTATCATAAGGATAACCAGGCTTGGAGTAAGAAGCAAGCAATTGATGCTCATCTAATAACTTTCTAAAGGAAGCTGATTTAAATTGGCTCCCTTGATCCGAATGAAAGATAATTGGTTCCTTAGGCTTCCTCTTATTTATAGCTATTTCTAAGGTATCACAGGCGAGTTTGGCATCAATTCGATCACTTACTTTCCACGCAATACATTTCCTTGAGTAGAGGTCAAGAATAGCACAGAGATAAACATGTCGCTTAGATCCTATAGAGATATAAGTGAAATCTGTTGTCCACACTTGATTTGGGGACTTCGGATTAAATTCTTGTTTCAGTAGATTATCAGAAGAAAATTCGGGCGATTTGTTTGAATAAAAACGAGGTTTAATAGTTGACATTTTAGGGAGTGTCATAGACTTGAGAAGTCTTAAGATACGGCCTTCAGAAATATTGACGCCATAATCACGCCGGAGAATAATTTTAAAAGCTCTTGTTCCGATTCTTTTCTTGGCTTTCATATAGATTTCAAGAAGTAATTTTCTCAAGCATTGATTCTCTATTTCACGCTTAGAAGGTTTCTTATTAATGAAATTATAGTAGGTGGAACGATTGACATGTAAAACACGACAGAGCATAACTGTCGTGTGTTCAAATCGAAGTCGATAGACGGCTTTTAATCTCACTTGGAGTTTTGCATGAATATGGCACTCGCTTTTTTTAAGATAAGATTTTCCTCTTCTAATTGTGCATTTCGCTTTTGTAATTCTTGAATTTGCTTGGCAGTCATTACTGTATTGTCTTCCAGTTTAACTTGAGAGAATTGCTTAATCCACTTAGAGAGTGCTGTTTGAGAGACGCCATAGTCTTTACAGAGTTCGGATTGAGTTTTACCAGTTTGGTAGAGGTTGACGAGAGATTGCTTAAAGTCCTCGTCGTAACGTTTAAATCCTGACATAAAAGTCCTTTCATTTTTGTGTCTTCTTAGACAGATTATAACACACAATTTTCTGTCCACTTTTTCCACTTTTATAGTATAGCTCCAAAATCACCGAACGCCAGGCACGAGGGCAACAAATCAAAATGTTCCTGAAAGAACTTGAAAAAGTCGGTGTGGTCAAGCAGTTCGATGATGAGCTGTTCATCAGTCTAGTTGAAAGTATTGAGGTGGGGAGAGAGAAGGTCATGGTGCGGTTCAAGGATGGGTCTGAGGTGGAAGGCTAAGAAAAAGTATTGAGGCACTCTTGATTTATGGCTGGAGTGTTTGTCCATCACTTTTGGAAAGAGATTTCGTGATATAATATATTTCATAAATCAGTATGAAAGTGGGGCGAAAAATGCATGATATTTAAATCAAATAACGAGCAAAATGATTTATCTGAAGCTCTACAAAAAAGCGAAAAGTTTGCAAAATATGCGTACAAAGATGCGAAATCCTCCATTAAGTTATTAAAGAGGATAGTTAAAGAGGCAACTGAGCAGCTAGATGACAGAATTACTACGCTACGAGAAACAAATTATTCTGACAATGAAATATACGATGGTTTAGCGAGTCAACTCGAAGAAATCGGCCAAAAATTCGAGATATTACCAGAACGACTAGACGAAGAACTTGATTCCCTAAACCAAAAGAAGTTTTCTATTACTCTTTTCGGAAGGACGATGGCTGGAAAATCAACGCTTATGGAGGTGTTGACACATGGTAATGGTAAAAGTATCGGTCTGGGCGCTCAAAGAACTACACTTGACGTTCGAACTTATGAGTATAAAGGGCTTTTTGTAACAGATGTACCAGGAATTGCAGCCTTCGAAGGTGAAGAAGATGAAAGCATTGCATTTGAAGCAGCAAAGAAGAGTGATCTAATCATTTTTTTAATCACTAATGACGCCCCACAAGCGAGTGAAGCTGAATGCTTGAATAATATTTTGGCGCTTGGAAAACCGGTAATATGTCTTATTAATGTTTTCGCTGACATATCAGACCCATCTGAAATAAAAATCTTTAAACGAGATTTGCGTGAGAGTATGTATCAGGATGAACTTGCTGCGATAAAAAAGCAGTTTTGGGATTTCGGACACGAATACGGGCAAGATTGGCATAAGATAAGATTCGCATATGTCCATTTAAAGTCAGCTTTTCTAGCTCAGCAAGACGAATTCTCCACGGTCAGTGAGGATCTTTACCATTTATCAAGGTTTGACTATGTTGATAACTTGCTTGTCAAGGAAGTAATTTCTAATGGACCATTTTACAAAATAAAAGCATACTCTGATTTGGTTACTGTACCAGTTATTGAATCCCTTGAAATGCTTTTTAATCAAAGTACCTTGAATAGTAATCAAGGAAGGACTTTGATTTCGAAGAGGAGAAAGTTGCAGTCGTGGATAGATAATTTCAAAATTGATGGTAACAGGAGGATTGACTACTTTATTTCAACCCTATCCAGTGATTTGAAACAAGAAATATCAAATTTCGCAGAAATGAACTATGACGACTCAAATGCGAGTAAAAAATGGAAAGACTTAGTTGCGGAATATCACATAGAAACGAAAGCTGAAAATCTATTGAAGCAATTGGACGAGGATTGCAAAGAAGAGTTGCGAGAAATCAGCCGAGAAATAAAAAACGAGATGGAGTTTAATCATTCAATAGCTACTGATAAGTCTATCAATATGCACAAAATAATTGATGGAAAGCGAGTTTGGAATTGGACTACAACTTTGTTGGGTGGTGCATTAACAATCGCTGGATTCTTTGTTGGTGGACCAATTATCTGGGCGGGTGTTGCAGTGGGTATTATTGGCTGGTTAGGGTCTTTTCTCTTCGAGGATCGTGATAAAAAAGCTAGAGAGGCTAGGGCGAAGTTAGAGCACAAACTCAATTCTCATATCGACAAGTACTTGAAATCACTGGCTACTCAGATGAAGGATATGTTCTTTGAGCAAATCATGCGAGGGCGACTAATACCTATGCGCAAAACCATTGATGCGATCGTAGACTCGGTATTCTCACTTTCTGAAACACAGCAAAGCTTAGCTAATTCGCTAAATACTAATGTTAAAGAAATCAATTATTCGCTTGTGGTTCAAGCATTGAAATATGGTGGTTTTGAAGGACTTGAGTACCACGTCAACGAAGTGGCACGAATTCCCGGATATGCTTTGATAATAGTGATTGATACTGGGAAAAGATTTCCTGATGATGCTAAGAAATTCCTCTCTGATCTGCTAAAGGAGAAGGTTTGGTTTGTTTTCTCAACAGAAAGTAATATATCTTTGATTTCACAGGCAATTGGCCGAGGGATTTCTAGAGAAAATATACGTATTGAAAAGTTGAATCAGGAAGATAGGATTGTACATCTTAAAACTAACGTTGGGTTAGATTCAATGTCCAAAAATAGGGTTCGGTTGGCACAACAACTCACAGGATTGATTTTTATGAAATAGGGAGGCTACATAATGGAGAAGTTAGATGAAATCAAGATATCGAGTATAGTCGGTGAGGTTGATGAAATCGTAAAAAATGCACAAGATGGTTTAAAACAAGTTGGCTATGATTTTAGCAAGGTATCGAATCAATCGACCTCCGAGTTAAAACCGATAAGCTTAGTTTTTGCTGGTCAATATAGCGCTGGGAAATCATCGATTATTAAGATGCTCACAGGTATTTCAGACATCGCAATTGGCGCTGGGATTACAACTCAAGAAGCACATGAGTACAGTTGGAATGGATTTAGGATAATAGATACACCAGGGATTCATACCACATTACGTCCTGACCATGACGAAAAATCATATGAAGAAATCAAAAATGCTGACTTGTTAATCTACGTTGTTACTCAACAACTTTTTGATGATAATATCGGTACCAACTTTAGGAAACTACTTATAGACCAAGATAAAGCGGGAGAGATGATGCTAGTCGTCAATAAAATGGCAACCATCGGTAACACTGAAAAAAACCAGAGGATAAAGATGAACGATCTGGTTAAGGTGACCACCCCATATTCTCCAAAAGATTTGAGGACTGTATTTATCGATGCTAAATCGTATATTGATAGTAAGCAAGAAACGGATGATGAAATCACATTTCTACTGTATGAACGGAGTAATTACGAAGGGATAGTGGAAGAAATCAATTCTTTTATTCAAGAGAAAGGTATTTCATCAAGGTTGACTACCCCCTTATATAAAGTACTTGATGACATCAATCAGGCAATTAAGGGAAATAAGGAATCTACCGGAGATTCTGACGTAGACGCTTTTGAAGAACAACTGTATCAGAAGAGAAGAATTATCTCTGATAGCAAGCGTATGATTGAAAACACTGTTAATTCTATTGTGGAAAAGAGTGCTTCTGAAATTCGAGCAAAGGGGCGTGACATTGCAAATACAATTTATGACTACTCAAATGAAGATGAGGCTAACGAAGCGGTTCAGAAAGCCTATGATGATGTGAACTACATCTACGATCAGTGTGTTGACAAGGTAAGTTATGCCATTACCGAAAATAATGGGAGATTGTCAAATGAGTTAGATGAGTTCTATAATCGTGATTTTTCAACACAACTGCAGTTTAGGCTAGAAGAAAAGAATGCCGCTGGGAATCCATTTGTTAAACGGATATTTAAATCTGACATCTTTACACAAGTCGGACAAAAGGTCATAGAAAATACAGTTGGTGAGGCTGGTGCTAACGGACTAAAAGTTTTTTCTGGTAGTAATGTGCATGAGTGGGTGCTTAATATAGGACATCACTTTGGCAAAAGCTTTAAACCCTGGGAAGCAGTGAAATGGACTAAGGGAATAAATTTTGCTGGAAAGGCTGTAGGTATCTTCGGGGTGGTACTGTCTGTGGGTATGCAGGCGAAAGAAGATGTGGACTCTGACAATCGAGAAAAAGAGATGCGTGTCAGCCGTGAAAAACTTCGAGCCGGTTTCAATGATGTGGCATCGGAAGTTAAAAATCATTTTTTAACGATGTTGAGTGAATATATTGAGAAGTATTACTTACCTGAAATAAGAGACATTGATACTCAAATATCAAGCATCAATGAATCACGACAACAAAAATCAGCCGAATTTGAAATGTTGGAGAAGAATGCATCCGCAATAAAGCTCGAAATTTCTAAAATTCATAGTTTATGAGTACGGTAGAACTATAGCCCACTCCCCCAAAAAGGCATCATCCTAGCAAGATCAAACTTGCTGGCATGATGCCTTTTTTCATACTCTTAAACCCACATAAACTCACAACGACCGCTATACTTTTACAAACTCCCCCACCACTTTGTAAAAGTGTGCGCCCCCCCTAGCCGATACTTTTACAAACTGCCCTTTGTACTATTACAATGGGAACTTTCTAATCGTAGCTTATCGCGAACTTCGTCGGTTAGAGCATGATGTGATTTTTGAAGAAACACAAGGCACCATGTCGCTTTTTGAAATCTTAGATATGATAAAAGTTGAGGTTTCGCAGTTCTATGGGATTGAAATTGTCCCTTATGCGGTATCTGTGGCTAGGCTTGGTTTATGGCTCATGGATCATATCATGAACCTCGAAGCTACCAGCCTCTTTGGCGCTTACTATGCCCGCCTCCCTCTACACAATGGCGGGAATGTCGTCAATGCTGATGCTTTGAAAGTTGATTGGTTGACAGTTTTTAACGACAGTCAAAAAATTGTTTATGAGAATCTTTCTGAAAAAGATGATGACCGTTGGGCGGAACTTTCAAAAGCGTCTGATGATATTCATTTTGTTAGAACTAATCATTTTGATTTTATACTCGGGAATCCTCCTTTTATTGGTTTTCAAACCATGTCTGCCGACCAAAAGGAAGTTCTATCAAATTTGACGAAGCTCTATACAAAATCAAAACGTATTTACTTTGTATCTGGTTGGTATTTCAAAGCTGGCGAGATGATAAAAGATAACCCAAAACTACAAGTCGCACTGGTATCGACCAACTCTGTGGTGCAAGGTGTCCAAGCGAATGATATTTGGAAACCTTTATTTGAGCAATTTTCTATCAAAATCAACTTTGCACACCAAACCTTTATGTGGGACAATAACGGAGTCTCTGTATTTGTGGTCATTATTGGCTTTGCAAAATTTGACAGACCTGTCAAAAATCTGTTTGTCTATGATGACATCAAAGGCGATTCCGTCAAATTTGACGGAAAAAATATCAATCAATATTTATTACCAGCACCTATTATTTTTGTGGAGAAACAAACTAAGCCACTTTCTGACGTTCCTGCCATGACGATTGGCTCATCTCCAAAAGATGGACGTTTTCTCGTTTTGACACCAGATGAAAAGGACGAGGCCTTACAAAAATATCCAGAACTGGAAGATTTTATCAAACTATTTGTGGGCTCAAGAGAAGCTCTGCATAACGAAGACCGTTATATTTTGTATTTAACAAAAGCACCAATCGCCATTCTGAAAAACCCTCTTGTCACAGAACGCTTAAAGCAAGTAAAAGATTTCAGAGGACAGTTCAATTCTAAAGACATGTTGGTTCTGAAAGATAATCCTGTCAAATGGCAAAAAGATATGTATCGGGAGTCTGATGTTTTGCTTGTCCCGTTACGTTCTTCTGGGCGTAGAGAATATACGCCCGTTCTATTTTTTGATAAAGACACTATTATTTCTGACTCCGCATTTCAAGTGATTGACGCCACTTTAGAATTGTTTGCATTGATACACTCCAAACTTCACATGGATTGGCTTGTTACTGTCGGCGGGAGACTGAAAGGCGATTACAGTTACACTAATCAACTGGTTTATAACACTTTTGTACTGCCTGATTTGACAGATACAGATATTACTAAGCTCAGACAAAGTGCTAAAAATATCCTAGATGTCAGACAAGAGTTTATTGCCAGAGGCGATTCGTTAGCTGATATGTATGACCCAATGTATATGCCAGAGAAGTTGCGCAAAGCTCACAAGGAAAATGACAAACTAGTTGATTCACTTTATGGTCTTAAAAATCCAAAACGAGTCGAACGCGTAGCTAAGCTGATTGAACTCTATCAGGAGAAAACAAAATGACTCTTGATAACTGGATAGGGATTGTTTCAATTATTGTAAGTACCATTATAGCCTTTCTAATTTATGGACTTCAATCTAAAATATCGTATGAGCAAACTAAAAATCATCAGGCAGAAATACAGGAAATCATCAAACGGAACAATAAAGAATGCCGTAACAAGAAAATAGAGTTTTACAATTTACGACGTTTCAATAGTACCTATCGGTCTCTCAATAAAAATACGCCTAATTTTATACTTGGTTACACTCTAAACGGAGGAGAACTTCAAGGTGCTGGAATTGATGGTGTCCACGTTATCTGTGGAGTTGATGAAGCTGACTTAGGTTTTCCGCGAAAAATAAAAATATTTTGTGTCGGGGTTATTCCATATAAAAACATTAAGTTTATTGATGAAAATGGAGATGACACGACATATAGAATGATATTCTATATCAAGAGTCCTTTGTTTAGATACCCTTATAAATATTTTTCATATATTTTTGCAGATGACCCTCAAAAAGTAGAGCATTATCCAGAAAATAAGCAGCAGCTAAAGGAGTTGAAAAAAATATTCAAGTTTCGGTGGTTTCATAATTAGCATGAGCTGGCTGTTTGAAAAAGTAATGGGTCAAAAGATTTGAGTATGAGAAAATAAAAGTCACGGATCACTGAGTTCCGTGACTTTTGCTATCTTCATCTTGAGATAACTGTTTTTCAAGCTCCTCAATCATCTTATCTTGCTCAGCTTGTTGCTCCAAAAAAGATTCGAGCTCTTGATTTTCTTGATAGTCAATTTCTTCTTGCAGTTCAATCTCATCTTCCATTTTTTGAAGTTGTTCCTTTTGAAATTCATCTTCTAATCTGATTATGTCCTCCATCAAAAGATTTTCTGGATAAGCTTTTTTGTACTGCTCTTTGAAATCGCCAAATAAATCAATTTCTATTTCTTCTAATTTATCAATATATTCTTTACTAGCCGAAAGCAGCTGATCAGAAACTTCAACATCGTCTTTTTCCCCAGCCGTCAACCAATGACCAGCTGACTCAGGGGAACGGCTCAGAGATGCCCAATCAATAAAGTCTGATTGAGCAATGTCATCTTTTGCAATGGAATACACCCGCAATCCCAGAGAAGTTGACTCTGGGACATTTTTTTCTAGGAGGGGAATAAAATATTTTGAAGTAAATTTTTCAAGATATTTTTTAATAAACTTAAAAGTCCAGTCTTGGTAGTTTTTGATTTTTACTGGATAAGAAATAAATTCCTGAAAGTCGTCAATAAAATCATATTTGATAAATTCAAATAAACGATAGATGGCTATTTTTTCAGAATCACTCAGAAAATAATCAAGCTCAAATTTTGAGTAGCCTATTAGGTATTCAAGGGGTACAGATGTATCAGTGGTTTCACTGTATGCCAGAAATTTTGAGTATGGGATAAAATCTTTCAAGCATTCTTGTATTGTTGAAAAATGCTCTGTATCTTTTAAGTCTGCAATTAAAGCGCAAAAAAGTCCGAAATAAAAGTCATCGTTTGAGTTATGATTACCCCACATTATTTCACTTGTGGAGGTAAATTTTAATGTCTCCTTGATTTGCTCTAAATACCCTTTATTCCCTTTTTTTGCAGTAGGGAACAAGTATGGATTGGGAGAATTTCGGCCTTTAGGGGCTTTAATGTTTGCGTTTAGGATTCTTGAAATCATCTGTGGAGTGAATTGAGTTTTTTCAAAGACAGCTTTTTTAGTTATTTCTGGCTCATCTTCGCCTTGTCCCGTTGGGTCAACGTAACCCTCTTGAATAACTTCTTGTCCTATTTTCCACCCAGCTATCTCTTCATTTGTTAAATTAAGAGATTTCTTTCTTTGACTCATACGGCTAGCAGCCATTTCAAAGATAAAAGAGATTGTATTTGAGAAGTCTGTTTTCATTTTATTGTTCCTTTAGTGTATTTTGCATAAACATTATACCACAAAAATATATTAAAACACACTATAATCGTCATGCTATAATAAATAGTGTCAAAAGGTAAGACGTTACCGAGACAAAATAATAAAAGAAAACAGGTAGCACGTGATACCTGTGAGGAACATCAAATGGATAAAATTTCTCTTAACTCAACAAAACTTGGCGAACTCCGCTTTCCAGCCGACCAATTCGCAGTCCCACAAGTGGGGCAAGTGGTTTCGGCTCGCGTGACAGCTAAACGTGATGAAAACAACGAGCCTATCAGTGGTTCAGCCGCTAAAATTGCTCTCGAAGTCATTAACTTTAAAACTTACCAAACCATCGCTCGAGAGGGTGGAGATATTTCAGACCTTGCTCGGATTATTGTCGATGTAGTCGGACCTGAAAACATGTTAAAACAACATACTCCAGAAACATTGATGGGGAAATTGATTGACTTACGTTCAGCTAAAGTGGCGCTACGTTGGGTTAGTCGCGGACAATCTGGCAGCTGGGGCGGTTTAAAACTTGTTCTCGAAAGCCTCCAAGTGGTACAAACTCAAAATCAAGGGGCTAAATAACCCCTTCGCATAAAATCAGGAAAGGACAATTATGATTTTGGATAAAAACTATCGCACGATGAAACTTATAGGCAATGAGCTTGATAAAATCGGAGATGAAATTTACAATCTCGCTCAAATTCTTGAAGATTCCGAATCTAAAAAGATTCTTGCGACTATCAAGCTATATCTTGATGTTGTTGAAGATAAAATTGATGATTTGGAGGTCTAAAAATGTTTCTGAAAACACTAACGCAGTTCAATCCTAAAAATGAAACTCATCATTTTATAAAAGAGAGGGTTCAAAAGGGTACTCATTTTCAAAATCGTAGTTCTTTTCTCTTGGTGATAATAGTTTCATTTATGTTGTCGCTAGCGCTGTGGTTTGTTACTCATGATAATACAGTTAGGTTATCTGATAAGGTTATCATATATCACTTTCATACAGGGAATAAATTTCTTATGATTTCAGGTGGATTGGGACTCTTATTATCAATTTGGGGATTCTTCAAGTATCTTTTCTCAAAACGCTCTTTTGTCCCAATGTATCGGTTACGGCGACTATTACAAGGCCTCACTACGGAAATTTCAAATCTATCGAAAAAGATTCCTGATGAAGCTTTTCATGGCGTACCTATCGAGTTTTGGCGAAGTGGTACAGATACTTACATAAAAGTTTTTACGACTGGATTTGTGCGTGATGGGCTCAAAGAGCAGCTATCTGAACTGATTCAAGACTATCTAATCTCTGAAAGTCTTGGCAGTGATAAAGACTGTTGGACATATATTAAAGACACAAAAATTGGGGCAGGCTATGTTTTGACAGTTTTTGGAGAAACGCCAAACCGTTCAATTTTAGATCTGGAGGACTATGAAAATGAAAATTAAACTAGGCGATACAGTAGAATTAAACGACTTCCATTACTTGATTCAAGGTGTATCAGGGACTGGAAAATCAACTTTCTTGAATTTGTTAATTTTGGAAATTTCAAAAGAGCTTTCAAAAAAGGCCGATAAATCAGACAATTTAGAGGCTTATAAGTCACTAAATGTCATAGATTCTAAGCAAAATTTGATTTATTCGCTCCGTCATTCTTTCCCCTTTGATGGGAAAGAGAATTTTGCAGCAACACCTGAACAGGCAGAAAAAATTTTGAAAAATGCTGTTGAAGAAATTAAAAAGCGTACTAAGCTGTTTGATAACAAATCCCTGCCATTGGACACAGACTTCAGAAGCCTTGGTTTGCAGCCCTACTGGGTAATTTGGGACGAAACGATTGAGACGCTAACACGTGCCAAGGCGGAAGACTCTAAGCTCTATAAAAGCTTGAACGATTTAACTGTGCGGATTTTGACGATGGGCAGGGCTTTAGGTGTCTTCATGATTTGCACTTCAATCAGGGCAGACGTTGGCAGCTTCCCTGGTGGCGGTGTTACCCGTTCCACTATGAGCAAAATCCTGCTTGCTGATGTAGGCAAGGAACCAGATGAACAAGGTGCGATTATGCTTTTCAATACGTTTAAGGGACTCCCTATGCCACCAGAAAACGGGAAATTTTGGTTGTACATACAAGGGGAAGCTGGAAAGGTCAAATTAGCACTAACGCCAACATTAGGGAAAAACGTTGATGTCAGGGGGCTGTTAGAAAAATATATGCACAAACAGTATTATCAATAACAAAATTGGGCAGACCGTGCACAAGAGCGGTCTGTCCAATACTAGATACCTTGAAAAAATGTTCTTGCCTGTACTTGACATACAGGCAAGATGAGCTGATTTCTTTGCCAAAGAGGAGGTTAAAAATGCAAAATTACAACTCAAAAGTTATCCTATTTGATAATCGTATCGAAATTATCAAATACGGTGGGAATATGCAAAGAGCGCCAAATGAAAAGGATGAGAGCAACAATCATGCTAGGATGAACATAGATGATGAAGAATACAAAGAACGTCAAGCTATGGAACAGGCTTATCGAATTAAGCGCAAAATCAAGTATTACTGTTTAGCAAACAACTTTGACCTCTTTTGGACATTAACCTTGAATGATAAAAAAGTCAATGCTATGAATTATGAATACTCAAGAAAAAGGTTGCAATCATGGCTCAAATATATGCGTGAGACGTATGGGAGGTTTGGTTTCTTGTTTGTTCCAGAGCTGCATAAATCTGGTAGAATCCATTTCCATGGAGTTACTCAAGGATTCAGTCCCCCGCTTATTGAAGCGCGGTACCCCAATAATAAACGTCTAATCAAGAAGAACGGAATCCAAATTTATAATGCCCCAAAATGGAAAAATGGCTTTTCAACTGTTTCGATGATTCAGGATAGAGAAAAGGCTTCTTCATACATAACAAAATACATTACCAAAGATTTGATTCGTACACCCTCAGCCTACCATCAGCCCAGATACTTTGTGAGCAGAGGACTCAAACAGCCTGAAATTACTTACGAAGATTTACCGGATGAGTATTTTGAAAGCTTTCTTCCGTCTTTCGTGGTAGGAAGAAAAGAGTCTTTGGGAGAACCATTTGAAAAAGAAGTTTCAATCTATCAAATTGATATTACTGAAGATGGGGAGATGATGCAATTACAGCCACCAGAAACATTGTATAAACTAAAACAAGAAAAAAGCTCTGACGGCAATCAGAGCTTCCAATAATAGATTTGTATGATAATTATAGCATTGTTTGATGTAATTATCTACGAGGTACATAATATGAAGATCAAATTTGTGCCTGTTGTTGATAGTCGTGCCCAATGGGGGAACAAAGAAGCTATCCTAAAGCGATATGAAGGACTTAATATTTACACTCTCAACCGCTGGCTTTCAGAAATGCGTAATAGCAAGCAATTCAGAGATGGCGTAATAAACCCAACTCACAAGCTTGTCTGGATAAATTTTGTAGTCTTCCAAGATTTCCTTTATTGGAAACAACACGGATATCCAAGGATTAAGGCAAAATAACTGAAAAAATGGTAAAATGGAATTGCTAATCAGATTCTATTTTATCATTTTTCATATCATGACATGAAAGGATAAAATATGTATTTTGAAAAATTAAAACGTAAAAACGGCGAGGTGTACTATAAAGCGATTGAAAGGTATATAGACCCGTTAACTGAAAAGCCTAAACGGGCTGCTGTAACCTTTCAATCAAATACCAGTCGCGGACGTGCTCAGGCTGCTCGTGAATTGGACGAAAAGATTGAAAAAATTATTGCTAAACGGCAAGGGCAGTTTTCAGGTCAATCCATGAGGACGTTTCTTGATTTGAAAACGGCTTGGTTTGATGTATGGGTCACAACTGTCAAACCTCAAACTGTGCGTCGGGAAAAGCTCGTGATTGATAGACTATCTAAAATCATTGCTGATGATATTTTACTAACCAAAATCACACCACTACTGATTCAGAATGTCCTAAATGACTACCGTGAAAAGTATCAATCAACGCACTCAACTATGCAACACATCAAGTGCACGTTCAATAAAATCTTTGATTACGGTGTCTTACACAATGCAATTCCGTTTTCCCCTTCGCGTGTGATTAAATTAAACGCTACAATCGGAGAAAAACACGCTAAGAAAGACCGCCTTGAAAAGAAGTTTTTGAATGAGCGTGAGGTTGGTGTTTTGCTTACTGAGCTGAAACGGCGACGGAATCTGAATTATTATGATTTGGCTTTGTTCTTGGTTGGAACTGGTTGCCGAATTGGGGAAGCCTCAGCACTGACGGAAAAGGACATTGATTTTGAAAATCAACTTGTGACGATTGAAAAATCTTTGCAAGCCCATGATTTAAGGGTTGATGAATTTTATCTGGATACGACTAAAACCGAAGTAGGCGAACGAGTGGAAAAGCTACCTGATTTTGTAATTGCAGCGATAAAGCGCGTGATTGAACGAAACAAGGCATTTGATAAACATTGTGATGAGTCCCCTCACGACACTTTTCGGAAGTTCGATTTTCTTTTTCGTACTGAGTATGGTGCACCAATTACTTCACACAGTTTTCGAGAAATTTTAATGCGTGTAAATCGTTATCTCTCAAATCATTGTCAAGAAAAATATGGTTTTGAGTGGACGAAAAACGCAATCCCTCACAGTTTCCGTCACGTCCATATCTCAGTTTTACGAGATGACCCGTCTGTGCCACTCAAAGAGGTTCAGGAGCGTGTCGGACACGTTCAAGAGGAAACTACAAACGGTTATACGCATTTGATGACGCATGACCAAGAAAAATCAGTTGAAGCAATTAGTCGCTTCGCTCAAAAATTGGGAATCAAAATGGGAATCTAGCATAGAGTTGAAATTTGCCCCTATTTTGCCCCTAAAATATAAATAATAGAATTTCAAGAGCTGTCGAGCCTTGATATATAAGGAGTTACAAGTTATGGCAACAATTCAATGGTTCCCAGGACACATGTCCAAAGCGCGTCGTCAAGTTCAAGAAAATTTAAAATATGTTGATTTTGTGATTGAGTTGGTAGATGCACGTTTGCCGATCAGTTCACGTAACCCCATGTTGGATAAAATTATTGGGGATAAACCACGTCTTATCGCTTTAAACAAGGCCGATTTAGCTGACAGAAATGCGGTGAAATCGTGGGTGGAGTTTTTTGAAAAACAAGGCATCATTGCTTTAGCCATCAATTCAAAAGAAGCACATACTGCCAAACGTTTGACTGTTGCAGCGAAAACTTTGATGGCTGATAAGCTTGCGCGTAATGCTGAGCGTGGCATCCAGAACAGTTCTTTACGTACGATGATTGTCGGTATTCCTAATGCGGGTAAATCAACACTGATGAACCGTCTTGCAGGAAAAAAAGTAGCTGTTACAGGAAATAAACCCGGTGTAACTAAAGGGCAACAATGGTTGCGTACCAATAAAGAGTTGGAAATTCTCGACACACCAGGGATACTGTGGCCAAAATTTGAAGATGATCAAGTTGGTCTAAAACTTGCTTTAACAGGCGCTATCAAGGACCAACTTTTGCCTATGGATGATGTGACAATCTTTGGTTTGCAGTATTTCCTTGAAAATTACCAAGCAGCAACCATGAAACGTTTGCGTATGAAAGAAGCAGACCTAGAGTTAGAGATCCCCGATCTTATCATGGAATTGACCCAACGTTTTGGCTTCCGTGATGATTATGACCGTTTTTATCAAATGTTTGTTAAGGATGTGCGTGATGGCAGAATGGGCGAATATTGCTTGGATAAAGTGAGTGACTATGTCAACGATTAAAGAAATAAAAGAGCAACTGAATGGCTTAAATACACTGGTCGAAGTGGAGGCTTTTCTAGAAGACAGTCGTGCCGGCGTTCAAGCAGCGATTAAACGTCGGAAAAAAGAGATTTTAGCAGAACAAGCGGAAGATGAACGCTTAGAAATGATGCTGAACTTTGAGCGACAAGCATATGCGCAAGGGCTGGACTTAATTGCGGGTATAGATGAGGTTGGACGTGGTCCATTAGCTGGTCCAGTTGTGACTGCAGCCGTTATTTTACCTAAAAATTGTAAGATTAAAGGTCTTAACGACAGTAAGAAAATTTCAAAATCTAAACATGAAGCCATTTTTACAGAAGTCCAAGAAAAAGCGCTTGCTATAGGTATTGGTCTAGTTGACAACGAAACGATCGACCAAGTGAACATATATCAGGCGACTAAAATTGCGATGCTTCAAGCTGTAGAAAAATTAGAAATACAGCCAGAATGTCTCCTCATCGATGCGATGAAGTTAGACATTAATATCCCTCAAGTCAGTATTATCAAAGGTGATGCCAAGTCCTCAAGCATCGCGGCAGCAAGTATTGTTGCAAAGGTGACGCGAGATCGAATGATGGCGGAGTATGCCCACAAATACCCCCATTACGACTTTGAACATAATGCAGGTTATGGCACGGCCAAGCATTTGGAGGGGCTAAAGAACTTCGGCATTACACCGATTCACCGTAAATCTTATGAACCCATCAAATCAATGGTAGAAAAATAAGCAGATCAGGATGATCTGCTTATTTTGTATAATATTTGTTCATGATTTCCATCCGTAAACCATTTATTTCGCTGAGATTCGCCGTGAGCAAACTCCGTATAAAAATGCTCTCGTCCCGTGTGATAATCCCATTGTAAACGACTTGAGGGTATTCAGCGTTCACACGAAGGATTTGAGCTTTCATCGCTTCTAAGTTCTCGGCTGTAACTGGGATATCTAAGTTCATCGTCCGGTCTTTGTAAGAGAAATTTTTCAAGGATTCAATATTACGGTTAGGGATAAAGGCTGTAGCGCCATCATCTGAAATTAAAGTGATTGAGCGAATACCTACAGCAGTGACTTCCCCTTCGATACCTAGATTTTCAAAGCGAATCCAATCGCCCACATTAATCTGATGTTCGACGATAATAAAGAAGCCATTGATGATATCGGCGACGAGATCACGCCCCGCAAAACCAAGAGCAACACCGAGAATACCAGCACCGGCAAGCACACTTCCTACAGGAACACCAAGAATAGAGAGGGTAGTATAGATCCAGAGAAAAGCTGTCAGATAAGTTAAACCACTTTTAGTTAAGCGGGCTAAAGTCATTATCCGAGAAGCGTCTGCCCAAGAACGATTGCTGTAGTTTTTGAAAAGCGTTTCTACGATGCGGACGCTGATCCGGTATAAAATAAAAAACAAAAGACTGACTAAAAAGACGTAGATTAATTTATCCAACAAGAGTTGTCCGAGTTCTTGAAAGTTTATTCTAAGAATATTCATTTTATTTCCATTTCTATAATTTTCTGAATTTATGTTGAAATCACATTCAAAATAGCTTATAATAATTAATTATAACAAATACCATGAAGTTTGGCTTTATGGAAAAAGATGTCGATAAAAATGGGGGACGAAAAAGAATGACAGTTGAATTAGATTGGGAAAATTTAGGTTTTGAATACAGAGAGTTGCCTTACCGCTATATTTCACATTTTAAAGATGGAAAATGGGATGATGGAAAACTTACAGGCGATGCAACCTTGCACCTTTCGGAAGGCTCACCAGCGCTTCACTATGGTCAACAGGGGTTTGAAGGGCTCAAAGCCTACCGTACAAAATCCGGAAAAATAAATCTTTTTCGTCCTGATCGCAACGCTGAGCGTTTACAAGCTACAGCACGTCGCTTACGTATGGCGGAAGTGCCAACAGATAAGTTTATCGATGCCGTAAAACAAGTTGTTAAGGCAAATGAAGACTTCGTCCCTCCTTACGGAACTGGAGCTACGCTTTACCTTCGCCCATTATTAATAGGTGTGGGCGGCCTTGTTGGGGTAAAACCAGCAGATGAATATATCTTTACAATTTTTGCAGTTCCCGTAGGATCTTACTTTAAAGGTGGTCTTGTGCCAACAAACTTCCTCGTGTCCCGTGATTATGACCGTGCAGCGCCACATGGTACAGGTGCGGCAAAAGTCGGGGGGAACTATGCCGCTTCGATTGAACCAGGACAAAAAGCACATGAAGCTGGCTATTCTGATGTAATTTATCTTGACCCTGCCACGCACACTAAGATTGAAGAAGTGGGTGCAGCAAACTTTTTTGGGATTACCAAGAATAATGAGTTTATCACGCCGTTAAGCCCTTCAATTTTGCCTTCTATCACGAAATATTCTTTATTACAACTGGCTGAAGAGCGTTTGGGAATGAAAGCTATTGAAGGTGACGTTTTTGTGGATCAGTTAGATGATTTTGTCGAAGCAGGTGCTTGTGGTACAGCTGCAGTCATTTCACCGATTGGTGCTATTGATGATCAAGATAAACACCATGTTTTTTATTCAGAAACAGAAGTCGGCCCAGTGACGCAACGCTTATACAATGAACTTATTGGTATTCAATTTGGCGATAAGGAAGCCCCAGAAGGTTGGATTTATACTCTTGAATAATAAATAAGAGATTCAAAAATTGTGAGAGGAATCTGCAGCTGACAAATGTGTCTAAATTTGATATAATAAGGAGTAAAAATTACGAAAGCGATTTTATAGCTTTCTTGTAGGAGAGTATTAATGAATTTATTTGTTGCAATTTTACTTATGATTGTCTTTGCCATTGCTGGTTTTGCTGGGGGCGCTTGGTTTACACAAAAACAAACTAAAAAGCTCTTGATGGATAACCCACCATTGAATGAAGATGCAGTACGTATGATGATGGGTTCCATGGGACGCAAACCATCTGAAGCACAAGTACAACAAGTGCTTCGTCAAATTCGTAGTGCAGCTAAACAAGCAGACACTAAGAAAAAATAAGATAAAAAGTAAATTTTGGAGGTATTTATGGACAACAGACCTATTGGCTTACTAGATTCAGGAGTTGGAGGCTTGACCGTTGTTCGCGAGATTCTCCGTCAATTACCAAACGAAGAAATTGTCTATATCGGTGATACGCAACGTGCGCCTTACGGGCCACGCTCAAATGAGCAGATTACTGCTTTCACTTGGGATATGGTCAATTTTTTGCTTTCTAAAAATGTAAAAATGATTGTTTTCGCTTGCAACACAGCGACAGCAGTTGCAATTGAAGAAGTAAGAGCAGCTCTTGATATTCCTGTCATAGGTGTGATTTTACCAGGTGCTTCAAGTGCGATTCAAAAAACAATCACCAAGAAAGTCGGCGTAATTGCGACACAAGCAACGGTTAATTCTGATCAATATCGTAAAGTTATTCAGCTCAAATCATCAAGTGTTGATGTGCATAGTTTGGCTTGCCCAGAGTTTGTACCACTGGTTGAATCCAACGGTGCGGATTCGGAAGAGGCTCAAGAAATAGTAGCGAAGGCTTTAAAATCAATGGTTGGTAAAGTAGACACCTTGATTTTGGGCTGTACACATTATCCTCTTTTGCGCAAACTCATCCAAAAAGAAATGGGGCCAAATGTTCAGCTTATTGACAGTGGTTCTGAAACTGTACGCGATATCACTGTTTTACTCAACTATTTTGATCTCAACGGTGAAGAACGTCAAAGTCTCCATCACCGTTTTTATACAACAGGTAAGGCAGAAGATTTCCAAGCAATTGCGGACAGATGGCTTGGTTCTGGGAAAATTATTGCACAGCACACGGAATTATCTGCTGAAAAAACCCTGCTCATCGCCACACGTAACGACGGGAAAACCGCGGAATTCAAACGTCTATTTGAAGAATTTGGCTACAAAATTAAAAATCTTAAAGATTATCCTGAGTTACCAGATATCGCTGAAACTGGCATGACTTTTGAAGAAAATGCACGTCTCAAAGCAGAACAAATTGCTGAAATTACTGGCGAAGTTGTTATCGGTGATGATTCTGGTTTATGTGTAGATGTTTTAGGGGGCTTGCCTGGTGTCTGGAGTCATCGTTTTGCTGGACCTAATCCAACGGATGAGGAAAATATTGCCAAACTTCTCCATGAGTTAGCCTCAACGGCAATCACGCCGGAACGCCGGACAGCGCATTTCCATACGACATTAGTTGCTGCTTACCCAGGCCATGAAAGTTTGGTGGTTGAAGCAGACTGGCAAGGTCGTATTGGCCTTACGCCGCAAGGAGAAAATGGTTTTGGCTATGATCCTATCTTTTTGGTGGGAACATCAGACCGAACTGCTGCTCAGCTTAGTGCTGAAGAAAAAAATACAGCTTCACATCGTGGTCAAGCTTTACAAAAATTAATGACAGAACTCCCAGAATGGCTGGAGCACATTAAAAAATAAAACGAGGCATGAGTGTTAGCTAAAAGGAGTCTTCAATGTTTGTTGTAATGAGTGATTCACACACTGATCGTGATGTAATTAAAAAAATCAAAAAAAGATATGAAGGCACAGCATCAGCTTTGTTTCATTGCGGTGATTCTGAATTGCCAAGTAATGATGATATATGGCAAGGGATCAATGTAGTTGCAGGAAATTGCGATTACGATGAAGGCTATTCTGAGATAAAAATGGTGGATGTCGAAGGAAAGAAAGTCCTTATCGCGCACGGCCACCAATTTTATGTTGGCTTAGGGCTTGATCGTTATTCTTACTTTGCAGAAGAAAAAGAAGCGGATATTGCACTTTTTGGCCATATCCATCAGCCTGTTGCACAAATGATAGGAAACACTTTGTATATTAATCCTGGTTCAGTAAGTCAACCTAGAGGAAATATCAATATAAAAATGTACGCCGTTGTCACAGTATTAGAAGATGGCTATAAGGTTTCTTATCACGATTTAGAGCATCAGGAAATTCCGGGTCTACAATTTACTTTTGAGCTTTAGAAAAAAGAGGTAGAGTGAAAATGATTGATAAAGCTATTGAAAAATATTTCTTAGAACAAAGCGAAACATTTATAAAAGATGCTGATGACGTAGCTATTTTATGTGACGAACACAATATTTCTCATGCAAAATTATTGCTCAGTCAGTATAAATATTCTAGAGTACCTGTCCTCACTAAAGATAAAGAGTTTGTAGGCGTTTTAGGGCTTGCAGATATTGTCGAATTTGAGATGGGTGAAGATTTCTTTTATGAAAAATCGATGAATACACCTATAGCGGAGATTGTGGACACTGAAATAGAAACAGTATCCCCTTCAGCACCTTTGGAAGAAATCTTGCATAAATTGGTCAAAGAGCCTTTCTTACCTGTGGTAAAAAGAACTGAGTTTGTGGGGATTATTGCACGTCAAGAAATTCTCAAAGCCATTAACGCTTTTGCCCATGAATTTAGTAAAAAATATGATATTATCGAACGAAATTCCTAATTTTTTAGAGAGCAAAAATTTTTCAGAAAATACCAAATCAAATTATCTTTATGATTTACGAAATTTTGCCGAGTTTTTTGAGAAAAGAACAATTTCTCGTGAGTCGCTCATGCTTTATCGCCAATCTTTGAAAAAATTGGCTGTGGCAGCACAACGCCGCAAGATATCAAGTGCAAATCAGTTTCTACTCTATCTTTATGATAAAAATTTACTGAAAGAGTATCATAAAATTCAGCAGGTAAATGCGCCAAAGAAAGAAGTAAAGAAAAAATTAGAAATCAAGAATATGTCATCCGTTTATAAACCGGTGACTTCTCCTGGTCATTTCTTAGCATTTTTAATCCTTGAGTTTGGTTTAACTTTTTCAGAAATACAGCACTTACGGTGGGAAAATTTCAACTGGAAATTCCGAATTCTTACTGTTGAGAAGGCTGGATTAAAGCGTGTCTTACCAATACGTGATAAGTTTGCACTCTATACCCAAAGAATAAACAACGCGGATGAATTGTTTACCAAATCACGTCAATTTCTTTATTTAGAACTAAAAAAATATACGGATTTGACAGCAAAAGAATTACGCGAACAATATATCTTACAGCAAGTGCGGCTGGGCAAAACTGTATACGAATTAGCAGAAGCTCTAGGGCTATCTACAACAACTACTTTAGAGAAATACTATAAATGAGTGAAGAAATAAAGATAAAAATCAATGATTTTGAAGGCCCTTTAGATTTACTTTTGCACTTGGTTGGGCAATATAAAGTTGATATTTTTGAGGTACCTTTGGTTCCAATCATTGAGCAATATTTGAACTTTTTGAAGGCTATGAAAACCTTGGAGTTAGAAATTGCCAGTGAATATATGGTCATGGCGAGTCAGTTAATGCTGATAAAATCCCGTCGTCTTTTGCCTACAGTTGCTGAAGAATTCATCGAAGATACTGAACAGCTGGAACAAGATTTGCTGGCACAAATCGATGAGTATCGAAAATATAAAGCTTTATCCCAAGATATCGCTCAGATGCATGAGGCACGTAGCCAGTATTATTCCAAAGCTAAAACGGAAATTATTGGTGAAGATGCGGTACTTTTACAAGATCATAACAGTCTAGATTTATTTTTGGCCTTCAGCAATGTTTTAGCCTTACAAAAACAGTCCTTCACAGATGAAAATACAACAATAGAGGCAGAGCAATTCTCAATTTCCGATAAAATAGTGGAGTTGTCCCGTTACTTTTTAAAGAAAAAGACGTGCAAGTTTAGTTCTTTATTTTCGAAGAAGACATCGAAAGAAGAGCTTCTGACCACTTTCATGGCTTTGTTAGAGCTCATAAAAACACAACAAGTAACGTTTAAACAAGAAAAAGTTTTTGGTGAAATTCTATTAGAAAGAGGACAAACGAAAGATGAACAATCTGAATAAGACAGCCACTTTGGAACTGTTACTCTTTGTTGCGGGTGAAGAAGGGCTGGAGTTAAACCAATTATCAGAGCTTTCGGGTATGAGTAAGTTTGCTTGTGAACAACAAATTGAGCGCCTTATTGAGAAATATCAAGGCGATGAAGAATCTGCGCTAACCATTATCGAAACAGCTGGGAAATATAAATTAGCAACGAAAGATATCTTTGCAGACATCCTTAAAAACTATGCGAAGACACCCCTCAATCAAAGTCTTTCACGTTCTGCCTTAGAAGTACTTTCGATTATTGCCTATAAACAGCCGATTACGCGCCTGGAAATCGATCAATTACGTGGTGTCAACTCTAGTGGAACGCTCTCAACACTGCGTGCTTATGATTTGGTAGAAAAGACAGGCACGCTTGAAGTCGTTGGTCGTCCAGGACTTTATGGCACAACAGAGTTCTTTTTAGATTATATTGGTATCAATGACTTGTCAGAGCTACCAGAAATAGATGAAAGCCAATTTATTGGCGAAAAACAAGTATTATTTAACGAAAATGAGGAATTAAATGAGAATCAATAAATTTTTGGCACATGCAGGTGTTGCCAGTCGACGTAAGGCAGAAGAACTTATTCTATCAGGAAAAGTTTCTGTCAACAACGTTACAATGACCAACCTGGGCTATCAAGTAGAGTCAGGAGATAGTGTTGAGGTCAACGGTGTTGCTGTTTATAACGAAGAACCTGTTTATTATATGCTGAACAAGCCGCGTGGCTATATTTCTAGCTCAAGCGATGATAAGGGCCGTCAAACCGTTATGGATTTGCTCCCTTCAGGAAAGGAACGCATTTACCCTGTCGGACGTTTAGACTGGGATACAAGTGGTCTCTTGTTGCTGACTAATGATGGAGAATTTACAAACTTGATGACACATCCGCGCCACGGTGTTGAAAAGGTTTATATCGCTAAGGTTGAGGGACAAGCCAATAAGGAAAACTTGCGTCCCTTGACCCTAGGCATGACCATCGAGGGTAAAAAGGTGAGCCCAGCACGTTATGAGATTATGAAACAGGACAAGGCGAAAAACAGCTCGCTTGTTAGCTTGACCATCCATGAAGGACAAAATCATCAAGTGAAGAAAATGTTTGCTGCAGTTGGTTTACCTGTCCAAAAACTTAGCCGTGTTCAATACGGACCGTTAAGTTTAGATGGATTAGTCCCTGGTCGCTACCGTCGCTTAACCAAAAAAGAAGTTTCACAATTGGTAAATGAAGCTAAAAAATAAGTAATTTCCGAACAATTCTGATGAATATTTGAAAAAATTTTATTTATTTCGATATTTTCTTGCTAAAAATAATAAAATGCGATATACTGTATCAATATTAAAAATCTTATTTATGCTTAGGATATGGCTAAGTGTTTCTACCCTGCACCGTAAAGGCAGGACAATAAGAGGATTCTATTTGTGCAGTTTTATCTTTAAATAGAAACTTTCATCGTTTAAGTTTAAAGGTCGTAAATAATATCTTCTTTTTGTCGTCTAGAAATACTCTACCTTATCAGGTAGAGTTTTTGTGCGTATTAAAACTAAAGCCAGTCTTGAGTGATAAATGTTATAGGAGAAGTTATGAAGTTATTGGAAAATCGTATCGCAATTGATGGGCAAGTTTTGGGAGACCAAGTATTAAAAGTGGACAGCTTCCTTACACATCAGGTCGATTATGAGTTGATGAAAGCGATTGGTGTACGCTTTGCTGAAGTTTACAAAGATAAAAATATCACTAAAGTTGTAACGATTGAAGCAAGCGGTATTGCACCGGCGCTTTATGCAGCAGAAGCACTTGGTGTACCCATGGTTTTTGCTAAAAAATCCAAAAATATCACAATGAACGAAGAATTATTGACAACAGAGGTCTTTTCATTTACAAAACAAATTACTTCAACAGTTTCAATTTCTCGTAAATTTATTTCTTCTGAAGATACTGTTTTACTTGTGGACGACTTTTTGGCAAATGGTCAAGCTGCGCTTGGTCTCGAAGAGCTGATTAAACAAGCGGGCGCACAAGTTGCCGGTATCGGTATTGTCATTGAAAAGAGTTTCCAAACAGGACGCGACCTCTTGATGGAGAAAGGCTTAACCGTGACTTCTCTAGCCCGTATTGAAAAGTTTGAGTCAGGTCAAGTCGTCTTTGCACCAGCAGATGATGCTGCTTGGGATTAAGAAGGAGAAGGGAAGAAATGTTTAATACAAAAAGACAAGCCAACGGTCAAGCTGCAGTTTTAGGTTTGCAGCATTTACTTGCAATGTACTCGGGCTCAATCTTAGTACCCATCATGATTGCCTCAGCTTTAAATTATAGTGCTTTGCAGTTAACCTACTTAATTTCAGCTGATATTTTTATGTGTGGTTTAGCGACTTTGTTGCAATTAAAGATGACCAAAAACTTTGGGATTGGTCTTCCAGTTGTCTTGGGTGTTGCTTTTCAGTCCGTTGCGCCATTGATTATTATTGGCCAAAAGCATGGTGATGGTGCGATGTTTGGTGCCTTAATTGCCTCAGGTATTTTCGTTATCGCTTTTGCAGGTGTTTTCTCTAAAATTCGTAAATTCTTCCCACCACTTGTGACTGGTTCAGTAATTACCACGATTGGTTTAACTTTAATTCCTGTTGCGGTAGGAAATATGGGAAATAACGAAGCATCTCCTACAGCCAACAGTCTCTTGCTTGCGGGATTTACCATCTTAGTCATTGTCTTGGTAAATATCTTTGCCACAGGCTTCATTCGTTCTATTGCTATCTTGATTGGTCTAGTTGCAGGAACAATTTTAGCCGCCAGCTTACATATGGTGGACTTCTCTGCGATCAATCAAGCACCTTGGGCACACTTGCCTATTCCTTTCCGCATGGCAATGCCACGTTTTTATCTGGTGGACTGTGTGATGATGATTATTATCGCCATTGTTTCAATGGTTGAATCAACAGGTGTTTACTTGGCTTTGTCTGATTTGACGGGTGAGGAACTATCTGAAAAACGTTTGCGTAATGGCTATCGCTCAGAAGGCCTTGCTGTTTTGCTTGGCGGAATCTTCAATACTTTCCCCTACACAGGTTTCTCACAAAATGTTGGTTTAGTACAGTTGTCAGGTATTAAATCCCGTAAGCCTATTTATTTCACTGCTGGTTTCCTGATTGTTTTAGGGTTGATTCCTAAGTTTGCGGCAATTGCTCAACTTATTCCAGTTCCCGTACTTGGTGGAGCCATGCTCATCATGTTTGGAATGGTTGCCATGCAAGGTGTGAATATGCTTGGAACAGTAGATTACAAAGATAATCAAAACCTGCTTATCGTCGCTGTTTCAGTTGGGATGGGCGTTGGTTTTAACTCAAGCAACCTTTTTGTAAGTCTACCAAGTTGGGCACAAATCTTCCTTTCTAATGGAATTGTTGTAAGTACTGTTTCAGCTATCTTGCTTAATCTCGTTTTA
Source organism: Lactococcus sp. LG1074 (assembly GCF_017309525.1). NCBI lineage: Bacteria > Bacillati > Bacillota > Bacilli > Lactobacillales > Streptococcaceae > Lactococcus > Lactococcus sp. LG1074. The sequence goes on along the minus strand of NZ_CP071293.1, from coordinate 1,130,378 downwards.
AATTCAGAGCGTAAATCAAAAGTCAACTTAACTTCAACAGAATTCACACAGTAAAATAAAGAACATAAGAAAAACAGCCCGTTATAACGAGCTGTTTTTTACTATTCTGAGGTTCAAAAAGCATATTTCAATAAAAGTACGGTTTTTCTAACACATCTCTTTTCACATAACCGATACATCTTTATTATACCTTTATTTTCTTGTCTGTGCAATAGCCCATAAATGATTTCCTATAGGAAACGACCGGTTAGAAAAGCATTATTCCCGGGAGTATCGAGGTTTTTTGTTTCCAACAAACCGTACTTTTTCGCGCAAACGAAATATCAAGGGAAATTGGATGAATAATGAAAAAAATGACTCAGGCCATTGCTTTAAGCACGATATTATTGGGAGCTCTCTCACCAACATTACAAGTTATTGCTGAAACTCCGAAAATCGCAGAATCACCAGCAGTAACCACAGAGCTTTCTTCAGAAAATGTTGAAGTCCAAGCGGACTCTAATGACATTGCATCAGGAACTTTTGGGACAGCACCATGGAGAGTTGATTCATCTGGTGTGTTACATATTGGATCTGGAACATTTTCTGACACCCCAGTTAACCAAAACGGACTAAGAATGAGTCCTTGGTATCAATGGAGCAAACAGATAACAAGTATCCGTTTTGAAGGTGATGTTATTGCTGGAAATTTACTCAGTAATCTATTTGATTATTTAGCAAATGTCACTCATATTGAAGGTATTGAAAAGCTTAATACTTCTCATACCACTGAGATGCAACGGGTGTTTGGCGGTTGTGCGAGCTTGACGAGTCTTGACTTGACTTCTTGGGACGTATCGAATGTTACAACAATTTTTTCTTTTCTTAATGGTGCGACAAATATGGAATCGTTAAACGTTTCTAATTGGAATGTTTCGAATATGATTGCAATTACTTATGCTTTTTAGGAAATGCCCAAATTAAAGGAACTTGACTTGTCTCAATGGCGATTAACCCCTTTATATTCTGCCCAAGGTGTCTTTATGGGAGATTCTTCTCTAGAAGCTCTTGATCTTTCAGGTTTTGATATGACACAACTTGAAAATTCATGGATAACAGGTTATGAGATGTCGCGTTTCTTCCAAAATACAACTTCTTTAAAGGTGCTAAAACTTAGCGATAAATTCCGTTTTTGGGTTACGGATAGTGTGAACGTGGAGCTTCCAGAAATTTCAGCAAACAATCAATATACAGGGAAGTGGCAAAATGTTGGTACAGGTTCGCTTACGCATCCGCAAGGAGCTGATGTTTGGACAAGTAAGCAACTCACTCAAAGCTTCAATGCGAATGCGAAGAACGATACCTATGTATGGCAGCCTTACACGATATCCGCAGGCGATGTGACTGTGAAGTACGTCGATACAAAAGGCACGCCTATTGCAGATGATGTCATAAAATCAGGAAATATTGGTGAAGCTTATACAACAGAACAAAAAGATATTCCAGGCTATACTTTTAAGGAAGTTCAAGGTGATCCATCCGGTAAATTTACAGATCAACCTCAAACAGTGACGTATGTTTATGAAGGGGCTAAAGACCAATCAACAGTTATTGTACACGATTCAGAGTTAACAGTTGGTGAGGCATGGCAGCCAGAAGATAACTTTGACAGTGCTACAGATTATTATGGCAATACGGTTCCTTTTTCAGATATAAGTGTTGAAGGGCAAGTCGATACGGCAAAAGCAGGAACTTACAAAGTCACGTATACAAGATTTGTACCTAATTTATTTTCAAACTCTAAAAATCAAGGGACATATTCTGCTGTTGCTACAGTTACTGTAAAAGAAGCTCAACCGGTAAAAGGTGGGGATATTACTGCCAAATACGTGGATACAGAGGGTATTGAAATTTCTGATGATGTGGTAAAAGTAGGAAATATTGGTGAAGCGTATACAACAGAGCAAAAAGATATTCCGGGTTATACATTTAAAGAGGTTCAAGGTAATGCATCAGGTAAGTTCACTGCTCAAGCTCAAACTGTAACTTATGTTTATACGAAGAATGAACTTCCCCATGTGAGTGGAACAGTCCTTGTCAAATATATAGATACGGATGGCCATTCACTTTCGGAAGATATTGTAAAATCAGGAGCTATTGGAGAAGGTTATAGCACTGAAAAGAAAGATATTAAGGGCTACACTTTCAAAGAAGTGCGTGGTAATGTTGCAGGTCGTTATACAAACCAAGTACAGACTGTCACTTATGTCTATACAAAAAATAAGTCGATTTCTCAAGTAACTGCAACTCCTCAAGGTGGAGAAAAAGATCAAAGCGCTTCAGCAAAGCAAAAATTTTTGCCTAAGGCAGGCGAAAATGAAGGCATGACTCTAATTAGTTTTATTTTAGGACTTACTTTCTTGGCCTTAGCCCTGTTTGGACTTACACTTCGTATTAAGAAAATCAAGAAATAATAAAAAACGGAAGTTACATAATGTAACTTCCGTTTTGATGTATATTTCTTTCCTCTTTTAGAGAAGAAAAACTAAATTTATTTAAGTTTGTCATTTTCATAAGTATGCTTAAGTTCCAAACCAGCAAATTCTTGTTGACGAAGCGCTTCATAGACAATCATACACGCAGTATTAGAAAGGTTGAGACTACGTACATGTTCATCGTTCATTGGGATGCGAATACATTTTTCAGCATTTTCCCGCATAAAGTCTTCTGGTAAACCAGTATCTTCTCGTCCAAAGAGGAAGTAATAGTCTTCTGAAGTTTCCGTATAATCAACATCTGAATATACTTGATCTGCAAATTTGCTCACTAAGAAGAGTTTTCCATCCACATGGTTGATAAAATCTTCCAGATTTTTATGATAGACAATGTTGACCTGATCCCAATAGTCCAATCCAGCTCTTTTGAGATTTTTGTCGGTAATTTCAAAGCCAAAAGGCTCAATCAAATGTAAGGTAGTATTAGTAGCTGCGCAAGTCCGCGCAATATTTCCAGTGTTAAAATGGATGCGTGGTTCAAAAAGTGCAATATGATTCATAATTTTCTCCATTCCGTTTTTGTAAGGGTTTTACATTTTTACAAAAATAAAAACTAGGTAGCTCGGAGTATGGTCTCAGCGAGCAGCCTAGTTGGGGGACTAATTTGCTTTAATCATAACAGGGTTGATTGAAACAAATTAATTGATAGAGTAATCTTAACACATCTTTAAGGAAAAGTAAAGGAAATAATGGAAATTTTTTACATTTTTTTCCGAATAAGAAAAATTAAAGTAAAAAAAGGTGTTTTTTGGTATAATAGGAAAGGTAATTCTATCCCTCAAAGCAGAGAAAAAGCTTCTGAGAGAACAGCGAGAACTTAACTGTTCAAACGGTTAATAAATAAGGTTTTGAAGAATTCTTTATGAATTTTGTCAGCTATTTGTGTATTAAAGAATATCAAAGAGTTGGCCTTAAAATCCCAAAAGAAAGGAACATCTTTGTTTAAGAGGATGACTGGCTTTTCCAAACAATTGAAGAAAAGCAAGGTAGGTGAAATAAAATGATTTACGCAATCTGGGCAGAGGACGAGAAAAAAGTAATTGGCATCGATGGTCATTTACCTTGGCGCTTACCTGCGGAACTCGAACATTTTAAAAAGACAACGTATCATCAAGCAATTTTGATGGGCCGTAAAACCTTTGAAGGCATGAATAAGCGTGTGCTTCCTGGACGTATCACTATCGTTCTTACAAGAGATGAAACTTATCCCAAAGAAGATAACGACCGTGTCCTAATCATGCATAGTGTATCCGAAGTTGTAGAATGGTATAATAATCAAGAGCGTGATTTATATATCATTGGCGGATCAGAGATGTTCCTTCTTTTCGAAAATGAGCTATCAGCGCTCTATAAAACGGTTGTTCATGGAGAATTTGCAGGGGATACTTATTTCCCTGATACGTTTGATTTTTCGAAGTATGTAAAAGTGTCAGCGGATTATCACAAAAAAGACGCGCAAAATCCTTATGACTTTACCGTTGAAAAATATGAGCGGAAGGAGAAACAAAAGCAGTGACAAAATCTATTTTTGGCTTATTTACAGCTGTTTTATGCGCAATCTGTGTAATCCTTGCACTGCAATGCTTCCGCAAAAAGCGCTGGGGCTTAGGAACTATTTTTCTTCTTAATGCCTTTACGAATATTGTAAATTCCATTCATGCTTTTTTTGGAACTTTATTTTCCTAAAAATGTTTAAAATCTAGAAAAAGAGAAATAAATGTCTAACGATACAAAAGAAAACGAAAATATATATTGTTCATTCTGTGGCAAGAGCCAACCAGAAGTAAAGAAACTTATCGCCGGTGTTGGTGTTTATATTTGTGACGAATGTGTGGAACTATCGAGCCATTTGATTGAAGAAGAAATGCGAGAGGAAATGGCTCAAGAATTTGAAACTACTCCTGTAATGACCCCAAGAGAAATGTTGGATCATCTTAATGGTTACGTTATCGGACAAGAGCGTGCAAAACGTGCGCTTGCTGTTGCTGTTTATAATCATTATAAACGCATCAATTTTACAGGTAAAGATGACGAAGAAGTTGAACTCCAAAAGTCTAATATCTTATTGATTGGTCCTACAGGTTCAGGGAAAACCTTTTTGGCACAAACTTTAGCTAAATCGCTTAATGTTCCTTTTGCCATTGCTGATGCAACAAGTTTGACGGAAGCGGGTTATGTCGGTGAAGATGTCGAAAACATCTTGCTCAAGCTGCTTCAAGCCAGCGATTTCAATATTGAGCGTGCGGAGCGTGGTATCATCTACATTGATGAGATTGATAAAATTGCTAAAAAATCCGAAAATGTTTCTATCACTCGTGACGTTTCCGGTGAAGGTGTTCAACAAGCCCTCTTGAAAATTATCGAAGGTACAGTTGCGAGTGTCCCTCCACAAGGCGGACGTAAACATCCTAACCAAGAGATGATTCAAATTGATACCAAAAACATTCTCTTTATTGTGGGCGGAGCCTTTGACGGTATTGAAGAAATTGTCAAACAACGCTTAGGTGAGAAAATTATTGGCTTTGGAACAAATAATAAAGCCTTGGCTGACAATGAATCATATATGCAGGAAATCATTGCTGAAGATATTCAAACTTTCGGATTGATTCCTGAATTTATTGGACGTTTACCTGTAGTTGCTGCACTTGAACGTTTGACAGAAGCTGATCTTATCAGTATTTTGACTGAGCCTAAAAATGCTCTCATCAAACAATACAAGCAGTTGTTAAGCTATGACAATGTGGAACTGGAATTTGAGGATGCAGCTTTGCATGCCATTGCTGAAAAAGCTATTGAACGTAAAACAGGTGCACGTGGCTTACGTTCAATCATTGAAGAAGTGATGATGGATATCATGTTTGAAATACCAAGTCATGATAATATTGAAAAAGTGATTATTACGGAAGCAGCTGTGCGTGATAAAGCAGAAGCAGAAATCATTTATATTCAAAAATAAAAAACAGAAAATCATGAGTGCTCATGGTTTTCTTGTTATTATCATTGATTTTGCCTTAGCAAATGAGAATGATAATAGGCAGGAAGTGAAGCGATTTATGCTCCTTCTTCCCCCAAAAAAGACTTTAAATAAACCTTGCGCAGCTATCTAAAGAGAGGTTGACACACAAGGAAAGAGAGAAATAATGAAAATAAACCCTAATAATTTACAACTGACGATTTCAGCAGCCTCTGCCAAGCAGTATCCAGAGACAGATATGCCGGAAATTGCTCTTGCTGGTCGCTCCAACGTTGGAAAATCAAGCTTTATCAATACTTTATTAAACCGTAAGAACTTTGCCCGTACCTCAAGTTCTCCAGGTAAAACACAGCTCCTTAATTTTTACAATGTAGACGATACGGTTCATTTGGTAGACGTTCCAGGATACGGCTATGCTCGTGTTTCGAAAAAAGAGCGTGAAAAGTTCGGTAAAATGATTGAAGAGTATCTCACAACAGCACCTAATCTTAAAGCTGTTGTCGCTCTCGTTGATTTGCGTCACGAACCCTCTGAAGATGATAAACTGATGTATACTTTTTTGAAATTCTATGATATTCCTGTAATTTTAGTTGCAACGAAGGCTGATAAAATTCCACGTGGCAAGTGGAACAAGCACGTTTCAGTAATCAAAAAAGCATTGCAATTTGACAGCACAGATGATTTTGTGATCTTTTCAAGCTTTGATAAAACAGGAATTGATGAGGCTTGGAAAGCCATTGAACAATATGTATAAGATTAAGATTAATAATATGAAATTCTTTTCGCATATCGGAGTTTTACCGGAAGAAAAGATTTTGGGACAAAATTTAGAAATTGACTTGATTGTTACCACGAATTTTTCCTATTCGGGTTTAGATGAACTTGATGAAACTTTGAGCTATGTTGCTTTTTATGAAAAAATTGCGGAAATAATTGAAGTCTCACGTGCAGATTTGATTGAAAAATTGGCTTTCGATATCATTCAAGCCATTAAAGAAAACAACAAAGTGGAAACAGTAGAAGTACATGTCCGAAAATTGGCTGTACCTATTGCAGGAATCTTTGACAATGTCGAAATTGAAATGGTCGGTTAAAATATTTAACTTTTAGAGAATATTTACGACTTTCTAAGGGGGAAACAAGAAAGTGATGCAAACGGTTTATTTGAGTTTAGGGAGTAATATCGGAGATAAGCAAGCTTATTTACAAGATGCAGTAAGTTTATTGGGGCAGAATTCGGCTATTTTAATAGATAAAAAGTCAAAGTTTTATCAAACTTCACCTGTTGGGGGTGTGGAACAAGATGACTTTGTCAATATGGCAGTGAAGATTTCAACGACACTTGAAGCGAAGCAGTTATTGGCGTTTATTCATGAAATTGAAGCCAAATTAAAGCGTGTACGCAAGATTCATTGGGGCCCACGTACGATAGACATTGATATCTTATTTTACGGCAACGATCAGATCTCAGAGGAAGATTTGATTGTTCCACATAAAGAAGTTTTTAATCGTCTTTTTGTTCTTGTCCCCCTTTTGGAAATTTTAGAGCCGGGTTTCTCATACGAACAGGAAGTGAAACAAGCCATTGAAAAACTCAAAAATACAGAACAAGAAATAGTAGAGCTTCCGACGGAAAAGCCCGCTAGAAAACGTATTGAGTTTGCTGTACGAGAAATTCTCTCTGCTGTAGGTGAAGATCCTGATCGGGAAGGTCTATTAGAAACACCAGAGCGTGTAGCCAAAATGTATGAAGAGATACTCTCTTCACAAAAATTAACGCAATTTGAGGAGTATAAACTCTTTAAGATTGAAAAAACAGACCAGGATCAAACTATCTTAATCAAGGATATTCCCTTTTACTCGATGTGCGAACATCACATGTTGCCTTTCTTTGGTAAGGCCAACGTAGCCTATATCCCTAAAGACGGTAATATTATAGGCTTGAGCAAGATTCCACGCTTGGTCAACTATGTTTCGCATAAACTTTCAGTGCAAGAAAACATTACGCGAGACATAGCGGAAATTTTAAATGACATCTTAGAGCCCAAAGGTGTTGCGGTTGTTGTCGAAGCACGTCATATGTGTGTGGAAATGCGCGGTGTTAAAAAAGGAAATTCTCAAACAAAAACCTCTTTCTTTATGGGAGAATTTGAAGAAAACAGAGAAACACGTCTTGAATTTTTAGAAAGCTTGAATTGAAATGAAAATCATTGAAAAAAATACAGAGTGCTTTTCTCTGAAGCATATCTCTATCTGTTTCACCGAAATGAGCAGTCAAGAACAAGCCAAATTGGACAATCTTCTGTACCGTGTAAGAGCAAAAACGCTCGTAGACAAGCATGATTTGCTGACTTTTTTGACGATTTATGAATTGGCAGATTTGATTAAGATTTGGCCTGCTTCTCAGGAAAAATTGGCTTTGGAGCGTATTTTTAAACGCCATCAGATTATTTGGTCAGGACAGAATTTTTCTTTTGATTTGACTTTGGATCCGATTGTCTATTCTATTGTCAATGTCACACCTGATTCATTTTACGATGGCGCAGAAGAAAATCTGAATTTGGATTTTATCCTACAGCGAGTGGAACAGGATTTGCAAGAGGGGGCACAGGTCATCGAACTTGGAGGTAAGTCTTCTCGCCCAGGTTATGCAGATATTTCGCCAGAAGAAGAATGGCAACGTCTCGCTCAGCCCTTGCAGAATATTCGTCAAGCATTTCCCGAGGCTGTTATTGCTATAGACACTGATGAAGCCTATGTTATGCAGCGTGTGCTGGATGCAGGTGCAGATATTATTAATGATATTGATGGTTTTGATACACCTGAAAAATTACAGCTGATGCAAGAATACCAACCGGCTTTGGTTGCCATGAATAATGGGCGAGCGGGCATGAATTACGCAGATAACGTTTATCAAGAACTGCCGGCCTATTTTACAGAAAAACAAAAAGAATTAAACCAATTTGATATTGCTAATGCACAAATATGTGTAGACCCAGGCGTTGGTTTTTCAGGTGGAGCAACAGGGATTGACTCTTTACAGCGCGTAAAAACGACCGAACTATTGACGAACCTAGGTTTGCCTGTGATGATTGCAATCTCCCGTAAATCTTTCATGACCAATCTTCTGAATATGGAAGTAGACGAGCGCCTTTTGTCAACATTGATTCTTGAAAATCAAATGATGATGGATGGTGGACGTGTGCTACGTGTACATGATGTTGCAGCAACACGCCGTTTAATTGAAAATTTTAAAATATACCAAAAATACTAATGTATAATAATTTGATACGTGAACTTTCAGCTTTAGAAAGTTCTAAAAAACAAGAACAGGTAATTGCTCTTTTACGCAGCAAAAAAGGACTTAAGGGAAAACAGAATCCGGATTTGCAACTGTCGGCGTCTGCTGTCGTTTTTAAAGGGGAGAAGATGTATTTTATCGAGCATCCCTATCAAAAAGAACTCTTACTTCCTGCTGGACATGTCGAAGAAGGGGAAAAACCCCATAAGACGGCAGAACGTGAATTCCATGAAGAAACAGGTTTGACAGCTGGTGCGCCACGTCTTATAGATGTGAATCTTATTAATATTCCCTATAATGCAGTTAAGGAAGAAAAAGCACATCAGCATATTGATTTTCGTTATCTTCTTAAATTGCGGGATGAGCCTTCTGAACGGGCAGAGCTACCTGTTTTTTTGCTTTCAAAAACAGAGGCACCCGAGGAATTTAAAAAGTATTTTCTAGAAGGGAAACAAGCCTAATATGACTATCGAAACAGCACTAGAATGGATACATTCTCGTCTTAAATTTAATATCCGCCCAGGATTGACACGAATTGAAGCCTTACTTAAATTGCTCGGGAACCCTGAAAAAGAGTTGTCGATGCTTCACATTGCTGGTACAAATGGCAAAGGCTCAACTGTTGCTTTTACCCGAGGTATTTTGGAGCAGTTGGGCTTGACTGTAGCTACATTTACCAGTCCATTTATTGAGACTTTTGGCGAACGGATGGCGATTAATGGCCATCCTATTCCTGATGAAAAACTTATCAAGTATGTCGAGCAACTGAAACCATTAGTAGAGGAAATGGACAAAGACGAAAGACTTGCAGGGATCACAGAATTTGAAATTATTACCGCTCTGGCGTTTCGCTATTTTGCAGATGAACACGTTGATGTAGCTTTGATTGAAGTAGGTTTAGGGGGGCTTTTAGACAGTACTAATGTCATTCAACCTGTAGCAACTGCAATTACAACTATCGGCATGGATCATATGGATATCCTAGGGGATACACTAGAGAAGATAGCTGCCCAAAAGGCTGGAATTATTAAGCCGTACACACCCTTGGTGACAGGGAAAATAGCGGACGAAGCCCTAGCTGTTATTGCGGAAACAGCTCAAACAAATCAAGCGAAACATTATCAATACAGTATCGATTATCAGGTAGAAATCCTTGAAAATGAGCGATTTAATTACAAGGATGATGAAATTCACTTGCTCAACTTAGAAAAATCTTTACTTGGTCTACATCAAATAGACAACGCAGCACTTGCGGTTAAACTTACCATGGTTTACGCACATAAAATAGGATTATCACTTTCAGAAGAAGCAATCCGAGTGGGTTTAAGAAGAACATTTTGGCCGGCGCGCATGGAAGAAGTCAGTCAAGCACCTTTAACACTACTTGATGGCGCTCATAATGTACATGCCATGCAACGACTCTTGGAAAACTTAAAAAATGAATTTTCAGGGCGTAAAATTACGATTCTCTTTTCAGCACTGGTCACAAAAGATATTACAGAGATGATTAAAATGATGCAAACCGTTGATAATTCGAAGCTAATTTTAACCACTTTTGATTATCCGAAAGCTTTAAAATTAGAAGATTTTGTTTATTTAGAGAAAGAAAATGTGACGCTGGCAGAAGATTGGAAGAGCTCATATGCAGCATTAAAAGAAAATTTACATGAAGACGATGTACTTTTAATGACAGGCTCTTTGTATTTCATGTCTCAAATTAGAGCATACATCTTAGCGTCAGAGCAATAAAAAAAATAAGGTCCTTGCTGGACTTGAGGAGGATGAAAACTGTGATTGTTTTAGCAGGAACAATAGGAGCTGGAAAATCAAGCTTAGCAAAGGCTTTAGGGGAGCATCTTGGAACAGATGTGTATTACGAGGCCGTAGATAATAATCCGGTTCTTGACTTGTATTATCAAGATCCGAAAAAGTATGCGTTCTTGTTGCAAATCTATTTTTTGAACAAGCGTTTTGAATCAATCAAAATGGCTTATACTCAAGAGAATAATGTCCTTGATCGCTCAATTTTTGAAGACGAACTTTTCTTAACTCTAAACTATAAAAATGGCAATGTCACTAAAACAGAATTAGAAATCTATCAGAACTTGCTCAGTAATATGCTCGAAGAAATGGAAGGAATGCCTAAAAAGCGTCCTGACTTACTGGTCTATATTGATGTGAGTTTTGAAACAATGCTTTCCCGAATTGCACAACGTGGGCGTAGTTTTGAACAGATTGATGATCAACCTGAATTAAAAGCATATTACCATCAAGTCCATGAAGAATACCCCGCTTGGTATGAAAACTATGATGTATCCCCTAAAATTCGGATTAATGGAGATGCACTTGACTTCGTAAATAATACAGAAGACCTCGAAAAGGTACTTACAGAAATAGATAAAGCATTATTAAAATTACAATTAAAGTAAATCGGAAGATTTATTTTTTTTTACTCCTTAACAAACTATACCAATTAAAGAATTATTATTCTTGACAAATACAAAACATTGTATTATCATATTCTTATTGACGAAAAAATAAAGAAAAAGCTAACTATACCAATTAGCTTATGGAGAAATTAATATGTGTGGTATCGTAGGAGTTGTCGGAAATCGTAATGCAACAGACATTCTAATGCAAGGTCTTGAAAAACTTGAATACCGTGGTTATGATTCAGCAGGAATTTTAGTTGCTGATGGCGCAGGTCAAGTGAATCTTGTGAAATCTGTAGGACGCATTGCAGATTTAGAGGCAAAAACAGGTGATAACGTTACAGGATCAACAGGGATTGGTCATACACGTTGGGCGACCCATGGTAAACCAACCGAAGATAACGCGCATCCTCATACTTCTACTTCAGGACGTTTCGTTTTAGTACACAATGGTGTAATTGAAAACTTCTCAGAAATCAGAGAAGAATATCTTGCTAAGGATACATTTAAAGGTCAAACAGATACAGAGGTGGCTGTTCATCTCATCGCTAAGTTTGCAGAAGAAGAAGGACTCTCTGTACTTGAAGCCTTCAAAAAGGCACTCTCTATTATTGAAGGTTCTTATGCTTTTGCTCTTATGGATGCTGAAGATGCTGACGTGATCTATGTTGCGAAAAACAAATCGCCTTTACTTATTGGCTTGGGGGATGGCTACAACATGGTATGTTCTGATGCGATGGCGATGATTCGTGAAACATCTGAATTTATGGAAATTCATGATAAAGAACTGGTTATCTTAACTAAAGATAAGGCAGAAGTCATGGATTATGAAGGATATAAGGTTGAGCGCCAAAGCTACACAGCAGAACTTGACCTTTCTGACATTGGTAAAGGAACATATCCTTACTACATGCTCAAAGAAATTGATGAACAACCAACGGTAATGCGTAAATTGGTCTCAACTTATACCGATCAAGACGGGCAATTAACTGTTGATACGGATATCGTTAAAGCTGTTCAAGCAGCAGATCGTATTTATATTATTGCGGCAGGAACATCGCTTCATGCAGGTTATGCTTCAAAACAAATTCTTGAAGAGCTGACGAATACACCAGTTGAGCTTGGCGTGGCTTCTGAGTGGGGCTATGGTATGCCACTATTAAGCAAAAATCCTTTGTTTATCTTCCTTTCACAGTCCGGTGAAACAGCAGATAGCCGTCAGGTATTGGTAAAAGTAAATGCGCTTGGTCATCCAAGTTTAACGGTCACAAATGTTCCTGGCTCTACATTGTCACGTGAAGCAACACACACAATGCTGATTGGTGCGGGGCCTGAAATTTCGGTGGCCTCTACAAAAGCTTACACTGGACAAATTGCAACGCTCGCCTTCCTAGCAAAAGCTGTAGGTGATGCAGACCAAAATCCTAAGTCACTTGCTTTTGACTTGGTTAAGGAAATTTCACTCGTGGCACAATCTATCGAATCTACATTGTCAGAGAAGGAATTGATTTCCGATGTTGTAGCCAAGCTTTTACCAGAAGCACGAAATGCCTTCTACATCGGACGCAAACAAGATTATTTTGTCTCTATGGAAGCCAGTCTAAAATTAAAAGAAATTTCATATATCCAATGTGAAGGCTTTGCTGCTGGTGAACTCAAACACGGAACAATTTCCTTGATTGAAAATGGTACACCTGTTATTGCCCTTATTTCAAATAATGAAGAAGTTGCGGCACACACCCGTGGAAACGTTATAGAAACAGTGGCACGTGGGGCTTCAGCAATTACGATTGTCGAAGAAGCTGTAGCGCGTGAAGATGATGATATCGTTATCAATAACGTTCATCCTTATCTTTCAGCGATATCAATGGTGGTACCCACACAGCTTATTGCATACTACGCAACTGTCCAACGAGGGTTGGATGTTGATAAACCACGTAACCTCGCCAAAGCTGTAACAGTGGAATAAAAACGAAATAAAAAAGTGGGTTATAAAAATCCACTTTTTTATTTTCTAAAAAAGTGATACCTACACTCTTTTTTCGTATAAATGATTAAGGAGAAAGTCGTGTATCACATTAAAGAAGAACAATATCCGATGAGACCCCGAGAAAGATTGAACATTTTTGGACCAGAAAAGCTGAGTGAACAAGAACTTTTAGCCATTTTACTCCGAACAGGCAGTAAAAAAGAAAATGTTATGGAACTTGCTGCACGGGTTTTGACAACCTTTAGCAGTTTAGAAGAGTTTCGTCGGGCTTCTCTAACAGAGTTGAAAGCAATCTCCGGTATTGGGCCTATCAAAGCCTTGGAAATTCGGGCGATGATTGAACTGGGTAAACGAATCCATACGACCCAAAGAAAAAGATACGGACAAGTAATAGGATCTCGCCAATTTGGGTTGAGTTTAGCAGATGAGATGTCTGATTTTGAACAGGAAAATTTAGTCGCAATCTACCTAGACGCACAGCATCGCATTATTCAGAAAAAAACGATTTTTATTGGTGCTGTGAACCATTCCATTGCCAATCCCCGGGAAATTTTACATCATGCGGTAAGAAATTTAGCTGTAGGGATCATCATTGCACATAATCATCCCTCCGGGATTACCCAACCAAGTCAACAAGACAAGCTGTTCACACAGAAGATTAAGCAAGCATGCGATGCTTTAGGTATACAACTTTTAGATCATATCATTACAGGCCAGGCTTCTTATTTGAGCTTTAGAGAAGAAGGTTTATTGGGCGAATAAAAAGTACATAGGAAGTCAACCTTCCTATGTACTTTTTTATTTTTAAGCTCTCAACTTATTTGATGTCTTTATTTGACATAAAGAATAAGAGGGTTTGAAGTTCTTTCGTTAAGTCAATTGACTGAACGACAACATCTTCAGGAACTTGCAAGCGCAAGGGTGAAAAGTTAAGAATACCTTTGATACCTGATTTAACTAGGATATCTGCGACTTCTTGAGCGTTCTCTTTATTGACAGAAATAATTGCTGTTTTGATTTTTGAATCTTTAATATTTTTAGAGAAGTCAGCGATGTCGTAGATAGGCACACCTGTAGAAGTTGTTGTACCAACGAGTGGATTTTCTGGAACATCATAAGCTTGGGTAACGCGCATTTTATTGCGGTTTTGGAATTCATAATTAATAAGGGCGCGTCCAAGGTTACCGACTCCTACGAGTGCGATATGCGTTTCTTGATCTTGTCCGAGTAATTCTCCAAAGAAATCACGTAAAGCGCGTGTTTCATAACCATAGCCTCGACGTCCCAGCTCACCAAAGAGTGAAAAATCGCGACGAATCGTCGCTGCATCCACACCAATTTTTTCCGAAATAAGTTGTGAGTTTGTGCGTGTTACTTGTTCATCAACTAAAAGTTTGAACAAGCGATAATATTGAGGCAAACGTTTTGCCGTTGCCTTGGGTAGTTGTTTATTAACTTGGGAGCCAGCCATGTTATCTCCTTTACATAGTCTTTGTGAATATTTTACCTTTTTTGAGTGGGGCTTGTCAAACAATTCTTTCCGGAATTATGCGGTTGGCGAAAGTTTGTGAAAAAAACGGAGAAAATTTAACAAAGAAAAAAGAGAAAAAATCTCTTTTCTCTTCAATTTATTTTTTCATTTAGCTCATCCAGTAAGCGAATCAATTCTTTCAAGTCCGCATTGAGAAGTGTACTTCTTAAATAAGCATATTGAACATGAAAAATTTGCTTATCTTCAGGTATTAGTGGTATCTTTATAAGACTATCCATATCGGCAAAGGGAAGAAAATCGGTCATCAAGGTTATGCCAACATTTGAGTTGACCAGTTGGCCAATAGTATGGATATCCGAAAAATTAAAAAGAACTTTTGCTTTTTTCTTGTATTTTTCATTCAAATTTTGGAAAGCTTCCATATGCACAAAACTTTCATCAAGCAGGATAAAAGGATAATCCAAGGCTTCTTTAAATGAAATTTCTTGACGTGAGGCAAGTGGGTTATCTTTAGAGACAAAGATATAAAATTCGCGTTGGTAAAGTAATTTCACAAAAAGGTTGGGGTGCATCAGGGGAGCAATGCTGCCTATAAGGCTAAAATCAATTGAGCCGGAGATAAGTTTGGCCAGAAGTTCCTCCGAGCCACCCGATACTAAATCAAACTTAGATAAAAAGCTAATCGCCTCCTTATCGTTTATGAGTTGAGCCAGAATTTTTGCTCGAATAATAGGGGGGAAACCAATATGATTTTGATGATTTTTAGAATGCTCGATGGCTCTTTGCGTGAGTGCCAACTCTTCCAAAATACTTTCGATATGAATTTTCAATATTTTCCCTTCATCTGTTAGGACAACTGTTCGGTGAGAAGGATCTTTGTATATTAAATTACAGTTATAATATTGTTCCAATCTCTTTACAGCGTAGGTAATTGTCGGCTGACTTACCCCAAAATGATTAGAAACAGCAGTAAAAGACAACAAGTCCCCTAAGGCATTAAAATACTCGAAATCATGCAAATTCATTAGTTTAAACGCTCCTTTGACCCTTATATTCTATCACAAGTTTATCGATTTGTTATAAATAATATTTATTATAACCCAAAGGTTTGACTATAATTTTT
The DNA here is from genome assembly GCF_017309525.1 of Lactococcus sp. LG1074. Taxonomy (NCBI): domain Bacteria; kingdom Bacillati; phylum Bacillota; class Bacilli; order Lactobacillales; family Streptococcaceae; genus Lactococcus; species Lactococcus sp. LG1074. The sequence continues at coordinate 1,114,532 of NZ_CP071293.1, read as the reverse complement.
TATAAGTATTAAAATACATTTTGTAAGAATTTCTTATAGGAATAATAAATTTGGAGGACGTACGAATGCGTGCACATGAAATTTTAAACAATCCTTTTTTAAATAAAGGAACAGCATTTACTATGGAAGAACGTAAGGAACTTGGCTTAATTGGTCTTTTGCCACCTTATGTTCAAACACTTGAAGAACAAGCAGAACAAACTTACCAACATTACTTGGAAAAACCATCTGATTTAGAGAAACGCCATTTCTTGATGGAAATCTTCAATACAAACCGTACTTTGTTCTACTATTTGTTTAACCAACATATCGTAGAGTTTAATCCTATCGTATATGATCCAGTTATTGCTGAAACAATCGAAAACTACAGCCGTCTATTTGTAGATCCACAATATGCTGCATATCTTGATATTAACCATCCAGAAAATATCCAAGAAACATTGAAAAATGCAGCGGGCGATCGCAATATCCGTCTGATTGTTGTGACAGATGCTGAAGGAATTCTCGGTATCGGCGACTGGGGAACACAAGGTGTTGATATCTCTGTTGGTAAATTAATGGTTTATACTGCAGCAGCCGGTATCGATCCAGCATCAGTTCTTCCTATCGTTATTGATGCAGGGACTAACCGTAAAGAACTCTTGGAAGATTCAATGTATCTTGGAAATCGTCACGCCCGTGTTTATGGGGACCAATATTACGACTTTGTTGACCAGTTTGTGGAAACTGCTGAAGCAATGTTCCCTAAACTTTATTTGCACTGGGAAGACTTCGGACGTTCAAATGCTGCAAATATCTTGAACAAATACAAAAAAGCAATTCCAACTTTCAACGATGATATCCAAGGAACTGGTATTGTTGTTTTAGGTGGTATCTTCGGTTCACTTGATATCACAGGTGAAAAATTAACAGACCAAGTTTACCTCTGCTACGGTGGTGGCTCTGCTGGTGCAGGGATTGCTGATCGTGTTCATGCGGAGATGGTAAGTGAAGGACTTTCAGAAGAAGAAGCCTACAACCATTTCTTTATGATGGATAAACAAGGGTTGCTCTTTGATGATATGGAAGATTTGACTCCAGCACAAAAACCATTTGCTAAAAAACGTGCAGATTTTGCAAATGCTGGTGATATGACGGACTTAGCCAATGTTATCAAAACAGTTAAAGCTACTATCTTGGTAGGTACTTCAACTGATGCAGGTGCATTTACAAAAGAAGTTGTTGAAGCAATGTGTGCCAACACTGAACGCCCAGTGATTTTCCCAATCTCAAATCCAACTAAAAAATTGGAAGCAACTGCTGAACAAGTGATTACATGGTCTGATGGTAAAGCCTTTGTTGCAACAGGTATTCCTTCAGGAACTGTCTCTTATAAAGGTGTCGACTACCAAATCGGTCAAGCAAATAACGCTTTGATCTATCCTGGTTTGGGACTTGGTATGTTGGCTTCAGAAGCATCACTTCTTACTGATGAAATGATTGGTGCCGCTGCGCACTCATTGAGTGGTCTTGTTGATCCAGGCGCTGCTGGTGCTCCGGTTCTTCCTCCATTTGAATATGTTGCTGATGTTTCAATCAAAGTTGCAGAAGCAGTAGCTAAAAAAGCTCAAGAACAAGGTTTGGCACAAGCTCAAGAAAAAGATATGGTGAAAGCCGTTCGCGAGATGAAATGGTATCCAAAATACTAAGAGGTTAATGGATTAAAATGAAAAAATTAAAAGAAATAAAAATTTCAGGAATAAGTCTTCCTCTCTATGCCTTTTTTATGATTGTGTTGGCAGTGACAATAGGTTTAGGAAAATTACCACTTAACATGGTGGGTATTACTCTCCTATTAGTACTGTTGGGGCACTTGCTTTACTTTATTGGTGAAAAATTACCCATTATGAATTCATATTTGGGTGGTGGATCAGTTTTCACTTTATTAGGTGCAACTCTCTTATCCTTTTTCCATATCATTCCTGCAAATGTGATTGATGCAGTAGGCAAATTTATGGGCGGTCAATTTGGTTTTCTTGATTTCTATATTGCAGCCTTGATTTGTGGATCAATCTTGGGAATGAACAGAAGTTTGCTTGTCAAAGCTTCGGCGAAATTTATCCCTGTTGCTTTGGTCACAATGGTCGTTGGTTTCTTCGCTGTTGGTGGTATGGGTGTCTTGCTTGGCAATGGTTTTGCAGACTCTGTCATGTATGTTTCAATGCCTATGATGTCTGGTGGTATGGGAGCCGGAATTACACCTTTATCACAAATCTATGCTGATGGTTTAGCCAATGGTAACCAAACCGCAATTTTCTCTCAACTTGCTCCCGCAGTAACCTTTGGGAATATTATTGCCATCATTGGGGCGCTTTCCATTTCTAAAATCTTTGCGAAATCAAAATACAATGGTCACGGCACCTTAGTTTCTGCAACAAAAGAAGAACTTGCAAAACCTAAAATTGAATTTGATGCCACTAAAATTGGTGTCGGTATGCTGTATGCCTTTACCCTACTCATGGTGGGTGTGATTTTGAATAAATTCTTCCCAAATATCCATGAATACGCCTTTATGATTATCATCGTCTTTGTTCTCAAAGCCTTTGATGCTGTACCAAAAGAGTTGGAGGAATCGGTTGTGATGTTTAACCAAATCATCATGACCAATCTTACACATGCGGTATTGGCAGGTATTGGTTTGGCATTGATTGATTTGACCACACTAGGCTCTGCTTTGACATGGCAATTTATTGTGCTCTGTCTGACAAGTGTTATCGCGATGGGCTTGACAAGCTGGTTCTTGGGACTTGCCTTAGGTATGTACCCTGTCGAAACAGCTATCGGTGCTGGTATGATTAATAACTCTATGGGTGGAACAGGTAATATTGCCGTTCTCTCTGCCTCTGATCGTATGGAAATGATTGCCTTTGCACAAATGGCCAACCGTTTGTGTGGTGCCATTGTCCTCATCATGGGTGGTATACTCATTCGCTTCTTTTACTAATTGATCCTCCAATCAAAGTAATATAATAACAAAATAATAATGAATTAAAACGAGGTTTAGCAAAACTTCGTTTTTTTATTGCATTTAAAGAGAAAGGGTTACCATTATAATAGTAGAAAACAAAATTCTTTTCGAATAACTTTCAATCATAACAAAAAGACGCCTCCAGTGACAAGAAAAAATCTATACCAAACAGGATATGTTTAGAATTCTAAACATATCCTGTTTGGTATATACTCCTAAGAACAAAAAAGATATAATTTTATCTTGGAAAGTGAGAGCTTGTGAAGTAGATAATGATAAAACTTATCTGTCTTTGGATGCTCGAAAGTGGGTTTAGTGTAAAATGATTTATAGTAAGTATGGAAAAATATTCCACAACCTAAGGTTACAAAAAAATATGAGTCTATCAGAGTTGAATACACTAAGTGGTGTTTCTAAAGCAACGATTTCACAGTTTGAAAACGGTAAATCTTTAGTATCTTTTGACAAACTTGAAGCGCTTCTAGAAAGTATGAATCTTACTATTTTAGATTATTCCTTGCTTGTAAATAACGGCTTACCTGAATATTTTATTACACAGTTTCAAAATATTGAAAATGCATATTATAATCAAGATGAGGCAGAGCTCCAATATCTGTATGAAAAAAACCTAGAATATGAGAATGAATCTACCTATATGATTGCTTTAAGTGCTAAAGCAACGTACACTCAGCTGTCGGAAAAAGAAATCCAAGAAGTGGAATCTCTTTTATCAGTAGGACCACTTTGGGGGCAGTATGAGTTATATATCCTCATCCACACGTTGGAACAGCTCAATCTAAATTTGATCTGGAATATTATCGAGACATTTTTTAAAAATAAAAAATTTTTTAAATACTTAAAGGTACTTCATGAATACCGTGCATTGCTGATTAATATTTTGATCAAGGCTGAATTAGTATTTATTGAAGCAGAGTGTGATACAAAAGCTGGGATTGTTTTATCACGGTTGAATAGTCTCACTGTGGAATCGGATTTGACAAGTAAGGCGATTGCTCGTGTTTTAAAAGGATGTTATATATACGCTTTCGAAAGTCGAAGTAATGGCGAAAAATTATAACAGCTTGCCTCGAAGTGATGGATAATGTGGGCGCGATAAAATTAAAAAATGTCATTGTGAGGCGCATTACATTGCTAAAAAGTAGGGTTCAAAAATGAAGAAACACCACTTAGATAAGTGGTATGCCTTATGCTAATATAACAAGAAAGCTTAAGGAGAAATTACAGACAGAACCAGCTACTTTTTATGGGGAGAGTGCTATAATAAAGGGAGAAAAACAGATAAGGTGGTGTTTATCATGGAAAAACCTTCAAAAGAAGAACTCAAGCAAAGATTGTCTGATATAGAATATGCAGTGACGCAAGAAAATGCAACGGAACGTCCTTTTTCAGGAAAATACGATGATTTCTATCAAGAGGGAATTTACGTTGATATTGTCAGCGGGGAACCGCTCTTTAGCTCAACGGATAAATATGATGCTGGATGTGGTTGGCCGTCATTTACTCACCCCATAGAAAAACGTGGTGTCAAAGAAAAAGCTGATTTCTCATTAGGCATGCATCGTGTGGAAGTAAGAAGTAAGGAGGCTGATTCTCACTTAGGACATGTGTTCAATGATGGACCACAAGATCAGGGAGGATTGCGTTATTGTATAAATGCTGCGGCTTTAAGATTTATTCCGGTTGAAAAATTAGAAGAAGAGGGCTATGGCGAATACAAAGCCTTGTTTGGCAAAGGATAATTTGGGAAAGAAAACCTAAAAAAATTATCGCCCAAAATTAATAAACAGGTATTTTTTCTTCCACTCTGTCCTATGTTAGAATGAAAATATAGAGAATATGTGTTTATTTTCTGTGGAAATTCAACTATAAGGAGGATTTACGAATGAAAACACCTTTAATAACGATGAATGATGGCCATTTGATACCAAGTGTGGGTCTAGGAACCTATCAGATCCGTGGCGGAGAAGGTCTGGATCAGGTTTTGACAGCTATCCAGAGTGGTTACCGTCTTTTGGATACATCAACCAACTATGACAGTGAGGGGATAGTCGGTGAAGCCATTCGTCGTTCAGGTCTTCCGCGTTCAGAATTTTTCGTGACGACGAAGTTACCGGGAAAATATCATCATTATGAAGATGCTTTGGGCATGATTCAAGAATCGCTCTATCGTATGGGCTTGGAGTATTTTGATTTATATCTGATTCACTGGCCCCTGCCAAAACGTGGACTATATGTGGAAGCTTGGAAGGCTTTAATTCAAGCTCAAAAAATGGGCTTAATACGCTCCATTGGTGTTTCCAACTTCGAACCCGAGCATTTAGACAAAATTATTACTGAAACAGGCGTTACTCCAGCCGTCAATCAAATTGAAATTCACCCCTATTGGGTGCAAGAGCATATGGTAAAAGCAAATGCTGAGCGCGGCATCATTACGGAAGCATGGAGTCCATTAGGGCGAGGAAACGATGCCCTTGAAGAGCCTATTATCACAAGTCTTGCTGAAAAGTATGGGAAGACAGCTGGTCAAATTGTGCTACGTTGGCATGTAGAACGTGGCATTGTTCCTATTCCAAAATCCAGAAATTTAATCCATCAACGAAAAAATCTAGCAATTTTTGATTTTGAATTAACTGAAGATGAGGTAGCGCAGATTAATACGCTGGAAAAACCAGACGGACGTATTGATGGTCAAGATCCGAATGAATATGAAGAATTTGATTAAAATTGGCAACCAATAAAAAAGGAAACTCTTAGTAATGAGAGTTTCTTTTTTTATTCCATATCATATTTTGTAAAAGTATTAGGAACCGTTGCTTCTCATGGTACACTTGCAGTAATTATCGTTATTATTTTTGCATTTGTTGAGCGTCTTGTGTATGTCAAAAAATTTAAAAATTAAATATGTATCTCAATGATGATGTATCTGTGGTTGATTGAAGCATTTATGATAAAATAGAACTATGACCTACTATGAAAATTACATGACTGGACACATTGTACTTCCTCATGCTATGCTGGAGCATTTTGCTCAAGTGTTTCCTTCAGCAGAGGATTTTTTGGTTTGGCTTTATTTATATGAAAATCGTGATATAGCGCCAAGTGAAATTGCAACTAAAATAGGAAAAAAACTTGCCGATGTGAACCGCAGTATTGACAATCTTCAAGAATTCGGCTCTTTAAAGGTTACTTTACTCGGAATTGCTGGAGATATGGAAACCATCTTTGATGTCACACCAGCTTTAAAAAAATTAGACCAATTAGAGGGTTTAGCTAAAGAAGAGCATGCAGAAACAACTGCACCAACACAACAAAACAAGAGCCAGCTGCAAGAATTAGTCCATATTTTCGAAGCGGAAATGGGCATGATTACTCCGATGCAAAGCGAAGAGCTTCGTATTCTCTTGTTTGAAGATAAGTACGACTTTGAGCTCATTAAACTTGCCTTGCGTGAAGCAGTGGTGAACCGTAAGGTTTCGCTCAACTACATCAAAGCCATTTTACGCAATTGGCGCAATGATGGCTTGATGAGTACCCAAGCTGTGGAGCAGCGCAAGGAAGAGCGTACTGAAGCCACGCAAAACCATAAAAATACTAATTTTTATATCCCGATGGATGGGCCCTGGAACGGAAAATAATATGCTGAGTAAGAAACGATTTTTAGAAGCTTTAGATATCATTGTCGCTATGTTTCCTGAAGCACATGGTGAGCTAGAATGGGAAACACCCTTTCAACTTTTAATTGCCACCATTTTATCTGCACAAGCTACAGATAAGGGCGTTAATAAGGCGACACCAGGACTTTTTGCTAAATACCCTGATCCAGAAAGCTTGGCACAGGCAGATATCGCAGATGTCGAACAATGTATCCGAACGATTGGACTTTACAAAACAAAAGCGAAGAATATTGTCAAAACTTCGCAAATGTTGGTAGAAAATTTTAACAGTGAACTGCCCAGAGATAAAAAGTTATTACAAACCTTGCCGGGTGTAGGACGGAAAACGGCCAATGTTGTTCTGGGAGAAACCTACGGTATTCCTGGAATAGCTGTTGATACGCATGTTGAACGTATTTCAAAACGCTTGGATATTGTGCCACAAAAAGCCTCCGTCTTGGAGGTGGAAGAGAAGTTGATGAAGCTGATTCCTGAAGAACGTTGGGTGGAAAGTCATCACCATCTCATCTTTTTTGGCCGTTATCATTGTACAGCACGTGCTCCAAAGTGTGAGGAATGTCCTGTGCTTGAATACTGTAAATTTGGAAAGAAAAACTTAAATGAATGAAATAATAAAACTCTCGAAACGCCTACAAGCTGTTGCAGATCTCGTGAAGCCCAATAGCCGTCTTCTGGACGTGGGCAGCGACCATGCTTATTTGCCTGCCTATTTGGTTCAGCAAGAAAAGATTGACTTTGCAATCGCAGGCGAAGTGGTTAAAGGCCCTTATCAAATCGCCCAAAATCACGTGGCTGAGCAGAACTTACAAGAGAAGATTGAAGTCAGATTAGCTAATGGTCTGGCTGCCTTTGAAGAAAGTGATGCTATTACAAGTATCGTGATTGCTGGTATGGGAGGGATTTTAATCTCCGAAATCCTCGAAGCTGGAAAAGACAAATTGAGCCAAGTGGAGCAACTCGTTTTACAACCCAATAATCATGAAGAGAGCCTTCGTTCTTGGCTTATGGCACATAATTTTGTAATTACTTCTGAAAAGATACTTCTTGAAGCAGGAAAAATCTACGAAATTATTGTGGCAGAACACGGCACAGCCGAGCTGAATGAAACAGAGCTTGAATTTGGACCATATTTGTCCCAAGAAAAATCAGAAGTCTTCCGTCAAAAGTGGCATAAAGAGCTCAATACTTTAAATAAAATACTTGAGCGACTTCCTGAAAATCATGAAAAACGGGTAACAGTTCAAGCAGAAAAAGAAAAAATAGAAGGAGTCCTCCAATGAAAATCAGAGAGTTCATGGCCTTGTATGAAGAATTTTGTCCCAAAGATTTAGCAGTTGAAGGCGATCCTGTTGGCTTACAGATAGGCTCGCTCGATGCTCCAGTAAAAAAGGTCTTGGTGACACTAGATATTCGTGAACAAACGGTTTTAGAGGCCATTGAAATGGATGTGGATTTGATTTTAGCAAAACATCCAGTTATTTTTCGGCCTTTAGCCAACTTGACAGATGCGGACAGTCAGGAAAAAATCGTCCTTGATTTGATAAAAGCAGGCATTGCAGTTTATACAAGTCATACCAATATTGATGTTGTGGATGGTGGCCTTAACGATTGGTTCTGTGATCTTTTAGACATTAAAGATACGGAAATCTTATCAGCGGAAGGTTTAGGTCGTGTCGGAAATATCACACCGATGAGCTTGGCAGACTTTTCAGAAAAAATGAAACAAACTTTTGCTTTAGATCATCTGCGTTTGGTGACTTATGATCGCTCTTTGAGCCAGACTATTCAACGTGTGGCTATCTGTGGGGGCAGCGGTGGAAAATTCTGGCCAGAAGCTCAAGCCAAAGGAGCAGATCTCTATATTACGGGTGATATATATTATCACGTTGGTCATGACCAGCTTTCGCAGGGGCTTATTGGACTGGATCCTGGTCATTACTTGGAACATCTCTTTATCCCAAAAGTTGCTAAAAAACTAGCCAGCTTTGGTACAGATGTTGAAATCATTGAAAGCAAAGAAAATACCAATCCCTTCTTTGATATTTAAATTCAAAACTTTATGATACTTTACATGTCATGAAGTTTTTTCATTTTATAAACCCAAATTCCGAACCATTTTCCGGATAAAAGTTGCATCTGGTTTCGCATAGCTCTCAATAAAGCTCAAGTCTGTTAAAATAAGTTGAGAGAGACAATGATGGAGAAACAGAATGAATTTTAAGAAAGAAAGTTATGATGCACTCGTGTTTGATTTGGACGGGACAATTGTTTTTAATGGTTACGAAATTGAAGCAAATATCCTTGAAAAATTACGTCAACTGGATGAAAAGGTCAAAATAATTTTTGCTTCAGCTCGTCCTGTACGCGATATGCTGCCGCTTTTAGAAGACTTCCCAGACAATGATTTGATTGGCGGAAACGGCAGTATTGTTCGTATGAAGCAAGGCATTTCCCCCACACAAACCATCACACCCACTAGTGTAGAAAAAATTGTAACTTTTATACAGTTGCGAGGGCTAGAGTATGTCATAGATTATGATTGGAATTACAGTGCAAAAGTTTCTGCTCAAACAAACATACTTAATAAATTGGATACCGCTCACAAAGCTCAAAACGTCGACTTGAGTTATGAAGATGTGATTAAAATCATCATATTTGGTGTTACACCAAAGTTCTATCAGGAATTCAATACAGATGAAGAACTGGCTGTTTTATACCATTCTGATGTGCAGGAATTGGTGATTACGGCTAGAAACATCAATAAATATCAGGTATTGTCGGAAGTCATGGGACAGACTAACTATATCGGCTTTGGTAATGATAAAAATGATGTAAAACTACTCCAACATGCCAAGCTTGCAATTTCTGTAGGCGATAACCCAGAAGTCCTTCAGGTGAGCCACGAGCATCTACCAGCAGAGAGTGAAAAAATTGCTGCTTTTTTGGGGAAGTTGATTCTTGACAGTAGAGGATGAAAGACATTGGACTTTATCAAGCGGGTATGCTATCATAAAAGCATGAAAAAATTCCAGAAAAATGAAGTGATTCAAGGAACAGTCCTTGACTTAACACATGAAGGGCAAGGAGTTATCAAAGCAGATAACTTCCCTTTTTTTGTTGAAAATGCCTTACCCGGTGAAGAGATAAAAATGAAAGTCCTAAAAGTCGGAAAGAATTTCGGCTTCGGTAAGGTTGAAGAATGGCTCAGCCAATCACCAGATCGTGTACAAGATGTCAATATGACCTATCTCCGTACAGGGATAGCTGACTTTGGGCACATGACCTATCCAGCCCAGCTTCACTTTAAACACAAACAAGTTGTTGATGTACTGCGTAAAAACGCACACAAGCCAGACTTTCCGGTTCTTGACACTTTAGGTGCGGAACAAGAAAGCCAATACCGCAATAAAGCACAGGTGCCTGTCCGTAGCATCAATGGTAAAACAGAGACGGGCTTTTTCCGAAAAAACTCACACGATTTAGTGCCAATTCGTGATTTTTACATCCAAAATCCAGAAATTGATGAGTTGGTTAATCAGGTGCGGGAGAGTTTAATCAAGCTCAATATTCCGCCTTATGATGAGCAAACAAAACGAGGCATTGTACGCAATATCGTGATTCGTCGTGGTCATCACAGCGGCCAAATGATGCTGATTTTGGTTGTGACTAAAGAGAAATTCGCGGGGCTTTCAGAACTTGTGGCTGAATACAGCAATAAAGTGGACTCTTTCCAGCTCAGTATTAATACCTCAACAGGGAATGCGATCTTTGGCTCTAAGTTCAAACTGCTCTCAGGTAAAGATTATATAACGGACAGCATGTTAGGTAAAGACTTCCAAATCTCGGCCCGTGCATTCTATCAAGTCAACACAGCACAGGCAGAAAAACTCTATCAGTTGGCTTATGATTTTGCAGATTTGAAAGCTGAAGATGTTGTGATTGATGCTTATTCCGGTATCGGTACAATCGGCCTTGGAATGGCAGATAAGGTTGCACAAGTTTACGGTATGGAAATCATACCAGAAGCAGTTGAAAACGCGAAGACAAATGCAGCGCTGAATGGTATTACAAATGCGCAGTACGAAGTAGGACCGGCAGAAGAAGTAATGCCACAATGGTTACAAGACGGTATCCAACCTAATGTTATCTTCGTTGATCCACCTCGCAAGGGTCTAGACGAAAGCTTTATCAAAGCCGCCACAGCAACCCAAGCACGTGCCGTGGTCTATATCTCATGTAATCCAGCGACATTTGCGCGTGATGTCGTCCGCTTTGAAGAAGAAGGCTATCTTTTGGAGAAAGTACAACCCGTTGATCTTTTCCCACAGACGAAGCATGTGGAGTGTGTGGGATTGTTGCTGAAAAAATAAGACTCAATTCCAAAAAGAACCCAAAAATGCCACACAAAAATCACAATTACGAAAAAGAATCAGAAAAATTCTATGATAATATCGCCCAGCATTTTGACCACTCCTTTGATGGTTTCCTTGCTTCATTTTTCAAAAAGTTTATTGTCAAACATTTGGAAGTGCCCAAAGATGCCAGTATTCTTGATATCGGCTGTGCCAATGGCACTCTTCTGTCCATGCTCAGTAAGCAGACAAATATTTCGGGGGCAGGTTTAGACATTTCTTCTGAAATGGTTAAGGTTGCCAGCCAACGTCATCCTCAGTTTGAATTTAAGCAAGGTAGTGCGGAAGCTGTTCCATTTCCGAAGAATGATTTCGATATTATCACTTGTTCGGCCAGTTTTCATCATTTCCCTCATCCCGATCGCTTTTTAGATGAGGCCAGCCGTTTGTTAAAACAGGACGGCAGATTAGTCATCGTGGAAATTCATATCCCTGTAGTGACAAAGCTTTATAATTGGCGACTGAACCGCTTTTCAACTGAAGGTGATGTCAAGGTTTATCAACCTAAAGAGCTGGTAAGCCTCTTTCAAGAAAAAGGCTGGAAAATTGTAAATCACAAAATTTTTCTTCAAATTCAATATTATGAACTACAAAAGCTGTGAACACAGCTTTTTTACATAAATAAAATTATGTAAACGAAGAGCCTTCTATGTCAATATTATTGGGATTATGTTATAATTTAAACAGTATTTTACACATTAGAAGGGGAAAAAATCCTATGGAAAAACAAAATTTCAGATCCTCTGTTTTTTTCAAATGGTTTGTAAATAATAAAGTCGTGACGGCGCTCTTGGTGGTCTTACTTTTATTACTTAATATTCTATTACTCAGCAAAGTTAACTTTATCTTTGCACCAATTGCCGATTTTCTGACCATTGTTTCATTGCCTGTCGTTTTAGCAGCCGTGTTTTATTACTTGCTTAATCCGATAGTTGATTATCTTGAAAAGAAACGCGTGCCACGTATCGCCAGTATTATTGTACTTTTTATACTCATTGCTGGTTTGTTAGTTTGGGGTCTGGCTTATGCCATTCCTTCTATCTCAAACAGTGTGGCAAGTTTCTCTAAGCACGTGCCAAACTATGTCGAACAAATGCAAGAAGAAGTAAATAAACTCTTGACCAATCGTCATTTTGAGCAATTCCGCCCACAAATGGATAATTTCATGGATTCCCTCGGGAATAATATCGTGGACTGGTCGAAAAACTTTTCAACTGCTGCTTTTAGCTCAATCACTGATGTGATTACACGTACAGCAAGTGTCTTTATTTCACTGGTTATCTTCCCGTTTGTCCTCTTTTATCTTTTACGGGACGGGAAAAATTTGAATGGCTATATCACACATCTTTTACCTGTAAACTGGCGCAAAGATACTTCAAAAATCTTGACGGAGATGAACTCACAACTTGCAAACTACGTACGTGGTCAAGTTATTGTTGCGATTGCAGTTGCTTTGATGCTTGCGATTGGTTTACCAATCATTGGTTTGCGTTACGGGATCACACTTGCTATCTTGTCTGGACTCTTTAACTTGATTCCATTCCTTGGATTCTACTTGGCCATCATTCCGGCTATGATTATCGGTTTAGCAACAGGTGGACCAATCATGTTGCTTAAAGTCTTGATTGTCTATATCATTGAACAAACACTTGAAGGACGTTTCGTTTCGCCTTTAGTTTTAGGTAAACAGTTGAGCATTCACCCGATCACAGTTCTCTTTGTGCTCTTAACGGCCGGGAAAGTCTTTGGCTTATGGGGTGTTCTGCTGGGAATTCCTTTCTATGCAGCAGCCAAAGTAATTATCACACATATCTATGATTGGTACCGTGAAATTTCAGAACTTTATCAACCTGTTGATTTAGACAATACAAGTGAACTTGAAAAAATAGAGGAGAGCTAATGTCTTATTCAGAAGATACTATTGATTTTCTACATAAAGGTGATTTGATTGGGATGCATAATGCTTTGAGCAATGCGCTCAAGCATGATAATGAAGAAATGCTTGCGGATTTAGCAGAGTATTTGCAAATGGTGGGTTTTATTGATGAGAGCCATCAGGTCTATGATAAGATTCTGGGTGACAATCCTGAAAGTACCGACTATTTGATTAATCTGGCGGAGATTGCAGAGGATGATGGGCAAATTGACGATGCATTAAACTATCTCTATCAAATTCCTGCTGGAGACGAAAACTATGTGGCTGCTTTGATTCAAATTGCGGATTTGTACCAGTTTGAAGGCGACTTTGAGACGGCCATTAGCAAGCTTGAAGAAGCACGTGAACTTTCCGACTCACCCCTGATTACTTTTGCGCTTGCGGAAAGTTATTACGAGCAGGGTGCTTATCAGGATGCTATCCAGAACTACGCCAAGCTTTCTGTACGTGAAATTCTACAGCAAACTAAAATCTCTACTTATCAGCGTATCGGTGAATCCTACGCACATCTAGGGAATTTTGAAAATGCGATTGCCTTTTTAGAAAAGTCTTTTGAGTTTGATAAAACTGCCGATACGATTTACAAAATTGCGCTACTTTATAGCGAGTTGGACAATCAAGCCCGTGCGATTAGCTATTTTAAACAGTTAGAAGACTATAATACAGATTTGCTCAATTACGAGTTAGCCTATGCCCAAACACTGGAAGCAGACCGTCAGTTTGATGAAGCTGCCCGTGTGGCGCAAGAAGGTTTACTGAAAAATCCGAATTCGGCTTTACTGTTGCATTTTCTCTCGAAGCTGGCTTACAGTCAAAAGGACCAAGCAGCTGCAGAACGTTACTTGATGGATGCGCTGAATGTTGCGGAGCTCCATGACGAAACAGTGTTCCTCCTTGCAAACCTTTATTTCAACGAGTCAGACTTTGAAGCTGTAATTCGCTTGGAAGATTTGTTAGAAGAAGAACATCTCTTGGCGCAGTGGTTGTTTGCACAAGCCCATAAAGAGCTGGAAAATGATGCACAAGCAGAAGCGCTCTATACAGAGCTCTTGTCGACTGCCTTGACTGATAATCCAGATTTCTTAAAGGATTATGTTGATTTCCTTTTGCAAATCGGACAAAATGAGAAGGCACAAACCTATATTAAACAATATCTGGAGCTTGTTCCAGAAGATGAAGAAATGAGAGGACTGTTGTTCGAGTAATCGAGCAATGGTTTTTTTATTGAAGTAAGATGACAAAGTCTGTAATATTTCATAGGAGAAGATGTAAGCGTTTTAGGTGCAGATATCTTGTGAAAGCAGACTACATATACATTCTTCAAGCCCGATTTTTGTAAATTAAAATGTTTTCTGCTAAAATTGATTGTGAAGATTGTGAATCTTAATTGAAATGGAGAAGAAATGACTGATAAAAAATTCGGCTCAGACTTAGTTGTAGATAGTTTAATTAACCATAATGTAAAATATGTTTTTGGTATTCCCGGCGCCAAAATTGACCGCGTATTCGACCGCTTGGAGCATGATCCAAAAGCGCCAGAATTAATCATTACTCACCATGAGCAAGGTGCTGCTTTTATGGCCCAAGCTGTGGGACGTATCACGGGGGAACCTGGTGTTGTTTTGGTTACTTCCGGACCTGGTGTATCAAACTTGGCAACGCCACTTTTGACAGCAACATCTGAAGGGGACGCGATTCTTGCAATTGGTGGACAAGTAAAACGCGCTGATCGTTTGAAACGTGCACACCAATCTATGGATAACGCTCAAATGATGGCGCCTGCTTCAAAATATTCACAAGAAATCTTGGATCCATCCACAATTTCTGAAACAGTAGCCAATGCTTACCGTATCGCTAAAGGCGGTCGTGCAGGTTCAAGTTTCTTATCTATCCCACAAGACGTGACAGATTCAGAAGTTTCTGTGAATGCCATCAAACCTTTGTCAGATCCTAAGATGGGTAATGCCTCAATTGATGACATCAACTATTTAGCGCAAGCGATTAAAAATGCTGTATTACCTGTTATCCTTGTTGGTGCTGGTGGTTCAGATGAAAAAGTGGCCAAAGCTTTGCGTAACTTGCTTTCACACGTCTCTATTCCGGTCGTTGAAACTTTCCAAGGTGCAGGTGTGATTTCGCGTGATCTTGAACATACCTTCTTTGGTCGTATCGGTCTTTTCCGTAACCAACCAGGAGATATGTTGCTCAAACGTTCAGACTTAGTGATCGCCGTTGGTTATGACCCTATCGAGTATGAAGCACGCAACTGGAATGCTGAAATTGATAGCCGTATTGTTGTTATTGACAACGCCATTGCTGAGATTGATACCTATTACCAACCCGAACGTGAATTGATTGGTGATATTGCTCAAACATTGGAAAACCTTTTGCCAGCAGTTCGTGGCTACAACTTGCCAGAAGGTTCAGTTGAATACCTTAAAGGTTTGCGTGACGTCATTAACCAACACGAATTTGACGTTGAAGCAGCTGAAGAAGGACGTTTGCACCCACTTGACTTGGTAAGCACTTTCCAAGAAGTTGTTAAAGATGATGAAACGGTGACTGTTGACGTCGGTTCACTCTATATCTGGATGGCACGTTACTTCCGTTCATATGAACCCCGTCACTTGCTCTTCTCAAACGGTATGCAAACACTAGGTGTGGCCTTGCCTTGGGGTATTACAGCCGGCTTGCTCCGCCCAGGACACAAAGTTTATTCTCACTCTGGTGATGGTGGTTTCCTCTTCACCGGACAAGAACTTGAAGTTGCCGTTCGCCTTAACTTGCCCTTGATCCACATCATCTGGAATGACGGTCACTATGACATGGTTAAATTCCAAGAAGAGAAAAAATACGGCCGTGCAGCAGGTGTAAACTTCGGTAGCGTTGACTACGTGAAATATGCGGAAGCTATGGGTGCCAAAGGCTATCGTGTTCACAGCGCAGAAGAACTGAAAGAACTCTTGGAATCAATCCCTGACAGCACAGGACCAGTAGTTATTGACGTTCCTATCGATTACTCTGACAATATCAAATTGGCGGATACGCTTTTGCCTGAGGAATTTTATTGATAATGACAGATAAAGAATAAAATAAGTAAAAACTTGATAATGTCGATATTATCAAGTTTTTTTAATTCATATGGCTCCCTATTGTAATTTATAGTATTATAATAAAGGTACACTTAAAACCAGTACTATGAGGAGTAATTCATGCCCTACGACATTATCAACGCCTTCACCGGCAAGGAGAGTTTAGGAAATCCCGCAGCAGTCTATATATTAACCCAACAACTCCCAAAAGAGCAGCTTCAAAAGATTGCTTCTGAAATTGCCTTGCCTGAAACTTCCTTTATTTATAAGAATGTAGAGGAAGAGTGGGAAATCCAGTGGTTCAGTCCTAAAAGAGAAGTTTTACTATGTGGGCATGGTCTGATTGCGGCGGCTTTTTTCATCAAGCAGAAGTTAGAAAAAGAGCGTGAAATTTTAATCTTTAAATCTAAATCTGGAAAATTGACCGTCGCCATGGACAATGATCAATTTATCTTAAACTTTCCAAGTCAACAGCTTTTTCCAAAACCGATCACTGAAAAAATGAAAGCAGCTTTCCCAGGAGCAATCATTCAAGAAGCTTATACTACTCAAGAAAAAGATCACCTTGTGCTTGTACTAGATTCAGAAATAGCAGTAAATAATGCAAAACCACAGATAGCTATCATTAAATTATTAGCTCCTCATGCAGTCACCATCACAGCAAAAGGAGCAGAAGTTGATTTTGTATCCAGGTATTTTGCACCTCATGGTGGTGTAGATGAGGACCCCGTGACGGGTTCGTCACATACACGCTTGGCACCATTATGGGGAGAAAAGCTAGAGAAAACAAAACTCATCGCCAAACAACTCTCTAATCGTGGTGGCTTGATTGCTTGTGAAATTGAGGGAGAAATAGTTAAAATCTCTGGTCAGACTGTTCTAGAACAAGAAAATATCGTCATTCACAACGATGATATATAAGAATAGAAAAAGTGCTTGGAACATCTGTCCAGCACTTTTTAGTATGGTTTTCTTGAATATTAAGGGCGAATAAATTTAACACCGGCTGTTGAACAGTCACGTTCAGTGCCCCAGCCACCGTTATAATTTCCTTCACTTACTCTCATTTTAGAGCCGGAAACCGAAATAACAACGGCAACGTGGCCAAGATCTCCAGCGCCTTGATTTCCTGGAGGAAAGACAGCAATCGTTCCTACAGCAGCCGTGCTGTTCGCATATCTAGCCCATTCTTTAGCATTGCCGGTATAGAGTGGAATATTTCCGTTGGAATAGTCCCAAACATAAGCTGTACATTGTCCTGCAGGATAGGGGTTTTGTTTATTGGTCTGGGAAGTGACATTATAGAAACGTTGGAGGAAAGCTGCCATCTCCCCACGTGTAACATTTGCATCAGGTCTAAAAGTTGTTGGTGTGTAACCCGTAGTGATACCTTTTGAACTCAACCAGCCAATGTCATTGGCAAACATATGATTTTTGGCATCCACGAACTTCGTATTATATTTTCCTGAAGTAGGAGCATTTCCTGAAACCTTTGCCATTCTATGGAGAAAGGCAGCCATTTGCCCACGAGTCACATTGCCGTTTGGATTGTAGTGGGGCGCAGTTCCATTGGATACAGTTGTCGCTGTCAGCCAGAGAATCTGGTTTTTATACTGGTTGACATCTGTATAGACATTGAATGGTGCTTTATAACTTGGAGCTCCCGCGAGACGATGAAGAAAGACAGCCATTTCACCACGTGTCACGTAACCATCTGGATTATATGTCGTTGGTGTATAACCTGTGGTAATCCCTCGACTATAGATCCAGCTAATATAATTCTTATATAAAGATTGTGAAACGTCTTTAAAAGGATTGCCTGAATGCTTGATAGGTAATTTTTCTAAGCTTACGGGCACCTTTGGTAGTGTCCCACTATTAAGAGGTTGCTGATAAGTTACAGCACTTCGAGCTTGTACCACAGGCTGCTCGGTCGTACTTGCTACTTCCGCCGTTTCAGCACTTGTATCTTGTTCCTTTATCGCTGCTTCAGTACTTGAGCTTGAGCTGCTTTTATCTACCACACTACTTTCAGTGCTTTTGTTTTCAGTGGAAGTTTCAGAAGTACTTGCAGAAGTAGAAGTGCTACTTTCCTCGATGCTTGAAGCTATTGGCTCATTTTTTTCCTTGTTTACGGCTGTGAGCTCACTCGCACTTACCATTATTCCTTGCGTCGACGACAGAAAAACTGCGCTCAGCATTAAAACCTTTTGATATTTTTTCACTATAAAATATCTCCTCCTTATTTACCATATCTCTTAGAATCATTATTTGTTTGCTTTTTTAGCATATTATAATCATAACATATGATTTAGTTTTTTTTTAAGGAATTTTGAATTAAAATAAATATTATAAGCAGAATTAAAGCATTCTACTCATAAGAATGATAAAATAAGGATGGAATTGATGACAGAATAAATAAACAGAAATCGAGAGGCATGAGGCTTCTGTCCTCACTTGCAATAAAGGCTTTCGATAAACTATATATTTTAATTTATTTTTTCCTCAATGCAATTTTAAATAATGTTTAGAAGTCCTTTCTTTGAGGGCTTTTAGTTTGATTAAAATAGTTGAACAAAGCACTATAATTCACTAAAATAAAAAGAAAAACATTTTAAAAAGGAAAATCCAATGAAAAAATTCAAAAAAATAGCCCTCTGGATCGTAAGTATTTTGCTTGTCCTTCTGGCTGCAGGATTTATCTACATAAAGTCCAGCACGTATCATCCTACTCCTCAAGCGACAAAGAGTGCAAGTCAAGCCGAGAAGTTGGATAATGCTTTGGTCTTTAAAGGCAATCCAGATAAGCCCAGTATCATCTTTTATCAAGGCGCTTTGGTGGATAATGTAAGCTATAGTATTTGGGCCAGTAAAGTAGCAGAATCTGGATATTCTGTTTACCTTCTCAAAGAGCCTCTGAATCTTGCCATTTTTAATCCTGATCTGGCTGATAAAGTAATCAAGGATGAACATCTCTCCCAATATATCGTTGGGGGTCATTCTCTAGGTGGAGTTATGGCCAGTCGCTTTGCAGCAGGCCATCAAGATAATTCAGCCTTAGAAGGTGTCTTTTTCCTGGCAAGTTATCCTGATCAAAAAGGAAGCTTGAAAGGTTACAAGGGAAAAGTTTTATCACTCGTAGGTTCAAAAGATGGTGTGCTCAACCAGTCTTCATATGAAAAGGCAAAAGCCTATCTGCCACAACAAACGGTGAATGTCACACTGGATGGCGGTAATCATGCCGGGTTTGGCAGCTATGGTGCTCAAAAAGGTGATAACCAAGCGGACATCTCAAATGAGAAACAACAAGAAGAAATCGCCGCAGAACTCATCAAATGGCTCCAAACATCCGAAAAGTAAAAAAGAACACTTTGAGAAGTGCTCTTTTTCTTTCTGTTTATTCAACTGCAGCAAATGGTCCAAAGAGCATATTATTATTTTGGACATTGACGTCAATAACATTGTAGAAAGCATTTGGTGTATCAGCAACATCCCAAACAGCAAGGATGATATGGTAGCCTGAACGATTGCTTGGGACAGTGATAGAGTGTGTCAAGTTGTTAGAAGCAGTAGAGCCATCATGATTGACAGTACCAATGAGCTCTAACTCCGAACGTTTGAGTGGCGCATTTTGATCCCAACCTGTTTTGGTCATGTAATAGTGCCATTTGGTTGTTTTATGTGGTGCTGTATATTTCCACGTGAACTGTTTGACACCTGTGTTTATTGTTGTTTTTTCCAACGGTCGCTGGTTTGATTATCTAGGACAAAGTCAGCGATTTGTCCTAGACCGCCATTAGCTGAGGCGATGCGTCCATCTACAGGTCCGCTTTCAGGGAAGCCTTTAGGGGCTTCAAGTGATTGAGGATTTGTGATGACATTTCCATAGAGATTATAAGCTGTTGTCCAGCCATATTTTTCATAATCAAGCTTTCCTTGATAACCACGTGCAGGAGGGCTCTCAACGTAACCGTGAGCCAAGACCGTTTTAGTATTGAAAGCCAATGAAGCGCCCAATACTCCTAAAGTGATTAAAAACCCAATAAACATTTTTTTCATAACTTTGCTCCTTTCTGCTTGTTAAAGCACATCATATTTCTTTCCAAGGGCCGTAAGCACCTGACAAGTCAGGCTGATCACCCTTGGTCCACCATTTTGCTTCGTATTCTTTTCCATTGTAGTAGACGCGGTCACCCGTCCAATATTCTTTATCCTTGAGCTATGTATTTTCAGGAGTTACTGTGTCAGCTGCCGTGCTAAAAGTCGTGCTTGCACTATCAGAACGAATGCCAGCATTATTGATTGCGACGGCTTCAACGGTATAAGTCGTTGCAGCTTTAAGGCCTGAGATATCTTGCAATCCATCTTTACTTGTATAAGTTTTTCCCCCAACTTTAATCTCGTAGTTGGCTATCCCAGATGTGTCTGTTGATTTTGCATGAATTGTAGCACTGGTTTCTGTAAGATCAGAAACTGTGATTATTGGAAGTGTTGGTTTTGCTTCATTTCCGCCCCCAGTGTCCCCAAAAAGCATTGGAGCATAGGTGTTGACGAAGGAATTGTTATAATTTAAGCCAGTTGCGCTCTTACCTGCATCCCAATTGACGGACCAGGTCATTAAGCCTTTGATTTCATTACCAGAAGCTTTTAGGCGTTTTAAGGCATTTTCGACCGCTTTAGGATTTTTGACGTAACCTGTTGCTGCCGCGTCCTCATTTGCAGGCAAGCCAATCACAAACTTGTTTGCTGGAATTTTGATGAAATTATCGGTTCCAGTGACGAGACGGTGTGTTAAGCCATAGAGGAAGGCTTCTTTTTGCTCGTCGTTGGATTGGGAAATCCACATGTTTAAGTCAGAATCCCAAAATCCATCGCCGCCTTGGTTGTAGTATTGAGGATTAATATAATCGTAATCACCTTCTAAACCATTGATATAAGGCGCATACTTCCCTGTAGTCGTAAGATAAGGAAATTCTGGGGCCATCGTAATCATAAAGTTCTTACCTTGTTGACGATAATACGCTTTGACTTTCCGTAAAGCTGACGGGATGACGGTATTATTGTCAGCTGCATCAATGGCAGATTGCTCTAAATCAATATCCAAACCGTCAAAGCCATAAGTATCAACAAGGCGGATAATCTCATTAACAAAAGCATCCTCTTGCGCTTTAGTGAGTTCAATGTGAGCGTCCGCACCTCCTAGTGCAATTAATACAGATTTACCTTCTGCATTGAGTTTTGCAACCTCAGCTCTGAATTCAGCATCGGTCTTATTATAAGGTTTAAATGTTGGAAGTGCACTTCCTTGAGGGGTTTTCATGAAAGATACGTTAATAACATTGTATCCGTCTTGTGTCTGTGAAAGGTCAAAATCAGCAGAGGTTCCGTATTTATAACCATCTTTACCTGTTGATTTCCAATTGTGCCAATAACCGACTAAAACCTTATCGGTGGGATTGACCATTTCATCGGCGGCATCTGCTTGAGCATGCGCACCAGTAAAACCAAGTGTAGCCAAGGCCAATGTCGCTATGGCTATCTTTAAGTAACGTGTGTTTCCATTTTTGATCATAGTTCCTCCTGTTGGTGGTAAGACTATGTCCGGACTAATCATGTAAGCGCTATAATTATTATAACAATTTTTAATTTTCGATTCAATTAAAAAGGAAATTAAAAAAAATAAAAATAAGGTAAAGCCAAAGGAAGATATAGAGCAAAGAGTATAAATAAAGCTTTCTAGGCAAACCAACGGGGGGCAAAATTTACAAACGAATAACTGCCTTTAAAATAGGGGATGTGGTAAAATTAAGAAAATACTAAAGAAAACGGTTAACTTAGAAAAAGAGGAGGAGAATTATGAAACATTCTAATAAACTAAAACCTATATTACTTGCTGGGCTGTTTATCATTGTGGTAGAAGCAATTGGGAGTTTATCAGGAATATTAGCTGGTGATATCAAATCGATTTATAACAACTTACAACTTCCGCCATTGGCGCCACCAGATTATCTGTTTGGTATTGTTTGGCCGATTCTCTATGGCTTGATTGCTGTAGCAGGTTTTATAGTTTTTCAAAATTTAAAATTAAGAAAGAGTGAAGCCCAGCCAGCCCTCATGCTTTATGTTATCCAGTTATTCCTCAACTTTATCTGGAGCATTATCTTTTTCAAGGGTTATTTCTGGTTTGGAGTACTTGTTATCCTTGTTCTTGATATTGTGGTCTATCTTTGTATTAAGAAATTTTTCAAAATCAACCAATGGTCAGGAATCCTACTCTTGCCCTACTTTGTCTGGATACTCTTTGCAACTTATTTGAGCTTGGCTGTTGCTATTTTGAATTAGGAGCATTGAAGAATACTGTTGATGAGAAACTTTATGATGCAAAGTCTAAAGGCAAAAATCAAGTCCTATATTAACAGGCCATACACCCCTCTACATATATAGTCCCCAAAATCACCAAGAAGATGTTAAAATAATACTGTACAAATAAATTTACTCCTATTAAGTGAAAAATATCCTAAATTTTAACAGGTTGAAGACGTAAAGAAAACAAGGCGATTGTGTAAGCATTGGCAATAGCCTTTTTATATGTCAACCAAAGTTAAATCTTACCTTTAGTGAAATAAGAAGTAGTGATACGGAGACTTAAAAGCAGAGATTTTGGTACGTGCCATTTTGGTAAATTATTTAATTTTCTATTCTTGGAGGATTTATGAAAGAATATATGCAGAAGATGGGCCGATCGCTCATGCTTCCGGTTGCGACTTTACCTGTTGCAGCTTTATTTACGGGGATTGGGTATTGGATCGATCCTACAGGCTGGGGCGCCAATAATGTATTGGCAGCCTTTATGATTCAAGCCGGACAAACGATTCTGAATAACTTAGGCTTACTCTTTGCTGTTGGACTGGCCTTTGGAATGTCTAAGGACAAAGACGGCTCCGCAGCTCTGGCTGGGATAGTGTCTTTCCTTGTGCCTATGACCTTACTCAATCCTGATTCTGTGGCGCTTTTGCAAAGAATCGATGTCGAAAAAGTGAATACTGCATTCACTAAGATTAATAACGGGAACGTTTTTATAGGGATTTTAGCGGGCCTCATCGCAGCGGCAGTCTATAATAAGTTCAGCAATACGAAATTGCCGATGGCCTTGTCTTTCTTTAGTGGACGTCGTTTAGTGCCCATACTTACTGCGGTTATCATGGCTGCACTTTCAGCTGTTTTACTTTTCCTTTGGCCAGCTGTTTTCGGAGGCTTAACCACTTTTGGTAAAGCTATCGTTAACCTTGGTCCTTTAGGAGCTGGGATTTACGGTTTCTCGAACCGCTTGTTAATTCCAACAGGTATGCACCACGCGCTCAATAATGTTTTCTGGTTTGATGCTGCGGGTATCAATGACATTGGTAATTTCTGGAAAAACGTAGGAACCCAAGGGATTACGGGGCGTTATCAAGCAGGTTTCTTCCCTATCATGATGTTTGGTTTGCCTGCAGGGGCATATGCTATTTATCGTAATGCACGTCCCGAAAAGAAAAAAGCGACGGCTTCACTTATGCTTGCTGCCGGCTTTGCTTCATTTTTCACTGGTGTAACTGAACCTTTGGAATTCTCTTTCATGTTTGTGGCTTGGCCCCTATATGTTGTGCATGCAGTATTAACAGGGATTTCGATGTTTATTGCCGCGCTTTTCCATTGGACTGCCGGCTTTAACTTTTCAGCAGGGCTCATCGACTTCATCTTGAGCTTACGCGTGCCTATTGCGAATCAACCTTATATGCTTCTCGTACTCGGTTTGGTTATGGCAGTCGTTTATTACTTTACTTTTGACTTTGTCATTAAGAAATTTAACATGATGACACCAGGTCGTGAAGAAGGCGGTGAAGGGGAAGAAGATCCAGATTTATCTTCTGCAGATGAAAAATTTGCTTACCTTGCCGGCCGTATTTATCAAGGACTTGGCAAAGATAATCTTAAAACTGTGGACAATTGTACGACACGATTACGTTTGACTGTCGAAAATTCTGACTTAGTGAATCAAGCTGCAATTAAAGCAACTGGTGTACCTGGAGTGCGGGTTTTAGATAAGAAGAATGTCCAAGTTATCGTAGGGACAGAAGTCCAATTTGTAGCGGATGAATTGAAAAAAATTCAACAAACAGGAGAAGTTCCGGATCCTATTGTAGAAACAGCAAAAGAGGTTGTTCAGTCAGAAACTAAAGCAATTACGCAAGAAATATTTGCTGTCGCAACAGGTAAAGTTATGCCAATCACGGAAGTACCGGATCAAGTTTTCTCAGCCCAAATAATGGGAGATGGCTTTGCGATATTACCAACAAAAGAAGAAGTATTTGCACCACTCTCAGGTAAAATAACAAATATCTTCCCAACTAAACATGCGATGGGGATTCAAACAGAATCAGGCTTAGAAGTTCTTTTACATATGGGCTTAGATACGGTTGAACTCAAGGGCGAACCATTTAAGTTGGCTGTTTCTGAAGGACAAGTGCTTAAAAAAGGCGATAAGATTGCGGATATGGATCTGCAAAAAATTAAAGCTGCAGGTAAAGGAACAGAAATTATTGTTGCTTTTACAAATGCGGAGCGCTTAGAAAATATCGACCTTACAAAAACGGGGAATGTCATTGCCAACCTGGTGATTGGTCAAGTGACAAGTAAATAAAGAGAGAAGTGGAATTATTTCCACTTTTTATTTTACGCAAAACAGCAGGAGCGAGCTTCCTCTTTCGAAACTTTTTAAGTTTTTACTTGACTTTATGAATTTACATATGTAAACTATAGGTGTAGAGTTATTAAAAGAACAGAAAAATTTAAGGAGGTTGAGATGAAAGATGAACATAAAGAGCATATGCATCACGAGATGCATGATATGGCAGAAATGGACCATCATGTCGGACACGATATGATGAACCATGGAGGGCATATGATGCACATGGGTAATATGGGCAAGAAACTGAAGGTCAGCATTGCGCTCATGGTGCCTTTGCTTGCTATTTCAAGTATTGCCGGATTTCAGCTGATTAGCTTTCAAGGCGATTCGATTGTCAGACTTATTTTAGGATCTATCATTTTCTTCTATGGTGGCACTCCTTTCTTTAGCGGCGCACGTGGTGAATTTCAATCCCGGAAACCGGCGATGATGATGCTCATTACGATGGGGATTGTCGTGGCTTATGCTTACTCTGTTTATGCTACGGTCTTATTATGGACAGGTGGGGAGGCAATGGACTTTTGGTTTGAGCTCTCGACCCTGATTGTTATTATGCTGGCAGGTCACATTATAGAGATGCGGGCAGTGAGTCGTGCAGGCGATGCTCTTAAGGACCTCGCATCCCTCATTCCTAAAAAAGCACATCTGAAAGACGGAAAAGATGTGGCCATCTCTGAGCTCCAAGTGGACGATATTCTTCTCGTAAAAGAAAACGAACGTATTCCAGCTGATGGTATTGTGACATCAGAAACGACTCATTTGTCTATCGATGAATCGATGATCACAGGTGAATCGCGTTTGGTCGCAAAAGAAGCAGGAGATACAGTTTACGGTGGTTCTCTAAACCAGAACCTCCCTTTTGAAATGAAAGTGACTTCACTAGGAAAAGATTCTCTTCTGGCGCAAATTGCGCAATTGGTAGAGAAGGCACAAAAGCAAAAATCTGCCAGTGAAAACTTAGCTGATCGTGTGGCAGGTTGGCTTTTCTGGGCAGCATTGAGCGTGGGTCTTGCTTCCTTTATCATTTGGACGATGACTTCTTCATTGAGCTTTGCACTCATGACTGCGGTATCCGTCTTTGTCATTGCTTGTCCTCACGCCCTGGGATTGGCTGTGCCTTTAGTCGTGGCACGCTTAACCAATCTTTCGGCTAAAAATGGTTTATTGATTCAAAATCGTACCTCCCTTGAATCTATTAGTAAAATAAAATATGCGCTGATGGATAAAACGGGTACATTAACAGACGGAAAATTTAGTGTACGTCAAGTTGTCGATTTGGCTAAGGAGGATAAGGTAGATATACTACAAGTTATGGCCGCATTAGAAAGTGGCTCAACACACCCTATTGCCCTCTCCATTGTCAATGCTGTTGACGATTTGAAGTTAGAAGCAGAAAATCTGGAAAACATTCCTGGTGTGGGCTTGAAAGGGACAGTCCAAGGGAAAAATTACAGTATCGTCTCTTACGCTTACCTCAAAGAAAATGACATCACGATTGATGAAGAAGAAGTTCAAAAGGTTTTTGATCAAGGCTTAACGGTTTCCTTCCTCGTTTCGGATAAAACACTTTACGGCTTTGTTGCTTTAGGTGATTCACCAAAAGAAGATGCGAAATTCTTTATCGAAGAGTTGAAAAAACGTGATATCACACCTGTAATGCTGACCGGAGATAATGAAGCCACTGCAGCAAAAATTGCAAAAAATCTTGGTATTGCTGAATACCGTGCTGAATTAAAACCAGAAGATAAAGCAAATATTGTTCAAGATTATCAAGAAAAAGGCGGTGTTCTCTTTATTGGTGACGGTGTCAATGACTCGCCTGCGCTTGCTACAAGTGATCTCGGCATTGCAATCGGAGGTGGGACATCTGTCGCCATCAATACAGCAGATGTTGTCTTGGTCAATTCACATCCGAGTGATGTTTTAGCACTGATTGAGATTGCAAAACGCTCTAATCGCAAAATGAAACAAAATCTTTGGTTTGGGGCAGGTTATAATATCATTGCCATTCCTGTTGCGGCAGGAATTCTTTACCCAACCTTTGGTATCTCTATTGATCCACTGGCAGCTGCAGTATTGATGAGTATCTCAACTATGATTGTGTCAATCAATGCGATGGGACTAAAATATGAAAGACCACAAGAAAAATAAAAAAACTCCTAAATAGGAGTTTTTTTAGGTTTGGTAAGAATACATCCGTAATCTCTCGTCCTCATCCTCATCTTCAGCTTGAACAAAGCCAATAAATTCCCAACCGTATATTTCTAATGTATTTTAGTATATCTTTTGAAATTATTGGCTCACACTTGTCAGCAAATATTTTATATGTTATTATATGTCATATAGTATTATGTTATACAACATATAATATGATATGTTGAAAAGAAAGGACGTTTATGGATATCCAAATTCCAACCTTACTTCTAGACGGGACAGTGCTTTCTTTGCTGAATAAGAAAGATATGTATGGTTATGCCTTGACAAAAACAGTACAAACGCAACTTCCGATTAGTGAGTCAACCATGTACCCCGTCTTACGACGTTTAAAAAAGCATGAGCTTTTAGAAAATTATGATGAGCCTTATGAAGGACGCATGAGACGTTATTATCGGATAACGGAGAATGGACGCCAAGAGCTTCAAAAAATAACTGCTGACTGGCAGCAATTCCGTAATGCCATGGATAAACTTTTAGGGGAAGGAGAACTCGAAAACGATGAATAGTTATTTAGAGGCTGTGCAAGCCCATCTGACAGAGCTACCTCAAGAAGAAAGTGGAGACTTAATTGCTTATTATCAAGAATACTTTATTGAGTCAAATCTAACACTTGAAGAAATAAAAGCACAGTATGGGACACCTAAACAATTTGCTACTAAGCTTAAACTCAGTTATTTCTTAGATCAAGATGATCACGCGCAAGAAGAAGAAAAAAGTATACCTGCCAAATCCCGTCTCCAACTGGTCTGGCTTATTGTACTTGGTCTTTTTGCCTCACCGCTTTTGGTGCCTTTGGCTCTTGCTGTTCTTTTGCTTATTCTCGCATTATTAATAGCGCTATTGGCTCTCCTCTTTAGCCTGTACATGCTTGATGTTTCACTTGTATTTGGTGGCTTATTCTCGCTCGTATCTGGGCTAGGAGTAGTCTTCAGCAGTCCAAGTACAACACTTGCCTTTAGTGGCCTTGGTCTTTTACTTTTTGGTTTGGGAATTCTTATCAGTCCTTTTATTCTTTTCCTCACAAAATGGCTGTGCCTTCGTTTTCTAGGAATGATTAAATGGCTAGGTCGTAAGTTAACTCAAAGAACCAAACGCAATCAGAAAGGAGTCGTCTTGTGAAAAATAAAAGAACCATAGTAGCCGCACTCATTATGATTGTTTCTGGCATCATTCTTTTAGGTATTGGCTTAGCTACTGGAGGTAAAACGAGTCTTGTATGGAAAGAAGGCCGTCCTCAAATCTCTCACCTTATTTCTACACAACAGACTTTTGCTTCAGATAAAGTAAAAAATCTGATTGTCAACAGTAAAAATGCGGATTTAGAAATTATCGCTGGATCAAGTCTAAAGGTGGAGAGTCACTTGCTTGATCAAAAGCCTGAGCTTAGACTCCAAGACCAAACTTTAAATATCGAAGCTCGAAAAAGCGCCTTTGACTTCAATTTAGGTCTTAATTTTGGTAAAATGAGTCAGGAAAAAATAATTGTAACTGTAACAGAAGATATGGATTTCCAAAAAATTATTATTGATGGTACTTCGGGACAAAAAAATTTACGTGACTTGAAAGTTGAAAGCCTCAAAATCAATCTTCGAGATGGAGGTCTTGCCTTAGAAAAAGTTAAAGGAAACCAGCTCACCATGAATATTAGTGATGCTGCGTGGCAGTTGCGAGATGTGACTTTGTCGGGACATTTGAGAGTAACTTCTAATGACGGTGCGTCTGTTTTAAAACGTGTGACAGCACAAAGTATGGATTTTGCTTCAAATGATGGTGCAACTATTTTTGAAAATCTTCGTCTGAAAGAGCGCAGCAAAATTGTTAAAAAAGATGGTCAATTGAAAATGATAAACAGTCAATGGTCAGGCTTAAATGCAGAGGCAGAAGAACTTTATGTAAATCATGTCAAAAAAGAGTTTCCTTATCAGACAGGAAATCAAGAGAAAGCTTTGACGGTTGAAGTTACAGATGGCAGTTTCTACCTCATTAATGAATAGGATATAAGGAAAAATGGATTTAAATTTTATTGAACTTTTGAAAATTATTTTTCTCGGCATCGTCGAGGGAATTACAGAGTGGTTACCTGTATCAAGTACAGGGCATATGCTTTTAGTGGATGCCTTCATCCATACCGACATGACACAATCTTTCAAAGATATGTTCTTTGTTGTCATTCAATTAGGCGCAATTATTGCGGTTATTGTGGAATTCTGGTCACAGATGAATCCTTTTGTTAATGTAGAAGGTAAAGGTGTGCGCATCAAACGCTCTGTCTTTAACATGTGGGTTAAGGTTGTCGTTGCCTTCCTTCCGTCTGCTGTATTTGGCTTATTCTTGAATGATTTCTTAGAAGAAAATTTCGGGACACCCTTGACAATTGCCATTATGCTGATTGTCTATGGTATCGCCTTTATCGTGATTGAACGTTGGAATAAAACACGTGTACCAAAAATCAATACAATGAAAGAAATCACCTATCAAACTGCACTGATCATCGGGATGTTCCAAGTTCTCTCAATGATTCCAGGTACATCTCGTTCAGGCGCAACAATTATTGGTGCTTTGCTCATCGGTGTCTCACGTGTCGTTGCTGCTGAGTTTACTTTTTTCCTTGCAGTACCAACTATGCTTGGTGCCTCAGCCTTCAAACTCTTGAAATTCGGCCTTCACTTTAGTCTCTCAGAAGTGATTGCCCTTATCGTTGGAATGGTTGTTGCTTATGTTGTATCTATCTTCGTTATTAAATTCTTGATGAATTACATCAAACGCCGTGACTTCCAAATATTTGGTTGGTACCGTATTGCACTTGGGATTATCGTTATCCTCTTCATCCTTGTTGGTGTAATTTAAAACACATATCAGAAAAACCTACTCCGCTTAAGGTATATGGCCTTAAACAGAGTAGGTTTTTGTTTTGGGATTTTTTAAAGCTGAGATAGAAACAAAAATTTCCAGTTCAATTATTTGGTCAAGGCACCATAATTTGGTATATTAATATTGTACCAAGCGGTAGGTAAAATGATTGGAGCGTGTAAAGTGTCAGAAGCAAAAGAAAAAATCATTGAGAGCAGTAAAAAACTTTTTTGTCAAAGAGGATATGCCTCAACTTCTATCCGAGATATTCTCGAGGACTCAGGTACTGGAAAAGGACAACTTTATCATTATTTTTTATCAAAAAAAGAAATCTGCTTAGAAGTGATTCGTTCTCACAGTAACGACTGGGAAACACAATGTTTTGATCCGCTATTGCGCCAGATGGAGGACCCCAAACAAGCTTTGCTTGCAATGCTAAACTGGGAAATTCAGGTGCATGAGGATGAAACACAACATTATGGTTGTGCTGTAGGAAACCTCGTCGTTGAACTTGGTGCGAGTGAGGATAAAGATTTTCGTGAGTTGTTGGGACAGCTCATGGAGACGTGGACAGCATTGATTCAAGCGAGGATTATGGAAATCACAGGTTGGACTCAAGCGCGTTCTAAAACGCAAGCTCAGCATATCATCTCAACGATACAGGGGAGTCTCTTGCTACTGAAACTTACACAAGACTGGTCAGTTTTTGAAAACGGCTTGGATCAATTAGGAAAAGAAATTAAGGCACTTGCTTAAACCATAGGAGGAAACAAGCATGAAAATTATATTTGACAAAACAGTAAGCGAAAAATTAGCAAAATTTGAAAATGCAGATTTTGTATTGGATTTCGACCACGAGTTGAGTGAAAAGAATGAAGCTATTGACGCATGTGCGGGCGGCATCTCACGTTACCGTATCCTTGCTATAGACAAAGGCAAGTTGCCAGAGGCTTTTGATGCACATATGGATTCAGAATTTGGCCCTGTTTACTTCAAAAAATGGGGAGAAATGTTCTGGAGTGCCCAAGATTTACATGCTAAAGTAGAAGGCAGCTACAACCTTATTGCTTTGAAAACAGACGGAGAATATTTGAGCCACAATCTTCTCATCGTAGACTATAGAGGCAAGCTTTAATATGGAGAGAAGGACATTTAAGAATCTGATTATTGGCTTTGGAAAAGCAGGGAAAACCCTTGCTAAATCATTGGCCAATAAAGGGGAATCAGTAGCAATCGTCGAGCAATCTACGCGGATGTACGGGGGAACTTGTATTAATATCGGCTGTATTCCGTCTAAATCTCTAATTGTAAATGGCCAAAAAGGTGAAGCTTTCACTGAGGCAGTCCTTCAAAAATTCAGCCTTGTTGAAAAGCTGAATAAAAAGAATTACCATATGATTGCGGATGAGCCCAATGCAACTGTAATTGATGGTAAAGCACGATTTCTTTCAGATCATGAGGTGGAGATTTCAGAAGAAGGAAAGCCGATAATGCTGGTTCAAGCTGAACGTATTTTTATTAATACGGGCGCGCGTGCTATTTTGCCCTCAATCCTTGGTATGTCGGAGAGTAAAAATCTTGTGACCTCGACAGGGTTGATGGACTTACAAGAAAAACCTGAACACCTTCTGATTGTGGGTTCTGGATATATCGGACTTGAATTTGCAGCCATGTTTCTGTCTTATGGATCAAAGGTAACGATTATTGACTCACACGATATATTTTTGCCGCGTCAAGATAGAGATGTTGCGCAGCGCGTGAAGCGAGATTTAGAAGATGCTGGTGCAGTATTCAAACTTGGCTATGAGATAAATGGTGTTTTTGACCGTGATGAAGAAAGCATCCTCAATATTACAAGAGACGGTCAGGCAGAAGAGGTGCAGGGGAATAAGATTCTTCTTGCTACAGGGCGTAAGCCTAATACATCTGGATTGGGCTTAGAAAATACGTCAATTAAGGTTGGTGAGGCCGGGCATATTTTGGTGAATGAAAAACTTGAAACTTCGACTCCAAATATTTGGGCTTTAGGTGATGTTCACGGTGGTCCTCAATTTACTTATGCATCATTGGATGATTTTCGTATCATTGAAAGTCAACTTTATGGCGACAAATCTCGCACATTAAGTAATCGAGGCGAGTTAGCAAGTAGTGTTTTTATCACACCAACTCTGTCTAATATAGGCTTAACAGAAACAATAGCTCAAGCTCAAGGTACCAAGTACCGATTGTTCCGTTTAGAAGCTACATCTATTCCAAAATCTGCAGTACTTGGACAAAGTAAAGGGCTACTTAAAGCGCTGGTTGATCCTGACACACAAGAAATATTAGGTGCAACTCTTTATGCTGAAGAATCACATGAAGTGATAAATATTTTATCGCTTGCGATGAAAGCAAAATTACCTTACACCATGTTAAGAGATCATATCTACACTCATCCAACCATGAGTGAAGCTTTAAATGATCTTTTTGCTCCAGTAAATGAAGTGAAACTATAAGAAAAGGCCCTTATTTAAAGGGTTTTTCTCTTATAAATTCTGTGTTTTTTTAGATATAAAAAAATTAAAAGTCGGATATAGGATTACCCAAAGTCAACAATAGATAATCTGCATTATAATAAATAAACAATTAAAAAGAGGTGAAGTATGAGTGAAATGAAATTAAAAACGAAGATGATTCATGGTGGTATCAGTGAAGATGCTACAACAGGTGCTGTTTCTGTTCCTATCTATCAAGTATCGACCTATAAGCAAGATGGTCTCGGGCAGCCCAAAGCTTATGAATACTCGAGATCGGGGAACCCAACACGTCATGCCTTAGAGACACTTATTGCCGACTTAGAGGGTGGTGTCCAAGGCTTTGCTTTTGGTTCAGGTTTGGCTGGCATTCATGCCGTTCTTTCTATTTTTAAATCAGGGGACCACTTGATTCTAGGTAATGATGTTTATGGGGGAACTTTCCGCCTCATGGATAAAGTCATGTCTAATTTTGGTTTGGAATATGACTTGGTAGATTTAACAGATATTGATGCTTTAAAAGATAAGATTAAAGCATCAACTAAGGCAATTTATTTTGAAACACCTTCTAACCCCTTGATGACTGTCTTAGATATCCAAAAACTTGCAGATATTGCTAAAGAAAATAGTCTACTGACAATCGTTGATAATACTTTTGCAACACCTTATTTCCAACGTCCATTAAGTTTGGGGGCAGATATTGTCTTGCATTCGGGTACGAAGTATCTTGGTGGACATTCCGATGTTGTTTCTGGACTTGTCACCACAGATAAAGAAGAATTAGCTGAACGTATCGCCTTCATGCAAAATTCAATCGGTGGTGTTTTAGGTCCTCAAGACAGCTGGTTAGTTCAAAGAGGAATCAAAACTTTAGCACTTCGTATGGAGGCCCATGCTAAAAATGCTCAAAAAATTGCAGAGTTTCTTGATGCGTCAGAGAAAGTAAGCAAAGTCTATTATCCAGGACTTCCGCAAGACCCAGGTTATGAGATTGCT
This sequence comes from Lactococcus sp. LG1074, assembly GCF_017309525.1. NCBI lineage: Bacteria > Bacillati > Bacillota > Bacilli > Lactobacillales > Streptococcaceae > Lactococcus > Lactococcus sp. LG1074. The sequence goes on along the minus strand of NZ_CP071293.1, from coordinate 1,081,086 downwards.
TCACAACAAATGTCTGGCTTTGGAGGAATGCTTTCTTTTGAACTTAAGGATGAACATAAAGTCAAAGACTTTGTCGAGGCTTTAGAATACTTTACTTTAGCTGAATCACTCGGCGGTGTGGAAAGTCTGATTGAGGTACCTGCAGTGATGACCCATGCTTCAATACCGAAAAAGATTCGTGAAGAAGCTGGTATTAAGGATGGCCTGATTCGCCTATCTGCCGGTATCGAAGATATCCAAGATTTATTGGAAGACTTGAATCAAGCCTTTGCGAAAATTAACTCTTAAAACACCACTAGGTGTTTTTTATTATGTAAAAAGAGGAAAAACTCTTTTTTTATAAGACACGGTATGCTATAATCAAGAAGAGAGTTTTCAAGAGAAAGTATATAATTTATGAATTATAATAAGTTGTTTACGCGTTTGAATGAAAAATTAGCAGAAAATGATATCCACCTAAGCTTACAATGCGTAGGCGGTTTTGTCTTGGAGTATCATGGTCTAAAAGCTACAGAGGATATCGATGCCTTTTATGAATCAACTGCGAAAGTTGAGGAAATTATTGCTGAGATTGGGCAAGAATTTCATGTCGGAACGGCTAATGAACCTTGGTTAAGCCATTCTATCGGTCGCATCATGTCACTTTCTGATGAAGATAAAGTTTTAATCTTCAAGGCAAGTCATCTCGAAGTCTATTTGTCTTCCTTGCAGTCAGTTTTGATTGACAAAATTCAAGTGGGCAGAGCCAAGGATATTCCTGACATTGCTCAGATTATGAAGAAATTAAACATTGAACGTCCAGATACACTCCTTGACTTGCTCAACAGCTATTCAGAAGGGACTTCTGATCCTGCGGTTGTTTTAGAAGCTTACGGTCTCGCTTACGGCCAAGAAGCATTAAAAAATTATTTAAAAGAAAATCCTGAACTTTTGAGGCTATTATAAATGAATTGGAAAGAATATTTTGAAGCTGCGGCTCAAAAATCAAGAGGAAATGCGAGGCTCTGGCTCCGCTATTTAAATAAAGCTATCCAACGTGATCAAATCTATTTGACACATGACGATATTGAATATCTTCGACAGTCGGATCGCTTATCCTATTTTCAGCGCTTTTTCCTGACTTTAGCGGTTGAGGAAGGAAGCAAAGCTTGGGAAATGACTGTTTCTTTATCCGAACCCGCTCAGTTTTCACGCTTGAAAGCCGTCGCCCAAGAGTTAAAAAATTAATAAAATATAGAAAAAAAATAAGAATTGCTGAAGCGGCAGTTCTTATTTTGACAAAAAGGAGCAAGAGATGATTCAACTCACGAAATTTAACCCCCCAACGCTTGAAGAAAACTTAAGACCAGTTGGACTGACAGATGATACAATGGCGCAGAGAAGGCAGGAATTACTTGATAAAATGACCCAAGATAATTTTGATTGCTTAATTATCTATGCGGACCTAGAACATGGAAGTAACTTTGAGTATCTTACAGGTTTTCTCCCGCGTTTTGAAGAAGCCCTGCTTGTACTTCATAAGGATAGCAAAGCTTATCTTGTTTTAGGTAATGAAAACCTAAATAAAGCAGATAAGGCAAGGTTAAAAGCAGAAGCTGTACATATGCCACATCTTTCTCTACCTAATCAGCCTATGAATACTCAAGAAACAGTTGAAGAAATCTTAAGTCAATGTGACCTAGAGCATACTCAAAAGATTGGTTTAGTGGGGTGGAAAAACTTTACCAGCACAAAAGAGGATAATTATCAGCTTTTCGATTTACCTCATTTCTTAGTTCACGCTGTCCAAAGTTTATGTCCAAAAGCCATACTAGAAAATGCTACACGTCTTTTTATCGGGGAAAATGGTGTTCGCACAACAAATAATGCAAACGAATTTGCCCATTATGAATTTGGTGCTGCTTTGGCAGGACGATGCATGTTAAACGCGATGAATCAGATAGAGCTTGGAAAAAGTGAAATGGAAGTTGCAAGAGAATTATCAGACCTTGGACAAGCACATAATGTCGTTACAATAATGGCAACAGGCGAACGTTTTGTAAAGGCCAATATCTATCCAAACGATAAAGTCATTAAAAAGGGAGACAAACTTTCCCTAACGACAGGGTATAAAGGAGGCCTCCAAAGCCGAGGAGGCTATGCAGTAAGTCAAGTTTCTGATCTTCCAGATGAAGAGAAAGATTATCTTTCGGCTATTGTAAAACCTTATTTTAATGCCGTTAAAACTTGGCTGGAAACAATCAAGATTGGTATACAAGGGCAAGAGCTATATAACAAAATAGAAGAAGTTTTGCCACAAGAAAAATACGGTTGGACTCTTAATCCTGGCCATCTCTCCGCTGATGAAGAATGGATGAGCTCACCAGTTTATCCGCAGTCAACAGAAAGTATCGAGAGTGGCATGCTGTTCCAGATTGATATTATTCCATCTGTTCCTGGGTACGGCGGTGTAAGTTGTGAGAGCGGTATCTTCCTAGCGGATGCGCAGTTAAGAAAAGAGATACAGGAAGAATATCCTGACATTTGGACGCGCGTGCAAAACAGAAGAGCTTATATTCAAAATGAATTAGGGATTGCACTCAGTGACGAAATTCTTCCAATGAGCAGTGCTACAGCCTATTTACGTCCTTTTATGTTGGATAAGACGTTAGCTTTGACTGCAAAATAAAAAGCCGAATTTGGCTTTTTTTATTAAATCGTAATAGTTGAGACTTTTTTCAATTAAAAAAACAATATATTATTTGATGAACATTTTAAAACTATGAAAGAATGTTGTATTAGGCTGAACGGGATTACTTAGAGTCATAAACCTAAAGTGTAATAATTCAAAAGTGTTAAGCGCTTTATTTTCTTTCGAAAATTTGAACATATCTTTTGACTAACATTATTCATTTTGTGATAATTATTAAAGAAGCATAAAAAATAATAGAAAAATTGGAGAAAAAATCATGTCCTTAATCGGAAAAGAAGTTGAACATTTCGTCACTGAAGCATATCAAAACGGCAAGTTCTTGACAGTAAATTCAGATGATCTTAAAGGAAAATGGAATGTTATTGTCTTTTATCCTGCGGATTTCTCTTTTGTTTGTCCAACAGAATTGGAAGATTTACAAGAGCAATACAGTATTCTTAAAGACTTAGGCGTAGAGGTTTACTCATGTTCTACGGATACACATTTCGTCCATGCTGCTTGGCATGAGCACAGTGAAGCTATTGGTAAGGTAGAATACCCAATGTTGGCTGACCCATCACAAAAGATTTCTCGTATTTTTGATGTATTGGATGAAGAATCTGGTTTATCACAACGTGGTTCATTTATCATCGACCCAGATGGTATTGTACAAGCTGTCGAAATAACTGCAGATGGTATTGGTCGTGATGCAAGCCAATTAGTAGATAAAGTACGTGCAGCACAATATATCCGTAAAAATCCAGGAGAAGTTTGCCCAGCTAAATGGAAAGAAGATGCGGAAACTCTAACACCAGGTTTAGACTTAGTTGGTAAAATTTAATTTAATGAGGCGAAGTAGATTACTCGCCTTTTTAAGCTAAAAAGAATGGAAAGATAAAATGTTAGAAGAAAATCTTAAAGCACAACTCAAGCAATATTTAGAGCTTCTAGAAAATGATATCGCATTACGCGTTAAGGCAGATCCTGAAGATGCTAACGGTAAAAAAGTACGTGATTTTGTTAATGAAATTGCTGAAATGTCACCACGTATAAGTGTTGAAGAAGCTAAGTTAGTCAAAGCTCCTGGCTTTTCTGTTGTCCGCAAGGGAGAAATGAGAGGTATTGCTTTTGCTGGTATTCCTTTAGGTCATGAATTTAACTCGCTTGTTTTGGCGCTTTTACAAGTAAGTGGTCGCTCACCAAAGATTGAAGAAGACCTTAAAAAACGAATTCAAGCTATCGATAAACCTTATCATTTTGAAACTTATGTAAGTTTGACTTGTCATAACTGTCCAGATGTTGTCCAAGCCTTGAATATCATGAGTGTTCTTAACGAAAATATTACGCATACGATGATTGAAGGCGGCATGTTCCAAAACGAAGTCAAATCTCGTGGTGTGATGGCTGTGCCAACAGTTTTTGTTAACGGTGAGGAATTTTCAAGTGGGCGCATGAGTCTTGAAGAAATATTAAATAAACTCGTGGGTCAAGCTGGAAGTGAAGAATTTGATGATAAAGATCCTTATGATGTTCTTGTTGTTGGCGGTGGTCCAGCAGGTGCAAGTGCGGCTATTTATGCAGCACGCAAAGGGATACGCACAGGTATTTTAGCAGAAAAATTCGGTGGTCAGCCATTAGAAACTCTAGGCATTGAAAACTTGATTGGGACGACTTATACTGAAGGACCAAAGTTAGCTGCTCAACTGGAAGAACATGTCAAAGCCTATCCAGCTGATATTATGAAAACACAAAAAGCAGTGAAATTAGAGAAAAACGACCTGCTTGAAGTGACTCTGGAAAATGGAGCTGTCCTACAGTCTAAAACGGTTGTATTATCAACAGGAGCACGTTGGCGTTCACTTGGTATTCCAGGTGAGGAAGAATTCAAAAATAAAGGAATTGCTTATTGTCCGCATTGTGATGGACCGATCTTTGCAGGTCAAAAAATTGCCGTAGTTGGGGGAGGAAACTCGGGGATTGAAGCAGCCATCGATTTAGCTGGTGTAGTTGAACATGTGACTGTTTTAGAATTTTTACCAGAGCTTAAAGCAGATAAAGTTTTACAAGAAAAACTCTATTCACTGGATAATGTTACGGTTCTGACCAATGTAGAAACGAAGGCTATTCATGGTACAGATAAAGTTGAAAGTCTAGATTATGTCGAGCGTGATACTCAAAAAGAAGTAAACCTCGAATTATCAGGTGTCTTTATTCTTATCGGTCTTGTGCCCAACACAGAGTGGCTTGAGGGAGTAGTAGAGCGTAACTCTCGAGGCGAAATTATCGTTGATAAGCAAGGGGCTACTAATGTACCTGGTGTATTTGCTGCAGGGGATTGTACAGATTCAGTTTATAAACAAATTGTGATTGCTATGGGAAGTGGTGCAACAGCTTCTCTGGGTGCTTTTGACTATCTCATTCGTCATTAAAAATAAAACCATCTTGAAACATTTCGAGGTGGTTTTATTATCTTTTAAGTTTGTGCTAAGTTTCACGTACTAAAATTGTAGCATTCGTAAAATGTTTTTGCTATAATATTAAAGTAAAAATTGTTTACAAATGTAAATAAACAAAATCTTGGAGGATTTATTAATGACTAAATTACTTGTTGTAAAAGGACATCCTTTGACAGCTGAAGACAGCTTCTCAATTAAAGGCTTGGATACTTTCGTATACAGAACAGTTCCTTTCAGCAGATAAGGTAGTCATTGCGAGCCCATTGTGGAACCTTATGATTCCTGCTAGCCTAAAAAAATGGATTGATACAGTCAATGTTGCTGGTAAAACTTTCCGTTACACAGCAGAAGGACCAAAAGGTTTGGCAACAGATAAGAAAGTTATGCACTTGCAAGCAAGCGGTGGTATGTACAATGGTCAAGATACAGGTAGCCAATACATGAAGACTATCTTTGAATTTATTGGTACAGACTTCTCTTCACTTAGTGTTGAAGGTCATGCTTACCAACCTGAAAAAGCTGAAGAATTTTTGGCTGAATTCCTTGGTAAAGTAGAAACTGCAGCACAAGAGTTTTAATTCTGGTAAATCTCGGATATTAGTTGACCCATATTTGTTTTTATATTAAAATTAAATAAGAAATAAATAAAAGAAAGAGCATTTCTTTGAAATGCCATGGGAACAACCTTATGATTAAATTTAGTATTCGTGCTGAAAATGTGGAAATTACAGATGCAATTCGTTCATATATCGAAGATAAAATCGGTAAATTAAATAAATATTTTAATGATGGACATGAAGTCACAGCCTACGTGAATATTAAGTCTTATTCCGATAAGCGTAATAAGGTTGAAGTAACTGTGCCAGCTAAAAATGTAACTTTAAGAGCAGAAAATACTGCTCTAGATGTACTTGCAGCTATTGATTTAGTGGAAGAAAAGTTAGAACGACAAATTCGCAAATATAAAACGCGTGTAAACCGCAAATCAAAAATAAATGTCCCAACTGGCTTAGCCTTTGGTGACGAATTTGCTCCTTTAGATGCCATTGATGAGATTGAAGAAGATACTGTGAAAATCGTCCGCACGAAACGTGTTGATCTTAAACCGATGGATGCGGAAGAGGCAGTGCTTCAGATGGATATGCTTGGCCATGATTTTTATGTTTTCTTGGATGCCTATACTAATCGTACGAGTGTTGTTTACCGACGTGCCGATAAAAATATTGGTTTAATTGAAACAGATTAAGACAAAAAGACTGGTTTGATATCCAGTCTTTTTTATTATGATATTAATCTTTATTTATATTTTTCTTCTAACTTACTCATCCATAGACCTAATACAAGTCCAATTACAAAGAGTAGAGCACTCATAAAGAAGGTTGAGAGAGTTGCACCTGCATAATTGATGGCTTCGGCACTTTGTGTAGGTACTACAATCAGCAATGTGCTTGAGAGTACTAAACCAATGATAAAGTTGTAAACTTTAGAATGGAAATTAATAAGAAGTTTCTCCATTAATTTTGAAAAACTTACTAGAGCAAATAATCCACCAATGGCAATAGGAAGAAACACACCGAAAATATCACGGTTTTTAAAACCTTCGAGCATTGGAGAGAAAAGTCCAAGAATTAAAAGAAGATTTGAGGGGCTAAGTCCAGGTACCAAAACACCTAAGGCGATTAAAATACCTGCAAGGAAGAAACCAAAGAAGTTTGCCGGAACCGTTCCTGCAATGGCAGGTAACATATATAAAATAAGTGTTGACAAAACAAATGTGAGGATTAAAGTAAAGGTATCACTTTTATCACGAGCCTTCTGACGTGTGCTTTCTTTAAAGAGAGAAGGGAGTGTTCCTAAAATTGCACCTGCAAACCCCCATAATACAATTATCTGATAATGCGCTAACACCCACTCAAGAGGTCGACTAAGGAGAACTAAGCCCAAAATCCCACCAATACCAACAGGAAGGAAGAAAAGAAAATTCTTCTTGAAATCCTGACGAATATGAGCCAAGAAATGGAGCATACGTTCATAAATCCCTAAAATGGCTGCAAGAACCCCGCCAGAAACACCAGGAAGAATGAAGCCAAGAGCAATAATCATTCCTTTAATCAATCGAAAAATCCAGTTCATATTATCACTTTCTATTTTTAAACTTTTGCGACTATTATATCATAGATTACTTATACGAAACATATTTATCATACAAGTCGATAAAATACAAACTAGGATATATTCGAAATTTTACACTTTAAAAATAATTTTACTATCTTTTTTTGTATTTTTACATTAAAATAGAAGGCATAATGCATTTTTATATGATGATAGTATACGGATAAATAAAAAAGGAGGAAAAAGTGAAAGAGGTTAGACAACCGAAATATCAGCAAATTGCTATATTAATTGCGGAAAATATTGTACGCAACGAATTAAAAATCGGTCAAAAAATTTATGCAAGATCGACCTTAGCAACAACTTTTGGTGTTTCTCCCGAAACAGCACGAAAAGCAGTAAGCATTCTTAGTGATTTAGGGATTGTGGATTCAATTCATGGAAGTGGCGTCGTTATTGCTTCACGTCAAAAAGCTCAAGAGTTTTTGACTCAACATCAAGAAGTTAAATCAATTCAGGATTTACAAGCTGATATTTTGAAAAGTGTCGCTCGCCAACAAAAGGAACTTGCCAATTTTTCATCGACTTTAGATAAACTCGTTGGACAAACAGCACACTTTCAAAAATCCAATCCAATGACTCCGATTGAACTTGAGCTTAATGAACCTTCCGAAAACTTAGGTAAAACTATCGGAGAAATGAACTTATGGCAAAATACAGGTGCAACCGTTATTGCCATCTTACAGAATGACGAATTAATTATTTCGCCGGGTCCATATGCAACATTGAACCAATATGATACCTTGTATTTTGTTGGTGGAGCAGATTCTTTACAAATTATTCAAAATTTCTTTTATAAAAATTAGTTTTGACATTGAGAAATATCTTTCTATAGAGACAGGCAATAGGAACTGTCGCTATAGGAGGATTTTTTTCAAATTTAGGCAATTTAAGATATTTGTAAGTTTACTTATTTGACAAAGTGACAATACCTTGTTATTATGGAATGGTCACTTTGATGAACATTAAATAATGAAATGTATTTAATTATTAAGAGTAAAGGAGAATATTTTGCCAGTAAAAATTAAAATTGAGCACTTAACCAAAATATTTGGTAAACGTGTAAAAACTGCTTTGGCAATGGTCGAGCAGGGTGATTCGAAAAACGAAATTTTAAGAAAAACAGGTGCGAGTGTCGGTGTTTATGATGCCAACTTCGAAGTAAATGAAGGCGAAATTTTCGTTATTATGGGACTTTCTGGTTCAGGGAAGTCCACACTATTACGTTTGCTTAATCGTTTGATTGAGCCAACAAGCGGTAAGATTTTCATTGACGGTGAAGATGTTGCTACGTTAAATAAAGAAGATTTGCTGAAAGTGCGTCGCAAAACGATGAGTATGGTTTTCCAAAATTTTGGTCTCTTCCCTCATAGAACGATTCTTGAGAATACAGAGTATGGTTTGGAAGTACAAAACGTACCAAAAGAAGAGCGTCGCAAGCGTGCTGAAAAAGCTTTAGACAATGCTAACTTACTTGATTTTAAAAATCAATATCCAAATCAACTTTCAGGAGGGATGCAACAACGTGTCGGCTTAGCGCGTGCTTTAGCCAATGACCCAGAAATTCTTCTGATGGATGAAGCTTTCTCAGCTTTGGACCCATTGATTCGTCGTGAGATGCAAGATGAACTTTTGGAACTTCAAGCAAAATTCCAAAAAACAATTATTTTCATTTCGCATGACTTGAATGAAGCATTACGTATCGGTGACCGTATTGCCATTATGAAAGATGGTAAAATAATGCAGATTGGTACAGGTGAAGAAATTCTTACTAATCCTGCTAATGATTACGTTAAAACCTTCGTAGAAGATGTCGATCGTGCAAAAGTTATCACAGCGGAGAACATTATGATTCCTGCCTTAACAACTAACATTGACATTGATGGTCCAAGTGTTGCGCTTAAAAAGATGAAGACAGAAGAAGTAAGTTCTTTAATGGCTGTCGATAAAAAACGTCAATTTTATGGTGTTATTACCAGTGAAGCAGCAGTTCAAGCAAAACAAGCGAATAAATCTCTTCGCGAAGTTCTCATGACAGATGTTGGACAAGTTGGTAAAGAAACATTAGTAAGTGATATCTTACCTATCATATATGACTCTCCAACGCCTGTTGCCGTGGTAGATGACGAAGGATTCCTCAAAGGTATTCTTATTCGCGGACGAGTACTTGAAGCTTTAGCAGATGTAGACGATGAGGAGGTAAATAATGATTGAGTTAGCAATAGGTAAGATACCCTTAGCAGATTGGGTTTCGACTGCAACAGATTGGATTACAAGCAATCTAAGTGCTGGTTTTGATATTATTCAAAAAGCTGGTACAGCAATTATGGATACAGTAACTGCGGGACTTACAGCTGTACCATTTTGGTTAATGATTATTGTTGTTACTTTCTTGGCAGTTTTAGTTTCTGGACGTAAAATTGCCTTCCCTATCTTTACATTCTTAGGTTTAGTTCTTATTGCCAATCAAGGTTTATGGACAGACTTGATGAATACAGTAACATTGGTCTTGCTTTCTAGTTTAGTTTCTATTATTATCGGTATTCCTTTAGGTATATGGATGGCTAAGTCCGAACTTGTTGCTAAGATTGTGCAGCCCATTTTGGACTTCATGCAAACCATGCCCGGTTTCGTTTACTTGATTCCGGCCGTTGCTTTCTTTGGTATCGGTGTGGTCCCTGGTGTATTTGCCTCAGTTATCTTTGCTTTGCCACCAACAGTTCGTATGACAAACTTGGGTATTCGTCAAGTTTCTACTGAATTGGTCGAAGCAGCAGATTCTTTTGGGTCAACACCAAGACAAAAGCTCTTTAAGTTAGAGTTTCCGTTAGCAAAAGGAACAATTTTAGCAGGTGTTAACCAAACTATTATGTTGGCACTTTCAATGGTCGTTATTGCTTCAATGATCGGTGCACCTGGTCTTGGACGTGGCGTCTTAGCTGCTGTTCAATCTGCGGATATCGGTAAAGGTTTTGTAAACGGTATTGCTTTAGTTATTTTAGCTATTATCATTGACCGTTTCACTCAAAAACTTAATGGTGCCCCAACTGAAAAACAAGGCAATCCGCAACTTAAGAAATGGAAAAAAAGAGGAGCGTTAGTAGCCCTTATCGTTCTTATCATTGGTGGTATTTCTGGTGTTACACTTACGAAAACAGCAACAGATAAAAATGTTGAGCTTGTATATATGAACTGGGACTCAGAAGTTGCATCTATTAACGTATTAAGTCAAGCTATGGAGCAACATGGATTTGACGTTAAGAAGACAGCTTTAGATAATACAGTTGCTTGGCAAACTGTAGCAAATGGTCAAGCTGACGGTATGGTTTCTGCTTGGCTCCCAAACACTCATGAAACACAATGGAAAAAGTTCAGCAAGTCCGTTGAATTACTTGGCCCTAACCTTAAAGGAGCTAAAGTTGGTCTTGTCGTACCAAGCTACATGAAAGCAAATTCTATCGAAGATCTGAAGGATCAAGCAGATAAATCAATTATCGGTATTGAACCTGGTGCTGGTGTTATGGCCGCAACAGAGAAGGCTCTGAAAGATTATGATAACTTGAAAGATTGGAACTTAGTACCATCGTCTTCAGGTGCGATGACTGTTGCCCTTGGTGAAGCTATCAAGCAACATAAAGATATCGTAATCACTGGCTGGTCACCTCACTGGATGTTTAATAAGTATGATTTGAAATATTTAGAAGATCCTAAAAACTCAATGGGTAAAGCTGAAGACATCAATACTATTGTACGTAAAGGACTTAAAGAAGATAATCCTGAAGCTTATAAAGTATTAGACAAGTTTAACTGGTCTCAAAAAGATATGGAATCTGTAATGCTTGATGTTCAAAATGGTAAAACACCAGAACAAGCAGCAGCAACATGGATTAAATCTCATAAAGAACAAGTTGATAAATGGTTTGAAGACTAATACATAATTAATCAAAAACTAAGCAATATTGCTTAGTTTTTTTTTTAGAAAATGCCTTAAAAAAACAATCCGTATTTTTATCATGACAGTAATAATATGGTAAAATTAGAGTATTGAAAATTACAAAATTTGAAAGGAAAGAAAAATGAAATTATTTCAACACAACACCCTTGCAGCTTTGATGTCAGGACTTTATGAAGGAACCTTAACGATTGGAGAGCTTTTGAAAAAAGGCAACTTTGGTATTGGAACCTTGTCAGGTATCAATGGTGAGTTGATTGTCTTGGATGGCAAAGCTTATATTGCAACAGGAGACAAAAAAGTACGTCAAGTAGAAGACAATGAAACTGTCCCATACGCTGCAGTATCTCATCATGAAGCAACACTTTCTTTCCAACAAGAAGAAAAAATCGCCAGCGAAGAACTCTTCAAAAAAATTGAAAATGAGTTTAATAGCGAAAATACCTTTTATACAATTAAAATGACTGGTGATTTTGATATGATGCATGTGCGCATGGCTCCAGGCGCAGCAGAAGGTGAACCTTTTGCTAAAGTAGCAGAAAATCAACCCGAATATAAAGAGGAGAACGTCATGGGAACTATCGTCGGTTTTTGGACTCCAGAAATGTTTCATGGTGTAAGTGTCGCTGGATACCATCTGCATTTTCTTGCTGATTCATGCAATTTTGGTGGCCATATTTTAGGATTTACTGGCTTTTCCGGTAAAGTAGAAATAGGCCAAGTGGATGCCTTAGAGCAAAACTTCCCAACAAAATCTCAAAACTTCCTCCAAGCCAAATTTAATCTTGATCAACTCAAAAAAGATATTGAACAAGCGGAATAAAAAAACTGCAGAAATGCAGTTTTTTATGTGAACAGCTTCTATTTTTTGCGTATTAATTATTGAATAACACCAAAAATGGAGGCTGCATGATTAAAAACTTTGAAATATTACGTTTGAAAAAAGCAGGAATGTCTAATTTAGGGATTTTGAAACTGATTGATTATCAGAGGAGGCATGAAGCAAGACTCACTCTACGCCAGTTATCGCGGATTGCAGAGGTCAAAACTGTCCCTAATTTTATTGAGAGTTATAAGAGTCAAGATGTGAAACGACTTCGTGAGCAATACAAAATTTTCCCCTCCTTTTCCATTTTAGATGACATTTATCCCGAATGGCTGAGAGAAACATATAATCCACCTGCCCTCCTTTTTTACCGAGGAGATCTTAAATTGCTTAGTCTTCCTAAACTTGGGTTTGTAGGCAGTCGTGAAATGTCTAAGGAAGCACCAAGAATAATCCACAAGCTTATTGAGGAATTAAAGCAAAACTTTGTTATTGTGAGCGGATTAGCACGCGGTGTTGACACCTCAAGCCATGTAGCAGCTGTAAAACAAAAAACTCCAACCATTGCTGTCATTGGTAATGGGTTAGATATTAGTTATCCAAAAGAAAATCGTAAATTACAAGAATACTTAGCAGCACATGAATTAGTTTTATCAGAATACCTTGTAGGAGAGCAACCCCTCAAGTTTCATTTCCCAGAGAGAAATAGAATCATTGCTGGTCTTTCCCGTGGAGTTGTCGTTGTGGAAGCAAAACAACGTAGTGGTAGCCTTATCACAAGTCGTTATGCTTTAGAGGGTAATAGAGAAGTTTTTGCTGTACCTGGAGATATTTTGAATAGAAATGCTTCTGGCTGTAATCAATTAATCCAACAAGGTGCAGCCAAGCTTGTCACTCATGGACAAGATATTTTAGATGAATTTTATTTATATGAAGGGAATTTCTTTCCTTAATTTTTTATAAAAATTGAAAATTTATAAATCTATGTAAAATTAGTAAAACCAAGGACTGACAGAGCTTTTTTTCTTTTAATAAATGTTTAATTCTCCTATAAGAAAAACACTTTTGGTTTTATTGCTTGACATCTGACCTAAAAGCCTATATTATTAGACTATTGAAATTTGAAAAAATAGGTAAATATATGGCGAAAGCAAGTGAAAAACAAACAACTACAAAAAAGAAAAAGAGCAGTAAGAAAACTGCGAGTAAAAAGAAAACAAAAATTGTTAAAGGCAAAAATCTCGTAATTGTTGAGTCACCTGCTAAAGCAAAAACAATTGAAAAATATTTAGGACGAAACTACAAAGTTGTTGCTTCTGTTGGGCATATACGTGATTTGAAAAAATCAACAATGTCCGTAGACATTGACAATGATTATGAACCACAATATATTAATATACGTGGAAAAGCACCACTGATCAATTCTCTTAAAAAAGAGGCTAAAGCAGCAAAAGCTGTTTACTTAGCAAGTGACCCGGACCGAGAAGGAGAAGCCATTGCTTGGCACTTGGCACATATTTTAGGTCTTCCTTTGGAAGATAAAAATCGGGTTGTTTTTAACGAAATTACTAAAGATGCTGTTAAAAATGCATTTAAAGAACCACGTAGTATTGATGTTGATTTGGTAGATGCACAACAAGCACGACGTATTTTAGACCGTTTAGTTGGGTATTCAATCAGTCCAATTCTTTGGAAAAAAGTTAAAAAAGGATTATCAGCTGGTCGTGTCCAGTCTATCGCCCTCAAACTCATTGTTGATCGAGAAAACGAAATTAATGCTTTTATCCCTCAAGAATATTGGTCAATTGATGGCGAATTTAAAAAAGGAGCTAAAAAGTTTAAAGCTGCTTTCTGGGGTGTTGATGGTAAGAAACGTGCACTAAATAACAACGATGATGTGATGGAAGTTTTGTCTCGGTTGTCTGGTCCAGATTTCGATGTTGATAAAGTAGAGAAAAAAGAACGTCGTAGAAATTCACCACTTCCATACACAACTAGCTCAATGCAACAAGATGCGGCCAATAAAATTAATTTCCGTACACGGAAAACCATGATGGTTGCCCAACAACTATATGAGGGGCTCACATTAGGTGCACAAGGCCACCAAGGGCTGATTACCTATATGCGTACCGATTCAACACGTATCTCTCCAATGGCGCAAGGCGTAGCTGCAGACTTCATTACAGAGCGTTTTGGGGCTAAGTATAGCAAGCATTCGTCAAAAGTTTCTAATAAAGCCGGAGCTCAAGATGCCCATGAAGCAATCCGTCCCACTAATGTCCTTAATACCCCTGAAGCAATTGCGAAATATTTAGACAAAGATCAGTTAAAACTTTACACTTTAATTTGGAATCGCTTTGTGGCAAGCCAAATGACAGCTGCTATTTTTGATACGATGAAAGTCAATCTTTCACAAAATGGTGTGATTTTCATTGCCAATGGCTCACAAGTTAAATTTGATGGTTATTTAGCTATCTATAACGACTCTGAGAAAAACAACATGCTTCCTGATATGGCAGCTGGAGATGCTGTTAAGAAGGCAAATCTCAAACCAGAACAGCACTTTACTCAGCCGCCTGCCCGTTACAGTGAAGCAACTTTGATTAAAGTTCTGGAAGAAAATGGAGTTGGTCGTCCATCAACATATGCACCAACTCTTGAAACAATCCAAAAACGTTATTATGCCCGTTTAGTGGCCAAACGTTTTGAACCAACTGAACTAGGCGAAATTGTAAATAAACTTGTGGTTGAATTTTTCCCGAATATTGTAAATACTGAATTTACAGCCGAAATGGAAAAAGATCTGGATAAAGTAGAAGAAGGCCAGCGCCGTTGGGTTGATGTCGTTGATCAATTTTATAAACCTTTTGCCGTCGAACTTGAAAAAGCCGAAGTTGAAATGGAAAAAATCGTCATTAAAGACGAACCAGCTGGTTTTGATTGTGACGTTTGTGGACATCCAATGGTAATTAAGTTGGGACGATATGGCAAATTCTATGCATGTAGTAATTTCCCTGAATGTCACAATACCAAAGCCATTGTAAAAGAAATTGGCGTAACCTGTCCAAGTTGCCACAAAGGGCAAATCATTGAACGTAAGACAAAGAAAAATCGTCTTTTCTATGGTTGTGACAGATACCCTGAGTGCGAATTTACAAGCTGGGATAAACCTGTTGGCCGTTCTTGTCCAAAATGTGAGCACTATTTGGTAGAAAAGAAAGTACGTGGCGGTGGCAAACAAGTAGTATGTAGTAATGAAACTTGTGACTACAAAGAGGAAAAACAAAAATAAAGTCATTTTACATAATTAATTTTATGTTTAATAATATAGAAAGTTAAAATGAATAAAACACATATAAACGTTATTGGCGCAGGTCTTGCGGGTTCTGAAGCTGCTTACCAAATTGCAAAACGTGGCATTCCAGTAAAACTTTACGAAATGCGTGGCGTTAAAGCTACGCCTCAGCATAAAACAGACAAATTTGCCGAGTTGGTTTGTTCAAATTCTTTCCGTGGAGCAGCACTCACAAATGCTGTGGGACTACTGAAAGAGGAGATGCGTCGTTTGGATTCTGTCATGATGCAAGCTGCCGAAAAAACACAAGTGCCAGCTGGCGGAGCTTTAGCAGTTGACCGTGAAGAGTTTTCAGCTTTTATTACTCAAGCTGTTTCAGAAAACCCTTTGATTGAGGTAATCCGCGGTGAAATTACAGATTTACCTAACTTAGATGAAGAAATTACAATTATTGCAACGGGTCCCTTAACAAGTGATGCTTTAGCTGCAAAAATTCATGAATTTAATGGTGGGGATGGCTTTTATTTCTATGATGCTGCAGCTCCGATTATTGATGCGAATACAATAGATTACGATAAAGTCTATAAAAAATCTCGTTACGATAAAGGAGAAGCGGACTATATCAATTGTCCAATGACAAAGGAAGAATTCAATAATTTCCAACAAGTTTTAATTACTGCTGAAGAGGCTCCACTCAATTCATTTGAAGATCTAAAAGTTTTCGAAGGTTGCATGCCAATCGAGGAAATGGCTAAACGTGGTTATAAAACAATGTTATTTGGTCCAATGAAACCTGTTGGATTAGAATATCCTGATACATATACAGGTCCACGTGATGGTGATTTTAAAACGCCTTATGCCGTTGTACAGTTGCGCCAGGATAATGCTTCGGCATCTTTGTATAATATCGTAGGTTTCCAAACTCACCTTAAGTGGGGGGAGCAAAAACGTGTTTTCCAAATGATAC
This sequence comes from Lactococcus sp. LG1074, assembly GCF_017309525.1. NCBI lineage: Bacteria > Bacillati > Bacillota > Bacilli > Lactobacillales > Streptococcaceae > Lactococcus > Lactococcus sp. LG1074. Next base: position 1,064,747 of record NZ_CP071293.1, on the reverse strand, counting down.
CTGGATTAGAAAATGCTGAGTTTGTACGTTATGGTGTAATGCATCGAAATTCATACATGGATTCTCCTAACCTACTCAAGCAAACTTTCCAATCAAGAAAACAAGAAAATCTTTTCTTTGCCGGTCAAATGACTGGTGTAGAAGGTTACGTTGAATCAGCAGCAAGTGGTTTGGTTGCCGGAATAAACGCTGCTCGTCTTTTTAAGGGTGAAGAAGAAATCATATTCCCGCAAACAACAGCTATTGGTGCTCTCCCATATTACATCACACATACAGACAGTAAACATTTCCAACCTATGAATGTGACCTTTGGTATTGTCAAAGAACTTGAAGGTCCGCGTATCCGTGATAAAAAGGAACGTTATACGAAGGTTGCTGAGCGAGCATTAGAAGACTTAAGCCAAATCATTGAAAAAATGTAATAATAAAAACCTCTATTAATTTAGAGGTTTTTATTATCGAGTGCATTTTACATAAAATTAATTATGTAAAATGTTATATATTTATGCTTAAAATATCATCTAAGGCGATTCTCCGCACCAAGTTCTCTTCTTTAATATAAAGTAAATCATAGTCAATACCAAAAATTTTACCTTGAGAAGTAGTTTCTTGTGAATTTTGCAAAAAGCGTATGCTAACGGATTTTTGTCTGCTCCAAGCATATTTCAATTCATAAATAATTTCTTGTTGTGACATTTTTAGAGTAGTATTATTCATTCGATTCTTTCCACTTATAGTTTTTATCTTAAATTAATAGTCTACTTAAATTTTACCAGTCTTGCTTATAGTTCGTCAAGTGCATTTTTCTGTTCTTGACTAATAATATGGGTGTAGAGGTCTGTAACCTGTGTTGAAGAATGTCCGAGCTGATGACTTACCAGAACTTGAGAATTGGTTTGTGCGTAAAGGCGAGTCGCTAAGGTGTGACGAAGTTTATGTGGTGTTATTCTTACTTTAAAAGCTTGCGAGTACTTAGAGACTAACTTTTCAATGCTTGATCCATCAATCCGAGAAGCTTGCCCTCGGTAAATAGACAAGAAGAAGGCTTTATTACTTTTTTCTGGTTTATAACGCTGTTCACGAATCTCTAAGTAGTTGAGTAGATAAAGCTCAGCAAATTTTGCAATATTAACGGCATCCCGTTTGCCCCCTTTACGTGTAACTTCCACAACTAGAGTCTTCATATTCAGATCAGCTATATTGATATTAACAGCTTCAGACAAACGTACGCCAGAAGCCAACATCAGCGCAATAATCGCTAAATCACGTTCTTTATTTTTATTAAAAGAAGAGAGTGCTCGATTAGACAAACTTTTTTCGTATTCATTATCAATAAAATCCAGAAAACCTTGTGTTTCATCGCCTAAAAACAGTTTTCCTTTAATATTCTCAGCCCTGGAAGCCAAAGTTTCTCTATTTTTTTGAATCTGCACTTTTTTCATAACATTACGGTAAAAGTATGGCTCGCCATTTACGCCTTCAGCTTGCTCCGTAAGATATTTAAAAAGGCTGGAAAGTGCAGCTAAAGTACGTTTTACTGAGTTTTGTGTTAGTCCAGACTTATTATTTTGACGTGGTTTTTCACGTAAGTAGAGGATATAACCCTCAATGTCAGAACGTGCTAGATTTTCTAATGTATCTAAATCTATACCAGAAATATTTTTTGCTTTGCTGACATCACTATCAATAAGCCAATTAAAAAATCTCTCGTATTCTAAAAGATATTGATAGAGCGTAGTCAAGCTATAAGGAATACTAAGCTTTGATTGATAATATTCCAAAACGAAGTCGGGCATACGTTTTTTTATGCTGTCAATATTTGCAAGTAGAAGTTCACGTTTCATGGTTTTTTAAGTATACCATAAATTTATAAAACTTTCAAGAATATTATAGTTTTTCGGAAAGATGTCATAGGATATCCCAAGATCTCTCTAAACTATATACTCAGTAAGTTTAATAAATTCTTTCTATTTATTTATTTTTTCGAATATAATTATATCATAACTTCTATAAATAGGTTTGAACTTGACTGTTGAGCCTTTTAAAGTAATTTTTTATCTGGCTCAGTATAACAAAAGGTTTATAAGAATAACACTAAATTGAAAGAAAACATTCTTTAAACCAATTAAATCTCATAGAAAAAACTCCGTAATGTGGAGTTTTTATTTGATCCATTGACGTGTAAAGCTTGGATTGTCTTCATTTTATTTATTCTTCCTGGGGTTATTGCTGATAAACATATGATAATAGAATCTTGTATCAGACATCTTTCCGAAAAACTTGCGTTGTAATTCTTTTGTGCTAATTTTAACTCTAATTCTTATGTAAAGAATGCATTGGACGGATAAAGTTGGAAAAAAACAATGAAACATTACCGAATAAGATAAAAGCTATTCTAGAGAAAAAACAAATAATATTATTGCTACTGCTATATTGTTGGAGAGAAGGATAGGTGGGGAATGATGTGCTTCTTCTTTTACTTACATAACTTTGTGACTGATATTGATGCTAAATGAGTGGGTAAGATATTTTTGCAAAGGCGAAGAGTATGCAAGCACCAAAGGAAAGAAATATTTTAGATTAGATTCTGCTTAAGATAATAAAATTTGGAACGATACTATACATCGGAACATCAGAGAAAGTATATGTTAAAATTAGATGTTAAGTTATAAAAGAAAGTTATATAAATTCCCGTTATTAAGTAAAGATAATCTCCATAGAGATTACTAACCTCTATGGGGATTATAAATTATCTTTTATTATTTTTGAGAGAATTTCAGGTATGAGTAACCTTAACTATTACGTTGTAAATATAGTGCAAGTACTGCAGCGCCTACAATCGAACTCATACCCAAAACTACATATGTCATCGTATCATCCTCACCTGTTGCAGGTAGTGGTGTGCCCTTTGCTTGATACGTTCTAGTAGGTGAGCTTTTCATACCTGTGCCTAGTGTTGTCAATACAGCTTGGGTTTTGGGTGTCAGTGTAGCTACATGTGTATCATTTTTAGCTTTTTTGATTTCTTGCTCGGTGTCTGAAGGAATACTATAATGAGTTACTGAGTTATCCAGTTTTTTCGGTTCTATGATTCGGACAGTTGATGAACTGTTTTTGTTAATTTTTGGCTTCTCTGTCAAATTTTTTACCGCTATAGGTTCTGGTATATTTTGCTTAATAGGCTTCGGTGCTTTTTCTATATGTTGAGGTGCATCAAGGTGGGCCCCTACGTTTGGATTTGGGGGTGTCAACTGTTCTATATGTTGAGGTACGTTTACCACCTCTCCAGGTATGTTGTCTGTCGTATCAACAGTCAGAAGTTTAGTTGGTATCTTTTGCTCAGGGAGTACTTTATGCGGTACTATTGGTTTTGCCGTACTTTCTGGGATTTTCGGTGTTTTAATTGCTGGTATTTCAGGCTTGTCTGGGGCAATGAAGCCGTTCTCACTGCCATCATCAGCATACCAAGTGCCTCCATCATTATGCCATATCAGACCGTTTTTTCCAATCGCAGTATTTGAGTCTGTGAGGGTTACTTGATACCCATTGATTGAGTCTGCTGAGGCTTGTACACCTATTGAAACTGTTACAAGTATAAGCCCAGCAATGAGTGTCTTTTTCATTTTACTTTGTCTTCCTATTCTTCGTTTTTTTTTTTTTTTTTTGGCAATTGGGTTAATTAATTACATATTATATTTTTCAATTGCCGATTTTTACATATTTTCCCATGCGCTTATATTTGCTTTAAGAAGTTTTATGTCTTGTTCAATTTTATATTTTTCTAAATATTTATCTCTAAGAATATTTCTAAGATCAGCATTTATATCTTTGCTTTGTTTCTCTAATTTTAAATTATTAAACATAACTTTGAGCTCCACTCATTTTATTCAAAAAATTTTTATATTATTAAGTAGTTCATAATATAATTTAGGGTTTTTAGTCTGCAGATAATGCTTCAATCGTGTTAAGCCGTGCTGCACGACTACTTGGTGCAAGACTTGCAAGCAATGCTATCAAAACTGCAATTATCACCGCAAAGATTATATTTCCTGTACTGATTTCAACAATTCGTGCTCTATCCAATAAGTTAGATAAAGCTGAATTAATTATAAACTCACCTAAGTAAGCAATAACAATTGCAAGAGTTGCAGATAAAAGTCCTAGGATAAAGCTTTCTGCCGTAAATAGTCGAGAAATATCTTTTCTTCGACCACCTAATGCTCGAATAACACCTATCTCTTTTGTGCGCTCCGCAACGCTCATATAAGTTGTAACAATAATCATAAATATTGAGACAATTAAACTTATACCTGCAATCGCTGCGAGAAGATAACTCACGATACTTGTTATGTTCGTAAAAACATCTAGGAATCCTGTGGCTGAATAGGTTATAAAAGCTTTACTTCCATCAATTTTTGCATTTTGAACAGTTTCAGTGACAGCTTTAACATTTTTGACTTCATTTACAGTAATTACAGCATAATTTGGATTACTGTCTGCTCCCGCAGAAGAAAGGAGAGTTGCCATAGTTGAATAAGATACTATAATGTTACTTTCACCACTTGACTCAGTTGAACTTGATACAGTTACACTATTTGAATCACTTGTAGATGCATCTTGTAAAACTCCGGATACTTTTAAATCAGCCGAAACAGATTGTGTGGCTCCTTCTTTTGATTTTGCTTCAAAATTTAAGTGAATTGTTTGTCCTACAAGGGCTTTATAGTCTGGAGAGAGAAGCTTAGCTTCCGTTCCATAGAGTGCAATTTCTCCCTCATCTGGCTTCCTCCCCACACTATATTTATCATTTGCATTGGATTCTGTCCAGCTCAAAAGTGAGAGAGGGCCCGTTTTACTCTTGTCTCTATATTGAAGAGAACCCTTGCTTGGAATAGAGTAGGTTGGTTCTACTTTTTTGATATTATCATTGTTTTTCAACTTATCAATATATCAATATAAGTAGAATCCATGTTTCCTTTAGAGGTTCCAATGTTTTGTTGTGCCTCATTTAGTGCATCATCATTGCTTAATTTATCATCTTTCGTTGTACGTTTAAATACTGTTACAACATTTGGATTGATACTTGACGTCATCATATGATTCATATAGTTTCTGACACCATTGCCTAATCCCAGGAAAAAGATGACGGAGAATAAACCAATGGCTGTCCCTATCGCAATAAGTAAATTTAATTTCCATGTGTGTGTGAAATGTTTAAATGCTGTTTTAAATATTTCGCTTCTGGAAAGGACTTTCGACTGTATATGACTTTTCTTTTCAATAGGATAAGAATCTTTCAGACGTTCATCGCCAATAATTTTCCCATCGGCCAAACGAATAATACGCGTACCAAAATCAGCAACTTCTTGTGAGTGAGTCACAACAATAACAGTCTTTCCTAATTTTGCAATTTTACTTAATAAAGCTAATACTTCTTTAGTATTTTGTGAATCGAGAGCGCCAGTTGGTTCATCTGCAAGGATGATTTCAGGATCCGATGCTAATGCACGAGCAATTGCTACCCGTTGCTTTTGACCTCCCGAAAGTTGAGAAGGGGTCTTCTTGCGGTGGTCATATAACCCAACTTGTTTTGTCAATTCAACAGCTCGAGCATGTCTTTCTTTTTCAGAAAGGGTCGTCATCTTGAGACTAATGAGGATGTTGTCTAGAACATTTAAATAGCTAATCAGATTAAAAGATTGGAAGATGAATCCTATCGTATCCCGGCGATAGCTATCCATATCTTTTTCTTTTTTTCTTTTTTGAGGGATACCGTCAACAATAACATCTCCATCATAGTTTCTATCTAGCCCTCCAATTATATTCATCAAAGTGGATTTACCACCTCCGGACTCACCAAGTAAACTAATAAATTCACCCTTATCAAAATCTAGATTAATTCCTCTTAGAACAGGGAATTCCTCTTTACCAAGAAAATAAGATTTCTTTATGTTTCTTAATTCTAATATATGCATATTATTTTTCCTTTATATTTATATCTGTTATTTAGGTATATACCTTTGGCGGGGGAGCTTTATATGTAAATACTTCTCTATTGTGGAAAATATAATTAACTTACTCTCCTCGCGTATTTATTTTTAACTTTTAACTAGTAAATTCTCTATATATAAAATATATAAATACTAATTTTAGGATCTCCTTTACTTTATTTTTGTATTATATATTATTAGAAAATGCTTGTCAATATCTTTTTGTTGTTTTTCGATATTTTTTTGGTGTTTTTCGCTTTATATTTGTTGTTTTTTAAAAAATGAGTATTTTTGTTTACAAACTAAAAAAACACCACTTGGTGTTTTTTTATAGTAAAAAGACCTTATCTTTACAAGCATTAAGTGTTTCTTCATCCCATAAAGAAACTTGTACTTCACCGATATGTACTTTGCTCAGTAATAACATACACATACGGCTTTGTCCAATACCTCCACCAATGGTTAATGGTAATTCATTATTGAGTATTTGCTGATGAAAAGGATATGCTAAACGATCGTTGGCATTGGCCTTTTCCAATTGTGTAAGTAAAGCTTTATCATCTACACGAATGCCCATACTCGATAATTCCATTGCGCATCCTAAAGGTTCATGCCAGAAAAGTAAGTCACCATTTAAAGACCAATCATCATAGTCTGGTGCCCGCTGATCATGTGGTTCACCGTGGCTTAAGATATCACCAATTTGTAAGATAAAGGTAGTCGGATGTTCTTTAACGTAAACATTTTCTCTTTCTTTTGCTGTTAATTTGGGATAAAGATCTATTAATTCTTGACTTGTAATAAAGGAAACATTTGTATTTATGACTGTTTCTACTTTTGGATATTTGGTATGTAAACGACTTGATGTTTCTGCGATAGCATTCACTAAATTTTGAACGGTTTCTTTTAGGTAATCAAGGCTTCGTTGTTCTCTTGAAATCACTCGCTCCCAGTCCCATTGGTCTACATAAATTGAATGAAGATTATCTAACTCTTCGTCACGTCTAATGGCATTCATATCTGCGTAAAGCCCGTTGCCAACATGAAAATCATATTGTTTTAAAGCGGCTCTTTTCCATTTAGCTAAGGAATGTACGATTTCTCCATTATAATTTAAAACTGGTACATCAAATTTTACAGGCCGTTCGTTTCCACTTAAGTTATCATTTAAACCCGAATGATCATCAACAAAAAGTGGGGCTGATACTCTTTTTAGTTTTAAACTTCCTGTTAGCGCTTCTTCAAAACAACGTTTAATAAATCCAATAGCTGTTTGAGTATCATAAACATCCAGTATTGATTTGTAGTCTTTTGGGATAAAGGTTTTTTCCATAATTTCAAGAACTCCTATTTTTTAATCTTATTGAATATTATACCATAATATAAAAATTAGTATAAATATATATAATATAATTGAACACAAAAAACATCTTCTAAAGAAAGACTCTAGTCATGCCATAAATTGAAATAAGGAACTTCATGTGTTAGGATTAGCTTAGTAAAGTATTAAGGAGCATAGTTAAATTGAAAGTTATAGATATTGATTTAAAAGATAGAACTGAAGATTTAGTAGAAAAGTTATTGGTGATTTGGGAAAGTTCTGTAAAAGAAACACACCTCTTCCTTTCAGATAATGAAATAAGTGATATTAAAAAGTATGTGCCTCAAGCACTAAAGGAAATCCCTCGTTTAATTCTCTTAAAAAACGATAAAGATACGCCAGTTGGTTTTATGGGTATTGTCGATCATCATCTAGAGATGCTTTTTATTGCCTCTGGTGAAAGAGATAGAGGCTTTGGCAAGAAACTCCTCGAATATGGAATCACTAAATACTCCATTAATGATCTTGCTGTGAATGAACAAAATCCACGCGCAAGAGGGTTTTATGAATATATGGGCTTTGAAGTCTATAAGAGAACGGAGTTCGATGAGCAAGGAAATCCTATCCACTGTTATACATGAAGCGAGATTAGTCTAAAAAAAGCTAATGAATTGAGTTATTCACTAGCTTTTTTATTTTGATATTCATCGAAAGTGATAAATTTTTTCTATGCTAAATTTCTAAAGAGACGATGTGAAATAAATTTTTCTAGCTCTACTACGACGAAAACTGTTAATCCAGCTAAGGATGCATAAAGAAGATTATGAATCCCGATGTTTGTCGTACCTAAAGCGTTACTAATTGTTGGGATATAGACAATAGCAAGTTGTAGCACCAATAAAATAAACAATGATAACCACAACACACGATTTTTAAACATGTTTTGGTCGATAGAGAACTTGGATATACTTCGACAATTTATCATGTAAAACACTTGTCCGAAAACGAGGGTCATTAAAAGAGTAGTTTGGGCTACAGGTGTTGCTGCACCCATAGATATAACAATATTATTGACTAAAAAGCCCAAAGCAGCTAAGAGTATAGAAACATAGAACATTCTAAAGATAGCATAACGACTTAAAATATTTTCATTTGGATCGCGAGGAGGTTTGTCCATGACATCAGGGGCTTCTTTTTCGAAACCTAATGCAAAAGAAAGTGTAATTGTTGTGACCATATTTAACCACAGAATTTGGATTGACGTCAATGGTAATGGACGATCAATTAATATGGATACCACAACTAACAAACCTTGAGCAAATGCTGTTGGTAAAGAAAAGTAAATTGTGTTTTTTAAGTTATCATAGACACGTCTTCCTTCGCGTACTGCATCTGAAATGGTAGCAAAATTATCATCTGCCAAAACCATATCTGCAGCATCTTTTGTAACTTGTGTTCCTTTTTGCCCCATTGCGATACCAATGTCTGCTTTTTTAAGAGCTGGAGCATCATTCACACCATCTCCTGTCATACCAACAATTTTGCCATGCGCTTTTATAGCACTTACTAATCGCAATTTATGTTCTGGCGTAGTTCTCGCAAAAACATCATTTTTAAGTACAACTTCGGATAGCTCTTGGTCTGTCATCGTTTCGATGTCTTTACCAGTAATGGCTCTGTCCGTATTTTTTAGACCAATTTCTTTCGCTATTGCAACAGCTGTATCTTTATGATCTCCGGTAATCATCTTAACGGAAATACCAGCACGGTGGCTCTTTTTAATTGCTTCTATTGCAGATGGTTTTGGTGGGTCAATGATACCATACATTCCAACAAGAACCATATTCTCTTTCAAATCTTCATGTGTAATTGTTTTTTGATTCGAAGAAACTTCTTTCATAGCCGTAGCGAGTATACGCTGACCTTTTTTGGCTTGATTCGATATCATTTTATCCCATAGTTTGGGGTCAATTTTTTCTGTTGTGTTATCGCCAAATTGATAATCTACCATTCCAAGTAAAACATCTGGTGCTCCTTTTAAGTAAATAAAGCGTTGATTATCTACATCAACTAGAGTCGCCATATATTTGTATGAGGAATCAAACGGAATTTTATACAGCACCTTTTCATCTTGAGTAGTTTCCATGTGAGAAGCCCACTCTAGTAAGGCTGCTTCGGTCGGATTACCAATCACAGTCCTTTGCCCATTATGATAATCGATTTTTGTATCATTACAATAAATAGCAGTTTCAACCAGCTTCTTGAGTTGGTAATCTTCATTAAAGATATTAAGGTCATCTTTCCATTGTTCCGTTTGATTTTTTTCAAATATCTTTTTCTTAGTCAGGACTGTCAAAACTGACATTTCATTTTTAGTCAGGGTACCAGTTTTATCGGAACAGATAATTTCCATACTTCCCAATGTCTCAACTGCTGGCATCTTTTTAATGATGGCTTTCTTTGCAGACATGCGCGTGACACCCAGAGATAAAATAATTGAAAGGACTGCTGGCAATCCTTCAGGTACTGAGGACACTGCCAGTGAAATAATCCAGGAAGTTGCTTCTTCAAACGTGAAATCCCGGTGAAAGAAACTGAAAACAACTAATGAAACGATGAGTATTAAAAGTATAAAAAATATTTGTTTATTCAAATATTTCATCTTTTTAATTAAAGGCGTTTCTGTCACACCAACCTCTTTCAGGTGGACACTAATTTTCCCTATCTCTGTGTTGTCACCTGTTTCAACAACAACCGCTTTACCACTTCCGCTGTTCACTAAAGAACCTGAATAGCCCATATTGACACGGTCTGCTAAGTCTACTTCCGTTGATATGGAATCAGCATTTTTCTGTACAGGGGTTGATTCCCCTGTTAGCATTGCTTCATCTACAACTAAATTATACGCTTCTAAAATTCTTACGTCAGCAGGAATAATATCTCCTGAGTTCAGTAAAACAATGTCACCTTTTACTAAAGAATCGGTCGAAACAACTTTTTTCTCACCGCTAATGACGATTGTCGCCTCTGTTCCCATTAAACTCGTCAGGCCGTCTAAGGAGTTGCTTGCTTTTGACTCTTGGATATAACCAATCAATGCATTTATAACCACAACGATTAAAATGATAAACATATCGATATAGTCTTGACTAACTCCTTTAAGTAGTGCAGCTACGAGCAATACATAAATCAATAAATCATTGAAGTGTTTGAAAAACTTTTTTAATTTTCCCTCAGTTTTTTCTCCAGATAATAAGTTAAAACCATTTTCTGATAATCTTTTTTTGCGCTCCTCTTCTGCTAATCCAACATCCTCTTCTACTTGGAGCTTCTTTAATATATCTACTTTTGATAATTGAAACCAGTTCATTATAATTCCCCCATAATTCTTTTAGTTTTTATTAAAATACTTATCTTTTTTAAGAGTACTTATTACTAGTTTATCATGCAAACTATTTAAAACATAATAAAATAATATTCTCTGTATTATTTTATTGAAAAATATACCATTTTGACTTTTATTTTTAGTCTTAAAATTTTTATCTTTTATGCAAAAATTCAACAAACTTGCATCAGATATATCTTTCTGTTATTATTAGAATGAACGTTCTACTATTTATAGAAAGGAGAATATTTTGCCTAGAGCCAAAGAGTTTGACTACGATGTGATTTTAGATAGAGCAACAGATATTTTCTTGGAAAAAGGTTATGAACATACTTCTGTTCAAGATTTAGTTGATCATCTAGGTATCCATCGAAGAAGTATTTATGATACTTACGGTGATAAACGCCAACTTTATCTCAAAATCTTAAATAAGTATGATCAAGATATGAGTCAAAATTATGTTTTGATTACTGCTAAAAGTATTAGTATTCGAGAAAAGTTTGAAGCAATTTTTAAGGACTCAGCATTTCCAAAAGAAGAATGTCGTAAAGGTTGTCTTTTTGTAAATTCGGCAATTGAGCTCGCCTTACGTGATGGTGATATTGCTGATCAAGTTCAACATTTTTTAGAAAAGACAAAAAGTTTTTTTGTGCTTTTGCTAAATCAAGCGAAGGAAAAAGGTGAATTAGCTGCTGATATTGATACACGTATTTTAGCAAGCTATTTAAACAATGCTTTAATTGGCATTCGGGTACTTGTACGCTCCGAGACGAGCCGGACAGAGCTTGAAAATATTATTAAAACAACACTATCAATTCTATAAAATATAAAAATATTCTGAGTGATTCGGAGTATTAATATTTTTAGTTTTATGAGAACAATCGTTCTCAAAAAGGAGACAAAAATGAATCAAGAACAATTAAGAAATATGATATTAAAGGCACACACTAATCGTTTTGCAACAAAAAAATTCGATAGAAGTAAAAAAATTGCTGCTCAAGATTGGGCAACAATCCTTGAGGCTGCGCGTCTATCTCCAAGTTCATTTGGCTATGAACCTTGGAAATTTCTCGTCATCGAGAACAAAGAAATACGGGAAGACTTGAAAAGCCGGGCTTGGGGAGCAGTAAATAGCCTAGATGGAGCAGATAAATTTATTATCGCTCTAGCTAAAAAAGGGGTTTCTTATGACAGTAGCCATGTCAAACATATTGTTGAAGATGTTTTAGAGCTCCCTTATTCTGAAAACTCACCCCAAAGCCAATTTTTCAAAAAATTTCAGGCAGAAGATTTTAAACTATCTGATGACAAGGCAAAATATGATTGGGCGGTAAAACAAACATATATCCCATTAGCAAATATGATGACTACTGCTTCTTTTCTAGGCATTGATAGTTGTCCTATCGAAGGTTTTAATATCGATGCTGTTGAAAATTATTTATCTGAAAAAGGACTAATTGATTTAGAAGAATTTGGTGTCGCATATATGGCAGGTTTTGGTTATCGAGCAACGGAAATTCCTAATAAAAAGCGTCAAAGTTTGAGTGAGATTGTAGAAACTGTAGAATAATCTTTATCATAATAAATATAAAAAAGACTAGTTAATACTAGTCTTTTTACACATTTCTATTTTCTATTCTTTCTAAATTTTCTTGCCCAGAAGATTGCCAATACCATTAAAATTAAACCAAGCCCAGTGACAATAGCAGCTGTCTTGTTAAACTCTCCTGCTTTTGGTAAGACTTTTTTCTGTGGTTCCACCTTTTCAACCAAGTTCTTGTTTCCATCATCTTTAGAAGATGATTTTTTTTCTTCAAGATAGATATTTTTAAACTGTGGTTTTTGTTTGTAACTTATAGATGCAACAAATTTTCCTTTTTGGTCTACTACTTCAACATGAATCTTATAGGATTTAGTATCGTAGGTAATTTGAGGATCTACTCCAGCCTTTTCACGAATCGTGTAATCGTAGCTTCCTGTTTTTGTATAAGCTAGCTTATCAAATCGAATCTGTCCTAAAGCATCATTTTTGGCCGTTTGAATAACTTGATTTGAAGCATTGACTAATTCAAACGTGAACTCCTGATCTGTCAGTTTCTTTCCGACAAGTTCTTTGGTTGCTTGCAAATGAATTTCTGTACCAAGTGGTTGATAACTGTTTTTAAACTGTATCGCTGCATCTCCTGTAGCTGTAGCAACAAGGATCCCTGCTTCTTCCTTGATGCTAACAGTAACTTTATAATTGGCAGCATCATAGTCAATGGTCTTATCCAACCCCCCCCCCCCTCTCTCTCACTGTATAATCATAATCTCCCGTACTTGTGTAAGTGATTGGTGAAAATTCTATTTTGCCTGAAGCATCATTGTGTACGGTTTGAATAACTTTTCCTGCACTGTCTAGCAACTCGAAAGTAAACTCTCCCGCTAAAAGAGAACGTCCGCTCAATAGTTTTTCAGCTTGGATTTGGTAACGAGTACTTTTTACTGTATCCGGCTTAACAGCAAGCTTTGGTGTGCCAATAGTATCATAACGTTTTTGATTATGAGGGTCTGTATAATAGAGCTTTGCGCCTGTATCTTCATCGTCAATTCCTCGTTCAGGATCCAAAATATCCTTGGCTTTATCGCTTGTATCTGCATTTGTTGGGTAGTAAGTATCCTGTGAAACCTGACGATATTCTTCTTTTAATACCAGCGGAATATTTACAGATGGGTAGCCATCAGGACTATAATCATAAAGATCGCCTAACTCCCAGACAATCGTCTGTTCTTCACCTTTGTCCTCATAGTTTCCTTCAATCGTGACACCTTGAGGCAGAGTGGCGTTTTCTGGGACATAATAATATTGACTCACTTTATCTCTAAGAACAGAATCACGCCCACCTGGGAAGAGCGTAGAATTAAGCAGCAAATCAGTCAAGTACGTTTTTCCTGCACCAACATTATCAGCTGGAACCTCAAAATAATTTTGTGGGTCGTTTGCCATTGTTTTTAAGATGGCACTGTTAGCCATATAATCTACTGTCAGCATTTCTGCGCCCATTCCAGCAACTTCATAGGTTGTTCCCTCAATGAGTTTCAGATAATTGGGGTCGATATCGTGACGTTGATATGTCCCTGTTGGTGCGCCTTCTACTTCTACAGGTTCATCACTTGTAATAGCTGCGGACATTGCTAGAATTCTACCATCTGTTTGCCCAAAAGATACAATGGGACCGCCACCTGACCAGCCAGCTCGCATTGTTGCAGTACTTTGTGGAACACCATCTGATAAGAAAACGTCCATCGCACCTTTTGTTGCCTTAGCTTCATCACTGCGTGATTGAAGCAAATTATATGCCATACTCAATCCGTATTGATAGTCTGTTTGGGGTGTTGTAAACAGACGAGGAAGCATATCATCAATGGCTGCTCTATTTTCAGCAATATTATCCTTCTAACCGACAGTAGAATTATAGTTGCCACCGATTGAGTCGTCTACTTCAATGGTTGTTCCCGTACTTGGGCCAAAGTAGCCATGTTCATTATTTTTTAAAACAAGATTATCTCTAAAATTTTTCATTCGTTGTGAATTATAATTTAAATGGGTAACCATTGATGAATCTCGAATTGAAAATGGTGCCAGAGCCACTCTATTTTCAGGATGTTCTTGGAGTAACTTATCGGTCACTTCCGAAATAGCTTCTTTTGATAGCATCCATCGATCATAGCAACCTTCATCTTCATCGCCATGTACCCAAACACCAGGCAGTGCTTTCCCAGCTACTTTAGCTGTAGCATCCCAATGACTGATACGTACAAATTTTTCACCTTCCTTCTTGAAATGGTAAGGAATATACTTGGCTGTACTTTGAGTAAATTGCTCAAAAAGATGAACCGGTGTAGTCCCAATCACTTCCCATTTATCAACATCCGCGTTATAAACTGTGAGGGTGTTATCACTATTCTCATAAACTTTTGATTTATCTGCGTTTGCTTCGGGTTCCTGTCCTTCATGAAGTGGTTCAAGGTAGAAATGTTCCTGGTTTAAGCAAGAGCTGGAGAATAAAGGATATCCTTCATAACCTGTCGCATTAGCATTATCGGTATAAGTCATGTCCATGCTACCTGAGCGGTCTAAAACAAAAACGACATCCATCGGCCCAGAGAGACTTGAACCGTTCACTTTTAAAAGTAAGTTAGCTTCATAAGCTTCTTGATCTGTCCACCATGCCTCTTTTTCTAAAATTTGAGCTGTGTTGTTATTCTTATCTCGTATGGGTGCCACTTTTTGATCTGTTTTCTTATCAACTCTATCCGCACTCACTCGACTCAAGGTATTTTTTAATCGCATCCCGGAGATAATTAATACCGAAAGTACTATCGCCAACACAAGCCCTTTCAATACTTGTCTTAAAGTTTTCATGTTTCTACTCCTTTTTATTTTGAATTAATGAACTTTTTTAGAAAAAATCAAAAATAGATGTCACTTTGTTTGCAACATTTCGTTTCCCTCCTTTTTCTTTAGTTTAAAAAAGATTAAACATTAAAGTAAAATGATAATTACTTTAAATTTTTTCTCTTTCTCCTAATTTAATAATACAAAGATAGAGGGATAAGTCCAAATGTTTTTAATATTAGATTGAGTAGACGATTTTTAACTCCATAAAATAAAATAGAGTAAATTAAGCATTTTCTGTCATAAATAATGAGAACATGTCCAAGAAATCGGACAAACAAAAAACGACAATTGAATATTGTCGTTTTTTAATTTATTTTTTATCTATTAAGAGAAACTTCCTTATCTCCATTGGCCCATTCTGTGCTAAAAAATTGAGCATTGTCGATCTTATATTCTGTTTTAGTCGGATGTTTCATAAATTCTTCGATTTTTTTATCTAAAGCCACCCAACCACGATTATTCAAGTGGATAGTGTCTCCAATATAGTACTTTTCGTTGAATTTATTTGTCATGTCATAAATGTGATGGAAACCTTGGCTGTTAAGTTGATATTTAATTTTTGCGCTAAACTCCTGTAACATGTCATAAGAGAGCCCTGTATACTGGTACCATGCTCCATTTACAGGTGGAATAACGAACTGCACATCATTATTATTTTTTGCAAATTGATTTAAAAGCTGTTGAAAATCAAGATATTCCGGACTTCTCAGGTAACTCACTTCCTTCATCACACCTTTACGTTCTTTAAAGACCTTTTGAAGATTTCTTGACCACACATGGTCAACAATTTGAAATTCATTATTTGCTGAATTTGCAGCTCCTCGTTCGTATGCTGCTTGATCCAGTTTTTCAAAATCTTTTGTGTTTGGTAATTGTTTACTGATTCGCTCTATCTTTTCGTATGAATTTTCTTGCCTACCGCTGAGCTTTGATAAGCCCGTAAAAAGAGAATCTTGTTTCGTCCAGAACTGATTTGCAAGTTTAATTGAAATCTGATTTATACTGTCGATTTTTTTACCATTTGCTAGAGCTTTTAGTGCATGAGTAACAACAATATCCTCAGGAAAATCTTTGAAATTCAAGAGGCGTTGAGCGAGTTTTTGTGTCGCGACATCTTTTGGTGAGGCAGATTGTAACCACGCATATATTTCACCTTTAGAAACAAATTGACTTAACTCAGGTGTACCAATACCTTTACGTGTAAACCATTGTGGACTGATGATAAAAACAATCTTACGGTTATGCAATTGCTTTTCAACAGAATTCAGATAGAAAAAGTGTGTTAAGGATTGGGTTCCGGGTTGACCTGCTAGAAAAGGCGTAAAACTTTTATTATTTTTCATAAAGAAACTACTTGGATGAAAAGGATCAATATGTTCCAGCTCAGAAGAACCTAAAATTGGCAGATAATGCGGATTAGAGAATGCTTGTGATTTAATCGCATAGCTTACAAAGCCTGTCCGATTCTTAGGATCAGTCGCAAACTCATCAAGTTCATGCTTATTAAACTTAGGGAAAACAGTGAGAGGAGAAAAGATGAGTATCGCTAGCAAAGTAAGGGCCGCAACCAAAGGCGCGAGTTCTTGAAGTACCTTATCTTTCTTCATCCATCTTTTCCTTGATACGATCGGCAATTTTATTTGCTGTATTCCAGTCGTCACGATCCATTTCAGAAGGTGGTAAACTTAAACTAAAGGCATTTTCAAGCTCGACAATAAGCATAATGGCTCTCATAGAGTCAAGAATGCCTTCTTCAAAAAGATCCATATCTAAATCTTCACGAAACTCATCTGTGCCAGCAACTTCTTCAATGATATTTAATACTTCATTTTTCATATTTATTCTTCTTTCTTCTATTATTGTCTAAAAATTAGGTAAAGGACTACCAAGTCCATTGATTGCATGCATTATAGCATAATTAGGGATTCCTGAAAAGATAAGGAAACTGACCATAACGGCATTAAAAGTGATAAATATTGCAGCTCCACGTGTCCACATATTATCAGGAATATTCCATTTGTGTTTCTTCTTCATTCGCTTCCAGGCATCATAAATGATCATCAGGCAGGCATGATAAACACCATATAAGATATAGTACCACGTTAAACCATGCCAGCATCCCATAATGAACATGTTTACTAAGTAACCCACGTTTGAGATGGTTACCATATTTTTGGACCATTTTTTAACCATAATCCACTTTACTAAACGCATAAAGACAAAGTCTCTGAACCAGAATGATAAAGAGATATGCCAGCGTTGCCAAAAGTCGTTAATATTTTTTGCGAGAAAGGGTTTATTGAAGTTAATAGGAATTTTATATCCCATAATCAAAGAAACGCCCATCGCAAAAAGAGAATAACCTGCAAAGTTGAAAAAGAGATAAAAACCGTAAGCGTACATGCTCCCCATCATATTCCACAAATTGGGATGCAATGTTGCTTTTATCGCTAAATCATGCAGAAAATAATGTGAGATCAGATAAGAAATGATGAAATTATATAGGAAACCTTGGAAAATATAGAAAATTCCTTTTCCTAAATACTCTGAATACTTATCTGTCAGTGGCGCTTCGAGCTCTTTTTGGAAACGTCGGAAACGATCAATTGGCCCTGACGAAATGGTGGGAAAGAAATATAGAAAATAGAGATATTCCTTTAAGGGAACTTCTTTAATCAGGCCATCGCGTAACTCAAGAATTACACTTACAGTTTTAAAGGTCACATAAGATATTCCTAAAAAACCAAGGATAGATTGTGGGTGCATCGGGTCCAATAAGGGTGTCACCTTAACGATTATTAAAGGTAGTAACGATGCAATCACTGCTAAAACGAACACGCAAGTTTTGTTTTGGAGTTTTCGATAGTGCTCGTAAAGCTTGATTAAAGTTGTTTCAAAAATCCCAAAACCCAGAAGGGACCAAAGACTGACTTTACCGCCGAAACTGATCCAGAGAAAAGCAATGGTCAAGATGACTTGATAGCCCATCCATTTTTTTCCGTAGGCGTGTGCCATGACAAGTGGAAGCAGTGCTAACCCTAAAATCACAAAATAAAAAGGTGTTGCATATGGTTCCACTAGTTCTTACCTCCAAGGACTTGTTTGGTTAAGGCCTTTCGGTCAATTTTTCCATTGGGAGTAAGCGGGAAATCATCAAGATAAATGAATTTAGTTGGCATCATATAATCCATAATTGTATTTGAAAGTTGTGCCTTGATTTTTTTATTAAATGCGCGTTCTTCAGCCTTAGTTTCAAAACTTAAAGAAGAATGGATGACCGCTATTAATCCTGTTACTTTATGTGCAGCATTTTCTTGAGGCACCACTAATGCTTTTTCAATCTCAGCAATTTCATATAAATGAGCTTCAATATCCTGCAACTCAATCCTAAAACCATTGAATTTTATTTGAAAGTCGATACGACCATTATAGTTAAGGACCGAATTTTCATCAAAATAGCCTGAATCTCCTGTATGATACGCCTTCTTGCCTTCATAATCAAAGAAGACTTCTGCTGTCTTCTCCGAATTTTCAAAATATCCCTGTGCTACAGAATCCCCAATAATAATAATTTCATCATCAATGATTTGAATTTCAACTCCTGGCTTTGCAGTGCCAATAGGCAAGCGCTTATAGTCCTGAAGGATTGTTTTATCAACTTGAATACTTGTAATAGCACCTGTAGCTTCGGTTGGTCCATAAGTGTTCCAAACTTTTGCATGTGGGAACTTGTCGAGCAGCTTCGATGCTGTTTTGTGCGTTAATTCCTCGCCACAAAAAATGAATTGCTGTAAATCTGGATGATTTTCTTCGACAAATGATGGATCAAGCAGGCATATTTCGATAAAGGATGGAGTAGAAACCCAGGTATTGATTGTACTTGAATTAAGTCGTTCAAAAAGTTTTTTGAAATTCGTTGTCTCCTCTTGACTAAGTGAAATCAAGGTCCCACCTGTTGTCAAGCTAGGATATAAACTGAAAATTGATAGATCAAAGCTATATAGTGCTTGAGACAGAAAGTGATTATTTTCGATTATAGAAAAATCCTTATTCATCCATTTAGTGAAGCTAAGTAAGTTATTATGTGTTACTGCGACACCTTTTGGAAGTCCCGTTGTGCCCGAAGTATAGATAATGTAGTTAATATCCTCTCCGCTCACAGCTTGACGACTGTCAATCTGTGAAAAATCGAAATCGATATTTTCTTGGTATTCAGTATAAGATATTCTTGATGTAAAAAGTTGGGAAAACTTCTCTTCAAGTTCCACTGTATGTATGACTAAAGAGGGGTTTGCGGCTTGTTTAATCAGCTGCGTTCTCTCAAAAGGTGTATGGGCATCTACAGGAATATAGGCCCTCCCTGTAAGTGAAACACCGAGTAGTGTAGCTAATGATAAAAATCCGTTTTTACCAAATACAATAATTGGACGTTGGGAGATGGGCATTGCAGATATTTTTTGAGCTACCTGTGATGCTGCATCAAGCAATTGACGATAAGTATAATCTTGGTCGTGTTCGACTATCGCTAAACGCTCCGGATATTTTGTTGCTCCGGATAAAATTTCGTGAAAAATGTTCATGACATCTCCTTTCTAAAATTCGTTGTAGATAAAGTGTGCGCCTCCTGTTTTACTATAAGAATAAAGATAAAGTAGAATTAAAATAACTACGAAGTAAAACAGTGTCTTTCTCAAAAAGATGAATAATTTTTTATATTTTCTATTCATAATATATGATTGTACTATAATTAAATTGTCTGTAAACTTACATTTTGGTAAGTTAAGTTGAATGGTAGAAAACCTTCTCGATATAGTCTTGTGCTGCAGGCATTTTACAAATCGAACCGTGAGAATAGCGTTCTCCTGGGCTATTTGTATAGGTGAATTTTTCCGTTATATTGTCATTTTTTTCAAAGAGGTTATAAACAGAAAAGAGATCCGACCACGGGAGAACGCCATCAAAGTCAGAGCCGACAGGCGTATCTAAAGCCATGAGATAGACATGGATGCCCTTATCCATTTTTGAATAATTTTTCTCAAAATAGTTATAATCAGCGCTTTTGTTTTCGGGACCATTTTGATACAAGCTTTCCATGGTCTCGTTGGCTCTTAATTTTTCTTTGCGATTAAATTCACCATCTAAGGCAACAAACTTTTTAGCGGGAGGTAAATTTTTATCTTGCGAGTAATTGATCAAAAACCGCATAGCTCCACCTGCTCCCGAAGAATAGCCTAAAATATTATACCAAGGGACATTATAGTGTGCCGCTAGATATTCTATTGTAGCTTTTATCGCATACTGATAGATTTCGTGATTATTTGTTCCATGATCTGTCCCAACAGCAATAGCTGGATATTTATTACTAGCATCAATTTTTCCAGTAATTCTTAATTTATATTTGTTTCCTGTTTCTGCAATTACAGTGAGGCCTGGTTTTGCGGCATTATTTTTATTGGTTACTGCTTGAACTAAATGACTGATGTTGTTTTTAGGACTGCCACTTGAGCCAGTAACATACAGTGTTGGGTAAATGGTAAGCTCTGACTTTAGTTGCTCTTCTGTTTTTTTAATCACGCGCGTACTTGGCTCGCCAGGGCTTGCCTTGGTCTGTTGATAATATAAAGCAACACATAAAACTCCAATTACCGCAGCAATAAAAACAAAAAATGTCACACCTAACATATCGATTCCTTTCTTTCTCTTCTGCGCTCTTTTTTTCATATGTACTCCTTATATTTAAGCAAGCTTCAATCTCTCGAGCTAAGAAATATCAAATTCTTATACTCATTTTTCTTTCTATTTTATCTTTTTTTGCTTAACTGATTCCTTACTTTTTTGTAATAAAAGAACGGTCCTAGAAGACCGTTCTTTAGTTAAAAATATTAGCGGATTTGACCATTTCCGTCAATTAGATATTTACTTGAAGTCAAAGCTTCTAGTCCCATTGGCCCGCGTGCATGGAGTTTTTGAGTGGATATCCCAATTTCAGCACCAAGTCCGAAGACAAATCCATCTGTAAATCGTGTCGATGCGTTTACATAGACTGCCGCTGCATCAATCTCCTCTTGAAATTTTTGAGCGTTAAAGTAATCTTTAGTTACGATACTTTCTGAATGACGACTCGAATATTGATTAATATGTTCAATTGCTTCATCTAAATTGTCAACCGTTTTAACTGACATAATATAGTCTAAGTACTCTGTACCAAAATCTTCTTCTTGAACGGTAATTGCTAAGCTTCCAGCACAAGCTTGGAGAATTTTCAAGGCACGTTCATCCGCTCTAAACTCAACCTCATGTGCTTTTTTCAAAGCTTTCTGCAATTTAGGTAAAAATTCAGCAGCGATTTGTGCATGTACCACGAGACTTTCAGCGGCATTACAAACACTTGGTCGCTGTGTTTTAGCATTGACGACTATTTTTGTAGCCATGTCTAAATCAGCAGTTTCATCAACATAAATGGTACAGTTTCCAACTCCCGTTTCAATAACAGGAACTGTTGCTTTTTCTTTTACACGGTTAATCAATCGAGCAGAACCTCGAGGAATAAGTACGTCTAAAAATTGATCAGCCTGCATCATCTTTTCTGCTTCTGCATGACTGGTATCCGTGAGAAGCTCTACGATACTGGAGTTAATTCCTTGCTTACGTAAGCTTTCTTTAATAATTTCAACTAAGACTGTATTAGAATGTATGGCGTCTGAACCACCGCGTAAGAGAACACTATTCCCTGTTTTAAAACAAAGTGAAAAGGCGTCAATTGTCACATTTGGGCGGCTCTCAAAAATCATCCCAACCGTACCGAGTGGCACACGTTTTTGGACAATTTTTAGCCCATCAAGATTTGTGAAGCCTTGTAAAACTTGGCCGATAGGATCAGGTAAGTCTGCCACTTGACGTAACCCAAGTGCCATATCCGAGATTCTTTCTGGCGTCAATCGTAAACGATCTACCATAATATCCGAAATGCCATGTTCTTTTGCTTTAAGTAGGTCCCTCTCATTCTCAAAAATAATCCGGCTTGTGTTTTGAATGAGAGTATCTGCTAGGAAAAGCAGAAAGTTGTTTTTTGTTGCAGCAGATAGTTTTGCTGCTTCTTTGCTCGCCGCTTTGACTTTTACTCCTAAATCTTCAATCATCTTGCATCTTCTTTCTCAATTTTTTGGTGAAAATAAGTCCCGATTTCCTGTCCAGCAATAATATCCTTTATTTCACGGATGCGTTCACCATTGGTCAGAACCATCTCCTGCTTGTTCTCAAATAAAATTTCTGCAGCGGCAAGCTTAGAGGTCATCCCGCCTGTACCAAAACGACTCCCGGCTCCGCCCGCCATTTGTCGTAATTCATCCGTAATGTCATGGATTTCTTTAAATATTTTAGCATCATCATAAATATTGGGGTTTTTATTATAAAGTCCATCAATATCAGAAAGCATAATGAGTAAATCAGCATCCACAAGCTTTGAAACAATCGCTCCCAGCTTGTCATTGTCGCCAAATTTTGTTTGGTGATCCATTTCATCGACAGCTATAGCATCATTTTCATTGATAATAGGGATGATTCCCAGAGAGAGCAGCGCCTTCAAGGCATTTTCAGCATTATTTGAGCTCAGTGGAAAATCGGTAACATCCCGTGTTAATAAAAGCTGTGACACTTTTTGAGAATAACGACGAAACATTTGCGTGTAAAGACTCATCAACTCTACTTGACCAATACTTGCTAAGGCTTGTTGCTGTGCAATATCTTTTGGACGTTCATTCATCCCAAGGACGTTTAACCCTGCTCCGATAGCTCCTGAAGTTACTAAGATAACTTCATACCCCTTATTATTTATATCGGACAACACAAAAGCCAGTTCATCTATATTTGATAAATTTATCTTCCCATTCGGTAAAATCAACGAGCTTGTACCAATTTTTACTACGATTCGTTGTGCTTTTAGTATATTTTTTCTTGTCATAATGCTTAATTGTTACATAGTATATCAATAAAGTCAAATAAAGTTCATAAAACGCAGTCTATTAGGATTTATGAATAAACGAGGTTCAATAGGATTCAATAGAGTTCATATAAAACGTAGTAAAAAACGTAACTAATTTTTATCAGGCAAGGCGCTGTATATTAAATATATACGGCTTTTTTATTTTTTTATTTATTGGATAACCCAATTTTAATCATTGTATTTTTAGTGTTTTTTCATATATAATATTGAATAAATCAATATTTTTGTAAAGGAGTGATTTATGGTTGATCGTTCTTATAGTCCTTATGAATCTATTCGTAATTACCATGATAGAGGAATGATGAAGTGGAGTGCATTTGCTACTGGAGAGCTGACTGAGGCTCTAAAGAAATTTACTGAAGAACAGCTTATTAAAGATTCAATAGATGAACGTTATCGTGATTCTTATGATGAAGAATGGTGACTTTAATATATTACGGAGCTTTATAAGCTCTTTTTTTAGCACAAAAAAATCCCCACCGAAGCAGGGACTTACCTATTAAGAACAGACGTTTATTATAGCATAAACCTTATTTTTCATGGTTCGGAAAAAATGACCGAATCAAAACAGTTATTAAAATAACGACCAGTATTATACGACTTACAGGTTTATATTCTGTAAAATACTGAAGAAATATCGCTAATACAATAAACAAAGTCGCAAGTAATTTATAAATAAATTCAAATCTTTTCATATGGTTCTTGCTGGATTCGAACCAGCGCTAACTCCGTTATGAGCGGAGGACTTTAACCAACTAAGCTAAAGAACCTTGACGACCGCGTACTGGTACGCATGCAAAGCAGAGGCGAAACACGGTCTATATCATAAAAACAGCCAAGGCCTAAACCAAGGTTGATAAATCATTTAAGATTTTCCCCAAAGGGCTGCGCACAGACACCTTATCGACTAATATTATTATATCATATTTATATTTATGAAAAAAAGCTCCCACAATCTCGTAAGGGAACGATGTCAGACGTGTGTAATCTGGTAAAAGGTTTGTGTCCGACATTTTTATTATAACAAAAAATCCCCAACCAAGGTTGAGGACAGTGAGTAAATTTTATGAAAAAAATATAAATAATATTTTATCATTACTTCTGAATATACGCAAATAAAAAGCCCGCTGGCAAGGCGAAGCTAGTGTGTATAGAAATAAAAAGGTTTTAGATCATTTTATTTTGCCTTTTTAAATATATCATAAATCACTTATAGAGTGGGGTATTAACAAAAACAAAAAAAGCCACGCTGGCAAGGCGTGACTTTACAAATACATATTAATTCATTTATTAATTTTTTGCCTTTATTATTATAGCACACAAAATTCTCCTACAACTGGCAGAAGTAGCCTTAATTAAAAAATATCTGTAAAGAAATTAAAACGCCTACATAAAGTAGACGTCTTAGACGAATTCATTTAAAAAGTTTTAAACCATAATCCTAAGCAAAATAACACTATAACTACTCCAAAAACTAACTTTGTAACTTTTGGATTAAACTCATAGTCATTACCATTTCCTATAATTTTCTTTACCCCAACAAACATAACTATAATAAGTAAATAAATAACTAACAAATAAACTGAACTTGTTATCATAGCGAATCCTAGAGCATCGTCGTCTAAACCTTTAACGCTATTAAACACATTACCTAAAAGTTGAATTGATCCCATCATTGAAAATGTTAATGCTGTAAAAATGGCAAGTATTCCAAGAAATTCTGAGTATATTTTAGTTTTTATCTCACCTGCAGTCTCAGCAACTTTTTTAGCTTTCTCTGCTTCTTCATTTGCATGTTTTACATTGTCTAAGATAAATTCCCTTTGAATCATGGATAGATTAATATTTCGCTCAAATCCTCCAAGCTTCTTCCAAACTTCTACCTCATAAGTTAGGAGTTTTTTTTGAAATAATTCTTGAGTGAAAATACCATACGGTGTAGAGCCTTGATCTTTATTATCTTTAAAAAATGACTCTAGCTTCATTAAGTCCTCAGAAGACATTTTATAAATATACAGAGCAATAATATCATAATTCTTATAGATATCCTGCTGTATAAAATATGTAAATCTCCCAAGCATGCCGTCATCATTGACACCGCAAATTAAATCATGTAGTAATTCACCAATAAAGTGTTCTTTATTTATACCTGCTGCCACAAGCGTTCCTCTTTGTTATCGTCTGCTTTAAAAAATGCTTTTATTTCTTCATTATCGTATTGTGGAGCTGAGTGCAATTTTATTTGCTCTTCGTAATCAGTCCAAAGCGATTGCTTATGAGTTCTATTGACTAACTCCCATGGCTTATAAGTAAGTAACTTATTCAATGATGCTCTAAGAAACGTTATTTTTTTAGTATCATCTAATACAGATTGTGATATTTCTTCTGGAGCAGATACATCGAAACGTCCTGCCTCAAAAGAATATCGAGGGGCTGGAGCTTCAATCAACATAGCTCCACAGTCTCTGTATGCATTGTACACGTCTTGTTGAACAGGTCCATAGTCCCATCTTTCAAATTTTCCTTCAAAAAGTTCCTGGTCATATTCATATAAGAAGGCTGCTTGTAAATAATATAATATTTTTTGTAATTGTAAATTTGAAATAGGTATATTATTTTCCTTTGCGTATGTAATAGTGTAATTCGCAACGGCCATTGGTGTTTGCTTTTCAAATTCCATAATACTTCCTCCTTATAATATTTTATGAGTTTAGTCAATATACTATATCATAACTCCTAATTACTAATTATTCCTCGTAAATACAAAAAAGACCGGTCAAGAGACCGAGCTTCCTTTTTATATTAATAATTTAGGTTTTGCCCTGCATAAATCAAGTTAGGGTTTTGAATTCCGTTACTTGAAACAAGGTGCTGTACAGTTGTGCCTAAACGTTGTGCAATAACGGAGAGGTTATCTCCGTATTGTACGGTATAAGTTCCGCCTGTTGCTGCATTTGAGCCACCTGAGTAGCTGATTGATTGTCCTGCATAAATAAGGTTAGGATTACTCAAAGCGTTCTGACGGGCCAATTCTTGCCAGCTTGTACCCCAACTGTAAGCAATGCTACTCAACGTGTCACCATATTGTACAATGTGAGTTTTATTGCTTGGACTTGGAGTTGGATTTGGTGTTGGTGCTGGATCAGGTACTTTTCCATCATATCCATTATCCGTGATACCTGTAAGGTCAATATTACCATCCAATCCCCCTGCCACATAAGTGGAAGTAAATTGGAAAATACCAATATCATCCATACTTGGGAAGAAATTCCAGTTTGGTGTTGGAGTTACTTCATAGTTTGGCTATTCCGCAATCCAAAGGGATCCAGGAAACTCTTTAATAATGCGTTTGTAGTCCACATTTGCGATTGTATAAGGCTTGTAGCTGTAATACATAGGTGTATATCCTGCTTCTTTCACACGTCGCATTCCGTAAAGAATAGCATCTGTGTTCGCCTGCTTACTTCCACTCGCACCACTCTCATAATCAAGAGCGACAATAGAGCCTTTAGGTGTAGCAATTTGTGGCAAGTATCGATCAAGCACACCTTTTGAAAGTTCAGTGGAGCCTCCCACTTGATACCAAATATAAGTGTGCGCACGTTTCCCTTGTGCCAGAGTATTTTGAACTTGACTATTATAAGTCAACTGGTCCACGTAATACCCGCCATAGGTTCCCCCAATTTGTGCAATAGAGAATTCATCACTGGCATAACCAAAGTTCCCTTGGTAGCCGTTATAAACAGACCAATCCACTCCTTGGTCTCCTACTGCCGCAAATGCTTGGCTTGTTGCACCGAAACTCGTCAGAGCTAGAATTCCAATTGTCGTGGCTTTAATAATTTTTTTCATTTGTTGCCCTCCAATTTTTCCATAACACGTTGGCTGTCTTTAATTCCCGCAGTTGTGGGATCAACCACAACGCCAATAATTGCCAACAAACCAAAAGCAGCATTGATAATTGCTGCCAGTTGTTGGTTCAATACTACAAAATCCCATTTATAACCAAATGGGGCTCCAATAGTTTGTGCGAGTAAAAGAAAAGCCGGCACAGCTGCCAGCCAAAACGTTTTACTTTTAAGTCGTACTTCCCAATTAATTTTATTCACAGATTATCCTCCGATTCCTTTTGTTAAAAAATAACTCACTACTCCAAGACCTAGAGCAATCATATAGCCCCAAGCCCATTTGTTATTCGATTTGATTTCTTTAATTGCCTCTTCATTATGCAAAGCCACTGAGTAAGCTTTATCCGCTTTTTCTCTCAACAATTCATAATTGTCAAGTTTAGTTTCAATTCTGGCCAAGCGTTCTAGGACCTCTTGCCATGCTTTTTCTTCCAAATTTTTTCCCTTTCTAATCTACTAGAAAACTAGTATCAAACCCTACTATCTGATAGGCATTCCCCATATCTCCTATAGGTGTCAGAGTGAGAGCCCCACTAGTGGAAAGACTCATACGCACCGTAGTATCAGAACCAATTATCCCTCCAAGCCATTCATGTTGTTGACTAATAGAAACTGGAATTTTTCCAAACTGAACGCCTGTTCCTGAAGTAGTAGTGACTGTAATTATACGTCCTCTCAAGTAAAGGCAACCATTTAAAATACGATATTGCGCTGGGAAGGTTCCTGACTTAAAACCATTCATCACTTCTATATCTTTCCATCCTGTGTCCCTTGTCAAAGTTTCAAAATTATCATTAATTGTCTCTGCACCATTTTGCATGCCCCGATAGATTTTCTTAAGTTTTGCCATTTTTTCTCCTATTTCTATTATTGGGTTAGTGTTGTTTTAAAAACAGCACTTTCTGACTTGTCGCTTTCAACATTGCCATTAATTTGATTAACCTGAACATTGTATGTTGTGCCCGCCTTTAGATTTTCCAAATCAAATGACAGAAGTTTACTTCCACCTACAGGCACACCATCTAAATAAACCCGATACTTCATTTCGTCCCAAACATACTTACTTGGGTCCGTACTAGAAACCAGGTTAGTATCAACGTAAGTTCCTACGTACTTTGGCCAGTCAGCAGTTGTGACTTCGCTAGCTGAAGATATGTATGGAGTGGCTGTTGAACCAAATTCTACTTTTAAATTTGTAATTGTGACTTTTGATCCTGTAGGTAAACCTGATGTTAAGATTCCATACGAACTTTGACTAACCGCTGTTAAAGTTACTGTCTCTTTGCAAGTGCCGCTCAGTTTAGTGCTACTAACACTTTGATTTGTAACTCCTAAACCATAAGTAGGTCTAATTGAACCTGACCAAGTTCCTGATGAGTTTGTAATCGTATAATCATAAGTAATAGTAATTGGCTTATTTAATATATCAGCTACATTTCCATCTAATGGATATATATTAGATGAGTTATTAGTTGCCGTACCAGTAGAAGTGTATGATTGTGATTTTGTGTTTTTCAACAAATTCAAATTAGGATAAACAGTAGTGAAACCGTCCGCACCGTTTGCGCTTTTGGAATAGGCGGTATGTAAATAATTTTTATCTGCCATAGTATCACCCGTTTTCCCATGAAAATTTAGCACTTGAAGAAGTGACATCAGAAACAGTTAGATTAGTTGGTGTCTTTACTTTTTCAACATAGCCTTTGGTGATTGTTGCCCCCTCAATAACAAAACGAATAACTTCAGTTCCGTTGATTAACAATAGTTCGTTACCATTATTTACAACTTCTCCGTCCATAGTATAAACTGACGGAAGCTCAACATTGACTTTATTTCTGATATAGCTTAATGAATAAGCTAGGTTATAAATTCGCTCTCCGCCAAATACTGGACCACTGTCAAAACCATTCGCTTCGGTTCCAATTGAATTTTTGTAATAAGTTACTTTCACATCCGGTTGATACTCTGAATCATGCTCAATAACAACATTAAAACCACTCGGTACCTTACGATAAACAATCTTTTTGAGATCCAAAACCTCAGAAAGTAATTTACCACCTGGATCAATAGATTCCAAAATATCTTTTATTGATTTAAACCAATCCTCAAAGTCTCCTTTTCCTGCATTGAGGTAGTCTTTCATGTCATTAATCAAATCCTCTGCAGTTTGCCAATAAGAACTCATCTCCCCTGGAGTTTTGGATACAGCATGAATGACAAAATAAGTAAAATCTTGAGTGGTCGCAATCTCTTCCTCACCTTTGTAAAAAGCAATATTGGCTTTCTGTCTATGTAGAGATTGTAGAGTATATTCATCAAAGGTATATTGCACAATTCCTTTCTTGTAATCAATAATTTTACAAGAACGCTCCACAACGTGTTCTCCACCTAGAAATGCTTGAAAAGTTGCCGTACAGTCTGTGAGATCCAATGGTAAACCATTTTGCACAATTTGTGCTTCTATAACCTCACTGTTGACATTTCCTTGACGGACATTGATGATCCCTACATAGTTGTCAGGCTCCGTTGTGGAAAGTATGACATTCCATTTTTTCAATTGTTTCTCCTTTCCTTATGTGTTCTTTCTCCAAATACAGAACCAGTTATAAAGCCCCCATGAACTACTTGGACCACCATCAAACCATCTGACAGGAGAGTTAAGAAAGTTCTGGTCAAGTGTTGGAACTCTTCCATTTTTCCCATCTTCAAAGACGATCCCCGTATGTCCTGTAGATATTCCACTGTCTGTTCCGACATAGAAAATATCCCCCGCTTTGCAATCTTCTGCACTATGAGGGATAATTTTTGTCCAGCCTGGAGGCGGTGCAAATGTGCCGATTGTCGCAGCCGAAATTCCATCACCGATATTAATTTCATAATTCCAGCGTGGATTTCCAGAAGTTGGAGAGCCATCTGGATTAGTAGATTGAGAATTCCACGGTGTCATGCCGTATTTATTTGCGGTGAGTGTTGCCATCCATGCAGTTGTCAATCCTACGCACTGCCCATTCTGAACGTAACGTTCTTTATAGGTATTGTAGAATTTATCCAATCGCTCTTTTAAGCTTCCTCCTGGATCTGGCGGTGTTGGTGGTTTCAAGCCGTGAAGCTTGTTATACCATTTAATCGCAAGCTGAACACGTTCTGGATGAGTCACTGCAGGGCGCTCAAAGTTCGCTTCAAAAGCCGTTGTAGCTGTAGAAATATCTGTCAATCCTTTAAACTGAGCAACAGAATAAGGATAGGCGCTTGTTTTAATATATTGCCCATTAAACATACACCACTCTAAGAGTTGAGATTGTGTTTTAGCAATGCGGTAATCTCCAGAAATTCCTGCGGCACGCATCAAGTTTTGGACATATTCACGTCCATTCCATGTAGCAGGAGGAACCAGAGGATAAGCGGAGCCGTCCCACTGTACCAAACCATAAGCAGGACCGCCAACTTGGTCTGTATCTGGCATCACACCAGACTCTTGCTCCATATTCCCGAGAATACCTGCGGCAGCTTGTTCAGTGTAGCCTTTTGATTTCAAGAACTGCCAAACTATCCAAGCATTCTTTTCTTGATCTGTAACAATTTCTGGTGGGAATCCTCCTGGAAGGTATCCACCTCCAGAACCTCCAGAGCCAGGTATGACTTGTTGCTTATTAATGAATAATCGTCCTTCAACGTAAACATCTCCAAATAGTTTTAACTTTTTATTATCTCCGGTTGAGTCTTCAGGGATTTGAATAACAGCTTGTGAATTCCCGTTTGCTTTACCTGAATTGATTGAAAAGATGTATCCAGGTTTTTGGACAATGGCAGTTCCATTAACTTTATTACTTTCTGCATCATAAGAAACGAAAAATTCACTGAGTGTCTTCCCGTGTGCATCATCAGGACCTGTAGCATCTTTAAATTCTTCAAAAGAAAGTCTCCCACCATCTAAGACAACCTGATATTTATCGTTTTTATCTGCTGTTTTGATCACACTACCTTGAACAAGAATACCTGACAGTATGCCTGCTTTAATGAAATCTGCAATGAAAACACCATCAAGAGTCCAAGCAGTTTTAAAAGGACCTTTCCATCCATTAGAACTAAATCCCATGCCACTTTTATTTATACGGAGAACTTTTTTAGAATCTTCTAAAGTTTCTCCATCCACAAAGAATAAATCTGTTGGTCTATTTTTAGGCCACTAAATAACATTCCCTCCGTCGTTACCACTGATAATTTTTGTCACATAATCAATAAAAGAACTATTGTAATTTTTTGTAGGAACCTTTTTCATCACTTCAGAAAATTGATTTTGTTGTTCCTCAAAAAATGTAAACTTGGGATCGCCAGCTTCAATAGATTCAACTTGTTCTAGAAGTCCATCGTATACGATTTTATTGACTGTTAATTCAAGATTAATATTATAGCGCTCATGATAAACGGTAAACGTATCGAAAATACCAAGTTGCCTAAAGTTTTTGAACTTTGCATGATTCTCTAGTTTTCGGATATTTACCTCAGCGCTAACTTTAGGCTTATCTACACCAGGATTCATTGAGGTAAAATATTTTGAAGCTACTGTATTTAAGCTTTTTACATCTGATACCCCCTGTTCTTCAGTAAATTGGATGTGTCTTGCATAAACTTCACCATCATAGTTCCCTATAAACTTAGAATCAACTTTTGTGCCATAAACACGTTCTGTTTCGCCTTCTTCATTCTGTAAATCTGCATAAGGAAAAATTCGAGTAATGAGTCCATCCCAGTTAAACTCAAGTTTTAAACCCTCTAAATTTTTTCGATATCGAATTATTGTAACGTTATCTTTTCCACGTCTCTTAAGTAAAGAAATACGATGGGGTTCATGTTTAATTTCCCCACCGTATCTTTGATTAAGAGAGCCATCAATACCTTTTATACATTCAAGAGGATTTGCAACTTCAAAACTGGTTGAAGAAACGGTAGTGATATCACTAAACATTTCAATATCGCTTTCCAAATCCATTCCATCGTGAAGTAAAGCCATAGCTTCGATTCCAGATTTACTGTCAATAACTACATTTTTTACGGTACGATTACCTAACTTCATTGTGCGAGATTTTGCAGTCACATATAAAAGTCCGGTAGCCATATCTTTATAATGCGTGTAAATATAAAAAACGTGATAGCTATCTAAATCATTTGGTTTACATTTGATTTGATAGTTCACGTCTTCTAAATATTCCGCATATTTTGTTGTAATTGGAAATGTAAGTTCTACAATATAAGAACCGTTTGCTTCTTCTGTTACTTTCAAAGATCGACAATCTGAAAGGGTGCAAAGTCCACCATCATTTTCAAAATCCGTTGCCTTAGGCTCATATAAAACTGGTTTCATATTTTCGTTTGCCACCTCGGCTCTATTTCTATTTTAGTTATGTTTGGAGCTATACTATAAAAGTGGACAGAAAATTGTGTGTTATAATCTGTCTATTAAGACACAAAAATGAAAGGACTTTTATGTCAGGTTTTAAACGTTACGACGAGGAATTTAAGCAATCTCTCGTTAATCTCTACCAAACAGGTAAAACTCAATCCGAACTCTGTAAAGACTATGGTGTCTCCCCTTCTGCACTTGCAAAATGGATCAAGCAGTACTCTCAAGTTCGTCTTGAAGATAATACGGTCTTGACTGCTAAACAGATTCAAGAATTACAAAAAAGGAATGCCCAACTCGAAGAAGAAAATCTTATCTTAAAAAAAGCAAGTGCCATATTCATGCAAAACTCCAAGTGAGATTAAAAGCAGTCTATAGACTCCGATTTGAACACACGACAGTTATGCTCTGTCGTGTTTTACATGTCAATCGTTCCACCTACTATAACTTCATAAACAAGAAGCCCTCAAAACGTGAAATAGAAAATCAACGCTTGAGAAAATTACTCCTTGAGATTTATATGAAAGCCAAGAAAAGAATTGGAACGAGAGCTTTTAAAATCATTCTCCTGCGTGATTATGGCGTTAATATTTCTGAGGGGCGTATCTTAAGACTTCTCAAGTCTATGACACTCCCTAAAATGTCAACGATTAAACCTAGAGTTAAATCAAAACACTCTCCTGCATTTTCTTCTGATAATCTCCTTAAACAAGAATTTAATCCTAAGTCCCCGAATCAAGTATGGACAACTGATTTCACTTATATTTCTATAGGACATAGACGGCATGTTTATCTCTGCGCCATCCTTGACCTCTACTCTAGAAAATGTATTGCTTGGAAAGTAAGTGACAGGATTGATGCTAAACTTGCCTGTGACACATTAGGGATGGCTATAAATAAGAGGAAGCCTAAGGAACCAATCATTTTTCATTCGGATCAAGGTAGCCAATTTAAATCAGCTTCCTTTAGAAAAATATTAGATGAGCATCAATTGCTTGCTTCTTACTCCAAACCTGGATATCCTTATGATAATGCTGTCACTGAGGCCTTTTTCAAGTACCTCAAACAACGGGAAATAAACAGAAGAACTTATCACTCCATTCAAGAAGTTCAACTCTCTTGCTTTGAATACATCGAACAGTTTTATAACAACTATAATCCTCATTCCGCAAACAATGGTTTAACTCCAAATCAGAAAGAAGAAAACTATTTTAAGAAAATATAGCTCATTTTGTGTCTAAATATTTGACATTAGTCCAAAGTCTTCATTAAGCGACATACAAATCAAGACTTTATCTATATTAGCCGCCATAAGTTGGCGTTCATGTGTCTCTCCAGCTGCTTTACGAATAAGAGCTGAGTGGCGTGGCAAACAGTGCTGAATTTGTGCTCGTCCAGTAGAATCTGTTTCTCTATCTAAGAGAACGAAATCGCCGACTACTGGAAAGTCAAGTGATTCTAATGCTTCAAAACGATATTTCCCCGATACTTCTGCTTTGACTTCACCTGATTGAGTTGCGACGATGTATTGATTGCGATTCTGTTCAATCACTCGTCCGGGATAAAAATCTGGATAATTCATAGCTTCTTTTTTAAATTTTTCTGTGAAGCCTAATGTATTTAATCTATAGTTTGTGTTCATGTTTTGTTCCTCCAAAAAGTTTTAGTGACTTATTGGGAGACAATATGGTTCAGACGTGAGCAAGTGCCTCCCCATGTCTTACAATTTCCTTATTTACGTGCATAATTGCTCCTTTCTTTTACTTTAAGTATAGCATATCTTAATATAAAAAAATACAGCCTTTAAAGCTGTATTTCTCTTTAGATTGTAACAGTTATTGAGGCTGCAATAATGATTAAGACCAGACCAATAATTGTTAGGAGCATTTCTTTTTTTGTTTTTCTTTGATTTAAGAACCAGATACCTGTCAATGTTGCTAAAACAACAGATGTTTGAGAAAGAATAAATCCAGTCGCCAAACCATTCATATCAGGTTGAGCAGAGATGAGGTAAGTTAAGGCCGCAAATGCAAAGAAGAAACCGGAGATGATATGTTTGTATGATACACTTTCAAAGATTGCCATTTTAGACTTTTCTTTGAAAGAGATAACAATACTGTAAATAAGGGCAGTCAAGAGCATACCAATGGCTTGTGGGAGAAAGGCTTCTTGACCTGACAAGTTACTAGCTTGAGGAGCAGCAGAGTAGGCCCAATACCCAATCGCACCAAGCGCTAAGAAAATAACTACTTTTCTCAAAAGACCCGTACTTGCAGGCGTTTTTTCTTCAGACCAAACAGTCAAGCTCGCGCCAAAAATAATAAGTATAAGAGAGAAAGCTCCCAAAATTTTAGCACTAACACCAGGCCAGTTTCCCAAAGCAACAACACCCCAAAGTGATGCAGCCAAGAGTTGGAAAGCTGTCGTAATTGGCATTACTTTAGAAGAACCAATCAAACTAAAACAGTAAAAAGTTACGATTTGCCCTGCAGCCCAACCGATTCCAGATAAAATACCGAGAAATAAATCCATCCCTGAAGCTAAATGAATGCCTTGTGACATGGAAAAAACTAGGGCAAAAATTAGAGTACCTAAAGTTGAACCAAGGATTTGGTTGACGGGTTTCCCACCAATTTTTGAAACGATTGTTGGGTAAAGCCCCCAACCAAGAAGCGGGCCAAGGCCAATTAATAGTGCTGTTGTATTCATGTTTTTGTTTTTCTCCTATTTGTCTTTAAAATACGACATTGCTTTCTAGTAAGATGTTTGCGTAAGGTGTCATTTCTCCTGTACGGATAAAGGCATGACAGTTATTTAACTCTGCCTTCATATCGCTATGTGGAATAAATTCGACAGGTGTATTAGGTAAGCGATCAGTAATTTGAGTTAAAATTTTTGGGTTATTTTCTTTTATCTCTTCAGCAAGATAGATTTTTTGAACTTCAAGTTCTTCTAACACGTTATTTAAGACGTCCATGAAGCTTGGAATACCATTATCTACAGCCAAGTCAATTTTTTCTGTTCCTCTTGGAACTGGCATCCCAGCATCACCAATGCTAAGCTTGTCAAAGTGACCCATTTGAGCAATGACACGTGAAATATCAGAATTTATAACTTTTGTTTTTTTCATTTGAAATACTCCTAATCCAGTTCATTTTTGTAAGGGATAGAGGGTTGTGCGCCATATCTTTGTACAGTCAGTGATGAAGCTTTACTGCCATAAAGAATAGCATCCTCAATATTACTGAAATCAGCTTTTAAAACAGTGCTTAAAGCACCGATGAAAGTATCACCAGCAGCTGTTGTATCGACAGCCGCTACCTTGAAAGCAGGAATAATACCAGACTTGCCATCTTTGATATCATAATAAGCTCCTTTACTTCCTAAGGTGATAATCACTGCTTCAATACCAAGATTGTGGAAGTAATCAGCAGCAGCTTTTAGACTATGCTCATCTTCTACTTTTATTCCAGTTATGAGTTCAGCTTCAGTTTCATTGGGAATAATGATATCGGTTGTAGCTAAGAGCTCTTGTGGAATATCCGTTCTCGCAGGTGCTGGATTAAGAATAGTTCTAACATCATTTTCTTTAGCAAGCTTAAAGGCAGTAACTGTACTGTCAAGGGTACTTTCAAATTGGGCAATCAAAAAATCGCTGTTGGCAATAATATGCTTTGAGTTTTCAACGTGATCCGGTGTAAATGCATTATTCGCCCCTGAGAAAATCATAATGCTGTTTTCACCAGAATCATCCACGGTAATAAAGGCTTGACCTGTAGATTGGCTTTCTAAGAGTTGGACAGCTGAAGTATCTATATCTTCATACTCTAAAAGCTCACGCATCATTTGTCCAGCACCGTCTTTACCAATGGCACCGATAAAGAAAGTATCAGCGCCAGAACGCTTTGCTGCTACCGCTTGGTTGGCACCTTTACCGCCACCGGCAGTAAAATGTTCTTTAGCATGTAAAGTCTCACCTGGTTTCGGCATATTGCTTACTCTCAAAGTTGTATCTAGGTTGATACTGCCAATAATTGTGATCTTATTCATTTTAGTTCTCCTTTATTTTTCTTGTACTGTCACGTTCAACATAAGAAACTTTAAGTTTAATCTGTTTTTGGTCAATTGGCTGATGGTTTGCCATTTTATAAATTAATTGGGCCGCTTCATGCCCCATTTCATAAGCGGGTTGATGAATTGTTGAAAGAGCGGGATAAACGTATTTGCTCATCAAAATATCATCATAACCAATCAGTTGGATATCTTCAGGAATACGTTTATTTATGCGATGAATCTCCTGCATATATGCAACCGCATGAACATCAGAAGGCAGAATAATCGTATCAAGAGTGTTTTGTTCTTTGAGAAGTTTTTCTGCTTCCGCTTGGATTTCCAAAAAATCATAGCTCATACTTTGAAAAACTTGATAGTCCACCACTGCTTGATTTAAGTAGGTAATACTAGAACTAAAGCGTTCATTCGTATTATCCGTTGTCAATGGTCCTCGAACAACTGCAATCTGCTGTGCTCCTGCTTCTACTACAGCCTTGGCAGCCAGAAATCCGCCGTGGCTGTTGTCAGAGAAGACACCAAATTCACTTTTCTTACCTACACGATCCACAGTTACTGCAGGTAAATCAAACTCAGGAAATTCTTCCTTAAAGTCAACCGTTGTGATGACACCAGCAGCATTGCTTTGAACTAAAAACTGAAGATAGGACTTGATTATTTCACGATCTTCACTAACATTCCCTAAAATTAATTGGTAGCCTTTTTCTCTAAGAAATTCTTCCACTCCTTTCGCCAACATTGGAAAGAAGGGATTAGAGATATCAGGCAATAAAAGACCAACCAAGTTACTTTTTTTACTTTTTAGAGACTGAGCCGAGATATTTGGTGAGTAATTCAAGTCCTGAATCGCATTTTTAATCTTTACCTCTGCTTCTGCGCTAACATATCCGTTATGTGTGATATATCTTGAAACTGTAGACACGGAAACGCCAGCTTTCGAGGCAACCTGTTTGATTGTAGCCAATAGACCTCCTTGTGACATAATGTGGAAACGTTCTCACATATTACTTAACTATTGTAATCGCTTGCTGTAAATATGTCAAGCATAAACTAAAAATTATTAGATTAATTAAAAAACGCAAAAAAAAGAGCCTCAACCTTGGCTCTTTCTGCTTTTTAGTCATAAAGATAGAATAAATCACTAGCAATTGTGGGATAGGCCATGATCATATTTTGAAATTTGTCCAAATTAATAGCTTGATTAATGCAGAAATTCAAGATATTTACAAGTTCTTCTGCCACTGTCGAGAGAAGTGTCGCTCCAAGAATTTCATTTTTATCATTTACAATAACATTAATTTTTGAAAGAGGATCAGCTATGCGTTTATAGGTATACCAATCCGTCATATCTATGTTTCGCTCATTTTCTTTATCAAGAATTTTGGTTTGACCAATTTGGGCGAGTTTGCTAGATCCAAAAATAACAGTAGGAATGGCCGGATATTTGATACCTTCATTTTGACCGTCCTGTGCAAAATAACGTGCAAGGTATCTAGCTTCAAAACCTGAAACAGGGGTTAGCTTGGGCTGCTTTTTATCTAAAACATCTCCGATAGCATATATACTTGGATTATTAGTTTGTAAAAATTCATTGACTTCAATACCTTTAGCCGTTGTTTTTACACCGACAGCGTCCAGATTTAGGTCTTCAATATTTGGAATACGCCCGACTGCTGAGATAAAACCGTCAGCAGTGACTTTGCGATTGTCTTCACTAGTGATTTTGATTCCTGAGTCAGTTTGTTCAAGCCTTTCAGGCGAAAAATTATCAATAAAGGAAATGCCTTCCTTTTGTAATTGCTTAATATACGAGGCTGCAAATTCATCCGCGAAACCTCGAATTTTTAGTGCTCCGTGTGTGAGAACAGAAACCTCAGCTCCCGCTGCATTAGCGATTTGCGCTAATTCAAGTGAGACATAACCCGAACCTAAGAAAACAAGACGTTTGGGAAGTTCCTCTAGCTCTAAGAAGTCATTTGAAGTCAGTAAATACTCATTACCCGGAATATCCAAAACCCTTGGTCGTGCACCAGTTGCTAGGATATAGTTATCCGCAAAGTATGCCTTATCCCCGACATCTAGATGTCCATCGGTCTGAAAACTTGCCGAGCCATAAACAGTCTTAATGCCTGCGCTTTTCAATCCTTGTTCAGTGCTTGAAGGAATGCCATCACTGTATGCTCTTTTTCGAGCTAGCATCTCTTGCCAATCAATTCTAAGGTTACCGTGTAAACCAGCGGATACGAGATTTTCTGCTCTGTACTTTGCTTCAACAAGTGCCATCATAATCTTTGTGGGATCACAACCATAGTTCGGGCACGTTCCGCCCCATTTATCCTTTTCCGCAATTAGGACAGATGCTCCCTGCTCTTTGAGTGCATAAGCTAGTGCATTCCCTCCAGGTCCTGCACCGATAATAATATAGTCATATTTTTCCATATCTGCTCCTCCAACTTTCTCTTAAATCCATCATAATAGGAAAAAAGCCAAAACGCGAATGTTTTGACTTGTTTTTCCTATTTTAAAACGTCTTGTAATTCTTCTTTGTGGGTTCTAAAATACTTTGCCGCATACGGGCAAGTCGCTTGAAGTTTGAGATTTTCTTTACGTGCTTTCTCGATACCTGCTTTTAAAAGTAGTTGAGCAAGACCCTGGCCTCGATATTTAATAGCAACACCTGTATGAGTGATAACAATATTATTGCCCATTCTCATAAATGTCATCTCGCCGATGCGTTCATTATTGTCATTGTACAAGATAATGTTGTTGTCTTCTTCAACAGTTTTCATAGTCTTCCTCTTTTCTTTTTACTTGATAAATTTTAGTGCACCAGATGGACAACGATTGATAATCTCTTGATTATCAAATTTTTCTCCATTGTCTGGGATAATCCATGGTCTGCGCCCCACTTCCCAGACAGCCGCATTACCACGTACGCATTCTCCTGCATGCTCGCAAATTTGAGCATTATAATAGATATCCATTTCCTTACCACGATAACGTCGGTAACCTGCTTGCTCCAAGTTTTCATCAGTTGTTGCTTGATTATTAATTTTTGAATTGTCCATTTTCCCCCCTTAATGTGATTAGAAGCCTCCCAAATCTGTCGCCTTTCCTGCCTCAACTAAACCTTCTTCCTCCATATAAACAGCAAAAGGTTGTAATTCTTCAGCATGGAAACGTTCTTTGAAAGCATCAATAGTTTCTTGTGGATATTGTTTAGGGTCAAGCTGCAGACGTTCCACTGGAATAGGACTTTCACCCGTAATTTTAGCATCAATAAGTACAGGTAAGCCTGATTCAACCAACTTCATTGCTTGGGCAAAAATATTGTCCAACTCTTCGACTTTGTTAACTGTAAAGCCATGAACGCCCATTGCCTCAGCAACTTTTGCAAAATCAATCCCAGTAAATTCCACCCCAAGATAACCTCTATTAGTCGTTTCTTGCTCATCTTTGATAAAACCAAACTGTTGATTAGAGAAAACGACATTAATAATTGGTAACTTTTCTTGAGCTTGAGTTGCTAAATCTTGCATAACCATTGAAAAAGCACCATCACCTGAAAGTGACCACACTTGACGATTAGGGAAATCTAACTTGGCCGCAATCGCACCGGGAAGCCCAACACCCATTGTCGCAAACAAACCAGAAGTGCGCCAAAGTTGACCTTTACCCATATGCAAATGACGAACAGACGTCATCGTAACATCTCGAACATCAGTTGAAAAAAGTGCATCCTTTTTCGCGACTTTATTAATAGCATGATAGACTTGATAAAGATTCAACGGATTTTCTTTATCTTCTTCAAGGGTCTGCGTATAATTTTTCCAGTTAGCGATATTTTTTACATTAGCACGCCACCAAGGTGTCTCTTCTTTTTCCTTCATTTGCTGAGAGAGGGCTTTCACAACTTTTTTAGCATCTGCTAAAATGCCGAGTTCTGTCCGTTGTCGTTTGCCTAGTTTTGCAGGATCGATATCTACTTGAATCACGTGTTTCACATGTTCAAACATATTCGTAACATCGATAAAAGGTTGATTCGTTCCCAGCATTAAAACCGTATCTGCGTTTGCAATAGCATCATTAGCTGGTTTTCTTGAAACTCGAGTAGGCGATCCAAGAAAAGCCTCAAAGTCATCATCCACAATATCAATAGCCAGTGCGGAAACCATTGCTGGGGCTTTAATTT
Organism: Lactococcus sp. LG1074; assembly: GCF_017309525.1. Lineage (NCBI taxonomy): Bacteria > Bacillati > Bacillota > Bacilli > Lactobacillales > Streptococcaceae > Lactococcus > Lactococcus sp. LG1074. Next base: position 1,024,036 of record NZ_CP071293.1, on the reverse strand, counting down.
TTTTTGAAAGCTCCATAAGTTCAGTCCCTGCGCCACGCATCCCGATACCAGAGAAAATGACAGGACGTTCAGCATTTTGTAAAATTTGCATCGCTTGCTCAATAGCCTCTTGCTTGGGTTCAGCAAGTTCCGGTTGGATATAAGCTTGACTTGCATCAAACTATGAATCTTTTTCAATTTCTTGCCAACCTAAATCAACAGGAAGTTGAACTACAGCCACACCTTTTTTGCTGTAGGCTTGACGAATCGCTTCGTCAATAATATGAGGAAGCGATTGTGCGGTCATGACCACACGATGGTAGACTGAAACATCAGCATAAATAGGATCTTCATTCATTTCTTGGAAAGTATCCATATTCATTCCAGTAGTGCCAAATTGACCAATAATTGCCAACAGAGGAACATGATCTTCTTTTGCATCATATAAACCGTTCATTAAGTGCGTTCCGCCAGGTCCTGCAGAACCGAAGGCTACACCGATATGTCCGGTAAATTTAGCGTGCATACTTGCAGCCATCGCACCCACTTCTTCATGACGGACCTGAACAAAATGAATACGCTCTTTTTCTTCTAAGAGGGCATCCATCAAAGAATTAATGGAGCCACCTGGCAGACCATAAATATCTTTTACTCCCCAATTTTCAAGAACTTTAACTGCTGCAACACCAGCTTTTATTGTTTCTACCATTACTATTTCCTCTCATTTCTAAAAACTTAAAATATGAGTGACCGAAAATTAGATGACGAATTGCTGCTCTCTAGCGAAAGCCTTTTCATTTCAATATATCTTAATTATACTACGAAATAGTCTGAAAAGGTAAAGATACCCGAAAAATAACTTTTTAAGAGAGGATTTTCGATACACTTTTTGATTTAACTTACTCAAATTTAAAGTAAGTCAGTATTTTTGATAGCTTCAATATCTTTAGCACCAGCTAACTGCATGGTAATCGATAATTCTTTATTAAGATGTTCAAACACTGATTTAACACCTTCTTTCCCGCCTAAGTTTAAGCCGTAAAGTACGGGACGACCAATAGCAACAAGGTCTGCACCACTAGCTAAAGCTTTGAAGACATGCTCCCCACGACGTACACCACTATCAAAAATAATTGGGACACGTTTATTGACCACTTGTGCAATTCTTGGAAGGACGGTAAAGGAAGCTGGTCCTCCATCAAGTTGGCGACCTCCGTGATTAGATACCCAAATACCATCAGCACCAGCTGCAATAGCCTCCATCGCATCAACTGGATCTTGAATACCTTTCACGATAACAGGAAGATTTGTCCAGTTTTTAATTTTTTGAATGTCAGAGAGAACGAGACCTTGTTTTGCTTCCGCATAAATTTCAAAAATACCTTTTCCTACGCCATCCGACTCAGAAAATGCTGCCAAATTTGGCATTGGAAGTGGAAATTGGAAATGATTAATCACATCTTCTTCTCGATATCCACCTAGTGTAGAGTCAGCAGTTAAGATAATCGCTTTAACTCCAGATTTTACAGCTTTTTCAAGCAAGAACTGATTAAATTGGTCATCTTTACTCATATAAAGTTGAAAAAATTGCGGTGCTCCATTAACTGCTGCTGCTGCATCTTCCACAGATGTTGAACCATAAGTTGAAATAGAGAAAAGTGATCCCATTTCTTCCATGGCTTTAGCTGTATCAACCTCTCCTTCCATATGAGCTAAACCTTGTGCAGCCACCGGAGCTTGTATAATCGGTGTTTTAAGATCAATTCCAAAAATGCTGGTTCTCAAGTCTGCAGAATCAATTCCCCGTAACACACGAGGAGAGATTGTTTTAGTATTAAAGGAAGCTGTGTTTTCTCACATTGTCCACTCATCCTCTGCGCCACCACGAATATAACCAAAGGCACCTTTATTCCCTTGAGCTTCCATACGATCTTTTACACGTCTCTCAAGCGAAGCAATATTTACGATTTCTACTTTTTGTTCATCATTACTAGTAACATATGCCATGGTTATTTCCTCTTTCTTTTCTATTATTTTTTCAAGTTTGTACTTTAAGCTACTGCGCTCTTTGTTTCTTGTAATTCAATTTGACGATATTCTCTCGAAAAGAAACTGCGCAATTGATCTTCATTAAATCCAGCTTGGAGCTGTGGACCTTTCACTAAAAGTGGTCGGCGAAGAAGCTCCGGATGTTGTGAGATGAATTTTGTCCACTCTTTAACAGTCATATCTTCTACATTGACGTTTAAATTTTTAAATGCTTGTGAACGTGTTGAAATGAGATCTTCAGTGCCGTTTTCTGTTTTAGCTAACAATTCACCAATCTCCTCTTCTGTCAAAGGATCAGCAAATAAGTTATGCTCTGTGTATTCCAGATTGTGGTTTTCTAACCAAACTTTTGCTTTCCGACAGCTGGTACATGAGGGAGTGTAGTAAAATTTAATCATCTTGTCTTCTCCATTTTATTTCTATTGTAGGAAGTGAAACTCACTTGCTCGAATTGTTTACGTTTGTAAACACAACTATATAATAACTCCTTTTCCTCAAAATATCAATAATTAAGTAATAAATACAGGTTAAATTTTTGATAGTTAAATAACAAAAAAATTTCAATTAGATTTCTTGGGTTTGACTTTCATATTTACAGTTGCATTTTTTTATCATAGAAGTTATAATAGAAAAGTTATAACTTTCGTACAGATAACATAGATTTATGTTGATATTATACAGAGGCGAAATTATTATTTTAGGATAATAATTTCGCCTCTTTTTGTTTAAATTAGGAGGACATTTAACTGCATGAATAAAAACAAACAATTTCATCTCTTAGGTGCTGTCATTGCTACCGGGCTCTTGTCTTTTTCAGGTGTATTAATCGAAACAGCGATGAACGTGACCTTCCCTCAATTAATTACTGAGTTTGGGCTAAGTACTTCCAAGATACAGTGGGTGACCACTATTTACCTATTAGCAATTGCGATTATTATTCCTTTGTCTTCGTACTTTAATCAGCGCTTCTCGTCTCGTAAGCTCTTTATATCTGGGAATCTTCTTTTCTTCCTTGGTGTCTTGATTAATTGCTTTTCACCTAACTTTCCCCTCTTGCTAGCCGGACGCCTTTTACAAGGTGTCGGAACCGGTATTGCTTTGCCTTTAATGTTCCACCTTATCTTAACCAAGGCGCCGCTTGAAAAACGTGGCATGATGATGGGATTAGGAACAGTGACAACATCAATTGCACCGGCCATTGGGCCAACTTATGGTGGTATCATCTCAAACGCATTGGATTGGCGCTATATTTACATCTTTTTACTTCCATTAATCGTTGTATCCCTAATTATTGGTCTTTCTTCACTTCCAGAAGAGAAAAAACAAACGACAAAAAAACTGGCACTTCGACCAGTTTTGGCACTTTCTGTCATGTTTTTCGTCTTCATTTCTGCCCTAAGTGCCGAACAAATTCTGACCTTTGTAATTCTCTTTATTGTTGGTATTTTAAGTGCCCTACTCTTTGTTTATTATAATCGTAAAGAAACACTGATCGAATTAGCTATATTACGTCATCATAAATTTGTTGCACTTCTCTTTACGCTTCTGGTTTATCAAGGTCTTCTTTTAGGTCTATCCTTTATTTTACCTAACTTTATCCAAGTTTCTGCGGGATATAGCTCAGCTGTGGCTGGACTCTTTATGTTTCCAGGAGCTCTTGTTGGAGCAATCCTCGCTCCGATTTCTGGGAAAATTTTGGATCAGGTTGGTGCGAAGAAACCAATCACCTTTGGTTTATTAACTGCAAGCTTTGGTATCATTTTACTTTTTGTTTTCCTACCAACGCAATCACTTATTTTATTATTGATTGCGCATATCGTTATGATGCTTGGGCTGGGTGTTTCCTACAGCAACTTAATGACCAGCAGTTTAAGCACACTTTCATCGGAAGAGCTCTCAGACGGAAATGCATTGGTTAATACATCACAGCAATTTATCGGAGCCATTGCAACTGCTTTGGTAGCCAACATTCTCTCTGTCTTTCAACACGCTCAAGGGTTTAAAGAAGGCACTCAATTTGGGACATCAGTCATTCTACTTATGTTCTTCGTATTAGTAATTCTGGGACTCTTTGCAAGTTATTCTGCATTGAAAAATAAGAAAAATTAAAAAAAGAGCATTCCTGTGCTCTTTTTTTATTTATGTAAAACAATCTAAAGACCATCTAACTAATTATTAAGACTTAAGCCCAGACACTTTTTAATTTTATTTTACATATTTTTATTTATGTAAAATAATTATTATACTGTAGCATCCGACAATTTAAAGGTCACTAAAGTTTCTGCAGGATAGGCTGCCAACTGACTGGCGAAGCTATCGTCATCATCTTTTTTGACTTTAGCTTTAAGATTGATGCTTACCTTATAGTGTTCTTCGGATAAGATATCATAAAGTGAGCGGAGATCTGAAATGTCTTGGCTACTTGCCTTAGGCAATACCGTATATTTTGCATATTCGGAATCAAACCATGAACTTTCTTTCTCAAAATCGACGGGCGAATTTTCATTAATCTGAAGTTTGACAGTGATGCTGTAATCATAGCCTTGTTGCTCAATCATTTTAGCAATTTTTACCATATCTTCATAAGTTCCTGAAGCTTTGAGTTTCAACGTTGCTTTGTAAGTTATACCAGCAAGTTCAAAACTCTCCGCAATTTTAAATGGATCTTGTTCACTACCTTCTTTGTCTACTTGTGGCGGGAAAAAGTTAACTGAAATAGAATAACCTTCAGTTAGAAGTTGCTCATACTGTTTAATGACTTCTTCTGCTTCCAAGTCATCCATGTATTCATTAAATGTACGTTCTGTTAATTTATTGCTCTCAAGAGCTTCTTCTTTAGGGTATATTATTTTTACTTGATAAGTCATAAATGTATTATATCAAAAAAAGAGAGAGACTTGTTAATCCCTCTGAACTTTTCTGCTTTTAGCTTTTTAATCTTTTCGTGTCACTTTACCATGCCATGACAGCATTCCCCCGGTCACGTTTGTTACGTTGTAGTTCATTTTTGAAAGTATTTTAGAGGCATTTTTCGATCTCATCCCTGATTGACAAATCACAAAATACTTTTTGCCGGATACTAGTGATGCACCAGAAACTTGCCCTAAAGGGATGTTTATAGCTCCTCTAATATGCCCTTTTTTATATTCATAAGGTTCTCGCACATCAATAACTTCTTCTTTTGTCTGATTATTTCTCAGATGTGTAGCAAGCTCTGTTGTTGTTATACTTTTAATTTTAGTAAATAATCCAAACATCAGTTCTCCTTACTGGCCAAACAACCGTCCCAAGCATTTGTACCGCCCAAGACATTAATAGCGTCGATATTATTTGCAGCGAGCCATTGTGTCACCTGTGCTGAGCGAGCACCCGATTGACAGATAATATAGCTTCCAACATTAACTTCGGCAATACGGTTTTCGATTTCACTCATGGGGAGATTACGTGCTGTTGGTACATGTCCAGCTTCATATTCATAAGCTTCTCGCACATCAATAATATCAGCTTTGTCCTTCATTACTTCTATTAATTCTTGCATTGTAATTGTTCGCATTTACTATTTCCTTTATTTTGTTTATAACACCATTATATACCCTATTGGGTATATAATCAAATTTAATGCTTCTATTAAAAAAGACATAGTTTTCTATGTCTTTTATTTTATCTCTTATTTTGTTGAAAATTTACGGCTGCACCTATGAGATTGGCTGAGTTACGATAGTGGCAAACCTTAATCTCAGGCAAAAAAGTCGGTATTTCTAAAGTCTTAATTATTTTGTTCAGCTGTTTGTTAAGTTCTGGAACCAGCCACTCCGCTTGTGAAACTGCCCCACCAATGACAATGAGTTCAGGATCAAAAGCATATTGGAGATTATAAATACCTTTAGCAACATTAAATGTAAAGCGTTCCATCTCCTCTTGTGCAAGAATATCCTTTTCCTGTATTGCTCGTCTAAAGACTTCTTGTCCTGTCACATTTGTACTACACCGTTGATTGTAACGCTTTGCCATGTTTACTGCTGTTCCCAGTTCCGAAAAAGTATGTTTTTCATCCATCAACATAAAACCAAATTCACCACCAAAAAGATGTTTCCCGTGATGAATTTTCCCATTGAGAACAACAGCTCCACCTACTCCTGTGCCAAGTACTAGAAAAAGTACATTTTTTAGATGCCTTGCTGCTCCAAAAGCAACTTCGGCAAGAGCAGCACAATTGGCATCATTTTCAATAGTCAAAGTTAAGCCTAACTTTTCTTCTAATGCGTGTTGGATATTAAAGCCGTGAATATAAGGCAATGCGCTGAATCCTTCAATATAGCCTGTTGATTGATTCACCGCTCCAGGAGAGCTCATCGCAACACCAGTAATATTTGTCCTCTCTTGTCTCATTTCACTCACAATATCCTTCAGACAGCTGTAATAATCTTCGAGATTATCGGGGGTTTGCTTCGACTTGACTTCTCCTAATTTCCCTTCAGAGAAAAGACTATATTTAATGCTGCTTCCACCAATATCAATTGTTATCAGTGCCATTATTTATCCTCTTTCAGTTTTTGTAACAGTGCTTCTTCAATGTCAACACTTGAGCTTTCTGAAACTTTACGATACCAATGTGCTGATTTTTTTAGTTTCTTAATCTGTCTGTGAATATCTAGAGAAATTAATCCATAGCGGTTTTTATAGGAATTACGCCAACTCCAGCAATCTATTGGTGTCCATGTATGATAACCTAAACAAGCTGAACCTTCGACCATTGCTTGGTGTAAATAGTAAAGATGTTCCGTCATAAATTGAATACGATAATCATCTTGGATAACACCACTTGTATCCTCAAAACGCGCTTCATTTTCAACACCCATTCCATTTTCGGAGATGAACCAAGGAATGTTATTATAGTCCTTTTGTATCGTTTTTGCTATTTTATAAATCGTCTGTGGGTGAATCTCCCAGCCTCTGTCTGCATTCATACGCACGCCTCTTTTGTTAAAGGATGCATAATATTTTTCAGGTAACCAATCCTGAGCCAAACTGTCACTTGAAAACTCTGGCTCTTGGACTCGACTTGGGTGGTAATAATTGACGCCTAAAAAATCCACCGTATTGTGCTTTATCACCTCAAGATCTTCAGTAGTGCTTTCCCACAATACACCATCACGCTCTAAAATGTTAACGAGTTTTTGTGGGAAATGTCCTTTTACTGAAGCATCTAAAAACAGTTGGTTTTGCCATAAATCAGCAAAGTGAGCCGCTCTGAGGTTCTGTATTTCCTCGTCCTTAGCATAATTAGGCGTTAAGTTGAGAATGATCCCAATCTGAGCTTGGGCATTCTTATTAATTTTTCTAAATCTTTCAATCGCTAAACTGGAAGCTAACTGCAGATTATAGGCAACTTGAACTGCTTTTTTACCATCTTTAAGGTCGGGATAATGGAAACCTAAAAGATAGCCACATTCAACAACTACTATTGGCTCATTATGTGTAAACCACTCCGTTACTCGGTCGCCAAATAAGCGGAAACATTGCTCCGCAAACTGAGCAAAGAGTAGCGCCACTTTTTTATTTTCCCATCCGCCATATTTATGGAGAAGCTCTACAGGCAGATCAAAGTGATGTAAGTTCATCATGGGCCGAATTCCGGCAGCTAAGAAAGTATCGATTACGCGGTTATAAAATGCCACTGCTTGAGGATTAGTCTTCCCAGTCTCAAAATCCTCAATAAGTCTGGACCACTGAATACTTGTTCTAATACTGTTGAGTCCAGCTTTCTGCATCAAACGGATATCTTCTTCGAAATCATTGTAAAAATTACTGGCAGTATCTGGACCAATTGAGCCCCAAAATCGTTCACTAAAATGATCAAAGTCATAATCAAAAACATTGTCGTGTTTTTTCTTGAAACGTCCTTCAGTTTGTGGACCACTTGTCGCTGCGCCCCACCAAAAGTCTTTTGGAAATTCTATTTTCATTGTTCTGCTCCTTCTACTTTCCTTCTTCTCAAATAGAAGGATTTATACTTTTTCAAAAATAGACCCTAGAAAAAGTAAAATTTCCTAGAATCTCATCTATTTTTTATTCAAAAACGGAAGTCTACTTCATGAGTTGTAATTCATACATTGGGTCATATTGAGGACTTACACCGTCATTGGCAAAGTTATCGCTTGATCCAAGCAAGACTTTATTAACTTCATAAATTGACCGAGCTTGATTAATTCTATTTAAAACGGTTTGATAATTCTCTGCCCCTTGTCCAACACGCTCCCAATGATGTAGTGCTATATTTTTTGTCTCTTGGAGAGTAAAGCCTTTGGCCTGTAAAATGGCTGTTTTCGTCCAAAGGAAGTTAGAAGGCACAATATGATTTAGATCAAAATTGTTATATGTTCTTCCATCACGGTCTAAGGCATAAAGAAACATGCCATACAGTTTATTTTCTGCTGTATATTTTGCTACTTTGTAAATATTACTTTCTTCGTAAGGTTCTTTAGCATCGTACCATCTATTACGGTCTTGCTCTTCCGGAAAGGCTAAACCAGGCATAAATTGTTCTTTTGGAATTACCCCGGTATAATCTTTTATTGCTCTGGCTGTGCGTGTGTCATCTGACCCATATTGTTGGTAACCAAGATATGTAAAACTGTCAGCAACGTCTTTCAAAGGATTGAGATTGGAGCCATTTGTATCATAAACAAATACGGTTCCGTTCTTTGCGAGAGGCCCAATATATTTTGATAATGCTCGAATAACACCATTTGACAGAGCAATATCTGTAGTACTTGGATACGTTTCCATGTCAATATCTAAGCCATCAAGTCCGTATTGGCGTACATGCTCGTCTAACAATTGATTCGCATAAGCATCAAATTCTTCTGGGGTTGGAAGGTTGCCTGCATATGGAATTTTTAAAAGCTCTGAATAATCTATTGCCTTAGTCAACTTTACACCTCGAGCATGTAAGTTGGGGACATAAGACTTTTTAAGCTTTTCAAAAAAGGGGGCAGCGGCATCTTCTTGACCTTGAGGGACATAGCTAAAAACATTGACAATATCAATTCCATAAGGAATATCATCCATGCTTAACCAATTTTCGTCTGTAAGGCTGGTATTGACACCTTTCATTTCCTTATCACGCCATGCACGGTAGTAGACCATAGTTTTCGCTTGCTGGCTGTCTTCTTGTGCCTGCGCAGAGATTGGACCAAAAATAAGCATACCAAGTCCAACTGTAAGCAAACCCAAAATATAGCGTTTCATTTTTTTCATCTTGCCTCCTCCTTAAGAAAACATTTTTAAAAATTTTATTTGTTTTGACTAAAATTTAAGTACCGAAAAACCAATTGACAATAGGTCATGTTTGACCAAGAGAACCATTCGCGAGTGTAATTATTTGGATTGTCCACATCAATCCCCTCATGGCACTGACCAGTTCCACCATCTGTAGCAACGATTGTCTCTATCTGTTTTTTCATTTTGTCTATATCGTTTGTTATCAATCCTTCCATAGCTAAAGCTATTGGCCATACATAACGTGGCGGCGTATGTGGGCTACCGATGCCATGCAAATATTGTCCCACATAATAATAAGGATTTTCTTCACTTAAGCATTTTTCTCTCGTTTTTGTATAAAGCGGATCTTCTGTTTCACAATAGCCGAGGAAAGGCAAGGAAAGTAGACTTGGCACATTTGCATCATCCATAAAGAGTTGTTTACCTAAACCATCAACCTCATAGGCATAATAAGGATTTTTTTCAGACGAAACTAGACCATAAGTTTGAATTCCTTCTGTTATTTCTTCTTGCAGTTTCTTTATTTTTCTTTTTAATCTTGGAGAGTGATGGTCCGGAAGCAGCTCTAGAAGTTGACCCAAAACCACTAAGATAAAGCAATTCCCTGGAATAAAATAACCGTACTTACACGCATCATCACTCGGTCTAAAGGCGCTCCAGACCATACCTGTATAACCAATTGGTTCTCCACGTCCTTCATGAGATAGTGTATCGGATGGCGGGCAATTTGTTCTTTTAAAAATATAGTCTGAGCTTTCATGATGTTGCTCCGTAATAAAAATGTCGAGAACAAGTTCAACTGTTGCCCAATAATCTTCCTTAAGGTGTTCGCTATAGCCTGTATGCTTGTAGAGTTGATAAGCCAGGAATAAGGGTGCACACAAGGAGTCAATCTCAAATTTTCTTTCCCAGACTAAAGGCGATATTTGAACATTAGAGACATCTTGACTATAGTGATTGTCTGTTGGTTCTTTATTAAAAGCATTGGCATAAGGGTCATGATTAATATAGCGTAATTGTTGCCTCAACACACCGTGAACCAAAGATGTTATCTCCGGAATAGAATCCGCCATTTCCAAATATGGGAGTATTTGAAAGGTAGAATCTCTTAACCACATTGCCGGAATATCACCTGTGGCCACAAATATTTCCCCATTTTCACGTACTGAAACGGTGTTTGAAATAGTATCCACTATGGCATCTTGAAAAAGTGATGTAGCTCGGTCATCCCATAGACGAATTGTCTCTGCATGTTTTTTAATCTTGGAGATTAACTCTTCTTGTTTTATCAACTCCTTTGTCCTCCTACTATTTTTTGAAAAAGATACCATAAGTTCTAATTTCACCTGGTCTAAATTCTTCCATTATGAGCTCTTCGGCAGAATCTTCAAGATTGCCAATAATTTTACCTTCCAAGTTTAACAGCTTAATTGTTGCTGGCTCTTGAAGTTTGATGATTCCCGGCATATCTTGGGCAGTATCACAGGGATTATAGAGCCGTAATTGTATACCTCTTTGATCGATACTAGTTTCCATACTGCTGAAGGCTACTTCACTGTTTGCTAAAGCTATTACCTGTTGCTCTTTTAATTCTAGCTTCTTCTTGTTTATAGGGAAATATTCTATTGGTGTGCTAAAGCGATTGATTGTCTGTGTTTGGTAATATATATTTTCCTGTGTAGTGAGTAGGTATTGATTTTGGAGAGCTGCAGCATTAAAATCAGTGTCTATCACGATATTTCCTTCAAAGAAAACTTCCCCTAAAAGTTGGCTATCAGGTGTTTCAACCTCTCTGGTTTGCAAACCAGAAGCATCTCCTGGTCGTCTTTGTGTATCTGGTCTTCCTAGGTAACCCACGCCTCTAAATATGGTAATGGCAAGCTCTTGCTGCTCCTTATTAAGAACTTGGAAATCTTTTGTTCCTTTACTTAAGAAACTCCAACTTGTCTTCGTATCATGAAGATTGGCGAAGTGAATCATCGGACGCATGCTTGTGGGTTCTTCTTTATATCCTCTTGCTCGCCAATCTTGCAAGTGCTTTTCTTCAATCGGTCGATTGATAATACCAAAAGGTGTATCACTGGTCGAAAACTCAGACTGAACATCTGTTTTAAGTACTAGGCGTAAACGATGATCAAGCACTTGATTATTCACATTTAGTCTAAGCTGAATCCGATTATCCTGCTTATTAAGCTCTAAAGTTAATATATATGTGACCTGTCCATCAAGTTGTCGTTCTTTCCGTGATCCCAGGTTATAAGGAAGTTTCCATTCGCCTTCTACAATTATTCGGCTTAGTAATTTTCCTTGTTCCACATGAGAAGTTTGACTGTTATTAAAGTTCAGATTTAAGATCCAATCCGCAAAGGCTGGTGAATAATCGTAGGTATCTCCTTCATCTCCTCCATCTTCAAAAGATAGAAAATCTAAATATTTTTTACCATTCTTCTTAAGGCAAAGATTGAACTTTCCCTCAGTAAACTCAATCTGATAAAAATCATTTTCAATCCTTGTTGCCTTTAGCAGTGTTTGAGGCTTTTCTTCCTCGGCACTAACATGATAATGTACATAGCCCATGGCTGGTAAAGTGCATTCTACTGCTATTGTACTAACATAGTAAGATTCATCAAGCATTTCCTCAGGATTTCTGCGAAGTAATGCTGCATTTTCTGTTACTTGCTCAATAATCTCAAAAGCTACCTTCTCTCCCCTGTCGTCAGTGAGTGAAAAATGTTTATTTTGTGTAGAAAGTTTGACTTTCTTTATCACTTTAAGCTCAAAAGGAAGAGGATTCCACATGAAAAGACTGTCTTCTTGATTCCTATTTAGTGAAATACTTAATTTTCTGAGCAAGTAGTCCATACAAGACTGAGCTTCCTGTAGGCCATTTATCCCACGCATATAGATATCGCGGTTAGTTTTATCACTATTACAACCACCAGCACTGTCGTGTGCTTGACCGCGGCTTACTATCTTCCACAAGCTATCTATTAGACCTTGTTTAACAGGAATGCCATAACGTGCAGCTAAAACAGACATTGGTTCTAACTGATAAGTTAAGAGACGCTCAAGTTGATCATAGACTTGTTTTAAGTCATAACGTGATGAATAAATACCACGGTGAATTTTGGAATCTATTGGCTCAATAAACTCGCCCTTGATATCTAGAAATTCTTGGGCATCTTTTTCGAGTGCCTTGAAAAATTGCGGGTAGTTACTTTCAATAAACACTGTTGATTCTTCAATTTCTTGATTTGCCTTATCGATCCTTGTTTTTAAATTAAAATCAACTGCACGCTGATCCCCTCCCACCGGTAAAAGATGCGCGTTGCTATTTGTATGTGTTGATATTCTTTCAACCAGGTCTGAAAAATCATTCTTTTCTACTAAATCAACTCCCGCATAGTAACCATTTTTAATATTGGCTGTCAGTACTTTTGAACCATCATTACTTGACCAATAAAAGTAGCGCGTGTTCGCTTCATTCGGCATCCCGCGCCAAAAAAGGGCATGTTGGATATCAAAGTCATGATAGATTTTCGGCATGTCTTGACTTTGACCAAAAGAATCTGGCAAGTAGCCAATTCTCATAGCACTGCCTAGTTCTTCTGCTTCACGAATACCAATACGTAGATTTCTCACTATTGATTCCCCAGAAGTTGTCATTTCATCAATTTGTGTGAACCAAGGTCCGACGAAGAGTCTGCCCGCCTGGACAAATTTTTTCAGCTGTTTTTCTCTTTCAGGAAAGAGACTGAGATAATCTTCGACAATTGACATTTGACCATCTAAAGTATAAAAATCCAACTGATTACTTTCCAAAGCTTCTAAAACTTCATCCATGTGAAAAATAAATTGCACACGAGCTTCTTGTCTTGTAAAATACCATTCAAAATCCCAGTGAGTATGTGCAACAGTATATACTTTTTTCATGGGTACTTTCCTCTATTTCTTATTTAAATTCTATTCTGCAATGAGCATTGCTGCTTGTTCAGCACGTTCTTGTTTTTGGTTAAGAATTACAAACGGTGAATATAAAACAATGTCTAAGACAACCAAAACAAGGGTCAATATAACCGGACTAATATGGAAGGCTCCTAAAACCCAGGTACTGATAAAGATAGGTTCATTTCCTGAATTCAGGACGACCAGAGGAACAACCCAGCCAATCGATGTTACAATATAAGCGATCACAGCGTTAATCATTGGAACAAGCACCCAGGGGATAAACATTAACGGATTAAGAACGATAGGAAGGCCGAAGATAACCGGTTCATTTATCCCAAAACATCCAGGTATTAAAGCAAGTTTTGCCACTTCACGTTCTTTTTCGCCTTTCTTCGTAAAGATAAGCATTGCGATAATTAAACCAAAGGTCGCACCTGAACCACCAATCATGGCATATACGTTGGTCATTGTATTTGGCGCAATAGAAATGCCAGTAAAACTTTGTGTTTCAGCAAATTTTGCTACATTTTCTAAGAAAATAGGGAGCCAGAAAGCTGATACGACACCCCAAACGATATTGAAACCATGAAGGCCGAGGAACCATAAGATTTGTTGGAGTAGAATAACGATGAGAATGGCAGGTAATCCTGTACCTACTGTTAGCAAAGGCTTAATAAGTACTTCAGAAATCATTTGCAGTAATGACACATAGCCCAATGATTGTAGGGCAATCCGAATTGCGCCAAAGATTAACAGTACACCACTAATCGGAATTAATGAGAAGAAAGAATCAAATACATTTTGTGGCACATTGCCGGGCATTTTGATTGTAAATTTACTTCGTGTAAATCGTGCAAATAAAGCCACGGCAATTAAACCAACGATGAGGGCAGTAAACATCCCTTCATAGCTGAAAAATGAGGTTGAAAAACCTTCAACAATATCCGCTTTCGGATCCAAATAATTAACGTTATTGGGTACCATTACGAAATAGGCTGCAAAGGCTAGCAAAGTTGCAATGATTGGATTAAGTTGGCTGTTTTTTTCATTTCTTTTTAGCTCGAAAGCATAAGAATATGCTGAAGAAAAGACCACAATAAGTGCAACAATACCTAAGGTCGCATTTCCGATATAACCAAACAGATTACTGATATTCGTCAATAAAGCATTATGAATATCTTGGTTTTTAATAAGGGCATCAAGCTGCATTTTGATCAGATTAGAGAAGGAACCTACAACCGTGAACGGTATTGTCCTTACAAAGGCATTTTTAATGGCCTGTAAAATCGTATTCCGCTCCACCCAAGCAGATACTTTTAGTAATGGTTCTTGAAACTTCTGCACATCAATTTTCATAATACGCACTTCCTTTTTCTTTTTTTAGAAGCCACTTCCATCAAAAAGAAACCGCTTCCGTTTTTTATTATATACAATTTTTTAAAATTTGTAAAGATGAATATGAAATTAATGTAGACAAATTGTATAAAATGTTATATAATATATATACAAATCATAAAAAGCGAGGTATACAAATTGTACAAATACCGTGAAATTTACGCTGACATCAAACGAGACATCCTGACCAACCATTATCGAGCGGGAACGCTTCTCCCTACACAAGAATTCTTTGCTGAAAAGTATAATGTGTCACGTATTACTTTAAAAAAATCTCTCACTTTATTAGAAAACGAAGGCTTAATCTTTAGTAAACAAGGCTCCGGAACTTATATTCGTCCGAGAGTGGAAGAAACCACAGAGCTTCTACCTTTAGATTTACCGATTGGTGTAACTTATTCGCATCGTGATCAAGAGATTAAAAGTAAAATACTCTTTTTTGATGCGCGTTTACCTTCAATAGAAGAGCAAAAGCATCTTCTATTGAATAAAACAGATCCGGTTTACGAATTTAAACGTCTTCGTATTCTGAATGGCAAAGCTTATAGTTTTGAACATGTTGTCATGCCAAGTTATATCGCTCCCATCACCGAAGAAATCTTAGAAGGCTCTGTCTATGACTATCTGGGACAGGAAGCAAAACTACAGTTAGTAGATGCTAAACGTGTCATTTACGCCGATCAAGCCGATGAGGAAGTGAGCAAAAATTTGGAGATTGAACGTCATTCGCCCGTCCTCGTTATTGAGCAAACTGCTTACGACCAAAAAGGACATGCTTTTGAATTTTCTAAATCCTACTTTATCAGTAACCAAACCAAATTTGCACTTGATATTCATCTCAAAAAGAACTAAAGCGATTAAAAAGCCACAAATTTAAAAATGTTTGTGGCTTTTTAATTTGCATTTGCAAATATCCTCCTCATTAGGTTACCCTTATATTATTGAAAAATAAATAAGGACGTGCTATAATGTTCTTGTTATAATATAAGGAGAAACTCAGGTGTTAAAACTAACAAAAAATGAGCAGGATTATCTTAAGGCTATTTATACCTTGGAACGTGCGGGAGATGATTCAGCTGTCAGTATACAACTTATTGCAAAAAAATTATCTGTTGCTGCGCCTAGTGCAACTGAAATGATTAAAAGATTAGCAAAAAAACAACTTGTAGACTATGCACCATATCGTGGTGTAAATTTATCAGAGCAAGGCAATGTTCAGGCTCGCTTTATTATTAAAAGTCATCGTGTTTGGGAAAGTTTCTTAGTGGACAAACTTGGCTATTCTACAGAGGAAGTTCATGATGAAGCTGAAAATTTAGAACACGCCTCTTCGCCAAAGCTTGTGGAATATCTCTACGCTTTATTAGATTATCCTGCTGTTGATCCACATGGTTCAACCATTCCTTCAGAAGTGTTTTGGAAAAAAAATAAAGTAGAAATTCCGCTCAAGCAAGCTGAGGAAAACAAAAGTTACTATATCACGACTTTAAACGAGGAAGCACAAGCCTTCTTTGAAAAGTTAAACATTAACATCCCGCACTTTATTCAGATTATTGAGCGGCTTCAGGATGGATCAATTATTCTGAAAGAGGACAATGGCCAAGTTTCGGTTATTCCTCAATTTTTACAAGAAAAAATCTTACTAATGCAAAGAACTGGAACCGTTGCTTCTGCTTTAGAAAACGAAAACACCTAGTCATTTTCTCTTATATTAACAGTAATATTAAAAAACAATGTTGAATATAGTTCAACTTAGAGAAGGTAAAAATGAATGATTTTAAAAATCAACCACATAAGTTGATTTATCATACAAACGGAAAGTCTCTTCAAGAGATTAACGGCACAGTAAAAGTTCCAAAAGATGGTAAGTTTTTTAGGACACTTCTTGCATATTCAGGACCTGGAGCTTTAGTGGCTGTGGGTTACATGGATCCGGGAAACTGGTCAACCTCAATCACAGGTGGACAAAATTTTCAATATTTACTGATTTCTGTCATTTTGATGTCAAGCCTAATTGCTATGCTCCTTCAGTACATGTCAGCAAAACTTGGGATTGTTAGCCAGATGGACCTCGCCCAAGCTATCCGTGCACGTACCAGCAAAACTTTAGGAATCATCCTATGGATACTTACAGAGCTTGCGATTATGGCAACAGACATTGCAGAAGTTATTGGTGCAGCAATCGCACTGTATTTACTTTTCGATATTCCGCTTATTCTAGCGGTCTTCATTACGGTTTTTGATGTCTTTTTACTCTTGCTCCTCACAAAAGTAGGTTTTAGAAACATTGAAGCTCTTGTTGTGTGTCTAATATTAGTGATTTTATTTATTTTCACCTATCAAGTTGCTTTGTCTAATCCCGATTGGAAAGGAATTGTGGAAGGTTTTATTCCAAATACACGGACCTTTGCTACTTCCCCTTCTATTGCAGGAATGACACCTTTAACAGGAGCTCTTGGTATCATTGGGGCAACTGTAATGCCACATAATCTCTATCTCCATTCTTCAATTTCACAAAGTCGTAAAATTGACCATAATGACGATAAAGACATCGCTCGAGCTGTTCGTTTTTCAACTTGGGATTCTAATATCCAATTGACTTTAGCTTTTGTTGTTAATTCGCTATTGCTCATTATGGGTGTTGCTGTATTTAAGACAGGTGTCATTGACGACCCTTCATTTTTTGGCCTTTACGATGCCCTTTCGACACCAGATTTATTAAGTAATGGTGTACTTGCGGATGTTGCTAAGACAGGTGCTTTATCTACCTTATTTGCCGTAGCTTTACTGGCTTCTGGGCAAAATTCGACAATCACGGGGACTTTAACAGGACAAATCATAATGGAAGGATTTATCCATATGCGGATGCCAATGTGGGCGCGTCGTCTAATCACGCGCTTACTATCTGTCGTTCCTGTCTTGATTTGTGTTACGATGACACGTGGCTACAGTCTAAAAGCACAGCATGAAGCTATTAACAATCTCATGAATAATTCGCAAGTCTTTCTTGCATTTGCACTGCCCTTTTCCATTATTCCTCTTCTAATGCTTACAAATAGTAAAAATGAAATGGGTAAATTTAAAAACAATTGGATTGTTCAACTCTTTGGTTGGTTCTCTGTCATTGCGTTGACTTACCTTAATCTTATTGGTCTACCAGATCAAATTGAAAGTCTATTTCCTAAGAATCTTGCCTATCTTGCAGATGGAACCGCAATTCTACTTATTGTTTTAGTAATTGCTTTACTCATTTGGACTATATTTGAACTCTACCGAGGCAATAGAAAACTCTCACTGCTTAATCAAAAACTATCAGATTCATAAAAATAAAAAAAGCTATCACCGATAGCTTTTTTTATTTAACCATTACTTGGTAAGAAAGGGATGATTGACTCAGCAAAAGCCTCCATATTACGGCTTTGAATCATGATTTTACCACGACCTTTAAATTTGTTGACAAGCCCTTCACCAGTTTTAAAACCAAAAGTTCCAGAAGCGACTTCGATTGAATAATCAAGCGTTTTGCTCCATGCAAGGACGTGATGATTGTCCACGATATATTCTTCTGTACCATCTAATTCAATTTCGACAATATCACCATAGCCATTAACTAACATACGGCCACTTCCTTGTGTTTCCATAACATACAGACCACCAGTTCCACCAAGAAGAGCTCCACTTAGTTTTTGTCGTTCCATCGTATAGTGAACATCCCCATCACTTGCAAGGAAGGCCCCTGTATTCAAACGCCATTGTTCTTGACCAATATTAAGTTCTTTCACAGCACCCGGAGTAGCTGGCGCCAAAGTGATTTGACCATTAGCACTGCTTGATTTGACTTTAGTGATAAAGAAACTTTCACCACTTGTTATTGAGCGCCCAAGAGCTTTCAAGGCGCCACCAATACCACCTCTCCCATTGCTATTCATCTTACCTTCAAGCGTAACTGAAGGGTTGTGGTAAACCATTGCTCCTGACTCAATCTGAATTTCTTCCTTATCTTGCAGGGTAACATGTACAAGTGGAAAAGCTGATGTTGAGCTCAATTGATATTCCATAAATTTGGGCCTACTTTCTCATTTTTTCTAATTATAACATAAAATTAAAGAGAGTAAAAAGCCTCTTGCTCAGGTCAAGAAACTTTTACTCTCTTTATCTATAATCAATAGTTTGAATTGTTTTGCCTTGATCATCGGTAAGATTCACAACAAGTTGAGGATGATTTACCCCAGAAGCTTTCATTGATTCTAAAACTTTATCGGCAACTTTTTCTATCTGATCACCATTTGTTGCTAAGATGCTGTGAGATAGGAAGCCGTTCATTTTAGAGGAACTTACTGTATATTTTACTGTCTGTCCATCTGTTGTGGCTTGGGCTGAATCAATAAAACCTTGCGAACGACTCACAATATTGCTGGCATTTTGATTCAGTGTTGAGACAATCGCTTCTGGACTGGCTGGAGCAATATTTCCTGAAGCATCAGTCAAACTTTCTGAATAGGGAATAACTTTCGACAGAAGATTATCCGTATTATTGGCAATTGCATAACGCCCAAGCAAAACAAGACCTCCCACAAAAAGCGCAAGCACGATAATAAGCCCAACAAGAAAACCAATTAATCTTCTCAAAATTCCTTTTTTATTTCTTTTTGATCTTCTTGAAACCATAATCTCCCCTTATCTGTGAGCAACTTATAAACGGCCGTCTGTCACAAAGACATTTTAAATTTAATTATTATTTTTTATTTTACAGTACTTTTCTTAAGCGAAAGTTATTATAAAAAAGCCTTAAGGCTTTTTATTGATTTTGTAGTTGTAAAACTTGCGCGTTATTGATTTCTTTAAAGAGTTTGTTGCTTGTTTCTTTTGAGATAGTTTCCGATTTCACCTGATCCAGTACATACTGATATTCAAGTTGGAAAGCTTCAATAAGTAGTTCGTTAGGCACGATTGTTTCTTCTTGAATTTCATTTCGCATACGGTAATGTCTATTTTCGAAGACTCGCTTCACTTCTTCAATGTCGCTGAAATCAGTAACCTTCTTCTCAAATCGTTCTCTTTCAAGACGATTTAATTTTTCCATTGTGGCCTCATAAAGAACATCCTCTAAATGCCCAAGTTCATTTCTTACGGCTATGAATTCTTGCATCTCACTTTGATCAGCTCCACGTAATCGACTTCTTCTCGAAAACATTCTTCTAATTTTTTTACTCATGGCACGCTTGCTGCTATTCTCCAAGTAAATTCTGAAGTAGTCAATAGCTTTCGCTGAAAAATTTTCTTGAATATCTGAACTATCCAAAAATGCTTCTTGCCAGGTCACAATGTTTTCTAAGAGTCGACTACTCTTATTATGATCAGGAATTTGCAAACCTTTTTGTGATTGCAATTGCTTTGTTAAGCTACTGCGCACCTTACTGTCCTCTATCACTTGCATCATATGTAAAATAGCATAGTCAACCATATCATTTCGAACACTATCAATGTCATCTGAACTTGCAGCTTTCATTGGTGACAAGAGTTTAGGCAAGATAAAGGTAGGCACAATAAGGCTGAGCAAAATGACTATTGTTGCCATACTAATAATAATCTCTCTGTTCTCAGTGCTCAAAATAGCAGTATTTAGGGGTAAAGAGAAGGCCATTGCCAATGTCATTGTTCCGTGTGCTCCTGATAGAGCAAAAATAGTGGAGTCTTTACCGCGCTCTTTCTTATCGTTTGAGAAGAAATGTTCGATAGAACGATTACCTCTTTGATTAGTCCAGAATTTTCGTATAAATAACATCAGCACGTAAACCAAAGCACTGATAAAGAAGAGTATAACAGCTTCTTCTAAGCCTAAGGATTTAAAGATATCCCAAATACCAAAGAGACTTACTCCTAATAAAATAAAGACAAAATTGTTGAGAATCCCACTCAGTATTTCCCAGATGGTATTATTGGTGAGTTGAACATTGGTCGACGTAAGTTTAAGCATATCGCCTTCAAAATTATGAATTAATCCTGCAGCAACAACTGCAAGTACTCCAGAGGTGCCAAAATGCTCAGCAAGCAAATAAAGAGCAAAAGGCGTTAAAATAGAAATCGGAATAATCGTCGCTTCTGGATTTGTTGCCCGAAGATTAATCGCAATGCGAATACGAACTAAGAAAGTCCCGATAATTAATCCAATAAGTATTCCCCCAATGGAAACAAAAGCAAACTGGCCAAGTCCGCTCCAAATACTAAAATGACCACTTTCCAGCACCGAAAGCCCCAAACTTAAGAGGACCAAACCTGATGCATCATTGAAAAGAGATTCAAACTCGACAGCTTCATTTACGCCTTGTGGCATTTTTTTACCCGCAATAATAGATTTAACAGCAACAGAGTCTGTTGGCGTAACAATTGCAGCAAAACAAATTGCCAAGGGGAAAATCCAGCTGCCCATAATATTTGTGGTCAATGCTGCAACAAAGAGTACAGTTACAACAGCTAAAGTAATGGAGAGAAAGAATATTCCTCTGAAATTTTTTCTAACTTCTTTCAAAGATGTTTTACTGCCTTCATTAAACATTAAAGGTGCAATAATTAACATCATGAAAAACTCTGGCTCCAACTCAAAATGCCTAAACTCTGGTAAGAAACTCAGAAGAATTCCTACTCCGATCAAAATAAAGGTTTCAGATATTTTTGGGAAAAACTCTTTGATTACATTTGCCGCAATGACCCCAATCAACATTACAGCTATGAAACTAACGGCTGACATAAAACACCTTTTCTAATTTTTTCTATTTCTTTAGTATATCACATACTCCGTCATACAAACAATCCTCCTGTGTGAAAATTAAAAGCTAGGAATAATTATTCCTAGCTTTTCTTTATTTTTTCCTTGCAGAAACAATCAACATCATCGGGCGTCTCAGCTCATCATGCATTTCTTCAAATACAAGCATTTGTTCAGGTGGCTGAGGTTCAATCACATGTTGAAGTTCAAAGCCAAGTTGTAGCAATGTGTTGAGATATGTGGTTAAAGTTCGATGATATTTAGTTACTTCTTCTCCTAAGAAGGACACCTTACGTTTTCCCTCGTAGAAATAATTGTCTACAAGAAAGTACTCTTTTTTTCCTTTTACATCATAAATCCAATCTTGCAGGCCAGATGCAGTAAAAAGAGGATGTTCTACCGAAAACACAAACTGACCGCCCGTAGTTAAGCACATGTATATGTTGGAAAAAAGCATGGCCAAATCTTCAATGTAATGTAAGGCTAATGAGCTCAGAACCACATCAAAAGAATCCAGTTCAAGACATAAGTCCTCCATAGCGATACACTGATAAGTTATTTTCTCATCTGAGTTTTTACTTGTCGCTCTTTCCAGCATTTTACTCGAAATATCTGTGCCTAAGACATAAGATGCTCCATTTTCAACAGCATATTTGCAGTGCCAACCATATCCACAGCCAAGGTCCAAAACTTTTTTGTTATGAAAATCAGGTAAAATATTTCGTAGCTCTGACCATTCTCCAGCAGCTTCTAACCCTGATTTTGAACGCTCCATTTGAGCATATTTTGAAAAAAATTCTTGATTATTATATTTGTTTTCTTTCATTTGTTATTCTCCCATGTAAATTTTATTTATACGTTTACATGGGTAGAAACAATTTTTTGAGCAATAATTCCTTCTGACATTATTTTTACTCCTTTGTTTTTTATTATAACATGGACCGTTTTAAAATTCTATGAGGCTTCATGCATTCGAATAGCCCGCAGTGAGGGAAGGATACTTAAAAGGATAATTATTCCCATAAATATAGCCATGCCAATATTCCCATAGAGTGCTGACAGCGAAACCAAAACACCTGAGAGTACGGAAGCGACTGGCTGAGTCACTGAAAAGGCGCCCGTATAAGTCCCAACATGATCACCTTCCATCAGGTCGGCTCTCAAAGCTTGAGAGAAAGGTACAAGAATCATTTCGCCCAAAGTAGCAACTACTGCTGCTGTAACTTCCCAGCTTAAATTATGACCTAAAAAGGCAATAATAAAACCTAAACCTTGGAGAAAAATTCCTAATGTAATCCCTGTGCTCCGCGACCAATTTTTAGTAAGTTGATTCATTTTACTCATAAAGAGTACGATAATCAAGGTATTGATCAATAGGAAAAGTGTCAACATCCGTTGACCATAAAGTTCCAACCCTAAAATTCGTGTTGTTGAGAAACTGTCACTTAGATGTACTGGCAAATAGTAATCAATTTGATTAAAAATCATCGCAATAAAAACCGAAGCAAATAAATAAGACATAAAGATGCTGTCTTTAGCCACAAAGAAATAAGCTTTTATAATATTTGGTGCTTTCTTTTGATGTTCTTGATGCGGGTCAAAAGACTCATCAATCCAAAACAAGACAACGACAAAACTCAAAATTTCTTCAATAGTGATCACCAGCAAAAGCCAGACCAAATAATCACGGAAAAACCAACCAGAAAGTCCCGAACCAATCATAATAGCAAAATTGATAATCCAGTATTGAATACTGTAGACTGTTCTCCGGTTTTCACTTGTTGTTAAATCAACAATCATCGCTTGACTGGCTGTATTAAAAAAGCCAAAACCAAAATTCACGATTAAAAATCCGAAAAAGGTTGTCCAAGGATTAAAGTAAAATCCCGAGTTAGAAAAAGTTGCCAGTGCTGCTCCAACTGCAGTTACTGCAGTTGAAAAAAGCATGACAGGCCGACGACCTTTTAAATCTGTCAAATGTCCCGCATAAAGGCCAACCAAAAAAACCATAATAGAGCTCACAATAAGCAAGAGTCCTGTGATACCAGCACCCATATATTTATTATAGTAAATTGTCATGGAGCCACCAACTGTACTAAAGCATAGTGCTCCTAAAAAATTCATCACTAACCTAATTTTAATGGTCGGATGAAGTCCCCAAAATTCTTTCATATTCTTCTCCCTGAATAAAATAGCAAACAAAAAAAGACTTCCCTTTAATGTTTGGAGCTTTGTCGCTCAAACTTCCATGGAAAGCCTTTGTCCTTGACCTTATTTCTGTTTATGAAAACCAGAGTGCTATTTCTCGCTCTGCAGATTCCGGTGAGTCTGATCCATGGACAATATTTTTAATGGCTTTACCTTTTTCAGGTGATTGAGCAAAATCTCCACGAATAGTCCCTGGTTGAGCTTGACTAGGATTAGTTGTCCCCATCATTGTGCGCCAGCAAGAAATAGCTTCTACACCAGATATCACACCAACAACTACTGGTCCAGAAGTCATATAACAACGAATATTTGGATAAAAATCTTTATCAACTAATGCTTCGTAATGCTTGTCAATCAAGTCTCCATTTGGAGCAGAACGTCGCTCTAGTTTTTCTAGTTGAAAACCACGCTGCTCGATTCGTTTCAATATTTCACCTACAAGACCACGTTGAACGCCGTCAGGTTTAATAATAAAGAAAGTTTTTTCCATGATTGACTCCTCCTATATATCGTGTTTATATTTTACATCTAAAAGCTATAAGTTGTCAAGAATTATCTGTAAATTTCGACAAAACACTATTTTTATATACAAAAAGCCCGAGATAACCCGGGCTTTTCTCTTTTTCTTCACTTATTCTTCGATGGGTAAGATATCAAAGTCAATTTTATTGTCGACAAGTTTAACAAGAACTTTAGTTTTTGGTGGAATTTTACCTGCAATAATTAATTTAGCAAGTGGATTTTCAATAACTTTTGTCAAGTAACGTTTTAATGGACGTGCACCATAAGCTGGTTCATAAGCATTTTCTGCAATCCATGCTTTGACTTCTTCACTAAGTTCTAGTTCAACAGACATTTCTTCAAGACGTTGTGTCAATTGACCGGTCATCTTCACAATAATATTTTTAATATTATTCAATGACAATGGTTTGAAGAGAATAGTATCATCAATACGGTTGAGGAATTCTGGTTTGAAATGCATCCGCAATTGTTTCATCACTTCTTCAGTTGTTTCTTCAGATATTTCGCCTTGATCATCAACATTGTCTAGCAAATATTGTGATCCGACATTTGATGTCATAATCAAAACAGTATTCTTGAAGTCAACCAAAACGCCTTTTGAATCCGTCAAACGACCATCATCCAAGACTTGCAACAAGATATTGAAGACATCTGGATGTGCTTTTTCAATTTCGTCCAACAAAATAATTGTATATGGGTTACGGCGCACAGCTTCAGTCAGTTGACCACCTTCATCATAACCAACATATCCTGGAGGAGCTCCGACAAGACGGGATACACTGTGTTTTTCCATATATTCACTCATGTCAATACGAACCATGTGTTCTTCGGAGTCAAATAAATTTTCGGCCAAGGCTTTAGCTAACTCTGTCTTACCAACACCTGTAGGTCCTAAGAAAAGGAAGGAACCTAAAGGACGATTAGGGTCTTGAATTCCTGCTCGAGCACGAATAATAGCATCAGACACAGCTTCAACTGCCTCATCTTGCCCTACTACACGTTGATGAAGAGTTTCTGGTAAATGAAGGAGTTTTTCACGTTCACCTTCCACCAGTTTTGTCACAGGAATACCTGTCATACGGCCTACAACTTCCGCAATTTGTTCTTCAGTGACAGATTCTTGAACAAGACTGAGATCATCTGATTTTGCTTTGCTTTCAAGCTCTTTCAGTGATTGTTCAATTTCTGGAATTTTACCGTAACGTAAGGCCGCTGCTTTTTCAAAGTCACCTTCATTTTGTGCTTCTTCTAATTCATGGCGTGCACGTTCCAGTTCATTCCGTTTATCAGAAATATTGCCCACTTCTTTCTTTTCAGCTTCCCATTGGGCTTTAAGTTGATTGTTTTCTTCACGAAGTTCTGCAATTTCTTCACGAATGATATTTAAACGTTTCTTCGAAGCATCATCACGTTCTTTTTTGAGCGCTGCTTCTTCAATTTCCAACTGCATCAAGCGGCGGTTTGCTTGGTCGAGTTCTGTTGGCAGAGAATTCATTTCAACACGAATTGTTGCGCTGGCTTCATCGACTAAGTCAATCGCTTTATCTGGCAAGAAACGGTCTGTAATATAACGATCAGAAAGTGTTGCTGCTGCAACCAATGCGTTATCGTGGATTGTTACACCGTGGTGAATTTCAAAACGTTCTTTCAAACCACGCAGAATGGAAATAGTATCTTCAACTGTTGGTTCAGTAACTAGAACTTTTTGGAAACGACGTTCCAAAGCTTTGTCTGTTTCCATATATTTACGGTACTCGTCCAAAGTTGTTGCACCAATTAAATGCAATTCACCACGTGCAAGCATCGGTTTCAAAAGATTACCAGCATCCATTGAACCTTCAGTCTTACCAGCACCGACGATCGTGTGTAACTCATCAATAAAGAGAATAATTTGTCCGTCAGACTTTTTAACTTCATTCAGTACTGCTTTCAGACGTTCTTCAAACTCACCACGATATTTAGCACCTGCAATAAGTGCCCCCATATCCAAAGAGAATACTGTTTTATCTTTTAGATTTTCAGGTACATCTTTACGGACAATACGTTGCGCAAGTCCTTCAACAATGGCTGTTTTACCTACACCAGGTTCACCAATTAGAACCGGGTTATTTTTTGTTTTACGTGATAAGACACGAATAATATCACGAATTTCTTCATCACGTCCGATTACAGGATCTTGTTTTCCTGATTTCACTTGAGCAACAAGGTCGACGCCGTATTTTTCAAGTGCTTTATATGTATCTTCAGCATTTTGGTTTGTCACTTTATCACCTCCTCGTAGGTTTTCAATTGCTAATTTCGTTTTTTCTTTATTCATTCCATGGCTAACCAGATATTCTGTTAAAGGATTTTTCTTTAACTCAAAAAGGGCCAAGAGTACAATTTCAGTTGAGAGATATTCATCACCCATATCTTTGGCAATCTTATCTGCTGCATTGAACAGATTAAAGAGATCTGCGCTAATATTTTGACCATAGGTAATATTGCTACCTTCAACAGAAGAAATCTTGTCTATTTCTTTTTCAATAATTTTTGTAAATTCTTCAATGTTAATTTCTGAATCTTTGTAAAAATTAAAGGCAAAACTGTTCGGTTGCACAAATATTCGCCATAAATGTGGAATTTCAATCGCTTGATGATGGCGAGTCTGCGCAATTTGTTGCGCTTCATAAAGCGATTTTTGCATACTTGTTGTCATTTTTTCGATGTCCATAATGCACCTCGATTCATTTCATAGTAATGTAGTATTTTTCTCATTTTTCTTACTACCTCTTAATTATACTCTTTTGGTCAGTAAAGGTCAAACTATTTGCTCATAAATTTACATATAAAAATAAGAGGGGTTTTCTTGAGAAAATCCCTCTTATTTTTACTATTTTTGAAAAACGCTGATACGTTGTCCGACATAATTTCCTTCCAGTGCAATATTAATCATCGCTTTCGCATAGTCTGCATAACTAATCACACTTTCGCCTTTGTCATTAACCGTAAACTCTTCTCCCGCAACAACATAATCTCCAGTTTTTTCACCATCTGCTTGGAAATCTGCAGCAGGGCTTACATAAGTCCATTTCACATCCTGACGTTTTCTCAACGCAGTTAATGAATCAGACATAGCTGTTGCCAAAGGTTTGAAAGCGTCTGGGAAACCTTCTGATTGATAAAGTGCTAAATCATGTTCTGGATTAAGGTAAAGACTTCCGGCACCACCAACAATCAACAAGCGCTTGTCCGTACCTTCAACAAGATCAGCAAGATGTTGGATTGAAGTAGTATGTTGCTCCAAGCTATCTTCTGCCCATGTTCCAAAAGCATCAATAATAACATCAAAATCCTTGATGTCTTCTTTAGTTAAATCAAACAAATCTTTCTCGATAGAAGACGGAGCTACTGTTTTGTTTTCGCCCCGAACAATTGCTGTTACATCCAAGCCTCTGTCTACCGCTTCTTGTACAATAAGACGACCGGCTTTACCATTTGCTGCTACTACTGCTAATTTCATATTAGACCTCCATGTCTTTTCCGTTGTAATATTTTTTGTTACAACTAATTCTACATAAGCTTTTATTAAATGTCAACGATTTGGTTTCTTAAGGATTTATCGCCACATAATGATCAATATCCGTAATTACTTCTTGTAAACTCATCGCCTTCATTTGGTCTTCCATCGCTTTTTGAATTAAATCAAGTTTATCATCCAGTACTTGATGGATATTTTTCCCGACAGAACAGTCAGGGCTGGGATGTTCGTGAAAATGGAATAAGCCATTTTTATTAATGACTTCAACCGCACTATAAATATCGAATAAACTAATGTCTTCAATTGGTTTAGCGATTGCAGCTCCACCGCTCCCGCGCACAACATGCACTAATTCGTTAGCTTTCAGTTGCTGTAATACTCTTCGAATAATCACGGGATTTACATTAATACTTGTAGCTAAAAAATCACTAGTAATCTTATGTTCTCCCTCAAAGGTATGGATACAGGCAAAAATATGAAGTGCAATCGTAAAGCGACTTGATATTTGCATTTTTTTCTCCTTCGACTCTCATTTTACCTTAAGTATAAATGTCCTTTTTCAGAATGTCAATTATAATAACTAGGCAAATATATTATGGGCACTTCTCTCCAAAATAAGTTATAATTAAATTATCAGAAAAGAAAGGGGTATAAATATGTTTTCTGAAAACTTTTCGAAAAAATTACGTAACAACGTCGGAATTAATGGTCTTATTTCCACACTTATTGGATTACTCATTTTATTTTGGCCAGGACGTACAGCACAAGTTGGAACTGTTTTGATTGGGATTTCCTTCATTTTAATTGGAGTTTCTTATCTTGTTTCTATCTTTGCCTTGATGAATGAAAATCCGTGGTCACGCTTTGGACATCTTCTTTTAGGTACGGTTTACTTGGTTGCGGGGATTTTCTCTTTAATTAACTTGGCAGCTGCAACAGCTACCTTGTTTATCATCATTGGTATTTTAGTTGGTTTCACATGGATTACTGAAGGCTTTGTTTCCTTTGGGTTTGTTCCATATTCTCCATCTAAACCTTGGACAATTCTTTCAGGACTTCTCAGTGTCGTTGCGGGCTTCATGCTCTTGCTCACACCTTTATGGGGTGCAATGGCACTTTGGACACTTCTTGGTGTTGTTGTTCTTATCTTAGGTATTTTCAAATTGATTCGTTACTTTACTTGGTAATCTTTGCGAATGCCAAATAAAAAAGGGTTCTTCTTAAAGAACTCTTTTTTAATTTTTCATTTTTTCGATTTACGGTTCATAAGCATTGACAATACACCGGTACCAAACAAGATAATCGCCGAGATATAGTAAGGGAAGAAATGATTGATATCAAACATTACTCCTGCAGCCAATGGACCTAAAATATTGCCAAAACTTGTAAAGGTTGAATTCAATCCATTGATTGCTCCTTGTTGGTCTCCTGCGTGTTTTGACAAGTAAGTTGTTACTGCCGGTCTAAATAAGTCAAAAGCGAGGAAGACAACAAATGTAGAAATAGCAACAGTGATGCGATTACCTGTGAAAGCAATAATAGCAATAAAGAGCGCACTTGCAAAGAAGGTCAAATGAATCAAATGCATTTCACCAATCTTTCCAACAATCCAGTCGAATAGGAAGAGTTGGAAGAAAAGGGCGATAATACCACTTACTGTAATTACTAAAGCAATTTCACTTGTAGTAAAGCCAAAATTGATTGTCGCCATGATGCTATAAATTGATTCGAAGGCTTGCAGACCAAACGAAGAAATTAAAATAACGACAAAAAGCGATGTGAACATTGGATTTTTGAGGATATCCAAGAAAGATGCTTTTGGTGTGTCAGGATTAATATCCATTGTTTTTTCTGGCTCTTTTAACACAGTCATACTCAAAATAAATCCGATAAAGGCTAATAGTGCAGCCACAAAAAAAGGAACCCTTATACCAAAAGTCGCTAAAAATCCTCCGACACCAGGACCAATGATAAAACCTCCACTGATTGCTGCTGAAACTTTACCCATGGCTTTGGCACGTTCGCCTAATGTTGTCAAATCTGCTACATATGCTGTAACAGAAGGCATCAATAAAGCTGCTGCAATGCCTCCCAAAGCGCGAGACACGTAAAAAAGAGCTTTAACTTGTGCTAAACCAAATAAAAGTTCAGAAAAGGAGAAAATAATCATACCCAAAGCAATGAGCTTTTTTCGTCCAACCTTATCCGATAAATGCCCAGCGATCGGAGAAGCAATCAATTGGGCAATAGCAAAAATCGAAATCATCATTCCCATTGTTGTTCCTGAAAAATGCATTTGCTCTTTCAGTTGTGGCAAAACAGGAATAACGAGACCTACACCTAAGAACACAAGCAATAAGTTTGAAATTGCTAGGTTAATCATCCATTGTTTGTTTTTCATAACTATACCCCAATACCCGATAAAAAGACAGATTCAAAAATTTGAAACCGCCTTTTTATCCTATTCTATTTGTTAAGTCTATTCTATCATATTCTGCACAAAAATAAAAAAGTATAAATTTATTATCAATTTTTTCATATCAAATGTTCATAAATACCGTACAATAAATAAAATCCCTCATAGGTAGAGGAATTTTATTTATTAGGCAAAAATTTCCGGAAAGAGGAATTGCAAAACGTCCATAGTTACCCGACGACCTTTCCCTTTCAACGGATAGAGATGGAAAAGCATAGCAGGATTAAAGTTAGCTTCAATAATGCTGTACTTTTCACCCAAGCTATTATTGAGATCTTCGATCAGTATATCCACTCCAGTGATCTTGACTTGCAGAGCATCAGCAGCTTTTTCAGCAATGTTCTTATAGATTTCAGGCATCTCATCAGTGACATCGATAGAGTCTCCACCTGTCGATACATTAGAATTTTCTCGGAGGTTTACCTTTACATCTTTTTCAGGGATACTCTGTTCCGTATAACCTTGGACGTCCAGCATAAGTTTTTCGGTGGCAGTAATCTGGATTTTTTCTAAGGGAAAACGATGATCATGGCCACGTAGAGGATTCTCATTTTTCTGTGCGACCAGTTGGCTGATCGTGGATACTCCATCACCAATAACATGTGCGGCATCCCGGCGAAGGACTGCCCTTGTCTTGCCATCCAGCACAAAGAAACGGTATTCGGTACCAGAAACAAATCGTTCAACAAGAACTTCTTTATCTTCTCGGAACGCAATTTCTAGAGCTTTATAAAACTGTTCTTGTGTCGCTGGTTTTTTAAAGATAGAAATTCCTATGCCATAATTCGTTGATTTAGGCTTGACAACAATTGCGGCCGATTCAAAAAGTGGAAAGGCAGCCTGTGCAGTTGCTAAATTGCTAAATTCTTGCCCTTGCGGGGTTTTTAAATGTGCCCGACCGAGCAGCTTTTTCGTGACCACTTTATTTTCCATAATGGCATAAGCGACCATGGAATCTTTCGAAGTCATATTCCCTTTTTCGATAATTTCTGTATGAGATTTATAACTTAAAGCAATCATCTGGTCTTGTGCATCTAAAATTTCAACTTTTAAGCCTTTTTGAATAGCATCAAAAAGCAAATTTTGCGTCGAAAGTTCGAGATGAGTAAAGCCTGCCAATTGAAAAGGACGTTTATAGGATTGCTGATGGTATTTGCGAGACAAGTCCAAAGCAAAAGCTTTGTCTTGACGATAAGCCAGCTCCATCTGTCCAGCAATTGTGGTTTCTGGTTTTTCCAGCATTTGAGCAAACTTATCAATAAGCGCCAAATCATCTTGGGCAAACTCTAAGTTCTGGGCAAACCAGCGCATCTGATCGAAAAAGAGCTTGCCTTCATTATAATAAGCTGTTTTTTCTAAAGGATTTTCTAAAGCTACAACATCATTTATTGTATAACCTAATCTTTGAGCAGCATCTGGCGTCTCTTCTTCCTCTTTATATATCAGATAAAGGCTAAAAAGGTGAATAAATCGAGCAGTATCTTCATCCAACCCGACACGCACAAAAGGATTCAAGTCAAAATTGCGAAACTCGACATACTGAACGCCCACGTCCAGCAACTCTTCCGCCCGCTTTCCACCACGTAAACGAACAGCAGAATAAAACTCCTTCATCTCAGAGAGTGCACCCTTTTTAACGTAAGTTTGCAAGTCATCATAATACTGTTCAAGACTCTGATAGCTTACGAAAATATCTGGCGTGTTCCGATAGCCAAATTTAGAATTTCTAATAGAACGTACAGGTTCCTGTAATTTTTCATTTCTATCAGTAAAAAATCCAGCATTGGCACGTGGCGAAGCCCCTAAACAATATGTAATAATCCACATATAGCGCAAATATTGTCGTGAGAGCTTCATATAAATTTCAGATTTGAAGGCTTTAAAATCAGTCGCTCGTTGATGCTTCCACATGGCTTCTAGCAAATCCTCACCGAACTCAAAGTTGTAGTGAATACCAGAAACCATTTGCTTTCTTTTGCCATATTTTTCTGCTAAACCTTCACGGTAAAGGACATCTTCTTTTTTTTCTAGATTGGCAAGACGGATATTTGATTCATTTTCCGGCAAAGCGGGAGGCATGGATTGGGCCCAGAGGAGCTCATCTTGTTCAAGAGAGCGAATCATCACGTCATGAAGAGCCTCCATAAATTGTAGAGCTTGCTTTGGCTCTTCAAAAACTGGAGTAATGGCTTCCATTTGTGTTTCTGAAAAGTCAGTTTGAAGATAAGGATGAAAGCTCCGAGAACCAAGTGCTGCCGGATGGTTTAAGTGGCTTAAGTTTCCCGATGAATCCACGCGGTGACCTTCTCTTTCTAAGCCAAACCGCGCTTGAAAAAGATAAGGTTTTACTTGTGAGCTTGAGAGTATTTTAGGATAAGCAATCGTCATTTTTATTTCCAGATTTCTATTTTTTCTCGAATTGAATTTTTTGAAACTTTTACTGCTATTATATCATGTTAGTACTTACCCTCCACCAAAATAAAAATGGAATATCTGCTTAACTTGCTTTTTCCTTTTCTAGATGGATGTTAGCTTCGATTGCAACATTACCTTGCACGGCTCTCGAAATCATGCAAGAAGTTTCGGCATATTGAGCAAGGCGATAAGTCTTGTCGTAATCTGCTTTTTCATCAATTTTCAAATAAAGGTCGTGGACAATTTTTTCATAAGCAAAAACTCCTTTTTCAACACTAACTGTTGCTTCAGATTCAACCTTAAAATCAAGTACTGTAATCTCATTGCGTTCAAGTAAAGCTGCCAGTGTAATCGTATAACAAGTACTTGCAGCTCCCAAGAGCATTTCGTCTGGATTCGTCCCCACACCTGGACCATCCATCACAGATGGAATCGAAATTTTCTCTTGCAAAGCGCCTGTCTCTAGCTTTCCGATAGCATTACGTCCACCGGGCCAATTAATTTGCGATGTAAAGATATGTTTTGCCATTTTTATCTCCTCTATCCTATTCTTTTGTTCTTTTTGATCATACCAAAAATTTCCAAACATAAAAAGCTTCTGAATTTTTAAAATTTGCTAAAATAAAAATATACAGAAAGGAAGGGTTTGCAAAAACCCAATATATATAAATGAATAAAAAATTAGTTTTAGGTCTAGCCTTATTTTCTCTCACTTCTTTTGGGGTTTTGACCGCTTGCAGCAAAAAAGAAAGCGTTAAGCCTGAGCCAAAGGAAATTATCGTGGCCACAAATGCCAACTCAAAACCTAATACTTATATGGAGGATAATAAGTTAACAGGTTATGATGTCGAACTTGCACGCGCTGTTTTCAAAGAACTTCCTGAATACAAATTAAAATTCCAAGTCATTGATTTTAATTCCGTGCTTTCTGGAATTGATAATGGACGTTTTCAAATGGCTGCAAATGCTCTTTCTTGGACACCTGAACGTGCAGAAAAATACAATTACTCACTACCTCTATCTAAGTCAGCAACATCGGTAGCAGTTAAACCTGATTTACAAGTCAAATCTTTGAATGACTTAGCCGGTAAAACCACCGAAGTCTTATCTGGTGTTCAAGTCGCAACAATGCTGGAAAACTGGAACAAGGAAAATCCTGACAAAGCAATGAATTTAAAATATATGGACGCCAGCTATCCATTAGCTTCTTATGTTGCTGATGTTGACTCAGGAAAAAGTGACTTTGTGATTTACGATCAAATTTCCCTCACACAAATCATCCAGCAACATGCTTATAATTTAAAAGTCGAACCAATTGATTTAGGCGAGACAGATAAACATACAGGATTTAGCTATTTCATTTTTGGTAAGGAAAAAGAAGACAAAGACCTACAACAGAAAGTCGATAAAGCCTTGGTAAAACTTCAAGAAAATGGAACGATGAAAAAACTTTCTGAAAAATACCTCGGTGGCGATTTTACTCCTAGAGAGGAAGATATGAAAGATGAGAAAGATTAAAGACGCTACATATTGGGCAGAAAAAATCCGTGCTGGTCAAATCAGTGCTACTGAATTACTCCAAAACACTCAAAAAAAACTGGAAAAAATCAATCCGCAATACAATGCCGTCGTTGCCTATGACTTGCATCAGGCTCAAGCTGATTTATCAAAAACAGAAAACGGTTATTTCGCAGGTCTTCCCTTTCCACTAAAGATGCTGGGGCAAGATCATGCAGGACTTCCGTCAACTTCGAGTTCAAAACTTTTTGAAGACAATATGGCCCATTCAGACGATAACTTTGTCAAAGCTGCTCTTAAAGCTGGCTTAACGCCTTTCGGACAAACAAATTCTCCTGAATTTGGTTTTAAAAATATTACAGACTCAGCTCTTTATGGCGACACACGTAATGTTTGGAATACAGCTTATTACTCTGGTGGCTCTTCAGGTGGAGCTGCTTCCGCTGTAGCTTCTGGGATTTTCCCTATGGCTGGCGCCTCTGATGGTGGTGGCTCCATACGTATTCCTGCTTCTTTTTCAGGTCTTATTGGTTTGAAAATGACACGAGGTCTTATGCCACAGGGCCCAGGAAACTACCGAGGTTGGCAAGGTGCAGCAACTACTGGAGCTTTAACTATTTCTGTACGTGATACAGCAAGTTTTGTGGCCGAAATGCAACTTAAACAAGAAGCTGATCCTTATCAAACAGAGTTATTAGATAAGAAGGCACTGCATCATCTCACAGAACCAAACAAAGCTTTAAACATTGCTTATTCCTTTGAATCACCGGTATCGGGAATAATGCTTTCGGAGACTTCTAAGGCCGCCCTTCAAAAAGCCGTCGACTTTCTAAATGCTCAAGGTCATCAACTAACTGAGGTTTCTTTTCCTTTCGATGCTCGCCCTTTGATTCAAACATATTATCAAATGAATGCTGCTGAAACATATGCTATGCTTAAACCTTGGGAAATTGCTAATGACCGCAAGATAATTAACAGTGATGTAGAGCCACTAACTTATGCCTTGTTAGAAGCTGGTCGTAATGCGGATGCTGCTTCTTATGTTCAAGCTTTAAATAAGTGGGATAGCGCATGTGCCACATTGGATGAAGAAATTTTCAAAAATTTTGACCTCTTCTTAACGCCGACAACAGCCAAAACAGCCCCCAAAGTGGACGAAGAACTCATCCATCCTAACATTACGGAAAAAATGAAACACATGGAGTTATACGACTTTTCTGAACAAATCTCAACCATAGAACAAGCATTCGAAAACTCCTTAGCTTTCACGCCTTACAACTTTATCAGTAATCTCACAGGACAACCTGCCTTGTCACTTCCAATTTACTTGGAGGAAGAAACACATTTACCACAAGGTGTTCAACTTTGGGGCCAGAAAAACTCGGAAGTATTGATGCTAAGTCTCGCTTTACAATTTGAAAATAATGACCAGTTCATCTTACCTGAGTTTTATAACAATTGAGTAAAAATCAAAAAAGAACCAAAATATGGTTCTTTTTAGTTCCAAGTCATCAAAAACTCTTTTTCATTATTATCTTCATCTAAGCCTTCAGCCACTATTTTAAAGCCTTCCCTTTGGTAGAAACGAAGAGCACCTTCATTTTTCTGGTAAACTTTTAAAGAGAGCGTTTGACTTGAAGCTTTAATATGCTGTAAAAGTGATTTGCCAATACCTTTAGACTGCTTGCTATTACTCACAAAAATGCCTGCAATATATTGGTCAATCAAACCGACAAAAGCAATGATTTTTTGGTTTTCTTCGTAAACATATATTTCAGCATCTTTCATAGCTTCTTCAACAGCTGCAGCTTGTTTCAACCAGTATTCACGCTTGATGAACCGATGATTAGCAATATTAACTCTCAGCCAAAGCTCTACAACTTTTTGCAGGTCTTCAGCCTTCATTTTTCTGATCATGCTTCTTCTCCTCTCACTTCATCTTAACACAATTTATGTTTCTTTCAACAAAATAAAAGTGACCAAACACTGTGTTGAGCCACTTTTTTTGACAATAGATTGTTTAAGTTTTATTGACATAATTTTCAATCTGCTTATCTGGAATTACCCACGGAATCATACTCAAGATTGTTGCCACTAATGAAATCTGAGCTACAGGCAGTAAAACGGTCAGTAAAATTCCGACCATTAAAATGAGGATGGAGAAACCGCCTTTCCAAACCCAATGCATGTCCTTTAGTTTATAATTTCTCGATTTAAAAATTTCGTAGCTTAAGATATTGAAAATAATATCAATAAATAAGTTATTTACAGCATAAACAATCTCAGGCGTTTTTGAACCTGAAAATTCAGACAGCCAGTTTGTGGTAAAGGGAATGAAACTCATAAAAAATAAGAGCACGACATTCCACCACAGAATTCTTCCTGAAACACGTTCAGCCAGATGGAAAAGGTGATGATGGTTATTCCAATAGATGGCCAACAAGTAAAAACTTGCAAGATAGGTTAAGAAAATAAATCCCATATCAAATAAGTCTGTCCAATTTGGACCTTTAGGAATGCGCAGGTTTAAAACCATAACAGTAATTAAGATGGCGACAATTCCATCTGTAAATGCAGATAAACGTCCACTTGTCATTTTGTTTCTCCATATATTATTATCGCCAAGCAGGCGGGAATTTATTATTTGCTCAATTCAAAATAAAGCGCAGCAATATTTCCTTCAAATTCGCGGTTTTGACCATCAATTTCGAGTTCTAATACTTTCGCTGAATCTTCTAAAGCAGGAATTTCACGATTTTGGAGGAGAACAAATTCTTCTACGTTAGCGAATTCTTTACTTTCTTGACGGCCGTTAAGATGTTGTACTTTAATTTTCATGATTTTCTTCTTTCTTTTTTTTAAAATGAACACCTTGCTTTTTATAATAGCGCAAGAGTTCTTGACGTTTTGCTTCATAACGTGGCGGTAAAGCTAAATCGCTTCCCAAATCTTGAATTGATTCATCCAGAGTAAAGCCTGGAGTTAGGGTCGCAAACTCAATCCTTACACCGCCTGGCTCTTTAAGATATACCGATCGAAAATAACCACGATCCGCATATAATTCTCTCTCATAACCTAAGCTTAGCGCTTTTTCCCATATATTATCGAGCGCTTTACTGTTAGGAACTGCAAAAGCGATATGGTCAATTGACCCTCTCCCCCAGACTCGTTTGCCTTCTTTAGATGTTGCGGGAAGAAGCGTAATACCTCCCTCACTCCCAAGTATCTCTTGGAGAAAGAGCCTTGTCTGCTCAAGATTTGAGCTGTAAAGACGACTCCCCCAGAGCCCTGTGATTTGGAAAGCTGCAGGTACATCTGACAGCACATTGATGTGGGCATCTTGATTTTGCTCTTCTACTTCGATAAACTCAAGTAAAATCTTGTCAAAATCAAGAACCTGTAAAGTATTGTCTGTGTGTTGATATTCTAAGCCGAACTTCTTAAAACGTTTCGCCCAGTATTCAGTAGAATCCTTAGGAATTTTGAATTGGATACCGGACAAATAGTCACTACAGTTCCAGGAGTCCCCATAAAATCACCGTAATACACATGTCGCATATAGATATTACCTTGATTAATAGAGTTTTTCACCAAACGCAAGCCTAAAATATTAACATAAAAATCAAAATTCTGCTCAAAGTCAGCTGTAAGTAGAGATATATGATGTAGTTCCATATGCCCGCCTCCTATGTTTACAATTGTAAACCTATCTTTTTGATATGTCAAGAATAAATGTTGAGAAGAACGTATAATAAAAACACTTGAGAATATTGCTCAAGTGTTTTTTTAAATCACAAAGAATATTGCGAAATATTCTTTTATAATTCAGCCAAAGCCAAGTAAAAGGCACCTTTGGTTGAGGATACTTCTTCTGTTATGATAGAGGCTGTTGGCACAAATTTCTTTACTTCTTGTATAAATGTTGTCTGCACTTGAGGTATTTTCAAAAGGACAGAGCCCTTTAAGGCAATGCCTATGTCTTGGGGCCGATCTAATTTGTTATAGTTATCAATTGTTATCTGTGCCAAAAACTGTCCTGCTTCTCTCAGAATATTTTGAGCTGTAAAGCTGTCCTTATTTGCTTCGGCAACAATAATAGGTGTCAGTGCTGCAAGTTCTTTCTTAGGTGCGCCGTAGACAAATCGTTTTATTGCGAATGAATCAGGAAGGTTAAGATAATGGAGAATCGCATTTGAAAGTTGGGATAAAGGTTTCCCTTGGTCTTCGTCGTTTGCCATCTTTTCAATAGCCTGAAGAGCAATCCAATATCCAGAGCCACGATCGGCTCCGATCAGATGCCCCCAACCACCAGTCATTACTTGCTTTTCTCCTCTGTGACCAAAACTGACAGCACCTGTCCCTGCGATTGTCAAAATACCATCACCCTTAGGGAAATAGGCCGCATGTGCGATACGTGCATCAGTCTCTATCCGGATAGGAACTCCAAAGGATGATAAAGCTTGCTGAAGCTCTGCGTTATATTTTCCTGAACCAACTCCAGCCACACCTAAAGAAAGGGCAACTAACTCCGCATCAGGTAATACATTCAAGCACCTTTTGATGGCTTGCTGAATATGCTGACAAGCTGCTGCAAAATCAATCAATACATTTCCAAAGGAAGAATATGCCTGCGCTATAGAATTTCCATCTCTATCGTAAGCTACAGCTTCTGTTTTTGTTCCACCAGCATCCACGCCAATAATAATCTTCATATCTTTCAATTATCCTTTAACTTGAAATTGAAAGTTTTCCCAAGCTTGTAAATAATTCAAAAGAAGGATTTCTTCTTCCCGGATTCGGGCAACTACATTTGTTTTACCTGAATTTTTCATGTCCTTAAGTGCTATGTTCAGCTCTCCTTTATATTGACCATATGTTTCGTTCTCAATGATAATGTCACCCCGTCTAATATCACGTGTATTTCCTTTAGGGAAGGCTTCAGACTTGTATTTTACCCGTGATTGCGTGGAGCGAATCATATACTCAGAAATATCACCACGGTAAAAATGCGGCTCTTCTTCTACAATCACACGCTCTAACTCTGTAATTGCTTCGTCAAGCTCAATACCAAAAGTCATCATCTGACGGTTGAGAGCAGCAAGCTTTTGTATCTCCGCTTCTGAAGCATAAGCATTGCCAATAATAATATCGTCAATCAACCCTGTAGCTGATAAATGCTGGGCTTGAACTTCGATGGGCAAATCACGGTGCATCTCCAGAGTTGCCAAACCTTCCATCACTGGCCAGGGACCATAAGTTGCATCGTGAGAATTAACAAAAGCTGCCGTCTGAATGTAGTTTTCCTTATACATTTTTGAGCATTTGACAAAGAAATCATAAGAAAGCCCTGAGAAACGCTTGGGATAAAAATTATGACAGCCGACTAAAAGGTCGCGATTGGGTACATGACTTAAAATATTTTCCATATACTTTGTCGCATTGGACATATTGATCTCGATTTTGAGCCCATAGGGATTGTAAGTCATCAAGGCTTCTTCTTTACCTGTAAAACCTACATCTAGACGTATCCCATGCGCACCCATCTCCGCAAAAAATGATAAATCATCATATGAGATCCCCAACTCATCAAAAATACGTGGTGCAATATCAACCGTCACTTCAAAATTTTTGCTTCTGGCATAGCTTATCGTTTCCTTAAAATTCTGTAAAATTTCTTCCTTTTCGCCATTGACGGACAATAAACAGGTAAAGATACGGCTAAAGCCATATTTATGGGCAAGGTCAATATAACCCTTATCTTGTTCAAGTGTACTATGTTCTGGATAAATCGAGATTCCTAATCGTTTCATATGTTCTTCCTTTTAAAATTAATTCAAACTGTTCACTTCGTGAATATCTTTGCTGTCATATGTATTTATATTTTTCTTATTATAGATGGTCATAGCCCGTTCAATCGCATGTCGTGTCATTTCAAAGAAAACCATTGCTGCGAATACCGCAAAAATGATAAGAGGGGTTTTTAGTAGCACAAGGAAACTTGGGAGCAGTAAAATACCAATTGCCAGAGCAAGCATGCTCATAATCCCCCAAAACCAACGGCTTCGCAAATATTTATTTTTAAAGTTTTCTGCTTTGATAGAGAAATGGCGCGCGCGAAGGATAACAATTACTGTAGCGATAAAAAAGAGAATCGAATATAACATAAGTCTATACAATTTCTATATGTGAACTTTTATTTAAATAATGAGCACTTAAATCTAAGCTCCTTCAGTTTCAGCAGCTGCTTTCTTTTCTTCTTCAAGCATTTGCTTGTCATACATTTTTACAAATGGATAATAAATTAAGCCAGCAATAAAGAGGTTGACTAAAACAAGAATAATTGCACGCCAGTCATTCCCCGTTGCCATATAAGCACCAATTGGAGCAGGTAAGGTCCATGGCACATTGGCCACAAAACCATTTACCAATCCTAATCTGACAGCACTGTAAGAAACAATCGTTAAGATTATGGGATTCAAAACAAAAGGAATCGTAAAGACCGGATTCATCATCAAAGGCATACCGAAGATTAAAGGTTCGTTGATATTAAATAGCCCTGGTACAAAGGTCAGTTTTGCCATATCTCTCAGATATTTGGCACGACAAGTAAAGAGCAGGAAAACAAGAACCAATGTTACACCCGCACCGCCCATTGTGACAAACCATTGATAAAATTGCTCTGGTGCGACATAAGGAAGTTGTGTCAACGGAGTTCCA
Organism: Lactococcus sp. LG1074; assembly: GCF_017309525.1. Lineage (NCBI taxonomy): Bacteria > Bacillati > Bacillota > Bacilli > Lactobacillales > Streptococcaceae > Lactococcus > Lactococcus sp. LG1074. Next base: position 983,239 of record NZ_CP071293.1, on the reverse strand, counting down.
TCTGCCATAGCAGCCATATTTGCATCGAGCATCATGAGCCACATCGGACGAACAATGGAGCCGATAATGTTCATTCCATGAACACCAGCCGCCCAAAGCAAATGGATAAAAATCATAGGTAATAAAGCACCAAACATATTATTGCCCATCATACCAGCAATTGGATTGAAAATGCTCATGATAAAGGCATTAATATCAAAATTGAGCATTACACGTACTATCCAGAGAAAGATAATAATAAATCCTCCTGGTAATAATGCTCCGAATGAACGACCAACTGCTGGTGGTACTCCATCAGGCATTTTAATCGTGATATCCCATTTGATGAAGAAACGATAAATTTCCACGGCGAAAATCTTTGTTAGAATCGCAGAGAACATTCCTGCACCACCTAAGTATTGCATAGGCAGGACCCAACCAATCGCCGCTTCGCCTGCTTCAGTCAGTACAGTATCGACATTTAAAGGGATTGTTAAAGTCAAAAAAGCTGCTAATGAGAGAACGCCTCCTGTGACACCATCTAAATCATAAGACTTAGCCAAAGAATCCCCCATGGCAAAAGAGGCATAGATTGCCATTAAACCCATTGTAATTCGAAAAGGAATTGTTAAGTTGGCTGTATGTGGTGCTAACCATTCCGCCACAGCCGGAATCGGAAAATTGGCGAAAACCATTATGAAAGAGCCTATCAGGATAAGGGAGAGTGTAGAGATAACCCCGTTACGTATAGCAACCATATGGCGTTGCATCCCAATTTTGGTCATAGGTGGCATCAATCTTGTTTCAATCCACTTGAGAAATTTTTGCATGTTTACTCCTTTAAGTAAATTTTATTTCATATCAACTGTAAATCCAGCTAATAATGATCACTTGTTTAAATAAAATATGCGCACGTTCATCGGCTCAGCCACTAGCGATTGACTCCTTCTTTTAGGAAATCAGCAAAACGTACATGTCTATTCAACAGAACAATATTTCTTTGAATACCCTTTCATTATATATTAATTGAAATTATATTTCAATCAATAACCAAGATTGCACTTTTTTATCTCTGGATGACATTTTTAATAAAAAAGCTTTAACCCTCTTGTTAAAACTTTCTCTTCTATAGAAATTACCTTCATCCAAAAAAAAGTAACTCACCGCCACAGATAAAGCAATCAGGATAATATCATGAACAAATAATCCAATAGTCATCTTTTTATGTTTGCTCTCCAACTTTTCAACTCTGTCTTTTAATTTTTCTGTTTCCATCGCTTCTGTTTATTTCTTTAGACTACATCGGCATAACTTATAGTAATATTCTTTAATTCTACTGTCTAAATAGATAGAATTAAAGTGTTGGCCCATCCCTGAGACATCCACATTTGAGCACAATTAAATTTTTGATGTTATCTCTTCTTCTAAGGTTTATTTTTTAGGATGAAAAACAATTAAACACACAGAAACCCTAAGCAATCTATTGCAGATAGATGTCATAAATTAAGATATACAATGCAGTAATTGTCATTCGTATCTCACAATTTGTATGGAAAAGATGCACTTTTTAATTTTGTGAATAAACCGGCAAATTCTTGCTTTTTATTTTTTTTTAAGTTAGAATTAAAGTGTCGAGGTTTGCGAGCGATTTCATAACCACTCTCAAACTCAATTCAAATTTATTATTTAGGAGAATCTAAATGAAAACCACTAAATTGGCTTCAATCGTAACTTTGTCAGCAGCTTCAATCTTCTTGCTTGCAGCATGTGGCAACAACAATGACTCAGCAAACGGCAACAACGATGCGAAAACTGAACAATCTGACAGCAGCAAATCAGCTGATGCCTTCACAGGAGCAACTGCTGGAGCAAACAGTTTCGAAGATTTACAAAAAGGATTGTCTAAAAACGGTTCATGGTTGGCAGCAATCACAAAAGACATGGATTCTTCAGGTAAAACTTTGACTGTTGAGGGTGTTTATGCTAGCAAAAACCAAATCGCACGTAAATTTGCAGCTTACGCACAAGATGCTGATCACGTTGTGACTGACCGTTACACTTTGACTGTTGATAAAGTTGAAGTAAAATCACCTGGTTTCAAGCTTTCTAATGGTACAATTAAAGGTGATGTAGCTGTCTTCGCACCTGGATTCGGTGCACAAAGCGGTAAAGGTGTTGAAGGTAAAGCAACTATCGACGGTAACTTGACTTTTGCAAGTCAAGACCTCATGGATGCTTATAATAAACTTCCTGATGAGCAAAAACCAAAAGTAACAGGTGAAACTAAAGTTGTCGAAGGTGAAGTTCTTGAGTTCCCTATGGGTGCAATCACTATTGGTGAACACGGTGAAGTAACTCACGAATTTGAAGGTAACGGACCTGATACTCAAACTGGTGCAACAACTGGTACAGATGCAGCTGATGTCTTAGCTTCAGGCTTGAGCGCTAAAGGTGCTTGGTTAGTATCTGGTAACTCAGATATCGATGCGGCTGATAAAGACATCACTGTTGATGGTATCTTCATGAACGAGAGCGGCCAAATTCAACGTACATTGGCATTGATCGCCCAAAACGACAAACACCAAGTCACAGATTCATTTACTTTGACTACAAAACGTTTGATCATTAAATCACCTGGCTTTGACCTCGAAGGTGGTAACATTAAAGGTGATGTTTACGTTGCAGAAAATGCATCAATCAAAGCTCGCGATATGAAAGGTACAGATGGCAAAACAATCCCATCTGAAATCAATGGTAACCTTTACTTCGCAACTCAAGAACAATTGGACGCATACAAAGAATTGGATGCCGCTAACCAATTTAAAGTTTCTGGCGAAGTTGCTGTGAAAACTGCTGAATAATTAAAAATAAAAGATCTCATAGGAGGTCTTTTTTTATTTCAAATATACTATATAGCTAAAAAAAATCATCCTGATAGTTTGGAATGATTTTATGCTCTATATTGAAAGTAAAATATCTCATGGTTTAACATATGCAAAGCCTGAGTTCTGTTTTTGGACGAGTTCCACAATACCAGCGGGCACAACTGTACAACCTTCTTGTAGGCTTTCTACTTTGTATCCTCTCATGTTTAAAGAATTTTGGCAAACGGCAACTTTGACGTCTCTTTTGAAGACTTCCACAAGATCCACTGGTGAGGACTTCAGTACCATTTCTACTGCTTCTCCATTTACTAAAATCTCAATCTTGCCTGGTTCTTTATTCTGAGTGAGCCATTCTTTGAGATTCTTTACGTTAGAGAGGAGTGTATTCCATTTGTTGTTTTCATCAATATGCAGAATAACTTGTAACATCTTTATGTCTCCTATTAGATATATTGGGCAGTAAGTGAAGCTGAGCAATTTCGTAACCCAGCTGGCGGTCCTGCGTAAATCACTTGGCCACCAGCTGAGCCACCTTCTGGACCTATATCAATAATCCAGTCCGCCTGGCGAATGATATCTAACTGATGTTCAATCACGACCAAGGTATTGCCTTGGTCAACAAAATGTTTCATAATCTTCATCAGACGGCTAATATCAGACAGATGCAGACCTGTTGATGGTTCATCCAGAATAAAAAGATTTCCTTTTTGATAAAACTCATTAGCCAACTTCAAGCGCTGACGTTCACCACCAGATAAAGTACTCGTTGGCTGTCCCAATGTCAGATAACCAAGTCCTACTTCGTTCATAGCTTTTATTTTTTTCTTAATCGCTGGAGCAGACTTGAAAAAATCCAAAGCTTCTTCAATCGTTAAGTCTAGGACTTCCGTAATATCTTTTCCTTGATATTTAAAGGCTAGAGCTTCCATCTTGTAACGTTTCCCCTGACAAACTTCACAGGTTTGTTTCACTGTTTCCATAAATGCCAAGTTAGATTCGATATAACCTCTACCTTCACAAGCGGGGCACGCGCCTTCGGAGTTGTAGCTGAATAGACTAGGCTTAACTTCATTCACTTTTGCAAAGGCTTTTCTGATGTTATCCATAATGCCTATAAAAGTCGCTGGATTCGAACGACTGTTGGCAGCTAGACTTGCTTGTGTCACCATAATAGCTTCTGGATAAGTTGATCGTAAAGAATGCTCTACAAGTGTTGATTTTCCTGAACCAGCTACACCGGTCAAAACGGTGAGAAGCCCTTGAGGAATATCAAGATGTTCATTTTTAAGGTTGTTAGCGTTTGAAATTTCTCCTTGATAAAAGTGAACTGGATGTCTTGGTTTTTTGTTAATGGTTGTCATCTTAGAAAGATATTTCCCCATTAAACAATCAGACTGAAGAAGCTGCTCATAGCTTCCTTCAAACATGATCTCACCACCATGTACACCAGCACCAGGTCCAACTTCTATCACCCAATCAGCAATTTTGATGACATCCGGATCATGCTCAATAATAAGCACAGTATTTCCTTTATCTCGCAGCTTTGTAAAGATGCTATTAATACGAGCCACATCCCTCGGATGCAGACCAACAGAGGGTTCATCAAAAATATAGAGCATATCCGATAGCGCGTTATTTAAATGCTTTACTAATTTTACACGCTGAGATTCTCCACCAGATAAAGGCGTCGTTTCTCGATCAAGACTGAGATAACCTAACCCAAGGTTGATCAGATGATCAATTTGTTGTTTAAGGTGTTCTGTTCCCTCGTGTGGAGCCAGAACATCACTTAATTCTGTCAGCTCTATACTCATCAAATCCGCAAAGCTATGTCCGAACCAACGTACCGCTAGTGTTTCTTGGTTTAAACGTTTCCCTTGGCAAACTGGGCAAAGCGCTTCATGCGTATAAGTTGCAAGTGTCTTTTGGGCACCTGCAGACAAGTCACCTTCTTTCTGCAAGAAACCACGATTAAACTTGTCAACTATTCCCTCGTAGGTAAGGTTGTATTCGCCCATTTTGATTTTGCCGACTTCTTTGCCGTGATAAAGGCGATCCAGCTCCTCTTCTGTATAATCTTTCAATAATTTTTCACCATCAAAAAGACCATTCTCTACATACATTTTGATGATTTTTTGGTAAGGCTTAAAAAGAACTGCACCATTATTAAGTGAGCGTTCTTTATCAATAAAAAGCTCCATTTTCAACTCTAGTTTTTTACCAATACCTTGACATTCTGGACACATGCCCGCTGAAAGATTAAACGAAAAATGGTCTGCTCCAAGCTGGGGGCTTCCTCCACCTGCAAAAAGTTGACGAATAACAGGTGCAATATCAGTGATTGTCGCAAGAGTCGAGCGCGCATTGCCCCCTAAAGTTTTTTGGTCAATGACGATGGAGGCCGGAAGATTTTCAATACGCTCCAAATCAGGACGTTCATATTTGGGTAGAAACTGTCGAACAAATGCAGGCAAGATTTCATTTAAGAGGCGTTGTGACTCATCGGCAAGAGTATCAAAAACAAGGCTTGATTTCCCAGAGCCTGAAACACCAGTAAAGACTGTTATTTTCTTCTTGGGGATTTCAAGCGACACATTCTTTAAATTATTGACCTTATCTGCAATGACACTAATCGTATCAGGCATCGTTTTCTCCTTCTTCATAAAGTCCGTAGACAAGAGCCTGCAAACTATAAAATTCAATTTTTGGGGGTTGCTTAAGTCCTATTTTATCATTTTTTTAGTTGTTTTTATCTGATTTTCAAAGCTTTTTATTTTTAATTATAATATTGATGCTTTCTCGTATAAATGAATTACAAATCATTAGTAAACTACACGCACATTGTGTACAATAAAGAATAGAAAGTGAGTGCTATTATGGACATTTCAATTAATCTTTTTGTGCAAGATATTAAGCAATCTATAAAATTTTATCAAAATGTTTTCGGAGCAAGCATACAGGATGGATGTCATTTTAAAATAGAAAATTATCCCTTTGCTTTAGCTGAAGTAAAAGAAAACACCCCGAAATCTCGAGGCGGTGTTGGTCTTTGTCTGCAAATCTATTTGAAGGATATTGACAACATTTTAGTGCTGGCATTTGACAATGGTGGACAACTGGTTGCTCCCGGTACGCCTGAAAACCCTTTTTTCATTGCTCATGGCCAGCGTGTCATTAATATCGAAGATCCCTCATGCCATATCTGGTCTGTGACAGAAATATGAAAGTAAACTCTCACAGCACTCAAGCAAGAAGCTCCAAACAGTTATTCAAGTCCTACTTTATAGCGATAATCATAGTCTGTGGCACCACGGTTATAGGGCGCTGAGACAAGCACGGCTTTTGTGCGTACTTTATGATTTTTAATGGCTGCAATGGTTTCCGGTTTGTCATCATAGAACCAATCAATATCCAATCCAATAATTAACGGCAGTTTCTCCTCAGTAAAATAAATTTTGTCATAATAAATACCGAAACGATTAAGCGATTCTATCGTTTCTTTAGCATAAGAAACATGACGTGCTGTAATCAGTACTATTTCTGCTCCGTTCAAATGTTCTTCTGCCAAATCTTCGACCATATTGCGATTTGGTGTACTTTCTCTGATAATTTTTCGCTGAATGTCTTCATCCATTGTTGCATAATAAATCAAGTCATAATCAATAGCTTCCATCGTTTCAATATTTAAGTTAGTGCCCAATTTTTGATTGGTATATTCAATGGCTTTCTTCATAGAAAAAATTACACCATCAAGATCATAGCCCATCACTTTACGGCGCGGGAGATAACGCACTTGACCAGTTTCATCACGTAAAAACTGCATGGTAACATTCACCCCCTCAATCTCTTCACCTGGCAGCTGATGCTGTGGTGCTAACTTGGACTCTTCCATTAGTAAAGAAAGTAATTCTTCCTTAGGCAAGTTGTATTTATCAATCATATGCACTCCTCTTTGTATTCGAATCAGTTTCTATTATAAATCTAGTATAACAAAAATATAATTTCTCACGTAAAAATACAAGGGAATACTTGTGCCAACTCACTACATAACGATATAAAAAAACAGCCAATAATGGCTGTTTTTTTATTGCAATCTTATCCAAAATATTGGAAGCTTGCATCTAAATTGAACTTAAATGATTATTTAAGTGTGATTGAAGCACCAGCTTCTTCCAATTTAGCTTTGATTTCTTCAGCTTCTGCAGTTGCAACGCCTTCTTTGATCATTGTTGGTGCGCCATCAACGAGTTCTTTAGCTTCTTTCAAGCCAAGACCAGTGATTTCACGAACAGCTTTGATTGTAGCAACTTTTTTGTCGCCTGCTGCTGTCAATTCAACGTCAAATGAATCTTTTTCTGCTGCAGCTTCGCCGCCAGCAGCTGCTACTGCTACAGGAGCAGCTGCAGTTACGTCAAATTTTTCTTCGATTGCTTTAACGAGCTCAGAGAGTTCGAGGATTGTTGCTGTTTCAAGTTCAGCAACGATGTTTTCAATGTTCAATGCCATTTTGATTCTCCTAGTAAATTTTAGTTTGTTGCGTAAATCCGCCGATATAAAATTTGCTTACTGTCATTCCATATGGAATTAAGCAGCTGATTCTTCTTTTTCTGCAACAGCTTTGACTGCGAGAGCCACGTTGCGGACAGGTGCTTGAAGCACTGAAAGAAGCATAGAAAGAAGACCGTCGCGGCTTGGAAGAGATGCAATAGCTGCAACTTCTTCTTTGCTTGTAACTTTTCCTTCGATAACACCAGCTTTGATTTCAAGTTTGTCTGCTGTTTTAGCAAACTCGCTCAAAATTTTAGCAGGGGCAATAGCATCTTCGTTTGAGATAGCTACTACTGATGGGCCTACGAAGCTGTCGTTCAAACCTTCGAGTCCAGCTTTTTCAGCTGCACGACGCAAGATTGAGTTTTTAACAACTTTGAATTCCACACCGGCTTCACGCAACTCTTTACGAAGTTGAGTGTCTTGTTCTACAGTTAAACCACGTGAGCTCGCAACAACGATAGATGTCGCAGCTTCGAATTTTTCTGCAAATACGTCAACCAACTCAGCTTTCTTAGCAATAGTTGCTTCGTTTACTTTGTAATCGCTCATTTGTTTACCTCCATTTTATTTTGTTCGTAGGAATTTTTACAAATAAAAATCCCCACGACCAAAAGACATAGAGAGTTCAATCATTGTTTAAAATGTTTGTCCTCGGTTGGATGCTTATGACTTATGTCCCCAACTGTCTTCGGTCAGTCCTTTTCAGAACTTCTATTAGTATATCAGATGTTTTTAAAAAATGCAAGGGAAAAATTAATAAAAAAACAAAAAAATGACCATTAACGAAGTCATGATCATTTTCTCTTTCAGTTTGCCCTGAGTTATAGGCTCTATTTTTCTGTTTAAGCATTAATAAATTTGATGGCTTTTGATCCTCGGAGGGCCCAATACAGTAAAGCAAAGCTTCCTGCAAAAATGAGACCTTGTAGAATATTAAAGACAATAACAGCACCAATATAAGCTGAAATACCACCAGGAAACATTGTTGCGATATCAAAATTAGCAAACATTGCGTAAAGGGGTATAGCGTATACATAGTTAAGTACTACCTGCAAGACAGTCAAAGCCAATGTCCCCAAAATGGCTGCCATAATATAGTTACGCAAGCTAAACCTGTGACGGAGAAAGAACCAAAGTACCAGCACAAAGACAGTAACTGTCAAAATATTCATTGGTAAACCAATATAGGTATTCACTCCGTCACTATTTAAAAGTAACCACAAAAGCGAACGAATGATAAGAATAGCAAAAGCACTGCTTAAGCCAAGCATAAATAGTCCAATCAAAATGGGCAAGATTGTGAAGTCAATCTTTAAAAAGCTTGCACTTGGCACCAAAGGAAATTGGAACATTGGGTAGGACAGTACAAAAGAAATTGCACTGAGCATTGCGATAAGTGTGAGTCGACGTGTTTTTGAATTTGACACGAAAAAACCTCCAAAATAGAAAATAATATTTCTTCATTTTGAAGGGAGTTTTTGAATATTGACGAAAACGGACTCAACCCAAAAAGAGCTGGTCTTATTTCCTATTCTTCTCCCATCCAGACTTTACTGTCGGTTGTGGAATTACACCACATCAAGCTTTTCAGCTTCGCGGACTTTAACCGCCGGTCCCGAATTTCACGGTGCCCTGAAGATACGTTTATTATATCACAAAAAATTATTTTTGGTCAAAAAAAAGATCGCTCACACGCTTTTTTATTTTCCTTTTCTTCTTTTACGAAATTCAAATAAATCGTAAAGGAAGGAACGGTGATCGCTTGCTAAGGCATATTCTTCCAAAAGATTAACGGTTTGGCGTAATTTTTTAGCTTCATTAAGCGCAATTCGTCCTGTATGCTCATATTCGAAAATCACCTTACGCTCTAAATAATAGGCTTCCATCAATTCTTCTATATTCGTCAATTCTGTAGCTACACGAAATCCATTAACATAGTTCCAGTTACCTTGAGCAATATGCTCTGCTTGACGGAAGCGTTCTGCTTGGAGAAAGTCAACAAGTTGTGCATTATAGATTGTCCCTAAATTTTCCAAAAGTTCAAGAACAAGTTCTGTATTATCTAAATAAAGATTGCTAATCTCTTGGCGCGTTTCTTCCATATCTTCAACTTTTGGACGGGAAAGTTGGAAGTCAAAACGAGAAATACGTGTTTTTAAAACTTTCAAAGCACGCAAAGTAACCACTTGGGCAAACTGGATACTCGAAACCAAGTCATGTGCCAAATCTTGCTCCAAAGTATGTATGTAGCGATGGTAGGTGCGATAAGTACGCATCGAGATTTTTTCTTTCTCTAGCGCATCTTCAAGCCCTTCAATTTCTACACGGATAATTAATAATTGCAAGGTGTTAAAATTTTCTGTAATTCCAGCACTTTCTTGCTCTACAATGAGCTTCTGAATCCGGTTTTGATAATCAGCAATCACAAGGTGATAGCCATTTTGCGCTTTCTCAGTAATTCTTTCCCGTAATTCTTGCACAACGTCACCTAAAATTGCGATAACTGCCAAATTATTGACCGTGCGTTTTTTCTCAACTGCAAAGTAAGGCAAAGTCAGCAAGCTCACAAGAAAGCTTAAACCAGTAACTGAGGCGCAAAAAAAGATTAATAGATTGTTGGTATTATCCGCAAGCTGAGGTAAAAGAAGTATGGTCGCAATGGAAACCGTCCCTTTTGTACCAGAAAAAGTCAACAATAACAGTTCGCTCCAATAAGAGTGAAAGATTTCTCCCTTGTCTTTGACAGTCACCAAATAATAAGACAATAAGATTAAAAATCTTAGCAAAAATAGAGCAAAAGTCAAAAGTAGTACAACAAAAACCAGCCAAAAAACGGAATATGTCCGATCAAAGCTGCAAGCGGCATTACGAACTCCAGCATCAAATAGCCACTGACATCACGCGCATCGACATCATCAAGAATTTCTAAAATTTTATTTTTAAAAATCGAAAGCCCAATACCAATAGCAAAGCCACCTATAATGGACAGAATTAAATTAAGGGTCGCCTGTGGTAAAGAAAAAGTCCCTGTCACAAGTGCAAGCACAGCAATCTGGAAGGATACGATACCAGATGCATCATTAAAGAGTCCCTCACCCTGGAGAATATTCATGATTCTTTGAGGAAAAACAAAGCGGGTCGATAACGTACCCACAGCAATTGCATCCGTTGAGGCTAGTGCAGCTCCTAAAGCCAGACAAGCTGCTAAAGGAATGCTCATATAAAACAGATGTAAAATACCACCTAATCCAAGAGCAGTAACAAAAACCAGCGGGAATATAAGCACAAGTATCAAATGTCGGTGTTTAACAATCCGTTTCACTTCTGCTTCTGTACTCTCTCTAAACAAGAGCGGCGCAATAATGAAACCAAGGAAGAATTCCGGATCAACGTGAAGAAATTCTGAAATACCTCCAAAACCAAAAAGAATCCCTATGAGAACTTGCACTAAAGGCAAGGCTAACTTAGGGAAAATTTTATTGATAACATTTGAAAAAACTAATGCGAGCAAGAAAATGATCACATGAAGGATAGACTGAAGCATATAACTCCTTAAATATCATTTCTAAATCGTCTTTGTTTCTCTTGAATTTTCTTGTCCAACTTTGAACAGTCCTTATTATTCATGCGTAGACGACAACGTTTAAATTCCAGTTCTGCCAACTGACGTTTGATTCGTTCTCGTTTTGCAGCACTAAATTCATCTTTTTTAACATATTCTAATTTTTGAAGCATAAGTTCTTTTTTGTCAGCTAATGCTTCCAGATGATGCTGAATATTCTCACGTGAGAGAGCATCTGTTTGATTGGAGAGAGTGCTTTCCAAAGCTTCTCTTTTATTTTCAATTTCTGTTAAATGGGCTTCAATTTTTTTGATTTTATCTTCTTTTGATAAACTCATGAAAGCATTCATCTCTTGAGCTTCCTTATCTTCACTATCGCCTTCAAGATAAGTCTTTCGAAGCTGTTTTAAGCGTTCTTCAAAAGTCATTTCAGTCATTTCCGTACTCGTCCTTTTTTCATTGATTATTGTCTGAGATGCGCCACATTTTTTTAAAATCGTTTTGCTCAAACCTATTCTACTCTTTTTCCTAAATAATGCAACTTTCAAGCACTAATTTAAGCAAAAAAATAGAACAAGCTATTTCTCATAATGAGGCTTGTCTATAAAATAACCTTGTCGATTGTCGATTTTTAATTTATCGGCTAAATCAATACCTGCTCGATCTTCAACCTCAGTGATATCAATATTTTTGTTTTTTTCTCTAATCAAACGGACCCAATCGCCCATGTTGAGATCAAACCATTCAGAATCACTTTTCTTTTGAAATTTAGAAAGCGGGATTTTCACACCATAGATATCATTCAATAGCCACTTGATCTTGTGAAAGTATTTTTTACTTGGTTCGACTTTTTCTAGGATAACATGAACACCAATGTCTTGGCTTAACTTCAAATTCTTCTTGATCCTTGATTTCATGAGCCAGCCAATCTTGTCTGTCAACTCCACATTGATTTCAATCCGCAGTTCCATCGGATAGCATTCGCCTTTGACCCAGCGAATAAAGTATTCGTAACGTGGATCTGCAAGTTGTTTCAGGCTAATATTAATGGCTAAAAATTGTGACGGATAGTTTATTTTCACAAAACTTTTATGAAGCAGATAAATCACTTCACGTAAGGTAAATTTATCAATATCATCTGGGAAAACCCATTCTTGTTTTTCTACATCATACTTGCGGAGCAGTGCTTCTAAACCAGTTTTTTCTCCTTTATTATCAATAATTGTCTGAAAGTAAAATGTATAATTTTCAGCATCTTCCATTGTTTTAGGATAAATTCTGTTTTGTCGTTTCGCCCAAACATAGCTGGTCACAATTCCGAGCAAGCAGAGAAGAATAAAGATTATTGTCAACAGAAACATTACATCTAAAAGCATCGTTTATCCTTTCTTCAGGCTTTTCCTTGTAGGGCTGACCCAAGCACCAGCGTGTTCACTTTTACCAAAACAAGCCTTCATGGCTGGTATAAAAGTCGTGATTATCGTCAATGGATTGACCATCCAGAAAAATAACATATAGAGGGGAGCAAAAATAAAGTATTTGAATTTTTGTCCCTTACTGTCTAAGATTAGTGCGGCTAAAAGCTGCAAGGTGCCCGCTATAAGCTCGAAGGTAACAAAGATAAAGGACATCGCAAACCCATGCCAAAGCTGCTCATAATTACCTACAATAAGGAAATAGAGCATAGCCAAGATAAATATAATTGACGTAATGAAAAAGAAGAATGACCAAATGATGGAAAAAGTCGTGTCAATAAACATTGACAGAACATAACGGTACTTAATGGGATGCAAGATAAACTTCAGTGAGTTAGTAAACCATACTTCAGTACCTCCCTGAGCCCAACGTTTTCTTTGCTTATAGAGCTGCGAAAGGGTTTCTGGTACATTCATGTGAAAAATAATATCTGGGGCAAAACGCGGCGTCACACCATACATTAAGTGATCCCAAGCGATACTAATATCCTCTGTACTTCGGTCTTGTCTAAAGCCGCCACCGTCGATCAAAAACTGCTTTTTATACATGGTATTCGCTCCACTGTACGAGTACATTGAATCATTGATCGCGGTTTGGCTTCTTTTAATGACACCAACGATACTTGAAAACTCAACAGTTTGCGATTTTCCCATAATAGTCGTCCGGTTCTGCACATCCATATTGGCTGTAACCGCAGCTGTGTTGACATCGATTTCACTCATGAAATAGTTCATATATTTCATAAGCGCATCTCTTTCGGGGATTGTATCCGCATCATTACTTAAAATATATTCCCCCTTCGCAAAGTAAGTACCAATGTTAAATCCGTGTGCCTTTCCTTGATTTTTCAAGATATTAATAACACGCAACTTATCGTACTTTTCTTGTAAGTTTTGGAGAATAGGCAAAGTTTGATCGGTACTACCATCATTAATCACTAATATTTCATAGTTACTATAATTGAGCATTGTAGCTAAGTACTCAATCGTTTCCTCAATCATCACTTCTTTATTATGAGCAGGAATCATAATCGTAATCATCGGTTGCTCATCAGGTGCTAGTTCCACAAAATTTGTCTCTTTTCGCCCTTTTTTTAGGAAACGGTAACTCAAAGAGCCAAAAAATCAAAACAAAGCACCAATAACGGGATAAAGACACAAGATTATTAAACACACGGTGATAACCATTTGTAGACCACTATCCGATGTAAACATCTGGCCGAAAATATCAGATATCATAAGTATCAACCTCATCTTTACCTAGAACTTTTGAAAGCTCGTCATTTTTTAAATTCTTTTCTGGTAGAACTTCAAAATATTTTACATTATGACGGAATTCTTCTTCACCGAAGCGGTCCGCCATAAATTTCTTTCCCCTTTTTCTTCGCTCAATACTGGAGACCGAATCAAATGTAGGCCATTTTTCAATGACCGATTCCCTTCGGTTATTTTGAATAATTGTCATGCTCGCTGCATAAGTAAAGGTGATGACCACACAGAAAGCCAGCAGAATCAACAAAAATTTAATTTCCAAAACTCCTTCGGAAAATTTCCAAAAGGCAATGCCATACTTCCCATTTGAAGTCTTATATAAAAAGGATGCTATGGTAATAAAAGTCGGCACAATGAAGCACACCCAACCCAAAAGAGCGATGAGGAGTTGTTTAATTTTTAAAAGCCAATGTCCCTTTTCAAAGAACAGATCGGAATAACTGTAATTTTCTTCGGTTTGTTCCTTGTTTAATTCTTCCTTTTGCAATATCTGATACTCCTTTAATGTAAAAGCATACCTTCCTGTTTCCTACAACTTCAGTATACTTAAAAACTTTCTTAAAACAAAATGAAATAGAAAAAAAAAGAGAAAAATCAATTTTTTTTCTATTTAAAGTAAACTTGATTTTTCCCGTTTTCTTTTGCAATATATAAATGTTTATCAACACGATAGATGGCTTGGTCACGTGTTACTTTATCCGTAATTTCAACCACCCCGACTGAAATTGATGTTTTAATAGTGTTAGAACTCGCGTGAAAGACATATTCGGAAATTTCCTTGGCTATCTGCTCCATAATATCACGTACGACTTCTCCTTTGCGATTGCGAAAAAGAAGAAAGAATTCATCTCCACCATAGCGGAAAAGTTGCCCGTTTTCTCCTGTTTCTCTCAAATACTTTTTGATGAGCATACAAATTTCTTTTAATACATAATCACCTGAGCTATGCCCATAATGATCGTTAATGTGTTTAAAATTATCAATATCAAAAAAGACTAATGAAAATTTGGAAATCTGATCACTGGCGAGGATTTCATCCATCGTTTCTTCAAATTTTCTCCTATTATATACATTGGTCAGTGCATCAATATAAGTATATCGTTTGTACTTTGCATACTCTCCTACAATAGAAGAAATATCCAACAAAATAAACTTGGCAATCACAAGGAGTATAAATGTTTTCCAGAAAATTTCTAATGAATGTATCAAACTAAAAGCAAATTCGGAAAGGAATAAGAGCTGCACAGAAACAACCAGACTTAAACCTATCAGCATCATTTTACCATAACTTTGCATTACAGCTGTTTGATTTTTGGCAATAAAATAGAGCGTCAGCCAAAAAAGACCCAGAGATAAGGTAACTAATAAAATCGACTTCCAATGAAAACCATAGTTGTAAATATAAAACAGATAGAAAATAGTAAATAGCGGAAGCATTGCATATTCTATTTTTTCATAATGCGTAACAATACAATAATCGACTGCAATAGCAATAAAAATGAGCGAAATATCACTCAGTAAATAACCATAAGCACCATCCTGAGCTATTTCAATAAATAATAATTTTAAAAGAAAAATCCATAATGTAAAATTACTCGAATAGAACCAAAAGGCAGAGTAAGGATTTTCAGCGTATTTACTGCGATGGATGATATTTTTAGTGAGAAATATACCACCTAGGATTGCCGGAATCAAAAATAATTTGGCAAAAAAATAAGGCCCCAGTATTTCTTTGATAAGATCCATCATCTTCACCTCTATCCTTTTGATGAAAAAGAAAAGTGGCTTTTCTTCTTCTGCTTCTTACAATATATTATAATATAATAAATAATTTTATCTTTTCATATCGTTGCATAAAAGCAACGATATTCTTTATCGTCACGTATTTGATAACACTTTAATTTTTTGTTGCATTTTCTGATAGTATAGCTATAACTGCCACTATGAATGACTGGAGATTTTATGGTATATAAAAAATTTGGATATGTTTTTCGACAAATACGTGAGCAAAAACATATCTCCTTATCGGACTTTTCTTCTATAGGAATCTCAAAAGCCACCCTTTCTCGTTTTGAGCGAGCTGAAACCATGATGAATTTTGAAAAAGTCGTACAAGCTTTGCAACTAATGGGGATTGGGCTTGAGGAATACGAATACCTTTTAAACGATTATGCACCCAATGAATCAGAAGCCCTTTTAAAGGAAATCGAGATGGCTTTTCTTAAACAAGATAAAAAAGCACTTGACAATCTCTATAAAGTCGCTTTTGAAGCAGGCTATCCTTATATCTCCTTAGCAGCAAAAGCTTCATATACTGAATTAAGTTCAGAAAATATTGATACAATCACAGATTATCTCTATGATATCAAAGTTTGGGGCCAGATTGAGCTTTATCTATTTTACTTTACAATGAATAAATTAAGCATACGCGATATTTTATATATTCTTGACTTATTCCTCTTAGAAAAAAAAGCATAAAATATTTAACTCCGTGAAATATCTGGAAATTTTTGTTTGTGCATGCTGTCGTGCTATAGCACTCTTAGCAAGCAAAGGCTACCAAGAATACAGTGCACATATTCTCAATCGGGTTGAATCACTAGAACTCGTACAATCGATGTTTTTGCGCAATCTCCTTAACCTCTCCAAAGGTTTCTGGACCTATCGTTTCAAAGATGAAAAGGCTGGAAATACGATGATGCTTCAAGCATTAAAAATATTTCATCAAATTGGTAGTCAAGAAATTGCCCAATATTATCAGCAACAATATGACATTCATGTAAAAAAAGTGAACGTGTGATTTAAGTCACACGTTCATTTCTTTTAATCCTTTAAATTTTTGACGGCTTCATCGATCGGAGTGACTCCACTGACCACTTCAAATTCTTTTCTGATGGTCACGTCGTTTACCAACGTTTCCAAAATAACTTTAGCCACATCTTCTCGCGGAATTCCTCCTGCTTCCACATGGCTTGCTAATGCTACCTTACCAGTACTTTCTTTGTCTGTAAGCATTCCAGGATGAATAATTGTCCAGTCTAACTCTGTTCGTGTTTTGAGCCATTCATCCGCATAATTCTTTGCAATCGTGTAAATCTTAAGCGAAGAATCTTCTTGAATTTGACGTGTAATTTCTTCTCTTCCCACTCGGAAAGTGCTGACCATAACAAAACGTTTGACCTTTGCTTTTTCGGCTGCCGTCATAATTTTAACCGCTCCATCTAAGTCAATCATAATTGTTTTATCCAATCCAGAACCACCTGCGCCGGCACTAAAAACAACAGCATCAACGTCAGACATTGCTGCAGCAAATTCTTCAATTGAATTATTGACAATATCCAAGATAATAGTTTCAATCTCTAATTGGTTAAAAAATTCCTGTTGTTCTTCTTTACGGATAACAGCTTTTTCTTGAAGTTTAGGATAGTCTTTTAGGTTTTTGGCTAAATGTTTCGCCACTTTTCCATTTGCACCAACGACAAGTACTTTCATATCTCACCCTGCTTTCTTTTTCTATCTTTACTAACATTCTACATCATCTTCTACTTGGATTCAAAAATAATTAACTTTCTACTATTTAATATAAATAAAAAAACTGTCACTAGACAGTTTTTATCTTTTATAATGAATCACCGTTCCAAATAGAATTTTTCACGATAACATAATCGACTTTACGTAATGCATTAAGATCACGTCCACCGGCGTAAGAAATAGAGCTTTGGAGATCTTCTTGCATTTCTTGAAGTGTATCTTTCAATGCACCTTTGTGTGGCAAAAGAATTTTCTTTCCTTCAACGTTTTTGTGTTCACCTTTTTGGTATTCACTTGCTGAGCCAAAATATTCTTTGAAAAGTTTGCCATCTTGTTCAATAGTTTTACCAGGTGACTCTTCGTGAGCTGCAAAGAGTGAACCAACCATTACCATTGTTGCACCAAAACGAACAGACTTAGCAATATCACCGTGCGTACGGATACCACCATCAGCAATAATTGGTTTACTTGCTGCTTTTGCACACCAGCGTAAAGCTGCAAGCTGCCAACCGCCTGTACCAAATCCTGTTTTTACCTTAGTGATACAAACTTTACCTGGGCCAATCCCAACTTTCGTTGCATCAGCACCAGCATTTTCTAACTCACGGACAGCTTCTGGTGTTCCTACGTTCCCCGCAATAACAAAAACTTGTGGCATCAAACGCTTGATGAGCTGTACCATTTCAATAACAGAATTGGCGTGACCATGCGCGATGTCAATTGTAATATAATCTGGAATTGTTGCTGTTTCTGCCAACTCACGTACAAACTGACGTTCATTGTCTTTAACACCTACAGAAATTGATGCAATCAAACCTTGAGCATGCATTTTTTCAATAAAGTCTTTACGTGTACTTTCTTCAAAACGATGCATGATATAGAAATAACCTTGCTTAGCTAACATTTCAGCAATATTTTCATCAATAATTGTTTGCATATTTGCTGGAACAACGGGAAGTTTGAAAGTGTGATCCCCCAACTTAACTGACGTGTCTGCTTCACTACGACTGTTAATAATACACTTATTAGGGATAAGTTGGATATCTTCGTAATCAAAAACTGGAACCATTGTGTTCATAAGAATGCCTCTTTATTCATTTGTTATTACAGAATACCGACCGAGTTTCCGTTATGGACAACCTCGCTAGTTTGGCGATAAAAATCTCTGCAAACCAAACCTTCCTTATTTATTTTAACGCATATTGATAAAAACAAAAGAAAAAAAACTGATTTCATATCAGTTTTACATCTCATTGTTCGGTTTTCCCGAAAGTTTTCTTTTGCAGTCTTTTATTTCCTGACCAGTAAAGGAGGAAAAAAATTAATTCAAAAAGGATGACAAATAGAATAAAAGTGAACATAAAATAGTTCTCCGTCAAGACATTAATGATCGGATCTGTATCGGGATTGAAGAGCCAGGTGTCATCTGGGAAAAAAATCTCATGGAAATAGATAAAAAAGTTATCAAATCCAATCAAGGCAGCAACCAAACCAATAAACAAAGGAGTTCCCATCACAAAACGTAGGCCATTATGATAGAGAATGGCTAAATGTTCTTTCAAAAATAAGATGAGCGCGGGACTCAGGACAAGCGCGAGTCCTAAAGCAAGCATAAAGAGCTTTTTCACATCCTTAAAATGCTGTAAAGCATCGGGAGACGAAGGAAAATCAGGCATCTGTAACACACTTTCAAATGGATTAACCAGAAAAGTCATCAGAACATTAAAGTTATTTCTTAGTACTTCTGCTGAAAGTCCTGATATCTGGGTCAAATTTTCCAAATGAATATCTATGTAAAAGAGTGGGACAGCCAAAAGTAAAGTTAAACTTACTGCTGCTGCAATACCCCATAAAATAAGACTCGTGAAAATCAGGCGATCACGCATCTCAAACTTCCCAATGCTCTAAACTTGAAACGACATGGGTTGGTGGTATTGGAAGTCCAGGGACTTCTTCAGCTTTTGTAAAGCCTGTTGTAACAAGCAAACTGTCGATACCATTATCAATCCCTGTACGAATATCTGTCAAATAGTTATCACCAACCATTAAAAGATCTTCTTTAGGAATGCCCATTTTTTCCACCGCTTTTTCTGCAATAATCGCCTCAGGTTTTCCAATAAAGGTGGGTTGAACACGTGTAGCTGCTTCAATCATTTTAACCAAAGAGCCCGCTCCTGGCAAAAGTCCTCGTTCGCTTGGAAGGTTCAAATCAGGATTTGTTCCGATGAATTTCGCACCTTTATGTATAGCAAGAGTTGCCAAAGCAAGCATTTCATATGTCAAGTCAGAATCCAAAGCAACAACAACATATGCTGGATTTTCACGATCCTTTTTATAGCCTGCTTCATAGATTGCTTCTTTTAAGCCATCTTCACCAATAATATAAACAGTCTTCTCCAAGCCTAAATCGTTCATATAATCGACTGTAGCTGCACTTGCTGTATAGATAGTTTCTAAAGGTGTATCAATATTAAACTGTGTAGCCAAACGTTTTTGGACCACTCGTGGGGTTTTTGTCGTATTATTTGTTAAAAACAGATAAGGAACTTTCGCTTCTTGCAAACGATGAACAAAGTCTTCCCCTGCAGGAATACGATGATTGCCCATATAAATCGTGCCATCTAAATCAATCAGATATCCTTTATATTTTTTGTAACCTTTTCTCATTTTCGTTCATTCTCCTCGCTTATTTTTGACCACTCAATCTCAATATTAGCATTATCTACACCATCTTTCCTAATAATATGGCAAGTGGTGTCTCCTTGAAATTCAAAAACAGGATGAATAAACTCATGATTGCCATAAAGGAGTTCGTGATTATAGCGAATATATATTTTTTTAGGTTCGTATGCCATACGGAAATCATAGTCCAACTGATCAACAGCCCAGTCGAAATATTTAGCATTGTTCACATGTCCATTCATATCCAGATCAGAGAAACGAATTGGAAAAGCTAGGCTGCATTGCGCTTGATCAGACAAGGTAAGATATTTGTGAGGACGAACAATTTTGCTGACTTTTGGTGCCTCATAAGGTGCCACAATCTCATCAACAACACGTTCTACCTTACGTGTATCTTTGTTCATCAAAACCCAAGTTGAACTTATTTTTACTAAGGTTTCGCCAGCTGTATTTTTGAAAATAAAGTCACGATAACAAAAGAATTTATTGTAAGACGTGGCTTCTGTTTCAATTGTAATCTGGTCATTAAACTCGGGTAAGCGATGAACCTGAACTTCGTGCTCGATAACAGCCCAAAATAGATTGAAGTTATCACAAATCCATGTGTCGCTACGGTCTAACGTATAAGACTGCTCTCCCGAAATTTGAAGTGCTACGGCAAGAAGATCTGATATTTTCATCTTGCCTCGTGTGTCGCTCTCATAAAAAGCGACTTTATGTGTTTGACTGTATTTTATTCCCATTTATTTATTTTAGCAAAAACAGACATAAAAAGCTCAAGTAAGAATAAATTTTACAGATAAACTTAGGGAACCGTTTTTTACGTTAAAATAAAAAAACCAGCATGATTTCTGGATTTTTATATTTTTTCAACTTGAATACCTAAAGTTTCAATCAACTCTTCCTCATAAGGATTTTTAGCATGGTATTCATTGATATATTTGATATGTTTTACACCCGATGCCAAGACGAGCTTCAAGCAAGCGATACAAGGGAATAAAGTCGTATAAAGAATTGCTCCCTCTGGTGAAACACCGTGCTTTGCTGCTTGGGCAATTGCATTTTGCTCCGCGTGAACAGTCGCAATGCAATGTCCGTCTTTATCTTCCAGACACCCTACATCTGTACAATGCGGCATAAGTGCTACAGAACCATTATAGCCTGTCGAAAGAATTTGCCCATCCGCAGTCACGAGAAGAGCACCAACTTGAGCGTGCGTACAGGTAGAGCGTTTAGCTACAACTTCGACGATTTCTTTAAAATATTCTTCCTTGCTTGGTCGTTGAAAATTTTCGATCATTTTATCCCTTTCCACAGTTACAATTGCCACACTGACATTCTCGTGTTCTAATATCTTGAAAACTCAAACCCGTAATCTCCGTCAAATCTTCCATATCAGGGTAAGCGCCAATCGTCATAATTTCTCCATCTACCAACATCAAAGGCAAAGCCGCTTCCATTTTTTTCATTGCTTGATTGACAGCAGGATGATGCGCAAAGATGTCCGCATCTTCAGCTAAGTTATAGCGTACTGTTTGCAACTCGGCCTCTTCTGTTTCTTTACTAAAGGCTTCAAAAACCTGAGCAAGAGCTGCACTCGCTTCTTCTGGCTTTTCTTCATATAGTTCAAGTCTCATGACTTCCCCAAATCTAACAAATATTTTTTAATATTATACCATAAGCTGCCTACAAATTCATTAAAAATTTCAATAAGAAAAAAGGACTATCCTAAAATAATCCTTTCGTTCAGTTTGAGTTAAATGTCCTTCACCTTACTGTACAAGCCATAAGCTCCATCAAGATTTTCTACTTTAAAGCCTTCTTGTTTCAAGATACGTTCAGCTGTATAAGAGCGAAGTCCTGATTGACAGCTGACAATGTATTCTTTATTTTTATCTAATTTGTCCATACTTTGGCGTAAATCGTTTAATGGTATATTTATCGCTTCTTTAAAACCACCACGCGCCACTTCATTTTCTTGACGCACATCTAAGAGTACTTTACCTTGGGCAAGTTCTGCTTCGAGCTGATGCCACTGAATGTTATCTGACAAGCCCATAGCAATATTCATAGCCGCATAACCAATCATGTTCACAGGATCCTTAGCAGAGCCAAATGGTGGCGCATAGCTCAATTCAAGTTCTGGTAAATCAAAAACCGTCATCCCTGCTTTAATCGCTGTTGCCAAAACATCAATACGCTTGTCTACACCTTTTTGACCAACTGCTGATGCTCCATAGATATGACCACTTTCTGGATTGAAGATCAGTTTGAGAAGAATAGAGCTTGCGCCAGGATAGTAACCTGCATGATCATTGGCTGTGATATGCACAGCCTTATATTTTAAGTTCGAATCTTGTACTTGCTTCTCTGAAAGTCCAGTAGAGGCAGCTGTCAAGCTGAAAGTTCGAACAATGGCTGTGCCGATACTCCCTTTATTTGTAACAGGCAATCCTGCCAAAACATCTGCAACTTGACGTCCTTGGCGATTGGCTGGGCTTGCTAAGGAGATGAGCGCATTATTACCAGTAATTTGATTTTTAACAAGAATGGCATCCCCCACGGCATAAATATCAGGCACAGATGTTTGATATTGCTCATCGACAAGGATTGCTCCTCTCATCCCAAGCTTAATTCCCGCATCAGCAGCAAGTTTTGACTCCACTTGAATCCCAACAGAAAGGATAACTACATCCGTACTAAGGCTATCACCATTTTCCAGAATAACCGTTTTTCCTTGGTCTTGAAACTCTACAACAGAGACACCCGTGAGTACTTTCAAGCCATTATGTGCCAATTCTTCTTCTATATGAATGGCCATTTCCTGATCAAGAGTTGGTAAAACATGATTGGCTTTTTCGATGATTGTAACCTCTAAACCAAGTTTTCGTAAGTTTTCAGCCATCTCTAGACCGATGAAACCCGCGCCAATAATCAATGCTTGCTTGCGGTGCTCCATTTCCATATAGTTTGTGATTTTATCTAAGTCAGGAATGTTACGTAGGCTAAAGACATTATCCGCTTCCGCTAAACCTTTTATAGGCGGAATAAAAGGACTTGCGCCAGGTGACAAAATCAATGCATCATAATTTTCCGTGTAGCTTGTCCCATTCGATACTACAGTAATTTCTTTATTATCCGGCTCAATAGAAACCACTTCAGATTCAGGACGAACATCTAAATTAAAACGCTGTGCCAGACTTTCAGGTGTTTGTAGGATAAGTTTATTTCTTGATTCGATTTCACCAGAGAGATAGTAGGGGAGCCCACAGTTTGCAAAAGAAACATATGGTCCTTTATCAAAAACAATAATTTCTGCATCTTCTTTTAAACGGCGTAATCGAGTGGCTGCACTCATGCCACCGGCAACGCCCCCAACGATAAGATATTTTTTCGTCATTTTCTTCCTCTTATTTTTCTAATTCTTGATCCCAAGACAGAATACCACCTGTAACATTCGTAGTTGCCACTCCTTGTGCCTCTAGGAATTGACAAGCGCGCATAGACCGCATACCGCTTTGACAAATAATATAGCTCTCATCTTCTATCTCTAAGTATCTTTGCTCTAAAACACTCAGGGGCATGTTGATTGCTGTTGGCACATGTCCTTCGAGATATTCATCCTCTTCTCGAACATCAATCAGTGCAACTTGACCGAGTTTCTCTTTTAATTGCTTCATTTGGATTGAACGCCTATTTCTCTCCTCAAATTTTTGATATATCCATTATATACCCTTAGGGGTATTTAGTCAAAGAATGAGATTTGCCTCAAATCATAAAGCCTATGTTCACTTCTTTCATCTTATAACGCTTCTGCTTTAAAGTCAAACATAATAAAAGACCTGCCGGAGCAAGTCTTTTTTATTATTCTTCTTTTTTCTTCTTTTGTCGTGCAAGTATAAGCATGACCACAGATAGAATAAAGAGTGTACCTCCAAAACTCCAGTTTTGATAAGCTAGAAGTAAGAGTGACAAACTAAGTAATGCATATATCCAAGCCATATTTAAACCTCCTCGACGTTAAAGAATAATGCTGAACCAAATGAACTTTGTTTAATTAAGCGTTTTGCAGTTTGAGCATCCGTAGCTAAGTCGCTATTCGGACCTCGAAAATAGAGTTTCAATCCCTTTTTTTCCTTATAAGTAAATCCATTTTCTTCTAGAAGGTGAATTACTTTTTCTTGCATCATAGCTACATTAACAATAATCATTGGGTTCCTTTCTGTTTTTTATAATTCAGGTTCTTCCATCTTGTTTGCTGCAATAACGAATGGTGTCCAAATAGCAAAGGTTACAAGTAAGTTGACAATTGCTAAGATAATTGCACGCCAGTCAAATCCTGTCGCAAGGAAGGCATTCATAATTGGTGGTGTAACCCATGGCACAGCACTGACAACTGGATCTACCCAATGAAGCATCGTTGCAATATAGGCGATAATAACCGCTACCAATGGAGCAATTGCAAATGGGATAAAGAAGATGGCGTTCAGTACAATTGGCATACCAAAGAGTACAGGTTCATTAATATTGAAGATACCTGGTGCTAAACCAAGACGTCCTACTGTCTTATAATCTTTACGTTTAGAGAAGATCAGAATGGCAAGGATTAAGGTAATTGTACCACCAGAACCACCAAACCAGACGAAGGCATCCCATGAACCACGAACCCAAAGACTGACATAGTCACCATTAATCGCATGTGCTTTATCAATTGCACCACGCGCTACTAAGTCACGAATACCGTCTGAGTGAACTTGGAAGTAAAGGGCTTGGTTATTAAGACCAAGTGGAAGCCAAATCCCATCAAGAGCAGGTGCCAAGACGTTTGGTCCATGAAGTCCGAAGAACCAGAAGATTGAAACGAAGAGTGTAACAATAAGAACTGAGAAAATATTTTGTGAGAGAATTTGGAAGGGTTCTGCAATATAGTGTGTAATCAAATTAATTACAGAATCATGTGTCAATTTATCAATAACATAGTAAATCAAGCTCACAGCGTAGATTGCAGCAATCGTTGGAATAATCGCAAGGAAAGCTTTTGCTACAGCCGGTGGGACTGACTCAGGCATCTTGATAGTGATATCTGCTAACATAAGTTTAGCATAAATAATCACCGCAAGGGCACCCATAATGATAATCGTAAAGTAAGCACCAGCATCCATATGTGCGGCAGCAAAGAGTGGCTTCCATGCTGCAAGACCTTGACCAGTCAATACACCATTGATTTTGTCTGTTGCAGCTACGCCGGCATCGCTCACACCCAAAGCATCCAAGAATTTAGGCATTTGGTTTGGCAAACCAGCAAAGAGAGTGGCAACTGCTACAACACCACCTGCAAGGTCATTGACACCATAAGCACGGGCCAAATTGTAACCCCAAGAGAAAGCAAAGATAAGACCAATAACTGTCAAAGTCCCTTGGTTGACAAGTGTTGAAATGTTATTCAAATCGCCAATGATTGGTGTATTAGCAAGCGTCCAAACATCTTCTGGTGCGAGTTGGGCAAACTTGGTTGGACCCAAAACCATTTGTTGAATGGACTGTGGGAATGTTGTGACGATGGCTGATACCATCGCTGCAAGGGCACCTGTCAGTGTTGCTGGCAGGATACCAATGAATGAGTCACGCAAGGCAACCAGGTGCTTTTGCGACCCGATTTTTGCTGCTACTGGGACGAGATATTTCTCCATCCACATCGTAATTCCGTTCATAGAATTCCTCCTAAAATTTTAATTTATTTGCGTATAAGGTTATAAATTATAGCTCATCACTTTCAATAAATTTAAACGAACTCCAAGGCTTGATAAAGTCAAGTAAGAACATTTCGTCTTCCGCGATATGTCCAACAACATTGACCCGGCCATCATTTTTCATTTCCTTCAGAGCAATTTGGGTTTCCCCCTTATATTGACCATATCCATCATTGTCAATAATCACATCGCCTGGTTTTATAGTATCTGTATCATGTGGCGGAAAATCCAAGTCTTTGTAAATAACGCGAGTCATGGTTGAACGTAGCATGTACTCTGAGCGGTCGCCACGATAACTATGCGTAGCCTCAAAGACACATTTTCGTTCATTTTCCGTCATCGTAGCTCTTGGCACAACTTTCAGTTCTGGCATTTGCGCATGGAAAACTTCTGCCATTGTTTTAAGCTCTGCTTCACTCGCATAAGCATTAGCAATAGTAATATCATCAATACCATCTAAAAGCTTATAATGTTTTACTTGTGTCTTCAAGCTTAAGTCACGATGATCCTCTAAGGTACATAAGCCATCTTGTGTGGGCCACGGCCCAAATGTTGCTTCATGAGAATTAACAAACACCATAGTATTTAAATTATACTTTTTGAATTTCTCGGTACATTTCACGTAATGATCAAACGCTAGACCTGTGTAACGGTGAGGATAGAAATTATGACTGCCAAGTAAGTTTTCAATGTTAGGCGAGTAATCCATGATACTGTCCACATAACTTGTTCCCTGACTCATATTAATCTCAATCTTAAGATTATAAGGGTTGCGCGTCATACGTGCTTCCTCAGCTCCTGTAAATCCGAGGTCTAAACGAATACCATCAGCACCCATTTCATCAAAGAAACTTAAATCATCATAGCTAATGTTAAGTTGTTCAAATAAGGCGGGATTAATGTCTACCATGACTTCCATACCAAGACTATTAGCATAAGCAATCACTTTCGTAAAGCCCTCAAGAACTGCTTCCTTATCTCCTTTGATTTCTAAAAGTGAGGTAAAGACACGGGTGTAACCATATTGGTGCGCTAAGTCTAAATAGGCTTTATCAGCTTCAAAGTTGGAACGTTCCGGATAAATCGAGATTCCTAGTTTTCCCATAATACTCCTTTCTTTATCTAGAATTTCTACAAATTCTCTTTATCCATTCATTAATGCGTCAGCGGCTGCTACAACATTTTTTCCATTCATCATGCCGTAATCTTGCATTTTAATCACATCACAAGGAACATCAACTGCTGCTGCTTTTTTGATGACTTCATTTTTCATGTAAGCCACTTGCGGACCGAGAAGCAATACATCTGGTTTCTCTGAGCCAGACAACATGTTGTCAATTTCAGCTACAGACTTTGCGTAGATTTCATAATCTTTTCCTGCTTCTTGTGCAGCTTGTTGCATTTTTGTCACGAGTAATGATGTTGACATACCTGCTGCACAGGCTAATGCAATAACTTTTTCTGCCATTTCTATGATCTCCTTCTTTTTATCTATACCAATAGTATAGCGGTTTCAGAAAGCGATTTCAAATATAATTTGTCCTAACAATATTAAGCGAAAAAACAAGTATTTTTTAATGAAACCCTTATTTTTAGCGCTTTCATTTTCTTCAAACCATTAAAAACTTTAATTTTCCGGCTGATTTCTGAAACATGTTACAAATTTAGAAACAAAATCATGTTATTTTTTTAGTTTTAATTAATAAAAACACCAAATCTTACAAAAAATGTTAAGATTCGGTGTTTAGTTTGACTATTTTAAAAATATTCACGAAGAATGGCTTTATTTTCTCGTAGTACACGGGCAGTAAATACTCCAATGGTCATTTCCTCTGGTTGGTCTGTGTCAGGGCCCACACAGATATTATTTTGTGGCAAAATATCATCAACAATACGGGCAGAAAATTCAGGCTGACCGTTCACTTTCAAAAATGCTTGCAGATTAACAATACGAGCTTGCATATAAGGTTGCAACTGTAGCTCTATGCGTGATGGTTCAGCCAAATCATATTCGAGGAAAACATTTGAAGGAGCAGTCCATTTGATGACTTCAAAACTTGCAGCGTGGCTTGAGACAAAACGATAAAGTGCATCTTGAGCTTCTTGGGTCAATGTAATACATTCACGAATTACAAAAGCCGTACCTGCAAATTCATAAATTAAGTAACCTAGGACTCTGCCATTTTCCTCATAAGTCGCAAAGAAGGGCTGTGCTTTATACTTGAAATAGTATTCCCAAACATGTTGTGGACGGACTAGTGAACCTTGGTTATAGACTTGATCATGGACCTCAGCCACTTCTTCCAAAAGCTCCTCACTTACAGTGCGGCGGTGCACTTGACCCACTGTTTTTTTGCCTTTAGGAAATTCTTGTGCAGGAATCGTATATGCTTTTTGGTCAAAAGCGTAATGATAACCAAATTGTCCGTAAAACTGATAAGAGAAGGGAGCCAGATAGCTTAAGGCGGTGCCAGCTTCATAGTTGTCTTCTAAAATATCGGTCATGAGTTTACGAATGCTGCCGTTTCCTCTAAATTCTGGGTAAGAGGCAACATAACCAATTCCTGACATCTTTAGCTTTGCATCCTTCCAATAGACCCTAAAAGAGGTATCGATAATTATAGAGGATAGCTCATCGTTTTCCCAGTAACTGTAAGGTTTTGAAAAACTTAAAAGTTTATCAAACGCTTCTTCTCGCTCCTTACTCCGGGGCTTATTAAAAGCATAAGTCGCGAGGTCTAAAAGTTCATGGTGTTTCTTTTCCATCTTTTCACTTCCCACCACTATAAGCTTGTTCAATGTGATTCAAAATAGCGACCATCTGACGTTTTTTCCAGTGTCCCAGGAGCGTTCCGACAAACATATCATTTAATTTTTGAATCATTCCGCTGGAAGTACGGCTTTCCTCAATAGTTATCTCTGTTTTCTTATCATCAACAGGATGAAAATTCCAACGTGTATTGAATGTATTACGGATGGTTTTCGTGGTAAAAGCATACTTATTGGCTTTCACAACTTCATCAATCGTAATAGTTCCATGTTGGTTTTTGCCAAATGTTTTTGAGTATTCAAAGCCATTAAGAGACTTGATGTCAGGTCTGTGTCCAGTATTTTTTTCGATATCGTAAAGTGATGAATCCAGAATCTGATTGTAGACAAACTCGACAGGAGCATTAATTGTTTTACTGATTTTCATATGAGATTTCTCCTATTGCTTAGAATAAAATTTATTAAACATTAAAATCATTTTAACAATTTATGTAAGCTCTTGCAAGATTTTTATGGGCGGTAAACAATTTCTCCTGAACAAATCGTATATTTGACTTGTCCCACAAGTTCTTGGTCGATAAATGGTGAGTTACTTGCCTTGGAATCAAAGTTTTCATCCACTTTATAAGTATTATGAGCATCAAAAATAGTAATGTCAGCCGGTCCACCTTCCGCTAAATATCCCGCATCAAAACCATATAATTTGGCTGGATTAACAGTCATTTTCGCCAGCAATTGAGCCAGTTCAAGATGTCCAGGAGTAACCAAATGCGTAAGCCCCAGTTGCAAAGAAGTTTCTAAGCCGATCATTCCGCTCGGTGCTTCAGCCAAAGCAACATTTTTTTCTTCATGGGTATGTGGCGCATGATCTGTCGCAATAACACTAATCGTGTTGTCTTTCAAGCCTTCCAAAATTTTCGCAATATCTTTCGTTTGACGCAGTGGAGGATTAAGCTTTGCATTTGTACCAATCTCTAGGACAGCTTGCTCTGTCAGTGAAAAATGTTGTGGTGTAACTTCAGCACTAACTTTTGCGCCCATCTTTTGTGCAAAACGAACTACATCTACACTTTCGCCTGCAGACAAATGTTGAATATGTAAACGCGCTTGAGTATCCAAAGCCAACATTGCATCACGTGCAATCATACTGTACTCAGCCACCTTTGTCGCTCCTGTTAGACCACATTGGTGTGCCACTTCGCCTTCATTGATTCCAAGCGTATCCACTAAGTTGGGATCTTCCTCGTGAATAGAGAGCAGACTATCCGTTTCCTTGGCTTTCTTCAAAGCTTCATGCAAGACCCCTGAATCACTCAGTGGAATACCATCATCTGAAAAGCCAACTGCGCCTGCCTTTAACAAAGCATCAAAATCCGTCAAATGTCGCCCGTCAAAATCTTTGGTAATAGAAGCAATGGACTTAATATGAATTTTCTCTTCATCTGCAAGTTTCAGTGTCTCTACAAGCACTTCAGGACTCGATAAAATCGGTTTAGTATTTGCCATCATTACTACTGTCGTAAAACCACCACGTGCTGCAGATAAAGCACCAGTGTGTATCGTCTCTTTATGCGTTTGACCTGGTTCACGAAAATGAACATGAATATCGATGAGCCCAGGAGCAACAATCATGTTGCTGGCATCAATAATATCTGCACCTTCTTCTTCCAAATCTTGGGCAATACGAATAATCTTCTTATCTTTAACTAACACATCAGCAACTTGATCAAAACCGCACTCAGGATCGATTACACGGCCGTTTTTTATGAGTATCATCTGTTCCCCTTTTTATATTTTACATAATGTTTATTATGTTATTCACTCCATGTTTCTTGATTATCCTTGAATTTTTTAAGCATTTCAAGTTCAGCTTCTGTTACATAACCTGTTTCCTGAGCGATTTGGATAAGTTCAGAATAATTTGTTAATGTGTGCAGTGGCACTTGCGCTTCTTGGAATTTTGTTGCTGCTTTTTCGAGTTGGTAGGTAAAGATAGCAATCACACCGAGAACTTCGATCCCTTCACGTTGTGCGGCAGCCACTGCTTCTAGTACTGAGCCTCCTGTTGAGATAAGATCCTCAACCAATACCATTTTTTGTCCTTTAGAGACACTTCCTTCGATTTGATTTCCTGCGCCGTGATCTTTTGGTTTGCTACGAATATAGGCAAAAGGCAATTGAAGATAGTCAGCAATAATTGCACCATGAGGAATACCTGCTGTTGCTGTACCTGCAATTACTTCGACCTCAGGAAACTCTGCCTTGACCAAATCCGCAAAAGCCTGCTCAATACGAGTGCGTACTTCTGGATAAGCCAAGGTCAAACGGTTGTCTGTATAAATAGGAGATTGAATCCCACTTGCCCATGTAAATGGTGCACCCGGCGATAAGCTTACAGCTTTTATTTCGAGTAAATCAGCAGCGATAGTTTTTGATAATGACATGTTATCCTCTTTCTAGTCCCTTAAGTTAATATCAATAGCACGCTGTTTTACACAAAAAAACACTTGCATAAAGCTGCAAGTGCGTAAAAAAATATGCCAATAATATTTAGAATGCACCTAAATACTATACAAATAGACAATTATACGGTTTCCTTGCTAGCCTCTCGTGCTAATTTAAAGGTTTCTTGTTATATAGTCTAACAGATTTACTGTAAGTTTGCAATCATAAACTTTCTAAGCTTTCCATCGCTTCCAGTAAGTTCATCTCTGTTTCTTCTTTTTGTTCAGCCAGTTGGTCGAGTGCTGCTTGGAGTTCACCTAGTTTAACAAAGTCATCTGTTATGTCTAACATAGCTCGGGAAATTTCTTCGCTTTGTTGTTCCAGAGCAGCAAGTTTTTCTTCCGCAGCATTGACTTCACGTTCGAACTTGCGACGGATTTTCTGTGCTTCTTTTTGTTGTGCATAGTCCATCTGGCCCGAACTTTCTGGTTGTTCTTCCAAAACAACTTCTTGATGTGTCTCTTCTTCTTGGCTTTTTTTTTCTAAATAGTAATCATAATCGCCCAGGTAAAGTTTACTTCCTTGAGGTGATATTTCGAGGACTTTGGTCGCAACACGGTTGATAAAGTAACGGTCATGACTGACAAAGAGTAAAGTACCATCGAAGTCAATCAAGCTATTCTCCAAAACCTCACGGCTGTCGATATCCAAGTGGTTGGTAGGTTCATCCAATACAAGAAAATTATCATGTTGCATAGCGAGCTTCGCCAAGAGAAGACGTGCTTTTTCTCCTCCCGATAACATCGAAACGGTCTTTTTCACATCTTCGCCGCTGAAAAGGAAAGCCCCTAAAAGATTACGTATTTCTACTTCTGGTAAGAGACGATGCTCATTCCAAATCTCGTCAAGAACACTGTTAGAAGGTGTCAGCGCTCCTTGTTCTTGATCATAGTATCCTAAGTCGACATTCGCTCCCAGCTTCACCTGACCCTTAAGAAGAGGAATTTGACCAATAATTGACTTGATCAATGTTGTCTTCCCGATCCCGTTTGGTCCAACAATAGCAAGGGCATCATGTTTGCGTGTATCGATATTGATAGGTTCAGCGAGGACTTTATCGTATCCCACTGCTGCATCTTCAACTGTAAGAACGATGTTGCCCGACTTTTTAGCTGGGGAAAAGGTCATATGTGCAGCTGCTTCACTTCCGGTCGGTGCTTCAATACGCTCCATCTTTTCCAACTTTTTCTGGCGTGATTGGGCGCGTTTTGTTGTGGAGGCACGAACCATATTTCGAGCAACGAAATCTTCTAATTTTTCAATTTCTTTTTGTTGCTTATCATAGTTCTTTTGCTCAGTGGCGAGCATCTCTGCTTTAAGTTCAATATATTTACTGTAATTTCCTGCAAAGCGTGTCAGCTTGCCTCGTGAAATCTCCAAAGTTTCTGTCACAACCTTATCTAAGAAATAACGGTCGTGACTGACAATCAAAAGACTACCTGAATAGTTTTTCAGGTAAGTTTCTAACCACGCCAAAGTTTCAATATCCAAATGGTTGGTTGGCTCATCCAAAATCAACAAATCAGGCTTTTCTAAAAGCATTTTTGCCAAAGCTAATCGTGTTTTTTGTCCACCAGATAAGGAAGAAATAGCACGGTCCCACATCTTCTCATCGAAACGAAAACCATTAAGTACTGACTTAATCTCTGCTTCATAGGTAAAACCGTTGGCTTGACGAAATTCTTCCGATAAAGAATCATAACGGTGCATCAAACTCTCTAAGTCACCACCCGTTAACTCCGACATCTGTAATTCCATCTGACGCAATTGTCGCTCTGTTTGACGGAGTTTTTCAAAGACCGTCAACATTTCTTCAAAAATCGTTAATTCTGAAGAAAGTCCTGTATCTTGAGCCAAATAGTTTAAATGCAAGTCCTTGACCTTAGAAATCGATCCTGCTGAAGGTTCTTCAACGCCTGCAATAATCTTCAATAAAGTCGATTTTCCCGCACCATTGCGTCCGACTAAAGCCATACGTGAGTGGTCCTGAAGATTAAAATTTATATTTTCGAATAAAACATCGCCACCAAAAGTGCGTGCTATCCCATTCCCTTGTAGTAAAATCATTCTTCTATTTTAACATAAAAAAGTTTAAGGTAAAGAAAACAGTAAAAATCGCGCTTCACAACGAAAACGCCAAGATTTTTACTGTTTTTATGTATAACTTCACATCAATAATTTTTTTCCAGATGACGAACGATATCTAAAGAACGAATCACTGATTCTCGTGCATCATCAAAGTTTTTGCTGACATAGGCATAAAAGAGCAAATCGATGAGATACAATTGTGCCAACATTGAAACCGTAGCTGCATGCCTAAACTCAAAATTCTCTCCTGATAGAGAAATGAGCGGATATTCGGCACGTTTAGCAAGACTTGAGTTTTCAATACCGGTAATCGCAATGGTTTCAATGTTTTCAGCTTGAGCCAAATCAAGCATAGCTAAAACTTCACGGGATTCCCCTCGGTCACTGACAGCGATAAAGAGTTTCTTTTGATTATTATTGGTTAAATTAACAGCCATCGTATGCGTATTGTCCGCACAAATACTGATTTTGCCAATACGGTTCAATTTTTGAGCTAAGTCTTGTGCCACAAGAAAAGAAGCCCCAATCCCGAAAATAAAGATTAACTCCGCTTCATCAATCAGGTCGACCGTTTTAGCAAGTCTTTCATTGTTTAAATGACCATTAACAAGTTCTGTCATATGATTAATGCGCGCTTTTAATTTTGATTTTATTGAGTCTATCTCTTCATTAGGACGTAATTCTTGAAAATCTGTATCCGATTGGGCGCTCGCCTTCCAGACGGAAAGTTGCTGCTTAAGTTGGGGAACACCTTCAAGTCCGATGGATTTGACAAAGCGAATAACTGTAGCTGGTGACACTTGACTATTTTTAGCAATGTCTTGAGTGCTTAGGTTGATGACAGCCTCAGGAAAAGCGAGAACATACTTTCCAACTTTTGACTCGTTAGGGGAAAGTTCTCTTAATTTCGTTTGGATTTCGAGCAGAATATTCATGACTCAATTATAGCATAAACCAGCTATAAATATGAGCTTCTTTATAATGATACCAAAAGAAAAAACAGGAGGCACGTGCTCCTATTTTTCTACTTTTTCAAGCTCTTTTTTAATATCTTTGGCAATTTTTTCAGGTTCTGTTGCTGGAGCATAACGTGCGACAACTTCCCCCTGAGCGTTGATCAAAAACTTCGTAAAATTCCACTTGATTTTTTTTCCAAGCGGGCTTCCTTTTTCTTCTTTTAACCATGTATAGAGCGGGCTTTCATCCGCGCCATTAACATCAATCTTTTGAAAGCGTGGGAAAGTTGTTCCATAGTTCAATGTACAAAACTGATCAATCTCATCAGCTGTGCCAGGTGCTTGCTCTTTAAATTGATTACAAGGAAAATCGAGAATTTCAAACCCGGACTCTTTATATTCATCATAAAGTTTTTGAAGTCCATCATATTGTGGTGTAAAACCACATCTTGTCGCAGTATTCACTACGAGTAGAACTTTGCCTTTATAGTCGGACAAAGAGATATCATCTCCTTGTTTTCCCTTCACTGTGAAATCATAAATAGTCATAGTGACACTTCCTTTCTTCATCGGCTCTAAGTGATAATGATTATAACACTTGCCTTATCAGACTGTCAAAGAATCTTACTTTCTCATATAGGGCTTCAGACTCAAGATTTCTTGCTGCGTAAGAGGGCGATAAGCACCTGGTTGCAAATCTTCATCTAGGACCAGCGGTCCAAAACTTAAACGTTGAAGTTGCTCAACTTTTTTACCTAAAGCTAAGAACATTTTCTTGACCTGATGATATTTGCCTTCTTGGATAGTAACTTTAGCATGATGCACATCTAAAATTTCGAGTTGCGCTGGCTGCGTACGAACACCTCCGATAAATTCAAGGCCTGCTTCAAAGGCAGCTCTATCACTTACTTCAAGTGGTTCCCATGTCTCTACGAAATATGTTTTAGAAACATGTTGCTGTGGCTTAAGCATATCGATGCCCAGTGGCCCATTGTCCGTGATGAATAATAATCCTGTCGTTAGAAAGTCTAGCCGTCCCACAGGATAAAGTGCATCATTCTTTTCTTCCACAAGGTCACGATAGGTGGGCAGGTGCTCATCTTTATTGGCTGAAAGTACACCAGCTGCCTTATTCATCATAAAATAATGATGTCCAAATGTTGTGAGCTGTTGCTGATTGACAATAATTTCATGCATCTGAGGATCGACATTGCGACTTAGGTTATACTCTACTTCTCCATCAATTATAATCTTTCTGGTCTGTATCAAGCGTTTGCATTCTTTCTTATCCTTCCATCCATTGAGGAACAGGTAGTGATCTAGTCTCATATTTGTCTATTTTAACAGAAATTAAATTTTTTCTATCTTATCAAACTCATGAAATAAGATGACCAAGGAAGAGCGAAATGCAGGTGAAGTAAATCAGTAAGGCAACTAAATCTTTAATCGTTGTAATGATTGGTGCTGATCCTGCAGCTTGGTCGATTTTTAACTTGATTAAGATAAAAGGGACTAAAAAGCCCAGCAAGGATGCGACGGTCATCGTGGCAAAAAGGGCTAAACCAACTGCCAAACCTAACATCGGAAAACCTAGCCATATGGTCGCCATTAGCCCCGCCATAATTCCCATCAATGCGCCAATGGTCAAACCGAC
The DNA here is from genome assembly GCF_017309525.1 of Lactococcus sp. LG1074. Taxonomy (NCBI): domain Bacteria; kingdom Bacillati; phylum Bacillota; class Bacilli; order Lactobacillales; family Streptococcaceae; genus Lactococcus; species Lactococcus sp. LG1074. The sequence goes on along the minus strand of NZ_CP071293.1, from coordinate 947,580 downwards.
ACGTAATTCCTTGAAAAAGTGCTCAAGGAAGTTCTCAATCTCAATATGCCCTAAAACCAAGCCTCGTGTAAAGACTGTTGAAGATTGTGTCCCAATATTTCCTCCCATGCCCATAATCAATGGGATAAAAATTGCCACCATTGCGATGGATTCTAAAGTTTGTTCAAAATTTTCAATGACTAAACCAGAAAGCATGCTTAACAACAAGGTGGCTAAAAGAAAGGGTAAACGTACTGCCAAAATTTTATTTAACTTGCCATTAATAAGTAGCTTGCTGCGGTCCTCCTCTGTATCTTTTAAGTCGGATAAACCTGCTTGGTTCAAAATGTCTTCTGTTGCCTCTTCTTCAAGAATTTCCATTGCATCGTCGAAGGTTACTATGCCTACTAATTTATTAGTATCGTCCACCACAGCTAAAGCCAGAAGATCCAACTCTTTGACTTTTTGTGCCACCTTTTCTTGGTCCTCAGAAGTTTTAACAGAAATCGGTTGACGCGACATATGCTCATTAATGACTGCTGTTGGCGCCATCATCAAAAGTCGATGTAAAGTTATAAAACCAGTGAGCTTTAACTTCTCGTCAATAATAAACAAAATATAGATGTTTTCCTTGCGCGTGGCTTCCTCTGTGACTTTTGCCAACGCCTCTTCTTGGGTCATATCTTCTGTCAAAGTTACAAATTCCGTTGTCATAATTCGACCGGCTGTTTCTGGGACATAAGCTTGGAGATGGAGTGTTTCTGATCTATTATCGGGTGTTAAAACACCCAGAAGACTCTTCACTCGTCTTTCAGGTAGTCGGTCAAAAAGTCTGACACGATCGTCTGACGACAGCTGATTGAGAAAAGTTTGCACCATTGGCGGTTGTAGCGCATCTAAAAGATTTTTTTTGCTGCTGAGTGCCAAGAATTTTGAACAACGCCACTGCTTTATCTTCTGAAAGGACTTCAAAAAAAATGACCTGTTCATCTTGCTTTAGATGTTTAAAAATCTCTTTCAGTTCATGTCTTTGTAAATCTTTAAGAATAACTTGAAGCTTTTTAAACTCCTTCTTTTTAATGTAGAACCGGATTAATTCTTCCATATTATATGCTCATTTCTTTTTAATCTCCTTTCTAAATTCTAATATTTTTGTAAGAGGAAACCTAATAATATAAAAAAACTGAAGCGTGTAACACACTTCAGTCTTGATTTTTTCAGGCTATTTTCTCCCCCGCATCACATATCCACATATAAACCCAATCAGCCCTACAGCGATAATACCGTAGAACATGGGAATATCAATGTTAAAGAAAAGCATGTTAACACTAACAGGTGAGAAATTAAGAACCGCAAAAATTACGATGAGCAAAAGAATCAAGAGAACTAAAATTCTTTTGGGTGTAAAAAAGCTTTTTACTTTTTCCATGTATATACTTCCTTCCAAGGATTACTATACTGTTATTTTAGCATATTATAGTTACACATCTCAAAAATTCTCCTTACCAAATTTTCACTTTAAAGATTTCTTTAATACCTGATAGGATAAATGTTGGTAAAGCTGGCACAAAGAGTACAAGAAGATAAACAGGTAAGCTCAATGGTGCAGTTCCCATGACAACATTAAAGAATGGAATTATCGTCACTAAAAATGAAGAGATACCTGCAAAGACAACAGCAAGGACTAAACGTGGGTTGCCGAATGGGTTTCTTCTGAAGAGAGTTTGTGAACTTCTTGCATCAAAAACATGCCACAACTGACCATAAACAAGTGTTAAGAAGGCCACCGTTTGTGCTTCGTTACTTGACATGCCTTGTTTTGCGGCCCAAACAAAGGCTACAAAGACCATCAAGCCCATAATTGTGCCTCGGATCAAGACTCTTGACCATGTGTAGTTAGCTAGGACAGATTCTTTAGGGTCACGTGGTTTTTCGTTCATAATATCTGACTCAGCGACATCGTATCCCAGAGCGAAAGAAGGCACGGCATCACTGACCATATTGACCCAAAGTACCATTAAGGCTGTTAAAGTTGGTGTGGTATAGTCAACATTCCCAATACTTACAGTGAAGAAAAGTAAGCCTAATATCAAGGAAAGTACTTCTGCGACGTTCGTCGTTAATTCATGACGGATAAAGTTCTTAATATTGGCATAAATAGTTCTACCATTTTCGACTGTTTTTTCAATCGTTGTAAACTTATCATCAAGCAATATCAAGTCAGCAGAATCCTTGGTTACTTCAGTTCCTGCGATTCCCATGGCAATTCCAATATCGGCTGCTCTTAGAGCCGGCGCATCATTAACACCATCTCCTGTCATACCCACAACTTCCCCGTGCTTTTGAAGTTGCTTAACAATCCTTTGCTTGTGTTCAGGGGAAACACGCGCATAGACATTCGTTGTTTTAACGACTTCATAGAGCTCTTCATCTGTCATTTCTTCAATTTCGATACCTTTGATGACTTTAGCCTCTTTGGATTTTACAATGCCAAGATTATAAGCAATAGCACGAGCTGTATTTTCGTGATCACCTGTAATCATAACGACTTCGACACTTGCATCTTGCAATGTTTTAACAGAAGCTTTGACTTCTTCACGCGCAGGATCAATAATTCCTGCAACCCCTGTCAAGATAATATCTTTTTCTAAATCTTCTAGCTGACCTTGTTCTGCTTCTTCCTTACTGAGGATACGGTATCCTACCGCCAAGGTACGCAAAGCTTCATTGGCATAATCATTTACAGTCGTGATAAATTTTTGCTTTTCGCTTTCTTCAGTATTTAATTCACCATCAATCAAAAGGGCGCGGCTTTTCTCAACCAGAACATCTGGCGCTCCCTTGATATAGAGAAGATAGTTGTCGCCTTTCTTGACAATGACACTCATTGTTTTACGATCACTAGTGAAAGGCAGCGTCCGGATGAGCTCATGTGATTCTAAAAGTTGAGTTTTTGTGCGGCCAGCTTTTTGCCCCAAAACAGTCAAGGCAATTTCAGTTGGATTACCAAAAGGCACGAATTTTCCTTCGACTTCTTTGAGAGCAGACTCGTTACACAAAAGTGCACCTGCAATAAAGGCCGAATATGAAGGCTCTTGCTCTTCATCAGAAAGACTACGAATTTCCCCTTCTGGAGTATAGCCCAGACCAGAAACTTCATAGTACTGGCCGTTTGTATAGAAATGTGTAACGGTCATTTCATTTTTGGTAAGTGTTCCTGTTTTATCTGAACAGATGTAGGAAGTACTTCCTAGTGTTTCCACACTGTTAAGTGACTTGATAAGCCCTTTATTCTTCGCCATTTTGGCAGCGCCAATCGTTAAAACAATCGAAAGCACAGCAGGTAGAGCATCAGGTATAGAGGCTACAGCTAAGGCGATTGAGGTTGATAAAACAGATGTAATTGATGCTATGCTTAATTCACCAGCTTGGATGATACCCACTACGAGGGTAAAGACAACAATACCGGCTGAAACTTGCATCAAGGTTTTGGTTAACTTATGAACCGTATTTTGCAGTGGCGACGTCCTGTTTTCAACTGCTTGAATCAGTTTGGCAATTTTACCAAGTTCAGTATGTTCCCCAACAGCCACAACTATCCCTAAACCTTGTCCACCAGAAACGCTTGAACCGGAGAAGCCCATATTATGACGATCACCTAGTTCTGTCGTCTCGAGAATAGCATCTGTGTGCTTGCTAATCGCATCTGCTTCGCCAGTCAAATGCGACTCGATAACTTGGAGCTCATTGGTTTCAATCCAACGGACATCTGCTTCGACAAAGTCTCCAATTGAGGCTTTTACGATATCCCCTGTGACAAGCTCTGTTGAAAGTATTTTTTCAAATTGACCATTTCGTAACACAGTAACATAACGATTGTTCATCTCTTTTAATGCGTTCAAACTCTTACGTGCACTAATTTCTTGATAAAAGCCTAAAAAGGCATTTATGATAATTAAGATTAAGATAGCAATCGCTTCATATAGTGCCTCCATCCCATGCTTACTATCATTTTGAAATTGAAAAGCGTAGTAAGAACTAGCAAAGGACAGAGCTACCGCACCAAGTAAAACAATAACGATAGGTTCTTTAAAACTTTTGAGGAACGTAGCTAAGTATGATTCTTCCTCTTCATCCGGAAGTTTATTTTCTCCATGAAGCTCCCTTTGTTTCAATATTTGTTCATGATTTAAGCCAGTCTTAGTGTCAACTAAAAACTCCTCAATAACTTCTACTTTTGCTTTTTTATAAAATTCCAAAAGCTTCCTCCTTGTATTTTCGACAGTTAGGCATACACTTCATTTTTTTCAAGAGCGTAGCAATCGAAAAAAAGAATGTAAACAAAAAGGGCGCAAGCTATCAAAAAATCTCCTCCTTACCCTCGGAGGAAATCTCTTGAAGCTTGCGCCCAACCTATATTGTCTCTTTAATTGTTATGAATTTAGTACGTTTTACTAAATCTACTCTTTTATTATAACATATAATTTTAAATTTTTTAAGAGTTTTTTTGATTTTTTGATTTTTAAAAAGGTTAAAGGCAAAACAAAAAGGCCTTCACTGTTTGTGATAGCCTTGGATGTTTAATCTTAGTTAAGCACTCCAGGAAACGAATTGTAATTCACTTCCTATTAGTTATAAACAACCCAGCTTCCTGCAGGGAGTTTACTTGCCATTTCGATTTGTTCAGCAAGAGTCATGCCAGCGTATTCACCGTGACCTAACAATTGGAACGCACCGTATGCACCTGAACTTGCATTTGCAACATCTGCACGTCCATTAGACTCATGTTCAATAATATATACCCATTCGCTTGCAGAATATCCTGCTGCGTTGGCAGTATTAGAAACCATGTAGTTGGCAAGGGCTTCAACATTTACTTGACCAGAAGTTTGACCTAAGTCAAGTCCTGATACAGTTTGTGCTACTTTAGATTTAGCAGGTTGTGTTTCAACTTTTTTGGCAGTTGTAGGAGTTGCTGAAGCTTTTCCTAACAAAATGTTGTTAACTTCTGTTTGTACGTCTTCAAAGTCAAAACCTTTGTTTGTCAACATTGTGACACGATCTTGACCTGTACCGTAGTTACCGTTAATAACTTCAATTGCAACATCATGTGTAGTTTGTTTCGGTGTGTCCGCGTGGGCCATACCAGTACCGATAAACATGAATGAAGCAATAACACCAGTTGAAATAGCAACTTTACTGAATTTCATTTAGACCTTTCAATTTCGCCACTAAGAATATTCCATAGAGTTAAAGCTCAATTACGAACCCCCGTATATACTCTATCATCATGGTTACTTCCCATACACATCATAAAGTCTTGAACGCTTGTGTAGGATTACCGTCAGCAGTTTAACGTCATTGCACGCTATGGACGTTTGTTATAAGGAGCCTTCAAATCTCTGCTGCTTGCGAAATTACATATCTTTGAAAGCTCACGGTTTAAAATGTATAAGTTCACTCAGAAGAAAATAAATTTTCAAAGTCAAATTCATTTCCTTCATGAGGGACTCATTATATGACCTTTACCTTAAACATAACTTAAAATAAACAGAACAAAAAAAAGAAAGCGAAAACATTTGTAAACAAAATATTCAGAAAATTTATTCTACAAAATGGAAAAAATGTATAATAAAAACCCCTATTTAATGCGCTTCTTATTTTAAAAAAATTAACCATGTCTTTTTTTGTATTTAAATACATTAAAAATTTTTGCTAATTAAATTAAGTAATTTTTTCAATATTTTTAGTTTCAGTTAAGACAATAAGATTTTAAACCACTTTCTTAATAAAAATTAAGGAGAAATTGCTCTTGTTTTCATTCTTTTATTTCCATATTTTTTTATACTATATATTGGACTTAAAACACTCTTATAGCTCATTATCATTGATGTTTAAGGAATTTATCTCGAAAACTTCTTTTTCTAATGTGAGAGGCAGTTAATAGAAATAATTTTTTCTTACCCATATGTTGGAATAATTTTCTTAAACTACCAATAATGGTATTTATTTTAATCTTGAACAAATTATTGTGTGACTTTTTCTCATAATGGTATTTGTTCTCTTTTTCATAATATTTTTCCTTGTTTTTATGCACTTGTTCTTCTTATTTTTCTAAATCTTGTTTTCACTAAGAAATTCCATCTCTTTCTCCTCTCATTACCTTATATAACATTATAATTACAAATCATTGCTTATATAGAAAAACTCCACATCTGCGGGCAAAGAACCAAAGCACAGATATGGAGCGACCAAATAAAGGTGTATACTGAAATAAAGGATTCAGTATTTACCTTATCTATATTATAGCACTAAAGTAAGCGTTAACAAAGAGAGTTGCAACTGTCAAAAGCGCAGGAACAAAGCAAAAATCCCCCTATGGAGAAAGGGGGACATCAAGGTTATATCCATGGGTTGGATATTTATTATGAAAAATCAAAATTATACTAGGGTTTGAATATAATTAGGACATTATCAATTTTAGCATGGTCTCCCTGAAAATAAAAATAATAATCAAGGAAGTTTAGAATACTAAAACTTTCAAAAAATATGTACACCAAGTTGGAATACAGAAAATAAAACAGCTCAACCACGAGGGTTAGAGCTGTTTTCATTTATTCATCTTAAACTTTCTTCTATTATATATACAAAATATAGAACCGAAAAACGCCTATATATTAATATTTCTTGCTTTTCAAATCATACATAAAATATACAAATAAAAAACTTTTGGCACAAATTTGGCACAAAAAATCCCCACCGAAGCAGAGACTTACCATTAAGAGCAGACGTTTATTATAGGATATTCAATTATCAACTATAGGTACAAATAAATGGCTGTAATAATTTGAACGAATAAAATCACTGCAAATGGTGCCATAATAACCAATATCACAAGGGCTGGTCCACCTAGCCACTCCCTACCTTTATTTCTTTTCATATCATATCCTCCCTAAATGAATGTATTAATTACACAACACTTTATTTTTGTAAAGAGAATACTTAATAAAAAGTCCCTCAGTACTGTACTGACGGACTAACAATATTGAATAGAGACCTATTCAAGTACCATCATATTTTATTTATTAAAGTATGTCAAGTAATTGCATTATTTAACAAAAAAGTTCTCCCAACCTGAAAAGGGAGCTATATCAAACTCTACTTCTTATAAAGCGCATAAGATTGGTTTATGCGAGCTTGATACACTTACATTATATCAAAAAAACTTCTTGAGATACACGACCGCACAATAAGAAGTTCTGCCAGGCATCGACATTGATTAGAAACTTTACTCTTTTGTAAGTGGATTGTATAGCTGCCTGACAGAGTCAGTATAACACAATAGATTGACAATAGCGAACCATACAAAAAAGACACCCGATATGTGAGAGGCGCCTTCCTGATGAATAGCCTAGTTATAATTACTCGTCATAACTAGAGTTCGTATTTGAGGTCTAACTTCGTCACAGAGAAGTAGCCTACGAACACTCTTACTATAACACTAATATGTCCAATAACATAATGATACAAAAAAAACCACTCCTAAGAGTGATTTTAATTATGCGTGGTAAATATTTGATGCTTGAGCGCCTCGTTGGCCTTCCGCAATATCAAAAGTTACTTTTTCGCCTTCTTCAAGTTTTTTGAAGCCACTGCTTTGAATTTCTGAGAAGTGTGCAAACACATCTGTCCCATCTTCTGCAGTGATAAAGCCAAAACCTTTAGAGTCGTTAAACCATTTTACTGTTCCGTTTGTCATAGTATATATATTTCCCTTCAACTAGATTGTAAATCATTATGGTGAAAGGACATATTTAAAATATATAACTTTAACTAAACTTACTTAGTACATAGTATCACGCTTATTTGTTTTTGTCAAATTGACATAAAAAATTTCGCTTATGAATTAAATGCCAACGGTTAGAAACTTAACTAACTCTCGAAGAAATTCATACACGAAGAATCTGTCTTATGTGCCAAGGAGACACCTGTTAACTACAGTATATTTAAAAGTGAATATCTAACAAAAAATACGCTGGCAAGGCGTGATAAATAGAAAAAATAATAAATCAAAAATTTATTTTTATTGCCTTTTATATTATAACAAAAAACACCTCTGAATGTAATAGTCAGAGGTGTCTTGGAGTAAAATTTGTGAAAAATTTTATGCTTATATATTAACATGCTATACCATTGAAGTAAAGTAAAACAAAAGAGTCACTTGGTACCTTATTCCGAGAAACTACATCTTACATATCTTTATTGTATCAAAAAAACTCCCAGTCAAAGGACCGGGAACTAAGAAAAACAAAATTAGAAGCAAGCTTCTTCTTTTGATAATTATATTATATCACTATTCAATATCTAGACAAAACAAAAACCCTCAACACAATTGCTGAGGGTAAAATTTATTAATCTTAACCTAGACATAATAACATGAAACAAACATTATTACAAATATAAAAACACCTAGCGTGAAGGGGCTAAGTGTTAATGATAAAGAATTTATTTTTCATACACATTATACCATGATAATTAAAAGTAATCAAAAAAGCCCGGTCAATTGACCAGACATTCTTTTTTATTTCTTCAAATAATCCATGCTAATATATCGTTTCGCACCACTGTAGGATGTATATGTTCCCCACTTCATGCCTTCGCTAGTAATTACTTCAGAGATATTTACGCTTTGCCCAAAGCTTGGAGCTATACTATAAAAGTGGACAGAAAATTGTGTGTTATAATCTGTCTATTAAGACACAAAAATGAAAGGACTTTTATGTCAGGTTTTAAACGTTACGACGAGGAATTTAAGCAATCTCTCGTTAATCTCTACCAAACAGGTAAAACTCAATCCGAACTCTGTAAAGACTATGGTGTCTCCCCTTCTGCACTTGCAAAATGGATCAAGCAGTACTCTCAAGTTCGTCTTGAAGATAATACGGTCTTGACTGCTAAACAGATTCAAGAATTACAAAAAAGGAATGCCCAACTCGAAGAAGAAAATCTTATCTTAAAAAAAGCAAGTGCCATATTCATGCACCATGTGTTCTTAATGATAAAATCGGCAAGTATCTCACCAGTCTCTCGCTCTACGATTAGGTACATGAATAGTCCTTTCTAGTTTTCTTTAAATTCAAACTTAGGTTTTCGAGCTACACCTCGATATTTTTTCGAATGGTTACTCCAAGCTATAAAAGCTGGTACAAATGTTATTCTCTTTCCCAAGTCGATAACATATTCTTTATCAGAGGTTTCTTTTTGAAATTTGCGAATTTTAATTTGAATAGTTTCTTTTTTAACTCCTAGAGCCTCTGCTAATTTTTCATCAGTTGCCCACTCATCAGATTTTAGTGAACTAAGATTGATCATGTTTACCTCTTTCTACTTGATGTCCCAATACTCTATCAAAAATGCAATAAACCATTTAATTGATTGAGTATATTTTCTTTTACCATTCAATACAGCACTAATATCTGTTGCAGCAAACTTGTAAGGAGGATTTTTAATATTTTCATAAGCCCAAATTATATCCTTGTTACTTTTTCCTTGCATCTCCATGAATTCCACAATTTTTAATCGTTGGGAATCAAAACTTTGTTCTACTTCTGACATTTTTATCCTTTCTCAAATTAAATATCCTGCTTTTGCAGTACGGGAAGTTGAGGAATCGAACCTCTTCGCCTTTCTTCCCTGTAGCAAGTGCCACGTATCATAACTCCGTGATATAATATAAGCGACCAAACTAAAATTATATATAGGAGTTTTTTATGAATAAAATTAAAAAAACAAGTTTTTTACAATGGTTATTTTATTTACTGTTAATTTTCTTTTTGCTAATTACTTTTTTTATGATAACTTATTATTTCTCTACACTTTTACAAATAAAGTTACCTAATGAACCTGCAATTTCCGTAATTACTCAGATAGATTATTTCAATTTATTTAAAATTTTTATTTTTGTTGGGATTGTTTATTTTTTTCTGTTTTCACTTCCTGAAATGTTTATCTTGTTTAGGGTACGGAAGGCGGGAAGGAAACTTGAAGATTTGAATATTAGAGAGAAAAAAATAATTGAGACCCTCTTTAGAATATTATTAGGTTGCTATATCCCCACTGTTGCTCTGTTTGCTTTATCAATAAATCAATTTTCAGCCATCGTTGAAATTTCAGCTCTCTTTACCATCTTCATTTTCTTTTTCAACCTTGGAAAGATTAATAAATGAAGATAACGTTCTATTCACCATGAAATCTATACCAAGTATCAAAACTACAAGAGTAATAATTGCTTTAATCCAATCATAATTTGACATATAACCACTCTTTCCGCCCACTGGGCTTTTTTATTTTCTAAAGTTAGATAAAAAGTTAGATTATTAATATTTGCGCTTGACAAAATGTATGAATTCTAATACAATATAAGCATAATGAAAAGCCTTAATAGAAACATTCTAAACTGCCTGGAAGCTTGTTTGTGGTGTTTACAGTTAAGTTGTTTTTCTAATATTTTTTCTAACTTCTTACCTTACAAAATATATTGTATTAGAATTCATACATTTTGTCAAGGGATAAGTACGAAAATTAATATTTTATTTTTTGTTTTTTATTTAGAAAGCTTGATATGACTATATTTGAAAGAATTGATACTCTTGCAAAAAAGCAAGGAAAAACTGTTAAAGTAATAGCTAAAGAAGCTAATTTAAGCGAGAATGCCATTTACGCTTGGAAAAAAACTAAACCCAAAGCGGAAGATCTAGCTTTAGTAGCAGATAGACTACATACTACTATTGATTATCTGTTAGGACGTGAAGAAATGCCAGTAGTTAAAGAACCTATAGATCTTGCTGATTTAGTAGATGAAAATAAAGTTGATTGGGATGAGTGGGTGTCTTTTGATGGTAAACCGCTCACAGATGAAGTTAAAACAGCATTAAAACTTATTTTGGGTAAACGTCTTGAAGACTAATCGGGGGCTCTATGAACGAACAGGAACTAATAGAGCGTATAATACTTGAGATAGAAAAATATGGAATTGAAGTTATCGGGGACAACTCATTTCCTTTAGACGCTGTAACAAACAATAGAAAAAAGATAACAATTTTTAATCCCACTACGGTTAAAGCATTTAAACTATGCCATGAATTGATGCATATTAAAAATAATGATCCTTATCGTCTAGGTGAATGTGACACTACAAGCCCTCAAGAGAAACGAACTAATAAAGAAGCAATTCTTTTTCTTTGGGACATATTCATAACTGAGGGTGGAAGCTTTGATATTTTTCAAAGGTTTATTGAAATATCTGGATGTCCTTGTGATACTTCTTTTTCTCTTCTTTGTAAAGTTAATGAAAAAGTCATAAATGAATTAAAAAAAGAAGGTAACATCCAAAAAGACTTTAGTAAAATGTCACTAAAAGAATGTGTTATTGATTACATTTCGCATTTCGATGTTGTGGAACAAATCAACACTTATCAGTTTCTTGAAGCATACAATTTACCTTATGAAAATTATGATAGAGCAGTTGAACTTTTTAAGAATATGCTCAAGCTTGATTATGCTTGTTAATATAAAAATACGTGCGCTAATCACGATAAAAGGGTAAGGAGAAAAATTATGGGATTATTGGATAACCTCAACAAAGTAGCTGATAAAGCCTCAAAGGTTGCAGCTGACAAAATTTCTGATGTAACACAAAAAGTTGATGATACTGTTACCAGTGCGGATTCAGGAAATCTGCTTCAAGGAATGTTAGGGAATTACCAGAAGCAAAATATAGATTCAGTTACCTCAAAATGGTCTCATATGCTCATCGAAAATGAGCAGGTTATATCGGCATATAAACTTGTTCGTGATGAAATTGTAGTGACTAATCATCGTCTGCTATTTGTTGATGCACAAGGAGTTACCGGTCAAAAGAAAGCCATCACCCAAATTTTTCTTGATACTATTGTAGATGTGAAATTTACTGCTGCAGGATTTGGTTTTGATGATACTGACATCTACATTACTTATCTCACAAACCCTTATTATAAAGCGTACGAAACTTCTCTTTCTGTCCATCACTTTGAATTTCCAAAAAAACTTGATGTTTCAGATTTCTATAGATTTTTGGTTCAACTTTCTGTAGAAAATAGAATAAAAATTAATTCATAATAAACATAAACTTACCCAAAAGTTGTTACATAATACGTGCGCTAATCACGTTAAAAGGGCAAGGAGAAATTTTATGGAAAAATTGGAAGATTTATGGAAGAATACAAAATGGTTTAAACCATTAGTTTTTATTGTTTTGTTAGTTGTACTTTTTAAAATTTGGCCCTTAACGTTAATTGCTGGGCTTGTGGCTATTGTTTATGCGATTTATTCGTTTAATAAATCTAGAAAATCAATATCAACCAAAATTAAACCACTCACTTCATTTATTATTGCGATTGTACTTATCATTGTTGGTGTAGCCGGTGCGTCTGGATCAGATACACCATCAGATGAAGCAGATTCTGACTCATCAACTAAAACTACTCAGTCAAGCAAAACTATACAATCATCTAATTCTAAAGAGGAAAAGAAAATCATAACTCTGAAAGTACCAAAGTCAGTCACTGCTAGCAGTTCAGGTACAGCAATAATTGAAGGTACAACTTTGCCAAATACCGATGTAAGAATTGGCATGGGAATTATTGGAGATTCTGTTACTTCTGACGGAAAAGGTAAATTTAGTTTAAGTTATGATATGACAAATGATTCTGACGAAGTAATTGAGATTACAGCACAAGACGGCTCTGATAATGTTACGGAAAAAGTAACAATAAAACAAAATGAAGAAATAAAAAAGAAAAAAGCTGAAGAGGATGCGGCTAAGAAAGCCAAAGAAAAAGCTGAAGCTGAAGCAAAAGCTGCCGAAGCCGCTTTACCTATAGAATACAAAAATGCACTGAGAAAATCAAAAGCATATTCAGATACAATGCATATGTCTAAAGCAGGTATTTATGACCAACTAACTTCGTCTTATGGAGAAGGGTTTACAGCTGAAGCAGCTCAATATGCTATAGATAATCTAAAAGCAGATTATAATAAGAACGCTTTAGAAAAGGCTAAAAATTATCAAGAAACAATGTCTATGTCTAGAGATTCAATTTATGATCAACTTATTTCCGAATATGGTGAAAAATTCACTCCTGAGGAAGCACAATACGCAATAAATAATCTACCAGCATAACAAAAAGCCGCCCAAGTTTGGCGACTGTGGGGCGACTTTAATCAATATGTATTTGAAAAATCACGATTTTCGTGAAGTTTTCTTGTACTCTATTTTACAGGAAAAAGGAGTAAAAATCAATTATGGCCAGGTACGTTAAACGAGGAAAAGTATGGCAATATGAAATATCATACAAAGATAATTATGGTACATTCAATAAAATAAGGAAATCTGGTTTTAAGACCAAAGGTGAAGCGATAGCCGAAGCTGGAGATATTGAATCGAGATTAAAACAAGGTTTTAAAGTTAACACAAAAAATAAGTCATTAGTAACTGCATTCACTGAATGGATCAAGGTTTTTAAAAAAGGTAAAATACAGGATTCCACATATGGAACTTATTTATCAACTTTAGCATATTTAAACAAATATTTACCAAATGCTACAGTAAAAAACATTGATAGAATTTCATATCAATATGCGATTAACGAAATGGGAAAAGAATTATCAAGCGGAACAATAAAAAACTTTAACCGTCAAATTCGCTCATGCATAAAGTTTCTAGTATCTGAAGGAGTATTCAATATGATTTCACTCAAGGAGTTGCGATCAAAGGGAGAGGTAAGGATACAGGCAATTGGGTAAAATATTTGGATTTTGATGAATTTGAAAAACTTGTTAGTACTCTCCAAAAAGAAATGAGTCCAATAAATGTATTTTCCATTATGTGTTATATTGGCGCAATGACAGGAATGAGGTACAGCGAAGTAGCTGGCTTGACTTGGGACAATATAGATTTCACCAACAACAAAATAAAAGTAGATAAAGCTTGGAGAAACGATAAAAAAGATTTTGGGCCCACAAAAAATAAAAGTTCTGTTAGAGAAATTACTATAGACGGAACTTTTAAAATGTTATTATATAGATATAAAAATAGACAAAACAAAGTATTTAGTGAACCCGAGGTTACTAATCCACTCAACCTAGTCTGTTGGCATCCCAAAAGAGGAATTATAGAAAATGCCGTCGTTAATAAAGAACTTGCGCAAATTTGTCAAAGGGCTGGGCTAGAAAATAGAATAACAACACACGGATTAAGGCACACACATGCTTCCGTTTTAATTTATAAATCAGTAAATATTATGACTATTTCTAAAAGGCTTGGGCATGCTAATATTTCCATAACACTTGATACATATTCACATATAATCAAGGAACTTGAAAAAGCGGAAGACAAAAAAGTTATTGATATTTTTAGCAAAATAAATAGAAAAAAATAATTTGGCACAATGAAATTAAAAACAGCTCAACCACAAAGGCTAGAGCTGTTTTTATTTATTCATCTTAAACTGAAGATACAAATCATTATAAATACCTGTCCAATATGGACTGAGATTAACATAAGCTTCATCTTCTTTTATCAGAGCTTCATCAGGATAATAAGACTTGTCTTCACGAACTTCTGCAGGTAAGAGTGCTTCTGCTTTAACGTTAGGTGTTGAATAGCCAACGTATTCAGCATTGGCCGCTGCATTTTCTGGTTCTTGCATGAAGTTGATAAAGGCATAGGCCGCTTTAGTATTTTTACTTGTTTTTGGGATAGCCAAGTTATCATACCAAATGTTTGTTCGGGCAGGGACCACATAGTGTAAATGTTCATTGCTTGAAGTCATTTCGGATGCTTGTCCACTATAAACGACAGATAACGGTGTTTCGTTATTAATCATATAACTCATGATTTCGTCTCCGAGAATAGCTTTAACATTGGGTGTGAGCTGTAGGAGCTTGTCATAAGCACGATCAATCTCTGACTGGTTCGTCGTATTCACAGAGCTTCCTGTAGCGATTAAGCCCATCCCCATCACATCTCGACTACTATCTGTGAGGAGGATCGAATTTTTGTAGTCTTTAGACCAAAGGTCTTCCCATTTTGTGGGTGGGTGAGTGATGTATTTATCATTATATACAATCCCCAAAGTCCCCCAGAAATAAGGCACAGAATAAGTATTTTTAGGGTCAAATGCCGCATCCAAGAGCTTCGGATTATCATAATTAAGATTTTTAATCTTGGTATGATCTAAAGGAAGCAAAAGATTTTCTTTGGCCATTTTTTGCACCATATATTCGCTGGGCACAACAATATCATAAGCGGTACCGCCTTGTTTAACTTTAGAATACATGGCTTCATTGGAATCAAATGTCACATAATTAACCTTATAGCCGGACTCTTTTTCAAACTTTTTGAGAAGCTGCGGATCGATATATTCGCCCCAGTTAAAAATCGTCAAGCTATTGGTAGAGGTTGAAACACCTGTCGCAGCGGACATCCGCCAAGCTGTAACCCCAAGAAGGACAGTAATTGCTAAAATCCCTGACAAGAAATAGATTAATTTTTTCAAGATAACTGTCCTTTCTTAAGTAATATTTGGCGTTTTTCCGGCAGTATCTGATTCTCTCATGATTATATAATACCCTATAACCAGTAAGATTGAGAAAAGAAATACAATTGCGGATAGTGCATTGATCTCAAGGGAGATTCCTGCACGAGCACGTGAATAAATCTCGACAGACATTGTCGTAAAGTCATTTCCTGTGACAAAGAAGGTAACGGCAAAGTCATCTAAGGAATAAGTGAAGGCCATAAAGAACCCAGCGATGACACCAGGTGTCAAATAGGGCAGAATCACTTCTCTTAGTGCTTGAGTCTGCGTTGCCCCCAAATCATAGGCAGCCTCAACTAAAGATTTATCCATCTCTTGGTAAAGTGGCAACACCATCAAGACAACAATCGGAATAGAAAAGGCGATGTGGCTCAACAAAACTGAGGCAAAGCCAAGTTTCATTCCGACTAAGGTAAAGAGAATCAAGAAACTTGCACCAATAACAACGTCAGGCGATACAATCAAGACATTGTTTAATCCTAAGAAAGTCGTCTTACCCTTGGCTTTAAGATTTTCGATAAACATGGCACCAAAAGTTCCAATGATTGTGGCAATTAAAGCACTCAAGAAAGCCAAGAAAAAGGTTTGTACGACAATCAAAATTAAACGGCTGTCTTGAAAAAGTTCTTTAAAGTTATCTAAGGTAAAGCCTGTAAATTGATTCATATCCCCGCCTTCGTTAAAGGCATAAAAAATCAAGAAAAAGATTGGGGCATAAAGGATAAAGAGCACGAAGCCCAGATAGATTTTTCCGACACGGTTTTTACTACGCATTAGCTACCCACCTTTCTTTCTCTTGTCACTAACATAATAATCATCATCGCAAAAACTAAGATGATGGCAATGGTTGAACCCATCCCCCAGTTTTGGGTGGTGAGGAAATGTTCTTCAACTGCAGTACCTAATGTTATTACCTTATTTCCGCCAATCAAGCGTGTCAGCATGAAAAGTGACAAGCTCGGAATAAAAACAGCTTGGACACCTGAGCGTACACCATTGAGCGATAAAGGCCAAACCACATGAATAAAGGTTTGCCACCATGTTGCACCTAAATCATAACTGGCTAAGACGAGGTTTTCATCCAAATCCTCAAGAGCATTAAAAATAGGCAACACCATGAAAGGAATAGAAATATAGGTTGCTACAAAGATAAAGCTAAAGTCTGTAAACAATATCTGTGGTCGGCCAAGTCCGATAAATTGTAAGAAACTATTCACAGAGCCATACTTTCCGAAGATACCAATGAAAGCATAAGCTTTCAGCAGTAAATTCACCCAAGTGGGCAAGATAATTAACATCAAGAGAAGCTGTTTGTGCTTGAGTTTCGTTAACACATAGGACACAGGAAAGCTAATCAAGAGTGTAACGACTGTAATGATGAGGGCATAGAGGATCGAATTCCAAGTCATCATCAGATAAGTTGAGCTTGTAAAATACTGGCTGTAGTTAGAAAAGGTAAACTGTCCTTGAATGTTGAAGAAAGATTGCCAAAGTAAGAGGATAAGAGGTGCTACTACGAACAGTCCAACCCACAGAAAGTAAGGGACAGAGAAGAGTCTTTTAGTCATTCTTCTTCCTCACTTTCCCCGTTTTCTTGCTTATGCAAAATATCGTTTACAGCTTGCGCCAGCTCAGTCAAGTCCATTGTGTTTTCCAAGGCTTCCTGAACAGCATCCATGATGGCTGCCTCTTCTTCTGCAGCTTCTTCTTCGACCGCATTGGCGATACCGATAGTTTGCTTTTCTTCCTCAACATACTCTTCGATACGCGCATCAAATTCTTCTTCGGTTTCATCAAGACGCATAATATGTATGGCTTCAGGCTCAAAGTTTAAACCAACCGTTTCTCCAACCAAGGCCTTGTGGGTGGAGTGAATCAGCCATTCGTTACCAAAATCGTCATAAGCCACAATCTCATAATGCACCCCACGGAAGAGTTGTGTATCGACTTTCACATTGAATTTTCCTTCATCTGGTAGGGTGAACTCAATATCTTCAGGACGAATGACCACCTCAATCGGCTCATTAGGCCGCATCCCGCCATCGACAGCTTCAAATTGTTGACCGTTGAACTCGACAAGATAGTCCTCAATCATGCGGCCATTGATAATATTTGATTCACCAATAAACTCAGCTACAAAATGGTTAATCGGTTCGTCATATATATCGGTTGGGGTGCCTGACTGAACAATTTCGCCCTCATTCATAATGAAGATCCAGTCGGACATGGCCAAAGCTTCTTCCTGATCATGAGTCACAAAAATAAAAGTGATACCCAGGCTTTGTTGCAACTCACGCAGTTCATATTGCATATCCTTACGAAGCTTCATATCCAAAGCCGACAGGGATTCATCCAGCAAGAGAACTTTGGGTCGGTCAATAATGGCGCGTGCAATAGCAACACGTTGTTTTTGCCCCCCAGAGAGCTTACTGATAGCACGTTTCTCGAAGCCTTCTAGTTGCACAAGCTTAAGCGACTCAGAAACACGTTGTGCGATTTCTGATTTGTTTACTCCCTTGATTTTCAAAGCAAAAGCCACATTATCAAAGACCGTCATATTCGGGAATAATGCGTAAGATTGAAAAATTGTATGCACGTCGCGCTTGTTTGTCGGGACATCATTGATACGCTGACCGTCTAGCAAAATATCTCCAGATGTGGCATCTAGAAGTCCAGCAATAATATTTAAAATCGTTGATTTACCTGAACCAGAAGCACCCAGTAAGGTATAGAACTTCCCCTCTTCAATCTCAAAAGTAATGTCTTTGAGCACTGTCGTACCACTATCTTCATAGGTTTTCGTTACGTTTTTAAATTCAATGATATTTTTGGTCATGATTTTTATCCTTCGTCTTGGATTTAGAGTTTTAATTGTTGGCAACCAACACCGGAATCTCAAAACCGGTGAAAGAAATAAGTTTTCGTTATTTGCAAATAGAGCTAAAGGTGAGCTACCTGATGGTAAATATCAATAGCATATTATAACGGCACCTGACGTTGAAAAACAAAAAATATCTTTTTTGTTTTTCAACTAATGAGGGCCTTTAAATGAACAACAGCATATTATGACGGCAAAAATCAAAAACGATATTTTTTTGATTTTTGACTAATGAGATGCTCAGGAAAGGTCCTATAGGACTTTCCGTCCATCATTAGCGCCTTCAGGCGCAATGATGGTAGCATATCAAAAAATCCAAGTGTACACACACTTGGATTCACATTCAATCTTTGATTACATATAAAAAGCAGTCTTACTGCGGAGAGACCGAGTAGTCAACTTTTAGTACTCTTATTGATGCGCGCAAGCGTGTTTCTTGGGTGGAGTGTGAAGCTCCATAAGCAAAATAATTTGCTTAATCAATAAGGCAATAAAATTGCCAATCGGCTGTGACTCTGGCTGTCCGTATGGCCTTAGTTTTCGCTTGTTCACAGCAAAAACGAGTCCTATTTTCTGCTGAGCAGAAACTTTTATAATTATAACGTAAATTTTATGTCAATGCAAGAGTGAATTTTCTCTTTTCCTGGATATTAGGCAAGATTTCATAGAGCTTGCCGTTTGGGATTTAGTAGCTTTACAAGCAATTGCTCATAGCGAATTAAAAAATCAGAGACTTCTCTGATTTCATTTTTTTTATTTGTATCCTTTTAAAGTCAGGAATTCGACCTGTTTTTTACTTAATTCTAGCATATCAGCTACCGCTTCTAAGTCAAATTTCCCTGTAGACAAAAGGCGCTCTGCTGCGAGGTTTACACCAGACTTAATACCCAACTCAAGGACAGGATTTGTCTTGTCATTGGAATCCATGATGTACTTGTTATCTGGAAGATCAAAAAGAACTTTTACGGCACCAAAGAGTTGCTCAAAAGAATCAATTTCGACGTCGTGTACTTTTTTTCCTTGTGAAATACTACGTCCGCGGTGATTAAACCACATTGTTTTCCAGCCACCGTTGTGACCGCCCATAACATCATTGTCGTAAGAGTCCCCTACATACAAAGTTGTCTCAGGATTCATACCAAATTGTTGCGCAGCCAAGTTAAAGATTTCTTTTTCTGGTTTTTGGAAACCAGTTGCTTGCGAAACAATCACATGACTTGGTTCAACATAATCATACAAACCAAGTTTACGTACTTTTTTTAGCTGATGTTCTGTTGGGCCATTAGTAATCACACCTACTGGAATATTACGTTTTTTCAGAAAATCAAGTGTCAAACGCATTTCATCAAGCATCGTGATATTTTCCAATTCATATTCATAAATTTCTTGGAAATAATCTCCGGTAGCACGTGAAATTTCAGGATAGCCTAAATCTTTAAGTGTTTCATTTGTACGATAAAAACGGAAATACTCAATATCCCACTCGCCCGCAATTACTTTTGGGAAACCAAGGTCTGAATAGTGACGGTAGCGAATGTAAGCTTTGTTCATATCGGTCAGGTCAAAGTCTGGGAAGACTTTCAAAATGGCACGTCTGAATGGTGCTTGCTGGTCATAAATTGTATCGTCAACGTCAAAAACTATTGCATTAATCATTTTTCTTTGTTTTTATCTTTCTAATTTCTCACCGATAATACGGACTTCTGCTTCTAGTGTTAATCCAGAATTTTCCTTCACATGCTCAATGACATAAGCAATCAAATTTTCGTAATCTGTAGCTGTACCCTGATCGACATTAACCATAAAGCCAGCATGCTTTTTAGATACTTCCACACCACCGATACGGTGCCCTTGCATACCTGCCTCTTGGATAAGCTGTCCGGCGAAATGTCCGGCAGGGCGTTTGAATACTGAACCACAGCTCGGATATTCGAGCGGTTGCTTACTTTCACGTAGTCCTGTTAAGCGGTCCATTTCCGCTTTGATAACTGAAGCATCACCAGCTTCAAGTTTAAACTGAGCTGATACAACAATCAAGTCCTCATCACGAATAACAGAATGGCGATAGCCGAATTTCATTTGGTCTGCCTCTAATACACGGAGATGACCTTCCTGGTCAATAACAGTACAATTGAGTAAAACATGGGCGATTTCACCGCTATAGGCGCCAGCATTCATAAAGACTGCCCCACCAACAGAACCAGGAATACCACATGCAAACTCGAAGCCCGTCAAGGCATGATCAAGCGCAACATGTGTGGTGTCAATCAATTTTGCGCCTGCTTCAGCTGTGATTACATTTTTATCTACTTTTACGTGATTCATTTTTTCAAGTAAAATCACTAAACCACGAATACCACCATCACGAACGATTAAGTTGGATGCATTACCCAATACTGTAATTGGTGTTTCTGCTGCTCGTGCTAAGTCGAGAAGCTCGCTTAACTCTTCACTTGAAGCGGGAAAAGCAAGAAAATCTGCTGGTCCGCCAACTTTGGTGTAGGTGTAATTTGACAATGGCTCGTCATATTTGACAAGCAAATCAGGAAATTTTTCGAAATCAGATTTTTTTAGCATAGAACTATTTTACCACAAATTCATTCTAGGACGGTAAAAATTTATAAAACAGCTTGATGGTTTTTGTTTAACAATAACTCAGAATTCACAACGGACTTAGGCACTCTGAAATTATACAATAACCTAAGGCGTATTGGACATAAAAAACCTGTCTTACGACAAGCCTCTTAAATTATCAAGTTGTTGAGCAAATATTTCAGGAATGTCGACCTGGAACTCAAGCAGTTCGCCCGTTGCAGGATGCTCAAAACCTAGGGTTTCGGCATGGAGAAATTGTCCATTGTTTGGCGTTAAAGTTTTACTTGGGCCATAGAGAGGATCTCCAGCGATTGGGAAGCCAATATAAGCCATGTGTACACGTATCTGATGTGTACGCCCTGTTTCAAGCTCAAGGGCAACAAGAGTATATCCAGGGAAACGTTCCAAAACGGTAAAATGCGTTTTGGCTGGTTTTCCACCTGAAATCACAGCTTGCTTCTTACGCTCTTTAGGATTGCGACCAATCGGGGCTTCAATCGTACCTTTTTCATTTGGTAACTCGCCATGCACAAGTGCAATATAACGGCGTTTATTTGTTTTTGCTTTGAGCTGTGCCGCTAAAGACTCATGTGCGGCATCATTTTTGGCAATCATCAGTAAACCGGAAGTATCCTTATCGATACGATGGACAATTCCGGGGCGAATCACACCATTAATAGAAGAAAGATCTTTGATGTGGTACATAATGGCGTTGACCAATGTACCTGAAGCATGTCCCGCACTTGGGTGAACAACCATTCCTTGGGGCTTGTTAATTACTGCCACATCAGAATCTTCATAAACAATATCTAAAGGAATATCTTCAGCTTGGATATCAAGCACTTCAACTTCTGGTAATTCGTAGGCGATAGTTTCCCCTGCTTTTACTTTATATTTTGCTTTTTTTACTTGCCCGTCTACCGTTACTTTCCCATCACGAATCAGCTCTGTCAATACTGAACGTGAAGCATCACTCAAGTTTGCTAAAGCCTTGTCTAAACGAAGCCCCGCATTTGGCTCGTCAATAATTACTACTGTCATTTATTCTACCTCTTTGTCTAAAATAATCGCGATAAAGAGTACTACAAAACCTATTGAAAGCAGTATATCAGCGATATTAAATATTGGAAAATTGATGAAATCCGTCTGGAACATGTCCACCACAAAAGATTGTCGCACCCGGTCAATAAAGTTCCCTAGCGCTCCCGAAATAATCAACGTCAGTGCGGCAAAGTACCAGTTTTGATTTAGTTTTTTATTAAGGAAATAAAGGGCGCCTATAATCACGATCGGTGTCAAGATGAGGAAAAACCATTGTTTTCCTTCGAGCATCGACCAAGCTGCGCCTTCGTTTCGAAGATAGGTTAGGCTGAGGATACCAGGAATAAATTCCTTTTCTCCTCCCAATGGAATATTAGCAACAGTCCAAGCTTTCAATAGCTGATCTGCAAGAATACCGAGAAGTATTAAGCCAAGGGAGATTATTTTTTTCATACTCTTTATTATACTATATAGAGCCAATAAAAGATAATAGAAGTTCATATAGGAAGAAAATTGAGGAAAAGTCACAAAAAAATAACACTTTGGCTCAAGAAAGGCTACTTGGCCAAAAGTGTTATCTCCTCCTATCCGTTTCAACTTGCAAAATATTTTTGAATCATATTTTCGTATATTTTGATAAAGTCTAAAAAGCTATCTATAAGGACATACTCGTCAACAGCATGCGCTGTAGCATTTCCGGGCCCACAAACCACAATATCAAGATTAGGATTAGCTCTTACAAACTGTGAGGCGTCTGTTCCACCAGATACACCAACTTGTGGTACTTTCTGCTGCAGATGTTCTTCCAAAACTTCAGAAGTTACTTTTACTATTTTTGAGTCTGGGCTACTTTTGACAGGAGAAACATTTTCGGTGACCTCTAAAGATAACTCTACTGCTTGCTCACGATTGCATTCGTCAATCAGCGCTTGAATATCCGCAATCAATTTTTCATTAGACAATGCGGGAATGGTACGGATTTTCACACCCATACTCGCGTTGGCCGGAACAGTATTGATCTGTTCACCACCATTAATCAAAGTCACGACTGGAATAGTTGAACCTAAAAGATCATCTTCTTCTGTAAGCTTATCAAAATATGCTTTTTGTTTATCATAAAACTTAAGTAAACCTTCGATGGCATTTTGACCCAGCTCTGGCATTGAGCTATGTGCAGCCTTGCCTTTGGCATGTACCTTATAGTTGACGGAACCTTTATGGCCAATAAAGATGAGACGCATCTCCCCGTCGAACTTCGGAATATCGAGCGGAATAGTATCTTTCATTTGTTGCAATGTGGCGAAGTCTCCGCCTGTTGGCTCACAGACAACTAAAGCTTCCATATCATCGGCATAACCAAGTTCTGCAAGCTGACCTGCTCCAAGTTCACCTTTTTCTTCACCTACAGTAGCGAGTAAGCGCACTGTCCCATTCAGAGAAACGCCACTTTCTTTGAGATTAATCATAGCTACAACGGCTGCAACAAGGCCAGACTTCATGTCTGTAGTGCCACGTCCGTACATTTTTCCCTCTTCGGTTACAGTCGCACTTAAAGGCGGATATGTCCACTTACTTTCATCTCCTAAAGATACTGTATCTTCATGCCCATCAAAACCTATTACCGGACCATTACCGTTTCCAATCTCGGCAATCAGACTGGCGCGTCCCTCGCTGTAAGGAATTATCTTGGCTGCAATATCATGCTCTTGAAGTAACGCACGCAAATAGTTCGCCACTTCTTCTTCGTTGCCATTGACTGAGTTGATTTGGACCACATCTTGTAATATTTTTATATCATCTAAAGCCATTTTAATACCTCTTATCGTCTTTTTTAATACTTCTAGCTTATCACTATAGTAAAAGATATTGGGGTAAAAAAAGGCAGATGGGAAGCAACAAAAAAAGACGAATATTACTCGTCATTTTTGGTGATTAAAATATGTAGATAGTCCTCAATATCCTCGATTTCCCTTCGCGTGAGGAAAGGATGAACAAGGAATAACTGCGCTGGTTTTTTCAAATTACTGTGCTCACCCATAGCGCTTGTCGAAATAACGATATCTACATTTTGTTCTGGTTCTGATAGACTTGTGATTATTTTTAAATTATAAAGATGACCAAATTGATTAAAAATTTGTCGGATTAACAATTTTTCTAGCATCTCGGACAAGTCAGTATCAATGAAGAGCGTGATTTCTTTTTCCTGAAACTGGACGGGCATAAAGAAGGATAAAGCCAATATATACTCGCCAATCAAATATTCTTCATTTAAAAAGAGTGTGAGACCACTTTCTTGATATAGCTCAGCAAGGAGTTTTTTCAAAGACTGGCGCATGACTGGGAAAAAGTAAGACGAAACGTTAATTGCATGGTGCCCAGACTCTGAGAAAATGATATTTGAGAATAGGTCCGCGTGCAAATGACAGGGATAAATATACCGCAAGAACAATCTTCTTTTCTCTTCAGAGAGTTTTCCTGTGTGGGTTTCCATTTTTTGCACCAAACGTTCTGTAGCTTCAAAGGCGGGTGTCCCTTCAAGAACACTCCAAAAATCGGGTGCTTTATGCTCAAGACTATTGTAAATTTTGCTCTTAGTCATGGCTTCAATCAGTAAAAAATCCACTTCATGTTTAGGAAAACCATAATTTTTGTAAAATAAAGCGTAAATATCCGTCTTCTCATCAATCCATTCACAAATCGAACGATATTTCTCCCAGCCTTCTTCCAAGTTTACTGAAAAGCCGCGTTGATATCTGCTGAAATTTATGGCGAACATATAGGCAATTTGATAAGCTGTAAACTGATTCATCTGTAAGTCTATCTCAAGACTTATTTGCGAAATCAAGTTAATGATTTTTTCTTTATTAACTCCTGAAAAAGGCCACTCATCGCCTCGGTAAAGGCGCCAAAAGAGAATATTTAGCATTCCTCTGACTTGTTGTTCATCCCCTTGAAAAAGATACTGTTTTTTTCTGGTTACAACCTTCACACCTAGATTGGCCATCATTTGATTGGCATTTGCGATGCGCTTTTTAATCAAAGATTCGCTGACAAAGTTCTCCATAGCCAAGCGTTCCAGATTTGCATCTTTATTTAAAGCAATCGAAAAGAGAATCTTATAAATAATGATATTTTCGATGAGTTTCTGGCGAAATTTTCGATAATCACGCGCATCCTTAATTTCTAAAAGGTTTCCGCGCCCTTTTAATATTTTGAGATTGAGATTGTCAGAGTCAAAAGATCTTATCTCATGAAGTAAACTATTAATCAAACTGGTCGTACGTTTTGTACTGATCCCCAAAGTTTTTGCCATTTCTTCGGCATCAATCCAGTCGCCCTTCTCTTTCATAAGTTCCAAAAGTTTGAGCTCCAAACTCACACTATCTTCTATCGCTGTTATTTTCATTATAAATATCCCTTACTTTTTGAATGCCCTATCTCCTTATTATAACTCTAAATTTGTAAACATTACAGTTTTTAATCGCGCAGATAACGTGGAATGAACTTCCTCATTTCGACTTCATTATATCCTACCAACATCTTATTTTTACCAATAATAATGGGTGTAATCAAACATTCTGGATGCTCAGTGACGAAAGCAAGAGCTTCTTTAAAAGTTAATTTATTGAGTCCCATTAGGGCTTTCAAGGTCTTCTTTGAAGATGTTCGTGATTTTTTAGTAATTTCTGCAAAACCACCTTCAGATAGAGATAAAATTTCCAGTAAATCCGTTTCTGATATTTTTTCAATTCGGACATATTTCGCTTCTATCCCATAGTTCTGAAACCACGAATTTGCTTTTTGACTGGCGGTACAAGGTTTGCGGTAGTATACTCTAATCAAGGCTTCACCTACAATTCTTTCCGTTTCATATATAGACAACTCTTCTATTTTATAATATTTAAAGCTGCAAAATAGTCACTTTACAGGAGATGGCAAAGCTCTTTTTGTAAAAAAAAAAAAAAGAGAGTAGACCCTCTTTTCATTTATATATAAATGGTGAACTGAGTTACCTCAGGTATAACTCCAAAACGCGCGTGAATCGATGTGGTTCCTATCCCTGTATTGACATATAATTGTGTAATGGCATCAAGCTGGTATAAGCCCCGTGTATACTTCTCAGCCAGAACATTTTTTATCGGATAGAAGGGAATCCAGACCTGACCACCGTGACTGTGACCCGCTAAAACTAGCTGTGTATCTGTACCGATAAAAGCATCCGCCACATCTGGCTCATGTGTCATCGTGATGGCATAGTTTTGACGGTAAGCAAGCGTATCGGATACCGAAGGATTTCCTAAAAGAGAATCGTCGAGTCCACCTAAGAAAACTTGGCGACCATCGCTCAATGTTAGAGTTTCTCCCTGGTTTCTTAGCACGGTAAATCCACCCGCCGACATAACATCTTCATAAACGCGGACAGCACCGCCACCATAATCATGATTGCCCCAAACGGCATACTTCCCAATATTTGCCTTAAAAGCTTTTAATTTTTCAATCATTGGTGCCATCTGTTCTGGATACTTGGAATAATTATCAAACAAATCTCCTGTAAACAAAAGAATATCTGGTTTTTGGGCATTAACCTTCTCAATCACCTTATCTAAACGATTGGTTTCATAGTACTCGGAAACCTGCAAATCAGAGATTTGCACAACGTTTAGTGGTGTCCGCTCATTTTTCTTTCCCAGCTCGACATGATTGACATGCACAAGGAAGGGCTCAACTTTCCAAGCATAGAAAGGCAGAGCAACGATGAGCAATATAAATACGCTTATGATAGATAAGAGGATACGTTTCGTTTTCTTTTTAGTTTTTTTACTTGTTCTTGGAGGTGTTTTTATTTTCGGGTTTTGCATAGTGTTTTATTATAGCATAAAAGAGTGTTACGTTTGTAGACACTCTTTTATATCTTTTTATTTAAATATTAATAATTGTTATACTACTCCCAAATTAATTCCACTTTAACACTGAGATCAGCAGCCAATTTCTCCAACTTTCGCCGAGTATCCTTACGTGACAAATTGGTATAAAGCCAAATATTCTCTGAAACTTGAACAGAGCTTGGACGTCCACCATAAGTTGAACGTTTTGTTCCTAAAATAAAGGCATGACTTGGACGGTCATCCACAATTAATGACTTTATTTTTTCTGAATATTTGTTATCCTTCAACAGATTTCTCACAAACTCTACAAATAACTTCCTTGCTGAATTTGACGTTATTTTTTGTTTATCGTAAGAAATCACAAACTTGTCTGTTTTGACCTCTTTATGCTTTAATTCATAAGAAGGTGATTCCTCTCCAAAGAAGTTTAAACTTGCAATATCTTCATTTATTTCAAAAACTGTTTCATATAACGCTTCTGCTTGGAGCTTTTGAAGTTTTCCTATATAAGACGTATTCCCATTATTCAAATTTGTCAACTCAAAATCAGATTTTGTTTTAAAGTCTTGAATAAGCTTATGCTCAAGATACTCTGTTTCCGTTTTAGACATCTTTCCATCTTTTCTTGAAAAAAAGACCACAGATTCTGCCCAATTTTTTGCTTCATCAGATATATGTTGAGATAGACGCTGAGTTATAGTTTGACCCGCTGTTTGTCCAACGTATCTTTTATTCTGCCCGATTAACACATAAACAGCAGGAAACTTAGAAAATTCTTGCTCCTTAAGATAAGGGAAATCTTCGCGATTCATTGTAACTAAGATAACTGGATCGTGTTCATAGCAAAAAATACTGTCCTTTTGGTTATCCGAAAAAATAAAAACTTGCTTCATGTATAAAACCTATATCCTTTTGTGTTTCTCCATCAAATTATTCTCTCACCATTATAACATGCAGGACTTCAAATAAAAAAGAACAGCGAGATTCACTGTTCTTTTTAAGCATATACTACTCCCAAACAACTTCACGACTATTATCAACTGCCGTTATCCAAGTTTGACCTGACTTGAGCGGGATTTTGTTTCCTTGATCGTCGGTGAAGCTGATATTTATTTGTGCATTTGGTTTGGCCCAATTTCCTTCCTGGACTTTGCCGTTTTGGAAAATATACGCCTTGCCCGTGCCGGTCGTTTCGATGTCCATGTGATTACCGTCTGCGGATAGTTTTTGATTGACCATGATTGCAATAACTACATCTGGTGAAATTTGACCCTTTTCTCGGTCTTGATGTGCTTCACCACCTTGGAAACGTTGATAGGTCTTGCTGGCTGTATCGTAATGATAGCTGACTTCAAAAATACCGGTAGAGACTGGAAGGCTGATAGCTTGAGCAGCTGGCAGGTCACTTTCTGTTTTATCTGACTTGAGTGCTTGTCTGTCCCAGCTTTGGAAATCAGATTTCTTCTTATCCAGCTTGGTCATATACTTGTCCAAACCGCTCATTTTCGTATACATATTATGTGGTGCCACGCGGTCCTCAGAACGCCAGAAGATACCCTCAGGTGCTTTAAATTGATCTAAGTCTGCGACATAATCACCCGACTTAACCATGTTCAAAGCTAACTCTGAGCCACCCACGTGAGCTAAGCCAGCATCAAAACCAGCTGCCCACTCCACAAAGTAAGGACGAATAGAACGCACAGGGCCAATCAAATCAGGCTGTGCTTCCTGATAAAGGGCTACGAAGCGTGTGATGCCTCCTTCAGCGACAGCTTCAAAAACCACTCCCGCATCTTTAAGACCGGATTGCGGTCGCGCTTCTGGTGAATTTTCCACCATCACGGCAGTTACCGGGCGTTTTGCCTTATCAGCTGTCGTTTCAAGGCCTGTAAGTTCTGAGCGTACAGGACCTGATTTTTCCTCTTGTTTTACTTCTTCTTTTGCCGTTTTTGGAGCAAAGACCTTCGTTTGCCAAAGGAAGAGCCCAACTGCACCAACTAAAAGGGCGATGATGATAGCGATTACTTTTTTCTTCATAGTTTTATTATATCAGAAAAGTCCTTTCTTTCACCATTTTAGTCTTCTAAATAAGTTAAAAGCCTCATCAAAACGTAACTTTTTTCAATGGAAATTCACTTCATATATTTTTTCGCACTAGCCTCAATCTCCATAATCAAGCTCTCATCTGTAAGACTAATGACTTCACGAATGACTGCGTTAAGCCCTTTTTCTTTTAATGCTTCTTGCAAAGCCACAGCTTCTTTATCGTTTTCGTCTTTGTAGGCAAATATTTTCCCCACAACTGCCAAATGGCTTCGATAAGATAAACCGCATTCAGAAAGTTCACGGATTGGGCGGATAAAGCGTTCATCGTAGCCTAGCTTACGCATCGGAGTTCGTGCTACACGGCTTATCTCATCCACTATCTCTGTGTTTGAGAAGCGCTCAATAATCGTTTCATGATAAGCTTTCAACTCTTCCTCAGTAAAGTCCCATTTGGCTAAGAGCAACTGGCGTGTTTCAGCTTGGACGTCTTTAAGTGAGGCCAATACTTCATTATTTTGCAAGGCTTCTAAAATAGTTTGGTAACCATAATATGCGCCTGTATAAGCCACTGTCGCATGACCACTGTTAACAGAGAAGAGTTTACGTTCAATATAAGGTTCCAAATCTCTGGCATAATGAACACCTTCAAGTTTTACTTCACTGTTCTTCAGTTGACTTTCATCCACAACCCACTCACGGAAGGGTTCAACGACAACATAGAGCGGATCTTCATGCGATTGATTGGGCACGATACGGTCGACTGCCGCATTGGGAAAGCCAATCTTCAAATCTACAAATTCTAAATCAGCTGGAGTTAAATATTCTTTGACCTTATCAAAAAGAAATTCGGAACCCCCAATCATGTTTTCACAGGCAAGGATGTCTAATCGTTTTTGATTTCCTTGGGCTTTACGCTTTTGAATACCTTTGGCAATCAGTTCCGCAATAAAAGGAAGGATGTTGGGTCCAATTGCTGTAGTAACGATATCAGCCTCTGCGATAGCCTCAACTACTGCTTCAGGATTCTGCGCATTGTTAATGCCCGAAACGCTATGGACTTGAATTTTTTCATGCGATTGATCTGCCAGCTCAATCGTATATTTCCCTTCCTCATTTAAAGCGTTGATGATTTTTTCATTAACATCGACAAAGGCAATTTCAAAACCGTTCTTATATAAGATTTCTCCGATGAAACCACGTCCGATATTTCCTGCGCCAAAATGTACTGCTTTTTTCATTTGTATTTACCTTCATTTCTTCTTTTTACTCCTTCATTGTAATCGTTTTCTTTACGCTACTAAATAAAAATCTTGGCACTTTTTACTGTGCCAAGATTTTTGAGATTGTCTAGTTTTCAAAGTATGCTGCGATTTCATCAACAGTTTGTGCATCTGCGATTTTAACGACATTATCGACATCAGCGCAGAAAAGCGAGATTTTTTGGATAAGCTCCAAATGATCGTCTCCCACACCTGCTATTCCAAATAAAACAGTCGCCACTTTGCGTTCTTCAGCATCACCAAAGTTTATGCCCCGAGGAACTTGCACAATACATATGCCGGTTTTTTTAACTTCTTTTTTTGCTTCATCTGTGCCGTGAGGGATGGCGATAAAATTCCCCATATATACAGAAAGTTCCTCGTTGCGTTGAACCATAGCTGGAATATAGGCTGCGGTCACACAGCCTGCATCATGAAGTAAGGAACCACAATATTCAATCGCTTCTTCTTTTGTTTCAAAATGTTTATTTAGTTTTATCAGATTTCTTTGAATTCTCATTTTATTCTCCATATTTTTGGATTGATTCAGTCATAATCGTTTTTAAGAGCTCTTCAACAACTTCTTGATTACCGGAATCATAAATTTTCGTATACAGTTTATTTTCGATGATTGAGCTCGATATTCTTCCCAAGAGATATGTCGTATAATGGTCAACTTCTGGAGGTGCTAATAACAAGAGAACACGATTAACGCTTATCTTTTCTTGGTTCATGGCAATTACTTCTATGCGCTCCTCTAGATCATATATTTTGAAAAGCGGATATGGCACTGTTCCATGGAGACCATGAAGCAGTGCAATATTTGTATCCGGAATGGCCAAATGTGTCGCCTCAAAACGTTCTAACAAGAGCCGAGCCAATCCTTCTTTTTCTGAAAAACCCAAGCGCTGTACAATAAGTTCAATAACAGCTTGCAAATGGGGTGGGTTTTCTAAAGTTTCCAGAGAAAATTCTTCTAATATAGTATTACTTATACTGAATAACCTGCTTAGATCTACTGTATGTCGAGGCTCTTCTTCTCTATTTTCTTTCCTTGCCTCTTGTTGAATCACACGCAATTGGTGACGAATATCATCCGTATTTTTCTGATCCAATATACGACTCACATAAATATAATCCAACTCTTTTTCTGTTGTAAATACTACATCATAGTGCTCCAGATCCGGTATTTCAGACAATTGGATAATATCGATACGCTTCAAAAAGGGGAAATTTTTCTTTAAGTGACTGATCAAAAATTCACAAGAGATTCGCCCCCGACTTGTCACAATAGCCGCTGTTAAGGGAAGAACCAAATCACTTCTTTCAAGAGTCGCTACGAAATGCAAAGTTACAAAAGCTGTATCTGTGCTGGAGAATTTCCGTGAAAATATTTTCGGCAGAACATCCTGCACCACTTTAAAAACTTTTTTGTTGTCCGCTTCAATCTTTTTGATAAACTTATTTTCTTTTTCGGAGGAAAGATCCGGTAAAATTTCTGTTTCTTTTAGATGAGCATAAAGAAGGCCATAGAGTTTATCGTCTTTGATAAAAGCAATATCCATTTTTTGTGAAACTTCACTGATCAGTTGGCGTACTTTATACGAAAACTGACTGTCAAATTTTTCCATAAAAAGAACTTCACGACCAAAACCAAAGTAAAGTACATCATAAATACTGGCTAGATATACAATCTCTGTGAGACTAAAAGATGTTCCCCCTAGCTCTTGGATAATTTCCCTTACAAAGGCAATTGCTTCTTTACTTGGTTTACGCCAAAGTCCAGATGAAATTGTCTTTCCTTGGTTAATCCTTAGCAGTGTTATGCCAAGGAAAAATTGCATCAAAACCTTACTTTTATCGACCGCTTTTATCTCGACATTTTTTTCAAAGATTGCTTTTGCTGTCTCTAAAAACTGTGTTTCCAAAAATGAAGAAATTTTACCTTCCGCAAAATCGCCATTCAATGCTTCACTGATACTCATCGAGTCATTTAATATCGAAACCAAGACCGAACGAATTTTTTCTTCTTTTCCAGTAATCCAAATTTCGTCATCTTGATGTAAAAAGAGTTCATTTTCTTCACAAATTTTATCTAAATGTTTCAAATCCGAAATAACAGTGGGCAAACTTACTGCAAAACGTTCTGCTAATTCTTCAAGAGAATGATGCTTCGTGACTAAAAGAACAATCTCAGCTTTTTGTCTTTCTTGAGGCGAAAACTCCTTGAGCTCCTGAAGTTGCTCTAACCGGGCAAGATCTCCTTCTAAATAATAGCCTTCTGTTGAAGTACGTAAATAAATACCCATATTAGGCAAAGTCAGTTGAAATTTATCTAAATCCCGATAAATTGTTCTTCTGCTGGCTCCAGTCGCTTCCATCATATCTGCAACGGTCAGGGTTTTCTTCACTAAAAATTCTTGGATGATTTGTTGTTCACGTTGTGTTACTAACACGAGGTTTCCCCCTTTACTTTTGGTTTATAACTTGTTCAAACGTGCGACAAGTTGATCATATCTTGGTGTTGTAATCAGACTTTCAACTTCTAGATATTGAGCATTAGGCGCAACTCTTTTAGCACGATGGGTAAACTCTTCTGTAGTTACAATCATGATGTTTGTTGCATTGAAAGCTGCTAAACCTAAAAACTCTACATCTGAAATCGGAAGCTGAATGCCATTCATCTTAAAGATGGCACCTAATGTTTCTTTACCCATCGTTGCGGATCCGATATGCTCACCATCATGAGCAAAGACAACCTCATCGATTTGATTCAAATCTATTTCTTCTTCTACTGTTGGACTGTTCGTTAAGGTTACCGGTTCACTTTTAGATGGCTCTGAAGCCTGTGTTTGAGACAATTGGGAAATAATCTCATCGTATTTTGGTGAATTTAAAAAGTTGGAAACAGAATATCGAATTGCATCTGGTGACATTGTCGCCGCACGAGCAGCTAATTCTTCTTGTGTGACAACGATAGTATCTGGCCCTGCTTTCAGATTAGCAATAGCAATATTTGTAACATCTTGTGGCAAACCAGCTTTATTTACCTTGTTTCTTAGGATGGATGCACCCATCGCAGATGAACCCATACCCGCATCACAAGCAAAAATGATATGTTTAACCGCTGAAAAATCAACTGCTTCGTGAGATGGAGCAACTTGCCCTTTGGCAACAGCCTTCGCTTCCGAAAGATTGGCTTGTGCTTCTTCAAGTGCTGAATCATCAACCATTGACTTGTCACGTTTCAAAATGAAGG
This sequence comes from Lactococcus sp. LG1074, assembly GCF_017309525.1. Classification (NCBI taxonomy): domain Bacteria; kingdom Bacillati; phylum Bacillota; class Bacilli; order Lactobacillales; family Streptococcaceae; genus Lactococcus; species Lactococcus sp. LG1074. The sequence continues at coordinate 913,999 of NZ_CP071293.1, read as the reverse complement.
ACGCAACAAGGAAGGAAACACCGGCAGCTACAAGAATACCGACCCAAACACTAAGAATATTTCCCAAGCCTCCTGCAGCCTTACCAGAAGCCATTCCTGTGATGGCAATAATTGAACCTGGAGATGCTGGTGCTTGAAGGCCTGCCCCCAAGAAATTGTTTGTCAAAGTACCTGATACACCACCAGCAATTACTGCGAAAAACAGAGCTGGTTTCATCATCACGTATGGGAAATAAATTTCGTGAATACCACCAATAAATTGAATAATTATCGCACCTGGTGCTGTAGCTTTTGCTGAACCTTTACCAAAGAGCCAAAAGGCAATCAAAATACCAAGACCTGGTCCAGGGTTTGCTTCGAGTAAAAACAATAGTGACTTTCCTTGTTCACTGGCTTGTTGGATACCCAAAGGCGTCAAAATACCTTGGTTAATGGCATTATTTAAAAATAGAATTTTAGCAGGTTCAATAAAGACATTTGCTAAAGGAATAAGGTGGTTGGAAACAAGGAAATCAACTCCTTGCCCCATAATATCTGTTAAAGCTGCAACTAATGGACCAACTACTTTTACAGCAAATAATGAAATACCAAAACCGACAAGACCGGCTGAAAAATTGTTAATCAACATCTCAAGCCCTGCTTTGATATGAGGTTGCACGACTTGGTCGAATTTTTTAATCAGCCAAGCTCCAAGAGGACCTAAAATCATAGCACCTAAAATCATCGGAACATTGCCGTTTTCATTAAGACCGCCCATCGTAGTTGTTGCTGTGGCAACAATCGAACCAAATGTGGCAATTGCACCAACAACACCTCCGCGGTGATCATAGATATTCTTACCGCCTGTATAACCAATCATGACTGGAATAAGAAAGACAAGCATTGGGCCAACCATAGCAGCAAAAGTACTGTTTGGTGTGAAACCATCTGGGATAAAGAACATCGTGAGAACACCCCAAGCAATTAAGATTGGAATGTTAGGCATAACCATATTTGAGAGTGCTGTTCCAAGTTTCTGAACCCGCACTTTAAGACTAGTTTTTTCTTTCATTACAACTCCTTATAAGATAATTAATATTGTATATTTAGATTGTAAACGCTTTCGATTATGTTTCATAAAAAAACCTTGGCACTTTTTATTGTGTCAGGGTTTTTATTGTGTGTTTTATTTTTGAGGATAAAGATAAAGCAAACTTCTCTGTCTATTTCTTTTAGTAAAGTGAGAGTATATCTTCTCCAAGAGTTACTTCTGAATTTTACTTTGTAACAAATCAAAAATATACGCTTCCAAAGGAAGTATAGCACATGTATTAGATTATTTCCATTTTCTTTCACTTTTATTAATAAGAGTGTTTGTACTCCAAATTATCGCTCACTCTCTTTTGAGTAACGCTTCTTTCATAGAAAAAACAAGAAGTCCAACGACTTCTTGTTTTTATTCAACCGTCTGCAACATATATTCCAACCAGTCTCCTGAGTCAACAGGTACTAACTGATCATTGGAATTAAGACTTGCATTTGGATTATAGTGATAATAGTAAACTTCTTCCGTTTGACCGTTACTGAGAGAGGCTGTGGTACTTCGATGGAGGTACTCACTGTTTTCTGGACTTTCTGGGTTAAAGTTTTCCATACCATCGAGCGTTCGAATACTTTTTGAGAAGTCATAAAAGGTAAAAACTTCTCCTATTATTTCTGAATCACCGTCAAAGATTGCGGGATAACCCTTATTTTCAATATGGAAGAGATTGCCCTTAATTTTTGCTGGTGTACTTTCCAGAACCTCACCTTTTAAATATTTTTCATAGTTAAACATGTCTGTACGTAAGCTACCGTATACAAAAACTTTCCTTAACATATTTCCCCACCAATAACACGTAAATCTTCAGAATAGTGCGTGCATGCTTCTAAGGCAACTTCAATCCCTTTAACAATCTCGTCCAATGACATATAAGGTGTATCTTTTTTATCAATGACTTGTGATGTAGCATAAGGAATATGAATGAAACCAGCTTTAACTTCGGGATATTTTTTCTCTAAGAGGTAACGCACACCATAGAAAACATGGTTGCATACAAAGGTACCGGCTGTGTTAGACAAGGTTCCAGGAATGCCAGCTTTATTTAATTCGCTAACAATTGCTTTAACTGGCAATGTAGAGAAATATGCTGGAGCACCATCTTCTTTTACAGGCTCATCGACAGGCTGATTGCCTTCATTATCTGGAATTCTGAAATCATCCACATTAATGGCGACACGTTCTGGCGTAATCGCAAAGCGTCCACCAGCTTGGCCAATATTTACAACCACATCTGGATGATGTTTTTCAATAGCTTCTTCAATTTTTTCGAGTGATTTATAACGCACAGTCGGAATAATCAACTTAATAATCTCAGCACCGTTGATTTCTGATGCAACACGTTTCACAGCTTCTTCAGCTGGATTGAGTGCTTCACCACCAAATGGATCAAAACCTGTTAACAAAATTTTCATAATAGAATAATCTCCTTTTTAAAATGCGATAAAGTACATTACGAGAATGTGCAGAACGATAAGCGTAAGTGAAACTGGCGCTTGTACCTTGATCACTTTATTCTCATCTTTCATCTCAAGCAGGGCAGCGGGCACGATATTAAAGTTGGCTGCCATTGGGGTTAGTAAAGTACCACAATATCCTGCAGTCAGTGCTAATGCCCCAGCAATTACGGGATTTGCTCCTTGGGCAAGGACAAACGGAATCCCAATACCCGCTGTGATGACAGAGAAAGCCGCAAAAGCATTCCCCATGATCATCGTGAAAATCACCATGCCAAGAACATAAGCTACTACGCTGAGCAAGCGGTTATCCGCAGGGACAATACCTGTAATCCCTTGCGAGATAACTTCACCAACACCTGCGGTTGTAAAGAGTGCACCTAAGGCAACCAACAATTGTGGTAAAATCGCAACCGGCCCCATCGAATCAAAGAGGCGTGCGCCATCCTCCACGGATTCTGTCACTTTTGCTTTTGTCATTAACAATGCAAACACTAAGGCAACAACCGAAGCTACACCGATAGCAAAGAGTGAAGCATTGGTAAATTTACCTAAAGCCATCGCAATGCCAACAGCTACAAATGCCAGAATAAAGGAAGGAATAAAGATTTTATTCTTCAAGACTTTAGACTGTTTTTCGCCAAAGCTGTCGTCCAAAGCTTTATATTTCCCAAAGGTCACTTGCTTAGTTAGTGTAAGCAAACTGCTTAAAACAATAAAGAGTCCTACAAGCCAGGCTGGGATAAGTGCACCAAAAATAAATGGTATAGCAATTAAAATCCAAAAAAGAGCCGTTCCGAAACGTTTGCTTCCTTGTATTGTAGTTAAAGCTTTATAGGCCATATAAATCATGAGTAAACCCATAAGGACATAAAAAATATTTAATGAAACGTCAATAAAAGCTTGCATGGTTTATTTTACCTCTTTCTTTCCAAATTTTCGAAGAAGTTTTCTGTCATACAGTATAAACTGGATAGCTGTCACTAGAAAGGCAAGGACAGCCATGATAATACTGGCAACTGCTACGTCTACGGCTGAAACATCATAGTTAAAACTTGACATGGTTGAAGTAATCAAGAGAACACCGGCGCTCCCTGCAAAGAGATTTTGCCCAAAGAAGTTACCATAGTTTTCTGCTGCGGCAGAAATTGCCTTAATATCATCGTCTTCAGACTCCACATCACCAAATTTACTCACTGCGGCAGCTTTGGCCATCGGCTGAATGAGTGGTCGAACAAACTGTGGATGCCCACTAATACGAATAGACATTGCGCCTGCAATAAAACGAATAAAAACATAAACAAGGGCAATACGACCTGTTGTAAGTGACTGGATACGGCCAATAAGATCTACTGCACGTTGGCGAAGTCCATTACGTTCCAAAACACCGATAACTGGAAGAGTCAAAACAAAAAGCGAAACCATACGGTTATCGACAAAAGATTGACCTAAAATAGTTAGAATCTCCTGAATACTCAAACCTGCAACCAGACCTGTAGAAATCCCAGCAACAACAACAACAAATAAGGTCTCTATCTTGAAAACAAAACCAATCAAGACAATCAAGACACCTATGAGTTTAATCATAAAATAATTCCTCCTAGAATATATATATCAGACAATTATACACTATTTGTCTATTATGCACAATTTATAATTGGATAATATTTTATGTTATTGTCTAAACAAATAGAGATAGCTCGTAGCTATCTCTATCTCTATTTATATTATTCCCTGATACTTATTCTACCAGTATTTCTCAGTTTTAAAAAATATCAATCGTAACTTCAATATTACCTTTTGTCGCACGAGAATAAGGACAGGTTTCATGGGCCATTTCTAACAATTCTTTTGCTTCCTCAAAGCTCACACCGTCTATATGTCCTACGATATCAACACCTAAAACAACGTCAGGTACTGCGCCTTGACTTAAGTTATAGAGAGATACAGTTACTTCTATAGTTGATTCTCCATCAACATTTCTTGATTTTTTGACATAGTCTAAAGCACTATTAAAACAAGCGCTATACCCCGCTGCGAATAACTGTTCTGGATTTGTCGCATCCACAGCTTTACTTCCTGGCGCTACGATGTCTAATTTAAAGCTATTATCGGGAGAGTGGACTTCACCATTACGGCCACCTGTATTTATCATTTTTGTTGAAAATATTTTTTGCATTACCTTACCTCTTTTTATTTTTAATTGTGCACAATTTAATTTTACTAAATATAATTGAATTTGACAAATATATGAAATCAGTTATAATAAAAATATTTGGGAGGACACCATGAGTAATTCGATTTTAAACAAGGAACTTTGTTTTCAACTATACATTGCTTCTAAAGAAATTATCAAACAGTACAAGCCGTATTTAAAAAAGTATGACTTAACATACACAAGCTTTATTGCTTTGCTGGCATTAGAAGATGACATGACCGTGAATGAGTTGGGGGAAGAATTATACTTAGATTCTGGTACCTTAAGTCCTTTATTAAAGAAACTGGAACAAAAAGGATATCTTGTTCGAAAACGTTCGCGTTCGGATGAGCGTATTGTCAAACTATTTTTAAGTGAAGATGGAAAAAAACTCAAAAAAATGCTTCCTGCTATTTCCCTACAAGTTGGACAAGAACTTGCAGGACAATCTGATGAAATTAATTATAATAGTTTGATTATGCAACTCTCTCAACTTAATAACATCATGAAAAATATGAAACGAGAACCATAACACTCTTATTTTTCAAACTAAAAAAGAAGGTAGACCCTTCTTTTTTTAGTGGTTTAATTTACGTAACTCAGCTACAAGTAATTCAGCGACTTTTTGGGGAGATTGAGGATTTTGTCCAGTAATTATTCGCCCATCTCTAATAGCATACTCTTTGAAAGCTGCGGCTTTTTTGTATCGCGCTCCACGTTGATTTAACTCGGTTTCGGTTAAGAACGGAACAGCAGTTGTTGTTCCATTAAGCTCTTCTTCTTCGTTTGTAAATCCGGTAACGACTTTATCTTTTATAAGGTATTGCCCCTCTTCATCTTTCAAGTTCAAAAGACCAGCTGCACCATGACAAACAGACGTTATAAATCCGCCCGCATAATAAATTGCTTCAGCAACTTTCATCAACTCTTTATCTTCCGGATAATCCCACAGTACACCATGGCCACCTGTAAAATATATAGCACCATAATCCTGAGGATTTAAATCCGTTATTTTTTTCGTGTTGGAAAGAGCAGCTTCCCTAAAACTTCTTTCTGTATACCATTTCCAATCGATTTCGTTCGCATATTTAAAACTTTCAGGATCAAGGGGAACATAGCCACCTTTTGGACTTGCAAAGTCAACTTCATAACCTGCAGAGATTATTTCATCATAAAAATGAGTTGTCTCGCCCAACCAGAGCCCTGTAGCTCTATTTGTCTTATCATATTTGGGCATATTTGTTTCTATGATTAATATTTTTTTCGTCTTTTTTTTCTTTCCTTTCCAGTTTGGGCTCACTTATACCTTCTTATAAAGCTTAGAAATTCTTATAAAGACTATTGTTCAGTATTGAATTACTTTATCTATTTATAAGAAAATAATACTGAGTAAAGTTAAGATGGCTAAACCACCTTGTTTAAAAATAATGAAGCGGTCGCTCGTGAGGCTCCCATACAGCGCAACTAAAATAATATATACCAAGAAGACACTCAATAATTCAATGCGTGCGGCAGAAACAAACAGTGCATAAAGTATCCCAATACCAATCAACCCGTTGTATACGCCTTGATTTTTAAACAGTACTTGGACGTTTTTGTTTTGTAAATCCTCGCTGGTCATTTTGAACACTCTAGCTGTTGCATCAGAAGTCGTTTTTACCGTTTCTAAATAGGTAATATAAAAGAATTCTATGGCGACCAAGACTCCTAAAATAGTTGTTATGACTGACATAAGCTTATTTTACCCCCTTCTCTACAATTTGCAATTCCGGCTTTTTAACACTATACTTACTGATATTTTGCGCGAAAGCTAGCAGCAAAGGATTGGTGTTGTGTTTTTCGATTGTTTCTAAGGAAGCCCAGTTTTCAATCATCACAAACTCATTTGTTGAAAGCACTGCTTCGTATAAATCGTAAGCTAAACATCCTTCTTCTTGTCTGGAAGAAGCAATCAGTTCCTCTGTATCTCTTAAAAATTCTTCTCTTTTTTCGTCTTTGATAAAAAATTTAGCATTAACAATAATCAAATGTCCATCCTCTTTCTGTGACTTTTATTCTTTTCCACAATAATTGACTAATCAATCATTGACTGGTCAATAATACTCTATTTTCTAATTAATTTCAAGAATATTGACTTAAACTCTCTACTCAAAGTTACTAACGCATCTCTTTTTTACAATAAAATGTTTCTTAAGTTTCGCTTATGTATCGTTTAACTAATTTTTAAGTAAATAAGCATACAATTTGTTTTATTAATTTAGACAAAGGAGAATCTCATTTGGATTTTATAAGACGCGCCTGGCTTTTTACTAAAGCCAAACTATCACGAACCCTTCTACTTATTGTGGCCTTTTCAACTATACTTATTTTTGTTCTTTCGGGTTTGGTTATTCATACAGCTTCTAACCGTTCCATCGAAAATGCGAAGAAGAGTGCCGGAGCGACTGTTACACTCTCCATTAATCGTTCTGCAATGATGGAAAATTTTTCTAAGAATGATTCAACAGAGAAAACGAACAAGTCCGATATGCCTGACATTACTCAAGCAGATGCTGAAAAAATAGCGAAACTTTCTGGAGTAAAATCCTACTCGTATACAAAACAAGCTACAGCAAATGCCGAAAGCAATATCGAAGCAATCAGTCAATCTGACACCTCAGAAAATAATGATAAACAAGGAGCTGTCTTTATGGCAGGGCCGGAAATGAGCGGAAGTACTCCCGGTGATTTCAAAATCGTTGGTACAAACGACTTGCTCGCCTCTTCAGAGTTTTCGGGTGGGACAAATAAAATAACCTCTGGACGCGCAATTCAGTCCTCTGATGAAGGAACGAATAATGTTGTCATTGAAGAGAGCTTGGCTAAACAGAACAACCTCAAAGTAAACTCAACATTTACCCTCAAAGATAGTAATGATAAAACTTACAAAATGACTGTTGTAGGACTTTACAAATCAGGTTCAACAGAAAATGATTTGGCCGCAGACTTTAGCTTTATGAACCCAGCCAATCAGATATACACTGCTTTGAGTGTACCAAACCAAATCGATGGTAAAACAGGAACGCTTGGAAGTGCAATCTTTAATCTGGAAAACCCAGAAGATTCAGAGAAGTTTGTCAAAGAAGCTACCAAGCTTATCGATACAGATAAATTTGAAGTACAGTCTAATGATGCTATTTACCAACAAATGCTACAACCTCTGAACAATATCAGCAGTTTTTCTAAAAATATTGTTATCCTTGTGACACTTGCAGGTGCCATCATCCTTGCGCTTATCGTCATGCTCATGGTGCGAGAACGTCGCTTTGAAATTGGTGTCTTGATGAGCTTAGGCGAGTCAAAAGGAAAAATTGTGGCGCAATTCTTTACCGAACTATTTATGATAATGGTCGTTTCTATCGGTATAGCCTCAGCTACTGGTAACTTTGTGGGCAATGCCGTCGGCCAACAGTTACTTAATCAAGAAACTCAAACCAGTCAAACCAATCAACCTACCCAAATAAATGGTACTCAAAGACAAGAAGATGGACCTCAGGCTGAAAAAGGAGATCCTAATGCTCAACCTGGCGGAATGCGTACGGCGATTGGTATGGGACAAAATAATGAACAGCTCAAGGCCATAAATGAGCTCGAAATTAAAACAAATCCTCAACAAATCGCGATTTTAGCAGCTCTTGCACTCTTGATTACGCTTGTGGCCGTTGGTTTAGCAGCAATTGGTATTTTACGCTTAAACCCTAAACAAGTGCTGACAAATTAAAGAAGGAGGACATTATGACAGTATTAAACATTGAAAATTTGACTTACTACTATAACCATCCTGAAGATTACCTCTTTCAAGATGTCACAGAAACTTTTGAAGCAGGAATTATGTACAGTATTCTCGGCCAATCTGGAAGTGGAAAAACAACACTACTCTCTCTTCTAGCAGGTTTAGATATGCCCAAGTCTGGACAGATTAAACTTAATGGAGACGAGATAAAAGCAAATCAGTTCACCAATTATCGTAAGAACATCGTTTCTACCATTTTTCAAGCTTATAATTTATTAACCTATATGTCAGCTTTTGAAAATGTAAAAACAGCGCTCAGGATCTCAAAAGTCTCCTTTGACGATGAGAAGCAGTCAATTATTGATAGCTTGGAAAAAGTTGGTTTGACAGAGGACTTAATATACAAGCCTGTAAGTAAACTTTCAGGAGGACAGCAGCAACGTGTGGCTATCGCACGCGCCCTTGTTTTAAATCATGATATCATCATTGCGGATGAGCCTACAGGAAATCTTGATGAAAATACGACGCGCCAAATTGTCGAGCTTTTCAAAAAAATAGCGCATGAAGATCATAAACTTGTAATTATCGTGACTCATGAAACAGAGGTAGCTCAAAACTCTGATGTTGTCTACCAACTCAAAAATAAAAAATTTACCAAGTTAGATGCTTTTTGAAAGAAGCCAGACAAAAAAGACTAGCCGAGAGCTAGTCTTTTTTCTTATTTCATTTTACCTTTTTGTTAAGTATTTTTTTACCCCCAATAAGGAAAGGGCGACGAGAATGCTTCCCCCTAAGACATAAAGATATGGTTTTGCATTTTCACCTGTCAGCGGAAGTTTTTTTCTAGATCCAAGCGACCTAGTAGTATCTTGAGTTTTCTTAGTACTCAGTGATGCTGTGCTCTTCTCTATTTTTATGTTAGCATTAGTATCTTCCTGTTTTTTTGCTACTTATTCATTTTTCGGTTCTTCATTTTCATTTGACGCTACTGGAACTTTTTCCCAACTGGCATAGAGAATCTTATCACCTTGTTCTTGCGCTGATATGCCTTCTATTTTTTTACCTTTTTGATCTGTCCAGCCCGTAAAAGTATAGCCTTGCTTCGTTGCTTGTTCAAAATGGTTTACTCCTCGTCCATAAATATAAGAATCTGGATTTTGCTGCGAATTTTCTCCACCATTTAAAACATAGTTTATTTTATAAGTATTTGTTTTCCAATTTGCATGGAGTGTTTTGTCGCCTTGTGCATCGGTAGGAATATTGGTTATACTGTTACCATCTCCATCTGTCCAACCTGTGAAAGTGTAACCTTCGCGTTGTGGTGCTTCAAAACGACTTATTCCTTGACCATAACTATATGTTAAAGGATTCGCAGGATGGTTTGTTCCACCATTGAGAACATAAGCAATATTAAAGCTTAAACTCTCAGATTTGAATGTTAAAACAGCAGGTTCAGTGTAAATAGGTTCATTATTTATTGAATCTAGCGGTGTAATTTTTAAACGGTATAAATTACCTTCATTTGAAATATCGGAAGTAAAGTCGAATGTTTTACGAATTGTTTTATCACCAGCTGAGTTCGTCAGGCTTTCAGAAATATCATTAAAGGACAAACCTTTATCTGTACTTACTTGCCATATCATATCAACTATTATTCTCTGCGCTGAAGATAAATTTACCTCAGATTCAAAATGAGCAAGTTCTCCTGGGATTAAATCAAGTTGATCATTAGGATTAGTCCCCGTAACCTGTCCATCATATTCGTATTGCACTAAGGCGGGGACATTAAAGTTGAAAGCATGCCATTTATTCGGATCACCATCATAAGCTCTTTCTTGATATAAGGTGAAAGGGATATTTTGCGCAAGATTAGGGGCAAGCGCAGCAACATCTCCCACTAAAAACACCGGTCTTGTTTCAAGCAATGTGGGATCATTTTTAAGCATACTTAATGGCATAAAACTCGTGTAAGGTCCTGCCATGTAGATTTTAATCCCCTCACTGCCATTCAATGCTTGGCTCGTATCAACATTAGTTGCCGTATTGTCTATCAGTGGGTTAGGAAGAGTCCATGCTTGGAGAGCTTCATTCCAGTTATAAGAGCCAGTTGCAGCTGTAGATCCACCAGAATTCGTAATAGTAAAAGTAGGAGAATCCATGTATGGAATCACCTTTACCAGTCGGTAATCACTGTTAGGTAATTTCGTAAATGTAAGTGTCTCCTGATAACGGTCGCCATCAATCGTACTTGTACCTGGTGAGGGGATATTAAATGAAGCTTTAAACAAGCTATTGGCAGCCCCGACCCAAGGAATGTGGGTTTTGTAGTCAAAAGCATAAGTTTTATCTGCAGTTGTGACTAGTCCACCATTTGTTGCAAGAACCCCTACAGGTATTATATTTAACAGTATAAATAATATTAACGTGACAGATAACATCATAAGCCTTCTCAAAGACAGTACTTTGTGTAATATTTGATATTTTTTCATTTTTTCTCCTCCTCCTTCTATTATGGGCAACACCACTAGAACTACTTTACCCTTCTAGAATTGTCCTTTCTTTTTTATCATTCCTTATATCATTATATTATAATAAGAAAAAAATTAAATCAATCTCTTTTTCGCTGTAATTGTCTACACAATACATTTCGACTGGCGTCAAGGAGCTATTAAGCACCTTCATCCATTGAGTCCCAGATTTAATTTATAAGAAATAGTTCAAGAAATCGAACTCATATTAGCTATGTTTTCTCTTTTATAGACTTTAAAAATAAAATTTAAATGAAAAAAGTTACTGGATCGATTGCGCCAGTAACTGCTATTTTTAACTATGAATGTGGTGAGACATATATCCTTTACGATAAGTCTATCCTTTTATTTTCTCAAAATTATGTTTAAAAATGCCCCGAAGTTCTAAAGCATTTATTTCTGATAATATCTTTAAAGACCTACTAACAAGTTTTGTTCCCATATTTTTATCTTCAAATTTATAAATCCAACATCCCTTTACAAAAATAGAAGATATTCTTACATAGGTATCAAAAACAAGTGTTAATTTATCTAATTCCTCTATTAACTTCTCTGAAAATTTCTTTTGCTCTCTTCTAATCATGGAAAGAATAGTACGGATGATTAATCTAATTAATAAATTTCTAAATTCTGTGATTTCTTTTAAATACTGACTGTTTTGTGATGGAATTCTTTCAATCAGATGATAGACTAAGTCAGGATTAATTTCTTCTAGTGTGTTCACTAAGATATACATTTCATAACTATACCAAACTTGATAAGACTTAAGCTTGTTTTCTATATACTTTATTTCGTCAGTTGAAAGCTTTGTATAACAAGCTTTGGCTGAGAGAGCAATGACTTGGTTTTCTTCCATATCATATTTTACATTTTTCATGTATATATCCTGAAGGTTTTTCTGGTTATTGCTAAAGTAAGCTTTCTCAATTTCCTTAAATTGAGATAACCAATAATCCTCCTCATCATTATTAATCATCAGCATATAGGAACGAAAAGTCGTGTGCATTTCTTGTAAGGCAAGGTCTAATTTATCTAACGAAATCATTGATTTACCATTTTCAAAATAGGACAATGTTGATTTTGATAAACCCACACGTTCAAAATCGCTTAAAAGTAAGTGGTGCTGCAAGCGTAATTTTTTAAAAACTTCGCCATATTTTTTATAAATCATGGTCACTCCTCCTAAACAGCATATTTTAAAAAATGTACTCTCTCGCGAACATTCAATAATATCACTTGGCTAGCATTAAATATGCTCGACTTCTTACCTTCTTTTTACTTTCATTTTATCACAACAAATCTTATATTTACTAAAAAATTCACTTAAATTTAATGAAATAAATTCTTTTTATATCATTTTTCTTCATGATTTATCTCCAGGACGATTATATTTTTATCCAAAAAATAAAGACAGCCTCAAAGACTGTCTTTTACTTATTTGTGATATAAAGTAGCTTTTTTACCTTTATTCTTCATCCATAGACAAAACAGAAAGGAAAGCTTCTTGTGGTACTTCTACTGAACCGATCGATTTCATGCGTTTCTTACCAGCCTTTTGTTTTTCCAAAAGTTTACGTTTCCGAGAAACGTCACCACCGTAACATTTAGCCAAGACATTTTTACGCAAGGCTTTGATGTCGCTACGTGCCACGATTTTTTGACCAATAGTGGCTTGGATTGGTACTTCAAATTGTTGACGAGGAATAAGTTTTTTGAGTTTTTCAACGATAACTTTACCACGTTCGTAAGCAAAATCTTTATGCACGATAAAGCTAAGGGCATCGACTTTTTCGGAGTTCAAGAGAATATCCATCTTTACGAGGCGTGATGGGCGGTAATCTGAGATTTCATAGTCGAAACTTGCATAGCCGCGTGTTGAAGATTTGAGCTTATCAAAGAAATCAAAGACAATCTCACTCAGCGGGATATGATAAATAACATTGACACGGTTAGCATCAAGATAATCCATCGTCACAAATTCACCACGTTTGCGTTGAGCAAGCTCCATAACGGCTCCGACAAACTCGTTAGGCACCATGATTTGTGCTTTGACAAATGGTTCTTCAATACTTTCAATACGCGTTGGATCAGGGAATTCACTTGGATTTGCCACTTCCTTTGTTTCACCATCAGTCGTGTTGACATGGTAAATTACAGATGGTGCGGTCATGATTAAGTCTAAGTTAAATTCGCGTTCCAAGCGCTCTTGGATAACATCCATGTGCAAAAGGCCTAAGAAACCACAACGGAAACCAAATCCAAGCGCTTGTGATGTTTCTGGCTCAAACTGCAAGCTGGCATCATTCAATTGTAGGCGTTCTAGGGCTTCACGAAGGTCATTATAACGGTTAGAATCAATCGGGTAAAGTCCACAGAAGACCATTGGATTCATTTTTTTATAACCCGCAAGGGCTTCCTCTGCAGGATTATTAGCTAGAGTGATTGTATCACCAACCCGTGTATCCGCAACTGTCTTAATTGCAGCTGCCAAGTAACCAACATCACCCGCCATGAGGAAGTCACGCGCCACTGCTTTAGGCGTGAAAATCCCAACCTCTGTCACAACAAATTCTTTACCGTTTGACATCAGTTGAATAGTATCACCTACCTTTACAGAACCGTCAACTACACGGATTTGCAAGATAACACCACGATAAGCATCATAAACTGAGTCGAAAATCAGAGCCTTGAGTGGTGCTTCAACATCACCTTGAGGTGCTGGAACCTTCTCCACAACTTGTTCCAAAATTTCTTCAATACCGATACCTGCTTTAGCAGAGGCTAAAACAGCCTCTGAAGCGTCTAAACCGATGACATCTTCAACTTCAGTACGCACTCGTTCTGGATCTGCCGCAGGAAGGTCAATTTTATTAATGACGGGAAGAATTTCTAAGTCGTTATCTAAAGCCAAATAGACATTGGCCAAGGTTTGGGCTTCAATCCCTTGAGCTGCATCGACAACAAGAATAGCACCTTCACAGGCAGCTAAAGAACGGGAAACTTCATAGGTAAAATCGACGTGTCCAGGCGTGTCAATCAAATGGAAAATATAGGTTTCTCCATCTTTAGCCGTGTATTCTAACTCAATAGCATTGAGCTTAATCGTGATACCACGTTCACGCTCCAAATCCATGCTGTCCAAAAGCTGTGCTTGCATTTCACGTTTTGAAACCGTTTCTGTCAGTTCAAGGATGCGGTCAGCCAACGTTGATTTTCCGTGGTCAATATGCGCAATGATCGAAAAGTTACGGATTTTCTCCTTGCGCGCGTTCATTTCTTGTATATTCATCATTATTTCCTTAATAAAAAGTCTATTAGTATCATTATAACATAAAGTTACTTTCTCAAAATAAAGAAATAGATAAAAAGAGTTTTTTACTCTATGTATTATTCTGACATTAACACGGCGGATTTTATTTTTAACGAAACCTCTTCTCATAAAGCGATTTAGACAAAAACTCAATCAAGTCGGTCCATGTTTCTTTATCAAAAATATTTTTAAAGTAAAAAACATCTTTGGAGAGGAAATTTCCTTCGGGATCACTCGAAATGATAACATCAGCTTCAGGTGTCGTTTTGCAGAAAGCGATTAAATCGCTATTAAAAAATTTTTTCAAGGTGTTTTGAATATAGAAGCTATTCACAATGCTTGAGGTATGATTAATATAGACTTGGACAGGGATACTTGGCGCATTGAGCTCGTAAATTGTATAAAGTAGTGCTGTCAAACTTTTTCTCTCTAAATCATTCAACTGCTGTGAAGAAGGAAAATAGGTAATGATCTGATTCAGCCTATCTTTAACAGCACGATAACGAGGCTTTTTTTCAAACAATTCATAATTTTTTTCGATAGGAACTGCACGGTAAAAATCAACATTAAATTGTATGTAACGTGAATATAGGTTGGTAAGTACTAGAAGATAGTATGATTTGACATAATTTTCTTCGGAAAACTCAAAAGAGAACGTCTCGCGAAATTTTTCTAGAAACAGGCTGACTTCATAACCAACAGAAAGTTTCGAATTTTGAAATCTTTCAACAACCCTTTTTTTCTCGTACATATCATCAAACTCAAAAATAAGACCTCTGACTAAAAAACTAAGAAGTATTGACTCTTTCTCAATAATCTCTGGGTCTACATTAAAAGAAGCAAGATTTAAGCAGTGGTGACCTCGATAAAATATCGAAATATCCTCTAAAAATGCTTTTTCAACCTTGACATATTTCTTAAAGTAAACGATACGATAGGAGGTCACGCCTGCAAGTATAAGCAACTTTTGTTCCTGAGCTTTAGAAAGTTTTCGCTCAATTTTTAAAGAACGCTTTAAAAAATTTATATCGATAAATTCTGGCGGAAAGGCATCAGAGAAAGGCTTTTTTCCTAAGGTATTGAAAAGATGCCAATGTGTGAGATAGAGAAAATAGCGTACACCAAGTTCATCTCCCGAAAAATTTGTCGCATTTGCCAAGTCAAATTCGGCTTTAAAAGGGAGCATAATCTCCTTCACTTGTGTCAATAACTTGTAGACTGTTGGTTCACTAAAGTTCAAATCATAAGCAATTTCAGGAATTGATGTGTAACTTTTACTGATAAGTGTAGAGAGGAGATTATATAAAGGGCTTTTCCGCATATAATTCAGTTTCAAGCGGGTCACGATATAATCTGGTGTCATTTCATTCTTCATTTTTATGACTATTTTTGAAGACTTTTTTATTATCTTAATATCTTGACCAAAAAGTTCATGGATATCTTCTTCAAGTTCCTTGCTGTACCGTCTAAAAGTCTCATTTTTCAAGTTCAATTTCTCCTTTAAATCTTTAGAAAATTCACCTGCCCGAGAAAACAAGATGTACTGAAAGAGTTCAATCTTAACTTGTTCCTTTGGCGTTGTGAAAAGCTCTATCATAACTTTTTCTCCTATTTCCATTCCTCGCTTTGCATCTTCCAACATCTTTTATTACCTCAAGCCTTCAAAATATAAAAACAGCGAAACGCTGTTTTTATATTTATTATAACTTTATGCTGGTGGTGTACTCTTAGTGGTCGATACAAGATTCCAAGTTATCGTACTGCTAAAAGTCTCTCCTGCACTCAGATCGGCTAGCGGATCAGGTTGTAAGAGCAACTGCCCGGTTAAATCAAAAGCTTCACTGCTTACCGAATCTACAATGTAATTATCTATATCATCATCTTTAAGATTTATCTCAAAGGGATAAGTGGACATTGTAAGTTGACTATTAAATTTCAGTCTATGATTATTGTTACTTTGGAAACGACTCATCTTTGCAGAAAGTCGCCAGCCACCTTTTGCTCTACTGTCCACAATTTCAAGATGATCTTGTGCAGTGGGCTCTCTATCTTTTGTTCCATCATAGATATAACTGGCAGGCAATTTACCAAAATCAAAGTTTGGTACTTGCTGTAAAAGAAGCTTTCCTGTCGCTTTATTAACCAGGAGTTGAGCCTTATTTGAAGAAAGAGTAACTGTTTCCTTTTTGCCGTCCCCTGTATCAATCGTTGTTGAAAAAGTGACTTGAACTGCAAAAGGTTTCCCATTTTCTGTCGCTTCCCGTGCAGTTTTCATAAAGGCACTGTCTTGAGCAAAAGAAAGGATGTGATCTGTATCATTGAGACTGGTCAAATCGCTTACTGTACCTTTATAGTTTTTGACCCCTTGAGTTTCAGAGAAAGCTTTAGAAGTCTTCCCTTCTATGTATTTCCATTCATAACTCCATACTTCGGCACTTTCAACCGATTTGTTCAAATCTGCTAAACCTTGTCCATCAAGTTCCCAGCTCATACCACTATCTTCTGCAACATTTTTAGCTGCTAAACCACCGAGATAGATTGTCTTATTATCTGTTGGCGTTGTTCCATCATCATTTCTAATTCCTGCAGATATCGTGAAAGGGATACCCGGCGCTTGCACATCAGTGTTTACTTCATCAAGCTGATCGCCAGCATCAAATTCAACACTGCGTCCCTCTGTTTTGAGGAAATTAATTCCCTTTAAAGAACTATTCCAAGTAATTTTACCCGTCGCATCACGTGGTGTTGTCACAGCCTTTGCAGAATAAGTCGCTTTTTCAAACACCACATTCGGAGTCGTAATGGAAATACCACTAGCTGCAACTGGCTTATCCTTAACCGTGACTTTAGCAAGTTGCGAGTAATAGGTCATAGCAGAGATGCTCCCAATAATTGGCAGGGTATTGAGCCTTGTTTCTAGCTGAAAATAATAATTACCAGCTTGCAGATTGGTTACAGGGATGTCAATGCTTTGCTTTGTTGAGCCAAGTATCCCACTTCTATCCGAAAATTCACCAATACTTCCCATATTTAGCCAACTTCCATCGTCTTGTTCCTGCCAAGCATTTACTTTGACTTTAACCTTACCCAAAGAAGTCACCCATGATGTAGTTTTAATACTTAAATCAGCAGTTGTACCTTCAACAATATACTGCTCTTCTTGGGGCTGTGAAAGAATCCCTGTGCGTAGTGGAAAGAGTAAATAAAGGCCATTACGATCTGGTTCATGGGCACCTGGCAAATCGGTATAGCTTGCATCTGATGATAAGCTAGCAACTGAAGTTGCTTTTTCAGATTGAGGTTTATCTTCTGGAGACTTTTCTTGTACTGGCGCCTCAGATGTTGTTGGTGCTTCTTTTTCTATTGGAGCTGTCTCTTCAGATGTTTGATCCCTTGTGTTTTCAGACTCAATAGTTTGATCTGTATCCGATGTTGGTGTTTCAAGTTCTGACTCTTGCAGACTTGAGCTACTATCCTTATCATTCGCTGCACTAGATGAAGACTGTGCTTCCACATCACTGTCCAAGGCATAGACTGCAGGGCTTGCAGCATGTAGCAAGAGAAAAAGCAATATAAACCCTATATTTATTTTTTTCATTGAAGTTTTCCTTTCTCTACATATATACGAGCCAAGAAAAAGACAGCAACTAACATCAATAGCATACAGCCAAACAAGATTAAAGAATATTCTTGAGCACTTCCTGTAGATGGCAAGAGATCGTAATGCACCAACTGTCCATTTTGAGGAATTTCAGGTGGCAAAACACCAGCATCTCTTACATCCTGATGAACAGTAAAACCAATTTTACTTTGCATCATATTAGCGCTCACTGGCTGTATAAGGAAAAGATTCGTCAGACAAGAGAGACCTAAGAGTGCTAAACTAACTTTTAGTTTGCTATTATTCATCTTCATCATCTGTATCGCCCTTTCTTTTTCCTAGCCCATAAGCCACGAGGAAAATAATAATACTGCTACCAACTACTGCAGCTATGATCCACCAAAGCTTTGTATTTGATTTTTCTCCCTCAAGCAGCTTGCTGTTGACGGTTTCTCTACTTTTACTATCAACTGTAAAGTCACGTGCCATATCAAAGCTTTTATCACCCGACTTCATCAGCATATGATAGGTATATTTCCCCGGTTTTAAGAGATGATTATTGGTATCTATTGTATATTCAAATGAAGAATAAGGGGCCATCTCACATTTTTCTGATTGTGACTGATAAAGCTTGTCCGTTTTTCCCTTTTCAGTCACCCATGCCTCTACTTTTATTTGCCCAAACATGCTTGGAGCTTGGTTACTAACCTCACCTACAACTTTAGGCACTCCTGTATCCGACTTCATCTGTGCGTTCGTCAACGCCAGTTTCGGCGTAATTTTTTTATTGAAATCTTCCGATATTATGACAGGAATTGTCATTGCAAAGGCATTACGAACACCTACACCTTTAGACTTTGCTGTTTCTTTCGGTACTTTGCGAACATAGACACTGCCTAAAACAGTACCTTTTATATTATCTTGAGGTAGCTTAAGATTAAAAGTAATATTCTTTGTCTGCCCAGCAGCAACTGTTACTTTTTGAGTCGCCTTTTTCTCCTCTACCAAATCCTTGAGGGAAAGACCACCTGCTATCATTTTTTTGGAGCTGGGAGTATAATCAATATGGCCATTATTACTTGTCGTTGCTTGGACAAGCTGAACATCAAAATCTTGATTTTCATTTTCTGTCAAATTCTGAACAGCTACCGTTACTGGATAACTTTCATTTTGTTCACCCTTAATTGAGAAATAGCCTGCAGTTGGATCCGTTTGACCCTTTCCAAGTACTGGGGTGACAGTAAAACCTGCACCCTCTTCCGCATGTGCATTCACAGGTAGAAATAAGGTGAATAGCAGTATGGCAAAGCAGCCTAATCCTTTTATAAATTTTATGCTTTTCAACCTCCACTAAAAAATAAAAGCAAGAACCGACAAATCTTAAGTTTTGCCCGTACTTGCTTATACATTTTCATTTATCCGACAACAAAGATTATGCAGTTGGAGCGACGTGTTGTGAAGAACTCAAGTTCCAGTTGATTGTTGTTTCAAAAGCATCATCAGCTGCCAAGTTTGCCTTTGGATTTGCGCCCAAAGATAATTTAGCATTTTCTGCAGAAATAAGGAATTCATCTTTACCATGCGAACCATTACCTTTTGCAAGTTCTACAGGGCTCTTGTCATCTTTAATCACACCTGTAAAATCTTCTCCTAAAGTACCGACCGCTGAAAGGTCTAAAGCTGCACCTTCCAATGAAGTTTTAGAATTTGTAAATTTATCCATATTAGCTGTCAATGTCCAGTCTGATGTACCCAAACATGTATCGCTAACTAAAACTTTTCCTTCAGCTTGAGCTGCTTTTCCAGTGAACCCTGAGTAAATTGAGCTGGCTTCAAGAACACCATAGTTGAAGCTTGGTACTTCTTTCAATGTTAACGTGCCGTTATCTGGATCCGTTGGATTTCCTGGATCTTTAGCGGTAATCGTGAAGTTAGCAGTAGAATTTTTTGCCTCTGCTTCATCCGCGAATCCTGTAGTAGCTGAAGCCATCGTCATGCTAGCCAAGATTCCCATACCCATCGTTGCTAAAAATGCTTTTTTCATAATAAACATCTCCTCTATAAATTTTTATAAGATTATGTGAATCCACCTTGAATAAACTCACTTCTTTATTTTATAATTTATCTTGCAACATAATTATATTTATTTGTGGGAATTTACCTCAGCTCAAGATAAACTTTACGATTTATTTCACATAGAAATTTTAACGACAAAAAACTACCTTTTAAAGGTAGTTTTTATCTATTATTACTCAAAGCGCATAGCCTTGAAATTTTCATTTTCTTGAGGAAATTCCTGTTTCATTTCCCCCACTTGACCAACTTCAATGGTAATTTGTCCAGATAAGAATTCTGTCAAGTGACCGCCAAAAGTCTTGTCATCACTTAAAAAGTGTAAATGAGCACCATCACCATACAGATCTTCTAAAAACTTAGGCGACCAGATACCAACAATCGTTCCCGAAATGTTTTTTTCGGTAAAATGAGGCTGTTCAGCCAGTATTTCCAAATAATTTTTCGTATTCTTTGCAGGTTTAGAGCTAATTTCCACCGACTCAAAGTGTCCAGTCATTTTTAGACTGTAAGCTGTGTTCCGTGTTGGGAATTTCTCTGTCAGATCATGCAAGGTTTGCATCGTCAGTCCATTAACTTTATAAGTCGCAAAAGGTTGGTGATCAATCACTGCAACATACGGTAAAGTTTCATCTGGCTTAACTATGCGAACCTGATTTTCAGAATTTCCGTGATAGGCAGTGCCATCAAGAATAATAACTTCTCCATCAGCACCATCTAAGGTACCAATACCAATTTGTCCATATTTTAAAGCTTCTCCAGCAGTTATGGTCCCTTCATAAAAGCCACCATACAGGGTGTTAAAAGAACCATGCTGAAAAATTGCACTCATTTTATTTATAAAACTTTTAACCATGCAACAATTATAGCATGTTCTTTATTTTTTGTCGCCTACTTTATTTATAAATTTTACAGCACTTCTATTAATTTCTTTGAGGTCAATTCCTTGTTGACGTGCTGCAAAGACACAGCCACAATAGCATTGGCGGTAAATATCGTATTCTTTGCACATCTCTACGGAACGTTTCCAGCCATTGTTTTTCTTAAAGTCACTAGGCAAGTATTGGACAGCATAGATTTTTTGCATATCTAAGCCTATTTCATTTATGAGTTGGCCGTTCTTTTTGGGGCTGAGCGTGAGTGCCGAACCAAAATAATCATAACCTAACTCTTGAGCTTTCTCTGCGACAATATCTAAACGCATTTGAAAACAAGCTGTGCAACGCGAACCACCTTCAGGTTCTTCTGCGAGCTGATGCAAATTGACCATCTGCATAAATTTATTGGGTTCATAAGGTGCCGCAATAAACTGAACATTATTTCCTGTTTTTACATTAAAGTCTTGAACAAAATCAGCCTGCACTTTCTCACGCCTTTCGTACTCGGCACGAGGATGAATATTCGAGTTCGAAAAATAAATTGTCACATCAGCATTTTGACAAAGATATTCTAAACTATAAGTTGAACAGGGTGCACAACAGGAATGAAGCAAAATTTTGGGCCGAAGACCTTCAGCCTCCCAGCTTTCACGCATTTTTTGATAAACCCGATCATAATTTACCTTTTGATTAGGATTCATCTTTTGCAGAATTTCAGTCGCATTTTTCATGCTTTTATTTTAGCATATTTTGAAGCTTTCTTGCTTGTCGTTTAACACCTACAAAACTCCGTTCTTTCAATTTTGTACTTTTTATATTATACTAAGAGGAGGAACTCTCAAAACTCCTACACCCCGCTCTTGGCAATGTCCAAGAGCTTTTTTTGTTGTAATTATACTATAACATGGTAGCTTTATCGTGAGCTGGCCTCTCAAAAACGAAAGGCGACAATTTTTATCAATATATGAAACACTTTCATTGATGATTACAGTGGTTAATAAAAACGATAAAAAATAACGTCCTACTTTAGTCGAGAAGACGTTATTTTTAACTAAAAATCGGCTACCGTTCCTAATACGGCTGCATGGGTCTTGTTAGCGCAAGTCCTTTTCTTTATATTTATTATAATACAGTGCTCTCCTAAGAGCAAGAAAAACGAAAAATCTGATGAAGTTAGAACACCCCACACAACTTCTTATTACCTTGTTTATCAGCAAAAAAATATCTTTTCCAACGAGAAGTTTATCCTCCTCAACACCGCAATCTATGGTATAATATCATTTATGACTATGAAAACTTCATTCGCAACTTTAGCAGGAAAGAGTTCACGCTTAGTTTTAGAGAAAATCTTTAAGCGTGGAAGTACGCTGCCTGGTAAGATTGCTTTAAAATTTGATCCTGAAATTTTAGCTACATTAACAAAAGATTATGAAATTATCGTTGTGACAGGGACCAATGGTAAAACCTTGACCACAGCGCTCACTGTCGGTATACTCGAAAAAGCTTTTGGAAAAGTTGTCACAAATACTTCTGGTGCTAACATGATTACTGGGATTACTGCTACTTTCTTGACAGCACCTAAGGTTAAAAAAGGGAAAAAAGGCTTTGCTGTTCTGGAGATTGATGAAGCATCACTGCCAAAAATCACCGAATACATTAAGCCTTCACTTTTTGTTTTCACAAATATTTTCCGCGACCAAATGGACCGTTACGGCGAGATTTATACAACTTATGACTTTATCGTCAAGGGAGCCGCTAATGCACCTGAAGCCACTGTTCTTCTCAATGGTGATAGCCCGCTCTTCCATTCACGTACTTTGGTAAATCCCGTCAAGTATTATGGTTTTGACCATGAAAGTCATGCGCCTGAACGTGCGCATTATAATACTGAAGGGGTGGTTTGTCCGGAATGCCACCATATCTTAGATTATAAGCTCAATACATATGCTAACCTTGGCGATTACATCTGCCAAAACTGCGGGTTCAAACGTCCTGAGCTGGATTACCGTGTTTCTGAACTCACAGAAATTACCAATACTTCTTCTCAGTTTGTCATTGATAATCATTCTTATAAAATCAACGTGGGTGGGCTCTACAATATCTACAACGCTCTTGCTGCTGTTTCTGTCGCTGAATTTTACGGTGTACCTGCTGAAACTATCAAGGCAGGTTTCGAACAATCTAAAGCCGTCTTTGGCCGTCAAGAAACCTTTAAGATTGGTGATAAGTCCGCTACTATTGTCCTGATTAAAAATCCTGTTGGAGCAAACCAGGCACTGGAAATGATGAAACTTGCTGATTATCCATTTACCTTGGTTAGCTTGCTCAATGCCAACTATGCTGACGGTATTGACACAAGCTGGATTTGGGATGCTAACTTTGAGCTGGTCCATGACATGGATATTGACCAAATCTTTGTTGGTGGTGTCCGCCATAGTGAAATGGCTCGCCGTTATCGTGTTTCTGGATTTGACGAAAGCAAAATTCATGAACTTGAGTCGCTACCCCAAATCCTTGATGCCCTCAAAAATGAAGCAGATCAGCACATCTATATCCTAGCAACCTACACTGCAATGTTAGAAATGCGTGAGTTGCTTGCACAAAACAAGATGATTGGAAAGGAGATGCACTAATGGTTTATACTTCTTTAACATCAAATTTAGAAAATCCTAAATACAACCTTCATGTTGCCCATCTTTATGGGGACTTGATGAATACTTATGGCGATAACGGTAACATCCTCATGCTTAAGTATGTCGGCGAAAAATTAGGCGCTGAAATGACTTTTGACATCGTTTCCCTTGAAGATAGCTTTGATCAAGATTTTTATGACCTTGTCTTCTGGGGCGGTGGTCAAGATTATGAACAAGAAATCATCGCGGACAGCTTCAAAAATATCACAGCACCACTCAAATCCTATATTGAGGCTGAAAAGCCTATGCTTGCCATCTGTGGCGGCTATCAAATGTTAGGTCAGTACTATATCAATGCTGCTGGCAACAAGATTGACTGTACCGGTATCTTGCCGCACTACACCAAAAACCTTGGCAATGACCGTTTTATTGGTGATATTCAAATTCATAACGAAGAGTTTGGTGAAACTTATTATGGTTTTGAAAATCACTCGGGAATTACCTATCTTGGTGAAGGCGAAAAAGCTTTAGGTAAAGTGGTTTATGGTGGCGGGAACAATCCCGACGATGACACCGAAGGGCTACACTATAAAAATACATTTGGTACTTACTTCCACGGTCCCATCCTTTCGCGCAATGCACGCTTGGCCTATCGTCTCATCACAACTGCCTTGTATCAAAAATACGGGCAAGACTTGGAACTTCCAGCCTTCGAGGAAATTCTCGCCCACGAAGAAAAAGGACAACAAATCACGGATGCCAAACGTAAAGTTGAACATTACGAACATTAAACTAAAAAACTGTAGAATAAATCTACAGTTTTTTTAATCCACAGACTTTAATGCACCCAGCATATCGACATTTTTGAGTTTCAGATGGACGACAATACTTAAGCCTAAAGTTGTGGCTAGGGTAATGAGTGTTGAGAGCAACAGGTTACTCCATAACAGATTAGGATTAAACATAATCATATCGGTCGGTAACATGGTAATAATCACATGATGGAAGTAAGCCCCTAAGCCAAACCCAGCTAATATTCCCATAAAGCTCAGTAAAATCGTTTCACGATAAATGTAAAGTGTCACTTCACGATCATAGAAGCCCAGTACTTTAATCGTTGACAACTCTCGAATTCGTTCAGAAACGTTGATATTGGTTAGATTGTAAATAACAACGATAGCCAATAGAATAGCACAGCCAATAAGCACAAACATGACACTGTTAATACCGTGTAAAAAGGCATCAATTGTATTTTGTAAATCACTATTTTGCGATACAGTGAGCGCCCCAGCATTTCGCATAAAGTCTGCCGCAGCTGCTTGACTTTTATCCCTTGATGTATCTCTAAGCTTCAAGAGATGCGCATTTGCCTTTATCGGTGTTTCAAACAGCGCTTTATACTGGTTTTGATTCATAAAAATATAGTGCCCCATATACATCTCGGTAATACCTGCAACTTTTATTTTTACTGTTTTATCCTGATCGTTTTTTAGCGAAATGGTCTGTCCAATTTTTGCTCCAAGCAGTTCTGCCAGTTTTTCACTTATTACTGCACCATCTTTTGGTAATGCCAGTTTCTCCTGACTTACACGATTACGCAGTGTTACAAACTGCTTAAAGTTTTCTTCCTTCTCCGGAACCATTAAACTAATATCCTGACGATTATCGTTAATCGTTTGATGCAGTTGTTCAAAGTGAACTGGAGCGTAAGACTTAATATTGTCTGACTGTAAAAACTGGTCAAGTTCATCTTGCTCCTGTTTATTCAAGTTATCCTGAGAAACCGCAAGCATATTGTAGTGTAAAATTTCACCAAACTGCCGTTGACTCAGCCCTGAGATAGAATCACGGATACCAAAGCCCATAACAAGAAGTGCTGTACACCCCGCAACCCCAACAATAGTCATCAACATTCGCTGTTTGTAACGGAAAAGGTTACGTGCTGTCACTTTATAAGTAAAGCTCATACGATTCCAAATCGGCTTGATTCTCTCCAAGAAAATACGCGAACCTGCTTTAGGTGGTCTGGCTAAGAAAAGTGCTGCTGGTGCGCCACGCAACTCAGATTGAGCCACCAAATAAGCGGGCAAAACGGTACAGGCAAGCGCAATAACAAAGGAAACAAGCGTCCAGAAAGGTGAGAAAGTCAAAATCAATCCTGAAAATGTAGAGGAAGCCGAATAAGCGTTAAATACCACATGAGGAAGCACAACATGACCTAAAATAACACCTACAGTTGCACCGGCACAGGCTGAAACAGCTCCATATACGATAAATTTTTTCCGAATTTGAGCATTGGTGTAACCCAAGGCTTTAAGTAATCCCATATTGCCTCGTTCTTCTTCCACGAAACGTGTCATCGTCGTTAAACTGACAAGAACGGCGATCGCAAAGAGCACGACGGGAAAAATGTTTGAGAGGGCATCGATACGAGTGGAATTATCAACAAAGGTTTGATAGCCCGGGTTTCCTTCTTTTCGATTATTTACGGTATATTCTGGAGCTTCAAGCGCTGCTAGTTTATCTCTCTGTTCTTGCAGTTGAGTTTTACTTTCTACAAGTTTTGCTTTACCTGTATTCAAACTTTCCTGCAGGGCTTGGAGTTGAGGATTTTCACCAGCTAGAGCTTTTTGTTGATTAAGCGCATTCTGTGATTCTTGCAGTTTTATTTCTTCTGCTTTCAGTTTATCTTGGGCTTGTTTTAGCTGGGCTAGTGGCTCTTTTCTTATCTCCGCTAAACGCTTTTCAGGTTGTCCTTCCAAAAGATTTTTAAGCTTTTGTTGGTAATAGTCTGAGCGTTCCGTAAATTGTGGATCATATGGACTAAGGCCTTGCATGGTTTTAAAACTCAAGCGTGCAATCATATACACATTTGACTGAAAAGCTTCAGGAGGAACAACGGCATAGCCGTTAAGCTGTCCCGTTCCTATATTGGTCGGACCGTATAGACTTTTATCAACAAATTCACTTGATTTGACAAAACCGACCAACTTAAACTCATGGTTTTTTAGAAGATATGATCCCTCATTTTTTTCTTCGGTTACGCGGATTGTATCGCCAAGCTTATACTTGTCTTGGTAGAGAAAATCAAGGGCAATTTCATTGCTTTTTTGGGGCATTTTTCCTGCAATGAGCTCATAAGTCGAAAGGTTGTCTGCTTGCGAGAAAATACGCAAGGAAGTTTTCTTATCGGGCAGCAAAACATCACGAAAATAGCCAAAATCCACCGTTTTGAGTCCATCTGCCTGGCGAATAAGCGCTTGGTCCGATGCATTTAAACCCATCGTTGAGGTAACACTCAAATCTGCCAAGTGATGCCGCGCATAGAATTCCTCAGCCGTTGCCCTCATATTTGGCCCAGACATTTTTAAACCGACAAAGGCAAAGACCCCTAAAGCCATGAGGGAGAAAATAGACATGAAACGTCCAAAGGATCCAGTAATCGACCGTCTTATATTTTTATTGAGGATTTTTGTTTTCATCGAATCACCACTCAATCGTTTCGATATCTGCCGGACTGTCGTTGACTGTAATCTCCTTGACCCGACCATCATGGACATGAATGATACGGTCCGCAATTTGACTAATGGCAGCATTATGGGTCACAATAATCACTGTTGCACCCTGAACGCGCGACATGTCTTGCAGTATTTTCAGTACATGCTTGCCTGTTTGATAGTCTAATGCTCCGGTTGGTTCATCACAGAGAAGGATTTTGGGATTCTTAGCGATAGCACGCGCAATAGCCACACGTTGTTGTTCTCCCCCCGAAAGTTGTGAGGGAAAATTATCCAAGCGATGACCCAAGCCGACATTTTGAAGAACTTCTACAGGATCAAGCGCATTTTCGACAGTCTCTGAAGCTAATTCGACATTTTCCTTGGTCGTCAAATTATTAATCAAGTTATAAAATTGAAAAACAAAACCAACATCACGTCTACGGTAAGTAATCAGTTCTTTAGCAGACAGCTCCGCAATATTTACACCATCAATTATCACTTGCCCTTCATCACTCGAATCCATGCCGCCTAAAATATTTAAGATTGTGGACTTACCCGCACCTGACGTTCCTAGGATAACTGCTAGTTCTCCTTTCTCAATTGCAAAGTTTACGTGATCATTGGCATAGATTTTCTCTCCACCGGATTGATATATTTTTGATTCATCTTTTATCTCAATATAGGACATAATATCCCTCCTGTAAGCGTTTGTACTACTCTATTATACCATACTCTCAACCCTCATTTTATTGATTTACGTATAAAAAAACGCCAGCTTAATCGCTCACGTCTTCTTATATATTATTTCCAAAAATCATCAAAAACGGTAATAGGTAAGTGACGTTTGTGTTCCGTTTTAAGATACCAATTTTCGATTTTTTCTTGTGCCTCGGGGCTGATTGATCGTCCTTCTGTATAGTTGTCGATATCCTCATAAGTCACGCCCAAAGCAACTTCATCTGCCAAACCGGGCTTACCATCTTCCAAGTCTGCTGTTGGAACTTTTTCATAAAGAGAAGGTTCGGCACCCAAAGCAGCGAGTAACATTTTACCTTGACGTTTATTGAGACGGAAGAGCGGCAACAGATCAGCGCCACCATCACCAAATTTCGTATAAAAGCCAGTAATATTTTCAGCTGCATGATCTGTTCCCAAAACAGCACCTTGCATCCCTCCAGCAACCCCATATTGACTAATCATGCGTTGACGGGCTTTGATATTTCCTTTGTTAAAGTCAGAAATCTCCACACCAGTCGCTTCTAAAGCCGCAACTTGAGCATCAACAGCTTCTTTGATATTCACAACTAAACTTTTATCTGGTTTAATAAAGTCCAGTGCTCTTTGCGCATCATCTTCATCTGCTTGTGTACCATAAGGCAGACGAATAGCTACAAATGTATAAGCTTCGTTTCCCGTTTCTGCACGCATTTCTTCCATGGCAATCTGTGCCAAGCGGCCAGCCAATGTTGAATCTTGCCCTCCAGAAATTCCTAAAACATAGGTTTTAATAAACGGATAGTTCTTTAAGTAGTCTTTGAGGAAATCCACTGATTTACGGATTTCTTCTTGTGCATCGATTGTTGGTTTAACACCTAGTTCTTTGATAATTTTTTCTTGTAAAGACATATTCACTCCAAAATTTTAGCCATATAAAATTCATCAACCCATTCATCATTGATTTTAAGAGATTGGCTACGTACTCCTTCAATCACAAAACCGTTTGTTTTATAACATGAAATAGCTGCACTGTTGTTCATTGCCACCGTGAGTTCTAAACGTGAAACTCCTTCTTTACGTGCCCATTCTTCTAAAGCTGCAAAGAGCCGGCTCGCAATCCCTTGACGACGATAATCCTTAAGCACAGCAATGACAATTTTAGCACAATGTCTATTGCGACGGTAAGTGCCCCGATAGGCAGCTAAGAAGGCAACTAATTCACCTTGATCATTGTCGGCGCCCATCAAAAAGTCCGTTGAGGCAACTTGATTGGCTAATTCATGAAGTTTAGTTTTATGTTCGTCCGGTTCAACCAGCATAAAGTTATTTTCTTGAAAAATTTCCATTTGGAGCTGACCAAATGCTTCAGCATGTCCTAATTCAATATTTTTTATTCTCATAGTATCAATCCAATTTCATTCCAGAAACCTTGGTGCGTACTTGACTAATCAAACGCATCTTATGGTTCCATAATTCTTGTGATAAGTCAACGGGATATGGTTGGGGATTGAGGTTGCGCTTATATTCATCCCAAAGTTCGGTCAAGTTGGCTTCAGCAAAAGTTTTGATTTCTTCTAAGGTAGGCAAAGGATAAACTTGCTGGCCTTTGACAAAAATTTCTTTAAGTAGGGGTTTAGCAGTAAAGTCACGTACATTTTTATTAATAAAGGTATGCACAGGATGGAACATATAGATTTCCTCACTCTGGTCTGGTCTTTCACCGTCAAAAGTAATATAATCTCCTTCAGACTTACCGTCACTTTCTCTTGTGATACGCCAGATTTGCTTTTTCCCAGGCGTGGAAACTTTCTCTGCGTTGCTCGACAGTTTGATGGTGTCTTGCATTTCGCCCTGATCATCCTCCATTGAGACGAGCTTGTAGACAGCACCAAGCGCAGGCTGATCATAAGCCGTGATGAGCTTGGTACCTACACCCCAAACATCAATCTTCGCTCTCTGCATTTTCAAGTTCAAAATTGTTGACTCGTCCAAGTCATTTGAAGCATAGATTTTGGCATCAGTAAAGCCAGCTTCATCCAGCTGCTTACGTACTTTTTTCGAGATATAGGCCATATCTCCAGAGTCAATGCGGACACCTTGGAAATTAATTTTGTCACCAAATTCACGTGCCACACGAATAGCTGCGGGAACACCAATGTTCAAAGTATCATATGTATCCACAAGGAAAACACAATCTTTATGTGTCTGTGCATAAGCTTTAAAAGCTTCATAATCGTTGCCATAGCTCTGAACTAAAGCATGAGCATGTGTTCCGCTTGGTTTAATGCCAAAAATCTTAGCCGCACGCACATTACTTGTGGCATCTGCACCACCAATATAGGCCGCACGTGTCCCCCAAATAGCAGCGTCCATTTCTTGGGCACGGCGTGTACCAAACTCAAGCAAAGGATCATCACCAATCACAGACTTGATGCGTGATGCCTTGGTTGCAATCAGTGTTTGGAAATTAATGATATTGAGGACAGCCGTTTCGATAAGCTGACATTCAGCCAGCGGTCCTTCTATCTGAACCAAAGGTTCGTTGGCAAAAACGAGTTCTCCTTCTTGGACAGAGCGGACTGTACCTGTAAAGCGAAGCTGTGCCAGATAGTTCAAAAAATCCTCAGGATAATCTAAATCACGGAGATAAGAAATATCTGTTTCGGTAAATCTTAGATTGTTCAAGTAGTTAACCATGCGTTCCAGACCTGCAAAAATAGCATAGCCGTTTTCAAAAGGCATTGAACGGAAAAAGACTTCAAAAACAGAATTGCGATTATGACGTCCAAGCTCCCAATAGGTATGCATCATATTTATTTGGTAAAGATCTGTATGTAAAGTTAAACTATCGTCTGGATATAGTGACATGGTGACTCCTTTTATGAGTGACAAATTATATTCTAACTCTATTTTAACAAAATTTGACGGTAAATTGTATTGTCATCACCTTTATTTACAAATATTCAGGGACATTTCTATCTTCATGTTGAAATTATCTCAATGCTTCTTAAATTCTTCATGAGTTTAAACTCAATAAATTATTATTTTCTTATTTGAAAATGCTCATGTGACTGATGAAAGTGGGCTTTTCTGGTATAATATGAAAAGAATTAAAAAGGAGCTATATATCCACTAATGGAACAAGCAAAAAGAAATAAAATCGGAATTTTGGGCGGTAACTTTAACCCGGTCCACTTTACCCATCTGATGATGGCTGATCAGGTCGCTCAACGTCTTGAATTAGATAAAGTTTGGCTCATGCCCGAGGCTCTTCCTCCCCATATTGATGAGAAAAAAACAATCTCGGCTGAGCATCGTGTGAAAATGCTGGAGCTGGCGATTGCAGATAGTCCACGTTTATCACTTGAGTTGGGAGAAGTTGCACGTGGTGGGAAATCTTACACCTATGACACGATGAAGCACCTCACTCAAGCTTATCCAGATACTGATTTTTATTTTATCATTGGTAGCGATATGGTGGAATATCTTCCGAAATGGTACAAGATTGATGCCTTACTTGACTTGGTTCAGTTTGTTGCTGTTCAACGTTCAACTGAAGCTATTGAAAGTCTTTATCCTGTCCAATGGGTGGACTTACCTCTTTCTTTTGCTTCCAGTACTTCTTTACGTAAGATGTTTAAAGATGGAATCGAGCCGGTTTACCTCATGCCTCAATCTGTTATCGATTATATTAAAAAAAATAAGCTCTATCTTGAAGGATAGAACTTTTTTTATTATTCTTCAATAATTTCTTCAAAATCAACGGTTCCCTTACGTTTATTGGCTGAAATGACACGAATTTTTAGGACATCCCCCATACGATAAGTTTTCTCAGATTTTTTACCTTTGAAGATATCTTCTTCTTCATCGAATTCAATGGCTTCTTCAACACCTGTGTGAAGATTGACCGTACGAATCAAACCTTGAACCGTATTATCAAGTTCCATGAAGAGGCCAAATTTTTGAACACCAGTTACGGTTGCTGAGTAAACTTCACCGATATGATCTTGCATGTACTCCGCTTTTTTCATAGCATCCACGATTCGTTCCGTCACAACTGCGCGATGTTCCATATCAGAAGACTGTTTAGCGATTTCAGGTAAACGTTCTTTCCATTCTTCTTTCGTACGGTTTGAGTGATCTTTTGGATAAAGATGAAGTAAACGGTGCACAATCAAGTCCGGATAACGACGAATCGGACTGGTAAAGTGGGTGTAGTCTGTCGCAGCTAATCCATAGTGCTGTGTATTTTTTTCTGAATACAGAGCTGTCGACATCGTGTGGCGTAATTGATACGTTAGTGTTTTTTCAAAAGCTGTTCCTTTAATCTCTTCCGCAAAGTAATTTACAGCTTCATGAGAGTTTGAACTCAAGCTAAAGCCCGCATCAGCAGCCTTTTCCATTAATTTAGCAAATGCTTTTTCTTTCGGCTTGTCATGTACGCGGTAAAGTGACGGCAATTTTTTCTTTTGGAAATCAAGGGCAACAGTTTCGTTGGCTGCCAACATGAAGGATTCAATCATACGTTCTGCTGTACCACGTTCACGTTTCACAACATCAATCGCATGTCCTTTTTCATCCAAGATAACTTTTGCTTCACTTTCGTCAAATTCGATCATGCCACGTTGATGACGCATCTCTTCGAGTAGCGCGTGAAGTTCCCCAGCGATAGCGACAGAATCTACAATTTTAGGGAATTGCTCTAGACTTTCGCGATGTCCTTCTTGCCCTTTATTGAGCATCTTGTTTACTGTTGAATAAGTCATACGATAAGTTGTCTTAATCACAGACGGACCAATCTTATAATTGATAATTTTACCGGAATTATTGATTTCCATCACACAGGACATCGTCAACCGCTCTTGCGCTTCATTTAGTGAACAAAGATTATTGGACAGCTTAACAGGTAACATTGGCACGACACGATCGGTAACATAGACAGATGTAGCACGTGCAAAAGCTTCCTCATCCAAAGGTGAACCGTCAGTGACATAGTGAGAAACGTCAGCGATATGAACACCCAGTTCATAATTTCCGTTGTCTAACTTCTTAACATGAATGGCATCATCCAAGTCTTTAGAATCTTCGCCATCAATCGTATAAGTGATTTCTGAGCGATAATCGTCACGCCCTACAAAATCTTCTTCCGTTAATTCTTCTGGGATTGCTTCGGTCTGAGCCATTGTTTCTGCTGTAAATTCTTGCGGAATTTTCATAGCGCAAAGCACTTCCAAAATATCAATCCCCACATCATCCTTGTGTCCGATAATTTCTAACATTTGACCTTCAAATGCTTTATTTTCATCAGGATGTTGCGTTACTTTGACACGGACAACATCACCTTCTTGTACTTCAGGCAGCGGTTGCTTGATGTATAAAGGATCTGTGATTTTATCATTGTAGAGTTGAATCGTGCCTTTGTAGCCTGTAAGTTTGCTTTGACGGCTAGATAAGCTTTGATAGCTCCCAACAGTTTCCGTCACTGAACGTTTTGTGATTTTGATTATCTGTCCATCTGCACCACGTTTAGCATTTTTTTGATGAAGCACACGAACAAGGACTGTATCTCCATCCATTGCTGATTTGGTGAATTTTGGTGAGATGAAAATGTCATTACTCTTGTCAATCGCATCGAGCGGGTTCACAAAGCCAAATCCCTTCGGATGCTTATGAAAAACGCCTTCAACTTCGTTTTTTTCTGGTGTATTAATAATTAAATCTGATATTTTTGCCATTATTATCTTTCTGTTTTTTAAATCTATCTTTTCTATTATAACACACCCTACAAGACGTCTTTTGTTTTGAAATGTTTTTTAAGCTCATTCTTCTTTTTTATTCACATAGAGATTCATTTCCTTTTGATAATGACTCATCTCCCATTTTGAATTATCTGCATTTAAATGTTGCGCTAAAAGATAGGCAATGTAAGGTCCTGTAGTTAGTCCTGAGGAACCTAACCCACTCGCAATATTCAAACCTCTCTCTTGTACTATAGGTCCAAAGAAGGGAGCAAAATCAGCAGTGTATGCGCGGGTCCCGACACGATAGCTATAAGCTGTGTCTGCAAAATAATCTTCCTTTAAGAAGGTCTGCACGCCTTTAGTCAGTTGCTCAAAAGCTTCTTGTGTCGGTTCTAAATCCCAACCTGCTTCATTTTCATGCGTTGCGCCCAAGAGTAGACGGCCATTTTGAAAAGGAATCAAGTCGGCTTCACCTTCTAAGAAAGCAACCGGCCATTTCTCTGTTTCAAAATTGGTCTCAAAAGACAACAGTTGCCCTTTCTGGGGCGAGACCTTGGCTGTATAACCCAGTTGATCCAGTAAAGTTTTCAATGCTGGTCCCGGTGTCAAAACAAGTTCATCTACTTCCACCTCCTCTTGCACTGAAGTCACACGCCATTTTGCCTTCTCCTTCTTGACTTGGGCTTCTTCGCTTATTACACGAACACCGCGTGTTTGGGCACGTTCCCGAAGATGTTGCAAGTAAGCTTTTCCATCAAGTCGTGCGCCTCCAGAGATGTATAAGCTTTCGACAGGTTTTAGCAAAGGCAGCATGTCTGTCGTTTCTTCTTTGGTGAGATGGCGCACTTCCCCAATCTCTGGTGCCGTTGCACGTCGCTCTAAAGCAAGCTGTTCGAGGTCTTGAAGCGCTTGTGGACTTCTGACGAAGAGCGTCCCACACTTTTCGTAAATGTTTTCATCTAAACTCAAGTCTTTGACCAGTTGCTCAAAAAAGGCAGCACCATCTTTAGCTAAAGCATACCATTGTTTGTTTCTTCGTTTGGACAGCCAAGGAGAAATAATCCCTGCACTGGCACCTGTCGCCTGATGTTTGCCAGAATCAAAAACTGTAATGTCAAATTTTTCTGTATCTAAGTAATTGGCCAAGGTCATGCCGATGATGCCGCCACCAATAATCGCTATTTTTTTCATAAATTTATTATTCCATATGGAGTATTTTAAGTCAAATCCATATTTTAGCTTTAAAAATTTCCTAAGAGAGAAAATATATTTTAACTAACTTTTCGCTTTCGTTTTGCGCTTATAAGCCAATTCAACAAATTGTCCGTATCTTGTTGTTCCTTGTAACTCTAAGTCTGCCGCATAATTACCTTGTGGAAAGAGCGGGATACCTTCTCCCAAAATAACTGGAGCAATTGTTACTTGGTACTCGTCGATAAGGTCAGCTTCCATGAAATCCTTAATCAGCTGACCGCCACCAACTAACCAGATTTCTCCTTGAAGCTCTTTGACAAATGATGTTAGATTACTTGGATGCACAAACTTGATATTGGTTTTGTCTTCCCAAGTTTGTCTTGAAAATACATAAGTCATTTTATCCTCATAGGGCCATGTTTCTAACTTTTGATCTAAAAGCCATTGGTAAGTTCTGCTGCCCATGATAACAATATCTACAGATGAGAGAAATCGCGATATACCATTGTCTCCTTCTCCTTCAACAGCCATCAGCCAATCCAAATTATCCTGCTTATCAGCGATATACCCGTCTAATGTTTGGGCGATAAAAAGTTTTACTGCCATGTGTTCTCCTTTTCGTTTCTTAACTTGCTTCATTTAGCTTAGCAAGACTAAATTATAAATTCAAGCTAATTGCTCTTGTTTTCTCCCATGTTATAAAAATAAAAACCATGAAAAACATGGTCTTCTTTTTATTCATCTTCTTTTTCGTTTGTTTCTTGTGCAGCTTTAGAGAGACGGAGTTTACCTGAGGGATTATATTTCTTAATCAAAGCATCAATCCGTTCATCTGTCCAAAAATCTGCTGAGGCAATAAATTCACCGTTTTCATCACGGTCAGAAATAATCTTAAAGCCCATCTCAATCCTCCTACGCTATTAATCTACAAATTCAAACTCAAATTTCTCGATACGTACCAAATCACCATCACGTGCACCTGCTGCACGAAGTTGTTCATCAACACCCATTGAACGGAGTTGACGCGCAAATTTCATGACAGATTCGTCACGGTCAAAGTTAGTCATCTTGAAGAGTTTCTCAAGCTTAGTACCAGACAAGCGCCAAGCGGCATCATCATCACGTGAAATACTGAATGGTTTTTCTTCTTCTTCAAAGCCATAGTATGCTTCTTCATCGATGAAGTCTTCGTCTTCATACAACAAGAATTCTGGTGTTTCAGCTAAGAGTTCACTTGTACGTGCCAACAGACCTTGCAAGCCTGTTTTTGTTAGACCAGAAACTTCAAATATTTGAGGCATTTCTTGCCCTTCAGGTAGATTTTCAGCTAACTTTTTCTTGAAATCTGCAAGAATCTCTGGCGCATCTGGCATATCCATTTTGTTGGCCACAATCAATTGTGGACGTTCAAGCAAGCGAAGATTGTAACTTTCCAATTCCTTATTGATGGTTACATAATCTTCGTAAGGGTCACGTTCCTCGATGCCTGACATATCCAAAACATGCAAGAGAACTCGTGTACGCTCGATGTGACGTAAGAACTGAATCCCTAAACCTGCACCTGAGTGTGCGCCTTCAATCAGTCCAGGCATGTCCGCCATAACGAAACTGTCACCGTAGCCGATTTGGACCATACCAATATTTGGTGTGATTGTGGTAAAGTGATAAGCTCCAATCTTTGGTCGTGCATTAGAGACAACACTCAAAAGCGTTGATTTACCTACAGAAGGGAAACCTACTAAACCAACATCAGCAAGGACGCGTAATTCAAGCATAAGCCATTTTTGCTCCCCTGGTTCACCGTTTTCAGCAACTTCTGGTGCAGGGTTACGTGGTGTTGCAAAGCGAATGTTTCCACGTCCGCCACGACCACCTTTAGCAACGACAAACTCTTGACCTTTGTCAATCAAGTCCACAATTACTTGTCCTGTTTCATTGTCTTTGACTGTGGTTCCTTGCGGAACTTTAACAATCAAATCTTCTGCTCCACGTCCGTGCATCCCTTTGTTCATACCTTTTTCACCTGGTTTCGCACGGAAAATACGGTTGTATTTAAAGTCCATCAGAGTAGAAAGCCCTTCATCGACACGGAAGATAATATCACCACCGCGTCCGCCATCTCCACCAGCAGGACCACCGTCTGGTACGTATTTTTCACGACGGAAAGCGACTGCTCCGTCTCCACCTTTACCAGCTCTTACTTCAATTCTAGCTGTATCTAAAAACAAGCTCATTTTTATTTTTCCTATTTCTTCCTAAAAGCATGCGCTCTTCTATTTGGTTCGAGTTCGATTTTCCAGCAGGACTAAACTTCATCATTTTTTACTGCTGTTTGCTGGAAAAGCTTTTTCCCATACATCTCACTCCACACTCCTTTGTGAGTAGAGTTTTGAACTCTACTATTTTACCATATTTCATTGTTTTTCTCAAAAGGCTACTTTGGAAAGCAGTCGGAACTTTTTATCTTGATTTCTGACTAAAAGATTTTATTTCGAAAAGAGTTTTACCTGACTTTGTCCGTCTCCGACTTTTTCGACACGTAGTTGCTGTGCGATTGAATCTTTCATTTCTTCTACGTGACTGATAAGGCCAACAAGACGATTTTCTCCTATTTGTTCGAGCGCTGTCATGGCTTTTTGGAGTGTTTCTTGATCAAGTGAGCCAAATCCTTCATCGACGAAAAGTGCTTCTATTTGAACCCCTTGCGCAGAATTCTGGACTACTTCACTCAGTGCTAATGCTATTGACAGAGCAGCAATAAAGGTTTCTCCACCCGACAAAGTATTGGATGAACGTGAGGCGCCTGTCTCATTATCATAGATGCTGATGTCCAAGCCATGATCGCGCCTTTTATTGGCGGATTCTTTGGCCAACTCAAAGCGATAGCGGTTATTGGAAAGTTGATTGATGAAATGCTGGTTAGCATAAATCAAAACTTTTTCAAGATAATGTTGGACAACAAAGGTTTCAAGCTTGAGCTTATCTCCTGTTTTTCCTGCTATCGCATTGTAGAGCTTAGTCATTTCACGCGCCTTATCCGCTGCCTTTTCTTGTGTCTCAAGTATTTGTTCAATCTTAGCAACCGTTGTTTCGAGTTGTTGTCGTGTATTGGATAGCTCAATAACTGTCTTTTGCGCTTGGCTATAGCGCTCGTTTAAGGCTTGCTTTTCTTCTCTCAACTCAGTAAGATCAGGTCTTTGCTTACCGCTTAATTTTTCCTCATACTTTGCTAAAGCACGATTCAAGCGTTTCTCTTCAAGTTCATAAGTATTAATAAACTTGGAAATTTCAGGAAGTTTATCCTCTGCAAGCCAATTTTTCAGCGTGACTAAATCACTGGTCCAAGCATTTGGGGCTGCCAATGCTTTGTGGATAATGCGCTGTCCTTCTTGAAGCTTCAGTTTTTGCTCTTCAATACGCATCAGACGTTCTTCATGTTTTGCTTTCTGTTCTGCATAACGCTTTTCAAGGGCAATTATCTTCTCACGCACCTCTTGGCACTCTGTATAATAGTTATCGACTTCTTGGCGCAATATAACCTTCTGCTCTTTTAGAGCTTGACTGGATTGCAGTTGCCCAAACTCAGCTAAACTTTGAGCGATTGTTTCGAGCTGTGCCTTGACTTTATCGCTCTCCTGAAACAACCCTTGACGTTCAGCTTCTAAGTTTTCTACTAAAACAGACAGCTTGTCTTTTTCCAGAGAACGTTCTTTTTGTGCAGTGCTTTTCTGCCTATAACTGTCTTCTCGAGCTTGAAAAATGATATTGAGCTCTTGGCGACTAAACACTTTAGGAAAACTGTCTTCATGTGCCTGACAAAACTGACTGTAGGCTTGGTCAAACTTCTGCTCCATTTCTTGCAGTGTTTCAGCTTTTTCTGCAGCTTTTTTTTGAGCCATTTCAAGTTCGCTTTGAGCCTTTTCTTGCCTTTCTTCTGCAGCAGCAAAGGCTTCTTGAGCTTTGTCAACTTGTTGCATAGCTTCTTTTAAGTCATCGTCAGAAACATCAAGCTCAACATGTGATAAAGGATGTTCTGTAGCACCACAAACTTTACATGGTAACCCATCTTCGAGTTCCTTTTGCAGTTGAGCAATCATGAGACTTTGACGTAATTTTCGCTTTTCCTGATAACTTTCCTGTTTGAGCATGAAATCTTGCTGCAGTGTCGTAATGTTTTCCTCAGCAAAGTTTAATTCCTTTTGTGCAAGTTGATTTTCTTGTTTTAAGCGCTCCAAATATTCTGCTAAGGGAGAAAGTTGCTGGTGAAAGTCCAACTTTAGACGACTTAAAGCATCTTTTTCCGCCTGCAAGATACTCTCATCAAGGATCTCTTTTTGTAATTGTTCAAGTTTGACTTGTGCTTCTTTTAGGGGCACATCTGTCTCACTTTGCTTAAGCTGCAAGTGGACAATCTTTTTCTCCAAATCTTTTTTCTGCCGGATAAGTTTTTCTGCCTGCTCGGCTTGCGTAATCGTGCGAGTCAGCTCTTCAATATCCTTATCTTTTTCTCCAAATTCTGAAGCTTTCTGATCTAAGTCTTGCTCACGTTTTTTCACTTCTCCAAGTATTTTCTGCTCTTGCTCGGCTTTTGAGCGATAATCAGCTTCACGTACTTGGTTAGCTTCTAATTCTTTTTCAACCTCTTCCAAGTCACGTAAAATATCCTTAAATTGTTGCGCCCAGCTGCGGGCTTCGTAGGCTTCTTTCTGTTGCTCATAGAGCGCTGCCTGCTCTG
The DNA here is from genome assembly GCF_017309525.1 of Lactococcus sp. LG1074. Classification (NCBI taxonomy): domain Bacteria; kingdom Bacillati; phylum Bacillota; class Bacilli; order Lactobacillales; family Streptococcaceae; genus Lactococcus; species Lactococcus sp. LG1074. The sequence continues at coordinate 874,585 of NZ_CP071293.1, read as the reverse complement.
CTATTTTTTCCTGATATTCTTTTTGAGTCTTTTCTGCTTCAAGGAACTCTTGTTCCAGCAGCAAGGCATCTTCGTAAGCTTTATCGACAGTTTCTACTTGTTGCTGCGCTATTTTTGCTAAGTCACGAGCCTTGCTTTCTTGCATCTGCTTTTGCTCTAGAAATTCTGTCGCTTTTTCAAATTTTTCCTTATCTGGACATTCTTCCAAAGCCTTGGCTTCTTCCTCCGTCCAGACAGAAGAGCTATATTGGCTTTGCAAGATTGAATCAAGAGCTGCGTTTTCTTGATTGTTTTTTGTGTATTGATTCCGCACTTCCTCAGAAAAGACCGTAAAAATTGCCGTACCAAAAATTTTCTTCAGAATTTCTTCTTTTTCATTGGTGGCTGATTTTAAAAAACGTGAGAAGTCATTTTGTGGAAGTAAAATGATTTTCTTGAACTGCTCGGCGCTGAGGTTTAAAAGACCATATATTTCACTGGCAACATCGACCGGTTTTGTAGCCAAGCTGGCTTGCTCTATGCCAAATACCCTATCTACAATAGCTAAGCTGGCTTGACTTTTTTCCGTCTTAGTACCTGTCCCTCTTTTCTTAAAGACTTCTTGCTCAGGACAGCGTTGTACCTTATAAAGAAAGTTACCTTGCTCAAAATAGAAAATGACTTCGGTATGTTGGTCTGGTTGTGCAAACTGGCTGCGCATTTCTCTCGCTTCACGATCTCCTGTCGTCTTGTCAAAAAGAGCATAAGTCATTGCATCAAAAATCGTAGATTTTCCGGCACCCGTATCGCCGCTAATCAAAAATAATGGTGCTTCATCTAAAGCTCTAAAATCAATTTCCGAGTGAGCATGAGGTCCGAAATAATTCATTTCTAAGTAAATTGGTTTCATGTCTACTTCTCCCCTCTCAAGTCAATAAAAGTTTCTTCGATAAAAGTTCGCTGAAATGGACTAAGTACCTCTCCTGCCACCTGTTGGTAGAAATTTTGCACGATTTCTTCCTCACTCATCATTTCCATATTTTGATGGGTTTCATGCTCTATGATGCGTTCTTTATCTTCATAATCCAGTTCGACAATAGTGCCATAGATTTTCTGAAGTTGGGCACGTAAATTTTGCCCAGCATGAGCAAAGCGGTCAAAGTTTTTAATACATATAGCAAACCAAGCAGATTCTAAAGGTTGTTGCTGGTAAAACTCTGGATCAATAAGCGTTTCCCACTCTTCAGCAAGAGCAACCAAATCCGTCTGCGGTTGAATTTCGAAAAACTCAGTCTCAACCTTATCCGCCACATTTACGATATAATAGCCTTTTTTCGTTTTCGCTTCTTTGATATTAAATTTGACAGGACTTCCTGAATAACGCACTGTCTCACTGGGTGAAGCATGATGTGTATGAATATGCCCCAAAGCAACGTAGTCAAAATCCACAAACTGCTGGACTGTGACAGTAGCTAGCCCCCCAGCTTTGGACTTGGTTTCACTTGTCAGCTCAATCTCCTGATCTGCAGAAGGGCTCACAGCAAAGTGAGTCACTAAAATTTGTTTTTTCTCAGGGTGAAAGGCTTCTCGCATTTTTTCAAGTACTAGTTCTAATGCCTGAGACAAGGTTTTAATTTCTTTCACTTCCTCTTCCGGCATACCCGCTTGTAAAAAATAAACACGCGCATCAGCTGGATCAAAGTAAGGAAGCAAGAACATCTGAATCTCCGCTGTTTCAATGGGTACAAAAGCTTCTTCTAATAATGTATTCAAATGCAAATGGTTAAATTCCATCCATTCACGCCCATAATTTAGTCGTCGTGCTCCGTCGTGATTTCCCGAAATTGCATAAATAGGAAAATTCTCCTGAATATTCATTTCTCGCAGCATTTCGTTAAAGGTCGTCACAGCTGCTGCGCTCGGAACTGTCCGGTCATAAAGATCTCCTGCAATAATGATACCGTCAACCTTTTCTTGCTTGGCTGCGGCCAGCATAATTTTAAAGGCGTGCTTTTGCTCTTCTAAAAGACTCCAACCGTTCAAGGTTCTGCCAATGTGCCAATCTGATGTATGTAAAAATTTCACTAATTTCAGCCCTTTTCTACTTTTTTCGCTTTCTCTATTATACCTCATAAAAGTTAAAGACAAAATAATGGGGAGATTTCCCCATGTGGCCAATATTTATACATCACTTCTTTATCCTCGCCTATGGTATAATTTAGGAAAAACTAAGCTCACCCATACCAGATGTTTTTTTAAATTAAGGAGAATTATGCTAAAACTTATTGAAATGACACAAGAAAGATTTCAACACTACATGCTCTCCGCCGTAGAAACCTTTGCTAAAGAAAAAGTCCTAAACGGTACTTGGGCTGAAGAACAGGCTTTTTCAAAGGCTCAGGCAGAATACAATTTACTCCTGCCTGAAGGCCTCCAAACCCCCAATAACTATTTTTATTCTATCCTTGAAAAGGGAGAAGTCATTGGTTATATTTGGACGGCTCAAAGTACAGACAATGCTCGAACTGCTTTTATTTATGATTTCGAAATTTATGAAGAATTTCAAAATCAAGGTTTCGGCTCTACGTCTCTTGAATTAATTAGTTTACAAGCTAAACAACTTGGCTTTTCATCCCTAGCTTTACATGTCTTTGGAAGTAACTCTAGAGCTTTACACGTCTATAAAAAAATGGGTTTTGAAATTACTGATATTAATATGCAAAAAGAATTATAATTTAACTTTTTACTGAAGAGATTTGAGTACTCTAGCTTGGAGCACTGTCTATCTTTCTTTCCAACTAAGAATGCCTCTTTTTTTTGTGATATAATTCTCATTATGAACGTCAAAACATTTCTTAACTTTACAAGAATCCAAACCTTACCCGTGGCTCTGCTTTCGCCACTTGCAGGAATTATGTTCTCGCTATGGTATTTTCACTCTTTTCATCTTTTACCAACCCTTCTTTTTCTGATCGGTCTTGCTGCCATCAATCTTTTTGTTTCCGCATGGAATAATTTGATGGACTACCATAAAGCGCTGGATCCAGAATATAAAACCCAGCAAAATATCATTAGCAATCGCAATATCAACCCTAAGTTAGCACTAAAAATTTGCCTGCTCTTTCTTTTCATCGATATCGTAGTTGGGCTTGCAGTTATGCTTATCACCAATCTTGCCATTTTACCCGTTGGCGGCCTCTGCTTTCTTGTAGCAATCTTTTATACATATGGCCCCTTTGCTTTCAGTCGCTTTCCTTTAGGTGAATTTTTAGCTGGCCTATGTGAAGGATTTTTCGGTTTCTTTCTCGCTGTGTATATTAATTCTTATGATTTACAGTACTTTTTCATTCAATTTGACGGCTGGAAAATGAACTGGACGTGGGATTTTTCCCAACTTCTTCCGATTGTTCTCATAGGTATTATGTGTTTCTGTCAGAACTTCAATGTCATGCTTTCCGATAACATTTGTGATTTGGAACAAGACATTCGCAATCAACGTTTCACCTTACCTTATTATCTTAAAATTCCTGCCAGCTTAGTACTTTATAAAGTCATGTATATCATTCCTGCTCTTTGTGTTAGTCTAGCGATAATCTTAGGTATCTTGCCTATATGGTCTGCCTTAATGCTGCTCATCCTCTTCGAGTTGATTCCTAATATGAAAAAATTCCTCCACAAGCAAGTCAAAAGCGAAACCTTTCATTATCAAATTAAAAATCTAATTCTTTACAATGGCAGCTTGGCTTTGACTCTGTTTATTGCTATTATCTTTAACTAAAAAAAAAACGCTCCAAAAGCTGGGAGCGTTTTTTTAATTTTCTTAAAGGATAATTAACCTACTTTGTTTACTGTTGCTTTTGCTTTTTTCTGACTAACAAGTACGCGAAGTGCTTTGATGATTTCCATCATCAAGACAGCACCTAAAGCAAGACCAGCAGCAAGTAACCAGTAGTGCATACTGAAGTTTGCCGGAATGCTGAAGAATTCACGTGTGAAAGGTAAAGTTGTCAAGCTGTAAAGTCCAAGGCAGAATACTACCGCACCTAAAACATATTTGTTAGAGAAGAGGCCCAATGAAAGGATTGTTTGTGAATTTGAACGTGCTGTGAAAGTTTGTAAGCTACGTGCCAAGATTAGAGTCGTGAAGGCCATAGCTACACCCAACTCATCTGAAACTTGCATCCCGATATATTGAGAAATAATCGCTGCAATACCAATCAATACACCACGAACCGCAACACTTGCCATCAAACCGCCTTCGAAGATACCTTCGTCAGAAGGACGTGGTTTTTTCTTCATGACATTGGGTTCTGCTTTTTCCATACCCAAGGCAATCGCTGGTACAGAGTCATTTACCAAGTTGATGAAGAGCAATTGCAGGGCTGTAAATGGACTTGCCCAGTTCATAACTAAGGCAAAAACAATGGTAATAATCGCCCCTAAGTTACCTGAGAAGAGGTAACCAATTGATTTTTTGATATTATCGTAGACTGTACGTCCAACCGCTACAGCATTAACAATAGAAACGAAGTTATCATCGGTCAAAATCATTGATGATGCATCTTTGGCAACGTCTGTCCCTGAACCCATAGCAATACCAATATTGGCTTGTTTCAAGGCTGGGGCGTCATTAACTCCGTCACCAGTCATCGCAGTAACATTTGCTTTCTTCTGCCATGCGCGAACAATACGAATCTTGTTTTCCGGTGACACACGCGCATAAACAGAGATTTTCGCCAAGTTGTCATCCAACTCTTGCTCTGACATAGCATCTAATTCTTGCCCAGTCACAGCAATGTCGTTTTCCCCAAAGAGACCGATATCTTGCCCAATCGCACGCGCTGTTGTTTTATGGTCACCCGTAATCATCACTGTACGGATACCTGCTTTTTTCGCTTCCGCAATTGAATCATAAACAGCTTCACGTGGTGGGTCAATCATGGCTGTTAAACCAATCAAGATCAAGTCATTTTCATCTTCCAAATCCAGAACTTCTTTGTCTTGCGCCAAAGGTTTGTAAGCATAAGCCAAAACACGGAGTGCTTTGTTACTGAATGCTTCATTTTGTTTTTGGAATTCTGCTTTTAATTCTTCAGTAAAGTCTTGGACTTGACCGTTGATAAGAACTTTCGAACAACGTGCAAACATCACGTCTGGTCCACCCTTAGTCAACATGAGTTTTTCATCATCAATAAGGTTAATCGTTGACATCAACTTACGGTCGGAATCAAAAGGAAGTTCTGCTAAACGAGGGTAAGCTTCACGAAGTTCTTGATAAGGTTTACCTACCTTGTTGCTAAAAGCAATAAGTGCAACTTCTGTTGGATCGCCGAGCTCTTGCCCTTCTTCATTGATACTTGAGTCATTACACAAGACAGCTGCTTCAATCAGCAGTGCTTCGTCCGACGTCCAAGTTTCTGGCTGATCTGGGAAAGTTTCTTTTGTGGTTGTAGGCAAAAAGTAATCGACAACCGTCATTTTGTTTTGGGTTAATGTCCCTGTTTTATCCGTACAGATAACACTTGTTGAACCTAAAGTTTCAACTGCAGGCAACTTACGAATGATAGCATGTTGTTTTGCCATTTTGTTTGTACCTACTGAAAGGACAATCGTTACAATTGAAGAAAGTGCCTCTGGAATTGCGGCAACAGCGACAGCAACAGCAAACATGAAGGCATCTAACATCTTCACTTCAATATTTGCACCGTCTCCAGCAAAGAAGATACGTGCCGCTTGAATTGCAAAGATAGCAACAGAGAGAATCAGGATAGCAATACCCAGTTGTTTACTGAATTTCTCCAGTTTTTGTTGCAAGGGTGTTTGTTTATCTTCAGCCGTTTCAAGGAGCGTGGCGATTTTACCAATCTCTGTTTGACTTCCGGTACCGGTAACGATAAATTCTCCACGCCCATAAACAGTGAGCGCTCCACTGTAGAGCATATTTTTACGGTCGCCTAAAGGAAGTTCCCCTTCAAGCGCTACATCTGTCTTTTCAACTGCTTCGGACTCACCTGTTAACATGCCTTCTTCTACACGCAAGCTCTTACAAGTCAAGACACGTCCATCGGCAGGAACAAAGTCCCCTGCTTCAAGCAAGACAAGGTCACCCACAACAAGTTCACGTGCTGGAATCGTTATTTTTTCACCATTACGTAACACTTTTGCATGGGGCGCCGAAATTTGTTTCAAGGCATCCAATGAACTTTCTGCTTTTTTGGTTTGTATCACAGTGACGATTGAGCTGATTAATACTACACCAAGAATGATGCAGGCTTCAACCACTTCGCCTAATGCCAGCTGAACAATGGTAACAATCAGCAGGACAATAACCATCGGATCTTTAAAAGTGTCCAGTAATATTTTCCAAGTTGGAACTTTGTCTTTACTCTTCAGCTCATTAAAGCCGTCTCGTTCTTGTCTTTCTTTGACTTCTTGCTCCGTTAGACCTTCAACGGTTGTCTGCAATTCCTCAAGGACAAGCTCTGTTTCTTTGTTGTAGAATTCCATTTTAGCTCCTTCTCCAATAGTTAAATATGACGCTTGATATCAAAAGCAATATTTTTTGATTCGAAACGAATAAGACGCTACGGTAATCGATAGATAGTATGATTTTCCCTCCAGCATGAACATCTTTCAATGCTTGTATGTAGCGTATTAAAAAGACCCCTGCCAAATCTGGCAAAGGTCTTGCTAAACATGTCATATCCATGTCAACAAAGCCGGTGAGATTAATGCTCACGGAATGACGACTTTGTTTCGGTTTGCACCGACGCTACTCCCCTTTGGGAATTCATATTCAATATTGTTCTTTAATAATAACAAATTCCCTTAGTAAATGCAAGAATTGGACTCAGTCTGGACACATAAAGCTTCATTATGTCCACGAGTTATGAGGTTATTCTTTTAATCTTTTCCAGACTTTTCCCTTTGGCGAGTTCATCTACTACTTTATCCATATAACGTAGCTTTTTCATAAAGTTGTCTTCGATTTCTTCTACACGAACACCGCAAATCACTCCAGTGATAAGAGGCGCATTGTCATTAAAAGGCTGATTTTCAATCAATTGCCCCAAGCTACCCGTGAGCTGGCTAGGATTCGTGTATCCTGTTAACCAAGTCAAAATCTCATCTAATTCTTCTTTTGTCCGTCCTTTTTTCTCTACTTTTGCCAAGTAAAGCGGATAAACGGTTTCAAATTTCATCTGTTTTACACGATCAGTGCTTGCCATATTCTTTACCTCTATAAAGCGTTTTCTTTTAAGTATATAGAGCGCTGGTTTTTTTGTCAAATCATCTCTGAGCTTTCGGGAAAATAGTGTAAAAATTTAAAGCTGCCCCAATCAGATTTGCATTGTTCATATAATGACAACTTTCAATTCTTGGCAGGATATGAGCTATATCATAATTTTGAAGACGTTCTGCTAATTTTTTTTGGAGGATTTCTGGCAAATCTTTCCGCGCTGACATTCCGCCACCAATGATAATTGTATCTGGATCAAGCGAAACTTGGATATTATATAAATAATCAGAAATAATCTCCAGCATATTTTCGATAAGTAAAGTAGCTTGGGGATTTTTTTGATCCATTAAGTCATACAGTTCCTTACCTGAAATTTTCTGCCCTGTCTCTTTGGAATAAGTTTCCGCAGCTTTAACCAATGGTCCGGTTTCGCTAAAAGTTTTATGCTTCGTGTTTTTCATCAAACCGAATTCGCCAGCAAAAAGATGCGCACCTTTATAAAGCTTGCGGTTAATAAAGATAGCTCCACCTACTCCTGTACCTATGACCAAAAAAACAGCATTCTGGGCTTCTTTTCCTGCACCATAATCAATTTCACAAATCCCTGCACAATTGGCATCATTTTCGATAGCCACGGGCAAGTCAAAGCATTGTTCAATTTCATCAAATATAGGACGATTGTGCAGATAGGGTACGGCGCTGATTCCTTCAATCCTTCTTTTCGCTGTATTGACAGCGCCTGGAGACGATATCGCTATTCCTTTAAGCTGTGGATAGTCCTTGATAATACTGCCCATCTTCGCAGTAAGCTTTTCAAAGCTTTCAGGTGTTTTAAAAGAAGCATTATTCAGGATTTTTTCTCCATCCCATAAACCATATTTTACTGCTGTGCCGCCAATATCAAACACGGCGAGCTTATGTCCATTATTCTTCATATCCATTATGCTCACTTAATTTCTTATACCAAAGTCCGCTCTTTTTCACGGTACGTTTATAATCCTCTTCCAAATCAACCCGATAAAAACCATAGCGGTTGCGATAACCATTCAGCCAAGACCAACAATCAATAAAAGTCCACGTGTGGTAACCAAAGCAATTGCTTCCTTCTTCAATGGCTTGATGAAGGTAACTGAGATGCTCCTTCATAAATTCAATGCGATAATCATCTTGGATCATGCCTGAATCATCCATAAACCGCTCCTCATCAGCTACCCCCATGCCATTTTCACTGACAAACCAAGGAAGATTATGATAGTCCTTTTTCATCATCATCGCTACATCATAAATGGCTTGCGGGTAAATTTCCCACCCACGATAAGGATTCATTTTCTTTTCAGGCCAATCATAAGGTTGGTAAAAATCATCTAAGGTTTTAGCGGGGAAGCTCGCATTCTCAGGTGCTTGAACGCGACTCGGTTGGTAATAATTTAAACCGATAAAGTCTACTGTATTGGCTGCTACATCTTTTTCATCTTCTGGTAATGTTTCAGGTAAGAGTTGGTTAATTTTGAGAAGTTCAACCAAATCAGTGTTGTGTTTTCCAAGCACCGCAGGATCAAGAAAGCTTTTTATATTGACTAAATCAGCGGCTTTTTTAGCTTTTAAGTCTGCTGCTGACTGACTGCGCGCATAGCTCGGAGATACATTAAGAATAATACCGATGGATCCTTGCGGCATAAGTTCTCTAAAGGTTTGAACAGCTTTTACATGTGCCATTAAGGTATGATAAGCCACTTGAACAGCTTTTTTGATATCAACAATTGCAGGATAATGAAAGCCTTGTAAATAACCACATTCCACATGAACCATTGGTTCATTGAAAGTGGTCCAATCCTGAACTAAATCACCAAAGCATTCAAAAGCTGTTTGGGCATAAAAACGAAAAGCCTCAACAGATTCTCGGATTTCCCACCCACCTTTATCCATCAACCACATGGGCATATCAAAATGAAAAAGGTTAATTATTGGCTTGACACCATTTTCTTTCATCTTTGTAAAATAATTTCTATAAAAATCAACCGCCTGAGGGTTGAGCGTTTTACCGTCAGGAAGTAGTCGTGTCCATTGGATAGAGGTACGAATCGAATTAAGCCCGATAGCTTTCATCCGTTGGCAATCCTCTGCGTAATTTTCGTAAAGATTAGAAGTTATTTCTGGGCTTTGTTTTTCATTAAATCTTTCAGGATTTTCTTTAAACCAGTAATCCCATGTAGAAGCAGATTTACCCTCTTTTAGAGAATAACCTTCAGTTTGTGGACCGGATAAAGCTGCACCCCACAAAAATCCTTCAGGAAATTTTTTCATGTTTAAACCTTCTTATTTTTTATTTTTATGTAAAATTTCTTCAGATTTGATCCATTTCTTTACAGAATCAGAAAAGAGATGAAGATAGCGTTCGTAAAGTATGTCTAATTGAATCAAAATCGGAATTTGTGGTGAGATATTCCCGATAGATTCTTCATGTGTTAAGCCCGCTGATATTAGTGTAATATCTGCTTGTTTAATCAAATCAGAATTAGGATTGGAAGTAATCAGTGCTATCGGAATATTTTTTTCCTTTGTTATGGTCATCGCTTCAAGAAGGTTGCTGTCTATTCCTCTCAAGGATGCCACGAGTATCATTTCACCCTCACGGGCAAATTCTGCTGACATTAAGATTGACTTTTCCTCTGAAATGACACGAACATACTTGCCAAACCGTGAAAATTTGAATGAAAAATCAGCTCCTGTATAACTGTTAAAGCCCTTTCCAAAAAAATGAATGATGTTATGATCTTTTATTAAAGCGCACAGCTTGTCCACTTCCACCTCGGAATAAGCATTGTCACTTCGTGTGGCTAAGGCATGGTAAATAGCTGTCACTGCCGATGAAATCGATGGCTCTTCTTTTTTATCCAAGGAAAGGTTATATAAAAACATGAGTTCCTTGTAATTATCCAAACCAATCTTTTTACAAAAGCGAGTAATCGATGCCTTTGATACAGCAAGTGTTTGTGCTAATTTATCTATATTCAGCGGTGCCTTTTTACTGATAAAATAGTTGGCTATAATCTCCTCAACATAGGTTAATTCCAAACGGTGCGATTCAATTAATATGAAAATATCTTCCTTCATGATTTTTCCTCAATCTATGAAATGAACAGTTTTAATCTGTCCTGCTCTAAAATCTCCCAGATTAATTTTACTATTTTTTTGTCGTTCGGTTAGCGCGATTCCTTTCAAGTCAACAAACTCATAGCGAAGCTCCTGCTCTGACAGAATAAAATTCTCACCCTGAACAGCTTGGGTACTTGGATTATACACCCGTAAGTCCCAACCGCCGTAAAGCTTATTCTTACGGAGTGAACTAAAGACAAGGTCAGGTGCTTTCAAGCTGATATTCTGGGGACTGCAAATTTTTTCTTTCAAGGTATTTGACACAAAATATTTTAAAGTCGTTGTAAAAAGATTTAGACTCTGAATTTGATAGAACGGCAAGGATAAAGCATAATCAAGGTAACTTTTAGCAAGTCGTGCGGGGTTATAATCCTGTTCTAAACTTATGGCAAATTTGAATGTTAATTTTTCCAACAATTGGCTATCAGGTGTTGGGATGTACTTAAAAGCATTACCAGAAGCTACACCTGGCCTTCTGAGCAAATCAGGCCGTCCTAAAAATCCGACACTTCGAAAGAGGGTTAAAGCTAACTGATGGTGATTTTCCCCGATTAATTGATATTCTTTGATTCCTTTGGCAAAAACCGTCCAACTGTTTTTATCATCGTGAACATTAACCCATTTTAGCATGGGGTAAATAGCTGTTGGTTCTTCACGCCAGCCGATTTCTTGCCAATCTTTCAAATGCGGATCTTCTGCTTCACGCTTCACTGTGCCAAAAGGCGTATCTGTGTAAGAATATTGATTAGCAAAAGGAAGATTGATGACTGCACGCATACGATGGTCCAGCGCTTGATTATCTATCGTCAAATGGCATTCGAGATGCTTGCTCCCTTTTTTTAAGGTAATTTTTAATTCGTAGTCTTGTTTTTGTTCGCAAATGCCTTCTGCACGTTCTTTCAAATCCTTGGGAAGGTCCCAAGTACCAGTCAAAATCAGCTCTTGATAATTTTCCCCACAAAAAGCTTTTCGCTCACTTCCCGTAAGTGTCAAATCAAAGACACAATCTGCATGAGCTGGCGAGTAATCGTAAGTATCACCTTCATCACCACCATCTTCAAAAGATAAGATGTTGTCATAACTTTGCTGCTTTTTCTTATCAAATAAATGAAGCTGTCCTTTTTCATAGCTCAGCTTGTAGTAATCATTTTCAATATAATCTTGCTTGTCTTCGCTGATGACCATGCTTGACCGTTGACTTTCTTCAACGAAGTAATTCACAAAACTAAGCGCAGGAACCGTAACTTCTACAGCCAGTTCATGAATATAATAATATTTATCCGGATCTTGAGCAGTTTCTTCGCGTCTGATCTCACCAGAATATTCTTTATTTCTTGCCAGAACATCAAAACTTAGCGCTTCCCCTGCCGTGTTTTTCAGTTGGATATCTTTAAACTCAGTAGAGACATTAATTTTTACTGTTTTAGTTACTTCCCAAGGCAGGGTATTAAAAATGCTGACTTGGTGGTCACAAACTTTTTTCTGTGACTCACTGATTTTTCTGGTCAAGTAGTCGACTATGGAATAAGACAGTTGGTCTGCTTCGATAAAACGCTCGCGAATAATGCGATTGGTTTTATCGCTATTACAGCCGCCCGCACTGTCGTGGGCTTGATTTTTTGCCAGCAATTTCCAGATTCTGTCAATTAAGCCTTGCTTGTTAGCAATACCAAGTTTTTCAGCCATAAGAACGAGTGGTTCTACCTGATAAATCATCCGTCTTTCCAGCTTATCATTCAAATACTTATGGTCGTAACGTGAAGAATAAATCGAGCGATGGATTTTCGAGACTGAGCTGGAGATAAATTCTCCTTCAATTGTGGTCAGTTCCTCTTTTTCGAGTTCGGAGAATAGCTCCTCATAATTGCTTTCTTTTAACTCATAGTCACTCAGTTTCTGGTTGTAAAAATCAATCCGCTCACGTAGGTTAAAATCTACATAACGCTGGTCTCCTCCTACAGGTAAGACAAGATGTTGCCCCACAGCACCGTCTTCAATCTGCGTCATAAGTTCTTGGGTTTGGTCACTATAAATAAGTCCAACGCCGACAAAATAACCATCCTTAATATTTGCGGCTAAAACTTTTGAACCATCTTCAGCTTGCCAATAAAATTCGCGGTCCCTTGTTTTTTCCTGCGGCAATCCTCGCCAAAAGACTGTACGATCAATTCCTAAACCTTGATATATCTTAGGCATATCTTTGCTCTGGCCGAAAGAGTCTGGCAGGTAACCGATATTCATATAACCACCCAAATCTTCTGCTAATTCCATTCCCAGAGTCAAATTTCTCACAATTGACTCGCCACTTATGATGAGTTCATCTGTTTGAGTATACCATGGACCAATCCAGAGTTTTCCAGCTTGAACCAACTTTTTGAGTCGTGTTTTTTGTTCAGGGAAACTTTGGAGGTAGTCATCCAAAATGCTCATTTGCCCATCGAGGAGATAATAAGAAATTTCATTATTCTCCAAAGCGCTCATTACTTCATCCAAATGATAAGCCAACTGGACGAAAGATTCATTATGAGTAAAATACCATTCTAAATCCCAATGTGTATGATGAATGACGTGTACTTTTTTCTTCATTTTTACTTCCTTATTCATTTTTTCAAAAGGCCAAATCAAGATGATTTGACCTTTGAGTTAAAAATCAATTTTATCTATAACGGCAGTCAGATTATTCGGGTCTTTCTCTGATAAAATATCTTCACGAAATTGATCATCGATTAGTTTTCGAGCGATTAAGCTCAGCAACTTCAAGTGCTCAGTCGCACCTTCATCAGGAATCGTAAGTGCCAGAGCAACTTTCACGGGTTTTCCATCCAAAGCATTCCAAGGAATTTCATTGGCAAATCTAACGAAAAACATGCCCGGCTTTAAGTTCGTTTTATCTTTACAATGAGGAATGGCGATATGATCTTTAAATCCTGTTGTTGCTTCTGCTTCTCGCTGTTTTAGGCCTTCAAAATATTCGGCTTCATTGTCCACAAAGCCCAGAGAATGTGTAAACTGTGCAATAACTGCAAAGGCTTCTTCCTGTGTACGTGCGCTTGTATCGAAAAGGATATGTTCTTGATTAAAAACTTCTTTGTTCATCTTTATTCACTTTCTTATTTTGCTTTAGCTTTTACTGGCTTTTTGAATTCAATACCTCGTGTAAATCCAATCAATAATGCGGTGGTCAAAATACCTGCACATACGCACAAAATCCATGTTACAAAAGGAATCGGTTGCTCAATATAACCAATAAAGGTCCCCAGAGGCGAGCCAATACCGCCATAAAATTTCGAACCAGTAGCTGAAATAAGTCCGCCTGCAACAGCTGATCCTACAACGTTTGAGAAAATCATTCGTACAGGATGTGCTGCCACAAATGGAATAGCTCCTTCAGTGACACCCACAATCCCCATACCGAAGGCTGCACTGGCAGCAATTTTTTCATCTTTTGAAAATTTATTTTTAAATAATATCGTAGCCAACCATACGCCTAAGGGAGCTACCGAAATCGCTGCTTGTGTTGCTGTACCAGGTACAAAGTTTGCACCTTCAATACCGTATTTTGTCATTGTATCGGTAAATATTGCTGTCCCAAATACTAAAGCCGTTTTATTGATTGGTCCACCCAAGTCAAACCCAATCATTGCGCCACAAATGGCTCCGATAATGATTGGTGCACCTGCGAAATTATTATTTAAATTGGTTAACCCATCATACATAGCATCCATCCCCACCGATATTGGATTTCCGATGATATAAAGCACGATCAAGCTGATAACTGCTGTTGCAATAAAAGGAATAATCATAATTGGCACGATTGGCATAACAATTTTAGGCCATTTTATTTTTTTCAATCCTTTGACCATATAGCCAACAATGAAAGCCACAATAATAGCACCAATAAAACCTCCACCTGCTTCAGTTCCTAAAAATTCTGGGTCATTAACAAGATAAGCACCAATCATGGCAGGAGCTATTGCGGGTTTGTCTGCAATGGAATTTGCCACAAAACCAGCAAATAGTGGAATCATCAGTTTAAAACCCATCTGCCCAACATAAAAGAGTTTTTCCATGAGGAAGCCCATTTGTGTCGTATTGTCAAAACCCCACTTGACAATACGTCCTAGGTCGTCTCTTTGAAAGGCATAGAGATTGGCAATGGTAAGGAGAAGACCGGCAGCGATGACCATTGGCACCATGTAAGAAATACCACTCATCACATGGGTCAGAAAAGTAACCTTATCTTTATCATTACCAATCTGAATATTCCCTACCTTACTTCCTTTCTTGCCAAAAACTTCAGCCTCAGCGAATGCTTTTTTTATCAAGGCTTCCGAATCTTCAATTGCCGGGATAGATTTTGTAACATAAAGAGGCTTACCTGTGAAACGAATCGGATCAATCTTAATGTCTGAGGCAACAAGTACAAGATCTGCGTTTTCGATCTCTTCAGGAGTTAAGACATTCTCTGCTCCAATAGCTCCATTTGTCTCTACTTTGACCTCATAGCCCATTTTTTTAGCCGCTTTTTCGATAGATTCGGCGGCCATATAGGTGTGCGCTATTCCAGCAGCACAGGCCGTAACGGCTACTATTTTTTTCGACATTTTGTTTCCTCCAAAATTTTTCTTTTAGTTTTGTTATATTTGTGATATAGCACCTCTTATTTTCAAAAGCAAGAGAAAATAAAGCGTTTTCTTTATTTAGTTTTTATTCCCATCAGCTGGAGGATTACTGGTATTTTTTTCATAAAAAAAAAAGAGCTAGATCTTTGTCTAACTCTACTTTTGTCTAATATTTCAATTTATTTACTTGCAAATTGAATAACCATGTTAAAGATAAGGGCGCCTAAGCTACCGCCAATGATTGGACCTACGACAGGAATCCATGCGTAAGACCAGTCAGAATCTCCTTTGCCCTTGATAGGTAAGATAGCGTGCATGATACGAGGACCTAAGTCACGTGCAGGATTCAAAGAGTAACCGGTTGTCGCACCAAGTGATAAACCAATGGCTGTGATGATAGCACCGACTAAAAGAGGTGAAACACCAGAAGTTTGCGTAATGGCATATTGACCAAAGGCCAGAATACCTGTCGTTAAGACTGCTGTTCCAACAATTTCACTGATTAAGTTCGACCCCGTCTGACGAATGGCTGGACCTGTAGAAAATGTGCCTAAGATATCTGCTGGATTTTTAGTTTCAGCGTAGTGAGGGTAAAACATCAGGTAGAGGATAATGCTGGCGACCATTGCCCCAAGCATTTGGGCGATAATATAAGGGAAAACCAAACTCCAGCTAAAGCTACCAATCATTGCCATTGCAATCGTTACTGCTGGATTCAAGTGGGCAGGCGACATAAATCCGGAAATGTAAACCCCCATCATTACTGCAAAGCCCCAACCGAGTGTGATAGCAACCCACCCTGCTCCTGTTGCTTTCGTCTTGTTCAGAACAACGCCTGAAACTACACCGTTACCAAGAAGGATTAAGATAAATGTGCCTAAAAATTCACCGAGTAATTGTACCATTTCTGAGTGCATATTGACTCCTTTTTTCTATATTTTATTTGTTTCAATCATTTTTGGGATTATTTTACTTCTTCAAGTCCGACAAGTCAGATTCACGAAGTGCTTCTTCCAAAGCTTTTTCTTGTTCTGCTTTTTCTTCTTCAGACCAGCCGAGGTATTCCGCCATGGCATTAACAACATGTACCTTGATAGCATCTACACCTTCACGCATAAATAAAATATGGTTGGTACGACGAAGCAAGTAATCCACTGGCGTCAAGATCATTTCATCTTCAAGCGCATAACGTAAACGTGCTGATTCGGCGAGAGATAGACCTTCATATGGCTCCATTTCAGAAGCATAGGCAAACACTTGGAGGGCGTTCATGCCATAAAAGTCCGCGATGTATTTTGCTTCTTCCTCTGTTAGTCCTGCAGCAACACCAACTTTCATGTTTTCAGCAACAACTTCTTCAACCTTAGTTGGGTCAAATTCACCACCAGAGATTTGGTATTTTTTAGAGTCAATAGGTTCATAGTTCAAACCAAAGTCCTCCTCAAGCAGTTGGCAGATAAGCTCCATCGCACCCGCTGCCATTTTACGGTAGTCCGTGATTTTACCGCCCGCTAGAGTAATCAAACCATCGCTCTCGCGTTCGAGGGAACTTCCACGAGATACGGAAGATGGTGCATCTCCTTTTTCGGAAAGGTTTGATTCCATATTGTTCAACAAATGCTCTACTTCGGCTTTTGTTGCTGTTTTATTTTTATAGCGGAGCACCGCCTCAACGACAGCGTTAAAGCTAGTTTCAGAAACCGCACCATTATCTCCACCGTTATAGTCTGAACCAGAATTTCCACCTAATAATGGGCGCAATCCAGCCCATGAAGCTTCAATGTCATTAATCGTGATATTTGCTTCAGGGTAGCGGAAATTAATGACATCCAAGAGGTAATCCACATCTTCTTGGGTTACTTTTGGATCAGTAAAGTCGCCATGATAATCTGTATCTGTCGTACCAAAATAAGTTTTATTTTCACGGGGAATAGCAAAGACCATACGTTTATCGTGTTTGCCTGTGTCAAAATAAGTTGGTTGTGGTACAGGTAGTTTAGCCGCATCCACTACCAGATGTACACCTTTTGTTGGACGCATTTTTGGCACGATAGGACGGGTGAAGTTCAGATAACGAATCTTGTCTACCCAAGGACCACTTGTGTTAATCACAAGTTTAGCTTTGACTTCAATGACTTGGTCTGTCAACAAATCACGCGCACGAACACCAGAGATTTGTCCATCGGTATAGGTAAAATCAATGACTTTCATCTTGCTAATGGCTTGCGCACCGTCTTCTACGGCTTTCTTGATATTATCAATTACCAAGCGTGCATCATTGTTACGATAGTCAAGATAAACACCAGCTCCTTGTAACCCTTTTTTCTTGATGAGTGGCTCACGGCGCAATACTTCTTCTGGTGAGATAGTATAGTTAGCATATGGTGAATCTTCATCCACACCGGCCAAACGGTCATACAAATCCATCGCAATTTTCACAGAAAACATATCAAAAGTTGTCTTGCCTTCATCATCGTAGATAGGAAGTAACATCGGATCTGGCTTAGGAATATGGGGCGCAATGCCTTGAACAACAGCACGTTCTGAAACCGTATCAGAAACAACTTCGACATCGAAGTTTTTGAGGTAGCGGATCCCTCCATGCACGAGTTTTGTCGACCGTGAAGATGTTCCCTCTGAAAAGTCCTGCATTTCAAGTACGGCAACTTTCATGCCAGCAGCCGCTGCTTGTAATGTCAATCCAGCACCAGTGATTCCCCCTCCGATAACGAGTAGGTCCATCTCTTCATTTTGAACTTTTGTGATTGCTTCTTGTCTTGTTTTTTTAGAAAAAGCCATTTCTATTCTCCTTTTAGGTTACTGTCTAATTGCTTATTATTTGAAAGCGCGTGTCGCATTCACGGCTTTTTTCCAACCGGCATAAAGTTCTTCTCTGCGTTCTTCTTGCATTTGAGTTTGGAAAATTTTGCCCGGTTCATAGGATTCTTTAAGTTCTTCTAAGTCTTTCCAGAAACCAACAGCTAGTCCTGCAAGGAAGGCTGCACCAAGTGCTGTTGTTTCCAAATCGCCCGCACGTTGGATTGGGATATTCAGGATATCCGCTTGGAACTGCATCAAGTATTCATTGTTTGCAGCACCGCCGTCTACCTTGAGCACAGACATATCGATTCCTGTATCTTCTTTCATGGTGCTGACTACATCACGAACTTGATAAGCAATCCCTTGTAAGGTTGCTTTCACAATATCTTCTTTTGTTGTTCCACGTGTCAAGCCAAACATCGCACCACGCGCTTCTTGGTCCCAATACGGAGCACCAAGACCGACAAAAGCTGGCACTACATAAACTTCATCTTGACTCCTAGATTGGAGTGCCACTTCTTCGGAATCACTGGCCCGCTCCAACATTTTCAAACCATCACGTAACCATTGGATAGATGAGCCTGCGACAAAGATGCTTCCCTCTAAGGCATAATATACTTTTCCGTTAATACCATAGCCAATCGTTGTCAGCATGTTATTTTTCGAAATATGGGGTTTCTCACCTGTGTTCATGACAATAAATGAACCTGTACCATAGGTATTTTTAATCATCCCAGGCTCAAAGGCCATTTGACCAAATAATGCAGCTTGCTGGTCTCCCGCCATACCAGAGATTGGTACTTCAGAGCCGAAGAAATGGAAACCTTTAGTTACACCATAAACTTCTGAGTTGGACTTAACTTCTGGAAGCATTGAAGCTGGAATATTAAGAATTTTCAGGATTTCTTCATCCCATTTCAACTCGTGAATATTGTAGAGCATAGTACGGCTGGCATTCGAATAGTCGGTATAGTGTGCATCGCCATCTGTCAACTTCCACAAGAGCCATGTATCGATGGTTCCAAAGAGGAGCTCGCCCCGTTCGGCACGCTCTTGTGCACCTTCTACGTGATCAAGAATCCAACGAATCTTTGTGGCTGAAAAGTAGGAATCAACAATAAGTCCTGTCTTTTTGTGGAAGAGTTCATCATGCCCTGCTTCTTTAAGGCCATTGGCAATGTCGGCAGATTGACGAGATTGCCACACAATAGCATGGTAAATGGGCTTGCCTGTCTTTTTGTCCCAGATAATGGTGGTTTCGCGTTGGTTAGTTATACCGATACCGGCAACCTGTACAGGTTTGATACCAGATTCGATAAAAGCTCCTGCGATAACAGACTGTACAGAGTTCCAAATCTCGTTGGCATCATGTTCGACCCAACCTTCTTTAGGAAAATACTGGGTGAATTCCTTTTGGGAACTCCCAATGTGTTTACCCTGTTTATCAAATATAATAGCTCTTGAGCTTGTTGTACCTTGGTCAATTGCCATAATGTAAGAAGTTTCTGTCATGTTCGTTCTCCTTTGTAAACGCTTTCTATATTTCATATTATAGCATTTAAAGATAATGAAATACTTTCATTTTTTAAGAAATTCTAAAAAAAATTGAAAGTGTTCGTTTTAAATATAAAAAAACTTCTCAATTACTGAGAAGCTTTGTGTATTGATAGTTAATGATAACGGAGGAATGAACCTGCTTTATTTTCTAAGTTGTCCTCATCAATAGCTTGGGACTCCTCACAGGTATTATTTTTGCATCTCTCCAATCTGTGAAAGCATGAGCGCAGGAAGGACGTCCCTTATTTCATTAATCTCCCATTTTCTCCATTGTGGTGCATCACTGATTACGCTCCAACCGTATACTTGCGTAATGCCGAAATCCTTACCAGCAGTTGTACGTGTCCAGAAATCCGGTAAAGAAGGGGGCTCCGCTGTGTTGCGGTGTCTCTTTCCATCATAAAAAAGGATGTCAACTATTGACAGAATAAATGCTGTCCTTTCTCCTCGCTCATCTACTCGAGTAATGTAATCCTCAATATCAAGAGCATCACCACTATTCAGCTGGTGCTCAAGTTCCTCTTCATCAATGCCTCTACCAGAACCATAACTTACAGGAAGAACACGACGTTGGAGTTGAGCAGGAAGTGAATTATAGTAGGCATTAGCCGTTTGCCTCACATTAGAGCTCATATAGTCTGTTGTTTCACCAAAGTTGCTTCGTCCTATACTTTGCATAGGTACAACCAAGTGTCCGCCGCCATGGGGACCTATATAGCCATATTCTACCCCTTCCACAAAAAAGCTTTCATCTGGCTGAATATCGCCATTGAAGTTTGGAATATTCGTTTCTCCCATACGATTAACCAAATCTCTGGCTCGCGCGGTATCTCCTCCTTGCTCAAAGAAAGTATTAATATTGTCCTCTGTGGGCGAAACCATGTTCCCTTGGACAAGGATAGCATAAAACCAAGAGCCTGGCGTTGCTTTAATCGCATCTGCCATATCTGCCTGGTCAATAAGATAAGAGGGGGCCTGGCCATGTTGAAGGTAAGAAGCCCAGTAAGCCCAGCCCGTTTCTTCATCTACGACCCAATAGCGCCCTATTTTTTCATGTTCGTCTAAGCCTTCCCATACTGCCATCGTTATTGGGGGGCGTTCTTGCAGCAGGGTGTGTTGAACATCTTGTTCTACTGCCCGTCCTGGGAAGAGCGGACTTCTATCTTCCTCAGCTTCTTCGGGATCATAGTTTTTGAAAGTTGCATGCTGTCTCCAATAACCTTCAGTCCCATCTCCAGGATGTGTTGCTCCTCCTTCTACATAGTCAAGAGCATCTCCCGCTGCTGCAGTCCGCTCATCACCACGATCATGATTGAAAGTTGGCATATAAGGAGCCCCTCCAGATATTGCCATATTTCGAGCAGACATTTCATGGACACCCTCACCTGAAAAACCAAATGTCCAGTCCGTATAAGACTCAAAAGCATGACTCGGTGAATCCTCATTCCGTCGATGAATATCACGGGCTGAGGGCTGCCAAACTGTCCATGACTCTAAGTTTTCTCGTTCGGCATCAATTACGATAGATTCTCCATTTTTTGAGAGAAATTCTTTGAGTTGGATACGGACAAGTAAGGGCTCATCTCCATAATTTTCGACAAAGACATCCTTGTTTTCCGTCTCACGGTTGTAGTAGTCGTGAATACGGCCAGCGGCACCTTCGTTATTTTGCCCTTCACGGTCATTGATGGCTTGTTGGTTGAATGATTGAAAGGCAAATGTGCCTCCAATTAAGCCAAGAAGAGCTAAAAGTGCAATGTTTCGTAATTTACGTTTCTTTTCTGGTGTCATATGTTACTCCTCATTTTAACTTATGATTTTTTAATATCTTTGTTATTAAATTCAAAATAATATCAGATATAAGTAAACGAAGAAAGGCTTTTCTCTCTTCGTTTACTATAGATACATTTCAAAATCTTGAATAAACCCTACTTCAGTTTTCTTCGTTTAAGCCATAATGTTAAAGCAAGCATTAAATTGGCTAAGCCAAGTGCACCAAATAGTCCCCCAATTTCTCCTGTCCTTGGCAAATTATCAGTGCTTGTTTGCTTATGTTCATCCTCTTTATTGTCCGAATGATTCGGCTCTTCTTTCCTATCATCATCTTCCCCAGAAGTACCATTTCCATTTGTCCCGTCTCCGTTGTTGGATTCAGTACCTCCATTATTACTTTCTCCACCATTAGTAGCACCATTGCCGTTGCCTCCTCTAGCTTTAACTGTGATTTCAGCTGTAGCTTCCACACCGTCATAAGTGTAGGTCACTTTATAAGTGCCGGCTGTATCTGTGTCCACAGTCCCCTCTACTGTGATGCGGTCAAAGGGAACGATTTCGCCATAACGGTCTGTGGCGCTGACAAAGTTATCTTGGGCAGTCCAAGCCTCGCCCACAAAGAGTGAACTATCTTTGACCTGTACTGAGGTTTGGCTTTCCTTGACTGTGATTTCAGCTGTAGCTTCCACACCGTCATAAGTGTAAGTCACTTTATAAGTGCCAGCTGTATCTGTGTCTACGGTACCTTCTACCGTGATACGATTAAAGGGAACAGTTTCGCCATAGCGATCTGTGGCACTGACAAAGTTATCCTGAGCAGTCCAATTCTCGCCTACAAAGAGTGCACTGTTCTTGACGTTAACAGAAGTTTGACTTTCCTTAACTGTGATTTCTGCTGTCGCACTGACTCCGTCATAAGAGTAAGTCACTTTATAAGTGCCGGCTGTATCTGTGTCCACAGTCCCCTCTACTGTGATGCGGTCAAAGGAAACGGTTTCGCCATAACTATCCGTGGCGCTGACGAAGTTATCCTCTGGCTGCCAATCTTCACCAATAAATATACTGCTGTCCTTGACTTGAACATTCGTTTGGTAAGGGACACGGCGCCAAGTTCCAGTGGCTTCCCCGGCTGTTCCTGATAAAGTCATCAAATCTTGGGAACTTAACCAATCCGCTGGGCCTCTCTGTGTTTCTCGTTTCCAAGAGTTGAGGAAGCCGGGTGTTGTCGTCTCATCGGGCAAGGCAGAGTTCCCTATATTCGTGTTTTCACCTAATCGAAGCTCAACTAAAGCGTTTAAACCAGCCAAGAAATTATTTCTATTGTTGGGAGCAACATTCCTTGTATCAAAAGAGGAGAGGTCTAGTTTTCTTAAAGCACTTGCGTTTTGAAACATGATAGCCGCTTGTGTAAGAGCAGGTGTTTCGAAGGAGGACAAGTCAAGCTCTGTTAGCATACTTGCACCTAAAAACATCTGATTCATATCTGTAACTGCTCTCGTGTTAAAGCTGCTTAAATCTAATTTGATCAGAGCGCTAGCACGAGTAAACATTGCAAACATAGTTGTCACAGAAGATGTAACAAAGGAAGATATATCTAAACTGCTTAGACGGTGCGTGTCTGCAAACATCATGCTCATATCTCTAACAGCACCTGTGTCAAAGAAAGATAAATCTAAGTCTGTCAAATTGGCTGCCCGGAGAAACATCGCCTGCATATCCGTAACAGCAGCTGTATTAAAGGAAGATATATCTAACTCCGTTAAAGCATGGGTATTAGCAAACATCCATGACATATCTTCAACCACACTCGTATCAAATGCAGATAAGTCTAAACTTGTTAAAGCTTCAGCATGCCAAAACATCCCATACATTGTTGTGACCGCACTCGTATTAAAAGCATTTAAACCTTTTATTTCACTCAAATTATGTGTATAAGAAAACATATCTTCCATATTTGTAACATTGTCCGTCACAAATCCAGACACATCCAAGCTTAATAAAGATATCGCACCCGAAAACATATGTTCCATAGTAGTTACAGCACTTGTATCCAAACTTGATAAATCTACACGAGTTAAACCTGTGCTTGCGAACATCTGCGCCATGTTCGTCACGCCTTCTGTATTCAAATGCTCAAAGTTTTCAATGCTTGTAAGATTTCTCATCTGGAGAAAAAGCCGATTTAAACTCCTGTTGCCACCTACAGTAATCTCGGCCTCAAATACAATATGCTGTATTGCATTTCTTAATCTTTGATTGTCAGCAGTTTGTGCAAAAAAAATCAGAATTAGTAATGCTTCCTTCTATGAGCGTTAAAGTTCTCGTATCACTATCCCACTCCGTACTTACATTTCCCCAAACTGTCATTGCTTGCGTAGGAACTACCTCAGTACTGCTTAACTCTGAATCTCCTTTCTCAGTTTCCAAAGCTATTTCTTCTGTCCTAACTTCGCTGGATACTGGCGAAGTATTTTCTATTGCATCGAAATCATTTGTTTTTTCTTCGTCGGTCTGGATGGCTTGCCTTTCACTCTGATCTTCAAGAACTTCAGGAATCTCGGGATTCAAAACATCTGGAAGCTGCGTTTCATCCCCTGTAACCAAGGACGTATCAGGCGAGAAACTCTCGGCTAAGACAGTTGTTCCTTGGAGAAGAGGATTACCCACAAACCCCGCCAATACCGCAAGGGTTAAGAAGTATCTGCTTTTACTTGAAAATCTCATCTTTTTATTCTTTTTTACTTTCATATTCTTGTCCTTTTTTATCATATTACCGCTATTCATCGCTTTGTTCTCAAAATAGAAGCACTAGGGATAAGACGAAAAAGCGTAGTATATTAGTCTGGCTGGGCTGGGCTGGGCTGGGCTGGGCTGGGCTGGGCTGGGCTGGAAGATTATAGAGCATGGCTTTTACCTCGTCAAATATTTTGTTACTTTTAAAAAACAACCTTAACATTTATAATTTAATTGTAATATTTCTCTTAATAAATACAAAATGATATCCGCAGAAGAACAAAAAAAAGAGGGATATGTCCCTCTTGCTCTTGTTTATTCTCAATTAAGAATTGCTTTCTTTTGAAATTTTTCTTTCTTCAAGGCTTCAATACAGGTCAGTAGCTCTTCAAAGTCATACTCACTGGAAAACTCGGAAAGGACATAGACAAACTTTCGACTGTCATTTCTTTTACTTGAGATAAGCAAGTCATAGCTCTGTCCTTCATGGTAATGTTCCAGTTTTATCTTTTCCACTGCTCTGAGACGATTTTTAAGATAATGTTCCATGGGGATTTGATAGGCTGGCGTATCAGACAAGTCATAAGCCACTGTCAGTTGTTGGGCAGATAAAAGTTCCAGCAACATCAAAGCATTGCGATAGCCAAAGATGAGTTCAGGTAAATCCTGCGTTTTGGGAATATAACTTAAGGCGATTTCTTTGAGATTATCCAGCAAATCTTGAAAACTCTTGTCGACCCAGTTTTGCTTATGACTGAGCAAAGCTTCCTGGCTCTTTGTAAAGAGGCTGCCATGGAAAAAGGCAAATTTATTATTGACTTGTGCCAGCTGATAACTAATGGCTTTTTCCTCTTCAAACCCTAACCGATGGGGACGATAGTGGTTCAGCATACGTTCTCTTAAAGAAATATTCAAAAGAACAGTGGGAATTTTTTTACTGCGGAAAATATCAAAGCGGTAATAACTTTCCTTATCTAAGATGAAAAAAGACAAGAGAAAACTGTAGAAAAAGATTGTCTCACAATTATTCTTACTCTGTTTATCATAAATGTATTGATAAAAAAGAGAATCCAACAGCTGATAAAGGTGATCGTCTTGATAGATCTTCTTCATTTCCAAAGATTGAGTAACTTGAATATCTGTAAGTTTACGCCTTTTTTCTGTAATGGCTAACCAACGGTAAAGTTTATCTTGGCTGCTTTCCGAAAAGGTTACTTTTAAGGTTTCTTCGAGTTGCAGGATAAAATCAACTTGAAACTTCGTGACTTGAAGGAAGTTTGGTCGAAATTTAGGATGAAGCGAATCAAACAGCAAGTAGTAAAAATAGCGAATCTGGCTTTCTTCGCCCAGCAGCTTATTATTTTTAATTTGAAGCTCAAACTCGGATAAAAGTTTATTTAGCTCTTTTATTTTGCGGAACAAGGTTGATTCACTGACCAGTAAGGCTTCTGCTAGTTCAAAAATCATGTAATTTTTTTGTTCAAAAAGCAAGAGAAGCATGCGATACTTAATGCTGTCTTGGATTAAAAAACTGATGACTTCATCTAAACTTTGAGACTCTGCCATGTTTAGGGCTAGTTTATTGTCCTGGCGCATCACTTCCATAGGTTTCCCCATCATCTGTCCCAGATAAGAAATGTCCTCTAAGTAACTTTCAATCGAAGGTCGAGAGAGATTTACCCCCTCACACAGTTCTTGCGCGGTTATCTTATCCCGCTTGAGGACCAACTGGCGTAGAATCTTAACCTGTATTTGCTCTTTTTTTTCAAGTAAAGCTTCGATATTCACAGCTGCTCCTCTTCTTTTCTAAGCCTACGTGTTTCGTAGGCGTTTTCATATTCTCTTTCTATTTTATCACTTCGCTATATTTTGTGATTAAAAATTGCTCATTCTGGACATAGGAAAATAGACAATAAAAAGAATAAGACCAAAAGCCTTATTCTTCTGTTAAACTTCTAAATTTAGTTTTCCTTGTGCATAGATCGAAGCATTACCATTGAGAATATAGGCAATGGTCACGATTGGCAGGATATATTGTACCGTACCAAAGCCAAAGACTTCTGCAGCGATGAAGATTGAAGCAAAATATGAGTTGGTTGCTGATGAAAAGACTGAAACATAGCCAGCAGCAGCTACCAAGCCAACAGGCAAGCCCAAAAGTAAGGCTAAGGTTGCGCCCAAACTTGCACCAATCGCAAAGAGCGGTGTTACTTCTCCACCTTGGAAACCTGCTGAGATACTTAAGACAGTGAAGAGCAATTTCAGAAGCCAATCATAGGCATTGATATGTTCTCCATTAAAACTCATGGAAATCAGGTTCGTTCCTAGACCTGCATAACGATCAAGATGGATGAAGATGAGACCCAAGCTCAAAATCAGTCCCATAAGTAAGATACGGCGATAAGGATTAGTGAGTTTACTTGCCATATAAGTCTTCATAAAGGCTAAGCCTTGCGCAAAGATGCGCCCCACCAAGCCAAAGCAAATTGCCACAACGAGCAGCTTCAGAAGTACCAACGGATCAATATTTAAGTCGGTATTGACCGCAAAGGAAAATTTTTCTAAACCTAAAGCATGAGATGTCGCACTGGCCGCATAGGAACCAACCAAAGCGGGGAAAAGTGCGATATATTCAATCTTGCCCACCATCAGGATTTCAATAGCAAAGAAAGTTGCAGCAATTGGTGTTTGAAAGAGACCGGCAAAACCGGCTGCCATCCCCGTAATCAAAAGCACTTTTTGTGCTTCCTTGGAAGATAATTTCCCACCGACTGTATGGCCAATCGTGGCACCAATCTGGACAGCTACACCTTCTCGTCCAACACTGGCACCAAAAAGGTGCGATAGCCAAGTTGAAAAGATAATCAAGGGTACCAAACGCTTAGGAATATCTTCTCGTCCTTTATTTCCCGCTTCAAAAATCAACCCCATTCCTTTTTGACTGTCTTTACCAAAACGTTGGTAGACATACACAATCAAAAGACCAGCTAAAGCCAAAAAAGGAAGAAAATACAAGGGATTTGCGTCACGTGTCTCCGTAATATAAATCAAGCCACGCCCAAATAAAGCATCGACAGCTCCAATGATTACCCCAATCACAACAGCTAAAACGGCATAAAGAACGGCCCATCTTGAGATTCCAATTTTTATATTTTTCATTAAAAGTAATTCCCCTTACCTGTATAATAATAGCAATAATGCAGAAATCAAAAAATCGATCCTGCCTAATAAAATGTTCAGGCAATTCCGCTGGGAATTGTCGTCTAACATGAGCTCCTTCAGGAGCAAATCTGGGAGCGTATTAAAAACAGGCCGAGCACAAAGCTCGACCACTTTTAATCACGCATACCTTTGGCGCGTTGAATGTCTTTAAGCTTTTCTGGTGTGATGTCTTTGCCATCTTCATCCACCAATTTTACTGCTTCAACTTGACCGCGGAGATTTTCACGTACGCTATCAAGATAGATACGGCGCAATTCAGCACGTTCTGCAGTTTCGGCTTCTGTTAGTCCTTCTGCTTTGTGTTTACGTGCAAGTTCATTGATACGTTCCACTTGTTCATTTGTGATTGCCATAAGACCAATATCCTCCTTATTTTGTATTGATTAAACTAAAGTCAGCCATTGTTCCGGTAAGTGCTGACAGCTCTGTAAGCAAGGCCAGACGATTCTGACGTACTTTTTCATCTTCTGCCATAACCATTACATTTTCAAAGAAATTGTTAATGGCTGGAACACCTTTGTTGACAAGAATATCATATTTTTCAGAGGCAGACAAGTTTGCCCAACCTGCTTTAAGTTCTTCTGTAGCTTTGTAAAGCACGCCTTCAGCATCGTTCTCAAAGAGCTCAGAAGAAACCGTTCCGACATGATCGGCTTTTTTCGCCAAGTTGATCACACGTGAAATATTTTCAATAGCTGGTTTAAAAGTTTCTTCGTCCTTATGACTGTTAAGCATTGGCGCAATTTCCATCATGTTAGCAATATCCATTGTATCTGCCGCAATTGTTGCTTCAACAATATCGTGACGGATTTTCTTATCCAGTAGAAGTTTTTGCACACGACCTTTGAGGAAATCAATAACTTGCTCTTTATTTTCATAATCAAGTGTGGCGATAAACTCAGAAAAGTCAAAGTGCCAGTTGAATTTCTCAATAATACGTGTCAATCCTTGCGCTGCACGACGCAAAGCGTAAGGGTCATTCGAGCCTGAAGGAATTAAGCCTGCGCTAAAGAATGAAAGAATGCTGTCGATTTTATCTGCAGCAGCCAAAACACTTCCGACAGCAGTTTCCGGCAAATCTCCTTCAGCAGATACCGGCATATAATGCTCACGAACTGCTGCTGCTACGTTGCCATTCTCTCCTGCAAGAAGAGCATATTTTTCACCCATAACGCCTTGAAGTTCATCAAATTCACCAACCATACCTGTCAAAAGGTCAAATTTATAAATATCTGCTGCACGCGCCACATCCGTCTTTTCAGTTTCTGTCAGCTTGGCAATATCTGCCAGATGTGCTGCAATTGCTTTTGTACGAGCCATATGTTCTGTGATTGAACCGATTTTTGCATGGAAAGTTACATTTTCAAGTTTCTTCACAAGATCTGCAATTTTTAATTTTTGATCTTCTTTCCAGAAGAACTCAGCATCTTCCAAACGGGCAACCAGAACTTTTTCATTGCCTAAGATGACGTTTTTCATACCTTCAGCATTACCATTACGCACGGAGATAAAGTGCGGTGCGAGCTTACCTTCTGCAGTATAAACTTCAAAATAACGTTGGTTATCACGCATTGAAGTAACCAGAACTTCTTCCGGAACTGACAAATACTTTTCATCAAAGCTACCGACAAAAGCAGTTGGGTACTCGACGAGGTTATTGACTTCTTCAAGAAGTTCAACGTGTTTTTCGTCTGAAAGTTCAACTTTCCAGCCATGTTCAGCTGCAATTTTTTTGATTTGTTGGCTAATTTCA
Source organism: Lactococcus sp. LG1074 (assembly GCF_017309525.1). Taxonomy (NCBI): domain Bacteria; kingdom Bacillati; phylum Bacillota; class Bacilli; order Lactobacillales; family Streptococcaceae; genus Lactococcus; species Lactococcus sp. LG1074. Next base: position 845,730 of record NZ_CP071293.1, on the reverse strand, counting down.
GCTTTACGTGCTCCAGCATCAACCATAACAAAATTATCAGTCAAAACTTTGGCATAATCTGTCGCATGTTCAAGTGTAAACTCTTGGTTTGAAAGGAAGCGGTGACCACGTGTTGTATTTCCTGCAGTCACATCAAGAATGTCAAAGGGAACCACTTCGGCATCTAGTAAAGAAATCATCCATTGGATTGGGCGCACGAAGAGGAAGCTATTATTTCCCCATTTCATGTAAGTTTTGAACTGCATTTTAGAAATGACTTCATCGCCAACTTTTGTCAATATTTCTTGTGCAGCTACGCCCGCAATATGTTTGTTTGCGAAATAGTAATCGCCCTTGAGGACCAATTCGTCAGGTGTTACGCCTTGTCCACGAGAGAAACCTTGAATGGCTTTTGACCAGTTTCCTTCAGCATCTTTAGCAATTTTAGCAGATGGACCTTTGACTTCTTCGTCCATTGCTTCGGAATTTTCAGCAAGTCCTTCCACCAAAACAGCCAAACGACGTGGTGTTGAAAATTTGCGGATAGCATCAAATTCTAAACGATTTTCATTCAAAAAGTCCGAAAGACGTTCTGCCAATTGATTGATTGCAGGTGTTACCAAGTGGGCTGGCATTTCTTCCAAGCCAATTTCGAGTAAATAGTTTGCCATTATTTTGCCTCCTGTTCTTCTGCCAATTGTGCCAGAACTTTTGTATATTTCCCTTTTTCTCCCAGATATTTCTCACGTAAGTCTTCATCTTTTAAAAGTGGGAAACCAAGTTTAGCACGTTCTTCAATAAATGTTTTGGCAACTTTACGCGCCATTGTACGTACGCGGTGCAGGTAGCCAGCACGTTCAGTTACCGAAACTGCGCCACGTGCATCCAAAAGATTAAAGGTATGAGAGCTCTTCAAGATAAAGTCATAAGCAGGGTGAACCAAACCTAAATCCAGTAATTTAAGTGCTTCTGCTTCGTACTTGTTAAACAAGTCTAAAAGCATATCTTGATCAGACTCTTCAAAAGCAAATTTTGAGTGCTCATATTCTGGTTCTTTGAAAATATCACCATAGAGCACGCCATTTCCCCATTCGAGATCGTAGACACTGTCAACTTCTTGAATAGCTGTTGCCAAGCGTTCTAGACCATAGGTAATTTCAGAAGTTACAGAATCCACTTCAATACCACCCACTTGTTGGAAATAAGTAAACTGTGTACATTCTTGTCCATCAATCCAAACTTCCCAACCAATACCGGCACAACCCATTGATGGATTTTCCCAGTTATCTTCAACAAAACGAATATCATGCTCCAAAGCATCAATCCCTAGGGCAGCTAAACTTTCCAAATAAAGTTCTTGGATATTTTTGGGTGAAGGTTTCATCACCACTTGAAATTGGTGGTGTTGGAAAAGGCGGTTAGGATTTTCACCATAACGTCCATCTGCAGGTCGACGTGAAGGTTGTACATAAGCTGCTGACCAAGGTTCCGGTCCATTTGAACGCAAGAAAGTATAAGGACTCATCGTTCCTGCACCAACTTCGTTATCGTAGGCTTGCATCAAGTTTGCACCTTGCTTAGACCAAAAAGCCTGCAAAGTCAGAATCATATCTTGAAATGATAATTTATTATTTGACATTTAATTCTCCTTATTATTTATTAAGTTCATTCATTTGGCGTTTATATCCAAGGAAGTAGAAACCAGCAACGAAAATCACACCACCGATGATGTTTCCAGCATAGACAAGACTGAAATTGCGGATGAATTCCATCCATGTGGCGCCACCTTCAAAGATTGCAGCGGGGATGGCAAAAGCATTTGCCACACTGTGCTGGAAACCAATTGCAACAAAAGCCATTGTCGGGAACCAGATTACCATTACTTTTCCTGCCGCATCTTTGGCTCCGTAAGAAAGCCACATCGCAAGGCCTACAAACCAGTTACACCCTACTCCAGAAACCAAAGTCTGAAGCCAGGTTGCATTTATTTTCGAGTGCGCAACGGTGATTAATTCCTCACGATACACACCTGTACTTGTCAACCCAACAATGTGTGCAAAAAAGAAAGCCACAAAGAAGGCACCCAGAAGATTAAAAATCGTGATGACAATCCAGTTTTTGAGCAAATCTGAAAACTTTACTTTCTTTGCAAAGAAAGATACAGAAACAGCCGTCATATTTGATGTGATGAGCTCGCCACCGCCCATTAAAATAACAATCAAACCAATAGGAAACACTGCTGCACCGATGAAACTTGCCAAACTTCCAAAATCATCGACGACACTTGATATGACGCGGATATAAAGCAGATAACCTAAAGAGATTAACGCGCCTCCAATAAAGCCAAGTACAGCTTTTTCTAACATCGGTCGTTTGACCTTTTCTTGTCCATGGTGAATAGTTGCAGCCAATATTTCTGCTGGATTCATCATAATGTTCTACTCCTTAAAATAATATAAAAACCGCGCAATACACCTGTCCTAAGACAAAGGGTGCTATGCACGGTTCCACCTTTATTTTTTACTTCATTCGTATTGCGATGATTTTGGGCCATTTTAAATCTCGGCTTTCACTGTCCCGAGTCGCTTGCTTTACCTTAAAATTGTAGTCCTTTTTGCTGAAAATGTCAAGGCCAGACTTAAAGTTTTTAGTGTTTCCGATTGGAAGGGGCTAAAGAGAGATTCAGCTTGCTGAACCCTTTTTCAAAAATCATTTGCAACATGAAATAATTTGATATAATAAGTTCATCATGAAAAAATTATTTAAGGTTATAAGTTTATTGTTAGGCTTTCTTGTGGTATTAATTTTAGGAGTGTTGCTGGTGTTTAATCTCTCCCCACGCCCCGGGGCTTTTGTGATTAATCGTCTTTTTGCTAAAAGTGGCGGAAAGATAACAGATCAAAATCCCTATGAGTCCACGAAGAAAAAAGTCCTTTTGAAAAGTGACATCAGCTATAATTCAGACAAAAAAAGAAATACCTTTGACATTTACATGCCTCAAAATGCCAAAGGCCCTATTCCTGTAATTATCTGGGTTCATGGTGGTGCTTATGTCGGAGGAAATAAAACCGATGTTAAAGAATTTGCCACTAGGATTGCGCATGATGCTCAAGTTGCTGTTATCTGTCCTAATTATGCACTTGCACCTGATGCACAATATCCCAGCCAAATTCATCAAATAAACGAACTAGTAGAAGACTTGCTCGATCATCAAGCCGAATACCCTTCACTTGATTTCAATAAAATTATTCTTGGAGGAGATAGCGCTGGTGCCCAGATTGCGGCCCAATATGCGGCCATCCAAACCAATAAAGTTTATGCAAATGCATTAAACTTCAAACCCCTCCTCTCTCAGCAAAATTTAAAAGGAGTCATCTCTTATTGTGGCCCTGTAAACTTGCAAGAAAAGGCACATGATAAGTCAAATAATTTATTGCTTAAAGCTTTCACCAAAACTGTAGCTTGGTCACTCTTAGGTACAACAGATTGGAAAACCAATACACATCTAAAACAAGCAAGTGTGGTTCCAGCCGTAACAGAAAAATATCCGCCCACTTATATTACGGATGGAAATACTCTTAGTTTCGCTCCAGAAGGTGAAGCTTTGGCAAAGCGTTTAAAGGAGCTAAACGTTCCTGTATCCGAGCTTTTCTTTAGTGATTCCAGTAAAAAAATTGGACATGAGTATCAATTTGATTACCGTACGAAAGAAGCACAGCTCTGCTACGAGCAAACACTCCAATTCATTCAAGAAAATACCCTACAACATTAAAAAAGCTGCACAAGAGGTGCAACTTTTTTGTTTTTTAATGTGTTCGATTGTAAATAATGCTTGAGATAAAGGATAACACGATAATAATCCCGCCAAGTAGACCTGTCACTGCCTCACCAATTTCCCAATGGATACTTGCCAAAATCAGAATGGCTAAGGTAAGAATCGCCCAATGCGCACCGTGTTCTAAATAAACAAGCTCATTCAGTGTTCCTTTTTCTACCAAGTAAAGGGTCAGTGATCGGACAAACATTGCCCCGATAACACCTAGCCCTAGTAGGATAATAATAGGGTCTGAGGTAATGGCGAAGGCACCAATAACACCATCAAAACTAAAGGAAGCATCAATAACTTCCAGGTAAAGGAAGAGCGAGAAAGCTGCTCTTCCCACAGCGTAAGTCGTCTGACCTGCTGTTTCGGTAGGCATGTGCTCGGTCATCATATCGCCAAAGCCATTCACCAACATATAAGTTACAATCCCCAAAACACCGGAGAATAGAACAGTGTGTGCATCAGCCGCGATAAATTCAGCAGTCAATAAAAGAACAAGCATTGAAATTATCGCATTTGCTGCAGGAAAATGTCCAACCTGTTGCAAGACTTTTTCGGGCAATTTTAGCCATGTATGTGCTCTTTGATCAAAGAAAAAACCAAGTGCAAGCATCAAAAGAAACATTCCACCAAATGCAGCGATTGAAGGATGCGCATGGTGTAAAATATAACCGTAGGTCCCTGGATCACTGGGATCACCTTTTTCTAAAGCTAAGCGCATGGCACTTATCGGATCCAGTTTTGCGGAGACACCAACAATTAAAAGCGGAAAGACCAGGCGCATCCCTACAACAGCAATTAAAATCCCCACCGTCAAAAATATTTTACGCCAAGCATGGCTCATACGCTCCAAAATACGTGCATTAACAATGGCATTATCCATGGAAAGTGAAATTTCCAACACTGCTAGGATAGCTGTAATCATTAAGCCATCCCATCCGGCGTAGAGGTAAGCGATAATTAACGCAATAATACTAACAATAAACGAGCTTCTAAAAATTTTCATAAATCCCTTTTTCTAAATATCAACTTCCACCAGTTGCTTGTCCCCTTTTGCCGCGGAAATTTTTCCACTGAACTGTTCAACCAAATCGGCCAAAAGTTGCTCTGTCTTATCCAAGTCAACAAAGAGCTTGACCGTAACATCGGAGAGAAATTCACTCTCTGAGATGACTAAGCCTTGGGAACTTAAAAAGCGCTGTAGCCCGTCATAATTCCCGTAATCAAGAGTCAAGATTAATTGCTCCTGTGTGACAAATTTGACCAAACCAACCTGATCTAGAGCATGGCCAACACTCCCCGCATATGCACGGATTAAACCACCAGCACCGAGTTTAATTCCTCCAAAATATCGAGTCACAACTGCGCAAACGTTGGTAATTTCTCTTTTCTTAAGAATTTCCAACATAGGTACACCAGCTGTACCAGAAGGTTCGCCATCATCACTTGAACGCTGAATCTCCTGACGGTCGCCTAAAGTAAAGGCGGAACAATTATGATTCGCCTTATGATGCTCTTTTTTTATTTCAGAAATAAAAGCTCGTGCTTCTTCCTCAGTATAAACGCGCTTCAAATGGCAAATGAAGCGCGATTTTTTGATTTCTTCTTCTGCAATGAAATCCTCTTTTATGGTAATTGTCATAAATAAATTTTATCAAAAATAGTGAAAACATGCGACTTTTTTCGTCTTAAAGGTATGAATGAATTATATGGTAGACTCCTTTTACAAAAAGAATTGTCGAAAATCCCAGACAAAGCAACACTTTTTGATAGTATGCACGATATTTCAAGAACAGTGATTATGTGCAATCGCTGTGGCAAAAAAAGTAAGAAAAAAGAGGTCCTACTCCCCGTTGGTGCTTATTATTGTCCCCATTGTATTCAGATGGGACGTGTTCGCTCGGATGAAAAACTTTATCATCTTCCTCAGGAGGATTTTTTAGCAGCTTCTTTTCTAAACTGGCAGGGAAAACTCACAGCCCCTCAGCAATATATATCTGATACTCTAGTCAAATTACATCAGCAACAAAAAACGGTGCTGGTACAGGCTGTCACGGGTGCAGGAAAAACTGAAATGATTTATCAGATGATTGATAACACCCTTAAAAAAGGAAAAGCTGTAGCTTTAACTAGCCCTCGTATTGATGTCTGTCTAGAACTCTACTATCGCTTAAAGCGAGATTTTTCTTGTCCCATCTCGCTTTTACACGGAAAAAGTGAGAAATACAGCCGCTCGCCACTCGTAATTGCGACGACACATCAGCTTATGAGTTTTCGTCATGCCTTTGACTTACTCATTCTTGATGAGGTTGATGCTTTTCCATTTCCAGATAATGACATGCTTTCTTTTGCACTGACTCAAGCTCGTAAACCTTCTTCAAGCTTGATTTATCTTACTGCAACAACCACCGATAATTTGGAAAGACAAGTCAAGTTGGGGCAAATCGAAAAGTTACAACTTCCCCGACGTTTTCATGGTTTTCCATTGGTACTCCCACAATTTTTTTGGCAGAGCAAGTTTTATAAAATGGTCAAAAAACAACGCGAATCTGGTTTCCCATTACTTATCTTTGTCCCTGAAATAAGACTGGGAGAAAAACTGAACCAAGACTTACAGAGTAGTTTTCCTCATGAAAAAATTGCCTTTGTTGCTTCAACGAGTCTTGAACGCTTAGAGGCTGTGGAACGTTTTCGCCAGGGCAATATTTCTATCCTTGTCTCAACGACTATTTTAGAACGTGGTGTAACTTTTCCTAAGGTTGACGTTTTTGTATTTCAAAGTCATCACCATAATTTCACAAGATCAAGCCTCATCCAAATTGCTGGACGAGTAGGTCGAAGTACCGAAAGACCTGACGGCAAAGTGTTTTTCTTTCATTTAGGAAAAATAACAGCAATGTTGGAAGCTTATAAAAATATCAGAAATATAAATAAGGCAGGAGGTTTCCAATGATTTGTTTGCTTTGCCATACTGAATACACTATTGAACCCACTTTCCATCAACTTTTTCTCTTAAAAGACTCTTCTCCCGGGCTTTGTACAACCTGTCACAATAAGTTTCAACTGATTACTCCACCTTATTGTAGCCGCTGTTATAAGCCAGACATAAAGGACGTCTGCTCTGACTGCAAGATTTGGGAAAAGGAAGGTATTATTGTAAATCATCAAGCTGTCTTTACCTATAATAAAGCCATGGAAGAATTCTTTAGTCGTTACAAATTTTTGGGAGATTATCGCCTACATCATGTTTTTTACAAATATTTTCAAACAGAAAAAGGATATACGATTGTTCCAATCCCCGTGAGTAAGCAACGCTTTCAGGAGAGAGGTTTCAATCAGGTCGCTGCGCTCCTGCAGCAACTTCCTTTCAGTTCTCTTCTGGAAAAAGAAGAAGGTCCTGCACAAAATACACGTACCAGAAATGAACGTCTTAAAAACAAAAATACCTTTACTTTAAAAGCAAAGGTAAAAATGCCAGATAAAATTTTACTGGTGGATGACGTCTATACTACCGGTCGGACGCTCCAACATGCTATAGCTGTCTTAAAACAAGGAGGGGCTCAGGAAATCAAAACCTTTTCCTTATGCCGTTGAGTTTAAAAGAAAAGGTGCCAAATTTTAGGTAAGAAGATAAACGCAGCAACAATCACGGCAAAACCAGAAATGACTAAAACAGCTCCTGCAGCCATATCTTTGGCTCTTTTGGCGCGCAAATGAAACTGGTAATCAGCAGCCAAATCAACCACATTCTCAATAGCCGAATTGAAGAGCTCTGCCATAAAGACTAAAAAGATGGCAAGAAAAAGGAAAAGCCACTCAAATTCTTGAATTTGCAAAACAACACCTAGGATCAAAGCCAACACACCAGAAAGTGTATGCTTGCGCATATTTCTTTCTTCTTTAAAAGCTGTCCAGATACCCGTAATTGCGAACTCCATGCTGGAAATAACATTCGTATTTTTCCAACGTTTGCGCTGGGTATTCTCTGGGACTTCACCGTCCGCAAAGTCTTCCTTATTAAAAATTTTTACATCTTTTTCGTTATCTTTTAAGTCCATAAGCAGTCAAAATCTCCTCCTGAAGTCCGAACATTTCTGCTTCTTCTTCTGGAGAATAATGATCGTAACCATTAATGTGTAAGAAGCCATGAACAGCTAACCAGCCATATTCACGTTCAAGGGAATGCCCATAATCTTCTGCTTGCTCGGCAGCTTTATCGATTGAGATAAAGAGCTCACCAATAAAAGGATCAAGCTCATCCATCAACTCTTCTGGAATATCCATATCTTCATCAAAGAAAAACTCATCTTCATCAGGCTTATATTCAAGCGAAATAACATCCGTCGGTGCATCTTTCTCTCTATATTCCAGATTAATTTCTTGTGACCGCGCATTATCAACGAAAGTAACAGACATTTCTTTTGAGTCGGCAAGCTTTATATAATCTGCAGCAAAGCTTAATAACTTTTCAGTTTGCTCAATAATTTCTTTTGAAACTTTTCCTGTTTCATCAACTAATTCTATATACATTCTTTTCCCTTATATATTTTCGATGTTCTCTCTCATTTTTTTCGCGAAATCTAAGAGCGGTGTTCTTGTTGAAGGCATAATATTTTCTGGCAATTGGTCAAATGCAAACCATTGTGCATCCAGAACTTCGCTTTCTTCAAAAACCATTTGACCTGAAAAATCATTGCTGACATAAACAGTATCTACAATATGAACTTCATCACCATTTGGATAGCAAAAATGCTGTTCCTCTCCAGAACATACGGTAAATAGCTCCATGTTTCCTACAGTCAAACCTATCTCTTCAAAAAGCTCTCTGCTCGCAGCTTCTTCTGCTGTTTCTCCAGGTTCGATTGAACCCCCATGATAAGACCAACACCCTGTATCCTTACGTTTCTGAAGCAAGATTCCATCTTCATTATAGATAATTATGCTAGCACATGCAACAACAAGTGGGCGCGGGCCTAATATTTTACGTAAGTCGAGAACATAACCTTCAGACATCTTACTCTCCTTTTTTCTCGTAAGCATCAATAATTTGAGCTACAACAGGATGACGAACGACGTCCTTAGCTGTAAAGTAGACAAAATCAATACTATTTAAACCAGAAAGTTTTTCTTTTGCGTCAATCAAACCAGATTTAGCCTTAGCCGGCAAATCAATCTGTGAAATATCACCATTGACAATCATTTTTGAGTTGAAGCCCAAACGTGTCAGGAACATTTTCATTTGCATCGTTGTTGTGTTTTGCGCTTCATCCAAGATAACAAAGGCATCATCTAAAGTACGTCCACGCATGTAAGCTAAAGGTGCAATTTCAATAATCCCACGCTCCATCATACGTTCCGTTGCATTTTTTCCTAAAATCTGGAAGAGTGCATCATAAACAGGACGCAGATAAGGATCTACTTTTTCTTGCAAATCTCCCGGTAAGAACCCCAGATTTTCACCAGCCTCTACAGCCGGACGTGTCAAAATAATGCGTTTCACCTGACCATTACGCAATGCTTGGACTGCCATAACGACAGCCAAAAAGGTTTTCCCGGTCCCCGCAGGACCAATGCCGAAGACGACATCATGCTGCTTCACACTGTCTACATAGAACTTCTGCCCCACATTTTTTAACCGAATTGGTGTACCAACAGCATCTTTAGTGAGCTCGATTTCATAAAGTGTAATGAAATTTTCGATATTATCTTCAAGCACCATTTTAACTGCAATCATCGCATCAGAGCTATGGACAGGTAAACCACGAGAAATCAAAACTAAAAGAGCCTGTAAAACTTTACGTGCTTGCTCAGGCGCTACTTCATTATCAGCAAAAATCTGTACGCGCTCTCCGCGATAGTTTATATCAACAGCAAGTTGAGATTCAATCAACTGTGCATTTTTATCCTGTGAACCAAAAAGTAAAACTGCATCTTCTGGATTTTCCAACTTAAATTCTACGGAATGTCTAGCCAAACAAATACCTTCCTGTTCTTTTATTTATAATCTTTGTCTCATTATATCATATTTCAAGGTTTATACGCTTCCATACCTTTCATGCAAGCAAAAAGATCATTGGGAAGCCCCAATAATCTTTACTTAATTTTTGTATAAGGAAGCCCAATCGAATCAGCCAACGCATGCGACACTATTGTTCCTTTATAGACACTCATACCAGAGCGAAGCGATTCACTAAGATTAAGTGCTTCTTCTAAACCATTGTCGGCAATCTGCTTCAAGTATTCTATATTCCCTTTAGACATTACCAGAGTTGAAGTCCGAGGTGTTGCCCCTGGCATATTTGGCACTGCATAATGAATGACATTGTGTCTTGTAAATACCGGTTCTGCATGATTCGTTGCGTGATCAATAGTTTCAACCGTCCCTCCTTGATCAATAGCGATATCAACAATCACAGCACCTGGTTTCATTGATTTGACCATATACTCTTTCACAAGCTTTGGTGGTTTAGCCCCAGGAATCAGAATTGTTGAAATAAAAACGTCTGCTTTTTTTATGTGCTCTTCAAGTGCTTCGGTTGTTGACTTGACGATCTGCAGCTTTTTACCCGCATAACGCGTTTCCAGCTCTTGAATACGTGTATCACTCAGCTCTAAAATAAGGACGGAACAACCAATACTCAAAGCAATATCTGCTGCAGTACCACCACCAAATATAACGATATGTCCTGCCTCGATACCACTTTCGGGAATGCCTGGAAGTAGAATTCCTTGTCCCCCATGTTGTTTTTCCAGATAATATTGTCCAATATTAACGGCACGTCGTCCCGCAATTGCACTCAAGGGTTTGAGTAATGGAAAAGTTCCCTCCGTAGCGATATTTTCAGCCGAAAAAGCAGTCACCTTCATTTCTATCATTTTTTCAACACAAGCTTTATTTGCAGGTAAATGTAAAAATCCCCAGATTATTTGTCCCTCTTTAAGGTATTGATATTCTTCCTCTAAGGGCTCTTTTACGCGAACCATCATTTCTGCTTCCCATGTTTCTTCACGTTCCACTATCTTGGCTCCCGCTGCGATATACTGCTCATTTGGAAAACCAGCACCAAAACCTGCATTATTTTCGACATATAGCGTATGCCAGACCTCTACCAAAATTTTTACATTTTCCGGCGTCATTCCTACTCGTGCTTCCCCTTGTTTCAAGTCTTTTACTACACCAATTTTCATTCTTTTCTCCTTCAATGCAACTCAAATTTATAGAGTAAATATATCATCAATAAAGCGCTTAACTTACGAAAAGGGAAAATAACACTGTCTTTTTAGAATAATAAGATATTTTTGTTTTATATTCTACAAGGTATATTTTTAGTGAAAAGTAAGATGTATTTACGTCTTATATAGTGTAAGGCAAAAAAGATGTTAGGCATTGAAAGGAAACACTCAATATAACATCAATATTTATAGAAAAAGGAGTAAATTACATGTCAAACAAAAAACTAAAAAAACTGCTTATTACTGCTCTCACAGCTCTTGCACCCACGTCAGGTCCGGCTTTAGTACAAGCGAATGACATTCAAAGGCCTGCACCTCGAGTCTGGGTAGGAACTGTTGTTCGACAAAAAGTATACAATGTCAGAGGAAGTCTTCTACAGACACATTACCGTGAATTAAGGGTCAGAAATGGCTATAGAGTCAGAGTAACACCTCTCTATCTTAACAGAAACAGAACGCGTTACTATCAAGACTACATTTATCATACTTACTAAGCAAATGAAAAAATGGTGAGAGGGAAAATAGCATATGTTTCCCTTCGTTCTTTTCATGAGGAAAAAATATGTTTATACTAAAAAAATTTGTAAGCAGTAATAAAAATAAAGTCCTGATTTCCTTACTGTTCATCGGCTTAATCTTTCAGTTTGTTGCTTTTAAAACTGTAGGAACTCATCCCCCTAATGGTTTAGGATTGGAAGATACAACACAGGAAAATATCAAAGCCAGCGAAAAAAGTATCAGGGAACTCAAAAGTTTTATTGAATCTGGAGATCCTCCAGAAAACGCTGAAGAACTCTTAAGAGAACTCAATGATGAGTTAAAATTAGATAAGGCAAAACTTCAAGCATTAGAAGTAAATAATTACAATGAATTCTGGCGTTTAGATAACCTTTATAATGAACAAAGAATTAAAAAGTTAGAGGAAGCACAAAAAAATGGTGAAGAGATTCCTTTTGGTGGGGGATATGAGTATTTCAAGGCAACTTCCAAATGGTACCACCAAGTCCTAGACAGTGGGCAAGACTTTACTCAAGCTCCAGGGGTAAACCCATCCAGCATCGGCGCTGCCCTCTATATTTTGATTGGCTTAGGTGGACTTTATGGTCTAATCCTGCTGACTTTTATCTGTGGAGATACCTTGGCAATGGAGATGCCAAACGGTTTGCGCTATTACCATTTGATGAAAAAGGATAAAAAAATGTTTCATTTCCAACATCTATTTATCCCTGCTGGCTTTGTACTCCTACTTATTCTTTCTGCCTTGCTGGTTTTTGCGCTCATCGCTGGACTCCAGTTTGGCATGGGCTCTTGGAACTTTCCTAACTTTGTCGTTGGGGCGATTTATGATGTATTTCAGGGCGAGGAGTTGCTCTGGCGCCTGCTCTATCTGCTTCTGGCCATCCTATTTATTACAAGTTTAGGACAGCTCCTCTCACAGTTTATCAGAAAAGCTTATATTCCTTCAGCGATTATCGCTTTACTGCTGGTCACTTATTCTGTTATCCATACGCATGAAGCGATGAAAACAATCGTTAAATGGATCCCTTTAACCTACTTAAACATTAATACTGTCTTGCAGTTTTCCAACGGTGAAAATTCTTGGCCAACTTCTGGGAACTTTCTCTTTGAGAGAGACTCCCTCTGGATTGGTGCTCTTGTACTCCTCTCTTGCAGTATTCTTTTCTATGGTATCAGCTATATCTTATTCACAAAGTACATCTATAGAAAGGCCTAGTAACTTATGAAACTTATAATAAATAATCTAACAACCTTTACGCTGAGTAACATATGTCTCACACTTGATAAACCAGGTCTTTATGGTATTATCGGTCGAAATGGCACAGGAAAATCTACCCTTTTCACGGCAATTAATAAGGAAATGAACTACGAGGGAGATATTCAGATTTCTGATGGCTGGCATCAAGGTAGAGTTTCATATGTTGCGACACTTGATATTTTTGACCCTAATCTTAGAGCAATCGATTATATTAAGGTTTTGACAAAGACAGAGCTAAAAAGCGCAGAAAAATACATGCCCTTATTTTCTGCTTCACGTTTCTTTAAAAGACCAATCAAAAAATATTCTCTCGGAATGAAAGAAATACTGGCTTTCATTTACACTGTAAGCCTTGAAGCAGACCTTATCATTGTCGATGAGCTGATGAATGGGCTTGACAATGCGATGCGTGCCAAAGCCTTCCAAATCTTAAAAGAGCTTTCCAAAACAAAAATCATTCTGCTTACTTCCCACATCTTAGAAGAGGTGGAAAAATATTGCGACCAAGTCTATTTTCTTTCAAAATATGGTTTTGATGATGTCCTAAATTTTAGGGAAGCACAAAAATTAATCCAGGAAACTCAAGTATTTATGTAAAGAAAAGACATGAATCTGTCCCTCAAGAGTGGGCTTTCCTCATTGTCTTTTCTTTTATATTTATAAAAAAAGCCTCTCCGAAGAGAGACTCGTTTACCATTATTTAGCTACTGCTGGGTAAACTGAAACGTGTTTTTTACCACGTTTCATTTCAAATTTAACGTGTCCTTCGATTTTAGCGAAGAGAGTGTCATCGCCACCACGACCAACGTTAGCACCTGGATGGATATGTGTACCACGTTGACGGAAAAGGATTGAACCGCCGCTTACAAGTTCACCGTCAGATGCTTTAGCACCAAGACGTTTAGCTTGTGAGTCACGACCATTGGAAGTAGAACCCCCACCTTTTTTGTGGGCGAAGAGTTGCAGATTAAGTTCAAGCATTATATTGCCCTCCATTTTCAATTTTAAGTGTAATGTATTGGCTGTAATTATTTGATACTTCTCGCATAGCATTTTCAAACGCTTGGAGAAGTGTTTGAGCCAATTCGCCTTGTCTTTCAGGAGTACTCAAAGGTATTTCAACATAAAGATAACCATCTTCCATATTGGCAATAGGTTTAATCTTTGCCATTTCATAGAGATTATTTGCTGTTGTAATTGACAACACACTCACAGCTGCACAGACCACATCGTGACCATATTCACCTGATTCAGCATGTCCAGAGATTTCATAGGAAACTATTTTATCTCGCTTTGTCCTGATAACCGCTTCAATCATGCCTTAAGCGTTGATTGATTTGATAACAACCTTAGTGTAAGGTTGACGGTGACCTTGTTTACGGTGTGAGTGTTTTTTAGGTTTATATTGGAAAGTAACAACTTTCTTTTGTTTACCATGTTTTTCAACTTCACCGACAACTGTTGCACCTGAAACGAGTGGAGCACCAACTTTAGTAGTAGCACCGCCGACAAGAACAACTTCATCAAAAGTTACAGTTTGACCAGCTTCAACGTTAAGTTTTTCAACGTAGATAACTTGTCCTTCTTCAACTTTGACTTGTTTACCACCAGTTTTGATGATTGCGTAGTTTGACATTGTGATTCCTCCTTGTTAGATTTTGTGCCGTAAAACGACTGTAAGACTCGCCTTGGACCGTGAGCTAATGCTACTTAAACGGTACCTCGTGCGGTTGTACTTTATGGGAGACCACAAAGACAACTATATAAGTATAACAGAAAATATTCTTCAATTCAAGTGGAATGCAAGGTTTTTTTACTTCAATTTGTCATTTACAGTTAAGTTTGCATTCATCAGGTGCTTTTATAGATAATATAAGATAAGTTCTTATTTAGGAACCACCGTAGTCAAACCTTTGCGGTATACCGTTATGTCTAGTGGAAGTGGCGAGCTTTTATCTCCGTCAATTCTTGAATAAGGAATATCTTGTTTTTTATTAGATTGGGCACTTATTTCTAAGTGATCTGTGTCAAAATAAGTAATTTCCATAAAATCTTCGAGTTGGCCCTTGCGTAGCTTATTAAGATGGAATAAAATTTTGAGTAAATTAATCTCCTTCAACGAATACACTCGGATAAGACCATCGTCTACCTTAGCATCAAGAGATAAAGCCTGTCTTCCGCCAATCGTATCGGTCATCGTAATTAATAATAATTTCGTTTTTAAGGCTTTTGTTTTGCCATTATATTTGAGCTCGATACGGTAGCTTTTATTATGGCGAATAACTTTGTAGGCATCCTTCAAGTAAGTAAAGGGTCCAAATTTTTTCTTTTCTGAGCTGCTCACATTTTGAGCGATATCTGCCAATATTCCCAAGGTTAAGCTGGAAATCATATAATCATCGTTAACTTTAGCAATATCAAATTTTTGCAACTTCCCCTCATTGAGATTTTGCAAGGCAGCTTCTATATTCTGAGGAATATGGAGTGATTTTGACAAGTTATTGACTGTACCATTGGGAACGATACCTAAGATAGATTTGCTTCCTCCCTCAAATACGCCTCCACATACTTTATTAATCGTTCCATCTCCACCAAGTGCCACTACAAGATCTGTGTTTTCTTGACTTGCTTTTTTTGCTAAACGTACTGCATCTTCTGGGCTATCTGGATTGATATATTCCACATGAGAGGCTTTGTTTTCTTCTTTTCCAAAAAAAATTTTAATTGTATTTAATACTTCGTTTTCGTCATTTTTTCCTGATTTTTCATTATAAAATACTTTTACTTCTTTCATTTTGACCTCCCTATCGTCTTTATTTTACCATAGCTTTTACTTAAGGTAAAAAAAAGCTGCTCTGCTTTTGGTATATGAAAAAACCACAGCTTATTTTTCTGTGATTTTTTCTACGTCTTTTACGATATCAACTTGATAAACGACACGTGGATTAAACAATATCCTCACTAATGTATTAATCAAGAGCATGATCCATGCAAAAGATAAGCTAAAGGAAAGAATTTCAAAGGCAGTTAAGTTCAGATAATAGAGCGGATGCCATAAGAAGTAACCAAAAACTATCAAACCTGCTAAACCATAAGAAATGCGGTACATGTTTTTATCTAAGTCAGGTAAAAACCAGCGAATTCCTAAGATTGATAAACTCATAAACAAAACAATGAGCTGAGCCGCCACATCGTGCATAATGTGCGCCAAACCATCACCATTATTAGGAATCAGGCCAACCAAAGCGATAGAGATGGCACATAAAGTTAATAAGATTTGCAATATCATAAATCGTATACGATGCCCTAATTTTTCACGAATCGAGACGAATATATAATCAAATAAAGCAATCATCAAGGCAGCCGAAACAACCAAAGTCATATTAAACTGCAAGCTTGTGTTGGATTCACTCGTTCCTAGCAGGCTGAAGTTCTTTTGCCACCAGTATTGGTTATTGTTGGCGGCCATACTTGCGACAAGTCCACCAACAGAAACCATAATAAGCATATTAATCATCATTTGGATGGAGAATGTGTCTACAGCAAAAATTAACAGGTAATTTAAAATTCCAGAAAAAATAGCAAAAATCAGCATTGACGTAAAAACATCAAAACTCAAGCCATAAAAAAGCTGGTTCAAGAACCAAAATAAGGCAACTAATCCTAAAGTGACGATAATAAAAACAGAAAGAATAACAGAGGGAAAAGTTCGCCAGTACACGCGCGGTAACATGGTATGATAAAGCTCCTTCCGCTTTTTAATAAAAGCAATGATAAAAGATGTTAAAGCGATCGTATTAGCAATAACTAAAACGCCAGTTGAGATCGAGGCTGTCCCCGACAATTTAATCTGACTCAGTCCCATCACCTGACTGGCAACAAAAAAGAGGAGTGTGCTAAGCGCTGTGGGGATTAGAAAGACCCGCGCTGCCTCTTCTCTCTTGTTGGGGGTTTTAGCACGTATGGTGAAGCTGTTTTTATTATTTTCAACGACTTCAATTTCTTTTTCACCTGACAACTCCAGCTGGTCGTACAGTTCCTCAGGGAGTAATATTTTTTTCATCTTTAACTCAATTTCCAATCAATTCTCATTCGATACTCCCCGATCGGGATATCATTTTGAGCTAAGCGGTATTTCAATTTCACATGTTTTAACTCTTCATTCATATGAAAACCATCTGTCAAAATCTCCAAACGTCCCAAACCTTCATAAAGAGTATGCGTTGGAAGTTCTTTGTGAAAACGCATGACAACCGGTTTATCAGCATAACGTGTCATACTCAACTCTTTGTCATCAAACTTTATCAAGACTTTTTCTTCTTCAGCATTCTTATAATATAATGCAATTTTATTCCCTAACTTTTTAACATCACCTTCAAAAGTTTCACGAATAAATTCTTCTTGTCCATCAATAACAATACGGTTCCGAATAGTAATTTCCATAACTGTTATTTTACTATAACTTGCCTTATTAGTAAAATGGCAATTTATGTTAATTTCGGTTATAATTATATTACAGTAATGCAAGAGTTTTCATTAAGTTAGAGTCTCTCTTGAAGACTCTTTGTCGAAAAACTTATCTTGAAACCACAACTTGTTCAATTACGTCAAGATAATTGCATGTAAAATGCAAAGGAGGTTGTATGGCACAGCTCGAAAAAGTTTTTCGTGACCCCGTCCATGATTATATTCATGTCGAAAACGAAACAATTTATGATTTAATTAACACTGCAGAATTCCAGCGTTTACGTCGTATAAAACAACTGGGAACTTCTTCATACACTTTTCACGGAGCCGAGCATAGTCGCTTCTCTCATTGTATGGGAGTTTATCATATCGCTAAAACAATCACTGAATGGTTCACTAAGCGTTATCCTGAAACTTGGAATCCAGAAGAAAATTTAGTTACACAATGTGCAGCTTTATTACATGATGTCGGTCATGGTGCTTATTCTCATACGTTTGAAGGCCTATTTGGCACAGATCACGAAGCCATGACACGTGAGATAATTACCTCACCAGCTACTGAAATCAATGCGGTTTTACGCAAAGTAAGTCCTGACTTTCCTGAGCAGGTCGCTTCAGTCATTTCCCATGACTATCCTAACCCACAAGTGGTGCAACTTATTTCCAGTCAAATTGATGCAGATCGTATGGATTACCTCTTAAGGGATGCTTACTATACTGGTGCAGTCTATGGACAGTTTGATTTGACTCGGATTCTGCGTGTAATTGCGCCTCATGAAGATGGAATTGTCTTCAGAATTTCTGGTATGCATGCCGTTGAAGATTACATTGTGAGCCGTTACCAAATGTACATGCAGGTTTACTTCCATCCGGCAAGTCGCTCCATGGAAGTCATTCTCCAAAACTTGCTGAAGCGGGCTAAATATTTATACCAATTTGATCACGATTACTTTGCGCATACAAGTCCTTGTTTAGTTCCTTTCTTTGAGAATAAACAAACTTTGCATGATTATCTCGCCTTGGATGATGGTGTAATGAATACCTATTTTCAAACATGGATGGCTAACGAAGATGATATTTTGTCTAAGCTTGCTCAGATGTATATCAACCGCCATCTTTTAAAATCCTTAGAGTATAATCAAGGACAAGAAAAACAACTGGATCTTTTTAACTCTGATGCTTCGCTTTTGGACAAACTGCGTGATCAAGTGGAAAAAGCTGGCTTTGACCCGCAATATTTCACGGGAACAAACAGTAATTTCGATCTCCCTTATGACTTTTATCGTCCCAATTCGAATAAACCACGAACACAGATTGAAATTTTACAAAAAGATGGTAGCCTCATTGAGCTTTCCGAGGTCTCTCCTATTGTGGCAAGTTTAGCGGGCACCATTCACGGAAACAGCCGCTTCTACTTCCCAAAAGTGATGTTGGAGAATCCTGAATTCATTACCTTTATGCAAACCAACCTTTAATTAGAAAAGAGAAAAAATAAAATGATTAAACTTATCGCTATTGACATCGATGGTACACTATTGGACCCGGAACGTAAAATCACGCCAGAAGTTAAGCAGGCAATTGCTGAAGCTAAAGCTGCTGGAGTTAAGGTTGTTATTACAACAGGTCGTCCACTTATGGGTGTTCATGATATTCTGGAAGAACTTGAATTGACGGATTATAGTGATTATGTCATCACTTATAACGGTGCTTTAGTGCAACGTGCGACTGGCGAAGAGTTCATTATGGAAACCTTAGAAGCTGAAGATGTTCTTGATATTGATGCTGCAGCTCGTAAAATCGGTGTACATATGCATGCCATTACTAAAAAAGGAATCTACACAAGTAATCGTGACATCGGTAAATATACTATTCACGAAGCTTCCTTGGTTAATATGCCCCTCTATTTCCGTCAGCCTGAGGAAATTGCAGCACTTGAAGTTGCAAAAGTAATGATGATTGATGAACCTGAAGTTTTAGACAATGCTATCGCCTACTTGCCTTTTGAATTTTTCGAGCGTTATAACATGGTTAAATCAACTCCATTTTATCTTGAATTTATGAATAAAAAAGCCAGCAAAGGAAATGCTGTATTGCACTTAGCTAAAAAACTCTTCCTAGATGTGGACGAGTTAATGGCAATTGGTGATCAAGAAAATGACCGTTCTATGTTGGAAGCTGTTGGCAACCCAGTTGTCATGGGCAATGGTAAAGAAGAGCTGAAAAAAATTGCCAAATATGTCACAAAATCTAATGCTGAATCTGGTGTCGCGCATGCCATTAACGAATGGGTTTTGAAAGATTATGAATAAGCTTGCTGAAGAAACCTTTGGTCAGAATGTCCACTTTTGGTATGACGGACTTCCGCTTTATAAAGATGGGACCTATGCAAAAGAACTCGAATTTTCTGACCAACTTAAAACTGTTCTTTTACTGGTAAACGATGATTTCCATAACAAAGAAGCGCTTGAATATTTCTGGTATATCTATGGTAATGAACAGACACAGGATGCTCTGCATGAAAAGGTACGACCAAATATTATGATTCGTTATCAGTCAGGGGAATTTTTCGTGCGCATGAATATTGCCGATGCGGATTTTGCTTTATCTTTGGAGCGCGTGCTTGCTTTTGAAACAGAACTCAAGGAACAATTAAAAAAAGCAATCTTTTAAAAGATTGCTTTTTTTATTTTTAGCTTCTTCCTTTTGTGAAGAATGTTGGATCCGCTGCACGCTCTGCGATTAAAGCATTGATTTCTTCATCAGATAAGCTGAGTTCCTCCACACAGCTTTGTGAACAACAACCTTCAAAGCGCTCTGCACAATTTTCACACTGGATAAATAAACGATGACAAGCTTTATTTTTACAGTTTGTATGCATATCACAAGCTTCACCACATTGCGGACATGTTGAGAGAACATCGTCTGTTATACGTTCTCCCATACGTTCATCAAATACGAAGTTTTTACCGATAAATTCAATCGGTAAGTCTTGTTCTTTAGCTTTACGCGCGTATTCAATAATTCCGCCTTCCACATGGTAAACATTTTCAAAACCTTCATGCTTCATAAAGGCACTGGCTTTTTCACAACGAATTCCACCTGTACAGTACATGACAATATTTTTATCTTTGTCGTCTTTAAGCATATCTGCAGCCATTGGTAACTGCTCACGGAAAGTTGCAGATGGTACCTCTAAGGCATCTTTGAAATGTCCCACTTCGTACTCGTAGTGGTTACGCATATCAACAAAGATTGTGTCTTCTTTACCGAGCATTTCGTTCACTTCTTCAGCTTTTAAGTACTGCCCAACATCTGAAGGATCAAACGTTGGATCATCAATACCATCTGCAACAATTTTGTTACGGACTTTCATGCGTAAGACCCAGAAAGATTTTCCATCATCTTTAATCGCATAGTTCAGACGAAGGCCATCCAGTTCTGGCGCTGTTTGGTAAAGGGTCGTTTTGAACTTTTCTAAATTAGGAGTAGGCACACTGATTTGTGCATTTATTCCTTCTTTCGCAATATAAACACGACCAAAGACTTTTAAATCCTCAAATTTCATGTAAAGATTATCACGAAATTCTTGTGGGTCAGCAATATTAAAATATTTATAAAAAGAAATAGTTGTACGAGGCTCTGTTTCAGCTTCTAAACGTTCTTTTAATTCTTTATTTGAAATTTTATTGTGTAAGATAGTCATATTTCTATGGTAGCATAGCTTTATATTTTTCTTAAGAAATGCGCTTGTGTTTTTTTGCACAAGAGTTGATATAAAAAAGAAACACAATCAAGAAAGTGTTTCTTTTTCTTCTTCTTCGGCAAGTTGCTCAAGCTTTTTCATACGACTCATCAGCTGTCTTTCCCCCAAGAGAATGACCAACAATAATAAACCCCAACCTGCTAAGATTCCCGCTGTACGCATCAGGCCATCTCCACGATAAGTCAAAAAGATACGTTCTGGATGTTCATTATCCACGTAAATTTTGATTTTTGTATCAACAGTGCCCAAGTTTCTAAAGTAAGTATCCAAGGGACGTACTTGGTGACTGACACCTTCAAAAGTGTATTTCACCTCTTTTAATGCTTCATCCCCGCGGACAATCACACCTTGTGTTTCAGTTTTTGTGACGTTTTTATTAGCCATATGAACCCCAGTAAAAAAGAGAGAGCCTGAGATTAATGCTAAGCCAACAACGAGTAAGAGAATTCTTGAAATCCCTTGCAGTATTTTTACCGTATTCTTCATCTATAACCTATATAAATTCTAATCTTAATTTTGATCCCCCCCTATTATATCAAAATTATCGTTCGGACTCTAGTTAGCTATAATTTATAAGCTTACAAATTTATTTTCTGTAGAAATATTCTTCAGCAGGACTGTTTGACCCACCTTGCACTAAAAGCAGACGTGGCTTAGATGTATCTGATTGATCGCCATATGGATTTTTTTCTCCAACCTTTAATGTTTCGATTGCTGCTCCAGCACGTGCCACACCAGTTGCCATTCGAATATTGAGTACTTTTTGCCCTGAACTTACAGTATCCACAGTAATTGTCTGTGCCTCTCCATTAAGAGTTGCACTATGGTCTGGGTTAATTATTAAAATATTGCCATTTCCAGCACCCCATGTGCCAGACAGTGTTGTAAAATCATTGTTTAAAATTGCCGCTTCATCCAAATCAACTTCTTGTACCTCTGTACTTGAGCCCGGAGTAACTTCAGTAGAGGTTTCTGGCTCTGAACTTGGTATCACTTCTTCTGGGCTACTTGTTTCACTTTCTATACTTTTTGTACTTTCAGTAGACACTGAACTTTCGATCGTTGATGTTTGACTTGTCACCTCTGTTTTTTCTTCTGAGGACTTTGTTTTAGAAGCTTTTTCGGACGAACAAGCAACCAATGTCAATGACATAAGTGCAATACCAGATAACATTATTAATTTTTTCATACTTTTTTACTCCTTGTTTCTATTTTAATACAAAGCCCCAAGAAAAGAAAGCGCGACCATTTCATCTCTACACAAAATAAAAAAATACTTTTAATTTAGCTGACAGCTGGATAAGTCCTTCAAAATTATAGAAATCTATGATACACTCTAAGGAAGTACTCGCTTGTAATAGTGATTTTTGAGGAGAAACAATGAATTTTAAATATCTTGACATGGCTTCCTATAATCGGCTTTCACATTTTGAATATTTTAAAAGTCTCGCTCAACCTTATGTTGGAGTGACCGTGAACGTAAATATTACACAACTTCTTGCAACGATAAAAGAGAATAAGTTACCATTTTTCTTGACCATCTGTTACTGTGTGTCACAAGCAGCAAACGGTGTTTCAGAATTTAAGCAACGTATCGTTGAAGATAAAATTATAGAATTTGATAACTGTCAGACTTCACACACAGTTTCCTTAGATGATGGAACCTATACTTACTGCAATCTTGATTATACACCTGATTTTGCTGCATTTTTGAGCTATGCCGTGGAAGAGCAAGAAAAAGCTAAAACCATACGCTCAATCGATGAGGAAGCAGAGGATACTTTAAATAAATTATTTATCTTCACGCTCCCATGGTTCTCTTTCACTTCTATGATTAATCCAACACCAGTTCCTGCGGACAGCAATCCAAGAATCACCTGGGGAAAGTATTTTGAACAAAACAATGAACTGTTGCTTCCCCTTTCGATTCTTGCTAACCACGCCCTTGTGGATGGAGCACACATCGCAGCATTTTATACCTTATTGGATGAGGCAATTGAAAAATTAGTCCAAAATTATCAATAAATAAAAAACTCCTGTAGTCTTTTTTCGGTCAACACAATTAGAACTTGACTTGCGCTTCTGTTATAATTTAACTATGAAAAAATTAGCACTGCTTTCAGATTTGCATCTGGATGTTAATCAATTTACAGATACTGAAATTCAAGTTTTTATTGATACGCTACAAGAGCAATCTGTGACAGACTTGCACTTTGCAGGCGACATGTCCAACGACTATAAAAAAATTACGGCACCTTTTTTTAATCAATTATCAAAGTGTTTCGATATCAGCCATAATCTTGGCAATCACGATATGGTACATTTATCCGAAAAAGAAATTAATGCACAGGATTTTTCACTTAAGTATTTTGGTGATACACTTTTGATTAGTTTTCATGGCTGGTATGATTATTCTTTCACTCAAGATTACTCGAAGGAAAAACTTTTAGCCTTTAAGAATAGTTTTTACTTTGATCGTAAAATTCATCGTGATTATAGCGATGCTCTCACAACACAACATACTCTTAACAGCCTTAAAAGCATCTTGGAAAATCTAGATTTTTCTGGCCGTATCATCATTGCCATGCATTTTGTTCCACACAAAGCTTTTTCCATTAATACAGCTTATAAAAAATTTGAGCGCTTCAATGCTTATCTTGGTTCCCAAGCTTTCCATGAGCTGTTTATTCAGTTTCCGCAAATTACGGACGTGGTCTTTGGACACGCACATCATCGTATTTCTGCTCAATCTATTGATGGAATCATGTATCATTCCCGCCCCTTAGGTTACACTTACGAGTGGCAAATGGTTAGCGATTTTCTGCAAGATTATCCTGAATATCAAATCGAAGAACACTATCATTTGCGTAAAAGATATCAGGCGATTAGATCACTTGATAGCTGGCAAAATTATCGTGAACAGAATCTGTCAAAGGAGTTTCTTAGTAGCTTAAGTTTTTTTGAACTGCCAACCTAAGTTCAGAAACTTTTTGAATATTATGCTATAATAATAAGCGAGAACTTTGAATTTTGGAAAGTTGGTGAAGCCTTGAATCTTCCGAAAGAAGGCGACCTTGTCACGATTCAAAGCTATAAACATGATGGCAGTTTACATCGTATTTGGCGAGATACGATGATACTGAAAACAAATGAAAATTCAATTATTGGTGTAAATGACCACACACTTGTAACCGAGTCAGACGACCGTCGTTGGGTCACACGTGAACCTGCAATCGTTTATTTCCACAAAAAGTTTTGGTTTAACATCATTGCTATGATTCGTGAGGAAGGCGTCAGCTACTACTGCAACCTTGCGAGCCCCTTTGTTTTAGACAATGAGGCGCTGAAATACATCGACTACGATCTCGATGTAAAAGTATTTAAAGATGGCGAGAAAAAACTCTTGGATGTTGAAGAATATGAACGTCACAGAAGACAAATGAACTACTCTCCTGAAATTGACCATATTTTGAAAGAAAATGTAAAAATTCTTGTTGATTGGATAAATAATGAACGCGGACCTTTCTCCAAAGAGTATGTTGACATTTGGTACAATCGCTATCATCAATTAAAAAAATAGTCCATCTGGACTATTTTTTATTTAATCCCCAATCAAGTCACGTTGGCGATAAGCAACCATTCCAAGTAGAACAAAAGATACTGCTAAAGCAAATATGAGTACAAAATTACCCCAGTTCATCGTTTCGACCGGAAGCCTTGAAATATGGTGGAAAATATTAAAATTATTTAACCAAGCCGGGAGATTCAATCTGTTGCCAATATAACTCATGAAGAACGCAAAGCCAAGATAAACCCAAATCCAAGCACTCAAACGTGGAACCAAGGCTATGAGCAAGCCTAAAATACCCAGAATAAAGAAAACTCCAGCTGTCCAAGACATCCCCGCAGCAGCTACTTTAGCAAAGCTAAATGCATTGGCGTTATTAGCTTGAGCCAGATAGATACCAAGTACAACTGCAAATTGAGCAAGAGCCCCCAATATCCAAGAGATAATCATATAGGTTGCATAAACTTTATAACGGCTAATCGGCATAGCATAAAGCTGTTCTTGCCGATTTTTTCGTTCTTCTGTTACCAGCCGCATGAGGGAAGTGACCGCAAAACAAGCAACCATTACCGCACAAATCATAAAGATTGTCGACATAAAACTTTCAATCATCGCTTTACTTGCTGCCTTGCTGGCTTCATTTGCCAGATGAGGGTCAATATTAAAGAGTTTGGATATAGTTGGACTAGATTCAACAAAGCCACCGATTTGGTCAATCATAGATCCATAAGTGATACCTAGAACAAAAAGTCCCAAAATCCATCCGATACTGGCTGTACGTTGTTGCCTCAGCGTAAGTCCTGTAAAACTAAGCAAGCTTTTCGAAGCATGGTCCTTACCGTTTATCTCTGGAATATAACCTGCATTGACATCTCGTCTAATCTCAAGGAAATAAGCTAGAACGAGAAGGACAAGGCTTAATCCCAATGCTAACAAGATAGGAAGCCAATGATTCTTAACATAAGGGTCGGTCAGATATGACCAACTCAAGGGATTCCAATAGCCCCAATTTACATTTTGTGTATCTGTTCCCATACGAATAAGATAGAGCAAGCCAAGGAAGCCAAAAGTGGCACCTTTAGCACTACCTGAGTCGGAAAAGATTTGCGCAAAAACAAGTGCGAATAAGCCCCACATTAAACTTTGAGCACCTATAGCAGAGGCAAACAAGAGATTTACGCTAAAAGAAGTCATGCCCGGAATATTTTGCAACTGAATTGAAATCGCCAAAACCACAGTAATCAAGATTTGTAAAACAAAGAGTTCAATAACGACAGCTGTAGTATTGGCTAGCTTTCCCACTTGAAAAGAACGGAAAACTTCAGCAATTCCATCCTCTTCTTCTTTACGCGTTCGATTGACAACGTAGATAACAGAAACAACAGCAAATGTTATTGCTGTAATTAAAGGCATGGTCGTGCCATAAGCTGCTGCTGCGGTAAAATCCTTTCCTTGAGTGACCGTCATAGGACCGAATAATGCCGTCATAGCTGGTCCTTGAAAAACATTAAACATAGTTTCTCTTTGACTGTCAGTCTGCATGATAAGCTCAAATTTACCCACTCCTGATGCTGCAAAAGCCAACACACCGGCTATCCAAAAGACCAGCTTTAACCAATCTCTCTTGAGCAAGGCCTTCAGCATACTGAAGGTTTTATTTAATGGTTTATCCATAATGTCCACCTCCTACTCATAATGATGCATGAAGAGCTCTTCTAAAGTTGGCGGTGTAGACTCTAACTTCTTCACCCCATACTTAAGTAAGGTTTTTAAGATAACATCTGTTTTATCCGAATCCACTTGAAAAACAGCCTTGTTACCATTGAGATGTAAATCATGTACGCCCTCTAATCCACGCAACTCTTCTGGCGCTTGATGAGTTTCGACTTTAAAAGTATCACGTGTCAAATGACGTAAATCATCAAGTGAGCCTGTCTCAACGATTTCTCCTTTTCGAATTACAGCAACACGATCTGCTAGACGTTCGACTTCAGATAAGATATGGCTGGACAAAATAATGGCTTTCCCTGCTTTTTTGAGGCGCTGGACTTCAGCTTGGAAAACCGATTCCATCAAGGGATCCAAACCACTGGTTGGCTCGTCAAATATATAAAGTTCAGCATCCGTGGCTAAGGCAGCAATTAAGGCAATCTTCTGACGGTTTCCTTTGGAATAGCTATGCGCCTTTTTCTTGGGATCAAGTTCAAACTTCTTGATAAGTTCATCACGTTTTTTTAAATCTGCATGACCATGTAGCTTCAAGAAAAGGTCAATAATCTCGCCCCCAGAAAGATTGGGCCAAAGATATACATCGCCAGGCACATAAGCAATTTTCTTATGAATCCCAATGGCATCTGTCCACACATCTTTACCAAATATTGTGGCTGAACCTCCACTCTTTTTAATAATCCCCAGCAAAACACGAATCGTTGTTGATTTTCCTGAACCATTGGGACCAATATAGCCCAAAACTTCTCCGGCATTTACATCTAATGTAACATTCTTCAAAGCTTGAAATTTACCAAAATTTTTCTGCAAGTTTTTTATTTCAACAATCTTTTGCATTGCTTTTCCTCCTCACTCCATAAATAATATGTACTATTTTTACTTTTATAGTTCATATTGTACTATTTTAGTTGAAAGAGTACAAACGAAAAGATATAATACATATAAAGTATTCTTTTGTGGAGGCGAGAAAATGAATCAAACAGAAAAAAAGAAAAAAGCCATTCTTGAAGTGACTTCTAACCTACTACGAGAACGCTTAATTTCAGATATTTCTATGGATGAAATTGCTCAACTGGCACAGGTCTCTAAGGTCACAATTTTTAAATATTACAAGAATAAAAATAACTTGATGAATATCGTTATACGAAATGCACTTAATTTTATGATTGAGGAAATTCAACACTTGGTAAACACGAAGGAAAATTTTCGTGAGACTTTTCGCCAGGTTTCGCGTTTTAAAATAAAACAGATCCATATGATGACGGATATTTTTTTGCAAAACATGATGAATCAATACGCTACTGATCCTAACTTCTTTGATACAGATATGCGACATATTCAACATCTTGTTTATCAAAAACTCTTTCAAAAAGGGCGTGCAGAAGGACAAATTTCTCCTGATTACACGGATGAGGATCTGATTCTTTTTATCGATATTATGAGTGAAGGAATGAAAACAATCCCTTTGGAAAGGGCACTGAAGCGCCCTGAGATTCTTACTGAAATGTTTTTAAATGCACTAAAAAAAGCGGATTAATTTCCGCTTTTTTTTATTTCTTCAGCTAAGGATGTCAATTTTCGTAACCGGTGATTCACACCTGATTTACCCAACGGTGGATCCAAAAGTTGCCCTAATTCTTTGATGGTCGCTTCAGGGTGAGCAATCCGAGCATGAGCAACCTCTGTAAGTGCAGGCGGCAAATTTTCCAGCTCTTTCTTCTCTGCCAAATATTTAACTGCCGATATTACATCTTGTGCTGCCGACACTGATTTGTTTATATTTGCCGATTCAAAGTTGGATTGACGGTTTGCCAAGCCACGCATTTCACGCATTATTTTTGCATCTTCAAATTTTAAACGTGCCTTCATCGCTCCAATTAAGGTCAAAAAGTCCATGATTTCCTCTGCTTTAGATAAATAAAGGATATAGCGATTCTTCCGCGCAATGACACGCGCATCAAATCCGAAATTATTAAAAATATCTTTTAAGTCTTCAGCATGTTCCTGATACACACTAGAAATAGACAACTGATAATCGCCTTTTTCTGGATTATGCATCGAACCACTTGATAAAAAAGCCCCCCGCATATAATCTTCTTGTGCTTGTTGGTCATACTTCACTGACTCAGGAATACCCGAATCCAAAAACATCAGCGAATCCGACAGTTGCAGTTCATTGAGCAACTCATTAACTTTATCTTCAATAAAAACGGTGTACACTCTATTTTTGGAAAGTGTTGTTTTCTGATGCACCCGAATTTCAGCACGTATTTGATAAATTTCAAGGAGCATCTGATAGATATACTTTGCGGTAGCTGCATTTTCAGTAGACAAAGACAAGGTCAAACCTCCAGAAATACCCAGAGATCCATTCATGCGTATTAAAGCGAGTAAAGTTCCTCGACTTGCTTTTTGACTCGTGAGCTCTTTTTTTATTTCACTCGTAAAACTCATTCTTTTTTTCTCTCACAACGTGCACTGATACCCATGATTTCTGAAGCAATGGCATCACCATTATGGAAGGCTCCTCCATTAACCAACTGTAAGAAATCATTTGAAATAATGTTAACTTCTTCATCTTTGAGTGCTTTAAAGTCATGAACAACTTGGACCAAATACTCATCGAATTCATTTGAATTCATATACTCTTCTGGCACTTCCGCACTATTTACAAGTACGGTATCAATCACACGAGTGCCTAAATGTTCATGGATAACACGCACATGATCTGCATCACTAAAGTGCTCAGTTTCCCCGCGTTGTGTCATGATATTGCAGACATAAATGATACGAGCTTTTGTTTTAAGTAAGGCTTCACCAATTTCTGGGATGACTATATTTGGTAAGATTGAAGTAAAGAGGGAGCCAGGCCCTAAAACGATCGTATCTGCTTCCATTATAGATTGCACCACCTTTTTAGAGGCGCGTGGGCTCTGGCCTGTGTTTGTCTCCGTCAAATAAACATGATGAATCAAGCCATCATAATCAGCAATTTTACTTTCACCTTCAACTTCGTGCCCATCATTAAAAACAGCATGCAAGGTCAGTGCCACATCACTGGAAGGATAAACATTGCCACGCACGTGGAAAAATCGTGCTAAAGTTTGTACTGCTTGATAAGTTGAACCTTGCATCTCACCAATCGCAGCGATAATCAAGTTACCTAAAGGATGGCCAGCAAGTTCTCCATCGCTTGCATCAAAACGATATTGCAGAATATCTGCATAAAATTTGGGCATGTCGCTCATGGCAATAAGAACATTACGCAAGTCTCCTGGCGGAGCAATATTAATTGCTGAACGCAGGCGACCTGAAGATCCACCATCATCTGCTACTGTTACAATTGCGGAAAGATCAATATTTTCTTGTCGCAAAGACTTCAAAATGACGGGAATTCCAGTCCCGCCTCCTATAACTACTACTTTTGATTTGCTCATGATCGATTAACCGTTTCTTTCCGTCTATCCTTATCTCTGTGGCTAGTATTTAAATGCCAGTCTTCTTTAAGAAGTGCTTTGGATACGCGTTCAGCAAATGCGACAGATCGGTGTTGCCCACCTGTACAGCCAAAAGCAATTGTCAATACAGATTTTCCTTCTTTTTGGTAAGCAGGAATAATCGGCAAGAGCATGTTCATTAAATTTTTATAAAATGCTTCAGAAGCTTCTTGATTCATGACATAGTTGAAGACTTCTTTATCTTGCCCTGTTTTATCACGAAGCTCTGGAATGTAGTGTGGATTTGGTAGAAAACGCACATCAAAGACTAAGTCTGCATCCATAGGCAAACCGTACTTAAAGCCAAAGGAAACAACTTCGATACGAAATGGAGCTTCTTTTGTTTCTGAAAAGCGCTCAAGAATACGAGCCCGCAAATTACGTGGTGTGAGCTCACTTGTATCGATTACAACTTCAGCCAAGGACTTCAAATCCGAGAGAATTTCGCGCTCTTGCGTAATCCCATCCAATACACGTCCATCAATAGCGAGCGGATGTGAGCGACGTGTTTCTTTATATCGTGCAACCAATTCAACATCACTTGCATCAAGGAATAAAAGTTTAAAATTCACTTCTGGTAGATTTGAGAGTTCTGCAACGATACCACGTAAACGGTCAAAGAAGATACGTGAGCGCATGTCAACAACCATTGCAACTTTGTTTATTTTACTGTCGGGTGTATTGAGAAGCTCAACAAATTTTTCAATTAAGTTAGGTGGCATATTGTCAACGGCAAAGTAGCCCATATCTTCAAAAGATTGAATGGCTACAGTTTTACCTGCACCTGACATCCCGGTAATAATGACAATATTCAGTTTGTTATCCATGTTTTTCTCCTCTTTCTTATTAAAGTATAAATAGGATCATTTTTTGTTTAAAGCATTGGACTAATGAGCCTTGCAAGCCCTTCTTTGAAGCGAATGCTTGTGCTTCGCTCTTCATATATCTCCATGGTCAATCGCTTGCTGACTTCAAGGTCTTTCTTAAAGTCTTCCCGTAATTTTTGCGAAATATCATAATCGTAAAGGACCATATTTCCCTCAAAACAAAGTTGGAGACTTCGATTGTCGAAGTTTGCTGATCCTACAGATGCATACTCCCCATCGATAATGAGCGTTTTAGAATGTACAAAGCCCTTCTCATAAGTATAAACCTTTGCTCCCATCTTAAGCAAGTCAGCTGCATAATAATAGGTCGCCCAATAAACCAATGGATGATCCGGTTTGTTAGGAATCATGAGCCGAACTTCCACCCCAGATAAAAGGGCTAATTTTAAAGATTCGTGCAGGGCATCATCGGGCACGTAATAGGGTGTTTGAATAATGATTTCACGTTCTGCACTGTTTATCATCTTCATATAGGTCATTTTTATTTGCGCTTTGACTTCGTCTGGACCAGAGGTCACAAACTGTGTAATGATCCGATCTTCTTCTAAGGCTGCTGGGAAGTACTCTTCTGCTTCTGATATTTCAAACTTATGCTGACTGTTCCAATCCATAATAAAGCGATTCTGCAACGAGTACACAACATCGCCTGTTAAACGGAGATGGGTATCTCGCCAGTAGCCAAATTTAGCCGTTTCTGTTGCATATTCGTCTCCCACATTGAAACCACCTGTGTAACCAATTTGACCATCGATAACGACAATCTTACGGTGTAGGCGATAATTTGTTCGCGGGTTGATGAGGGATAAAATCAGTGGAAAGAAATAGGACACTTCTCCACCAGCTTTCGTCAATTCATCAAACTCACGCATTTTTGTCTTATTGCTTCCCCAAGCATCAATGAGTACTTTCACTTCAACACCACGTTTTACAGCTGCAGTAAGAGCATTCGTAAGTTCCCTTCCCAGATGATCCATCCGAAAAATGTAATACTCTAAATGGATGTGATGTCGGGCATTATGAATATCATCAAGTAGTGCATCAAACTTTGCACGACCATCTGTAAAGATTTTCACTCCGGTATTTGCTGAAATAACGGCTTTTTCTTCAACAAAAAGCATATGAATCAGCTGTGTGATACCATGATTTCTCGTTATTTTTTTTATAAATCCCTCTTCGTTATACACTCTCCAAGTACGTTTCAATTGCTCTTCAAATCCCACACGAAAGGCACGCTGCACCTTAAAAATGCGATAGTGTGCAATGCCACGACCAACTAAGATATATAAAATAAAGCCAAAGACAGGTAGAAGATTGACCACAAAGAGCCAAGCCCATGTTGTTGAGGTGCTTTTTCGCTCGCGAAAAATAATGGTCAATGATAAAAAGAAGTTTAGGACAAAAATAGATAGTTCAACAATGGCAAGAATCCCCAAAATAAAACTCCTTTTTCTAAAATTATTCTTATCTAATTATAGCAAATTAAGGACTGTTTCGCTTTTATTTTAGGTAATAATGCTTTTCGTAGAGTTTTTATTCAAAAAAAGTAAAAACGCCCGCTTCACCAACGGACGTTCTTACTTTTGTAAACATTTTATAGGAAAGTTTGCTCTTGGATAGAGAGCAGTGTCTTTAAAATAACGCGCACGTAAAACGCTTTCATTCTTTCGACTTCTTTAGTATACAGGAATAAAAGGAACATGTCAAGAAATCTCTAAATTTTTTCAAATAAAAAAGCAGTGTGCTAAACGCTGCTTTTTACGAGTTCGATTTGGATATCTGCTACTTGATCAACAAAATACTGATCGTGCTCAATGACGAGCATGCTGGGCTTGCTGTTCTTTATCATTTGAATGATTTGCTCTTGATTAAAAACATCAAGATAGTTGAGCGGCTCATCCCAAAGATAAATGTGCGCTGGCTGACTTAAGGCGCGAGCGAGTTCGACTTTACGCTGCTGTCCTTGACTCATATTTTCGATTTTTTGCTCAAAAACTTTGCGCTCTACGCCTAACTTGCGCAAATTGTTAAGGAAAAGTTCTAATTCTAAGTTTTCTTCTTTAGCAAATTCATTTAGGAAACCTTTGTTATCTGCAAGCTGCCTTACTTCGGAAATGACCAAGTTATGAGCCAACTCAAATGAACCAGCATAACGTCCATTAAAGTCTCCAGTGAGGACTTTCATTAATGAAGACTTTCCTCGACCGTTTTCTCCTGTTAGGGCAATTACTTGGCCTTGCTCAAGTGTAAAAGACACAGGTTCAAAAAGAAAGACTTCAAAGCCAGCCGTTAAATTATCCACTGTCAGTAAGCGTTTTTGATGGCTCTCTAAGACACTCATTTCCAAGCCAGGTACTTCTTCCCAATTTTTTAGAAGTAGTTTCTTGTCAGCGATATCCTCTTTCATGCGCTTTTCGAGATTTTTAGACTTTTGCATCATATTTGCTGCTTTTCGTCCAATAAAACCTTTATCAACACGTTTGGTTTCTGAATCAAATCCTCGCTTCTTACGGGATTTTGTTGCTTCTAAATTGCGTGACCACGCTTCTTTTTCACGCGCTGTTTGCTTCAATCTACCGATTTCTTTCTTGAGTTTATCGTCTTGCGCCTTTTCCGTTAGATCGCGCAAACGTTTTTCCTCCTCGTAGACAGCAAAATTACCTGCATACACTTGTAAATCCGCACGTTCTATCGCCATTGTATGATCCGTTGTTTTATTAAGAAATTGACGATCATGTGAGATTAAAATATAGCCTTTCTTTTCTGCCAAATAGGCAGCAATTTTCTCACGTGATGCCTTGTCAAGATGGTTGGTTGGTTCATCTATGAGCGGATAATTGTGCTCATCCAAGAATAGAACTGCTAGCAGCATCTTTGTCTGCTCTCCACCAGAAAGACTATTGAAAGGACGCCATAAAGTGTCTAAGTCAACCCCCATTAATGTTAATTCACGTTCTAGTTTCCACTGCTCAAAGTCAGCTAATTCCTGCAAGACAAATAAGGTCAACTGCTCTTTATCATTAATCGTCTGAGGAAAATAAACAAAGCTCTTATTTGTCTTTATGTCAATGTGTGCTTCCACTTCTCCGAGAAGGATTTTTAAAAGTGTAGTTTTCCCCCTCCCGTTACGGCCAACTAATCCCAGCTTCCATTGATCATCAATATTAATACTTACATTATCAAAAATAAGCTGATCGGTATAGCCAAATGTTAAATGATTTATTTTAATGTTCGACATTTTTCTCCTATTCTAAAAGCTTATATGCTTTTTAAACCACACTGTTCTCATTTTTAGCTAAAACCTATCGTATAATGCTGCGAACTTGTGTGGGCTTTTGTTGCATGTTTAAGGCCTTTTGCCTGTATTTTCTTACCTGTTTGAACAGGTATTTTTTTCTGTGCTGCTTTAATTTTCTCTAATCGAGCTTGCATCTCTTTCTGTTTTTTATTCAAAATAAAAACTCCTTTTCTCTATTTTCGCATCCACAAAAATAGAGAAAAGGAGTTCAAAATAAGCCCAAAAAGGTCTTTATTTTTGAAAGTCTATTTCTATAAATCATGAATGCGAAAAAACATCTGCGGTCTTTCTTGCAGAACCGCTTTTAACGTTTTTTCAATTTTCATGACTTATAATTTCAATAGACCTTACCTCGCTTTTATTATTAAGATAAGTTTATCAAAACAAAAAAATACTGTCAAGAAAAATACTTGACAGTTTATTGTTTCATTTATTTACTCTTCTTTTTTACGATAGCTTAAAAGGCTAAGAAGGCAGACGACTAAGGCAAATACAGAAATTCCCCACGGATTTGAAATCACAACATTGTAGCCCACAATAAGCAGTACAATTAAAGTAAGGATGGAAACCGTCTTGACAAACCAACCACCAAGTCCTGTTTTAAAATAGAAAATAATCGCCGCAATCAAGAGCATCATCCATACAATAAGAATCGTATAAGAGATTGATCCTGCAAGATAGACAAAAAGATTATCGCCAAAAATAAAGGAGAGAATAGCTCCGATAAAGAGCATGCCTGAGCAAAAGATGATTGCTGCGACAGGGATTTGTTTCTTCGAGAGTCTACCTAGCGTTTGTCCGATTGGACCCTTTGCATCTTTGGCCCGTGAATAAACCGAACGTGATGTGGCATAAATAGCCGAGTTAATAACAGAAAAGAGAGCTAAAATAATAACAAAGTTAACAATCAAAGCTGCCCCTGGAATCCCAAGTTTTTCAAAAAATAAGACAAACGGGCTTTCTTTTGTTGTACTCAAAAACTTCCATGAGTAGAGCTCCACAAAGATAAACATTGGAATAACATAGAAAGAGAAAATACGGATAATAACTCCTCGAATCGCTCTTGGTATAGCTTTCTTAGGATTTTCTACTTCTGCAACCGTCAAGGCGATAAGTTCTGATCCACCATAAGAATAAAGAACGATAAGCATGGAATTAAACACTCCCTGCATGCCATTAGGCATAAATCCGCCATAAGTATTCATTCTTCCAAGGCCGTCACTAAGGCCGAGATGGAAAACTTGAGTAGCGACTAAATAAAGTCCCACAACAATCAAAATAAGAATGACAATAATTTTTGTCCAAGCCAGCCAATACTCTGTTTCTGCAAAGACACGTACTGAATAAAGGTTTAGCCCCAAGGTAATAATAGCTACTATAAGTACAAAAATCCACGATGGAATTTGGGGGAGCCAAACTCCTAAAAATTGAGCAATGGCTGCTGATTCTGCTACCATAACAGCCATCCATAAGGACCAATAAACCCAGTCTGTAAAGTGGGCAAATCTTTTTCCCACATAAGGGGAGATGAGCCCTGCTAAACCAACAGTGTTCTCTTTTTGATGAATGATTATTTGGCCAACACCATGCATCACGACATATAAAATTACGCCAGCTAAAAGATAAGCAATCATTACCGCTGGACCAGCGGCTTGGATGGCGTTACTGGAACCAGCAAATAAGCCCGCTCCAATGGCGCCACCAAGTGATAGCATAATCACATGTCTCGTCTTCATTGAAGACTTCAGTTCTTGATTAGAATTTTCCAAGTAAAATCCCTCATTTCTATTTTTTTTGCTTCTTTAGTTTTTTATAAAAAAGGTAAAGCCCTGCTTGGATCACGATAGATTAACTTTAATGGTTTAACAAAAACTAAAGAGCGGTTAAATTCAAAAAGAAAAAGCCGGGTAATTTACCCGGCTTTTTATCACGGGCACAGATACTTTTTGAGAATACTCAAAAGTTGTATCTATGCCAAGCATAAACACAACTTATCTGCGCCAAAAGAAATAGACTGTCAATGGAAGTGTTTTGCTCATGTGATTTTCTCCTTTATGAATTTAAAACTTATTATACGTAAAAATATTTTAAATTGCAAGAATTTATACAGAATTATGTGAAAATTTATGAAATTCCAGTTTTTCTCCTCAATTTATCTTCCAAATCGGAAAAGCATATCGCTTGACATGGAACGCGTTTCATAAATTACAATGAAAGCATCAAAAAAAACATAAAGGAGATTTAACGATGATTAAACACATTTTTACAGACATGGATGGGACACTTCTCGATACACGTGGCAGCCTTTCTGATACAAATCGCTGGTCAGTCTGCCTGAGTGATATCCCCGTTAGCCTTGTTTCCGCACGAAGCCCGATTGAGATGGGCCCTATATTGAATAAACTTCAGCTAAAGACACCACAGATCGCTTTCAACGGAAATCTAACTTTTACTCAAAATGATTTTGGGATTCAAGTGATTGAAAAGCACACCTTACCGGCTGATATTGTTTCCGCTCTTTTGGATTACTTCTCTTCAAACTTTCCAAATGTAAGCCTCAGCTGGTACAGCTTGGCACATTGGTACATTAAGAAACAGGACAAGGGAGTTTTCTTCCAAAAAGCCCTTACTGGAGCTGAACCACGTATTAAAGCATTTGACGGACAATCTGAAATCTACAAAATTATGCTGATGTCTTTCAACCCTGAAGAAATGCTACAAATTGAACAAGCTTTAAAAGAGCTGGATATTCCTGATATCCATGTGACTCGTTCCACAGTACATACTTTAGAGATTACATCTGCTGAAAAAACTAAGGCTGATGCTGCGGAAGCTATTTTGGAAGAAAAGGAAATTAACTTTGAGGAAATTGCTGCAATCGGTGATGGACATAACGATATTCCGCTCTTGAAGGTTGCCGGTCTTCCTATCGCAGTAGATAATGCTAGCGAAGAAGTGAAAGCCCATGTTAAAATAGTGGTAGCTAAAAATACAGATCACGGTGTAACTGAGGCGCTCTCAGCTATTCGTGAAATCAACGAACAGGTAACCTTATGACATCTCTTTCTGATATTGCCAAACTTACTGGATACTCCAAAGCCACCGTTTCTCGTGTGCTTTCTGGTAATGGCTATGCCTCTCAACACACGCGTGAAGAAATCTTGAAAACTGCTGCCGAATTAGACTATGCGACAAATGCGATTGCTCAAGAATTGGCATATGGAGCTACACATAATATCGGTGTTGTACTTCCTTACATCAAGTCACCCTTTTTCAGCAAAATTTTAGAAGGAATCCTTGAGAAAAGCTTTGAAACAGGATATAAAATTATTATTCTCCCCTCAAACTATAATCAGGATTTAGAAATTGAATATCTAGAAAAATTACGTAAAAAGGCCTTTGAAGCCATCATTTTCACTTCACGTCAAGTGCCTGAAGAGACGATTCTTAAATATCAGAAATATGGTCCTATCGTGCTCTGCTACAAACCTGAAAATTCAGGGATTCCAGCAACCTATGCAAATCGAATCCCTGCTTATCGTGAAGCCTTTGAATGGCTCAAGGAGCAACACTGTTCAAATATTGGCTTTCTCTTATCCAGAGGTAAAAGTCCAACAATCTCAACTACTCTACAGGCTTACAAGGATGTTTACCAACTTGAAGCAAGACCAGAGCAGATCAAATCAGGCCTTATCTCATCTGAGGATGCTTATCGCTTTGCTCCACAATTGACACAATTTGACGGAATTTTTGCTAATTCCGACGAAATTGCGGCCAATGTCTGGCGTTGGTTTGAAGAGCAAGGACTTCCTAAACCGATTATTGTAGGACAAGAACGTTTGCTCGCTGGACAATTGCTCAAATTACCCACCATTGACAACCATTGCCGTCAAGTCGGGCGGATGGCTTTTGAGCAGGCTGTTTCAAAAGCAAATAAACAGACCTCTGTTAACTCTGAGTTTATCCTTGAACGTTAACTGAGGCGTGACATAAAAATCCCAAGAAATTTATCTTGGGATTTTTTACAGTCCTTTCTTGCCGATGAAAGGGAAAAATTTAGGGGTGACTTGTGCATATGCTTGAAAATCTTTGCGCGCTTTGTATTTCCTTTCAAGTAATGGGACTCCAGAAACAAATAAGAGTAAACCAGTGATTAAAAGTGGACTCACGATCAACCAAAGATCAGAAATGTCTGTAAAAGCGATCAAGAAGATGCCCCACCAACATGCAGCTTCTCCAAAATAATTCGGATGTCGTGTCACTGACCAGAAGCCGCTGGTCAGTAATTTTCCTTTGTTTTCTTTATGCTTCTTAAACTGTTCCAGTTGCCAATCACCTATTACTTCAAAAACAAAACCTATCAGCCAAACCACTACTCCAAGAATTTGCCACCAGAAAATTTGACTTTCCGGGCGGTGATTGCTTTGCATGATTGGCAGCGCAATAATAAAAAGTAAAAGGTACTGAACCATAAAGACGGAGAAAAAAGCCTTTAGTTTTGGCGCGTGACTCCCCCATCTGCGGCGCATGTTTGTATAGCGATAATCTTCGGGTTTGTTCCAATTGCGTCGGGCTAAATGAACGAATAACCTCACACCCCAAAGCCCAACCAAAACCAAAATTGCTCTATTTTGCATGGTTATTTGAGTATTGAAGAAATAGCTTAAACACGCTGTTAAAACAAAACCTCCGCCCCATGCTATATCGATTAATCCGTAGTTTTTCTTCTGGTCTGCTACTTTAAACCAGCAAATAAAATAAACAAGCAAAACCCCTAAAACTATTCCATAAATCATAACTGCTCCTTTGTAATTCCAGCGACAGCGATACTTCCCGCTCCCGCAGAGATAGCAATGGCAGATGAACTCTCAATCACCTTATAATCATTGCCTGTTTTTTCTTTTAATATTTTCTGCCAATCTTCTATATCACCTTGGGCCAAGACATGAGTCAGAGCAATATCTTCAATCTGTCCACTTTTTGCTAAGGATTGGATTTTTTTGAGTATTTTTTTCATACTTTGCTTCTGACTTAAGGAAGCACCGATGAGTTTCCCATTGCCCGTTTTGTCTAGACTAATTATTGGATGAAGTGAGAGTTTTTGAGCTATTGCTCCCAAAGACTGAGGAATTCTTCCTGACTGTATCATCGGAGATAAGTCAGCTACTGCCACATAGATGAAGATTCTTTCACGTAGCTGCTGGATTTCTTGCACAAGCTGTCGGATAGGAACTTTCCTCTCCGCAAGTTGGGCTGCCCGTTGTACAAGTAAACCTTGAGCAACAGAGTTTAATCGTGAATCAATGAGATGAATCCAGTTTTTCGAATAATTTTTTTCTTTGATACGTTGCTCAATCAACTGATATGTGCCACTAAGTTGTGACGCTACCGTGATAACAAGCACATGTTCATACTTACCTTCCAAAAAAGAGAAAAGCGCATCAATCGTTTGGATGCTTGGCTGTGAAGTACCCATCTTAAGATTTTCATCTGCTTTTTCTTTGATGAGTTGTGCATTAATTGTCAACTTGTCTAGAAAATTTTGGTCTCCCACAGTGACATTTACAGGTAAAACATGCACTTGATGTGCAAGCACAAATTCTTGAGGTAAATCAGCAATAGAATCTGTAACAATCGCTATTGGAGCTAACATTTGTTGAGAAATTTCGTACTGTAGGCGCATATCGTCTACTTTTTGGTAGATAATTTGTCCGTATTTTTCTAGCTTTGCCAAGACCTTTTGAGGCTCATTAGTGTGCATATGGATTTTTAACTGTTTAGCATTTCCTGCAGTAACCATTGAATCGCCCTTTTCTTGCAGTACTTCTCGTAATTGAAGTTCAGAGATTTGGGGTGCTTTGATGATAAATTCGGAACAGTATCTGTAACGCGGTGCTTCAGCTATGATATGATTTACCGAAAGTTCTTTAACCCTCTCTAGACCGTCATCTGCCTCTTCATCCCCAACTTTTAAAACTCTACCACAGTAAAAGTCTGTAAAACCAAGGATAAAATAATAAAAACCTTTCGCCCCTGCATCTACCAACTTATTTTTCCGTAACAAAGACATTTGAAATTGCGTAGCATTTAGTGCTTCTTGTGCTTCTGCTTTTGCTTCTAACAAGGCCTCTTCAAAGGAGTGATTCAATCTATAATTTTTTTCCAGTGTAATAGACCAGGCACGCATTACTGTTAAAATAGTCCCTTCCTTAGGATCTATTAACGAACTATAAGCTTTGTTTACAGCTTGTTCTAAAGCTTCCACAAAACTTTCAAAATTCGTTTCTGCTTTCTGGTAGTTCTCAGCCACAGCACTTAAATATTGGGCAAAAATGATTCCTGAATTTCCTCGAGCACCAATAAGTGCAGCTGCTGATATCTCATCTAAAAGAATATCCATAGGATAATTTTTCATCGGCACATTGTCAATAATAGCTTGCATTAGTGAGGCAAGATTACTACCTGTATCTCCATCTGCCACAGGGAAAACATTTATTTTATTCAGCTCTTCTTTCTGAAGGATTACTTTTTCTGCCCCAGCTCTAAAACTCTGTAACAAGCGATAATTTTCATTTTTTTCTCCCACTTCTTTCTCCTTCTAAAGCTTTGCAGCAATTATATAAGTGAGTGTTGCACTAAGGGAAGTCACAAAACTCCCCCAAATAATATCAACAATTGTAATTTTCAATGGCCAATCGCTCAATGTCGCAAGATTTGTCAAATCATATGTGGCATAACATACTGCTCCAAAAAAAGCTCCGGCTAAAAGAACATAAGAAAGGCTTTCTTTTTCTTGTCCAGGTACCAAAACAAAAAATACAAGTGCAGCCACATAAATAAGATAAAAAATGACGGCAGGCAAAAGTTTGGTTTGCCCCATCAGATGGCCAATGTATGGTTGATAAAATTTTTTATTTGCAAAGATTAACCATAAACTATCTAAAATAAGGAAAATTACTGCATTGATTAAAAACAACTTTAAAAATTGAAACATCTTATACCCCTTTTCCACTTCGTATCCTACTCGGCAACCGATTTCATTT
Organism: Lactococcus sp. LG1074; assembly: GCF_017309525.1. NCBI lineage: Bacteria > Bacillati > Bacillota > Bacilli > Lactobacillales > Streptococcaceae > Lactococcus > Lactococcus sp. LG1074. The sequence continues at coordinate 804,670 of NZ_CP071293.1, read as the reverse complement.
CATTAATTTTAACACTTCTCTTTAAAATTAGCGAAAAACTTAACTCAAATCTTTCAATTCAGAAAATTTTCATTTCTTAAATGAATCGGAGAAGTTAAATCGTTAAAATATTGATATAATAATAAGAATAGGAGTTAAAAAATGGAGAAGATAAATGAAAAAAATAATTGAAATTCCGGATGATGTTGCGGATAAATTTGAGCAACAAAACTATAAAATGTCAGTCGAGCAAAACCAGATTGTCTTAAAAAGTGACGTTGATCAGCTTGATGCACAAAATTTTTCTTTACACTATATGCTTATTCCCAGTTTATTAAGTTTAGTTATCTCGCTACTTACTTTCTTTTTAAGTGGTCATTCTCAGATTAATTTTACGGGCGGGCGGTATCATTCTGTCGCTGGAATCAGCATGCTGTGTGCGACAATTATTGGCTTTGCAACCTTCCTTTGGGTTTATGCCAAGCAAAATACCTCACCACAAAAACGCATGCTTAGCCGTATAAGAGAACTTGTCACAATCAGCCTTGCCTATACCTTGATTGTTTTTGCGATTCAAGCATTAATTTGGTACATTTTGGGGATGACCTTTGTCGGAGTAACTCTCGATCGCTTCACAGCTTCTTTTGTAGCTGCTCTCTTTTCAGCTATTGTTTTTTACTTTTTGATTCTTTTTGCAGCCTCTGTTAAAATTTCTCATCTGATTATCTTATTGTTTATTACCTTTATTGGTGGTATTTTCCTTTCCATGGCCACTAATGGTCAAAATGGCTGGTGGCAATACAACTTTAGCTTTTTAGGAACAGGTGAAGCTAAAAATCAGTGGCAATTTAATTTTACGATGATTTTTTCTGCTTTGATGCTATTAACGATCACTGATTATTTATTTATGGATTTTCAAAAAAGCGACTTGTACAATTTCAAAGTCAAAATTGTTCAAGCTTTCTACTATGTCATTGCTCTGTTTATTGCTGGTGTAGGTATTTTCCCCGCTCAATCATGGACAATGACCTTTCACAATGCCTCTGCGTATGGTATTGTTTTGTGCATTATTATCTTGATAGTATTAAGTAAATATCTGTTACCCCAAATTTCGAAAGAATTTCTCAGCATGTCAGCTATTGTTTTCGTCGCTCTTGTTACTTCAGCAATTTTATTTCTGAAAGTTCATTATCTGTCTCTGACGGTTTTCGAGATTATTGCCTTTGCAATTTCCTTTACATGGTTGGTTCTGATGATTAATGCTCTCCAAAAAATGCTTCATGAGTCGAGTATCTATCAAGTCAAAGTTGTCCAACTAAAGGAAGAGATTTAATAAAAAAAATAAGGAGAAAATCTCCTTATTTTTTTATTTTACACGTGGTTCATCATCATCGCTGACTTTGTCTTTCACTTGATCAACTTTTTCCGAAGTAAATCGTCCTGTTGATTTTGCGGCATCGCCTACTTTATCTTGAAGGCTTTGTTCATCTTGTTTTTGTTGTTCTTTCGTTTTAACATCGATAACATCTACGTTAACTTCTACAACTTCAAGGTCTGTCATGCCTTTAACTTCTTTTGAAACAACTTCTTTTATATTTTTATAAATGTCAGGAACATATTTCTTATATTCAGCTACGATTTTAAGATCAACCGCAACTTGTTGTTTACCAACTTCGACACCTACACCAGAAGTTACATCGTCCGTATTTACGAGTTTTCCTGTGAGATTAGACAGGAAGCCACCATCAACTGCAAGCAAGCCGTCTACTTTTTCCAAGGCAAGTCCTACGATTTTTTGAATCACTTTATCTTCATAAGTTAAAGTTCCACTTACTGCATCAACTGAGTTATCCAAAGTTTTTTTGTTTTCTTGTACCATAGCTTCTCCTTTTTATTTATAAATTATTTAATTATTTTTTACCTATTTTATCAATATATCCTGTACGTTCGAGATAGAAACCAATATAACTACCAAGCGCGATGAGTAAAAACAGTAAGAGCATCTTCCAAAAACCAATTGTAAAGATACAGATAGCGATGATTGCTCCAATTGCCCCACCTATAATTGGATATTGATATTCTTCTAAAAGATTCATCTAACCTCCAATCATAACACACGTGAACTGCTTTTACTCTTTGGTGTTACAGCGTTCACTTTTATTTTCAAACTTAAGTGATGATTTACCCCGAGAAACTCTTTCAAGCCCTTACGAATTTCTTCTTCAATAAGCAAAGCCTTTTCTGAAATTTGCACACGAGGTATAATCTCACCTTTAATCGCAATTTTAATCTTATTTTTACCTAGCAAAGTATCGATTTTCGGATCTTTAATATAACCATTTTCTCTGAGCGTTTCTCGCACAAAGCCTTCAATCGCAGATTTTTTAAGGAGCAGTTCTCCTCTACCTTCTCCTAAGACAAAGCCTGTATATCTTCTTGGATAGAAGATAATGACAAGTAAAAGAATGAGTAAGAGAATTCCTAAAATACCTGTTGCAAACAAGAAATATGTAGGCAAGTAAGGTCCAATATAAGGGACCTGCGCCATATCTGTAATTGGTTGGACTATATTAAATTTCCCGAGTGTGTAAAGAAACAGTGGTAGGATGATTGTAATAAGAAATAAATCAACTAAAATTAGAATAATTTTTTTTCCTTTTGACACATTTCCTCCTCCCGTTTTACTGCAGCTACTGTTTAATCGCCCATTTTACTTAAGAAGAAAGAAACAACAGCTACCACGATAACGGCACCGATAATGGAAGGCATAAGCGCCATACCAGCTAAACTAGGGCCCCATGATCCCAGTAAAGCTTGACCAACAGCAGAACCCACGAGACCCGCTAAGATATTAGCAATCCATCCCATAGACTTCCCTTTGCTTGTGATTGCACCCGCAATCACCCCGATAATTGCACCAACGATTAATGACCAAATCATAAAGCACCTCTTTCTTTCTATTTATTATTTTTTCTATATAATAATTCTAACAAAGTTAAAAAACGCTTACAAATTATTCGACTTATCTTTTTTAGATGACAGTTTTTTCTTCATTAACTTTTAATTTATAGATAATTAATCAGGTTTTTGAGAGACAATATGTTATACTGGAAGAAAGAAAAGGAATTTTAAGGAGTCTTACATATGAAAAAATTTAAATTATCATTACTTTTAGTTAGTTCATTAGCTGCTGTCTTGCTACTGACAGCTTGCAGCAACACAACTAGCGCAAAGAAAGACACATCTTCTGAACCTTCTAGCTCTGTTAAAAGCTCAAGTGAAAGTACAAGTAAAGCCAGCAGTTCAGAAACAACAACTACAACATCTGAGAGTTCAGATGCCAGTTCAACTTCAGATTCCACAACAGCTACTTCTGAAGCCCCAGCTACATCTGAACAACCGTCTGAACCTGCAACATCAGAAAGTTCAGATCAGGGCTGGGTCGATAACTCAAATAATCCAGTAGAAAATAACGGTGCAGGTGGTCATAGTCCTCAGGCTGACCCTAATGCAACACCATCTAGCTCTGAAACAACTCCCAACGGACGTGCTTGGGTCTTGGTTTATGTAGATAAAGCAGGCAACAAGCATGAGTCAACAGTTTCAACATCATACAAGGAACTTCAAGATAAAGCAAATGCTCTCCTCGCTTCAGGTGAAGCAACATCTTATTACTTCATTCAAAAATAAGGATAAAAGTAAAAAAATAAGCCATTTAGCTCTAGTCTAATGGCTTTTTTTATGTAAATTTTATCTACAAGCTCTGGTTCATAATTGCTTCAATCAACTTAAGCACACGTTCTGTTGCTTTGCCATCGCCATAGTTATATGTTTTCTTGAAAAAGAGAGCTCTTTCTTTTTGGTAGGAAGCACTATCTGTTGCTTGGAGCGCTTGGATGAGCTCACTTTCATTAAAAGTAACCTCTCCGGGAAATTCTTGCAGATAATCGATCGTCAAACCTGGTTTTTTAGAATAACTTTTATAGTCGGGCACATAAGCAATAAACTCAAAAGAAAATAAACTTATAGAAGGCACTAAAAAAACTCAAGGTATCGAAGAAATTATTTCTTCTATCTACTTGAGTTTTTTGTATTTTTCACCCTTAATACTTATCTTCCCTGTCGTTGTTTAAGAAAAATATCATAAACCACAAAAATTAATAACCCAGCAACTACGCTATAAAAAGTCGAGAAGCTTCCTAGATTTTTCCAAAATGGAATTTTGGTTACTTCTACTGTTTTATTCCAAGGTGTCTCTGCATCAATGGTAATACGAGTTGTTTTTGATCCATTGCTACTGTAGCCTCGTGGCAATTGTACGGTGAGTGTTTCTCCTGTTTGGCCTTCAATGTTTGTGATGGAAATATTTTTTTGATGTTTATCATTAAAGAAAAGTGTGATGGTATGAAGTGTAGGCTTGACATGAATGTCAATGGTCTGATCGAAACGTTTATTAAAAATATAAGATTTAGGATTATTTGATAGTATTTCATAGCCTGCAGTTGCTGCATGAGAAATATCATAAGCTTCATTATAAGGTGAAGTGATTTGCTCTGTTGCAACGATTTCATCCTTGTTTACATCGATATAGCGAATAAGCGCGTTACGAAGCCAAGGTTTATCTGCCGGTAAGTTTTTGTTATTTGGTTTAGGATTCTTAGTAATGGTTGTTTTTGCTGCCGAAGTTTTAGCAGTTTGCTCACGTTTTAAGACCTTATCAGTATTGAAAGGAAGAATCTTGCGTTGGAAATAACCAAAATATTTATTGTAAGCATTCAGAATGTTATCAATAGGTTGAGCATTCTCTAAGTTTACTTTTGCCATTGGCACTGTATCATCCAAATAGACTTTCTCTAGCCCATAATATTTGGCAAACCATGTGTTCGCCCATTCTTTTTCTGGGTGCTCACTTGAAACCAAATAAGGCGTCCCAAAATAAGCATTAAAGTCGTTAGAAGTCATCGGAATCCCAGGTACGCGGACGGAAGTTTTACCCTCTTCTTTTGCTTTTTGGGCTATAGATTGGGCTGTATAAAAATATTCATATGAATTTTTGATGTCTTTTAAATTATAGTCATAGCTGGGCAAACTCACAAAGCTTAAGCAAAGAATGGCAATGCACAAAGGCACATTGGTCCAAGAGCTTTGTGTATGTAACTCCTGCCATGCTTCAATCATCATTAATAAAGCTATGATAAACAGAATATTACTTGCAAACCAAAGACGGGCAGGTGTGATGGGCGATGCCAGGATTGCAGCACAACCTGCAAGACCTGATACCAGAAAGATAAGTCCTCCATGCCAGAGATAACATGCTTTTTCTTGGAGTTGCTTCCGGTTAAAATAAAGAATTCCCCCAAATACAAGGATAGGCAGTATCAGAAAACCAGAATAATGCGCAGTTCCCAATATGATATCGAGGAAACGTTGGCCTAAACCGGAAGAAGCACCGTAGTTCTGCGTTTCAGCAGATCCTGATGATAAGATGACTTGCATCCCAAAACCAAAGGCGGCAGCTAAGGTTCCTAAAATCTGCGCCACCGTGTTTCCGTTTGTCGATTTTTTAAAATTATAAACCGTAAAAATGAGAACAAGCAATACAGTTGTCGCGCCACCGACTTCATTTGTTAAGCCTGCTAAAAGTCCCAAAACCGGGAGATAGTATTCTTCCCAACCACGTTTTGTACTTACATTAAAACGGTAGGGTAATAAAAAGAGGAGTATGATTACTGTGGCCCACAGGTAATTTGCAGCTCCACTGACCCAAAGCACTGTGCTGCCCATCCCCGGAATGAAAAACCACATCAACAGAAAAGTTAACGTCAGATGCAAAGGTTTTAAAAGTACCTTTTTACCACTGATTATTACATTCAATAACAGCCCAACCAATACATAAATACTGGCATTAAGGATATTGAAAATTCCTTTAGGAAGCTGCATCGCTAAGATTTCGAAAATTATCGAAGTCATGCGGGCATTCCATAGTGTCATGTGCGTATAGACTGCTGAAATATAATCACCAATATTATGATATTCACTCAGATGTTCACTTGGCCAAGCACCTGTATAGATAAAGTGATACAAAAAATCATCGCCCGTGTAGCCTGTAAAGCGGTTGAGGTTCAAAATAAAAATAAAGGTCAGTCCTAAAACAACTATGGTTGCTATTGTGCATAATATATTCCAACCACTTGTTAAATTAAATCTTGTCCTATTTTCCATGTTCAATATCCTTAAATAGCTTATATAAGCCATCTTCTATTTCTTCCGTATTTTAAGCCGGTTAAGGTTTGGCTTACTGTCTTTTTTATCTTATTATCGGACATTTTCCCACTTTAAATCATTACTTACACTTTCAAATAAATGTGAAAAAATCACCGTTAACATTATAGCAAAAAAATGTGTCAATTTTACTTTATGAAAAAAATAACATACTGTTACGGTGATTTCTTTTATCTTCTCCAACTTCTTATCAATTGTCTAAAAATATAAAAAGCTCAAGATGCAGAAAAGCCTGTGCTCTTCTACATCTTGAACTTTTCAAATCACCAAAACCTACTGTTCTCTATGGTCTAATCCTGTATCATCTTCAAGACTTGCTCTGTCGAGCGGACGCGTCCTAAGCGTGTAAAGATACCGTTAACGATGCCTCTATGTAGTGCCCCATTAAAGTCTGTCATTGCATCTTCAACAGCAATCACATTATATCCATGTTGATAAGCTTCACGCGCCGTTGTATCACAACCTATCGTTGTAGCAACACCTGTCAAGATAATGTTTTCAATGCCTCGTCTACGTAACTGCACATCGAGATCTGTCCCATAAAAAGCGCCCCAATTGTGCTTTTTGACATGGATTTTATTTTTAACCTCTTCATCATAAGCCAGAGGAGAAACAAATTGGCTATAATTGTCGGGAAGTGGACCAGAAGCACTTATATTTGTATCTGTAAGCGGAGTGAGCATTTCTGGCCCATAATTTTTCACATGCACAAAAACGATAAGTCCTGCTGTATTTTTGAACTTGTCCAGCAATCTATCATTTTTGTCAAGAATTTCTTCCTTACTATAGGGTTCAAGCTGTGAACGATTTACAATGCCTTCTTGTAAATCAATCAGGACCAAGGCCGTTTTCTCAAGATTCAATTGTTCTGACATAGGCTTTTCTCCTCTAAAGTATTTTTATTTTTTCGATTTTTTCTTCGTATTATTTCCGAATTTTCCTTTTGCTGCATCCGCATAGAAAGGCTTCTTCTTTTTCTTTTTATTTGGTTTTTTATCGAAATCGTTTTTACGTTCTCGATCCTCATCCTTGGATTTTCCTCTGTATTTTTTGTTTTTGTTATTTTCAGAGAAATTTTTTCCGTGTTTTGAGGCTTTACGTTCCTCTTTATTTTCGGAACGATTTGCTTTTGGTCTACGGCGTGGGCCTTTTTCTTTTTTAGATTTTAAATTACTTTCGACAACATCGAGATCACTCTTGATATATTCAAAGTCGATATCACCGGTAACTTTATCCGCTTTAGTAACTTGGATTTTGATGGGTTGACCAATTCGGAAGACAAGTCCTGTTTTTTCTCCCACAAGCGCCATCATACGTTCATGAAAGTTCATATATTCACCTTTAATAGTAGAAATATGAACCAAACCTTCAATAGTATTTTCAAGCTCAATAAACATCCCAAAGCGAGTAACGCTAGCAATAACACCTTCGAACTGTTCACCGACATGTTTTTCCATAAATTCGGCTTTTTTCATCTTTTCAACTTCACGTTCAGCATCGACAGCACGGCGTTCACGGTTACTTGATTGTTGAGCAATTTCCGGTATTTTTTCGGCCCAATATTCGATGGTCTTTGGACTTGGTTGAGCCATCTCACGAATTAAGCGGTGCACGATCAAGTCAGGATAACGACGAATCGGACTGGTAAAGTGCGTATAGTTTTCTGCTGCCAAGCCAAAGTGACCATAGTTGTCTTCCGAATAGCGTGCTTGTTGCATCGAACGCAGAAGCATCGTTGAGAGAACCATTTCTCCTGGTTGGCCTTTCACTTTTTTCAAAAATTCTTGCAAGGCTTTTTGACTAACTTCTGTCGAAGTGCCTTTGACTTGCAAACCAAAAGTTGCAGCAAAGTCGATAAAACGGGTCATTTTTTCTTCTTTTGGATGTTCGTGAATACGATAAATCCCTGGTAAATGACGTGCTTCAAAACTGCTTGCAACTGTTTCGTTAGCAATCAACATGAAGGACTCAATCATTCGTTCTGCTGTTCCACGACTGCGCTTACGAATTTCGATAGGCAAGCCATTTTCATCAACGATGATCCGTGCTTCCATCGTTTCGAAATCAATCGCTCCACGGCGGCGGCGCATCGCTGCCAAAGCTTCGTGAAGTTCAGACATAATTTCTACGGATTCTTTAATTGCAGCATATTTTTCTAATGTTTCCTCGTCACCAGCAAGCATAAGGTTAACATCATCGTAGGTCATACGTTCTGTCGTCTTGATAATGGAAGGACCTATTTGTGATTGAAGGACTTTTCCTTCTGGCGTAATCTCCATCACACAAGACTGTGTCAAGCGATTAACGCGTGGGTTGAGTGAACAGATACCGTTTGAGAGTCGTTCAGGCAACATTGGCACGACACGATCAGCCACATATACTGATGTTCCACGCTCAAAAGCTTCACGGTCCAAGGGCGAATTTTCAGTGACATAGTGTGACACATCTGCAATGTGAACGCCCAACTCATAGTTACCATTACCCAAGCGTTTGATATGCACAGCATCGTCTAAGTCTTTTGCATCAGCGCCATCGATAGTGAAAGTAATCTCATTACGATAGTCCACGCGCCCCATGATATCTTTTTCATCAACTTCTTCTGGTACAGCGTTCGCTTGCGCCAAAACGTCTTCTGGAAATTCAGAACGAATACCAAGTGAAGCTAAAACTTCAAGAACATCGATTCCTTTATCACCTGCTTGTCCGACAATTTCGACAGCCAAACCTTGCATACTTTTGGGATTTTTCTTATCTGGATAAGCGGTAATGTCAACACGAACTACTGCTTTATCTTCTGGTACCAAGCCCTTATCTGTCAAAAAGACATGATAAGGCAACTTTTTATTGCGTGATTTTACGTAACCGATACGATTGAACTCTTGACGTTCTTTTTCGTCAAATTTGACAAAAGTTCCGACAAGCTGAGTAACCGCGCGCTTTAAAACCTCTGTAACTACCCCTTCAGCACTTGTGCCTTTTAAAGGATTAGCATTACTTTTCAGTTCGACTTTTACTTCATCTCCTTCAAGAGCAAAAGCCGTTCTTCCCTTAGGAATAAAAACGTCAGGCTCATCAGAATCCACTGTTACAAAACCAAAACCGTTCGCATTAGCACGGAAGATTCCGACGAGTTCTGCTTTTACTTCGGCTAGTGTGACTTTTCCATTTTTTGTAAATTCCAGTAATCCTTCCCCTTCAAGAGCAGCTAAAGTTTTAACAAATAGTTTAAAATCTGAAGCCTTTGTTAGGTCAAGTTCCATTGCCAGTTCTTCTACAGCATAGGCTCTCTTTGGATGTTTTTTAAGTTCATCCAATATAACTTCTTTTATTTTCATGTTTCTCCAATATTTCTTTTTCTCTATGCACTTTGGTGATTCTTTTCAATCCCAAGAACATACATTATTATTTTAAAAATTAAAATGCGGACTGTCAGCAGCCCGCTACTTTTTGGTTCGATAAACGTAAAATCTCCACTGATTTCTCCGTAATCGTTTATTCAATAGGGGCAATCATCCTAAACAGCCCAATCTTTTTCATCGTCCGCATGGAATAATGATATTATAACATATTTGATATTTTCGTGAACCACCTTTTACTGCACGCGATCAAATCTTGCTCCTGCTGTTGGATGATTATGATATTCAAAAGCTTCCAGAAGATCCTCACGTGTGTTTCGATCCACAGAAATATTCTGCAAGTTTTTAACTTCTTCCCGCGAGAAAAAGCGTGCCTCCGAAGTTTCTAATCCCGGATGCAACTCAAAAGTTTTGGGCTCACAATAAAAGAAGAGCTTATAAACATAATTCAAGCTTTTAGGATAAGGATGTTTGGCCTTATCAACCAGCTTAAACAACTGTAACGGTATCACTTCAAGCCCACTTTCTTCTCTTACTTCTTTTTGAGCTATTTCTGCGGGAGAATAACCGACATCTGCCCAACCACCAGGTAAAGACCATTGTCCTTCAGTTTTTTCTTTCACAAGTAAGAGACGGTTATCTTCAAAGACAACAGCTCTTACATCCACTTTGGGTGTGACATAACCTAAATCCTCATTAAAGAAGGATTCCAGTTCATTTTTTGAGTAAGAGGTCAACTTTTGAGAAATTTCAAAGAGAATTTCTTTCATTTCTTCTAATCTTTCTCGGTCATGCACATCTTTATTATAATACAAAGAAGTGTTTACAAGAGCTTTAAGTTTTGCTAGAGCTTGAGTTGTATCCATTTTTTATCCTCCTTCTCTCATTTTATCACACGTACGGGATGATACAAAAAGTATTTATTATTAACTAAATGAAAGAGTATATTTTATTGAAAAATTTTTATTAAATGTTTGAATCTTGGGGAGCTTGTCTATATAATGAAAAGAGTAAGAGATAAAAAAATGGGAACAAATCATATCGCAAGCTAGTCTCTTGAAGAATGAAATACGTGCGCAAATCACGCTAAAAGGGTAAGGAGAAACTTTTATGAATGAAAAGAAGATTAACAAACATATTTTTGTTTGGATTGGAAACTTTTTAGTTGGACACTTTGGCGTTGACCGCTTTATGCGTGGTCAAATCGGCATGGGTATCTTTAAACTTCTATGTAACTGGATGACTTTTGGTATTTGGTCACTCACCGACTGGATAATCTCCCTCGTGAAAGCTTACAGTACATATAGTGACACAGACGATATTACCTTTATCGATGGTAAATATTCACGATAAATGAAAAAGCATCCTCATCTTCAAAAGATAAGGATGTTTTTTGCGGGATTACTTAAAACGTTGTCCACGCTTTCGTCTTATCAACCGAATAACTACACCCGATAAGCCACAAAAGAGAGCACCAACGGAAGCTATCGCTCCCAGCCCTTCTAAAAATAATTTGTGAGAGTGTGCGCCATAGCTAAATAAAACAAGACCAACTGCTATTATGACAAGCCATGTACTGCTTATTCTGATCCGATCGTCCATTGTGTTCCTCACATGTTTTAGTAGGATATTATTATAGCATATAATATCATGAATCAATTCAAAATAAATTGTGAGGAAAAATATTTCCAAAGAAATGTTAGGAATTTCCTAAAATTGTAATAATCTCTTCAAAGATTTCCGCCTTTTCCTTATATTTTATATCTTAACGCTTTGCTTCTTATAGTTTCGGATCAGCCACCAGCCTAATACACTGAAGACAACTGGTCCGGCTATCATTGAGATAATATCCGAATAAACACTTCCCAAAGGAATTTCAGCTGGCGCTTGGAGATAATTTATGACGGGTTCAATAATTGTAAAGAAGTCCGCCAGAATAATCATCAGCGCTGCAATCCAAGAGATGCCAATAGCAAAGGATTGATTTTTCATAATCGTGAAAGGTTTCTCGATCGCCTGATTTTTCTTGAATTTGATATAAGCAAAGACGATAAAGACATAGGGAAGACTAGAAGCAATATTACTCATGTTAGTAATGACTAGGAAGAATTTATCTGCTGCTCCCTTATTGATGAGTGAAATTCCCATATTCAATAAAATCATTAGAGTCACAATGATGAATTGAGCTTTCATAGCATTTTTAGGCACACCATTTTCTATTTTTCCAAGTTTTCCTGGCCACACTTTTTCCGGTGTCCCCTCCATCAGTTGTTTAAGGGGAGAATAAATCAAAGTAAAGAGTGCACCTATAAGAGTGAGAAACATCGAGAGACCTACATAACGAGCAAAAACTGTTCCCCAAGTATGTACAGCACCAGATGATAGATTGAAGGATTCTGCCAGTTTTTCACCCAGCTGCTGCATCATAAAATAAGTAATATTACCTTGGTTGACTGAACCATCCATAATCCCCGGAATCCAGTCTTTATCAAAATTAATGAAAAAACCTGTACAAAGAATCATGAAAGAATAACCAATGCCAATAATGGCTGCCGAAAGTAAGATACCTTTAGGAAAGTTCTTTTTCGGTTCCACTGTTTCATCAACCAGTCCTCCCACGGATTCTACTCCGGCGTAGGCAAAAATAGCATATACTAAGAAAGCAATAAAAGTAACAAAACTTGTAGGTTGCAATGTTGGATTTGGTGTTGAAATCAAGGATTTTATCGTTAAGGGCGTTGCAGGCTGAAAACCACTTTTAGCTAAAATAATAAAGGCACCGATGATGAGAATAAAATTAAGTGAAACAACAGCAATACCTCCAACTGAGGCCACTTTTTTTATGGTTTCAAGCCCTCTAAGCGAAATGAACGTCACGAGAAACATGATAAGAATGGCCAAAAGTGACACAATAACTGTGCTTGGTAAGATTGTTGTACCAAAAATCATGTTCGATATAGGTACAAGTATCCTGTTACCTACAGAGACAAACCAGATAACCCATGACATGTACCACATCAAAGTACCAACCATGGCAAAGGATGGCCCCACTGATTTTTCCATCCATGTATAAATACCACCTTTCTCAGCATTAAAAGCAGAACCAAATTCAGTGACCATTAAAGAAAATGGGATGAAAAAGACTAAGGCACTAATAATATACCAAATGATTGATCCGTAGCCCATTTGAAAAAAGGCGAGCGGAACATTCCCAAAGCCATACACCGATGTAAAAATCATCAGGGCTAAAGAAATTGCTGTTAATTTATTTTTTTTTAGTTGCGACATTTTCTTCCTCTTTATGTATTTCTTTGGATTTATTATACAGCTATATGTATATTTATGCAAGAATTTATTAATAAACTGCAGTAAGTATGAATATCAATAAAATGCTTTTCTATTGTCTCTCCTTGAATCGGCATAAAAAAATAGAGTAAAATACTCTATTTTTTTACTAGAAGGTAAATGCTGGATTAAAAACCCCTCTATATGGCTCATGTTCAACATAGACCACAATATCCTTACCAGCTGCATCTTTCCCCATACGTTTGTAAGTAAATTTTTGAGAATTTAGCTCAGTGATTTCTAATACTGCACCGTATTTATTTTGACCAATAGAAACATGACTTCTAATTTTATTTTTGAAAATCACATCAAAGTAACCAAAATCACCACGGGTATTGCCTGTATTGACATCGAAAAATTCATATTTGCTAGTTTGTGCATCAAATTTCGCAAGACTAATAAACATCTGGTTTTCTTTTGTCACGTCATTACCTTGCTCATCACGTACTACTGTACCATGCCATAAGGTACTACCAAGAATTTGACTGCCGGGCTTTGACTTCACAATTTTGCCTGTTTGAGTATGCAATTTTTCACGACCATGTGTAAATTTAAGATTTTTCGCCTTATAGGGTACATGTTCGACATATACTTCGACAGATTGACCATTTTTATCGACACCCATTCGTTTGTAAGTAAATTTGTGGTGATTCAACTCTGTGATATCAACGACAGCTTGATAGTTTTGTGTCGCAGAGATGAGAACACGTTTTGTACCATCATTTGTTACGAAAAATGTTCCTTCATCACCTCTTGTTTTTCCGGTTGTCTTATCAAAAAATTCATAGTAACCTGCTTTGCTGTCATACTTTGCAAGGCCGATAAAGTTACTATTTTCTTTTGTTAAATCATTGCCCTGCGCATCATAAACTTTTGTGCCTTGCCAGTTTGTCTGTGACAATGTTTTTTCATATTGATTTCCTAATGAAGAATCGTTTTTATGTGAAGATGAATGTTGAGACACCTGATTGGCTTGGGTCGAGTGATCTGACACATAAGTATCTGCAAAGACACCAAGTGCTAAGACAGATGAGAACAATACTATTTTTTGAACTTTCATAAGATAATCTCCTTTTTTATTGTATAATTTATTATAGCAAGCAAATATAAACTCCAAATGGCTAAATTATGAACAAATTATAAACTTTTAGCATTTGGTTGAGAAAGAGCTATATGACAATAAAACATAGATTTATCACAACTTACATCAGTGCTATCGCAGTGACATTAGTTTCTGTGTTCTTAATTTTCTCTGTTGTATCTTACAGTACTTTGGGTAAGATTCCTTCTATTAAAAATATTTACAGTATGTTAACGACAAACCAGCCTCTCTCAGAGCAAGAAAAGCAAAGTTTTCTGACTTTGTAAACATTGGTAAAAAGTTCGCCAAATCTTCTTGAGCCTCCTTTAAAGGACGAAGCCAAAGATATTATTCAGAGCATCGAAAAGCAAAATATTAATATCGTCATTCGCAAAGGCAATAATGTCCTCTATCATTCCGAAGAGCTGAAAGCTTCTTCACTTCGGGTTCATATGCCTGAGTTCGACGAAAGCAATCTTAATCCGACAGGCACGATGGATAACAATGGACGTTTTTATAATTACATCAAGTACAGCTTTAGATATGAAGACGGGACTTTTGGTGATTTTCTAATTTTAAAAAGACAAACTAACTTATTTGAGTTTTTCATTCGTTGGGGCATCTGGATGATTCTGTTCATTCTCATTTTATCTGCTCTTATTTTCTGGTTTATCAGTAAGCGGCTTTCAAAAACCGTCATCAATCCCTTAGTTACTCTAGAAAAAAATGCCCGCTATCTGGTCGAACAGAATAATATACTTACGGAAAATCCATTTACTGATGATTCAAAGGGTGCAAAAGAGGTTGAACAGCTAAAAGAAAGTTTGTACCAGATGTGGACGGATCTTCAATCTGCACGTCTGGTTCAGAAAAAGTATGAAGAAAATCGCAAAGAACTGATTGCCAACATCTCGCATGATCTTAAAACACCGATAACTTCAATCCTTGGTTATGTCGAAGGTTTGCAGGAAAACATTGCTCAGACGCCAGAAAAACGAGCACTTTATTTGGCAACCATCCATGAAAAGAGCTTGGTACTCAATGAACTTATCGATGAACTCTTCCTTTACTCGAAGCTAGATATGGATAGTGTCAACTTAAGTTTTAGCAAAATCGACTTTACCTTCTATATTCAGAAGTTTGAATCCGAAATTGCAAGACACGAAAATGTCAATGTTATCCTGCAGCTCCCACAAGATGAACTTCCTGTGCTGTTGGATACAGCTTACTTTGACCGAGTTATGCAAAACCTCATCCAAAACAGTTTTAAATTTGCCCAAGCAGAGCAGCAGTTAGAGATTATACTCACTTTATTTAAAACCTCAAAAGGTATCCAGTTTATATTTGAAGACAACGGCAGAGGAATTTCACCTGAGGACTTACCTTATATTTTCGATCGTTTATACCGATCTGATAAGTCGCGCACTTCTCAGATAAAAGGCAGTGGTTTAGGGCTGAGTATTGTCAAACAAATCATAGAACAACATCAAGGGTCTGTTCATGCCGAAAGTACTTTAAATAAAGGCACACGTATTATAATAATTCTGCCTAAAGCATAAGGAGTAACAATGAAAGATAAAATTTTAATCATCGAAGACGATGTGAGTATCGCCAACTTACAAAAGGACTATTTGGAAATTAACGGAATGGATGCTGTGATTGAAACAGACGGAACAGCTGGTTTAAACACTGCTCTAAATCTAAATTTTGACTTAATTATCGTGGATATTATGCTTCCTGGGGTTGATGGATTTGAGATTTGTAAAGCAATTCGAAATAAAAAACAAACGCCTATCATGATTGTTTCCGCAAAAAAAGAAGATATTGATAAAATTCGCGGACTTGGCTTGGGTGCTAACGATTATATGATTAAACCATTCAGTCCCAATGAACTGGTGGCACGAGTCAAAGCTCATATCCAGAACTATAAAATTTTAAAGCCTAAAGAAAACTCCGATATTCTTAAGATAGATGACCTTATCATCCACAAGGATTCACATAAGGTTTACGTATTAGACAAAGAAATCATCCTCACGAACAAGGAATTCCAACTGTTGCTCTTTTTAGCCGAACACCCAAATCGAGTATGGAGCAAGGAAAGCTTATTCGAACAAATCTGGGAGATGGATATTTATGATACAGATGTTGCTACTGTTGTTGTTCATATTAAAAGACTAAGAGAAAAATTCAAAAGCGTTCAGTCGCCAACACAGCCTATCGAAACTATTTGGGGCGTGGGCTATCGCTTTAATTTATAATAAAAAACGTTTCTGTCATAAGGACAGAAACGTTTTTTTATTATATTATTTATTTTCCAAGATAACGTTGTTCAAAAGCTTCAAGGCTTTCACCTTCTCGACGTTCAACAACTTTTTCAACAGTCCATAATTCATCATGGCTACGATCACGCATCGTATCTGAAGTATCTAAAGGACGTAAACTTGCTGCTGTACGTGCTTTGACAGCTTCATCTTCTGGGAAGAGATGAGGAGGTAAACTTAAGTCTTTCCCTGCTTCTTCTTTTGATTCGTCAATCCAGAAACCTGAAGTAATTAATGCCTCTTCATAACTGTCGACAGCACCATCACCTGACTCAGCCATATCAAGAGCGCCAATACCTGGTGTAAATGTAGCAATTTCAAACAGAACACCCGGAGCTACACGCACGTATTCGCTAGAGAAGTAGAAACGATCCACCAAGCCAGAATGTGGTAAACGAAAGGCTTGAATACGTTCAATCCAGTAATTTAAAGTTTCAGGATTTGTCGTTCCTAATGCTAAATGATGAATTGTACCGTAGCCTTGATAAGCATAACGCTCATTTTCTTGCGCTTCTTCAATGATCAAAGCTGCACCATTGCCTCCATTGGCTACTTCAAAAAGATGCAAATTATTTTCTTGACCAGCATAACGGAAGCCAAAGACTGTTTCCAAAATAATCCGTAAATTGTAAGTGTCCGTAACTTTCACAAAGACTGGACCCATGCCAATGATTCCATGTTCAGGCGCTACATTTGAGAGAAGCCATGAACGATCCAGTGCAGCATCACCTGTGTTGTCTTGATCGGAAATCAATTGGTATTTTTGACCATCAAAATCTTCAAATTCGAGTGTTTTCTTGCCAAATTTGACATTAATTTCGCCATGTTTAACATGCGCTTTTTCAAAACGCTCTGTCCAGTAAGTAAGAGAAGCGTCACTTGGTACACGAAACGAAGCACGCTCAATATTGTTTGCCCCATGCTTTCCTTTGGGAATATCTTTGAAGTCAAAGAAGGTCATATTTGGACTTTTCCCATCTTCCCCTGTGAAGTAAAGGTGATAAGTCTCATAATCATCTTGATTGACGGTTAATTTTGCCAAACGTAAGCCTAAGATATTTGTAAAAAAGTCATAATTCTTTTGTGCGCTTGATGTGATTGCTGTAACGTGGTGAACTCCACCAAGGATATTTTGTGTTTCAATTTCTGTGTTCATGGGATTTTCCTCTTTTTTTAGTTTTTTTATGATTTTCTCAATTGGAAAGACATGTTCATGTAAGCTTATCTTTTTCTTCATGCTGCTAACCATTTCTTTGCTGCTACAAGTTCATCATTGCTTAGTTGGTGACCAAAACTGGTTTTAAATACTTCCAGCTCACATTCTGTCTTTTGCAAGTCAGAAGAGAGCTCTTCCAGATTTGCTCGACTTACGATAGGATCATTGTCCGCGTGAGTCAGAAAAATTTTACTTTCATCTGCAATTACAGGTTCTTCTATATCGGTAAGTTGCATGGCATGAAAGGCTAAAACTCTATCAAATTGCATTATACCTTTCAGTTGCATATATAGTGCAACATTCGCACCATTAGAATAACCAATTACTGCAAGTCGCGTAAGATCCAGCTGATATTTTTGTCCTAAACGTGTCACTTCTGTAGCTAACCATTGGGCTTCTTGGCTCAGCGATTTCAAGTCAAAATTTTCTTTCGTAAAACCAGGACCTTTGAGTTTAAAGTAGCGGTTTATCCCTTGATCACTGACGCGTCCACGAATGGATAAGAGAGGGTGATTGGGAAATAAGTCTTCAGCCAATGGAATCAGCTGCTCTTCATCACCACCTGTGCTATGCAAAACCAGAACAGGTGCAAGACTCTCATCGCCGGGTTTAAAAATATAGTTGGTCATTTCATTTCCTCTTTCTGATACAGATTAGACTTCCCTATTTTTGATACAGCCTCAACATCGTTTTATGTTTTTTTTTAATTTTCATTTTTTGTTCCTTTTCGTTTACGTTTGTAAACTATATTTGTATTATATCGTTTACTTTTGTAAACGTCAAGTATTTAAGATTATTTTTTCAAAAATTTTTTAGTGACTAAAATCCTGCAACTCACTTTAATTGTCCTTGAATTTTTACTTTTTTTGTTCTTTATCAAGTTTTCACTTACGAAGACACTGTCATTTATGTTATGATATAGTGCACTTAAAAAGAATGGAGAAAAAAAGATGCCTAAAAATTTTAAAGAAGAACTTGTTTTTACCGGATTAATTGCTGGAATGATGGTTTTTGGAATGACCATGTATAATGTTTTTAAAGCCAGCGGTATAAATATGGAAAGTTGGGGAAATGTAGCTACTGGTTTTCCACTCGCTCTACTTGTCGCTGTCATACTTGATCTTGCACTTGTTGGCCCGCTGGCGAAAAAAATTGTCTTTTCTCATATCGAAAAAAAGAACTTACAGCCCTCTCCTGCGCAACTTGGTATTTTTATTTCCTTGTTTATGATTCTAGGAATGGTTACCCTTATGTCTATTTTCGGGATTATCATGGAAGGGACACCAACAACAGATAGTCTGCTTCTCTTGTATGGTAAAACATGGGCATTAAACATTGTCGTTGCACTTCCTCTTCAATTACTTTTGGTCGGTCCAAGTTCACGATTTATATTTGCGAAAATTTATCGTTAAATACCTGAAGAATACTAAAAAGTCCCTTTAAAAGATAAAGGGACTTTTTAGTCAAAAGAAAAAACTCTCCAAGTTGAAGAGTAAATTGAAATTATGAAATTATGTATTTAAATTGTATCAAAAAATTTACACTAGTGGTTAACATTTGTCTATAAATTTTTCTTTTTAAATAAAAAAGCGGTCCATTATTTTTCGACCGCTTCATTTTGCATATTATCATTCTTTTATTTCGTAGAGAGAACGACCAAGATGAAACCAAGTACAAGCCAAATACCAATAGTAATACCTGTAAAACGTTGCATCACAGCCTCAAAACCACGCGCTTTACGTCGTTCAAATAGCTCGCCTGAACCACCTGAAAAAGCATCAGCAGCACCATCTTGTTTAGAAGGTTGCATCAAAATTGAAATAACTAAAATTGCAGAAATAACCAACATAATGACGAGTAAAACGTCGTAAATTACTTTATCCATATATACTTTTCTTCCTTAATCAGAATTACACTAATAAGATTATAACACATTTGTTACTAGAATACGAACGATAAAAACAAAAAAGAACGGCAGTAATGCACGTTCTTTTTTGTTTAACCTTCTACATATTTGTAAGCTTCTTGAGCTGCTTGGGCTCCATCACCTACTGCAGTAGTAATTTGGCGGAAATCTTTTTTACGAACATCACCAACGGCAAAGATACCTGGAATGCTTGTCTTCATCGTAGCATCTGTGATAATCCAACCTTCTTCATCTGTAATACCTAAATCACGAGCAAATTCAGATACAGCATCCAAACCTACATAGATAAAGAGACCACCGAAGTTGGCTTCTGTAACTTCACCTGTCTTAACGTTTTTATAACGTACAGATTCAATTTTACGTTCATCACCTTTGATTTCTTCAAGAACAGAATCCCATATAAATTTTATTTTATCGTTAGCAAAGGCGCGTTCTTGAATAATTTTTTGCGCGCGTAATTCGTCGCGGCGATGCATAATTGTTACTGTTTTACCAAAGCGAGTTAAGAAAATGGCTTCTTCAACAGCGGAATCACCACCACCAACAACCAAGATATCTTGATCACGGAAGAATGCACCATCACAGACAGCACAGTAAGATACACCACGGGCACCGTATTCTTCTTCTCCAGGAACTCCTAACTTACGGTGATTTGCTCCTGTCGCAATGATGATTGATTTTGTTTCAAATACTTCTTCTTCAGTGTTGATTGTTTTAGTTGCACCATTATCAACGATTGATGTGACAAAGCCATAAGCATTTTCAACACCAAGATCAGCTAAAGGCTCATACATTTTCATTGAAAGTTCAGGACCCATGATTTGACCATAGCCTGGGTAGTTTTCAATTTCTGCTGTATTATTCATTTGCCCGCCCGGAACACCTCGTTCCAAAAGCAAGGTTTTCATTTCACTTCTAGCGCTGTACATAGCTGCGGTCATGCCTGCAGGCCCTGCACCGATAACTACTACATCGTAAATTTTTTCTGTCATAATTCACCTCTTCAAGTATAGAACCATTATAAATTCTCTTTTGATTATTTGCCATTATTTTGATTTACAATCATCTGATTCTTAAAATAATCAGTATACCAACAACTGCAAAACTCAAAATCGGAATCGTCAAAATATCCACCAAAATAATGTCAAATAAACGATTGCGCCAGACATTTCGGGATTTATGATGATTACGGATCCAATAGATAAAACCGTACAAAAGACTGAGTAAACCTACAACTAAAAAAGAAATGAGTAAACCTTTAAGATAAAACTGTAAAACTAAATTAATCATTTGAACTTCCTATATCAATGGTTTTAACATGACGAGAGAGAAACTCACTCGTCCGCGGATTTTTAGGATGATGGAACACTTCCTCAGGGCTACCTTCTTCAATGATTTTACCCTTTTCAAGGAAGAGTACTTTTGTAGCAACATTATAGACAAAGTCCATCTCATGACTCACCAAAACCATTGTTTGTTTATTTTTAGCTGCATTGAGAATAGTGTCTTGCACCTCGCCAACAAGTTCCGGATCAAGCGCTGATGTCGGCTCATCAAGCAAGAGTAAAGTTGGCTGCATTGCCATCGCTCGTGCTATTCCTACACGCTGTTTTTGACCGCCGGATAAGAATTTTGGATAGTAATCCATACGATCTTCAAGACCGACTTTTCTTAAATTTTCCTCAGCTAGCTTCTGTGCTTCTGCTTTGGGAATTTTCTTAACTTGAATTAAACCTTCCATCACATTTTGGAGGGCTGTACGACGTTCAAAGAGATTGAACTGCTGGAAGACCATTCCTGTTTTGCGACGAAGCTCAAGAATTTCTTGTTTACTGATATGTTCAAAGTCGACTTTAAAACTATCAATTTCTAACTGTCCACTGTCTGCTTCTTCCAGATAATTAATAGAGCGTAAAAATGTTGACTTACCGGCACCTGATGCACCAATAAGCGCAATGACATCACCTTCATTAATTTCCAGATTAAGATTGTCAAGAACAACATTACCTGCAAAAGATTTACTTAAATTTGAAATTTTTATCATTTGTTGGTCACCCCATTATCAAAAGGATTGCGTCCAAGTGAGATTTTCCGCGCTGCTTTAGGCATTTTTATTTCCAGTTTGCTTTCAATCTTACGAATCAAGATTTCCAGAACGATACAGATTGGCCAGTAAATTAAGGCCAGAGCTAAATAGGTTTCAAAAAGACGGAAGGTTGAACCACCGATAATTTGAGCTTGAGCGGTCATTTCGACTACACCAGCAACAAAAGCGAGTGAAGTTGATTTGAGTAAGCCAATCAAAGCATTCCCTAATGGCGCTGTTGCAACAGAAGCTGCTTCAGGTAAGGTTACACGCCAAAAAACTTGAAAATTTGTCATCCCCAGGGAGCGTGCTGCTTCGATTTGACCTTTATCTACTGATTGAATGGCTGAGCGGATTGTTTCTGAATTATAAGCGCCTTCGTTAAGGGCAAAAGCCACAATCACAAAGAGCATAGCAGGAACCGAGTTAACTGTATAATTTGTTCCGTAATTCATATTGATTGCTTTAAGAATCAAGGGAATCCCTGTATAAGTTAAATAAAGTTGTACCAAAATTGGTGTCCCACGTGTAAAGGAAACAAACAAGGCACGTAACTGGTCTAAAATAGGAATTTTATTTATTCTGACAAGTGCAAGGAGCAACCCCAAAATGAGACCAAAGAACATTGCGATAAGTGTCATCTGCAATGAAATAGGAATCATTTTAATGATTGGTACAAAGGCTGCTGTAAAGTCTTTCCAACTAAAAATTTTGGTGAAAAACATCGTCCAAAATTCGTCAAAACTATATTGCCCTTGCATGATCAAAAAGGGAAGCATAGGCAAAATAATCAACAGGAGCAAAACTCCCAAGCCTAAAATTATTTTTTTATTTTTATTCATTTTTATTCTCTTCATCAAAGAAAGCTGTCTGAACCCCTCACTCGTGCCACAAGCATTTGTGTGTGAGAGACTCAGGGACAGCTTTTACACTACTCCTACTATTATACAAGAAACTAAAAATTTTTTCTTGTCTGTGAAATATTTATTTAAATTTGCTTGCTTCAGGTACAAAATCTCCATCAAAGAATTTTTCTGAAAGTTTTTTCAAGGTACCATCTTTTTCAAGCTCCGCAAGTACTTTGTTGACTTTAGATTGAAGTTCTTTGCCAGCATCATCTTTTGCAAAGAGGAAATACTCATAACCGTCATGTTCAGGATCACCTGTTGAAGTATCGATATCTTGAATTTTCAAGCTGTCAAATCCTTGATCCTTAATACTTGATTGCAGAGAAATTTTATCATAAAGCATGAAATCAATCTTCCCAGATTCAATCTGGTTAAAGCGTGTATTGATAGATGTGCTATCTGAAGAGTAGCTGATATTTATTTTCTTATCTGGATGCGCATTGTTCCAATCATTGATAATCTTTGTATAGTTAGAAGCTGGATTACCGATTGTACTTTTACCTGCAAGATCTTCTAGGGTTTTATAATCACCGTCTTTCGTTAATACTGCATTATTCGATTTAGAAATTGGTGATGAAAAATTATATTTTTCTGCACGTTCTTTTGACCAACCAAAATCATTGGCTCCCATCTGATAACGACCACTGTCCAAACCTGGAACAATCCCAGAAAAGTCAACCGCTTGATACGTTACTTTATATTCAGGTAACTTATCAAAGACAGCACGTGCAACCTCAATGTCATATCCTGTTAAATTTCCTTGATTATCAGAATAGGTAAAGGGTTTAGTTGCTCCATCTGTAGCTACAACAATCTCCGTTTGCTTGGTTTTTGATTCTTCTTTACTTGATGAACCACCATTACTGCAAGCAGCTAAAGCTCCTGCGGCGATAAGCGAAACGAGCGCGAGTGAAAGCTTCAGTGACTTTTTCATAGTAATGTTCTCCTTAATTTTTTGATATTTAAAGTTTATCACGCTCCCTATTGGTTTGTCATATTATTTGTTTATCGAGGGGTTAAGATTTTTTTATAGCGGAATTTTATTTATTTAATATCAGCAAACAAAAAAGTTATCCGTAAAAAAGGATAACTATTTCTCTTTATTTCCAGATTGGTTGCCATGTAATGCCAAATTTGTCAGTGATCCAGGCACATTTACGAATATCTCCTACAGCTTCCGGCCCCATCATCACGCTTCCTTGGTCTACTAAAGCTGCAAAGATTTCATCAAATTCAGCCTCGGTCGCACAGTCCAGAAGAAGGGAATTTGACCAATTTGGTGTTGGTGCTGCATATTCTTTTTGCATATCAAGAAAGAAAAGTTCTGTCCCTTTTATTTCCAAACTCCCATATAAAACAAGTTCTTCTTTCAGCTCAGAAAAAGCTGGACTTTCATGATAAAACTCCATCCGTATAATCTTTGTGTCTGGCAAAACTTGAGCATAAAAAGTCATCGCTTCCTTGGCCTTACCATTTAATGTAATAAAAGGGGTGAGTTTTGCTTTTACCATCGTTCTCCTTTGCTTAAAACAAACCAGTGATTTTCCCAGTTTCGTCAATATCCATATTTAAAGCCGCTGGTTTTTTAGGTAAGCCAGGCATAGTCATCACGTCACCCAACAAGGCCACGATAAATCCTGCTCCAATCTTTGGTACCAACTCACGCACGGTAACTTCAAAGCCTTCTGGTGCTGCCAGAAGTTTAGGATTATCAGAAAATGAATATTGTGTCTTCGCCATACAAACAGGCAACTTATCCCAACCATTCTCCTCAATTTCTGTTAATTGACGCGCTGCTTTTGCAGAAAAATTAACTTTCTTGCCACCATAAATTTGTGTCACAACTGTTGTAATCTTGCTCTCTACCGATGCTTCTAAATCATAAAGATAATGGAACTCTCTTGCTTCATGCGTGAAAATACTTGTTAGTTTTTCGGCTAAATCAATTCCACCTGCGCCGCCCTTTTCAAAGACTTGTGTCAAACTCACAGAAACACCTTCTGCTTCAACAAGTCGTGTTAACTCAGCTATTTCCGCCTCAGTATCACTGGCAAATTGATTAATGGCTACAACGATTGGCGCACCATAGCTCGCCATATTTTTAATATGGCGTTTCAGATTTGCAAAGCCTTGGGTAACGGCTGCAACATTTTCGCCAGTTAGTTCCGTTTTAGCTACACCACCATGCATTTTCAATGCACGAAGAGTAGCAACAATTACAATAGCATCAGGGGTTTTTCCCAGTTGACGTGTTTTGATATCAAGGAATTTTTCGCCGCCTAAATCTGCTCCAAATCCAGCCTCTGTAATAGTTACATCTGCTAATTTTAAGGCTGTTTTTGTGGCTAAAACAGAGTTACAGCCGTGAGCAATATTGGCAAAAGGACCGCCATGTACTAATACGGGTGTCCCTTCAATAGTTTGGGCCAGATTTGGCTTAAGTGCATCTTTCAATAGGACTGTAATTGCACCTTCAATCTCTAAATCACCCACAGTGACCGGCTGACGATCATAAGTATAAGCCACAACAATACGTGAAAGACGTTCTTTCAAATCTGTCAATGAGGTAGCCAAACATAAAACAGCCATAATCTCACTGGCTACCGTGATATCAAAACCGTCCTCACGGGGCACACCATTAACTACACTGCCTAAGCCAGCAACGATATGACGAAGCTCGCGGTCATTCATATCTAAGACACGTTTCCAAACAACACGACGACTATCGATGTTTAGAGCATTTCCTTGGAAGATATGATTATCTAAAAGTGCTGCAATAGCATTATTCGCTGTTGTCATGGCATGAATATCGCCTGTGAAATGCAAGTTAATATCTTCCATCGGAAGAACTTGAGCATATCCTCCACCTGTTGCACCACCTTTTATCCCCATCACAGGGCCCAATGAAGGTTCACGTAGCGCCACCATTACCTTTTGGTTCAAGCGTGCAAAGGCATCTGCTAGTCCAACTGTCACCGTTGATTTTCCTTCACCAGCAGGAGTTGGGTTAATGGATGTAACCAAGACAAGTTTTCCCTCAGCATTATCCTCAAACTTTTTAAGGCTTTCGAGTGGTATTTTTGCTTTATATTTTCCGTAAAGTTCGATATCTTCAAAACTTAAACCAATTTTTTCAGCGACGTTTGTGATAGCTTCCATCTTGCATTCTTGTGCAATTTCGATATCTGTTTTCATCTTTTAAATAACTCCCTAATCTCCATAACTTTCTTATCATTTTAACAGAAACATCTGGAAATTTCCTTTGCAAATGCTAAATTTAATAATTTTACCCTTTCAATGTTCGGCTTTAACTTTTACTTTCTCCTAAACAATAAGTGTTTCAAGCCCTACACGCATCATATCAGTAAAGGTAGTTTGACGTTCTTCTGAACTTGTTGACTCTCCTGTCACTAGACTATCAGAGATGGTCATGATTCCTAATGTTTGGACATTATGTTTTGCACCCAAATAATAAAGAGCTGCTGCTTCCATCTCTACTGCTTTTACGCCCAATTTACCTATAGCCAGCGTATCAATATCACTGTAGAATAAGTCAGCCGAAAGAACATTTCCTACATGGGTTGGAATATTTAAGTTTTTCGCAATGTGATAGGCCTTATCTAACAAATCAAAATCAGCAATTTGCGGCAAATCAAACTGTGGCCAGTCATTTTTAATAATGCGTGAAGTTGTGGCAGCGCCTTGTGCCAAGACTAAATCTCGTACATGAACATCTTCATTTAGCGCACCTGCTGTGCCTACTCGGATCAATTTTTTCACGCCGTATTCGGTGATTAATTCATGTGCATAGATGGAGATTGATGGCATTCCCATGCCTGTTCCCATAACTGAGATACGGTGTCCTTTATAAGTCCCTGTATAGCCCAACATGCCTCGCACATTATTAAATTGTTGAGCATCCTCGAGAAAATTTTCAGCAATAAACTTGGCACGCAATGGATCGCCTGGCAAGAGGATTTTATCTGCAATTTGACCTTTTTTAGCTTCGATATGAACTGACATAGTTACTCCTTATGTTTAGGTTATTTTGGTGCCAGCTTTCTTCACTAAAAAAAGAAAACGCTAACACGTTTTCTCTTATTTTATCACATTTTCACTAAAACATTCTTAACAAGTGTTTTAAATGTTTCTTTCACACGTTCTGTTGTCTCAACAACTTCAGCGTGATTAAGTTCACTTTGCATTCCTGCAGCTAAGTTAGTAATGCATGAAATACCTAGAACACGCATTCCGGAATGAACAGCCACAATAACTTCAGGAACAGTTGACATACCTACGGCTGAAGCTCCCATCGTGCGAGCCATATGAATTTCTGCTGGTGTTTCGTAAGTAGGTCCGGTGAAGCCCATGTAGACCCCTTCTTGAACTTTAGCTGACATTTCTGCTGCTGTTTCCTTAACAAGCTCTTGATAGGCTTTGTCGTAGGCTTGTGACATATCTGGGAAACGTGGACCGATTTCATCGTCATTAGGACCAATCAATGGGTTTGTTCCCATGAAGTTGATATGATCGTTGATGATCATCAAGTCGCCAGGTGCGAAGTCTTTATTTACTCCACCTGCAGCATTGGTAACAATAATTGATGGTGTACCAAGAGCTGAGAACACACGTACAGGATAAGTCACAACTTCCATTGTATTTCCTTCATAGAAGTGGAAACGCCCTTGCATAGCAATAACTTTCTTACCAGATAAATCACCATAAACGAGTTGTCCAGCATGACCAACAACTGTTGAAACAGGGAAGTGAGGGATTGTTTCATATTTGATAATAACAGGATTTTCAATTTCTCCTGCTAATTCTCCCAAACCTGATCCTAAGATAAGAGCGACATCAATAGCGCCAACACCTTGATCTTTGAGGTATTTTGTCGTTTCAGCTAACTTCATTTTCAATTCCATTTTTGTGTTCCTTTAATTTTTATTTTTTCCAGCGCTGCAAGCCCTTTATTTGCATCGGGTAAAGTGTCTTGAGGAGCCATTTTTTAATTCCTGATATTTCCAGTTGTTCCAAGGCTTTACTTCCTAAAGCAATTGTTTCTTCCAAAGTAATATTGGGTTGTGTCCAAGAGCCATTCTGGTAGCAATATCTACAATATTCGGTAGCTGCTTGGCCGTTTCTTTCCGTTCCAAAATCGACCGCTTGTGCTAAAGGCATACCGCAAGATTGACAAAAAACTTTTTTAGTCATGAATTAGACCAAGCTTTCAAGGAAGGACTCCCCGATTTCAGCCTTGTCAATATTAAAATTATCTGCAATAGTAGCAGAGATATCCGCGAAGTGGCCCAAAGGTAGAACTTTTGGTTCTTTCAATGAAGGTGAGAAGATAACAAGTGGAATATATTCACGTGTATGGTCTGTACCTACATAGCTTGGATCATTCCCGTGATCAGCTGTAATCATTAACAAGTCATCTTCATGCATGGCTTCAAGAATTTCAGGCAAACGTCTGTCAAAGTCTTCGATTGCTTGTCCATAACCTTCTACATCACGACGATGACCATATTTCGCATCAAAATCAACCAAGTTCGTAAAGCTAAAGCCTTCAACGAATTCTTCTTTACGCATTGCTTTGAGAAGACGATCGACACCATCCATATCATTTTTATTATGTCCCATATCATATTTCACACCAACTGTGTTGAAAATATCAGAGATTTTACCTACTGAGTATGTGTCTACGCCAGCATTATAAAGTTTTTCTAACACTGTTTCATCAAATGGGCTCAAGGCATAATCACGACGGCCATCAGTACGTGTAAAGTCCCCTGGTGCACCCACATAAGGACGAGCAATTATACGACCAATCATAATACCAGAACCTTCCAGTGTGATTGAACGCACGTATTCGCAAATTTTGTACAATTCTTCACGAGAAATAATATCTTCGTGTGCCGCAATTTGTAACACAGGATCAGCTGAAGTATAAATAATCAACTCGCCTGTTTCCATTTGACGTGGTCCAAAATCATCGATAACAGCTGTTCCAGAATAAGGTTTGTTGGCTTCACGAATGACTTTACGGCCTGAAAACTCTTCAATTTTTTGAAGGAGATCTTCAGGATATCCTTCCGGATATGTTGGGAAAGGAGTTTGAATATTCAAGCCCATGATTTCCCAGTGCCCTGTCATTGTGTCTTTACCTTTAGAAACTTCTTGTAACTTGGTCACATAAGCTTTAGGCTGATCAGCAGCTGGAATAGTTTTTAGGGCTGTATCGCGTGGGATATTGCCCCAGCCCATTTCTTGAAGATGAGGAACATTTAGACCACGGATTTCTGAGATGTGACCAATTGTATCCGAATTCACATCATTTACTGCTTCGTGTGTTTCTACATCGTGGTTGAAAAACTTATCTGCATCTGGTGCAGCACCGATTCCAACGGAATCCATAACTACGAGGTGAACACGATTAAATTTCTTAGGCATATTATTTTCTCCTTACTTAGTGAACTTCTATATTATCATTATAAACTATTTAGTGATGAATAGGTTTCCAGAGCTAAACCTTCATGCAGAAAAACTTTTCTCGTTCGGAAGTTGCCCTTTGATGAGAAAAACGAAAACTGCTAAAGCCGCAATGGCTACACATGCAATCATGAGAATAACCTCACTATAATGTCCTTTGATAGTTGCCGCAAAAAAATGAAGATTTACACCATCAATAAAACGTGAAGAATAAGTAAACCCGATTGACATTGCAATATTGATGCAAAGATTGTAGAAACCAATTGCTGTTCCTTTATTTTCTTCTGGCATTTTTTCCAAACTTGTGTGCATAAGTGGTGCATACATCATGGCAAAAGCACATGAACTTAAAATAAGTAAGCCTGTGAAAAGGAAAACTGAGGCTCCCATGAACAATGCAGCAAGCACAATTGTCACCACAATAGTCACCATTGAAACAATAACGGCTTTAAATGAATTAAGTTTAGAAGCAATTGCTCCTGAAAGACTACCTACAATCGCAGCTGCTAAACATGCAGGAATAAACATCAAAGATACACTATCTAATTGCATTTGATACACATCTGTAAGCAAAAATGAAAATGTATTCAAGGTAAAGGCAGCTTGTGTCGAGTAGATCAAAAGTGCAGCAATCAAAGTAAAGACAAACAATTTGTTTTTGAAGAAGTCAATCGTAATAAAAGCATTTTTCTTTTTAGAAATATAAAGTAAGAAAACAATTGTTGCCAAAATAAAACCAATCAGAACAAGCCACGAGAAGTTGGTCAGGTAAACCATTGCAGTAACAGCAACAGCTGCAACAAGCATAATTCCCATCACATCAATATATTTTTTCTCACCAGATTCTTTGGGAAGATATTTTAAAAGGAAGGGGATAACCAATAAAGAAAGTAATGGCACAAGGAAAAGCGTTTGCCAAGCCAAATGCGTAGTGATAAATCCTCCAGTCAAAGTACCAATGACTGTCGCAATTTGAAAACTAGAAGTTGAAAAGCCATAATATTTTTTTTGTTTATCTGGTGCAACATAGCGAGCTACAAAAATAAGATAAAGGGTTTCAGTAGCGCCCAGTCCAGCAGCTTGAATGACACGCGCAAAAACAACCAACCAATAATTATCATGAACCAGGTAGCCCATAAAAGAACCTGCAGAAATTAAAAGAATACCAAAAATAAGTAATGAACGAATACTAATGCTGTCAGAAAGGGATGCATAGACGACTGCTCCCATTCCAATAACTAATCCAGCTAAGGTCACTTGCCAAGCTACTGTACTGGCAGAAACATGGAAATACTCCACCAGTTTCGGGGAAATGATTTTAAAAGAATTATCAATGACCAAAGAAAAAATCATCAATAAAAGGATGACAGGAACGGCTTTGCCTACCTGTACTTCTTGTGCTGTATTTTGCTGACTTGTAGAGAGTTGTGCTTCCACAGTTAGTCCTCCGATATGATATATTTAAGCGCTTCATGAAAACGCTATCTTTAAAGAATATAATTATTATATCTTAAACATTTCTGAAAATGTATTCGCTTTCTCATGAAATATCTTGAAAAACTTTACAAAAAAAGACAAGTTACTAACTTGTCTTCTTTTATCTGATTGTACCTTTTGCGCGATAGATAGTAAACATATCCACCATAATACGACAAATGACTTCTAAAGGTAAAATACTTCCAGCATCTCCATAGAGTTCTTCTTTCTCTAATTTACTTTGATAAGCAAGTAGATAGTAGTCACTCATTTGGGCCAATTGGCTTCGGTAGTTACTTGTCAGAACTATTACTTTTGCACCCTTCTTCTTTGCTTTTTTAGCTGCAGAAACAATGATTTTCTCCTCACCTGTTGAAGAAACGATAAGCATCATATCTTCTGAAGTCAGTTTTTCAGCATACATTTCCATATCATCATAGTAACGACTGATTGCATTTTTCCCTAGCGTTTGAAACCGATGAATCATATCATCCGCTACAGCTTCACTTGCGCCACGCGCTACTGTCATGATCATCTTCGTTTCCACTAAAGCTTTCGAAATAGCTTCCAAGTCGGCAGGGTTAAGTAAACCAATCGTCCGTGAAACTTCAATCAAGTTCTTAAAAACATATTGATTAGCCTCGTCAGACAAACCAACTATTTTGTTTTCTTCCGCATTAGCTCCATTTTTATTTCTTTTGAGAGAATTTTTGAAATCGGCAAAGCCATCAAATCCTCTTTTTTTGAGAGTTCGCACAATTGTGGCTGTACTCACATGTGCTTCTTCAGCAATTTGAGTAATTGACATCAATTGAACTTTTGACTTGTTTTCTTCCAAAAATTCCCAAGTATACATTTCCGCATCTGATAATTTTTCCATAGTTACTCAATTATATCATATCCAAGAAGGAAGAAGATACAAAAAAGCGCTCTTTATGAGCGCAATTGTCTGGTGTTATTCTGCTAATGATTTTAATTTTGAATTTTTAAAGACATCAATAGTATAAATTTTATTGAGGACTTTACATAAACCAAATGCAAGGTTGAAATCGACAAAGCTATGAACAATTCCACCGAAGAAGACAAGCATAAGCAAGCTATTTAAGGCTTGAGGATTAAGATCTGCAAAACCAATACGATAAAAGGCTAAAACAACCAAGGCCTCCAATCCTGCGTGGAAAACTCCCAAAATCAGGTTAAAAACTTGTAGTTTAACTTTTTTGTCAACTAAATCTGGATTCTTCTTCAAGAACCAAGCACCAGCAGTCATTACTACAATATGAGTTGCCGCTCGCATCCAGATAAGGGGAACTGGGACACTAATAAAGAAACCAAGTGTGGTCCCAACAGCTACAAGCGCTGCTAAATAAGGGCTAAAGAACATAGCGGCCATAACTGGCACATGTGAAGCAAGAGTAAATGATGCGGGGCCAATTACGATTTTTGCCGGCATAATCATCGGAATTAAAATCCCTAAAGCCGTAAGAAGAGCACCAATCACCAAGTTCCTGATTCTTTTTCTACTATCAGAGTTCACTTTTATAATACCAACCTTTCTATGTTCACTATTTTACAATATTTCCCAGCGAATAAAATTACAATTTAGTTACATTTCCTGTTTTTTTACGTATATTAGGGAAGAGTTCAGTTTTCTATACACTTTAAAAGAAAAAAGTCTGAATAAATTCAGACTCTCTTGTTATTCTTTAAGGCCTAGGCGTTCTTTAATCTGCTTAACTTGCAGTTTTGTGAATTCCTCTGGGCTGTTCTTTTGTAGTTCCATCATTGCTTTTGCTTGCGCAGGATTTGCTTTCAGTGCTGCTTCTTGCTGAGCTTGCATCGCTGGTACTTCTTGTTGAAGTTTTTTGGCTTCATCTTGGGTCAAGACGAGCCACGTATCCTTAGGCACGTAAGCACGCGCGTGTTGATAAACAAGCTTTCCTTCTTCTCCGCCAATACCGAAAAGGAACTTCATAAAGTTGTCTTTAAATTTCCATTTGACTGTTGTTGTAACAACTTTGGCTTCAGACTCAGACGTCAGCTTGTAGTCTGCCGTTTTTTTCAAAGTTTCAACCATATGTTTTTGATCCGGTTGGAAATGAACTTCAGGCTCCTTATCTTCTTTGTTTGTACGGTAGACTAAAGCATAATTATTAGTATCTTGACCGATTTCTGCTTTTAAAAGCATCCCAAAGGCAGCATTAGTATCTCCTGCTGTGTAAATTTTCTTCGTTTCAGTAGAAGTTACTTTCTCCATACCCCAGTTATCTTTAATGTGTATTGTCAAAGCCATAACTGATGCTGTGAGTAGGACTAATGATAAACCACCAACAAGACCACGCCAAAATATTTTATCAATGTGGATAAAGCCGTAGAAGGTTAAAAGTGTAAATAAAACAATAAGTATGATAATCATTATTTCTCACCTCCTACTTCTTTTTTGTTTTTAACAATATGCCCTTGAAGGAAAAATGAAAGCACGAGCCCAAGGATAGCAAAGGCTAACCCTATAGCGAAAGAGGCGTGATAGCCTTTAAGCATGGCATCTAACATATCTCCTGCAAAAGCAAGTGGGTTGGACTCTTTCAAGCTTGCTGCAGGTTGTGAATTGGTAATAATATTTTGCGTAACAGAGCTTAAGAGCGCCACAACAACAGCTGAAGCAACTTGACGTGCTGTACTATTTGCTGCAGTACCATGTGCTGATTGTTCGCGTGGTAAAGCGTTCATGGCTGATGCAGTTAGAGGCATCATTACCATCGCAATACCAAACATACGCAAACCATAGAGCACAGTAATAAAGTGTTCTGGTGTTGTTGTTGTCAAAAACATAAATGGAATTGTACCAATGGCCAAAATGGTAAAACCAACACGGGCCAAGCGTTTCGCACCTACTTTATCATAGGCAGCACCCGCAAGTGGACTCACAATCCCCATCATCAAAGCACCAGGTAAGAGTGTCAAACCTGAACTCAATGGTGAAAGACCGTGGACTTGTTGCATATACAAAGGCAACATCATCTCAACACCCATCATAGCCATCATTGAAAGTGCCATAACAACGGTTGTCAAAGCAAATTGTTTATTTTTAAATACGGAAACATTTAAGAATGGTGTTTCCATATGCAATTGACGACGGACAAAGAGAGCAATGATTGCTACCCCCGCAACGATAGGTAGGATAACCGTTTGAAGATCACCCCAGCCATCGCTAGCTACATTTGTAAAACCCCATAAAAAGAGCCCAAAACCAAGAACTGATTCGACTAATGACATAAAATCTAGCTTCATGTCACGATTAGGCACAATGTCACGCATAAAAATAAGCATCAATACCCAACAAATGGCAATAACAACCATTGGAATCAAGAAGATTGTACGCCATGATTGTTCCAGAGTGAATCCTAAAATGACATGATCTTTATCTAGAATCCATCCTGCATAAGTAGGGCCAATTGCTGGTGCAAGACCTATAACAAGTCCCATAGCACCCATAACAGCACCCATTTGTTTTGGTGAGAACATATTGACCATAACAACCTGCATCAAGGGCATCGAAATACCAACGGCAATAGCTTGCATGATACGAGCTCCTAAAAAGACGCTCCATGTCGAAGTCGGTGCCGAATAGGCGACAAACATTCCAGCCAATAAAATTGCATAAGAAATCAAATACAACCAGCGTGTTGGGAATTTTGTTGTTAAATAGGCCGATACAGGGATCATAATTCCGTTTGCCAACAAGAACCATGTTGTGGCTTGTTGCCCCGTAGCTAAAGAGATATTAAAATCATTCATCAATGTGGGCATTGCTGTACCCAATGAGGTTTGCATGAGCATCCCTCCAAAAGTAGCAATCAAAATAAGTGCAAGAACAATCCCTCGATTAAATGGTTTCCCATGAATATCGAGTGGCTGATCTTTTGTTAATTCTTCAGTCATACTTTTTCGTTTTCCTCCTCAAATATTTCCATTGCTAAATCAAAAAATAGTTGGACATTTTCGACAAAACTTTTGGTGCGTTCTTCGCCCATTCGTTCAAGGATTTTCACAATACGGCTCACAGCTTCTTTTCTTGATTGCTCCGCTTCTTCACGACCTTTAGCCGTGATAGCCACTAAAATTTTACGACGGTCCGTACGAGAAATTTCACGTGTAACAAGTCCTTTCTCCTCAAGATTATTGAGAATTGTTGCTACTCGCGCTGTACTCATATTGGTTTGCTTCGCAATGTCACTAGGTAAAATTGGTGAGCCAGTATTTTTATAGAGGCCAACCAAAACGAGTTTTTCACCATGCGCATACTTACTAAAACGGCTCATAACTTCAGTTTTACTGCGACTCTTCACACAAGATAAAAAAGTTTCTGCTGCTTGATTGTAATCCATATCTTCCATTCCTAACACTATTAATTATCTAACACTGTTAGTATTATATTCTCTTTATTATCAATTGTCAAAAATTTACTACGATAAAGAAAGCTTAATCCCTCAAGGTTATCCCTCTTTTTTATTTGGGAATATTAGTGAAAAAGTTTTCATATAAAAAGAGACCTCCTAATAGTGGTCTACTTTAATGGCCATTTTTTTCGATAATACTAGTACAGAGCAAGGAGATAAAAAATAGTTTTTGAAAATCTCCAACTCTTTTTATGGAATGTATGTATTATAAGTCTTGTATCTTAAGGTAAACTGAATAAAAAAGGTTAAATTTTAGCTTTGCGATATGCAGTTTAGGCACAAAAAATCATAATCATTAAAAAAAACATTGTGAACTCGAGGAGACTTATTGATATTTTAAACATAGTTTTTTTAAGCGTTGATTTTTATTGGTGTTTCCATAAAATAAGGATTTAATTTCTTTGGTTTTATGATAAAATATAAATATTGGAAAATTTTAATTTTACAGGAGTGGATAAGAAAAATGAGGATGCAACACATAGATAGCGGAATAAAAAGAATACTTTTCTTCTTATTATTTTTACTTTCGTTTTATTGGCTTTTTTGGTCTGTAAGGTACATCTTTTCGGATGTTCTTCCAAGTATAAGTCACACATTCTTTTTATCACTACTTGTTTTGGGAATTGTTTCGGGAATCATCTTTTATAAATCTCTAAAACCCTTGGTTATCAAGATCTTCAAACTCCTTTATACTTATCGTTATTTTGTTATCGGAATACTTTTCATAGGTCAGATTGTGATATCTGTATTTGCCCAATGCCTTCCCAACGGAGATGCTTCTATTCTATATAAGGTAGCAACCGCTCCACCAACACACAGTGGTTCATCCATTAGGTACTTCTCCTTATTTCCGAATAACTTTCTCATTTTTATCACCTTTAAAATCTTGAACGGCATTGTTACAGCCCCGCACCTTATTTTAACCGTGTCAATTTTAAATGCTCTACTTATTGATGGCGGTATTTTATTGCTGACGGGTCTGGCTGATCATCTGAAGGGGGAAAAATTAGCTCGAATTGTCTTTTTAGAAAGCCTATTTCTATTTGGGTTACAACCACATTTTTTATCTTTCTATAGCGATCCAGCTACCTTCTTCCTAATGGCTCTGCTGTGTTATTTAGTGATTATAAATTTAGATAAAGCTGGGATTTTTAGATGGTTTGCTATTGGCCTTCTTTTTAGTATTGCCTACAAAATTAGAGTGCCCATTTTTATTTACCTTATCGCCTTAATCCTCCTGATTATCTATAGGTTGATTTTCGACAAGAAACAAGTGAACCTTAAGCGCCTGTTCATTCGGAGCTTACTCCTTCTTTTAGGGATGCTCACAATGATTTTCGCTATTAATTTTTATGCGGAAAATCAAAAGTTTGTAGAATATGATGGAAAATACACTATGAGTCCCTGGTTTTTTGTAGACTTAGGCTTGACTGCTACAGGAGCAGATCATGCAGCAGTCAGTCAGGATGTTAAGTTTTTGGACGCTAAGGGTCAATTTAAACCAAGATCTGAACTGGAACCTCAACTTAAAGAGGATGTAAAAAAAAGATTCTCACGATTTGGTACTTTGGGTCTTATCAAACACCAAAGTACTAAATTTAAAATTTTTACACAAGATGGTAGTCTAGGTTGGACTGCAGAAAATGTTTTAAAAGAACAAAATATTGTTAAAACCAAATTTACAAACTCTAAATTTGGTCAAAAGATAAGATCAGTAATCTATGTTGGAAATCCTCACTATGGTAATTACGCCCTATACCTTCAAATCGCTTGGTCTATAATAATTTTGGGATTGGTTGCTTATTTTAAAAAATTTAGGCAGACCTCTAATTTTGAATTCTACCTGCAGATTGTATTATTTGGGGTTATTCTATACTTATCAATATTCGAAGCTGGTAGAAGTCGCTACTTAATACAATTCCTTCCAGCGATTATTATGTTATCATCAATTGGATACTTAAATTATTTTAACAATCGTCAAAACAAATAAAATCAAAAAAGCTCTCAGTTTTATAGCTGAGAGCTTTTTTAAATTATTAAACGTCAATAGTAGAATATTGTGCATTGGCTTCGATAAATTCGCGACGTGGTTCCACACGATCGCCCATTAGCATATCAAAGATTTTGTCTGCTTCAGCGGCATCTTCTACAGATACACGCGCCATGAGGCGGGCATCTGGATCCATAGTTGTTTCCCAAAGTTGGTGGTCATCCATTTCTCCTAAACCTTTATAACGCTGTACTGTTGGTTTAGCACGACCTTGAGACCATTTTTCAAGTGCAAGCTTCAGCTCACGTTCTTGATTCTCCCCTGGTTGAATGTATTCTTTTGTTTCCGAACCGACTTTGATTCCGTAAATTGGTGGTTGAGCAATATAAACATAACCGGCCTCAACTACAGGACGCATATAGCGGTAAAAAAGAGTTAACAAGAGTGTACGAATGTGTGCCCCATCGACATCGGCATCGGTCATGATAACCAGTTTATGATACCGTGCTTTAGATAAATCATAGTCAGCACCAAAACCAGTTCCCATCGCTGTAAAGAGTGAACGGATTTCTTCATTTGCTAAAATCTTATCCATTGTCGCTTTTTCCACGTTCAAGATTTTACCACGGATGGGCAAAATAGCTTGGAATTCTCGATTACGGCCAGACTTAGCAGAACCACCAGCAGAATCCCCTTCGACGATGAAAAGTTCTGTTTGTTTAGGATCATTGGAAGAGCAGTCCGCAAGTTTACCAGGCAAGTTAGAAATCTCTAAACCGGATTTTTTACGCGTTACTTCACGTGCGCGTTTGGCCGCAATACGTGCCTTGCTTGCAAGAATCCCTTTCTCAACAATCTTCTTCGCAACTTGAGGATTCTCAAGCATAAAGGTTTGCAAAGCTTCTGAGAAAAGCTTATTGACGATACCTGTTACTTCACTATTCCCCAGTTTGGTTTTCGTTTGACCTTCAAATTGTGGATTAGGGTGTTTAACAGAAATGACAGCGGTCAAACCTTCACGAACATCGTCCCCAGTAAGGTTTTCTTCGTTATCTTTAAGAAGCTTTTGAGCCTTTGCGTAATTGTTTATCGCACGCGTTAAAGCTGTACGGAAACCTTGTTCATGCGTACCACCTTCATGCGTATTGATATTATTTGCAAATGACATGATTGTTGAATGGTAAGTTCCTGTATATTGCATAGCAACTTCGACAGTGATTCCATCTAACTCACCCTCTGTATAGATTGGCGTATCAAAAATAACTTCCTTGTTTTCATTGATAAAGGAAACATAAGATTGAATCCCACCTTCATAGTGGAACATAGCATGATTGTCTTCTTGGCCTTCACGTTTATCGGTAATAGAAATACGCAAACTACGGTTCAAGAAAGCCAACTCACGGACACGTGTCACCAACTTATCATAGTCAAAAACTTGAGTTTCGGTGAAAATTGTTGGATCTGGTGTAAAGTGAACGACTGTCCCTCGTTTATCTGTTTCACCAATAATGGCCAAATCTTCGACGACAACACCACGATGGTATTCTTGATAGTATTTTTGACCATCTTTATGTACAGTAACGTCTAACTGTGTTGAGAGGGCATTAACAACGGATGAACCAACACCGTGTAAACCACCAGAAACTTTGTAGCCGCCACCGCCAAATTTACCACCAGCATGAAGGATAGTAAAGACCGTTTCGACCGCAGGACGTCCTGTTTTTTCTTGAATGTCTACGGGAATACCACGTCCATCATCGACAACTGTAATTGAGTTATCAGGTTCAATAAACACTTCGATATGGCTGGCAAACCCCGCTAGCGCTTCATCGATCGAGTTATCAACAATCTCCCACACTAAGTGGTGCAATCCTTCCTTTGAAGTTGATCCGATATACATCCCAGGACGCATACGCACCGCTTCAAGTCCTTCTAAAACTTGAATTTGACTGGCATCATATTCTTCTGCCATTTTTTCAATTTGTTCTTTATTTTCTTCGTTCAAAATAATCTCATTTCTTTGAAAATACTTACTTATAATTATAGCACATTCTAGCTTTTTTTACTATATACTGCGAGCCATAAAAGCTTTTACTCCATCTTAATAATTTCAGAAAAAAAGCAGCTTTAAGCTGCTTTTTTGTTTAATATATTTTGTCTTTTTACTTAATTCATCCGAACTTTTGGTGATTTTTTCCATGACCAAGGAAGATAAATAACAAGCCAAAACATCAATACAATAAAAATTAAACCTAAGATATAATAAGAACCGAACACATCATAGATGGGTTCAAGTGGACTTCCCGGAACTGGTGTCCTTAGGAAGAAAAAATTTTGATTCCAAACTTGATTGAGGACTGCACAAATCGGTACAACAATCGACAAAAAGACAGCAGAGCGCCAGAGTTCACGCCATTGAGGGACAAAATCGCCTGCAATCAGACGCATTAAAACATACGAGATAAGTAAGCAATGAATCAAAAAGCTCTGCCATACAAAGACATTAACAAAATCATTGGTTACCCAGTTCGGTGTCACAAGTGCAAAAATTGCTCCAGGTAAAGTTAAGCTATACAAGAGCTCACGACTCGTCTTATTTGAACGCATTGCATCAAAAACAATAATGAATATGCCAAGTCCACACAGCTGCAAAGGCAAGTCTGCGTACAAAAATTGATGAGTCATCACTAAAATGATATCTCTAATGATTTCGAGCAACAGGGTAAACGAGGCAACAAGTAGACGTAACAGTTTACGTCTCTCGTCATTTGCGCGCAGATAAATACGAATCAAGCCAAAACTGAGCAGTGCTAGAACAGCAAGGGCAAAAAAGTGATTGGCACTAAAAAGGCCAAAGCCTGGCCCAACTGCTTTTTCATTCGATATAAAAAAAGTATTCATTGTGGTTCAGTTTACTCCATAATGTCTGATAATTTTTTGATGCTTCGCGTTGCTTGGGGATACTCCTGCTGGCTATCAAAGAAAATAGTCGCAATACCCGCTGCACGACCGGCTTCAATGTCCAAAGGACGGTCACCAATCATCACCGTCTTCTTGGGGTCTAAATTATATTTTTGTACTAAATATTTTATTGAATCTGGTGCTGGTTTACGTGGGAAACCATTATCAGCAGTAACAACTTCAGTAAAATACTGAGAAATATGGGCTGCCTCAAGAATGTCCAGTACTTGCTTATCTCTATGAGAAATCATAAAGTTTTTGCAGTTCTGGCTCACGATAGTATGCAAAAGATCAACAGCACCTTCAAACAAAATTGGCTTGTCCAAAGCTTCTGCTTCTAATTTCCGATATGTTTCAAGAAACTGCGGTATATGACTCGCGTATTGGTCCACAGCATGTGCTGTAGAAACTTTGAGTGCTGCATAGACATCGTCATGCAAAACTACTCGTTCTTCCTTTTGCCAAAGTGCTGCAGCAAAAGCATGACTAGAATTTTCGTAATTATTAAGTAAAGTGCCACCTAAATCCCAGATATAGTTTTCGTAGTTCATTTGATAATTATATCACAGCCAAGGGCTGGCTTTCTGTTTTAAACTTATGCTTCTTATTTTCTAAGTAAAGGCTGTGTGCTACATCTAAATGAACCGCCCAAGCTTCGGGATATTTTAAAATCAAGGTATTCTGAGCGAATGCCTCGTGCTTCCAGAGCTTCGCCAATGTATTTAAATTCTGAATCTAGTATATATACCTCGTCATTTATTGGTAGACCATTTATTGCTAGCTTTGCAATATCTTCAAAAGGAACATTTATTCTATCCCAATTTTTAAGCTGTTCAGGTATACCAGTTAGAAAGGCTTCTTCACAGATAATCATTAGACCATCTCTAACTAGACTTAGAGCGCAATCAAGATGCAAAACATCATGATGAAGTTTAACCTCAATCACCTGATAGCCCCAATGTGCTAAATAAGCTTTAAGCCATAAATAGCCATTATGATTGCTCGCTTTACCTGAATTTCCTACAAATACTGTTTTTCCTAAAACGAGGATATCGCCACCTTCTAAGAAAGGTCCACTCTCATCCGTTTCTCCTTGTGAAGTATCTGCCATTGGAAGAGAAACGTAAAAAGCATCGCTAGAATAGGCTTGTTCAGTGAGTAAGTTTCTTACGGGTAAAACCTCGTTGCGGCGATGGAAAAAGCGCATAGACCCTTCAATCAAAGAGTCACCAATCGTAAAGAACGGGTCACGTACAAAAAAGTTTGCAGCACCATAGACTTTTCCTTGTTCTTTCTCATAA
The DNA here is from genome assembly GCF_017309525.1 of Lactococcus sp. LG1074. Lineage (NCBI taxonomy): Bacteria > Bacillati > Bacillota > Bacilli > Lactobacillales > Streptococcaceae > Lactococcus > Lactococcus sp. LG1074. The sequence continues at coordinate 763,492 of NZ_CP071293.1, read as the reverse complement.
TCCGTGAGAAGACGTGGTCGCAAAACTTCAATATCATATTTTTCTAACAAAGCTTGTAGATTAGTACGCTCTGCTTCCCATTTTCTTTGTCTTTCAGGAAATACTTCTGCATAATTTTTTCCACTGGTGTCTTTATTATTAAACATATCAAGAACATCATCTTCAAGGAAGGAGCCATCATCATTGGTATGCTCTTCGTGAGGTAAGATAAATTCCGATTGTGTTAAAACTACACGTCTCAGTGGTGCAAACTCACTTGTAACACCTATCTCATTTGCATTGCTCATTTTTATTTCCCTCCTTAAAAACTAAATTGTTAACTAATTCTTATATTATAACATTTTGTGATTTTAAAAAGTCCTCACATTGGTGAGGACTAAAGATGTTACAAAAAGAGTATTATTTGGAATAGTTATATTATACATTCGTCTTCTTAACCAAGACTAAAAAAGACTGCTTTTTTAATGAATTAATATCTTTTTTCTAGATTTGTCTGAATTTTTATATATTTACTATAATATAATAGTAATTTTGACCTTAAACAAGGTTTAATTAAGTTTTAAATGTAATAATAATAGTTACAACACTGATGAATATAGGCTCCTTTTAAAGCAATTACAAAGATACGAAATTATTTATTCAAAGCTTTAAGGATATCCTAGAAATAACGAACTGTTAAGGAGAACTTATGACACTTTTAGGCGTAAAAATAGATAAATATTTTATGCGGGATTTACTGATACTACTGATCGGCGTAGGACTATATGTCCTATCTGTACAGCTTTTCGTCATCCCCAACCGACTAGCCAGTAATGGCGTTGCTGGATTTTCTGTATTGATGGACTTTGTCTTTGGTGTTAATCCAGCTTTAACTTTCTTCCTCGTTAATGTGCCACTCTTTACTTTTGGCCGTAAATACTTATCTTCGCGTGAGCTTCTTCTCAGTATTCCGGGTGCAGCCGCTATGAGTGTCTGGATGATAATTTATGAAGCAATCGGAATTACAGGGATTCAGTTTTCTAATATTGTCTTTGCTGGTATTTTCGACGGAATTCTCTCAGGAACAGCTGCTGGTTTAGTCATTATTTCTGAAGGAACCTTTGGTGGAACGCTGCTTCTAGGACGAATTTTAGAAGAAAAATGGAGCTTCAAAGTAGACAAAGTTTTATTTGGTGGTGATGTCATTGTTTTGAGTCTTTCGCTTCTCACATACCTTACCTTACCCAATTTTGCTATCACATTGTTGTCTTGTTACCTCTTCAGTAAGGTCACTTTGATTGTTGGCCGTGCTGACTATCGTCAAGAACTCTTGCAACGTCTTTCATTCATACGTCTACCTCAGTTTGGTACTCAAACGATTAAAGAGCGAAATAGAAAGTAAGAAAAAAAGTTTCCAAAAATGTGGAAACTTTTTTATTTGTGTTCAAAAGCGAAGCTACTGGCATATTTTTCTAGCATAACAAGTGTTGAACCTATCCACAAATTGAGACTTTTTTGTTATACTAGTGACATGACATATGATAAAAAGCGCCGCAAGGCGACTTCTAAAATCCGAAGTTTCTTTCGCATTATTTTCCAGCTTTTGATTTTTCTCTTTGTTGCAGCTAACCTCTTGAATTTTAGAGTGATACAAACCAGTGATAATCGTAATGACACTGAGCTTGCCAACCAAGTTGAAACAATTACAGAATATAACTTCATTCGTACTATAGCACCATATGCGCAAGAATCACAAGAAAAGTATAATGTTCTCGCTTCTCTGACTTTAGCTCAGGCTGCTTTGGAAAGTAACTTTGGTCAAAGCGGACTTGCCGCAAAATATTACAATCTTTTTGGTATCAAAGCTTACGGAAATGTCCCCACAGTAACTTTAGAAACCAAAGAATTTGAAAATGATAAATGGGTGACTGTAAAAGCGCAATTTCGCGTTTACGATGGTTGGAAAGAATCTGTCGAAGGACATGCCTATCTCTTTACTAAGGGCACTACATGGAACCCTAAGCAGTATGCGAGCGTTTTAGCTGCGAAAAACTATAAAGAAGCTGCGAAAGCGGTGCAAACTTCTGGTTATGCAACTGACCCAGCCTATACTGAAAAGCTCATTCAAATGATTGAGAGTTACGGTTTAGATCAATACGATAAGATTTAGTCTTTCTTTCTCAAAGACATAAAAAACGTAGAAACAAAAACTCTGTTTCTACGTTTTTTATTTTATTCAAACAGGAATCTACTCTCCTACTGCAAAATCATGCCCTTGCCTGAAGCATAATCAATTTGAATACCTGGCTGCACATTTGGAATGAAAACATTAAACTCTAAGCTTCCATCTTTCGACTTGGCTTCCATATGCGTCCCTGAGGGAACGAGATCATTCCCATCATACATAGGTTCTACACGATAACGGACTGTTTTATTCTTATCGAGCGCTTTACGCACTAAACCTTCATAATAGTTTTGCCCTGTATTTTCCTCGTTGCCATTACTTGCCTGATTGGCCCAAGCGGTTTGTGTACTGATATTTTGTGGATTTGCTTCAGAAGCATCAAAGCCTTTAATATTTCCAGCTAGCGCGTAGCCAATTGAATGTCCTCGGTTATAGAGTGTGCTGTATGAACCAGAAGAAATCATGAGTTGTTTCCAGCCTACAGGATTTATTTTCGCACTGTTGGACTTTCCATCTGCTCCCGTTGTTTCTGAACGGTTTTTGTACTGGCGGCTTGTCTTGTTGAGGAGTGCATTGGCAAGTTTGGGACGACTTAAAGCATCTTGTTTTGCCAGTTGAACATAAGGTGCACTGTTAACTTTAGCATCCAAGTCTGTTTTATTGTCATTGACAATAAAGGCACCAGTTCCATTATAAGTGACTGAATCTTTGAGGTTCTTTTTAATTGAAGGTGTCAAAACTGATTGTGCTAAAGATTGTGTCGGCACTTTGTCTTTGACACTGCCATAATCTACCTTGCTAAAATTCTTAAGTTGCTGGCTTTGCGCTGGCTGATTCAGTGATGGTGTTCCTGTGACTGTCGACAATATTTCGGGATTCGACTTTAGAAATCCTAAACCAAGAACGACAACTGTTCCTAGAATCCCTGCCCCTGCTTTCAAACCTGTTTGTTTTTTCTTTGCCATCTTCGCTCCTGATTTTATCTTATTACTGTTCAATGTTTGTTTCTTCTTGTCTCAAAAACAACATAAAGAAAATAGACTTTCGTCTACTGCTACTTCCCTTTATTAGATTAGGGATTTCTAAAAAGTTTATCGTACTGTTCTTGCGTACGAATCATATTTAAATCTAAATGTCCACCATAGCTCGACAATTGTCCGCGGTCCGTGAACTGGTGCATGTCATAGTTCAAATCTGTTTTAGGAGATGTATCCCACATCCCGGTATTTCGACCATAATCAGCCATCCAAATTGAACTAAAATGGCTAGAGTCAATCTTATGGTCAGTCAAGAACCAATCTTGCGCGTAGATACCTATATTCTTGGCACCTAGGCTCTTAAGCTCCTCACGGAAAGCATCCACACCTTCGCTCATGTTATCCATGCTGACTTCTTCAATATCCAGCCAATAATACGTTGGTTTAAAAGGATGAGCCCGCTCATAAAAAAGACGTGCCTGTTCTTTCATCTCTTCAACATTTTTACCATTGACATAGGCATATACAGCAACAGGAACACCACGCTTTTGCAATTCGCTCATATGCGTTTTAAATTGACGATCTTCACCACTTTTATAAGCTGCTGCATTGTCCTTACTTGACTTTCCTGTCTGTACACGTACGACAGCACCAATGACTTCTTGACTCATTAAATTATAATCAATATCTTCTGGGCGTTGCCATGCGGAGATATCTACTACAAAACGGTTCAAATCAACATCATCATTGCTTAATGATTTATTTACAACCACCGTTTCTTCTTTTTCATGTGTCGCTGCCATTTCGGGAACCTGATATCTTAGGTTACCAAAAGCAAAGACCAGAGCAGTAAAAATTCCAGCAACAATCATGGTTGCTAGAGGGGTAAGCTTTTTTCTCATATTACTATTTTCACTCTTCATTCACACTATTGTAACATAGATTAGAACAATATCTTTCAGATATGCATACTTAATCTAACAAAAAACGCTCAAAAACTTCATTTCCTAATTCAAATCCTTTTTCCGTCATCTGAATCCGTCCATCAGCTTCAAACAACATTTTTTGAAACGCCAATTCTTCAATGATTGTGCCATAAACTTCTTCAAGTGTTTGACCAAACTTTTTATGGAAACGTTCAATGGATACGCCATTTTTTTTGCGTAAGCCCAGAAACATTTCCTCCTCAATCCTTTGTTTTCTTGTCAATACTTCTTCATTTACACGTTTATTTTCCTCGCGTAAATAATGATGAACAGGTCCATGATTTTTATAACGAATGCCATCAAGATAACCTGAAGCTCCAGCTCCAATGCCATAGTATTCCGCATTGTCCCAATATGTCATATTGTGCTTACTTTCATAGCCGATTTTTCCAAAGTTTGAAACTTCATAATGCGAATAACCTTTAGAAGTCAGCATTTCAATAATATACTCATACATATCCGCATTGCGATCATCAGATGGTAAACGGAGGCGTCCACGACGTTGACGATTCATGAATACTGTATGATCTTCTAGTATCAGGCTATATAAGGCAACATGGGGAAGGTCCAATTCTAAGAATTTTTGAACATCCCGCTCAACCATTTCCATCGTTTGGTTCGGTAAGCCATAAATTAAATCTATTGTGATATTTTCAAATCCGGCAGCACGTAGTCTTTCGATTGAAGAGTAAACTTGTGCTTCAGTATGTGTTCTCCCAATTTTTTTCAACAGTTTATCATCAAACGATTGTACACCAAGTGAGATGCGGTTCACAGGCGAATTCGCTAAAACAGCAAGGACTTCATCTGTTAAATCAGAAGGGTTTGCTTCCACTGTGAACTCTTCAAGTTCTTCTAAATCAAGCGTTTTTGTCAGATGCGTGAGTAATTTTTCAAGCTGATCTGCAGGTAAAACACTCGGTGTCCCACCTCCAATATAAAGCGTTTTTAAACTACTAATATCATAACTATCATATTCTTTGAGCAACTCATCAATATAGGCTTCGACCGGTTGTCCCGTCATCAAAACTTTAGCAAAATCACAATAGTAACAAATATGTGAGCAAAAAGGGATATGTACATAAGCTGCTTTTGTTTCGTTCTTTTTCACTTTATTTCCTCTTCATTATTTGTTTCTATGATTTTTACAAATTTTTCATTTTACGCTAGTTTTTATCGACTTATCTTTCACTTTTAAAATCACTGTCATTAAGATGTTTAATAGAAAAAGGTAAACAGGGAAAGCAAGATGTGCAAAATCCCAAGTACTTGTAGCGGGAAGGGCAATTCCCGTGGTCACTATTCCCGCAGCAAAGGGCTTAATGCTTTCAGTTTCAGGATATCTCCAAGCTTTAATCAAGGTAGGCAAAGCTGCTAAAGCATCACTCATGATGGCCAATAAAATCGCAAGATTAGAATTCTGTGTCAAATACCAGATGACTAAGGTGATCAGTGAAACTATTCCACAGGACAAGTCAAAAAAGGTTATTTTCCAAAAAGACTGCTTATTTATAAAGGAAGCGCCAAAAACAAGCAAGGGCGTAAAGCCAGCCATAAAAACAGGAATTTGACCAAGGCTAAACCCCGACGAAGAAAAGGTGGCAAAAAAAGCAATCATTGGCGCTAAAGCCCAGAGAAACCAAGTTACTTTATTGGGAATAACCCAGCCTTTGAGTGTGGCTCTAACGTAGCCCAAAGCAAAATACAAGGTAACAGCAGCACTCAAAATAAGTTAATATGCCATCTTGCCGCTCTCCTTTACTGGTAAAAACTCATATCTTACTATTGTAACAAAAAACGAGCGAAAATTTTATCATTTTAGACTATTTGAGTCAATTTGTTTTCTATTTATTGTGTTATAATTAATAACAAAAGTTCAATAAATTTAAATGGGAGAACACATGGAAAAAGAAGTTACCATTACTGATTATACCGGTTTAGGAGCTTTTGAAGTTAGCTTTGAAATGCTTAAACTGGCAGAAAAAAATAAAAAAGCCAATATCTTTTTGAATGCCGGTCGCGGCAATCCAAACTGGATTAATACAAAAGCACGTTTAGCCTTTAATCGCTTGATTGAATTTGGTATTAAAGACTCCCTTCGTACGATTGAAAAAGCTGATATGGCTGGATACACAACATTGAAAGGTATTGGGCAACGCTTTGAGGCTTTCTTAGAACCTGACGATGATGAGATTGATAAATTCTTGATTGATGTCATGGACTATATCGAAATTGATCTTAAGCTAAATATTGACGATGTGATTAAGGAATTTATCGATGGTGCTATCGGAAATAATTATCCTGTTCCTAGCCGCTGTCTGAGAAATACCGAAATTGTCTTGAATCGTTTTATGGAAAAAATTCTGTATAATGGCGTTCATCTCGAAGATAAGACACAAATCTTCCCAACGGAAGGCGGTACAGCTGCGATTGTCTATATCTTCAACTCACTCAAGCGCAATAAATTAGTTGTGCCGGGTGATAAAATAGCTATTAACACACCTATCTTTACACCTTACTTGCAACTTCCTGGTTTAAGTGAATTCAATCTCGTTGAAACATTAATTACTTCTGATGAGAGCGACAATTGGAGCATTCCCGAAACAGAAATCGAAAAATTATCAGATCCTGAAATCAAGGCATTCTTCTTAGTTAATCCATCAAATCCAGGTTCTAAAGCTTTCAGTCAAGAAACACTTGACGCTTTAAAACGAGCTGTTGAAAAAAATCCGGATCTCATCATTATTACAGACGATGTCTATGGAACTTTCGTTCAAGATTTCCAATCTGTCTATAGTGTTGTTCCCTATAATACCATTCTCGTTTATTCTTTCTCAAAACTTTTTGGTGCAACAGGTTGGCGTTTAGGGCTTATTGCCATGCAGGAAGATAATGTCTTTGACCGTCTTATCTCTGAGCTTGATCCTGAGGATATTGAGAAACTCGACAAGCGCTATGATATTGTAACACATGACACTAAAGAGTTGCCATTTATCGAACGTATTGTTGCGGATTCACGTTCTGTTGGTCTCTATCACACAGCTGGCCTCTCTACACCGCAACAAATCATGGAAGTTCTTTTTGCCTTTACGCATTTGATTCATCGTAAAGAGGCAGATCCTTACTTTGAGGCTTGTGATGCTCTTATTGATGAACGTTATCAAGATTTGCTTAAAGCCATGAAATTAGAGCCAGACAACTCGAAAGAGAATGCTAAATATTATACACTCGTAGATATTTACCAACTTGCCGAAATCCGTTTTGGTAAAAAATTCCGTATCTATTTGGAAGAAAACTTTGATTACTTAGAGTTCTTGCTCAATCTCGCCGACAAAAATGGCGTTGTTTTGATGGACGGGACAGGTTTTGGTGCTTCTAGCGGAACACTCCGCATCTCTCAAGCCAACTTACCTACAGAGGATTATTACTTGATTGGGAAGCAGATTATCAATCTCCTTAAGGAATATTACTCGGATTATTTGAAGAAGAGATGAGTGTAAATAATACTATATGAAATAAAAAAAGGAACCTTAAAGGTTCCCTTTTTTTATTATGCATGTTAATCTTATTTGTAAATTTCAAGCAAGCCAAGGAATGAATCAGCTTCGAGTGAAGCTCCACCAACCAAAGCGCCGTCAATGTTTTCTTTAGACATAAGTTCAGCAACTGTTTCAGGTTTTACAGAACCACCGTATTGGATACGTACAGCATCTGAAACTTCTTTTCCGTAAAGTTTTTCAACTGTTGAACGAACAACACCACAAGTTTCGTCAGCGATTTCAGCAGTAGCAGTTTTACCTGTACCAATAGCCCAGATTGGTTCGTAAGCGATAACCATGTTTGCAACATCTTTACCGTCGATACCAGCAAGACCAGCTTCGATTTGAGCTGAAACCCATTCAGCTGTTTTACCAGCTTCAAAAGTTTCAAGTGTTTCACCACAGCAAAGGATTGGTGTTACACCAGCTGCGATAAGAGCTTTAGCTTTTTTGTTGATGTCTTCGTCTGTTTCGTGGAAGTACTCACGACGTTCGCTGTGACCGATTACTGAGTATTCGATTCCTTCTGCTGCAAGCATAGCTGGAGCGATTTCACCAGTGAAGGCACCTGAATTTTCAAAGTAAACATTTTCTGCTGCAACTTTAAGTGGGTTATTTCCACGTTCTTGTACCATTGATACAAGGTAAAGTGCAGGAGCTGCAATAGCAACTTCTACTTTGTCTTCTGATGGCAATTTACCGTCAATGTTAGCGATAAATTCTTTAACCTCTTTGAGGTTTTTATTCAATTTCCAGTTACCAGCGATAATAGGTTTACGTGACATTATTAATGTTCTCCTTAAAAATTGTTCTTATTAAGTATATCACAATCTGGCTCTTTCTGCTTGGATTAACGTTTCAACCTTTTACCCGCCAACTCGTGAACCAAGTAAAGGGTAACAGAAAAACCTAATCAAAATTAGGCTTTTTTTACTTTATATTGACGTGCTTTTTCTTCGTCATCTTTCATCTGAACAATCAAAGCTTCAATGCTGTCAAATTTAATCATTTCTCGAATCTTATCTAGCCAGAGAACCGTTAAATTTTCTCCATACAAGTCCAAATCTTTATCAAAAATATGGATTTCGACTGTTTTTTCTTTGCCATTAAAAGTTTCATTATAGCCGATTGAAGCAAAGCCACGTTGACGTTGGCCCTCCCAAAGAACATCTACCGTATAAACACCAGTTGATGGGAGATGAATAAAGTCTTTAATCGCTAGATTAGCAGTTGGATAGCCGATTGTTCGGCCACGTGCAAAACCATGCACCACAATTCCAGTTGTCTCATAAGGATAACCTAAAAGCTCGTTTGCTGCTTCAATATCTCCAGTTTTTACAAGTTCACGTATCCGAGTAGAGGAAATTTTTCCTTCATCATCTGCAACTTCTGGTATAACGACCACTTTATATTGATCATTGCTTTTGAGTTGTGTCATGTCTGAGCCCGTTTTATGATCAAAGCCTGTAATAACAATTTTCGGTAAGAATTTTTCCACTACATTTTTAGAGAATTCTTCTGCTGTTTGTTTAGCAAAACTTGAAGTAAAATCTTTAAAAATTAGATAGTCTACACCATTTTCTGCAAAAAGTGCTTCTCGTTTTTTATCACTTGTTAACTTAAGCAACATATCTGGTTCAAATTTTTGAAAAGTAAGTGTCGGTTTTTCTGGAAAAGTTAAGACGGCAATCTTCAAATTTAGAACAGCTGCGAGTTTTTTTGCCTCAGCAAACAAAGCTTGGTGACCACGATGTAAACCATCAAAATAGCCCAAGACAAGAACTGTCGGGTCAGTCCAATCTTCAATTTCGTCAAAATATAAAGTTTTCATTTTAATTTATTACCTTATTTGGTTTTAATATTCCTGGTTTTTCGGGATGTCTCATATAGACAGCAATCAATTGATCTTGATAAAAGAAAGAAAAACGTGTGGCTTCGCCAAGCTTAGCAAACTCAGCTTCTTCAAACTTTTTACCCACGCGTACTGCTGCTGCTTGTTCGTCTGTCACATCAAGGCGTGGCAAGTCAGAGACTGCGACTTCGTTTGGCTGTAATATTTCATCAAGTTTTTCAGCCTTAACTAAAGTCTCAATCTGCTCCAAAGTCAGTGCATCAGCAATATGCAAACCGTTAGCTGCAGTCCGCTGTAATTTAGACATATGCCCCGCATAGCCCAAAGCATCAGAGAGATCAACTGCCAAAGTACGAATATAAGTACCCTTGCTACAAGCTACACGAAACGTAAATCGTGCGCAGCCCTTTTCAAAAGTCACTGGACTTGTCCGCGTAAATGATTTGATGGTAACCTTTCGTATGGGACGCTCAACCATTTGCCCAGCCCGTGCATATTCGTAAAGGCGCTTGCCTTTCACTTTAACTGCTGAATACATAGGTGGGACCTGTTGAATCTCCCCGACAAAACGTGTCATTACCTCATCAATTTCTTCGTCTGAGAGGGTTGATGGCACAGGTGTAGTTTCAATGACTTCACCTTCAGCATCCTCTGTTTCTGTAGAGAAACCGATTGTCACTTCACCTTCGTATACTTTCCCCGCCTCTTCCATGTATTCCAGAAGGCGAGTGGCTTTACCAACAGCTACAGGGAGAACTCCTGTCACTTGTGGATCAAGCGTTCCTCCGTGGCCGATTTTTTTTGTTTTTAAAATTCCTCGAAGTTTAGCAACAACATCAAAAGATGTCCAGCCCGCTTCTTTATATACATTTAAAATTCCATTCATAGATACATAATTATAGCACTTTTTCAGACTTATTTCAGATAAAGGAGCGCTTCAATTTAAAATATTTACATAAAAATAACGTAGCATTTTCTGCTACGTTAAAATACAAGTGAACTTTGCCCGTTTTTACATTTCTCCAAGTTTAGAGTAAGGTTGCGCATGCAACATCCATCGTACGCCATATTTATCAGTAAAATCGCCCATAGCGCCGCCCCAGAATTGTTCTTCAAAAGGCATATTTATTGTCACTTTTCCTGAATCAGATAAGTGTTTCCAAAATTCCTGCGCTTCTGCCATCGCCTCTTTATCTTCTGAATTAAGATCTAATAAGATCGATATTCCTGTATAACTTAAAGCTTCATGTTGAAAATTATCTGCTGCCATAATAGTCGTTCCTAAGATATCAAACTGACTGTGCATTGTCATTTCTGCTGCTTGTTCTTCAGATAAACCAAATTCTTTTGCCTGTTCAGCAGCAACAGGAACACGGCGGATATTTTTTGCACCAAGAACTTCTTCATAGTAAGCAAGTGCTTCTTTGGTATTATTAAGAGCAATATAAGGATGTATGTTAGCCATAAGCGCCTCTTTCTTTTTTATACTTGCTATTGTGATACCTTCATTTTATCATAAGGAAGCTCTTTCAACTATTGATTTGACATTTATTTCATTGTCCTTCATTTTCTAACTTTCTTTGCAAATGTTTATCATAGTTCCGAACTGAGGGCGTACAATATAATAGAGCTGCAGCTAATATGCCTCCAAAGCCTGCAATCACAAGCATGTTTTGAACACCTATGGATTCCGCTACTGGAGCTGCGAAGATTAGCCCAACTGGTCCGGCAATACTCATCAATGCAGAGACTATTCCCATAACCCGTCCTAAGTATTGGGCTTCAAATGATTGCTGCGTGATTGCCATATTCATTGTGGTATAAATCTGTCCCACAATTCCAGCAAAAACATTCAAAACAAGGAAAACCCAAAACCCGTTCATATTGCCAGGAAGAAAGCCTGAACCACCGATGCTCAAGCCAACGATAAGATAAGCCGCAATAATCCAGGGCATACGGTCCTTAGTTTTTCCAAAAATACCAACAGCAAAAGAGCCAATCAGCATCGCAGCAGCAAATAGAACTTCAACCCAACCCGCGTGGACAATCGTGCCGCCAAAATATTTTGTGGTCACTAGAGGATAAAGACTCATTGCAGGCATAAAAAGTAACATAAATAGGGCACCGATGAGTGTCATTTTCCACATCGGTTTATTCTCACGGAGAATTTTAAACCCTTCAAGCGTATCCCTAATCACAGAGATCTTTTCGCCCTGTGAAGCGACTTCTGGTATCCTGACTAAAAGCAACATTCCAGCACCAAGAATGAAGCCAATCACATCAAGTAAAATAACCCAATGAATCGGCATAGTTGCTACCATGAAAGCTCCAATCCCAGGTGAAACAATAAATATCAAAGATTGAATAATACCGAACTGTCCGTTGACTCGAGTAATTTCGTCTTCTGGTACCATTGTGGGCATAATAGATTGGACTGTTGGCATCTGAGCGGTCTGTGCAACCGCACGAATACCAATAGTCACAAAGACCATCCAAAGTGGATAAACATCATTATTAATCCCGTAAATAAAAAGACCCAAGGCTATTACTGCCACCACAGCATCATATGAAATAAGTAAGAACTTCTTGTTGATACGGTCAATGAATGGCCCAACAAACGGGCTTAGAAGCGCCATTGGTAACATACCTACAAGTGTAGCAATTGCAAGGACAGATTCTTCACCTGTTTCAAGGGTCAAATACCAAATAATCGCATACTGGACAATCATTGAAGTCACGCCCGTTAGGAGCTGACCTATCAAAAACAAATAAAAATTTTTCCGCCAATTTGGCGGGACTGATGTGTTCATAGAGTTCCTTTTTCTATATTTTCTTTAAGGAGCCTAAAATTTTATCCGTAATCCAAACAGATATTCTTCTCCTTTTTAAATATTAGCATATCAAAAAAGGAAGAGTTCTCAAAGCAATTCAAACCTTAACCTTTAGTATTTTGCTGATTATTAAGAAGCATCAAAAAGCGCCTGATAAATGTCAGACGCTCCTCTTTCTACAACAGCTCTTTATTACGGAAACAATAATCCGCATGGTCATTAATCACGCCTACAGCTTGAAGATAAGCATAGATTATTCTTGGACCAACAAATTTCATTCCTCTTTTCTTCATGTCTTTAGACATAGCTTCAGCTAAAGCATTGGTAACAGGTACTTGGCTCTCATCAGTAATTTGATGTTGCAACACTTGACCTTCTGAGAAAGACCAAATATATTTATCCAAAGAACCGAATTCTTTCTGAAGTTCTAAAACTTTTTGAGCGTTATTTACTGCAGCTGCTATCTTTAGCTTGTTGCGGATAATTCCCGCATTTTGGCGGAGTTCTTCTTCCTTTTCCTTACTATAGCTGGCTACTTTTTCAATCTCAAACTGATCATAAGCTTTATAGAAGCTTTCTTGTTTGTTTAAAATGGTTGACCAAGAGAGGCCTGCTTGATTCATATCTAAAACGAGTTTTGCAAAAAGCTCTTGATCGTCATGGACCGGAGTACCCCAATATGTATCATGATAATGAATCATCTTCTCCGAAGAAAGACACCACTTGCATCGCTTCTTATCCATTTACTACTCCTTTTTCTCAATTGGTGCCATTGCAGCCAAAAGACGTTTCATACCCACTTCAGGAAACTTAATTTTCAGCTCCATATTCTTACCGGTTCCAGTAACAGCTAACACAATGCCTTCGCCCCATTTGCGATGGACGGCAGTATCTCCAATCGTCCAATCTTCTGTAGCTACATCTGCTTTTTCAATCACACGTGATGCTCCAGAATTGACTGCAGCTTTACGTTGATGAAGAGCATCTGTCATGGACATGCCAGTACCAAATCGTGTCGCACCTCCAGCCATTTTATAACTAGCATTGAAGCTTGAATTGGCCTTACGTGCAATCCCTCCATAGTCCAATAACTCATCATCAATCTCAGAGATGAAACGGCTCGGACGATTATAGCTGGTTTTACCGTAGAGCACACGTTGATTTGCATTGGTCATATAAAGAAATTCTTCGGCGCGCGTGATTCCCACATAGGCAAGACGACGTTCCTCTTCCAATTCATCAGGATCATCATTAACACGTGAAAGTGGAAAGATATTTTCTTCCATCCCAATAAGAAATACAACAGGAAATTCTAGACCCTTTGCAGCATGTAAGGTCATCATAGTAACCGCGTCACTCGCTTCTTCGTATTCATCCACCTCAGAAAGAAGACTCACTTCATTAAGGAAACGACTCAAGCGGTCCAAACCGGTTTCCTTGATTGGTTCTCCAGTCATTTCATCTAGTGGTACTTCTGATTTTTCATCAAAATTCTTTGTCACGGAGAGAAATTCTTCGATATTCTCAATCCGTGTCTGAGCTTCAAGATTTGCTTGCATTCGTAGGAACTTCATATAGCCCGTGCGGTCAAGCATTTCTTCAACAAGTTCCGTGATACTAGATGTTTCAATGAAGCTACGCAAGAAATCAAAAATTAGCCCAAGATTGTAGATTTCGCCAGCTGCTTTGCCTCGAATATCCGATAAAGTAATATCCAACGTTGATTCTGCTAAAGATTTACCTTGCATATCCGCAAAGTTTCTCAATTTTTCCAGAGCACTTGGACCAACACCACGTTTAGGCTCATTAACGATCCGCTCAAAACTCATATTATCTCGAGGATTGGCAATCACGTTAAGGTAAGAGATCACATCACGAATTTCTTTACGTGAGTAGAACTTTGTTCCTGCAACCATACTATAGGGAATATTTGACTTCAAAAACGCTTCTTCTATTGTACGTGATTGTGCATTTGTCCGATAAAGGACAGCAAAATCAGAATATTTCCGACCAGCTTGCACTTGCTCATTTATCGTCGAAGCTGCAAAGATTGCTTCATCCCGCTCATCATTGGCGCGGTAATAAAGGATATTCTCCCCATCATTATTTTGGGTCCATAATTTTTTAGGGCGACGATTCACATTGTTATTTATCACATTATTGGCAGCCTGTAAGATTGTTTTTGTAGAACGATAATTTTCTTCAAGTAAAACAACTTTCGCATCGGGATAATCTTTTTCAAAGTCAAGAATATTCTGCATATCTGCACCACGCCAGCCATAGATTGATTGGTCAGCATCACCAACGACACAAATATTTTTAAAACGTTGAGCCATTAACTTGACGAGCTGATATTGCGCATGGTTAGTATCTTGATATTCATCCACATGGATATATTGAAATTTACCTTGATAATAGGCTAAAACATCTGGGTTTTTATCAAAAAGACGTAAGGTTTGCATGATTAAATCATCGAAATCCATCGACTCCGCTTTACGCAGTTCTGCCTGATAGGTTTTATAAACACGGGCTGTCAGTAACTCATAAGGATTACGAGCATTGATTTGTCCTTCGTAAGCTTCTGGATCTAGAAGGTCATTTTTAGCGTTTGAAATTGTATTAAGGAGCGTTTTAGGTTCCCATTTTTTAGGATCCAAGTTTGCTTCTTTTAAAATACGCTTCATCAAGGTTTTTTGTTCCCCTGGATCAATAATCGTAAAGTTTCGGTTATAACCAATATGGTCAGCATCACGTCGGAGGATTCGGACACACATAGAGTGAAATGTTGCAATTAATGTATCTTGAGCTGCCGGGGTTAAATTAAGCGCACGTTCTCTCATCTCACGCGCAGCTTTGTTGGTAAAGGTAATCGCCAAAATATTCCAAGGATTCACCATTTTTTCATCGATAAGATAAGCAATGCGGTGTGTCAAAACACGGGTTTTTCCTGAGCCCGCGCCTGCCATGATTAAAAGTGGTCCTTCTGTAGTTTGTACTGCTTCTGCTTGTTTTTCATTCATTCCATTTAATAAAGGATTCATTTATTCTCTCAATTCCAGTCTAGTCTTGCTCTCCTATTATAACAAAAGAGGACCTATCCTGCACATCTGTTTTCCCTAAATTCTTTTTCATTAAATGTAATGACTCTCGCAATAATCAAAGCTGTAAATATGGTATTACACTCTATGGATTGGCTTGTAAAAGCAACGCACACATGATAGAATTATTCATAAAATGAAAGAAGGAAAAACATGACGCTGAACATCCAAAACCTCCGCTTCTCTTACCAAGCGCACAATGTCCTGAATTTATCCTCTGTGTCTTTTGACCAAGGAAAAATTTATGGGATTGTGGGAAGAAATGGTGTCGGAAAAACGACATTTTTTAAAACGCTGACTAATATTATTACCAACTATTCCGGTAGCATCGAAATTGATGGGAAGAATATTAAAGAAAATCCTAAAGTACTTACTTCTGTCGGTATTGTTCTTGATGATATGGAACTTTATAAAAACTACTCAGGTTGGTTTAATCTTCGCTACTTTGGTGGGCTACGTGGAAATTTTGATGAAGAGAGAACCCGCATCTTAGCTAAAGAATTAAATATTTACGATAACCTGAACGAAAAAGTAAGCCGTTATTCTTTAGGAATGAATAAAAAGTTGATTCTTCTGATTTCCCTGATGAGCGATGCGAATATTCTCATTTTTGACGAGCCTTTCCGTGGCTTAGATAAAAAAACAGTCGAATGGTTTAAACATTACTTGCTTCATTTAAAAACAGAGGGACGAATGATTCTTATTTCAAGTCATGTTCAAGAAGACATTGAAACTCTAGCCGATGAAGTTTTAGTCCTAGAAAATGGTAATTTTGTTGAAAAATTCGATCTTCATAAGAAGAATCAGACCTATATTTACCGTGTACAAACAAATCAGCCTCAAGCGCTTCACACCTTCCTAACGGAGTTACAAGTTAAGTTTTCACAACAATCCGAAAACTGGACTATTTTTGAAATGAATGAAGACAAGTATCGTGAATTCTTCAAGGAAGCTGTAGCTCAAGATATTGAGTTTTATCAGATTAAAAAAGAAAGCAAGTTCATTGAACTTGTGAAATAGGAGGAACTCAGTATGAATGCCAAAAATATTTTTAAAATGGAAATGTATAAAAACATAAAGGATAAAACTTACATGATAGTCCTTGCCGTATTCATTTCTTTAAGTTTACTGCTTAACTTTTCATGGTTAGCTGTCAGTTTGACAAACATTGATTTTCAAAACTTTCCCATCCTCCTCACCTTTCTTTCGATTACGACTGTCTTTGCCGTCATTGGGTTAGCTATCTTTTCCCTCTTATATCCTTTTCATCTGCTCAATATTGATTATAAAAACAAGGTCATGAGTTTGATGATTGCAAGTGGAGTCTCTCGGGTCAAATATTACTTTGTCAAGATTGGCACAACAATTTTGACTCAATTAATTGCTCTTTTTCTTGTCTTAGTTGTCCCCTTTGTCACCTTCTTTATCTTCAACCAAGAAACGGTCTTTTCTCTCTTTCGATCGCTTGACTTACTCGTTCATTCTGCCGATATTTTTATGGGACTTCTTTCTTATATTTTAGGACTCGTAGCTATGATGGTAACAATGGCTTTAGCCGTTATTATCACGCGCGGAAGAACATCAGGTTTATTTGTATACATTGCTTTTAATTTCACCTCTCGTATTCTTCAAACAGTCTTAATGAGTCTATTTTTCCTCTTCCTTGCACAAGTAGGAACTTCAGACTTTAGTTCTACCTTTGTAAGTAATAACAGTCTCTTCAGTATTGGTTATCATATTATAGAAATCTTAGTTTTCGGCCTCATTGGTATTTTCTATCTTCGCAAACAGGATTTATAAAAATATCGAAAAAACTCCCAGAGCATTTCTGGAAGTTTTTTTATTAAAGTACTTGATTATAACTGCGGTCAAAAGCAGATTTCATCTCTTGTGTCGCAGCATCGTAAGCAACTTTTTTCTCAAATGTACCATGTACAATAATTCGATTTACAGCTTCTGGATCAGCACAGGTTACCAAGGTAATCTCCGTTTTTCCTGGTGTATCATCGATTACCTCTGAATGTTCTGGAGAAACGACAGATATTTTGTTGATACGATATTGATAGATATTATTTTTGTCCGTGACGTAAATAATCATCCCCTCTTTCGCACGTTCAAGCGGGGTAAAGAGTAGGCTAACATCGCTGCTAAAACCAGTGACGTTATGGCTGGCTAAAGCATAATTTCCTTGCCCCATCACTTGGTCTTCCTTCATCGTACCCGCTCCAAAAGCAAGGTTCTCATTTGCTAAGCCTTTGAAAATTGGCAGATTAATGCCAACATCTGGAATTGCAATACCTCCAATGACTGGCATGGGTTGACGGTTTAACTGGTTACGTACCACTTGTTCAAAACTAATCGACTCTACACTGTCAAAGTCAAAGTTGCCCTTTACTTCTTTGTTTTCTTTAATCGTTTCCCGCGTCACATTATTTATCTGATAATGCGCCGTATTTCTGCCGATTAACCAGTTTCGGATAGGTTTGTTAAAAACAAGGATTAAACCCACAAGAAAGAGAACCAAAATAAGCAAATTAACTAGCACGCGTTTCCAACTCTTACTTTTTTTCGCCATGTTGCCTCTTTCTATTTTAAGTCTTTAATTTGACCTATCTTATAGTTTTCACTGGTTAAGTCAAATTTATCTTTTAAGCCATCCGTAATATATAGCTTGTTATCTTTATCCACAAATACAGCTTGAACATTTTTCAGGCTTTCGACATATTCATAACCTTTTTTGGTTCCCATAGCGTAAATCATAGTAGATAAACCATCACCATTTGTAGCATCATCACCAGAAATTAAAAGAGTGATACTAGCAATATCATTGTCAAATGGGAAGCCCGTTTTAGGGTTAAGGATATGAGAGTAGCGATGCTCATCCACTTCTAAATAACGTTCATAGATACCTGAAGTATTTACATGTTGATCACTTGCTTTTAAAATTCCCAACTGCGATTTTTCTGGATCATTGGGGTCTTTTATAGCAATAGTCCACGCATCATTTGTTTGACGTGGAGAATGTCCAATCACGTAGATAGAACTTGATCCCAAATCGACAATACCAGTGGTTACGCCATTATTTTTAAGACTTTCAACCATCTTCATGGCTGTATAGCCTTTAGCTATTGAACCTAAATCTAAGCGGGCACCTTTTTGACTTAAATAGACGGTACTGTCTTTTTCATTAAACTGGATAAATTGATAATTAATCAGAGGTAGGACCTTGTCTATCTCATCTTGTGAAGGTTTTCGTGCATCAGGAAAGCCTATATTCCAGAGCTTGCTCAAAGGACCTATGGTAATATCATAGCCCATATCCTTAGCAGAATAGTTATAGCCTAGCTTGATTAATTGATAAATTTCAGAATTTACTTTGACAGGTTTAATACCAGCATTGTCATTGATTTTATCGACAACTGACTTTGCTTGATCTACAGATACCCAATCGTTATATTTCTCAGCGATATTTAAAGCTTCTTCAACCGCTTTTTCCTTAGCTTTATCGTAGACAGTGACTTGGATGTAGGTTCCCATTGTTGTGGCATCTTTTTTGATTGGCTGCTCTAAAAGATCACGGGTCTCCTTATTTGAACTACAAGCTGCCAGTAAAAAGATACTGACAGCTGCAGTTAAGAATATAAATAATTTTTTCATTTTATTCTTCCGTATTTGAAGCTCTCTCTGCCTCGTTTATTTCTTCCTCTTCCTGTTCAGGTTCAACCAGAGCAAATGTCACAATTTGTGCATCATCATCCAAACGCATGATTTTCACTCCTTGCGCTGCACGACCCGTTTGTGAGATATTATCAACACTTGTACGAATCACAACACCTGTATCAGTAATGACCATAATATCTTCATCACCATTGATAGCAGTCAAACCGGCAAGTTTACCTGTGCGGTCAGTGATGTTCATGACTTTAATCCCTTTACCACCACGACCTTTAACAGGATATTCACTCGCAATCGTTCTCTTACCTAAACCTTTTTCAGAAATCACTAAGACTTCCTGTTCATCATGAACAATCGCTGTACCAACAACAAAGTCGCCTTCACGCAGGCTGACACCTTTAACACCCGTAGCAGAACGGCCCATATCGCGTACTACAGCTTCCTCAAAGCGTACGGAGAAGCCATCATGCGTTCCGATAATGATGTTTTCTTTACCTGATGTGAGTAGAACATTGATAAGCTCGTCACCTTCACGAAGATTTAGAGCTTTGAGACCGTTAGTTCGGATATTAGCAAATTGTTGGGTATTGGTACGTTTGACTAAGCCTTTACGTGTTGTAAAGAACAGATATCTTTCTTCGTCTGACTTCACAACATTAATAATTGTTTGAATCTTTTCACCTTCATCAAGTTTTAAAAGATTGACGATAGGCAAGCCTTTAGCAGCACGACCGTATTCTGGGATTTCATAGCCCTTCATTCGATAGACACGTCCAAGATTAGTAAAGAAGAGCAAATGATCGTGTGTACTTGTTGATACCAGATGTTGTACAAAATCATCGTCGGACATGTTCATGCCCTGAACACCACGTCCACCACGTTTTTGTGCACGGAATTCGTCATTGCTAAGACGTTTGATATATCCCTTATTTGAGAGAGTGATAAGAACATCTTCTTCCTCAATCAAATCTTCGTCTTCCAGATTCAAGACTTCCCCAACCAAAAGCTCTGTGCGACGTTTGTCTGCAAATTTACGTCTAATTTCACCTAATTCTTCTCGAATAATAGCTTTAACACGTTCTGGTTTAGCCAAGATATCTGCCAAATCAGCAATCAAGGCAATAAGCTCTTGATACTCATTTTCAATCTTGTCACGTTCCAAACCTGTCAAACGGCGCAAACGCATATCCAAGATAGCTTGCGATTGCTTGTCTGACAGTTGGAATTCGTCCATCATCGCTTTTTGAGCAATTGCATCTGTTGCAGATTCACGGATAATAGTAATCATACGATCAATGTTATCCAAGGCTATACGCAAACCTTCTAAGATGTGAGCACGAGCTTCTGCACGAGCTTTATCAAAGCGTGTACGACGTTCTACAACTTCGATTTGATGCTCAATGTAGTCAGTCAAGATTTGTTTCAATGACAGAATCTTTGGCGTACCCTTTTCAATGGCCAACATATTAAAACCAAAGGATGTTTGAAGCTGTGTAAGTTTGAACAAGTTGTTCAAAATCACGTGTGCCGATGCATCGCGACGGACTTCAACCACTAAACGTACACCTTCACGGCTTGACTCATCACGACAGGCTGTAATACCTTCAATACGCTTTTCTTGTGCCAAACGAACAATATGCTCATGAACTTTTGACTTATTGACCATATAAGGGAACTCAGTAACTACAATGCGTTCCTTACCTCCAGGTAATTCCTCAATTTCTGTCTTCGCACGAAGCGTAATTGAGCCTTTACCTGTTTCATAAGCACGGCGAATACCAGATTTACCCATGACTAGAGCACCAGTAGGAAAGTCTGGCCCAGGTAATACTTCCATCAAATCACGTGTTGTCGCCTCTGGATTTTCCATCAGCAAGTCAACCGCATCAATTGTTTCTCCTAAGTTATGAGGTGGAATATTTGTCGCCATCCCAACGGCAATCCCCGTTGTTCCGTTAACCAAAAGGTTCGGAAAACGTGCCGGAAGTACTTCTGGTTCTCGTTCCGTTCCGTCATAGTTATCAACGAAGTCAACAGTGTTTTTGTTGATGTCACGAAGCATTTCCAAGGCAATTTTTGACATGCGTGCTTCGGTATAACGTTGAGCGGCAGCGCCATCTCCATCCATGGAACCAAAGTTCCCATGCCCGTCAACCAGCATGTGGCGATAGCTCCACCACTGAGCCATACGTACCATGGCCTCATAAATCGAGCTGTCTCCATGTGGGTGATATTTACCCATGACATCCCCGGTAATACGGGCAGATTTTTTATGTGGCTTATCAGGCGTTGTACCAAGCTCGTTCATTCCGTAAAGAATGCGGCGATGAACCGGCTTCAAACCATCGCGTACATCAGGTAGGGCACGTGCCACAATAACTGACATTGCATAGTCACGAAAGCTGGTTTTCATCTCCTCAGCAAGATTGACATTTATGATATTTTTATCTTCCATGTTCTCCTCTTTCAATGTATAAACACTGTCTCTATTATACCATAATTTCTTATTGTTTACAGGTGTTTTTAAATCTTTTGAATATACTTTTTCCTTGTAAATCAGGCTTATTTTGACAGTATTTCTAAATAAAAAAATAATCCTCATTGAGGATCATTTTTATTTTATTTTTGCTTCAATCACACGATCAATATCTTCGGCTAAGGGATGGCCATTGCTTGCACGATCGGATAAATTCAAGTCTGTCAGTTCTGTTTGATAGACTTTACCCACTGCTGAAGTTACCTCCAAAATCTGGCTCTTATCAGTTGGCGTATCTTCTGCTTCTGCAGGACTGAAAAGATCAACTGTCTCTGAAAGTGGTGTCTTATCAGTATTGATCACACTACCTGCTGAGAATACGGTATGCGGATTGGTCTTCAAAGGACGTAAAACCTGTAGGCCACGATTTGCTCGACTTGTTTCCGGAATATCCTCAGATTTTACCCGCTTGATAAAGCCACGTTGTGTGAGTAGATACCAACTGTCTGTTTGCACAAAGAAGGCAGCCTTGACCAAATCTCCTGCTTTAAGATTCATTGCCTTAACACCAGCTGCTTTAGCCCCCACAACTGGAATTTCTGAGATGTTAAAGCGAAGGGCGTAGCCATTTCCAGAAATCAACATCACATCTTCATCACCTTTAACAATCGGTGCGATGGTTACAATACTGTCTTTGTCCCCTTTGAGTTTCCCGTAAACCATTGACTTAGAGCGGTATGTCCGCCAAGGTTTAAAGGAATCAAGTTCAACTTGCTTGATTTGACCAGCTGCTGTAACTACCATGTAATTTTCGCCAGTCTCAAAATTATCAAGTACTTGTGCAAAGATAATTTCTTCATCGCTGGCAAAATTGTTCAAAGTTTGGGAGATATGCTCGCCAATATCCTTCCAGCGGACATCAGACAATTCATGGACTGGACGATAAATAACATTTCCAAGACTTGTAAACATCAGCAGGTGCTGCGTGGTCCGTGCGCCCGCTTTAACAAAGATTAATTCATCATCCTCACGTTTACCAACTTCTTCAACATTGGAAGAGGCAAAGCTACGTGGTGATGTGCGTTTAATATAACCACCACGCGTAACTGAAACAACCGTTTCCTCTTCCGCAATCAGTTGTTGCGCCTCGATCTCTATCGTTTCAACATTATCTTGTAGTTCTGAACGTCGTTCCTTGCCAAATTTTTTCTTGACTTCACGTAACTCACGTTTCATCAAGTTATAAAGTGTACGTTCATCATTGATAATCGCACGGAGTTCTAAAA
Source organism: Lactococcus sp. LG1074 (assembly GCF_017309525.1). Classification (NCBI taxonomy): domain Bacteria; kingdom Bacillati; phylum Bacillota; class Bacilli; order Lactobacillales; family Streptococcaceae; genus Lactococcus; species Lactococcus sp. LG1074. The sequence continues at coordinate 740,608 of NZ_CP071293.1, read as the reverse complement.
TCTTAGCTTCAAGTTCGGCTTGTTCATTCTCTAGAGTTACGATGTCGGTATTAGTTAAACGGTAAAGCTGCAGTGTAACTATAGCTTCTGCCTGTTCCTCACTGAAAGCATAGCTCACTTTCAAGTTTTCCTTAGCATCTGATTTGTTTTCAGATGCACGGATCAAAGCAACGACTTCATCCAAGATAGAGACCATCCGGATCAAACCTTCAACCAGATGTAATCTTTTCTCTGCTTTACTCAAGTCAAATTTTGAACGCTTAACAATAACGTCCTGACGATGGGCAATGTAAGAGCGCAGAACAGGAAGAACACCGACTTGACGTGGCGTCATATTGTCAATTGCCACCATATTGAAATTATAATTAATTTGCAAATCTGTGTTTTTATAGAGGTAGTTAAGCACCAGCTGACTATTGGCTTCTTTTTTCAGCTCAATAGCAATGCGTAACCCTTCACGATCGGATTCATCACGCACTTCAGAAATCCCAGGCACTTTGGCATTTACTTGCACATCATCAATCCGTTTAACCAAAGTTGCTTTGTTGATTTCATAAGGAATCTCTGTAACGACGAGTTGTTCACGACCGCCTTTAAGTTTTTCAACTTCTACTTTTGAACGGACAGCAATGCGCCCTTTGCCTGTTTCGTATGCCTTTTTGATCTCACTACGCCCTTGAATAATGGCACCTGTCGGAAAATCGGGGCCGGGCATGAAAGTCATGATTTTTTCAACATCAGCTTTAGGATGATCAATCATATAGATTGTCGCATCAATAACTTCTCCAAGATTGTGCGGCGGGATATCTGTTGCATAACCTGCCGAAATCCCCGTTGAACCGTTCACCAACAAGTTAGGAAAGCTTGCGGGAAGTACCGTTGGTTCTTTTTCCGTATCATCAAAATTCCAAGCATGAGCAACTGTATCTTTCTCAATATCTTTTAATAAATACGAAGAAATTTCTGCCAAACGTGCTTCAGTATAACGCATAGCAGCCGGTGGATCACCGTCCATTGATCCGTTATTCCCGTGCATCTCAATCAAGGGCTCAAGCATTTTCCAATCTTGCGACAAGCGAATCATCGCATCATAAATCGAGCTGTCTCCATGAGGGTGAAAATTACCCATAACATTTCCGACAGACTTGGCAGACTTACGATAAGCTTTATCAAAAGTATTGCCATCCTTATTCATTGAATACAGGATGCGTCGTTGAACGGGTTTTAAGCCGTCTCGAATATCAGGTAGGGCACGTTCCTGAATAATGTATTTTGAATAGCGTCCAAAACGCTCGCCCATAATATCCTCTAAAGGTAGAGTTTGTATATTAGACATTAGTCCTCCAACAGTTATTTCATTTTTAAGTTTACAAAATGTTTTTTAAGAGGCAAAATCCTTTAAGTCCAAAATCATTTCAACATGTTTTATGCCATCTTCCAAAAAGGGTTCTGAATCTTCCTTGAATCCAAAAGAAGCATAGAATGCCCGGAGATAGTACTGCGCTTCAATACGCACTACAGGTTCTCGCCATGATTGAGCCAGAAACTCAAGAGCCTGTTGCATCATTTTACGCGCCGTTCCTTTGCCACGTTGGCTTACCTTCACCAGTACACGGCCAATAGAGGCCTCAGGATAAGAAAGCCCCGCCGGTAAGATACGACAGTAGGATTGAATGGCACCTTCATCATCTTCTAACCACAAGTGCAATGACTTTTGATCCTTACCGTCGACATCTTGATAAGCACATTCTTGTTCAACAACAAAAACTTCAGAGCGGACTTGTAAAATTTTGTAGAGTTCTGATCGCGTAAGTTCTTCGAAATTTTTAATCTTCCATGCCATATTTATCCCTCTTTTTCTATTTCGTTTGTAAAGTTAGCTTTCTGCATTTCCTTCAAAAAGTCAGAATGAATGGTTACTGTCTCATTATTATAAAGCGTAGCTGTCAGACTGTAACCCGTTGAATAAGCTGCTGTTATCGCCAAGCCTGTCACCTCGAATTTTTGCCAATTTCGCTGTGTATCTCTACGATAATAAACCAAATCTTTCGTAATTGGTAAGCTCAATTTTCGGCGAACTTCTTCCGTGATTGTTGTATCTACCTCACCAAACAAATCCATTTGTAAACTTTCGTTTGATACTAGTTGCGGTTTGGGTGGACGTGACAAGTCTTGTAAGTACTGATAGAGACGGGCGGTGATAAGGCAATCATTGAGTGCATCGTGGCTGCGCAAATCAATACCTAATACATCCTTAAAGGTTTCCAACTTATAGTTGGGCATCTGCACTAATTTTTTTGCTTCAGAGAGTGTATCGTAGACTTGAAAATGAGGTGCATCACCAATCTCACAATCTACTATCGCCTGATAAAGAAAGCTGACATCAAAAGGCGCATTATGAGCCACCATCAAGCTATCCCTTGAAAAGGCTATAAAATCAGGTAAAACTTCAGCTAGAACTGGTTGCCCCAGTAAGGAAGCCGGCCAAATTCCAGTCAGTTCTGAAATTTTAGTTGGAAGATAAGAACGCGTGGGTTTGATCAACTGATTAAAGCGCGCAATTTCTTGGTGCGATTGGTCATATTTGACAGCACCAATTTGAATAATTTCATTTTTTTGAGGACTAAATCCTGTTGTCTCAAAGTCAAATACTACGTAATGCTCCACCTTATCACATTCCTTTCTCATTTTTCCTAAAAATATGCAATTACTTAAAAGACTGTGTTTTCTTCCAATGTAAACTTCACATTGTTTTCAATCCATTTACGACGAGGCTCCACCTTGTCTCCCATCAAAACTGAAACCCGTTTTTCAGCTTGCGCTGCATCATCAATAGTTACTTGAATCAATGTACGAGTTTCAGGATTCATAGTTGTCTCCCACAGCTGGTCAGCATTCATTTCTCCTAGACCTTTATAACGCTGAAGCGTTGCTCCCTTGCCAAAAGTTTGACGAAGTTCTTCAAGTTCAGCATCTGTCCAAGCATAAGCAACTTTTTCTTTTTTGCCTTTACCTTGACTCATCTTATAGAGCGGTGGCAAGGCAATATATACGTGCCCATTTTCGAGAAGAGGCTTCATGTAGCGATAGAAAAAGGTAAGAAGTAGGGTTTGGATATGTGCACCATCTGTATCCGCATCGGTCATAATAATTACTTTATCATAGTTCCGATCCGCGAGGGTAAAATCTGCTCCAACACCCGCACCAATAGTGTAAATCATTGTGTTGATTTCTTCGTTTTTAAGGATATCCTGCATTTTGGCTTTTTCAGTATTGATTACCTTACCACGCAAAGGTAAAATCGCTTGGAATTTACGGTCGCGTCCTTGTTTTGCTGAACCACCGGCAGAATCTCCTTCGACAAGGTAGAGTTCATTTTTATTAGGATTTTTAGTTTGTGCTGGTGTTAATTTCCCTGAAAGAAGTCCTTTGTCTTTCTTATTCTTTTTACCTGTTCGAGATTCTTCACGTGCTTTGCGTGCTGCTTCACGTGCTTCACGCGCTTTAATCGCCTTACGAATTAAATTTTGTGCCAGTTCACCATTCTCCAAAAGATAGAAAGTCAATTTTTCAGAGACCAGAGCATCAACTGCTGGACGTGCTAAGGGTGACCCAAGTTTATCTTTCGTTTGCCCTTCAAACTGCAAGTATTCTTCTGGTACAAGAATAGAGAGAACAGCTGTCAGCCCTTCACGATAGTCTGAGCCTTCGAGATTTTTATCCTTGTCTTTGAGTAAACCTGTTTTTCTGGCATAATCATTCATGGCTTTGGTCAAGGCCGTTTTAAGTCCAGCTTCATGTGTTCCGCCATCCTTTGTCCGAACATTGTTAACAAAAGAAAGGATATTTTCCGAATAACCATCATTATATTGTAAAGCTACTTCTACTTGGAAAGAATCTTGTTCCCCTGCAAAATATAAAACGGGTGTGAGCGTATCCTTATCCTCATTGAGGTAGTCTACAAAATCTTGTACGCCATTTTCATAGTGGAATTCTTCCTTAACTTCCTCTTCTCCACGCTGATCTGTAAGCGAGAGAGTGACGTCTTTCAAAAGAAAGGCAGATTCGTTTAACCTTTCCGAGATTGTTTGGTATTTAAATTCAATCGTCGAAAAAATCGTCGCATCTGGCATAAAGGTAACTTTTGTCCCTGTTTTAGATTTTGGTGCCTTACCTATTTTTTCTAATGTTGTTACAGGATGTCCACCGTTCTCAAAACGTTGACGATAAACATTACCATCACGTGTAATCTCTACTTCAAGCCAGCTTGACAAGGCATTCACGACGGAAGAACCTACACCATGTAAGCCTCCGGATGTTTTGTAGCCACCTTGGCCAAACTTACCACCCGCATGAAGGACAGTAAAGATAACTTCAACAGTCGGTTTGCCTGTAGCGTGCATTCCGACAGGCATTCCACGCCCTTCATCTTCCACAGTAACAGAGCCGTCTTTATTTAATATTACCGAAATCTTTGTTCCAAAGCCTGACAAGGCTTCATCGACAGCATTATCTACAATTTCCCAAATCAAGTGATGCAAGCCTGTTGAATCCGTTGAACCAATATACATCCCTGGGCGCTTTCTTACGGCATCAAGCCCTTCCAGGACCTGAATCGCGCTGTCGTCGTAATTATTTATATCTACCATTCATTATTCTCCATTTAAGCTAGCTCTAAACCAGCAGAAATATTCATCTTTCCTATTCTACATTCTTCAAGAGCCTTTGTCAAAAGTCTTTATAAAACAAACTGAGCTTTTTTATTCCTATTACCTAAAAAAATTAAATTTGAAAAGATTTTCTTTCAAAGAATCGCTAAAAATCGTCAACTTTTATGTTATAATTGTAGAGCTATTACAAACGTAAAAGAAAGATGATATGACTATAATAATTTTATGCATCGCTGCCTACCTTATTGGAGCGATTCCTGCAGGACTTTGGATTGGAAAGATTTTCTTTAAAAAAGATCTGCACGCGTATGGTTCTGGAAATACTGGTACAACGAATACTTTCCGTATTCTTGGAAAAAAAGCTGGCATCATTGTTTTCATCTTTGACCTTCTCAAAGGTACATTGGCCACACTTCTGCCTCTCATTTTCCATGTTCATGGTGTTTCGCCACTTATTTTTGGATTGTTAGCGGTCGTTGGTCACACCATTTCCGTCTTTGACAAATTTAAAGGTGGAAAGGCTGTTGCGACTTCAGCTGGTGTTGTTCTTGGATTTAACCCCGTTTTCCTCCTTTATCTGGCCGTAGTTTTCTTCCTCGTGCTTTACCTTTTCAGCATGATTAGCCTGTCTTCTATTTTAGGAGCCATTGCTGCACTGATTGGCGTTCTTGTTTTTCCTTATTTCCACTTTATTTTACCCGATTACGATCCCTTGTTTTCGGTAATAATTTTAGCCTTGGCTTCTATTATCATCGTTCGACACAAGAGTAACATTAAGAGAATAAAAAATAAAGAAGAATCTTTGGTACCATTCGGCTTAAACCTCAGCAAACAACACAATATATAGTATTTTACATAATTATAGACCACAATATCTAGTATCGATAACTTGACTAGGTATTTTTTTTATACTAAAATAAAAGAATAAAATTAATGAAAAAATTGGAGAATAATTATGGTCACTGTATACTCAAAAAACAACTGCATGCAATGTAAAATGGTAAAAAAATGGCTCACAGAACACACTGTGGACTTTGAAGAAATTAACATTGACGAAAAACCAGAATTTGTACAAACAGTGCTTGATATGGGATATCGTGCTGCCCCTGTCGTTGTCAAAGACGACGTTTCATTCTCTGGTTTTAACCCAAGCGAATTGGCAAAATTGGCATGAAATTAATCTATTTCAGTATAACTGGCCAAACACGCCGTTTTGTCAATAAAACCAATTTAGAGCATGAAGAAATTCTGCCTAACGATCCCGAATTTGAAGCAAATGAAGATTTCCTGATTATCGTCCCAAGTTATGCGGATGAAACTCCTGGAGCTGAAAAAAGCATGGACATTATGGACCCAGTCTTTGAATTTATGTCCTATGCCAATAACGCACAATACTGTAAAGGCATTGTCGGTACAGGAAATCGAAATTTTGCTTCTTTATATATATTTACCGCAAAAGAATTATCCGCTCAATTCCAAATTCCTATTGTTTACGATTTCGAATTTAATGGCACACCGAGCGATGTAGCTGCTGTCGAAGACATTGCAGCTCGATTAGAGTCTGGAGCAAACATCAGTCTCAAATCATAAATTTCACTAAAAATAAAAAATTAGCATGCGGGCGCAAAGCCCCGGAGAAATATATGTCACTTAAAAATCTTGAAGATGTTACGTACTTTACACTTAACAATCAAATCAATATCCCCGTTAACGGCTCTATTCCTTTAGCAAAAGACAAAGAAGCAATCACTGCCTTCTTCAAGGAAAATGTTGAGCCTAACACTTTCACTAAAGATACTTATGCCGAAAAAATTGAAGCCCTTCTAGAAGGTGATTACCTAGAAGAAGACTTCATCCGTAAGTATGAAATGAGTTTCATTGAACAACTTCATCAAGAATTGTTGGACTTTGGCTTTAAGTTTGATAGCTTTATGGCTGCTTACAAGTTCTACAATCAATACGCCATGAAAAACAACGAAGGTACACTCTATCTGGAAAACTTTGAAGATCGCGTCTTGATGAACGCGCTCTACATGGCTGATGGTGATACAAAACTTGCACGTAATTTAGCCTTTGCTATGGTTAATCGCCGTTACCAACCTGCTACTCCAACTTTCCTCAATGCTGGACGTAAACGCCGCGGTGAGTTTGTCAGCTGTTTCCTTTTACAGCTGACAGACGATATGAATTCGATTGGTCGTACCATTAACTCTGCCCTCCAACTTTCAAAAAACGGAGGCGGTGTTGGTCTTAACTTGACCAATTTACGTGGTGCTGGTGCACCAATCAAAGGTTACGATGGCGTTGCAGCGGGCGTTGTTCCCGTGATGAAACTTTTCGAAGATAGCTTTTCTTATGCCAACCAACTTGGACAACGTCAAGGGGCTGGTGTGGTTTATCTTTCCATTTTCCACCCTGATATTATGGAATTCCTCTCAACAAAAAAAGAAAATGCTGATGAGAAAATCCGTGTGAAAACTTTGTCACTCGGTGTAACTGTTCCTGATAAATTCTACGAACTTGCAGCTAAGGGCGAAGATATGTACCTCTTTGAGCCTTACTTTGTTGAAAAAGAATATGGTATGCCTTTTGCCCATGTTGATATTACAGCAGAATACGACAACATGCTCGCAAACGATAATATCCGTAAAATCAAAATCAGCGCGCGTGAGTTGGAACAAGAACTTTCTAAACTCCAACAAGAATCTGGCTATCCTTACATCGTGAACATCGATACAGTAAACAAAGCTAACCCTGTCGATGGTGTTATCTCTATGAGTAATCTTTGTTCTGAAATCCTTCAAGTTCAAACACCTTCTGTGCTTAATGATGATCAAACATATTCAACATTAGGTACTGACGTTGCATGTAACTTGGGTTCAACAAATGTCATGAACATGATGACTTCAGGCGCAGACTTTGGAAGCTCAATTGAATCAATGGTTCGTGCCTTGACTTTCATCTCTGAAACTTCAAATCTTGACTCTGTACCAACTGTACGTAAAGGAAATAACGAAATGCGTGCCATTGGACTTGGTGCTATGGGGCTTCATTCTTTCCTCGCTAAAAACCATATCCATTACGACAGCAAAGCCGCTGTTGACTTTACAAGTGTTTACTTTATGCTCTTGAACTACTATACTTTAGTTGCATCAAATACACTTGCAGTTGAACGCCAAGCAACCTTCAAAGACTTTGATAAATCTGCTTATGCGGACGGCTCTTACTTCGACAAATACCTTAACCATGACTATTTCGCCGCTGTTCCAAACGAAATCCAAGAACTTTTCGCTGGTATTGCTGTACCTGGTCCAGCTGAATGGGCTGCCTTAAAAGAAAAAGTTATGCAAGGTGGACTTTATAACTCTTACCGTATGGCCGTTGCTCCTAATGGATCAATTTCTTATATCAACGACTGTTCTTCTTCAATTCACCCGATCGTTAACCGTATCGAAGAACGCCAAGAAAAGAAAGTCGGTAAGATTTACTATCCAGCCGCTGGTCTTTCAACAGATACCATTCCTTATTACAAATCTGCTTACGATACAGACATGCGTGCTGTCATTGACGTATACGCTGCTGCAACAGAACATGTCGATCAAGGTTTGTCTATGACCCTCTTCATGCGTTCAACCCTACCTGAAGGCCTTTATGAGTGGAAAATTGCAAATAATAAAATGACAACACGTGATTTGAGTATCCTACGTAACTATGCTTACAATAAAGGTATCAAAACTATCTACTACGTCCGTACCTTTACTGACGATGAAGAGGAAGTTGGCTCAAACCAATGTGAAAGCTGTGTTGTTTAAAAAAAGGAAATACTATGTCTGAACAAAATAACCAAAAAGTCCCTACTTACTATGCAGCCATTAACTGGAATGCAATTGAAGATTCTATTGATAAATATACTTGGGAAAAACTGACCAGCCAGTTTTGGTTGGACACACGTGTCCCTGTTTCAAATGACCTTGACGATTGGCGCAAATTGCCTCAAGTTGAACGTGATACTTTCGCGAAAGCTTTTGCTGGTTTGACTCTCTTGGATACTTTACAATCTGTAGACGGTGCGGAGGTGCTCAAACATGATGCACGTACTCCTCAAGAAATCGCATGCTTCAACAATATCCAGTTTATGGAGTCGGTCCACGCCAAATCTTACTCTACAATCTTTAGTACCTTAAATACAAAATCAGAGATTGAAGAGCTCTTTGATTGGGTCGATACAAATGTTTACATGCAAAAGAAGGCAGAAATCATCAACGATATCTATCAAAATGGTACAGCCCTTCAGAAGAAAATCGCAAGTGTCTTCCTTGAAACTTGCCTCTTCTACTCTGGTTTCTTCACACCACTCTGGTATCTCGGCAACAACAAAATGATCAACTCTGCTGAAATCATCAAACTTATTATTCGTGATGAAAGTGTCCATGGCACTTATATCGGTTACAAGTTCCAACTTGGTTTCAACGAATTATCTGAAGAAGAACAAAGTGAACTCCGTGATTGGATGTACAACTTGCTCTACGAACTTTATGAGAACGAAGAAGCTTATACACACTTACTTTACGATGAAATCGGCTGGACAGATGAAGTCTTGAAATTCCTTCGTTACAACGCCAACAAGGCACTCATGAACTTAGGTCAAGATCCCCTCTTCCCCGATACAGCAGCGGATGTCAACTCTGTTGTAATGAACGGTATCTCTACTTCTTCATCAAACCATGACTTCTTTAGCCAAGTTGGTAATTCTTACCTGCTCGGTGAAGTTGAAGCCATGTCAGATGACGACTATATGATTGGTTTGAAATAAAATAAAAAGGATTAGGAATTGTTTCCTAGTCTTTTTTCTTACTGATAGCTTACCCACACTGCAAAAAAATGCATACCATTTGGTACGCATTTTTCATTTTTAAACTTTCAAGAAACGACGCATTGAAGTTACTGCTCCGAGTGAACCGATCAAGATACCAATAAGGAAGAGTAAACCCACCATCATTGGCACAAAGGTGTCTGCGGGAAGCAGATATAGACTTTGCGGTTTCAAGCTTGGTGTGAAGCTTGTGAAAGCAAGGTTATAAAGCCAAGCTATCAATACACTTGGGACAATAGCTCCCAAGAGTCCAACCCAAGCACCTTCCAAGAAGAATGGCCAACGAATATAACCATTACGTGCTCCCACCAATCGCATAATCTGAATCTCACGTTGACGTGACATGATCGTGATACGGATTGTGTTTGAGATGAGGAAGACGGCAACTAAGATAAGCAGAGCTGCTGCTGCACCACCCCAGATCTTCACGTTATTCCCTAAAGCAAGGATACGTTCTGTATTGGCACCACCATAGTTTGCAGATTGGATACCATTAATCTTCTTAATCGCGCTGGCAACTTTTTCGACATCCTGTGGGTTATCTGCTTCAACGATATAAGCGTCGTAGAGCGGGTTAGCATCACCTTGGAAAAGAGCCCAAGTGCTGCCCAATGTCTCTGTCAATTGCTTAAGTTGTTCATCTTTACTTGAGAACTTGATTGAAGCAACATCAGGGATTTTTTCAATTTCTGAATAAATTTTACGATAGTTTGGATTATTGATTTCTTTTTTAGGATTTTTTGGATCTTCAATTTTCTTATCCATATCATGAACATTCAAATCCATATATGCAACAATACGTACATTTTTTTCGATATCACTGGACAATTTCGCCGTATTTAAAATAACTGAGAGAAAAAGTCCGACTAAAGTCAAAGTAATCATTACAGAGGAAACTGCAGCTACAGTCATCCATCCGTTGCGACGGAGATTTTTCAGTGATTCCAATAAATGTTTAAATAAATTTCTAATCATCGTAACCGTAATCTCCTTCCGCTTGGTCTCGAACGATACGTCCATTTTCAATAGCAACAACGCGGTGACGTAATGTGTTTACGATTTGGCTGTTGTGAGTTGCCATGAGAACAGTTGTTCCTTGCAAGTTAATTTTTTCGAGCAAATTCATAATTTCCCATGAATTTTCTGGGTCCAAATTCCCTGTAGGTTCGTCAGCAATCAAGAGTTTAGGCGCATTAGCGATTGAACGTGCAATTGCTACACGTTGTTGTTCACCACCTGAAAGTTCATCAGGGAAAGAACGCAATTTATGTTTAAGGCCTACAAGATCCAAAACTTCATTGACACGTTTTTTAATTTCACGTGGACGTTTCCCGACAACTTCCATCGCATAAGCGATATTTTCATATACAGTCTTCTTCGGCAAGAGTTTGTAGTCTTGGAAGACAACCCCTACAGAACGACGCAATAAAGGCACATCACGACGTTTAAGTTTCATCAGGTCAAACTTAGCAACGACGCCTGTTCCTTTATCAATTTTTAGTTCATGGTAGAGCAACTTAATAAAGGTCGACTTACCAGCTCCAGACGGTCCAACAATATAAACAAATTCTCCTGCTTCGATGTCAAGAGAGATGTTACGTAAGGCTGTTGTTCCGTTAGAGTATTTTTTTGATACATTATTTAATTTAATAATACTCATTATCCCTAGTCTCCATTGAATTGTTTTGCAACTTTTTTCTTCCCCTTTCCTCTCTATAAAGAGGGAAGGGAGTTCCTTTTTTGAAACTATTTTTTCTGCTCCAAAAAAACAAAGTTCTTCTCATTATACCAGATAAAAAGATTTTTAGGTATAAATTATTTTACAGTTTTTCTTTAAAGTTACAAATGAATTTCGCTTGAATTACCAACTTACATTTTCCAACGTAGGTAAGCATGGATAAAGCCATCAAGATCTCCGTCCATTACTTTATCAATTTGCCCTGTCTCATACTCTGTTCTTGTGTCTTTGACCAACTGATAAGGCATAAAGACATAAGAACGAATTTGACTTCCCCAAGAGATGTCTGACTGATCACCACGGAGTTCGTCGACTTCGGCTTGTTTTTTATCCATCTCTAATTGATAAAGTTTTGATTTCAGCATGGCCATTGCCTTGTCTCGGTTACCGTATTGTGTACGGTCCATTGTAGAAGCCACTACAATTCCAGTAGGAACGTGTGTCAAACGTACACCTGTTGAGACTTTATTGACATTTTGTCCACCTGCACCACCTGAGCGGAAAGTATCCATCTTAATATCTGCATCGCGAACATCAACTTCAACTGTATCATCAAGTTCTGGCATGACATCTACCGAAGTAAATGAAGTATGACGACGGTTTTGTGAGTCAAAAGGCGAGATACGCACCAATCGGTGTACTCCCTTTTCGCCTCGTAAGAAGCCATAGGCATTTCGGCCCTCAAATTTTAATGTCGCTGATTTTAGACCTGCAACATCTCCGTCTTGATAATCCAAAACTTCTACCTTGAAGCCGTGTGCAGCGCCCCAGCGTTCATACATACGCATGAGCATGCTGCCCCAGTCTTGTGACTCGGTTCCCCCAGATCCTGGGTGAATTTCCAAGATGGCATTCATGTGGTCATAAGGTTGGTTGAGCATGATTTCCAACTCGTAAGTTTCAATCTTTTTACCTAACTTCTCAACGTTCTCTTCAAGCTCGACTTGCATATCTTCATCGTCTTCTTCCTGAAGCATCTCCAACAACACTTCACTGTCCTCATGAAGTGTTGCAATTGACATGAAGTTTTCATACTTTGCCTTAAGCGCATTTGATTCATCAATGACTTTTTGCGCAGCTTCATTATCATTCCAAAAGTCAGGCTCAGCCATATCATTATCAAGCAAAGCGATTTCTTCTTCTAAGCGATCTAAGTCAAGTGAGCCACGAAAATCTTCGACTTTCTGACCATATGTCTCTAGTTTATTTCTAATTTCAGATAGTTCCATAGGCTCTATTTTAGCATATTTGTCCAAAAAAAGACAGCAGCTCTAAGGCTCCTATCTTTTTCGTGGTCGCATACGATGCTTGTTTTCGAGTTTTTCAATCGCCCATTCGGCAGCATCTACCATATAATCCCTAACATCATTCTCAGCGATTTCGTGCAACTTAGGTAATGCTGAGCGATCATTTGCATTTCCTAAGGCATAGATCGCATTGCGTTGGATAGGATTCTTCCCTCGCCAGCTGCCTGCCATATTGCCAAATTTATTCGCAAACTCTTTATTAGATAAATCCAAAAGTGGGAGCAGCTCTGGGTTTGTCAAGTCTGGATCGGGCTCCATTTCCGGGTGGAAATGACTGTTTATTCCCTTATTATAGGGACAAACCACTTGGCAAATATCACAACCATAAATTACCGTTTTAATTTTTTCACGGTATTCTCCTGGCATCGGCCCCCGTGTTTGTGTTTGATAAGATAAGCAACGCTGTGCATTTAAGCGCCCATCTCCTAAAAGTGCCTTCGTCGGACAGAAATCGACACAGCGTGTACAAGAGCCACAGCCATAATCGACAGGCTGATCTTCCTCAATCTCTAAATTGGTCACCAATTCGCCCAAAAACATCCAAGAACCGTACTCCTTGCTGACGAGTAAACCGTTTTTCCCCACAAATCCCAAACCTGCACGCGCAGCTACAGCGACATCCACAAGTGCACCTGTATCCACCATGGCTGTATAGTTAAAACGACCCGCTATTTTTTCTATCCCTTCCGCAAGTTCTTTTAACTTTCGGCGAAGCACATGATGATAATCTTCACCCCAACTTCCCCGGGAGAAGGAACCTCGACGAAATTCTGTTTTTTCGGGCTTTTCTTCTGCCTTATTAGGATAGGCTATACCGATGGATATGATTGTTTTTGCATCTTCGAGAGACAACTTTGGTTGTAAACGCTCATCGAGATTTTTATGTTCAAAACCAGACGTGTGTCCTGCTTCTTTCTGCTCAATCAAAGAGGCACGAAGATATTCAAAATCATCCGCTTTTGTAAATCCAATTTTTTGAATATTGAGGTCTGCCGCAAGCTTTTGGATCTCTTCTTTTAAACTTTTCATCTGTTAAACCTTTCTTTATAGACATCTTAACATAATTTTTACCAACAGCCTTCATAATTATGTTAAAATAAGCATTAGATTATTAAGAAACACGGGGTAAAACATGGCTTTCGACGGTATTTTTTTACATCATATGACAGCTGAAATTTCTGAAATCCTTAAAGGAGGACGAATTCAAAAAATCAATCAGCCTTTTGAACAAGAACTTCTTTTAACGGTTCGTTCAGGAAGAACATCACATAAATTATTATTATCTGCTCATCCAACTTTCGGCAGAATCCAAATCACTAAGACAGACTTCCAAAATCCTCAAAATCCTAATAATTTTGTCATGATTTTACGCAAGTACCTGTCTGGCGCTTTTATTGAAGATATTGAGCAAGTAGGCAATGACCGCCAATTGATTTTCCATATCTCAACCAAAGATGAAATTGGTGACGCTATGAAGATTGCACTGGTTGCTGAAATCATGGGGAAACATAGTAATATTATCCTTATGGATAAAAGCAGCAATAAAATTATTGAAACCATTAAGCATGTCGGATTTTCGCAAAACCAATATCGTACCCTTCTTCCCGGTTCGACTTATATTGCCCCTCCGGCAAGCGATAAGGTCGATCCTTTTACAGCTTCTGACGAAAAGATTTTTGAGGCACTGCAGACACATACATTACAGTCAACCTTTCAAGGTATCGGGCGTGATAGCCTCCAAGCTTTAGAGAACTTGACACTTCCGGAATTCAAGGAAAAATTGCATAAAGTCCTTCCTTCAATCTATCCTAATGATAAATTTTCGGCCATTCAACTTGCGGAAGACTATCAAGAATTTCCCAGCTTATCTGAAATGCTCGATGTTTATTATGCGGATAAAGCCGAGCGTGATCGTGTAAAGCAAGTTGCTAGTGAAGTGATCAAAAAAGTTCAAAATGAGCTTAAGAAAAATCGTGACAAGCTCAAAAAACAGGAAGCGGAGTTACGTGCTACAGAGAATGCTGAGATTTTCCGCCAAAAAGGAGAGCTGCTTACAACCTTCCTTCATCAAGTTCCAAACGATAAGCCTGAAGTGACCTTAGATAATTATTATACCAATGAGCCAATCACGATTAGCCTAAATCTTGCACTTAGTCCTTCACAGAATGCCCAACGCTACTTCCACCGCTACCAAAAATTAAAACAGGCTGTGAAGTTTCTTGGCGATCAAATCGCGAACACTAAACAGACAATTTCTTACTTGGAATCTGTTGAAGCTAATCTTACGCATGCTGACGTCGTTGAAATTGCCGATATCCGTGAAGAACTCATCCAAACAGGATTTGTTAAGGCAAAATATCGGAATAATAAAAAACAAAAAATGCTGCCTCCAGAAAAGTATCAAGCTGAAGATGGAACGATTATTCTTGTCGGTAAAAATAACCTTCAAAATGAGCAAGTCAGTTTTAAACTCAGTCGTAAAGGTGACCTCTGGTTCCATGTGAAGGATATTCCTGGTTCCCATGTCTTAATTACTGGGAATGCAAATCCTTCAGATGAAACGATAACTTTCGCCGGAGAACTCGCAGCTTATTTTTCTAAGGCCCGTTATTCTAACTTAGTACAGGTTGATATGATTGATGTGAAGAAACTTCATAAGCCAACAGGAACTCCTCCAGGATTTGTGACTTATACTGGTCAAAAAACTATTCGTGTTACGCCTGATGAGACCATCATCAAAAATGCAAAAATAAAATAAAAAAAGTTCACATATAATTTTTGTGAACTTTTTAGTTTATCAAAGTCCCGTTAAATTTTCTATGTAAAAATTGTCAAAAACCCTTTAAAACACTGAAAACTTTAACAATTTGTGAAAACGCTTCATTTTTAGGTATAGAAAGTTCTTTATAAAAGCCCCGATATTTGTTATAATAAAATGTAATTATTTTGTCTAAAGTGTAGCTATATTAGGGCTTTCCAGTAAGTCTTTCTTTTTTAACTTTAGGCATTATGTCATAAATTTTTTTAGAAGGAGCCGCCATGGCCAACGAAAATGTTATCCAAATGATCAACGTTACCAAAAAGTTTGGTGACTTTGTCGCAAACGACAAGATCAACTTGGAGCTGAAAAAAGGTGAAATTCACGCCTTGCTCGGTGAAAATGGTGCCGGTAAATCAACTCTGATGAACATGCTCTCTGGTCTTCTGGAACCTACAGAAGGCGAGATTCATGTTAACGGCAAACTCGAGCAAATAGACTCTCCAACAAAAGCTTCTCAGCTTGGTATCGGTATGGTTCACCAGCATTTCATGCTGATTGATGCCTTTACTGTTACTGAAAATATCATGCTCGGAAGTGAAGTGACGAAAGGCTTAAGCCTTGACCTTAAAACAGCTCGAAATAAAATCGTGGAATTGTCAAAACGTTATGGACTTTCTGTCGAACCCGATGCACTTGTTCGCGATATCTCTGTTGGACAGCAGCAACGTGTTGAAATTTTGAAGACACTTTATCGTGGAGCAGATATCTTAATTTTTGACGAACCTACAGCTGTGCTGACTCCCTCTGAAATCACTGAGCTCATGGAAATCATGCGCAATTTGGTTAAAGAAGGCAAGTCCATCATTCTTATTACCCACAAGCTTGATGAAATCCGTGCGGTAGCTGATCGTATTACTGTTATTCGCCGCGGTGTTTCTATTGAAACAGTCGAACTGGGAGATAAGTCAAATAAAGAACTCGCTGAAATGATGGTGGGGCGTTCTGTATCTTTCAAAACGGAAAAAGAAGCTGCTCAACCGCAGGACGTTGTTCTCTGTATTGATAATATTTCTGTTAAAGAAAAACGTGGTTCCTTCGCTGTAAAAGGACTTTCTTTAGATGTCCGTGCTGGGGAGATTGTCGGTCTTGCTGGTATTGATGGCAATGGTCAAACAGAATTGATTAAAGCCATTACTGGTTTGATGAAGATTGATTCTGGTTCTGTTAAACTCAAAGGTAAAGACATCACCACTCACAAACCTCGTAAAATCATTGAAGATTCTGTAGGTCATGTCCCAGAAGACCGTCACCGTGATGGTGCAGTACTCGAGATGACTGTTGCTGAAAATATTGCGCTTCAAACTTATTACAAAGCACCATTAAGTAAGTACGGTTTCTTGGATTACAATAAAATCAATGCTAAAGCCCGCGAACTTATGGAAGAGTTCGACGTCCGCGGTGCTGGTGAACAAATTCCTTTCAAATCACTTTCAGGCGGGAACCAACAAAAAGCTGTTATTGCGCGTGAGGTCGATCGTAATCCTGACTTGCTTATTGTTGCTCAACCAACACGTGGGCTTGATGTCGGTGCCATTGAATATATCCACAAGCGTTTGATTCAAGCACGTGATGAAGGAAAAGCTGTGCTCGTTGTATCTTTTGAATTAGATGAAATTCTGAATGTTTCGGACCGTATTGCTGTTATTCACGATGGACAAATTCAAGGAATTGTCAGTCCTGAAACGACAAGCAAACAAGAACTTGGAATTCTCATGGTCGGAGGTAATATCAATGAACAGCAAAACTAAAAAAATCCTTGTACCTATTATCGCCGTACTTTCTGGTTTCTTAATTGGTGCAATCATTATGCTCATCTTCGGCTTTAATCCTATATATGGTTACGAAGATTTAATTATCGGTGCCTTTGGTACACCACGTGCCATTGGTGAAACACTTCAAACTATGGGGCCTTTGATTCTTTGTGCCTTAGGTTTCTCTGTTGGTATGAAGGCCGGTCTCTTTAATATCGGTATGTCAGGTCAGGCTCTTGCAGGTTGGATTATGTCAATGTGGTTTGCCCTTAGTTTCCCTGACATCCCTAAACCAATTATGATTCCATTAGTAATCATTATCGGTATGCTCTTTGGAGCTCTCATGGGTGCAATTCCTGGTATCTTACGTGCTTTCTTAGGTACTTCGGAAGTCATCACTACCATCATGCTTAACTATGTCATCCTCTTTATGTCAACCTTCTTGATTCATGATGTCTTTAGTTCAAAAATCATGATGCCTAACTCAACAGACCAAACAAAATTGATTAGTGCAAATGCTTCCTTCCGTACAGGTTGGTTGTCAGATTTGACAAATAATTCAACCTTGAATATTGGCCTTTTTATTGCTTTAATCGTTCTTGTCATTATGGCTATTGTCCTTTCTAAGACTACACTTGGTTTTGAAATTAAGTCTGTCGGTTTAAATCCAGATGCTTCTGAGTATGCAGGGATTTCAGCCAAACGTACAATCATCATGTCAATGCTAGTTGCCGGAGCTCTCTCAGGTCTTGGCGGTGTAGTTTACGGTTTTGGATACATGCAAAACTTCGTCACACAGTCCGCAACACTAGACATTGGTTTCAACGGTATGGCTGTTGCTCTCTTAGGTGAAACAAATCCTGTCGGTATCCTATTTGCTGCCTTCTTGTTCTCAATGCTTCAAACAGGTTCAGGAAATATGAGTAATATCGATAATATTCCGCCGCAAATTGTACAGATTGTCACAGCTACAATCATCTTCTTTATTGCCGTAAAATATATTATCGAAAAAGTTCTCCCAAATATTAAGAAGAAAGGAGAAAAAGCATAATGAATATCGTAGATACATTGCAAATTATTGTTGCAAATATGCTTATTTACTCAACACCTCTAATTTTTACAAGTATCGGTGGAGTATTCTCTGAACGTGGTGGTATCGTCAACGTTGGTTTAGAAGGTATTATGACAATGGGGGCTTTCAGTTCTGTCGTCTTTAACCTTACTTTCACAGAAACATTTGGTGGAATGACACCTTGGCTCTCCATCCTCTTTGGAGCATTTATTGGTGGTATCTTCTCCCTGATTCATGCGGTAGCAACCATTAACTTCCGCGCTGACCATATCGTCTCAGGTACAGTTCTTAACTTAATGGCTCCTGCGCTTGGCGTATTCTTAATTCAAACGTTTTACAATGCTGGACAGGTAAATATTACTAACCAAATTGGTTACTGGAATTTCCCTGTTCTCTCAAAAATTCCTATGATTGGACAAATCTTCTTCTCACAGACTTCACTACCAGGTTTTCTTGCAATTCTCGTTGCCTTCCTCTCTTGGTATCTTCTCTTTAAAACGAAATTCGGACTTCGTCTCCGCTCAGTAGGTGAAAACCCTCAAGCAGCAGATACTCTCGGTATCAATGTTTACCTTATGCGTTATGCTGGGGTTATCATCTCCGGTATCCTTGGTGGTATTGGTGGTGCAATTTATGCCCAATCTATCTCGGGTAACTTCTCTGTGGCTACAATCGCAGGGCAAGGTTTCATCTCATTGGCTGCTATGATCTTTGGTAAATGGAATCCTGTTGGAGCGATGCTTGCTTCCCTCCTCTTTGGACTTTCTACCTCACTGGCAGTCGTAGGCGGCCAAATTCCCGTTATCAAAGAAATTCCTTCTGCCTTCCTCCAAATGGCACCATACGTAGTAACAATCATCGTTCTTGCGGCCTTTCTTGGAAAAGCTGTTGCCCCTAAAGCTGACGGTGTTAACTATATTAAAACGAAATAAAATAAAAAAAGCATCTCAAATTGAAATGCTTTTTTTATTTTATAAGGATTAATCGAATCATATATCACATCATTACGGATGGTTACTTATTTATTTTCAAAATAAGTTTTTTGAGGAGATAAACGAGTACGACAATTAAAACTATGATTATTATAAAAACTATACTAACTAAAATCAATTATTATATACCACTATCCTATTAGAATTATCCAATCTTACTCGAACCCTCCCTGTCCAAGAAAGTACATTGTGGATTGGTGTATTAAAACCAAAGCGTACCGTTGCTTGCCTACTATGATCAACTTTTACATTAGAGGAACGAATAGGCATTGCTATAATGTAATTTAAATCATATGCGGAAAGTATCCTATTATTAACTACTCTGATATAATAAGTAACTCTCCAGCCAATCCCACAAGCGCTTATCCTATATTTTCCATTAGCTATACGATTTAAATTACTGTTTTCAGGTATTACTGAAAAATGAGTTTCTTCTCCATTCTTGTCTCTCACTGTCTTAGTTTCTCCCTCGTGTGGTAAAGCTTCTAAATCAAAAGTTGAATCCCTTACAAGAGTAGATTCAACTAATGAAGAAATGCCCGCTCCGTCTTCTGCATAAGCAATGGAAGCAGAAAATAGTACAAAAGCTAAGAATAACGTTACTATGCTGCTTAAACGAATAATAGTCCTTTTCACGATATTTCCTTTCTTTTTCCAATTTCTTCTGGATGACACATCCCAACTATGAATAATTAACCTCCTTATCTTTTCTCTATATAAAAGTTCCTTTAAATATAAATCATCTAGAGCTCTTTGATAATCCATATTTAATTAGATATACCCTACTTTACATAGCTTTCATAATTTTTCTGATACCATTTTTTCATGAGTCCATCATACATATAAGAAGCTTTGCAGATAGACTTCATTGTAGTTTTATACTGTACTTTTCCAGTTTGTTTGTATTTAAATAAACATTCTACAAAAAGACAAGCAATTTTGGTAAGTTCATCTGTTTCATGAACAAATTCTCTAGCAAATTTCAAAAAATATGCTGCTTCAATAAGACTATTTTCCTTTAGTTTTAAGAGCATTATTTCAAGGCCCGCCAAAACTAAACGTCTTTGGTAGATATTTTGTCCTTTAAAAATTGTTTTAGAAGACAGCAAATTTTCACAAATTAACTTCAAGTGGTCTGAACTTAAAAACTTAGAACTATATTGAAAAATAAAAAGCTCCTGATTTGTCCAATATTCTCTTGTAATAAAATAGTTTTTTAGTTCTAGAATCTCTTGTTCAGAAATTTTATTCAAGATTCCTTTGAGGCAAAGGGATAGGAAAAAATGCTCACTATACTCATCAAGCTCCGCATATAAACTATTCAGCATCGTAGTATCAGCACTATAATAAGCAAAGTCTACCTGCTTCAGTACATACTCTACAGGACTTTCACTACCTTTTTCGAGGAGAGAACAATAATCTTCAAGACTTGTATTCATCTCCATAAGCATCGCATATAGTTTATCAAACTCAAACATAATTCTTCCTGACTCAAAAAGTTTCAGTTGTGCCTCAGAAATAGAAAGATGCGTAAAGGCTTCTCGTGAAAAGCCGTTTTGTTTTCTGATTTTTGTAAATATTTTTCCGTATCTGCCATATATCTTCTCTTTGTGGGCCAGATGATAAAAATCAATAATATTTAAGTCAATACTTTCCAATAATGCCTGCAGTTTAACTATCGAGAACACAGTCTCCCCTCTTTCATAACGAGACAGACTCCTACGCGGAACGATCCCCTCGAAATCCTTCAGAGATAACTTTCTTCTCTTCCTTATCTTTTGAAAAACTTTGCCATAGTGTACTTTTTTAGCCATATCATATCTTTTTCCTCAACTTTTTTATTCTTATTATTTAGTACGAAAAAAAATTGAAAAAAGCTCAAAAAAAAAAATACCCAAATTTAGGTATTTTTTTATACTTAGTTTTTAGATGCTGAAGCAAACTCTTCTTTTGAGAAAGCTTCGTCAAGAATAGTTTTAAGTTGTTTAGCTGAAGCTTGCATTTTTTGCAATTCAGCGTCGTTCAATGGAATGTTGACTGGACGAACGATACCTTTATCACCAACGATAGCTGGTTGACCAATGTAAAGTCCTTCAACGCCTTCGTATTGACCTTCTTGGAAAGTTGAAAGTGGCAATACAGCATTTTCGTTGTCAAGGATAGCTTTTGTGATACGAGCAAGAGCTACAGCGATACCATAGAATGTCGCACCTTTTTTCTCAATGATAGAGTAAGCAGCGTCACGAACTGACTCGAAAAGCTCAACCAATTCTTCTTCTTTAACGCCTTGAGTATCTTTGAGGAATTCCTCAAGGTTAACACCTGCAACGTTAGCGTGTGACCATACAGCAAACTCAGAGTCACCGTGTTCACCCATGATATAAGCGTGAACTGAACGCGCGTCAATATCAAGTTTTTCTGCCAATGCTTGACGGAAACGTGCTGAGTCAAGTGAAGTACCAGAACCGATAACACGTTCTTTAGGGAAACCAGAGAATTTCCAAGTTGCATATGTCAAAATATCAACAGGATTAGCAGCAACAAGGAAGATACCATCGAAACCTGATGCTACAATTTCAGTAACAACTTGTTTAGTGATACGTAAGTTTTTCTCAACAAGATCCAAACGAGTTTCACCTGGTTTTTGTGGCGCACCTGAAGTCAACACAACCAAATCAGCATCATGTGCATCAGAGTAGTCTGCTGAATAGATTTTCTTAGGAGATGTGAACGCAAGAGCGTGTGAAAGGTCTTCTGCATCACCTTGTGTTTTTTCTTTGAAAATATCTACGATACCCAATTCTTGGGCGATTCCTTGGTTTACAAGTGAGAAAGCATAGCTTGAACCTACGGCACCATCACCAACGAGGATAACTTTTTTATGTTGTTTAGTCATAATTGTTCATTCCTTTCCTGAATGCAATAATAATGTTTACTATATTATTATAGCATTTTTTCACATTCTTGTCACATTGGAAAGTGATTTATATCACATTATAACGCTTACATTTAAAGCGTGATACGTTTATATTTCGTGAGCTTTCCATAAAGAAAATCAATCAAAAAAAGCACCACATTGGATGCTTTTTTTTTGAGCAAAAACTGCTCTTGAAAAATTTTTATTATTTGATAGTACGGATACGCATTGTGTTTGTACGTCCTGAACCAACTGGAACACCAGCAACGATAACGATGTTATCACCTGATTCAACAAGACCTGAAGCCAAGGCTGCTTTTTCAGCTACTTCGAACATATCGTCTGTTGAAGCTGGTTTGTCCATAAGCATTGGGATAACACCCCAGTTGATCATCAATCCGCGTTCAACTTTTTCATCAAAAGTGATTGCCAAGATATCAGCTTCTGGACGGTATTTTGAAATCAAACGAGCAGTTGCTCCTGACTCAGTCAAAGCAACGATAAGTTTAACTTCCATTGATTCTGCAGCGTTTTTAACTGCTGATGCTACAACTTCTGTTACTGAATCTTTATCGAAGTTTTCTGGGTGAAGACGTCCGTATTCTTTCAACAATGTTTGAGCGTTTTTGTTAACTGTAGCCATTGTACGAACTGATTCACGTGGGTATTTACCGTTAGCTGACTCACCTGAAAGCATAGTTGCATCAGTACCATCGATAACAGCATTAAAGACGTCAGAGATTTCAGAACGTGTTGCACGTGGTTTTTCAGTCATAGACTCAAGCATGTTTGTTGCTGTAACAACGATTTTACCTGCTTGGTTAACTTTACGGATGATTTCTTTTTGGAAGACTGGAACCATTTCAAATGGTACTTCAATACCCATGTCACCACGAGCAATCATGATACCGTCAGCTGTATCGATGATTTCATCAAGGTTATCAATACCTTGTTGGTTTTCGATTTTAGCCAAAAGTTGAACGTGTGTGTTACCAGTTTCTTCAAGGATAGCACGAACTTCGTTAACGTCTTTCGCAGTACGTACGAATGAGATTGCGATGAAGTTCAAACCATTTGGTTGTGAAAGACCGAAACGGATATCGTCGTTGTCACGTTCTGCAAGAGCTGGGAAAGGAATTGTAGTGTTAGGGATATTAACACCTTTTTGTTTACCAATAGCACCGTCATTTTGTGCTACAACATCGAATTCGCGTGCTTCAACGTCTTTAGCAGCTACTGTAAGCCCCAATTTACCATCATCGATAAGGATAGTTTGACCAACTTCAACATCATCAAAGATGTCAAGACCACCAGCAACGTTCAAGGCAATGTTATCACGAGTTGATTTCAAACCTTGTTTTGTAGAAACGCGGAATTGGTCACCAGTAACATATTTGTATTCGTCTGCACCATCTTCGTACACTTCTGTACGCATTTCTGGACCTTTAGTGTCAAGCAAGAAACCAACTTTACGGCCAGCAATTTCTTCAGCACGAAGTACTGTTGCCATACGAGCAGCTTGTTCAGCGTGGTCACCGTGAGAGAAGTTAAAACGGAAAACGTCAGCACCTTCTTTGATCAAATCAGCAATGGTTTGTGCTGATGTTTCAACATCAAGCTCTTCTCCCCAGTATCCTTTTTCTCCGAATTTTTTACCACCACGAGTTTCTACTGCAGGGCCAAGTGTTGAGACGATTTTTACACGTTTGTTCATTTTGAGTAATTCTCCTATTTTTATAAATGTACTCATTATTTAGTCAATGTGAGCATTCAGTGTTTTAACTTCACTCTGACATCAACCAAATAAGATTACTAACAATAACTTAATTAAATTTGATGTCAAGGTTGTTTAAATCAGCGTTTAAACGATAGAGTTCCAATCCAGCTTTGTGTGGATTGTTGACAACGATTTTACCTTCATCTGTCAGACTGAAAAGGGCATTTTCTTCTGCAGTACCAAGGATTGGGCTTTCGACAAGTTGTTCGTTACGAACACCGACAGCTACACCGCCAATACCATCACGAAGCAATTCTACTGCACGAGCACCCATGCGTGATGCAAGAACGCGATCGCGCGCTGTAGGTGATCCACCACGTTGGATGTGACCGAGAACAGATACGCGAAGGTCAGAATCATCACCAGCAGCTTTCAGCTTCATAGCAAATTCTTCACCCGACATAACGCCTTCAGCAACTACGATGATGTGGTGGTTTTTACCTTTGGCATATCCTGATTTGATATTACGTACGATACTTTCAAATTTGAATTCTTTTTCAGGAATTGCAATATCATCAGCACCTGCAGCGATACCAGACCAAAGCGCGATATCTCCAGCATTACGTCCCATAACTTCTACAACGAAAGTACGGTGGTGAGATGATGATGTATCACGAATTTTATCAATGGCATCCACAACTGTGGATACAGCTGTATCAAAACCGATTGTAAAATCTGTACCAACGATGTCATTATCAATAGTACCTGGAAGTCCTACTGCTGGGAAACCATGTTCAGTCAAGCGCATTGCACCATGATAAGAACCATCACCACCAATAACAACAACACCTTCGATGCCATGTTTTTTAAGTTGCTCGATACCCGCAAGTTGCCCTTCAAGTTGAGCAAACTCTGGGAAACGTGCTGAATACAAGAATGTACCGCCACGTCCAACTTTATCACCAACACTTGCAGATGTTAGTGGGAAAATATCGCCCGCTACCATCCCTGCATATCCGTGGTTGATACCGTAAACTTCGATACCTTCAGAAATCGCTTTACGAACAACAGCACGAATAGCTGCGTTCATACCTGGTGCATCACCACCAGAAGTCAAAACTGCAATGCGTTTCATTAAAGTTTTTTCCTCCATCATATCTGATACTTATATTTGCAATTGCAAATTTAAAGTTCAATTTTTATTTCATTGTTTATTATATCACGATACGAAAAAAAAATCTCATAAAAACGCTATGACAGCGTTTTTATTTATAGTTTTTCAAATGTAATGGTTTTCAGATTACAAAAAGATTATTACTGTCTAAAACTCTTTTTGTATTTTAAAGTTATAAAAATAGTTCCTTTACGGAACTATTTTTTTAGGCTTGATAACGTTTTTCACCATCAAGATAAGTTGCAACAAGCTCAAGGTGTTCATCCAGAACGATAAAGTCTGCATCTAAGCCTTCTTTAATTTGGCCGCAAACATCATCAATCTTCGTAGATTTAGCAGCATTCAAAGAAGCCATTTTTACAGCTTCAGCTGGTGTTGCAATTTGCCAATCTACAACGTTTTTCACTGCATCTTTGAGCAAAAGAATTGACCCAGCAAGGTTGCCCCCTTCTTTCAAACGTGCGGCACCATCTTTAACGATTACTGGGAACTCGCCAAGGTAATACTCACCATCGCTTAATCCAGCAGCTCGCATTGAGTCTGTAATTAATACGACATGGTCTGTACCTTTTTCGCGCATCAAAATCTGACATGCTTCTGGACGTACGTGGAAGCCATCACAAATCAATTCTGCATAAGTGTTTGGTAAGTTGAAGACCGCTCCAACCATACCAGGCTCACGGTGATTAAGACCGCGCATACCATTAAAAGCATGTACCCACATTGAAGCACCAGCTTGAACAGCTTCTACAGCATCTGCATAAGTCGCATTTGAGTGACCAAGGGCGATTGTAAAGCCATGTTCCACTGCTTCTTTCACAAAGGAAGTTGAACCTTCACGTTCTGGTGCAATCCCAATTTTGATTGGCAAACCTTTGGCTGCTTCACCATATTCAGCAAGTTCGCTATATGAAGGGTCGCGCATGTACTTAGGATTTTGAGCACCTTTAAATTCTTCCGTGAAGTAAGGACCTTCAAAGAAGAGACCACGGATTTTAGCGCCAGCTGCTTTATCTACATTTGAACCAATTTCATCAGCGACTTCCAACAATTCTTCATGACTTGCAGTCACAGCTGTTGGGAAGAAACTTGTAACACCTGCTGCTAAAAGTCCTTCACTCATTGTTTGGACGATACCTTCGATTTTACGGTCATTAGTATCTGCTCCACCAAAACCGTGAATGTGTGTGTCTACCAGACCAGGAGCAATGGATTGACCTGAATAATCTAGAATATCAGCTCCAGCTGGAGCATCTGCTGTCCACTTTCCAAATTTGCCGTCTGTGATTTGCAGGAAACCACCTGTTTTCACTTCATAAGGATAGAAAAATTTGTCTGCTTTAATATAGTAAGTCATAAAAGGGTTCCTCCGATACTTTGTATTCTCCAACATTTTAACACTCGGTACTAAAAAAGTCAAGAATTGGTATATATCAATACTTGACTTTTTGCTTATTTTTTATTAGAAAGTTCGAGCAATTTTTGCTTAATTTCATCTTCCATTTTGACCAATTCTTGCTCAGTTTGCTGACGTTTTTGACGTCCGTCAGATTGGATGCGCATAGTTTCTTGAATTGTATCGATAAGATTTTGTTGTGTAACTTTTAATGTTTCCACATCAATAAGTCCACGTTCATTTTCTTCAGCTGCTTCAATCGTTGAAGATTTAAGCATTTCAGAATTCTTACGTAGAAGATCATTGGTTGTTTCTGAAACAATACGTTGACTCGCTAGAGCATCTTTTTGCTTCAATAGAGTCAAGGCAATTGCGACTTGGTTTTTCCACAAAGGAATCGCTGTATTGATTGAGGTTTGAATTTTTTCTGCAAGCTCTTGGTTTGTATTTTGAATCAAACGGATCTGTGGAGCTTGCTGAATCGTTAATTGACGCGCCAAACGCAAGTCGTGCGCCCGTTTATCTAAACGATTTTTATAAGCTTCAAGATCGCTTACCTTTTGAACTGCTAAAGCCCCATCATCACCAGCACCTTGAGCTTCTTGACGTGCTGCTGGTAGGATTTCTTGTTCTAGCTCTTCAATCTTAAATTCTGCTCCTGCAATGTAAACATTAAGGGCTTTAAAATAGTTGAGATTTTCATCATAAAGCTTATCAAGCATCTCATTGTCTTGAAGAAGCCCTTGTTGCTCATTATTAAGTTTTGCCGAAATTTTATCAATTCCAGCACCAATTTTTTGGTACTTTTGAGTGACTTCAAAGATTGATTTTTTAACTTTTCCAAACATTTTTTGGAAAACACTTTTGTTTTCAGCAACAAGTTCATTAGGATTTGCTTGTTGGAGATTGTACATCAAATCAGTCAAAGAGCCGCCGACATCTCCTAAATCTTGCGCCTGTACTTTATCCAAAACACTTTGTGAAAAAGCTGAAATCTTATCTTGCGCATTTGCCCCATAAGCAATCACAGACTGTGAGCTATTCTCATCGAGTTGTTTAGCCAGTTCCTTCGCTTTTTCACGCTCTTCTGGACTTAGAACATCTATCGCGCGCAAAGAAGCTCTTTGATGCATATCAACAAGTTCTGTCTTTTGAGTTTCAGACAGCGCTTCTGCTTCTTTCACGACTTTATCACCATTAATTAATTCATCTAAAATAGGGTTTTCCATCCTCACTCCTTAATCAAACTTTACTTCATGCTTAATAACATTGACATCATCCATCAAAACTTCATGATAATTTTTCGAGATATTTGTTGCCAGTGTCTTAATCAGAAGCAGTGTTTCATCCATATCACGACTAACTTCATCAGATTTAACAGATTGTTTTTGCATTTCCAGATATTTCTCTGTTAATTTTACCATATTGGGTAAATCTTTATAGAGAAAATCATTCTGTTTTGTCAATTGTGTTGGGTTTTGCACGATATGTCTGAAGAGTAGTTTACTTGCTTCAAGGCCACCTGTGACAGATTCCACAACTTGTAGCTCGTCATTTTTCTTCGTATTTGCTTCCCATTTTTCAATGTTTTCTTTAGCATCTGCTAAAGTGTCACGAAAAATTTCGATGTCACTCTCAGAAAGTCCTGCTTCTTGATAGCGTTGTATATTTTCTTTACGCGGTGGTTTTTTTGCTGTTTTATTCTTTTTATTCGATTTGTTTCTCATTAAGCTAATCAGCCAAAGTGCCACTAGTAGAATTAGAATTGTTCGTATGAATCCATGCATTCCACCCATCATCATTCCTGTCATATGCATTTTTAGCCTCCATTCTTGTTTTCCTGTTATAACAAGCTTTCTTTACTTATTTCATCAGCCAACTGGCTATACTTTAATTTTATCATATTCTGAAGGAAACTTTTCAGACTTTCGTATGATTTCTAATTTGAGATAAGAGTGCTTATCGTAAGATTATAAGCTCGATTTTTGAAGACTGCAGATATAATTTTTCGTAAGAAAAAAAGAGAAAAAAGTTTTTTCATTCCTTTTTCTCAAATATATCTCTTTTATACTTCTTTATTTGTGGTCTGGCTTGGTTTCTATGTTCTTTTAGGTAGTGAAAAGTAAAGATTGAATAGTAAAACAACAGCAATTACGAGGGATACATAAGGATTGCTGTTATAAAATATAAAATTTATTCCAATAGCAATAAGTGAAAGTAACGTGATCAATAGGTTAATATATTTTTTAGTCATGAATTAGTGTTCCTTTTATTTTGAGAGTTCATCACACTCTAGTGAAAAAACTGAAAATTCAGCGTAAATTTTAAGAAAGAGTATCGTTCGTCTCATTCTCTTTTAAGGTTGAAAGGGCGTACTGTGAAATGCAAATAATTATTACAAAACCTATAATTTTAAGCAAAAGACTTAATGGCGCAAATAAGTACAATAAAATTATTGCTACTATTTCACAACTATAAATAATAAATTTCATGAATTTTTCCAATCTTTTTAATAACTCTGAACACCTAGAGATGTTCGTTTTTTTATTTTATAAGGATTTTTAGGATTTGCCATTACGTAGAATTACCTCCCTAGAAAAGGAGTTAATACTTCCAATTATAACATCAATAAATGTAACTATCCTTTTTCACTCGTAGAAACATTTCAATGTGTAAAAGTGATGTACAGCACTCATATTTATTAGAACACTACTTTAATCAAGAGGTGCATGATAAAAATGTAAACCTCAAGTAAATATCTCGAAAATAATAGTTTTAAATCTTAAATTCCTTAATCTTATCAACCTTCATTCCTTCTTTATCAGTAACAAATGTCCATCTTTGTTTAAATTTTTGTTGATAATTGGGAAGACCTTTTAGTATTTGTTGAGTATCCTTATCTATTACGTAATCAACAGCTTTAAAAGATATATCTATCTCGAAAGTGTTAGATTTTTTCCAGTATAGGCGACTGAGTCCTTCGATTTCAATATTTTCTGTGTGATTTATTTTTCGCTTATCTAAGTAGCTTAACAAAGTTTTAGTATGCTTGGTATAAAGTTTTTCGCTATATAACTGCGATACTCTTGATATATCCTGTGTATTCCAAGCATCTTGAATAGATAAGAACTGTTTCTTTATGGCATTAGAAAGTTCCATATCATCAATATGAACTCCCTCAGTATATATTCCCTTAGGTTTAATAACTGCACTAATAGCTATGATAATACCAAGACCTACAAGAGAAAGCATAAGCTTTACTTTATTTGATATACCACCTTCCACACTTGATGGTGAGTTATTACTAGTGTGAATGCCTCCAGTCCCTCCATGGAAACCTCCACCACCCGTAGTTCCACCTCCATGGAAGCCCCCAGCTAATGCCAGAACATGGGGAGCAAAGATGATGAAGAAACTCATTACTAGAAGAGCAATAAATATTTTTTGTTTTTTTATCATTTTTTTATTCTAGAAGCTCAATCAGTAAAGTCATACGATACATATATAGAACCTTTATAGCTAAGAGATATCAAATCCATTTCTCTTAGCATTATAACTCATTATGAGTTGAAGCAATTTTTTATACTCAAGCTCCGGCATATCGTAGGGGATCTTAAGTGACCCTTTTCCAAATTCAAGACCATAATCAGCAAAATCAGAAAAATCGCTTTCTTTCATACCTTGTGTTCCATAAATACCTAACCAGCCCTTATTAGCCATTAGTAAAAAAAGTTGTTGTGTCGCTTTCTTGGCCTGTTTAGGGTAAAAACCTGGCATTGCATAAGAAACACGTTCTTGCACATCAGGATAGATAGTATGGACCAACTGTCGTGTAAGTCGCATTCTCGCAAGTTTTTCTTCACTTAAGTCATTATCATTAAAGTAAGCTTCAAAAGGTTGTGCTTTTTTCATTTTAATTCATTCCTTCCACAACTTCTATTTCATAAGTAATTGTTAATACTATTATTAATCCTTGACACTCATTCCACTGCCAATCCAAGTCAAGATTCCTCCAACAAAGCCTAAAAATGGAAACAATCCAAATATTCCACCCAAGATAAAATAAAAACCTGCACGCCTAGTATCTTTTTCTGTTGAAGATTTACGGTCAACAACCCCCATAATAATCAAAATAATACTAATAATTACTGTTACACCAAACATACCTAATAATAATTGAAGATTCCAGTTCTCTGGTACGTGTCCGTGAACCCCATTAAAGTATGGATTAGTATTCCAGAAAAGTTGAAAGCCAAAAAGAGACAACACAATGAGGACGCTTCCTAAAAAGGCACTCATTACTGCATTTATTAAACTCATTTTTTTATTTTCCATTTTCTCTTCCTCCTTGACTTTCTTGTTTTTCTTTTTGGCTGTGAGCACTAATTTCCTGTAAAATTAACAGTATAAATAAGGGAATCTTCTTTATAAAATTCTACTTTAGTGTCAAGATTCATTTTTTTGACGGCACATCTGTCATAATTTGTTTTACCATAAACAGATTTTGCTAATCGTTCCAGATCTTTGGTAGAAGCATTTTTGATATTTATCATAGGAGTGCTTAAGGCATCCCATGATAAACTCGAACTGTCCTTATCCTGCTGAATCTTAGCGCCTCGCATCTGTGGATCGTTAATAATGTCCGTAATATTTTGTTGGCTATACATTTTGGCGCTTATATCCGTCAATGCAAAAGAACCCAACACTAATAAAAGTGGGCTGAAATAAAACAATAGGGCAGCAACTAGGATTATCAAAAGAGAGCGAATAGATACTGAAATTTTTGCACTTGTTTTTTTAATTTTAATAATATAACTCCTTATAATTAGAGTTCAATCAGCACATTTTTAGCCTTTAAGTTATCCAGGCATTCTATCAAATAATCTACATTATGCTCTGGATAAATAGGAACAGTCAAAGACATAGTCTCCAGTGACTCATAACTTGAACAATGGTTTCCACGGTACAAGGGACTTTCCCATTCCTTAGCCGGTTTGTATCCTCTTCGCTTCATTTCCTCCATAACTTGTTGATGATATTGAAATAATTTATAGGGTGAATAATCAAAAACATAATTTACAGTCGCGTGTGGCTTGCCCCAGCCTCTCCCTCTCAAAGCACAGCATTCTCTGTGCTGTCCAAGCAATTGCATCCGCGGAAGATGCTTTATTAAATCTTCGTGCCATAACCTCATCTCTCATCTCCTTCTTCCAGATTATTATTCCTCCTATTTTAGATCAATCATAAAGGTCGATTTATCCCCAGCGGAACACTTCCAAAAGGCAAAATTTCATAAAGCCTTTCAGGAATTTGTTGACTAAATTTTCTTGCATTTGGCGATAATTTTCCGTTTAAGGCAAGCAAGGTAACGCTCACTTGAATACGTTGCACTATCTGCGGGACATAGTCACCGCTTTCTATCAAGTTTTTCGCCTTAGTCAGTACTTCCCGTTCTTGGCTCGTCAAGGATTCGTCCAATATTAATCGATAAATATCGTTTAAAATCTGTTCTTCACGTGCGGATAAATTTACATTTTTCATAAGTGAACTCCTTTTGAAAAGCCTGTTTTGATTTATTTGAGCAAGGTTTTAAAAATCAGAACCACTAAAATTAAATCAATAGCCAATCCAAGATACCATGAAACGATAAAATATGTTTTTTGTGTTTTATGTCGACAAATTTTTCCACCTAGAAATGCGCCTAAACCACCACCCAATATTGCCTGGGAAATAAGCACCTTCTCAGGAATCCGCCACAAATGATGTTGCGCCTTGTATTTGTCAATAGCATAAAACAGAAAGACAATAATGTTCCAAATAATAAGTGCTGTTAAAATAAGAAGTCCTGTTGTTGTCATTGTTATCTTTCTGTTTTTAAATTTATTTTTAAGAAGTTTTAAATACCAATGGTTAATAGCTTCATTCATTGGGTGATTTAAAACTTTTTATCAATTTAACTCATCTTTATGCTATTCATTATATCACTTGCTGGGCTTGAAGTCATAACAGACTATCAAATAAATGAAGCACTTACCTCATTTATCTGTAAAATTTAACTATTTGACATTCAAAAAAACTCGGAGTATAGTTTTATCTATAGCAAAGTTAGAAAAGGGGAAATAACTTGGTATTTGAAAAAACAGTATTAAACAAAGCTCTCGCCTCTGCCTTTGATATTCCAGTAAAAGTAACTTACTGGGATGGCAAAACAGAGAAATATGGCGATGGTGAAGCTCAAGTACACATCATTTTCAATAAAAAATTCGCTTTTAGCGATTTAGCATCCATGCCTACTCTGGTTCTTGCTGAAGCTTACATGCACGATGAAATCGAAATTGAAGGAAGTATTCAAGAACTTGTCGCTTCCGCTTATCGTAAAGCAGATAGCTTTTTAACAAATCAATCAGGCTTCGGAAAATCCATTGTTGAACTCTTGGGCAATCACTCCCAAAAGCAATCGAAAAAGGATATTCATCAGCACTATGACATTGGGAACGACTTTTACAGAAAATGGTTGGATCCAACGATGACTTATTCTTGTGCTTATTTTGAAAATGAGAATATGACACTGGAACAAGCACAAATCGCTAAAGTACATCATATCCTTGACAAGCTCAACAGTACACCTGGCGGACGTTTATTAGATATTGGTTGTGGCTGGGGAACATTGCTCTTTACCGCTGCACAAGAATACGGCTTAGAAACTGTAGGTGTTACTCTTTCTGAAGAACAATACAACTATATCGTAAATAAGGCAAAAAAACTCGGACTTGAGGATAAAGTCAAAGTCTTCCTTACAGATTATCGTGATCTAAATGAAGGAACCTTTGATTATGTAACTTCTGTGGGCATGTTTGAGCATGTGGGTAAAGAAAATTTAGAAATGTATTTCCAAAAGGTTTATGATTATCTCAAACCAAATTCTCGTGCCCTCATCCATGGAATTACTGGTCAACATCGTGGAGCAGGTGTTGATCCTTTCATCGAAAAATATATCTTCCCAGGAGGTTATATTCCAAACATCGCTGAAAATGTCGAACACATTATGACTGCAAAATTACAACTTGATGATTTGGAACCTTTACGTCGTCACTATCAAAAAACACTAGAAATCTGGAACGAAAACTACAGTAAAGTTTTTGTAGATGTTGAAAAGGAAATGGGCCGTCCCTTTGCTCGCATGTGGACGCTTTATCTTCAAGCTTGTGCCGCTAGTTTTGAATCAGGGAACATTGATGTGGTTCAATATCTTTTAACAAAAGGGCCTTCAGGTGTTGGTCTTCCAATGACTCGTCAGTATATGCTCCAACATCATTAAACGTTTATGAGTATTAAAAGAAAAAAACAGTTGTCAAATACAACTGATTTTTTTTGCACATTTATTCTTTGTGCTTTTGTTTGGAATATATAAAGGCCTTGGCAATAACAGAGATGAACATAGCCATGATACCTAAACCAACCGTAGCATAGATCATTGTAAATATTTTACCTGTTGTAGTTATCGGATGCAAGTCTCCGTATCCTATCGTTGTTAAGGTCATAAAACTTAAATATAAGGCATCAAGAATGCTAAATTTTTCTACTGTTGAATAAAAGATAGTTCCACTCATCAAGGTTGTTGCCATCAAGAAAAACAAAGCTTTTGTATCGTCCTTTTTTAAGATAAAACTAAAGGAAGTGAATAATTTTTTGGTCGCAATTAGTAAGGATAGCACAGAAACCTTCTTTCTAAATTTATTATAAGCTTATTTCCAAATAAGAAGTTCTGACTCTGTAGTAACATCCCCAAACTTATCCGAAAAATCTTTAAAATGTACTGCACCTAACTTTGTATAAAGACTCCTTGCATTTTCATTATTTTTAAGAATTGCAATGGTGACCGTCATTTGGGCTTCTTTTGCTTGCTGCAACACATGTGACAATAACTGAGTCCCCACCCCTTTTCTTTGAAACTTCTGGGAGATGTGAAGGGAATCAATGTATAAGTTACCTCTCTGGTCGCTACTTTCTGAGTAAGCAATGAAACCTGCAACGTTATTTTCTAACTCTTTGACGAGAATATATTGTGAGGGTTTTGCAAGAAAATGCTCCCAATTTTTCTGAAATGTATCATATTCTAAACTTTCTAAATAAGTAGGAGGCAAGATGCTTTCATATGTCGTTTGCCAATTGTCTACGTTAATATGTGCTATTTCTTCTAAATCAGAATAATGTGCCGGACGAATGCTTGTCATCTTCTTCTCCTTTTTATTTTAAATAATCTTTTTTCAAAAGCCCCATAAAATGACTGTCGTGGTAACTTCCAGCTGCAAAGAAATGTTCTTTCATTGTTCCTTCAATTTTGAACCCAACTTTTTCATAGATATGAACAGCAGGAGCATTATCAACATCAACCCAAAGATAAACTTTATGCATGTTTAATACTTTAAAAGCATATTCTAAGGCTTGGTGAAATGCTTCTTGTGCCAAGCCTCGACCAGAATACTCTTCTGTAATGATAAGCTGTATTTCGCAACTACGATGGATGAAGTTGATTTCCATCAATTCTACTATGCCCGCAAATGCACCATCCACATCTACAACAAAACGACGTTCATCCATACTATGAATGTGCTTATCATATAGAGCCGTTAATTCATCTAAGGATTCGTAAGGTTCTTGAAACCATAAATGCATAGTTTTAGCTTCATTGTTGATGATATGAATATTTTTTAAGTCTGTTCTTTCTAGTGCTCTGATTTTCATTTTAGAATCTCCTTGCTTTTTATTTCCAATATCCTTCATGAACTTTTCTAGCTTTTTCCTCTACTTCTGGAAAGGGTCCGATAATCTGTATGAGCTTTTGTCCGCGATCAATAATCTGTTGCGCAGGCAAATCAAAAGTGGGATTTTGTTCATTGTCTCCTGTTAGTTCTAACAAACGTTTTTCAGTTAGAGCATAAACGATAGTTCCAATATTCCCCCAATAAATAGCTCCGGTACACATTGCACAAGGTTCCGCTGTAGTATAAAGTTTACATTGCCACAAAAATTCTTTGGAATAAAGCTTGGAAGCTTTTGCAGCCAAACTGGTTTCTGCATGTCCCGTACAAATCTGTTCTGTAATTTCAATATTTTCTTGTTCTAGGAGAATATTTCCCTTGCTATCTGTCAAAAGTGCACCAAAAGGAGTATTCCCATGATTGCGAGCATTTTGGGAAATCTCCACACAGCGTTCCAAAAGCGCAATATGTTTTTGTCTTTGCATATTCACCTTCCTTCTTCCATAATAAAATAGTTAGACTTTATTATACAATGAACCCGCTATAAATAAAAGCGTTTACTGTATTATTGACATCTTTTAAGCAAAATTCCTTTTTTGTTTTATTTTCTCACTTGGGTTTTCAGTGAATTTTAATATAGATTATGGTAAAATGAGGATGTATTGGGCTTTTATAAGCTAGGATAAATTAGTAAAGGAAAAAATATGAATCCACAAAAAATTGCCGTGCTCGGCCCTGGATCATGGGGAACTGCTCTTTCTCAAGTTCTTAATGACAATGGACATGAAGTTCGTATTTGGGGAAACAATGTTGACCAAATTGCTGAAATTAATGAAAAGCATACCAACGAACGTTACTTCAAAGGGATCACTTTAAATCAGAAAATTTCTGCTTATACCGATCTCGAATTTGCCTTGTCTGATGTTGATGCTATTCTTTTCGTTGTTCCAACAAAAGTCACACGTTTGGTTGCTCAACAAGTCGCAAAAGTTCTTAAACATAAAGTGACAGTTATGCATGCATCTAAGGGGCTCGAACAAGGGACCCATGAACGTATTTCTTCAATACTCGAAGAAGAGATTCCAGAAGAATACCGAAGCGAAATTGTTGTGGTTTCTGGTCCTTCGCATGCCGAAGAAACAATTCGACGTGATATTACCTTAATCTCTGCTGCTTCAAATGATTTAGAGACGGCTAAATATGCCCAAGAAATTTTTTCTAACGATTATTTCCGACTCTATACCAATACGGATGTTATTGGTGTAGAAACAGCGGGTGCTTTGAAAAATATTATTGCAGTCGGTGCTGGGG
Source organism: Lactococcus sp. LG1074 (assembly GCF_017309525.1). Lineage (NCBI taxonomy): Bacteria > Bacillati > Bacillota > Bacilli > Lactobacillales > Streptococcaceae > Lactococcus > Lactococcus sp. LG1074. The sequence continues at coordinate 704,107 of NZ_CP071293.1, read as the reverse complement.
CTTTACATGGTCTTGGTTTTGGTGATAATGCTAAAGCAGCAATTATCACGCGTGGCTTAGCAGAAATTACCCGTTTAGGTGTTGCTATGGGCGCTCAACCACTTACTTATAGCGGCTTGTCTGGTGTAGGTGACTTGATTGTTACGGGTACATCGATTCACTCACGCAATTGGCGAGCAGGTGATGCTCTCGGTCGAGGTGAGAAGCTTGCGGATATCGAAGCAAATATGGGAATGGTTATCGAAGGTGTTTCAACAACCAAAGCCGCTTACGAACTCGCACAAAGTATGCATATCGATATGCCCATCACTGAGACAATCTACAAGGTGCTTTATGAAAATATGGATGCCCGTGAAGGCATCTTAGACATTATGCGCCGTGAAACACGTACCGAAAACGAATTCAGTATCTAAATCAAAAGGAGCTAATTTTTAAAATGATTAAAACAAACCCAAAACAAAAAGTAAGAAAAGCAATTATTCCCGCAGCCGGTCTGGGTACACGTTTCTTGCCTGCTACTAAAGCCCTTGCTAAAGAAATGTTACCTATCGTTGATAAACCAACGATTCAATTTATCGTTGAAGAAGCCTTAAAATCAGGAATTGAAGATATCTTAATCGTTACAGGTAAAGCTAAACGTCCTATTGAAGACCACTTTGACTCAAACATTGAGTTGGAACAAAACCTTAAAGAAAAAGGTAAAACAGAGCTTTTAAAATTAGTTGAAGAAACAACAGATATCAATCTTCACTTTATACGTCAAAGCCACCCAATGGGGCTTGGACATGCGGTTCTTCAAGCAAAAGCCTTTGTTGGCGATGAACCATTTGTTGTTATGCTTGGTGACGATCTTATGAACATCATGGGAGATGGTACACCACTCACAAAAGAATTAATTTCTGACTATGAGAAGACACACGCTTCAACAATCGCTGTAATGAAAGTTCCACATGACGATGTGGACAAATATGGTGTTATTGCTCCAGAAGGTGAAGTTTCTAAGGGTCTTTACAATGTTGCAGAATTCGTCGAAAAACCTGCTGTTGAGGATGCTCCTTCTGATTTGGCTATCATCGGCCGCTACCTCTTAACTCCAGAAATTTTCCAAGTTTTAGAAAAACAAAAACCTGGTGCAGGTAACGAAATCCAATTGACGGATGCGATTGAAACTTTAAATAAAACACAACGCGTTTTTGCACACGAGTTCACTGGCAAACGCTATGATGTCGGCGATAAATTTGGTTTCGTTGAAACAACTATCGAATATGGTCTCAATCATCCACAAATCAAAGATGAATTGCATGATTACATCATCGCTAAAGCAGAAGAACTTTTAAAATCTGAAAGCAAAACTGAAAAATAATTCAAGGCTGTCCAGCGTTTGCTTGGGCAGCTCTTCTTATCCCCTTTTTCCTTGTAAGAACAAATCATTCCGAACTTCTTATTTTGCCTAAATTATGCTATCATGGAGGGGATGAAATTTTTCAAAGAAATCAAGATTAAAGCTCTGGATATTATCATTATTCTTGCCTTATTTTGTGCTTCTTTTTCTGTTTTTTTTCTCCTGCCTCACAATAGCGCTGGGACAAAGGCCCAATTACGTGTGCAAGGGAAAGTGATTAAAACATTTGATTTAAGCAAAAATCAGCGCTGGACTTATCGCTCTGAGGATGGGGATTACAATGAAATAGAGGTAAAGGATGGAGCGATTGCTGTTGTTAAGGCTTCTTGTCGCGATCAAATTGATGTGCAACGTGGCTTTATTTCAAAAGTTAACGATACTATCGTTTGTTTACCTCATGATTTAGTCATTCAAATCATTGGAGATCAATCAGAATCTGGAGTGGATTATAGCGGATGAATGTAAAAGAAAATATTTATATAGCACTTCTCACTGCAGTAGCTGTTGTTATGGGCATTTTTGAGAGCTGGATTCCCTCCTTCTTCGCTTTTGCTCCGGGAGCCAAAATTGGCCTAGCTAATCTGGTAATGATTATTGCCATTTTCACCTTAGATTGGCGAAAAGTTTGGACAATGCAAGTCTTGCGCTTGCTAATTACTGCCTTATTCACAGGTGTTTCTGTGGTTATCTACTCTGCGGCAGGAGCTATTTTAAGCCTCTTAGCCATGTACCTCATGAAGCAATTAGGACCCAAATGGGTCTCTCTCATTGGTATTTCTGTTGTCGGAGGCTTCTTTCATAATCTCGGACAACTGCTTGTTGCTTCGCTTATTACAGGTACAAGCTCCGTAATGCTTTATTTACCATGGCTCTCTTTTTTCGGTATGCTCGCTGGTTTTGCCATCGGTGTTGGTGGCAACCAAATCATTCAGCGTGTAGCACCAATACAGTTATTATTTATTAAAGAAAGTAAAAAATGGACGTAAAAAATACAATTTGGTCAGAATATCCAAAATTAGAATCTTCCTTAGTCAAAGTTCAAAAGCTGATGAAGCAACAGGTTGGCATCAAAAATAAAGAAATCAAGTCAGCCATTTTTGACCTGTTTGATGCAGGTGGAAAAATGCTACGTCCGGCTTATTTATTAATGTTTGCTGATTTTACTGCTATGGATAATAAAAGTAAAATCGCACTTGCTGCAAGCGTCGAAATGCTGCACACTGCAACGCTTATTCACGACGATATTGTTGACCAAGCAGATACACGTCGCGGTGTCGAGACTCTCTCGAAAAAATACGATCCGTCAATTGCTGTTTATGCTGGCGACTATCTTTTTGTAGCTGTTTTTAAACTTTTGTCAAAATATTCTTTTGATTTGCCAAATTTAACAAAAAACATCGGATCTATTGAACGCCTTTTAGGCGGAGAACTTGGACAACTCAACAAACATTTTGATTTTGAGCAAACGCTCGATGATTATATTCAAAATATTTCTGGAAAAACTGGCGAACTTTTTGCTATGTCATCCTCAATCGCTCCTTTAATTATGCAAGATGTTCACTTATCTGAACTCTCCTATAATATTGGGATGGACATTGGAATTGCCTTCCAAATTATGGATGACTATCTTGATTATGCTAGCGACAGTCAAACTCTGGGAAAACCTGTACATGAAGACATCAAGCAAGGTATCTTTTCTGCACCCGTTCTTTTTGCTTTAGAGATCGATCATCGTCATGTGAAATCTTTGATTCAAAAAGAACAATTTGAAGAAGTTTACAGCTTCATTCAAAGCTCTGGAGCGCTGACTAAAACTAAAGAGTTGGCCCAATATTATACTAATCAAGCTCTCAATCTAATTAATAAGCTCCCTGAGGGCCAAACACGTGATAACATTAGCAGTGTTACAAGAAAACTTTTGGAACGGAATTTATAATGAACCCTGAAGAATTTTATGCGCAACTTGAAACTTTTGACCTTTTCTTAAATGATCAACAAAAAGAACAATTTGAACGCTATTTTGAGCTTCTCGTTGAGTGGAATGAAAAAATTAACCTTACGGCAATTACAGAGAAAAAAGAAGTCTTTCTCAAGCATTTCTATGATTCAATTGCACCGATTCTCTACAAGCTCATTCAAAATGAACCCTTAAAAATCCTTGATATTGGTGCCGGGGCAGGCTTTCCTAGTTTACCAATGAAGATTATTTTCCCAGAGCTACAAGTAACTATTATTGATTCGCTTAACAAGCGCATCAACTTCTTGTCTCTTTTATCAAAAGAGTTGCACTTAGAGCAAGTGACTTTATTGCACGGTCGCGCTGAGGATTTTGGACAAAATCCTCACTACCGCGCTCAATTTGATATTGTTACAGCACGCGCAGTTGCGCGTCTCAGTGTACTCTCTGAACTCACTATTCCTTTTCTTAAGAAAAATGGCCATCTCTTGTCACTCAAAGCGGCTAAATTTGATGAAGAACTTTCGGATGCTAAACATGCAATTGCCGTCTTAGGAAGCAAATTTATCGAACAGATTGATTATCAACTTCCAAATGGTGATGAGCGACACATTGCTATTATCGAAAAGAAAAAAGAAACGCCGAAAAAGTACCCACGAAAAGCGGGAACGCCCAATAAAAAGCCACTTTAAAAAGCTCTGGTTCATTCAGAGCTTTTTCTTTATTATGCACGCCCATTCCATTCATTTTTAATAGTTTGATAGGCTTGAATTGGATTTTCAGCACGAGTAATTGGACGGCCAACAACAATATAATCCGATCCGATATTGCGTGCTTCTTCTGGTGTCATCACTCGTTTTTGATCTCCCTTGGCTGTGCCTGCAGGACGAATACCTGGTGTCAAACAGATGAAATCTGGACGTGTGACACTTTTAATCTTTTGAACCTCATGAGCTGAACATACAACACCATCTAAACCAGCCTCATCTGTGCATTTAGCATAGTGTAGAACTGATTCTTCCAAACTTGTCATAATCATTTGATCATGGTGCATACTTTCTTGGCTAGTGGAAGTCAGCTGAGTGACAGCAATCAAATCTGCAACCTTTTCTCCAGCAGGTGTTCCAGCTATCAAACCTTCTTTAGCTTGCTGCATCATCTCAATCCCTCCAGCAGCATGAACATTAATCATATCTATTCCTAAACGGGCTAGACCTTTCATGGCTGAGCCAACTGTATTTGGAATATCATGGAGTTTCAAATCTAAGAAGACATCATGACCTTGAAATTTAAGGAAATCTACAACAACCGGTCCTTCTTGATAGAGGAGCTCCATTCCCACTTTTACATAGAGTTTTTCGTGATCATCAAAGCGCAGTAAAAAATTTTTTACGTCGCGTAAGCTGGGGAAGTCAAGGGCTACCATTGGTCTTGATTCATGCATTTTCTTTTTTCTCCTTTTTTACTTCTTTACGTAATTCTTCTAAACTTTCAATCCCATACTTATCCATAAGTTCAGGAAGTTCATTAATAATTTTCGGACACACATAGGGATCGGAAAAGTTTGCTGTCCCTACTGCAACCGCACTTGCACCAGCCAGATAAAATTCAAGAACATCTTGAGCAGTCATTACACCGCCCATTCCGATAATCGGTAATTCCACTGCTTGTGCCACTTGGTGAACCAATTTTAAAGCTACTGGTTTAATCGCCGGCCCTGAGAGACCACCTGTAATGTTGGCTAAAATCGGTTTACGAGTCTGCAGATCATAACGCATTCCCATTAAAGTATTAATCATCGTAATCCCATCAGCTCCTGCTGCTTCTACGGCCTGAGCGATTTCTACGATATCCGTCACATTTGGCGAGAGCTTGACATAAAGTGGGACATCCGCTACCTCCTTACAAGCCTTGACCAAATCATAAGCAACTTTCGGATCTGTACCAAATGCTTGCCCGCCATGCTTCACATTAGGACAAGAAATATTGAGTTCAATAGCTTTAACATTTGGTGCTGTCCCTATTTTATCGCAAACAGCTACATAATCATATAGTTCAGAACCGGCTACGTTAGCAATAATAGGTAGCTCAGGAAAGTTTTCATACAGCCAAGGCAATTTATCTGAGAGTACTACATCTAGACCAGGATTTTGCAGACCAATCGCATTAAGCATGCCGGCACTTGTTTCTGCAACACGTGGCGTTGGATTACCATAACGTGGTTTAAGAGTTGTGGCCTTAATCATTATGGAACCCAGTTGATTTAAATCATAATATCGTGCATAGTCCTCGCCAAAACCGAAACAGCCTGAAGCAGGCATAATTGGATTTTTTAGATTCAATCCAGGAAGTTCCACTGCAAGTCGATTCATTATATTACTACTCCATTTCCTTTAAATACCGGCCCGTCTTGACATACTTTTAAAGCATGTTCTGGGTCTTTTTTATCTGGGACAACACAAGCATAACATGCACCAATTCCACAAGCCATACGTGCTTCCATTGACAAATACAAGCGCTCTAAAGTTTCAAACCTTGTTGCTACGGTTTTTAACATCATTGGTGAACCACAAGCATAGACCACGTCTACCTCTTGTTCAAGCTGATTGAATAAATGCCCAACATGTCCTCGAGAACCATAAGAACCATTATCTGTAGCTACTTTTACCTCAATATTAGGGAGCTGCGCGAACTGCTCTTCAAGAATCTTGACTTCCGCACGTGCAAATCCGAGCAAAACCGTAATATTGCAGCCTTTTTTACTAAGCTGCTTCGCTAACTCGTACAGCGGAGGAACACCTATTCCTCCACCTACTATAAGGACTTGATCGTTTTCTGTTACTTCATCAACTGGAAATCCTTTACCTAAAGGACCAAGAATATCCACTGATTGTCCTGCAACCATTTTTGACAAAAGGTAGGTTCCCGTGGTGTTATCACCTCGACGATAGAGTAATGTACACGTTTTTTCCTGCTTATTCCAACTCGAAATCGAAATTGGCCGCCGTAAAAGTAATTCTTGACTGGGAACTTTTAATTGCAAAAACTGTCCTGCCATTTCCATATCATCTACCAAATCGCCTTGCAACACCAACTCAAAAATATCTTCAGCAACTTCTTTCTGACTGACAATAAGCATCTCTTCTTGAAGCTTCATTACTCCTCCTTTTTATAAAACGAATCCATTAGCCAAAGCGTTTTGCAGGTCAAGAGTTCTTTATCCACAATGAACCAGCATATTAAAGCAGAAATAATAACTAATGCTTTACAACTCGCTTTGCTCCTTGCGTATTATCATTCTAATCTGCTAAAGCAGAAAGAATGATAATAAAAACACCTGCAGAGAGGCTGCAGGTGTACAAAAAGCATCTATCATCCTTTTCTCATACTTAAAAGTACGCGAAACAAAGGGGATATAATTTATCGTATCCTTGCTAGCCTCTCTGGACTAAGTTAAAGGTTTTAAAGTATTATAACTTAAATTAAGAGGAATTACAAGAATCAATAAATCCTACTCAAGTTGTAAAAAAATCCTTTATTTCTATGGTATAATGAAAGCGTGTAATTTAAATAAAGACAGGAGAAAAATATGGGTATCATTAAAGCAGCGACAAGTAGCCTCGGAGGAACGTTAGCCGATCAATGGCTTGAAGTCATCGAACCAGAAGATATGTCCGATCAAACTGTTATGACCAAAGGTGTTATGGTGCGCAAGGACGATAAACGTGGTAGCAATCGTAAAGGAACTTCTGATGTCATTACAGATGGATCTGTCGTGCATGTCTATCCTAATATGATGATGCTCCTTGTTGACGGCGGTAAAATCATTGACTATACCGCAGAAGAAGGTTATTATACGGTCAAAAATGATACTGCACCTTCTATGTTTAACGGTGGACTTAAAGAATCTGTTCAAGAAGCCTTCTTTCGTTTTAAATTTGGTGGTGTGACACCTCAAAAACAAGAAGTTTACTATATTAATCTTCAAGAAATTAAAGGCATTAAGTTTGGAACAGCTACGCCTTTACAATACTTTGATAACTTCTATAATGCGGAACTCTTTCTCCGTACACATGGAACATATTCGATAAGAATTACAGATCCTATCTTGTTCTATGCTAATGCCATTCCAAAAAATCAAACACAAGTTGAAATCTCAGATATCAATGAACAATATCTCCAAGAATTTTTAACAGCATTGAATACGTCAATCAACCTCTACTCAGCACAAGGTGAGCGCGTTTCTTTCCTCCCTTCAAAATCTGTTGAACTTTCAAAATATATGGCGGATACACTTGACGAAGAATGGCGCAAACTTCGTGGAATCGAAGTGGTCGCTGTTGCTGTAAGCTCAATCAGTTACACAGATGACAGCCAAAAACTAATCAATATGCGTAACCAAGGTGCAATGCTAGGTGATCCAAGTGTACGTGAAGGCTATATGCAAGGCGCTGTGGCGCGCGGTATTGAAGCAGCTGGAAGCAACACTGGTGGAGCCATGCAAGCCTTTATGGGAATGGGCATGGGAATGAACCAAGCGGGAGATGTGCTTGGTCAGGCCAGTGCCTCAAATCAAGCCCAAATGGCTCAACAGGAAAAGGCAGCGACAAAATCGGAAGACACGTGGACTTGTTCAGCTTGTGGTACAGAAAATGCAGGAAAATTCTGTTCAAACTGTGGTGAGAAAAAACCTGAAGTGCAAGCTAACTTAAAGATCGAAATGGCTTGCTCAGCTTGTAATGCAGTCGTTAATTTAGCTAATGGTGTTCCAAAATTCTGTCCAGAATGTGGACAACCTTTTGTTGCTAAACCTTTATAAAAATCAGAAAAGAGGTAAATTATGAGCCAGTCGAAGGTTCTCACCCATCTCTGTCCTAATTGTGGCGGTCCCCTCTTATTTGATCCTAAAAGTCAAAAGTTTCATTGCCAGTACTGCTTATCTACCTTTACGGAAGAGGAAGTTACTGCCTTTGAAGCCAAACAAAAAGACAAGGGATTTCCAGAAGAAAGTATTCCAGATGTTCCTTTAGAAACTGATGAGGCAGAAACACCGATTGATGATCAGGTTGGACTCTTTGTTTGTCCTTCATGTGGTGCGGAAATTGTGACAGATGCAACTACTGCTTCTACTTTCTGCTATTATTGTCACAATCCTGTCGTTCTTTCAGAACGTCTCTCTGGGAAATTTCTCCCAGAAAAAGTTCTACCTTTCCAGATTGAACAGAAGGATGCTGAAAAAGCTTTCCTCGACTGGGTAGGGAAAAAGAGATTTGTCCCGAAAGATTTCTTTGATAAAAAACAAATCAAGCAACTTCAAGGTGTTTATTTTCCTTATTGGGTTGTTGGTGCAGATTTAGAAGGACAATTGCAAGCACGTGCCAATAGGATACGGGTCTGGATTGTTGGAGATTTAGAATACACAGAAACTAAGCAATACCAAATCCTCCGAGAAGGAAACAGCAACTTTCAAGATTTAGTAAAAAATGCCTTGAAAAAAAATGAACCAGAAAAAATGGTTGGTGCTGTTCAACCCTTCGATTTATCCAAAGCGGTATCTTTTAAAAATCAGTATCTCTCCGGTTTTTTAACTGAAAAAAGAGATATTGAGTATGCAGAAATCAAGGAACGCGTAGATAGCGAATTACGTCAGTATTCCGAAGCGCTCATGCGCGACACAATTCAAGGCTATACTGCTGTAACCAGTGTTCAATCTCAACAAAGCATTAAAAATCTAGAAAGTGACTATGTGCTTTTGCCACTCTGGCTCGTGACTTATCGTCAAAAAAATAGCGATAAACTTTTCTATTATGCAATGAATGGCCAAACAGGTAAAACTGCTGGTATCCTTCCTGTGGATAAAATGAAAGTCGCTCTGGTGGCACTTCTTATTTTCATCACTGTACTTATACTTGGCGTGACTGTGGGGTGGTTTGTCTCATGAAAAAGAAACGAATACTTTTAACACTATTTTTTACAGTAATTACACTCTGTACATTGTTTGCTTTTGTTAAAGATACTTCTGCACAGCAGGTAGGTATTGACGATAAGGCTGCTCTTTTGAGTGGCTCAACACAATCCCTTGAGCAAGAAGCTCAACTGCTTGCAAACCAGACCAAAGCTGGAGTTTTTGTAGTTACAACCATGGACGATACTGAATCGCCCAAAGAGTTAGCAGTCAATTATTTAGCACAAAAAGTCGGGCAAGGGAACAACGGTATTGTCTTGGTAATTAATATGTCACAGCGGAAACTTTATATCTGGGCAACAGGAAACTTGAAGTATTACATTACCTCTTCTCGGATTGAGTCGATTTTAGATGTTGTGCAACCTCAATTGTCCGATGGGAATTATCCACAAGCCATAGAGAATTTTTATGCACAAGTGACGCATTATTATGAACAGGGGATACCTGGCGGACGAAAATATACGGTTGACCCGCAAACGGGAGCCGTTACTTTTCATCGTTCCTTCCGTCCTGCTTATATTCTAATTGCAGTTATTCTTGCACTCATCTCCGCTGGTGCCTTTGTTACTGTTCTGGTCTCTCGCTATCAATTAAAGATGGGCGCACACTGGAATTATGGTTATCAAGAGAATGGAAAATTAAACTTATCCAAACAAAGCGATACGTTGGTCAACTCCTTCATTACTACTCGCCGTATTCCTAGAAATAATAACTCTAGTGGAGGCGGCTTCTCTGGTGGCGGAGGTTCTGGCGGTGGACGGAGTTTTTAATAAAACAAAAAGAGCAAATGCTCTTTTTTTATTTTATTATCTTATACTTTCCTGAAGGAAGATTCCCCAATTCATAATTGCCAATCTTTGTACGGATTAAACGTAATGTTGGAAAACCAACATTGGCTGTCATTCGACGCACTTGACGATTTTTTCCTTCTTTGATAGAGATTTCGACCCAGCTTGTGGGTATTGATTTTCGCTCACGAATCGGTGGTGTTCTCTCCCAAAGCCACTCTGGTTCTGAAACTCGTCTAACTTTCGCCGGAAGTGTTTTACCATCTTTAAGCAAAACACCTGCACGAAGTTTTTGAGCTGCTGACTCAGTGAATTCTCCCTCGACCTGTACAAGATAAGTCTTATAAGACTTGGACTTTGGGTCAGTAAGCTTATGATTTAACTTTCCATCATCTGTCAGTAAAAGTAAGCCTTCACTGTCTTTATCTAAGCGTCCTGCAGCATATACATTAGGAACATCAATATAATCTTTCAATGTTTTACGATTTTCAGTATCCGTAAATTTTGTGAGTACGTCAAAGGGTTTATTAAATAGTAATATCATCTCCTCTATTGTACCAAAAGTGGTCCAGCTTCGCACCTGCCATAAAGAAAATGTCACATAAAAAAAGCAGTACCAGTCTGCTTTTTTTGTTTAAATAACATTCATGGTAAATGAGCGGCTCTCCATCACACGGAGGATAGCTTCTGCTGTGTCTAAAGCTGTAAAGAGTGGAATACCACGACTAATTGCTTCCTGACGTATGAGAAAACCATCCGTTTCTTGTGTTGATACGCGTTTGCTGCCCATTGTATTGACAATAGCTTGAACACGCCCCATACGAATGTCATCAATAACTGTATCCTCAGTAGATTCCGTCACTTTACCGACCTCTCGAACATAAAGCCCTGCAGTTTTTAGGTATTGTGCAGTTCCTGAAGTCGCTACTAGTGAATAACCAATATCAGCAAAACGTTTTGCCATCTCTAAGGTTTCTGCTTTATCTTCATCGGCCACTGTAAAGAGAATTGACCCATGGTCAGCCATGTGCAGTTTTGCAGCTTCAAAAGATTTATAAAGCGCCTTTTCTAAGGTTGTATCTGATCCCATCACTTCCCCCGTTGATTTCATCTCTGGACCAAGGAGGCTATCAACTTTTGCCAATTTGCTAAAGCTGAAGACTGGAGCTTTGATGTGGACCAGTTCAGATTCTGGGGCAAGACCTGATGTGTAACCAAGTTCTGCTAGTGTTTTCCCTAAAATCATCTGTGTGGCAAGTTGTGCCATCGGAATTCCTGTAACTTTTGATAGGAAAGGAACCGTACGCGAAGCTCGTGGGTTAACTTCAATAACATAGACTTTTTGCTCGTGGATAACGAACTGAATATTCATCATACCGATGCAGTTTAAGCCTTCTGCCAATCGTTTAGTATAATCCACAATTGTCTCAATAATTTCAGGACTGAAGGTTTGTGGTGGATAAACAGCCATTGAGTCTCCCGAGTGAACCCCCGCACGTTCAATATGCTCCATAATTCCTGGCAACAAAACATCTTTTCCATCACAAATAGCATCTACTTCACACTCTTGTCCAGTCAAATAGCTGTCTACTAATACTGGGTGTTCTGGCGAAGCCTTGACTGCACGGTTCATATAATTACGCAAATCTGCTTCATTATCAATAATTTCCATAGCACGTCCACCTAAGACAAAGGATGGGCGTAGCAGGACAGGATAACCAATTTTTTCAGCATTGGCAACTGCTTCTTCTTCATTTGTGGCTGTTGCTCCCGGTGGTTGTGGAATATCCAAGTCGGACAAAGCCTTTTCAAAGGAATCTCGGTCTTCTGCACGTTCAAGGTCTGCTACTTGTGTTCCTAAGATACTTACGCCAGCTTTTTCCAAAGGTTCCGCTAGATTAATCGCTGTCTGCCCACCAAACTGAACGATTACACCTTTGGGTTCCTCTAAATCGATAATGTTCATGACATCTTCGAAAGTCAAAGGTTCAAAGTAGAGTTTATCCGAAATTGAAAAATCAGTAGAAACCGTCTCAGGATTGCTGTTGACGATAATTGCTTCATAGCCTAAAGCTTGGATTGCTTTAACTGAATGAACAGTCGCATAGTCAAACTCTACGCCTTGACCGATACGGATCGGACCTGAACCTAAAACAAGGATCTTTTCTTTTTCAGATTTTACAGATTCGTTCTCCCAAGCATAAGACGAGTAGAAATACGGTGTGCTACTTTCAAACTCAGCAGCACAAGTATCTACCATTTTGTAGACTGGCAGAATTTCACCATCTTTGCGACGGCGACGTACTTCTGACTCTGTCACATTCCAAAGTCTGGCAATCTCTTTGTCCGAAAAACCATTTTTCTTGGCTGTTTTCAAAATTTCTGGATCAAAAACATTCAGTTCTAACTCTTTTTCAATCTCAACGATATGGAGTAATTTATCTAGGAAGAAAATGTCAATCTTACTTAAAGCCGCAATTTCCTCAATCGGAATACCACGGCGAATCGCTTCTGAAATATAGAAGAGACGGTCATCCTGTGCTTTAATAATTTTTTCGTACAGGAACTCTTCTGTGACTTCTTCAGCACCTTCTAAACGGTTGTGGCTCACACCTATCTCCAATGAACGTACTGCCTTGAGTAAGCTTTCTTCGATGTTGCGTCCGATAGCCATTACCTCTCCAGTCGCTTTCATTTGTGTCCCGAGATTACGATCACCATTTTCAAATTTATCAAAGGGGAAGCGGGCAATTTTAGAGACAACGTAGTCAAGTGCTGGCTCAAACATAGCATAAGTCGTGTTTGTTACCGGATTGATAATTTCATCTAATGTCATTCCGACTGCAATTTTGGCCGACATCTTAGCAATCGGATAACCTGTCGCTTTAGAAGCTAAGGCAGAGGAGCGTGAGACACGGGGATTTACTTCAATCACATAATATTTATAAGAATGTGGATCCAAAGCAAGCTGAACATTACATCCTCCTTCGATTTTCAAAGCACGAATGATTTTTAATGAAGCATCACGAAGCATTTGGTATTCAACATCTGACAAGGTTTGACTAGGCGCGAACACAATCGAATCTCCTGTATGTATACCTACGGGATCAAAGTTTTCCATGTTGCAGACCACAATCGCATTATCTGCCGAGTCACGCATCACTTCGTACTCTATTTCTTTATATCCGGCTATTGATTTTTCAATCAAACATTGTGTCACTGGAGAAAGTTTTAATCCATTGGCAACTACCTCACGAAGTTCTGTTTCGTTGTTGCAAATTCCGCCGCCTGTTCCCCCCATCGTAAAGGCTGGACGGACAATGATTGGGTAGCCAATCTCTTTTGCTTGATTAACTGCCTCCTCAACCGTTGTGGCAATTTCAGATTCGCACAAAGGCTCTCCAATACTTTCACAGAGTTCTTTAAATAATTCACGGTCTTCTGCTCGGTCAATGGCAGTTAATTTTGTACCTAAAAGTCCAACCGAAAGTTCTTTCAAAATACCGCTTTCCGCCAATTCCATCGCCATATTTAGCCCTGTTTGACCACCTAAGGTTGGCAAGAGGGCATCTGGTCTTTCTTTGCGAAGGATTTTGCTGACAAACTCAAGCGTAATCGGCTCAATATAAACTTTATCAGCAATTTCACGGTCAGTCATAATCGTTGCTGGATTTGAATTGACCAAAATAACTTGATAACCTTCTTCTTTGAGCGCTAAGCAGGCTTGAGTACCAGCATAGTCAAATTCAGCAGCCTGACCAATAACAATCGGTCCTGAACCGATAATCATAATCTTCTTAATATCCGTACGTTTTGGCATAGTATCCCCATTTCTAAAATTCCAAAGCAGCTGTGAGATAAACTTTGTACTACTCTCTGACAGACATTTTTCTCATTTCCTAGGAATTTTAAGAAAAAAGCACCTGCCAGAAAAAGCAAGTGCAAAGAAGATAGAGTATTCCCTTTTTATTCAAAAGGATTTAATATTCATGTTCACAACCTTGCTAGCCTCTCTGGACCAGTTTAAAAGTTTTATCTTTAGTAGAATATCATTTTCTAAAGATGCAGTCAAATGAAAACTTTGAGAGCTCTCTTCCTCGAGAGATTTCAGTGAAAAAAACTTGTATCAAAAAACAGTAATAAGATTTACATTAAATAGAAAGCGCCTTCTATTTAATAAATAAAAAAAGAAAAAAGTTCTTTGCTTTTTGAAAAATTATTCTATTATCCCTCTATAAATACAGTATAAACCCTTTATTTTAAATGAAAAATGCTACTTTTAAAATTAATTATAAATTTACAATTAAATTTTTATAATAATATCCTTGACACTTTCCGTAAAAATGTTATAATTAATTCATAAGCAAATTAGAAATAAATAAGATTTTCGACAAGGGGGATAATATGATAAAAATTTATACAGTTGCTGGTTGCAGCTCAAGCCAAAAAGCAAAAAAATGGCTCGTTGACAACGGTGTAGATTTTCAAGAAATAAATCTTCTTACAGATGATATTAAGAAAGAAGACTTTCTTGAAATTCTTGCTTTGACTGAAAATGGTACGGAGGAAATTATTTCCAAAAGAAGCCGTGCATATCAGAGTTTATCATTAGACCTTGAGCGATTTTCTTTAAATACTCTGGTTACAATCATGAAAGAGAACCGTTCCATTTTACGTCGTCCGCTTATTTTGGATGACAAGCGCCTTCAGATTGGTTATAATGACGATGATATTCGAAAATTTCTCCCACGTCCTGTTCGTGAGGTAAGATTGAGCGATATTAGTCGTAAAGTACGTGATATTGTATTAGAACGTGACTTCCATATTCATGCGAGTTAATAAAAAACCAAGACCTCTGAATTCAGAGACTTGGTTTTTTTATTAAGCTTTATTTTTTAACTTGTCTTCATTTTTGATATTATTAAGTGATTGTTTCAAAACTTTAAGTAAACCATCGCTACTATAGATTAAAACATTTGATTTATAAAGTCGAGCAGAGAACAGGAGTATAAACAACATCGTTACAAACATAATCCCCATGGAAATCCAGACTTGTAAATTACTTGCTACACCTGTTGCAATTTGCATTGGCAAGACAAAACTCGAAATAAAAGGGATATAACTTGTCACGGTCATCACGATATTATCAGGTTGAGAAGCAAAAATTACAGAAAGCATGTAACCAAGTAGCCCAATCATTGTCATTGGTGTTTGTGCTTTAGGTACATCTTCAACACGAGAAATCAATGAACCGGAAAGAGCTGCTAAAAATGTAAACAGGAGAATTCCTAAGATGACAATCGGAATTACGAGCCAAAATTGTCCAGTAAACACTTCTTGAAGATTTAAACCGTTAAGGAAGCTACGCATCATGTCATTATCTCTGAAGATTAGATAACCTACCCCAATCTGAACAGCATAAGCAAGAACATTGACTGAGCAGACTAAGATAATCCCCACTAATTTTCCATAAAAATGAGTTTCGGCTTTAACGCTTGAAAGAATCACTTCCATGATACGCGTTCCTTTTTCGCTGGCAATTTCTTGCGCCACAATACTACCATAAGTTGCAACAAAAATCCAAATCATGACAATCAAAACTGTTGCTATCACCTGTCTCAAACCAGAATAATCTGTACCTTGAATTCGATTGCCATCCGCGTCAAACTCAACATGCACAGGCTCTAATTTCGCGGAAGAAAGAAGGTTCGTTTTTTCTTCTGGTGACAAGCCTAATTGAGTGGCAAAGATACTTTGCTGGATTGCTGTAAGTGTCTGTGAGACAGTCATTTGAGTTGCCGTATCAAGAGAACGTGTGGTTTCTAAGGTTGAGCTTATTTTCCCTTGTTCCATCTCTAAAGCTAAAATCGCGCCTACATCTTCATCTTTAAGTTTACGATTTGCCGCTGTTCTGTCCATTACTTCATACTTAATATTGCCTTTAACTTCAGTCAGCGCACTTCCAATTTCCTTGCTTTTTGTCACTACCGCAATACGATCAACATCACCTGCTCCATCATCCGCTACTCTTGCAATCACATAAATAACTAATCCAATGAGAAGCGGGAGAAAGACCATAACTAAAAAGGCAACTGATTTAACATTTTTACGAAAGACTTCTTTCACGATTGTCCAAAACTTACTATTCATGAATATCACCTGCCTTCATTTTGAATATTTCTTCCAAGCTTGGTGGTTGTTGTGAAAACATCTGGATATATCCTGATTGTGTAACATAGTCAAAAACAGCTTTTCCTGCTTCTTCATTTTCTAAAGTTAACTCATAAGTACCATTACGTTCCACCTGTACTTCTTTTACACCTTCTAGCTGAGCTAATTCTTCTTGTGATACCGGTGCTTCAATAAATACTTTGGTCCGCCCAAAACTTTGACGTACAGCATCAACGGTTCCATCCAGTATTTTCTTACCTTCTTTTACCATTATCATCTTATCCACCATTTTTTCGACATTCAGCATATTATGGTCTGAAAAGACAACGCAGACTTTTTGCTCACGTAATTCAGCTACAGCTGTTTTGAGCAACTCTGCATTCACTGGATCTAAACCAGAGAACGGTTCATCTAAAATAACAAGTTTCGGTTCATGGATCAGCGTAGCTATAAGCTGAACCTTCTGCTGATTCCCTTTTGATAATGTTTTAACCTTATCTGTGCGCTTGCCTTTAACCTCAAATTTTTCCATCCAATAATCGATTTTCTCATCGATTTCTTTTCGCGTTTTGCCTCTTAGTTGACCAAAGAAACGCAACTGAGTTTCTATACTATCTTTAGGATAAAGTCCTCTTTCCTCTGGTAAATAACCAATAATGTTATATTCATCACTAGAGAGCGGCTTACCATTCCAGAGCACGCTTCCTGAATCTTGCATCAAAAAATCCAATATTAATCTAAATGTTGTTGTTTTTCCCGATCCATTTTGTCCAATAAAACCTAAAATTTCACCATCTTCAATAGTAAAACTCAGATCATCAACAGCAACAAGTTCTCCGAATGTCTTTCGGAGATTTTTCACTTCGAGCATCCCTTCCTCCTTAAAATTAAATGATAATCGTTTAACTTAGTATACCTTATTAAGTAGATATATTGAAGTAAAAACCTTATCCTTTCCTAGTTAGAGGTGAAAAATTAAAAAAGAAGCAAGTTCTCCTTGCTTCTTGTGTCTACTTTTTTACTAAGGACGGATAAAGCTCACGCCGGCTGTTGAACATTCACGTTCAGTCCCCCAACCACCGTTAAAGTTGCCTTCTTTGACTCTCATCGTAGAGCCAGAAACAGAGATGACTACTGCAACGTGTCCAACACCACCGGCACCCTGGTTTCCTGGTGGAAAGACAGCAATAGTTCCCGCTGCTGGTCCACTGTTTGCGTAACGTACCCAGTCTGCCGCATTACCTACATATGTTGGAATTGCACCACCAAAGTAATCCCAAACATAAGCCGTACATTGTCCAGCTGGATATGGATTCGTCGTTGAAACTGGTGGTTTAGGATCTGTAATTGGCGGCTTAGGTTGCTCAATTTCAGGTTCTACAGTTGGATTGCCTTCATCAACAACTGGCGGCGCCACTGGAGCTGGTTTGTTTTCCACTACAGTTTCTTTGACCTTTTCCTGTTGGGCTACCACTGACTCTTGTGCAGCTACTTTTTGAGCTTGAACAGCTTCTTGTGCTGCTTGCTCAGCTTCAGCTTTTTGAGTTAACAATTCTTGTTTTTTGCCTTCTTCAGATGTGATTGTGGCTTGGTAATTAAGTTGCGCAACTTTAAGTTGTGCTTCTTGTGTTGCCAATTCATCGGCCTGAGTGCTCAACTCTTGTTGCAAGCGCGTAACTTCCGCGTATTTTTCCATGTTATCTTTGAGTTTCGCTTGAACATTCTTTTGATCTTGTTCTTGCTGTTCAATCATTGCCTTATTGGCACCTGCAACAGTCGACATAGCTGTGATTTTTTGAATGGCATTGGTTAAAGATTTAGAATCCAAAATTGCTGAAATATAATTCGTTGCTGAACCATCAGTTTGAGCACTTCGTGCTTGTGCTTCTAATGCGTGACTACGTTCTTCAATATTCTTATCCAATTCACGAATCTGTGTAGACTGCGCTTTTTGCTGTTCTAACAGCTTTTCTATCTGTTCTTTCATTGAAGTTTGCTTAGCTTTTAGAGCCCCTACTTGGGTCCCAACTGCTTCAACTTTCGCTTGTGCCAAACTCGTCTCATCCTTCAAGTTTGCAATCTTTGAGTCCTGTGCTGCTAACTTATTTTCCGTTGAATCTGCTTTTACAGCAGCTAAGGGAGCACCTGTAGTCAGGACAACCGTTGAAATCATTAGCGTCATAATTAATTTCTTTTTCATAAATTTTAAATTTACTTCCTCTAGGTTTTCTTGTTTGAACATTACTATTGTATCACAAAACCTTTATTTTTGTTACAGAAGCCGCTTATCGTGTTACATTTAAATTACCTATTATTGCACCGGCGTAACTTGTTTTTAATACACTATATAATTTAAAGAAACAAAAAAAGCTCCAAAATAAGGAGCTTTTAAATAAAAGGGCGTTAATTAATATTATAGTTTTGCAAGAACTTTATCAACAAAGGCATCAACTTCATTGATTTGTTCTTTTGTTAAATCACCACCAGCAGGTGCGAAAAATGTCATACCTTGCATGTTTAAATGCAAATCAAAAGATTCTTCATTAACTTTAATGCCTTTGTCTTTTGCTGCTGCAGTAATTTTTTTAATTGCAGATTCCAAGTGACCCGAAGTAGAAAAGGCAACAATTTGTTTGATTTTACCACTGTCTAAAGCTGCCAAGTATTCCTTCATGTCTTTTGTTACAGAAGCAAACCAAACACCTGCTCCAAGAAACAAGACATCTACTTCCTCTTCTAGAGGTTCAGAGATTCGTTCTGCTTTCACATCAATTTTTTTCGCAATTTCATCAGCAACTGCACGTGTATTTCCACCTCGTGAAGCATATCTTACTGCATATTTCATCTTAATAATTCCTCCTTTGTTCCTTCACTTATAGACTATCATATTTTGTGAAGTATGTGAAATTTCTAGCTTATAAATTTCGTGGACTTCATCATATTGCTGTAGTTATTCCAAATAAAAAAGCTTTTCCTTGAAAAGCTTTTTTATTTACTTATTCTACGTCTCCCTTTTGGCTTCACTCTTTTATAGGATGAACGAGACAGACGCGCTCTTTTATGTTCTAATTTCTTTCTACCTGCTTCGCGAACTAATACGAACTCAGGCAATTGATTATATTTCATGGAAAGTACGAGCCCTAAACCAATAATATTACTGATCAATGCCGAACCACCTTGTGAAATGAACGGTAAAGGAATACCCGTCAATGGGACCAAGCCAATCGCTGCTCCAATATTTTCAAAGACATGGAACAGAATCATCATAATAATCCCCGTGGATATAAAGATATAGAACTGGTTATTGGATTGAAAAGTCACCCGAATCATACGATAAATCAAGATGAAATAAAGTAAAATGACAAAAGTTGCACCGACAAAACCAAAATCTTCTCCGATAACGGTAAAAATCATATCTGATTCACGGACTGGTACGTTGACATTTGCCACTCCAAATCCATGTCCAAAGAGACCGCCGACACCGATAGCAATCAAAGCACGAGATTGTTGAAGTGAGAATGTCTGTGTGTACTCAAAGGGATGAAGCCAAGCTAAGAAACGATTAACCTGATATTGGCTGAAAACAGTTCCTAAGAGCTCTTGTCCCTTAGGATTCATCACCATAGCTACAACACCCACGGCGACTAGGATAGCTATGAGGAGGACAGGCAAGATAATTTTCCAAGATACCCCTGAAACAAGAATGATTCCCGCTGCAATCACAAGGAAAACCATAAAGGTACCAAAGTCTTTTTGTAAAGCTGCAAGAATAGCAATGGGCACAGTAGCCAAGCCAATTTGTCCAATTAAGATAAAATCATCTTTAAGATAACGTTTTTTCAGTTTGTTTTGAAAGGAAACGACAATCCTTGCTAAAAACAATATATAGGCTATTTTCATGAGCTCCGAGGGCTGGAAAAGATTGGTGTTATGAAAGGCAACCCAGTTCTTTGCACCTGTCAGCTCATACATCGAAGGGCTGTAAAAGAATATGGGCAGCACCATCAAAATAAGACCAAAACCATACAGAACCGGCGTAAGGTTCCAAAGCAGCCTCGAGTCCATATGCATGACAATTAAGGCTAAAATAACACCGACAATAATCCAAGTCCCTTGTTGTCCAACCATCTTAACCGCTTGTGTCGGATAATCATGACTTACAGCAACCCAAATGGCATAAAGACCGATAACTGTTAAAAGAAAAGCTGGTAGAATAAGCGCATAGTCAATACGACTGTCAAAAGTTAGCTTATTTTTAGGCTGCTTTTCCTTTTTATTTATTGTATTTGTTTTATTATTCAAAATGAAGCTCCATCACTAGAAAGTCTATAGGCTCTATTATACATTATTTATATAAAAATGGTTGCTTTCGCAAAACCATTATTGTTTGTTATTTAAAGTTCTTCTTAGAACAAATTTCCAAGTAAGTTTCCACCGAAGATTAAAGCATACGAATAGAATAAAATCGGTAGTGGCTTACATAAAATCATCACCCAGTTAAAGAATTTCCAACTCATACGAGTCTGACTCGCAATGAGAACCAAAGCATCATCAGGCGCGATTGGTGAGAGAATTAAAAGTAGAAAAGCGATATTAAATCTCTTTTGCCCTTTTTCGAGCCAAGCCATATACTTGTTGTAGGTTTTCTCTTTGACAAAGACCTGAACTAAGGACTGTCCATACTTTCGACCAAGATGGAAAAGTATCACTGAACCAACAACTATCCCGACATAATTGTAAACAAAACCCCAGAAAGGTCCAAATATTAAGACCCCTGCTGCAATTGTTAATCCTCCCGGAATAATCGGAATAATTACTTGAATAATTTGCATACAGAAGAAAATTATCGGACCAAGCAAAGCATGCGCTGTTACTAGACGTTTCAAAATTTCTTGATCTTGAAAAGCCCCGAGATGCCAGAGGTAAACACTACCAACAATAGTAGCAATAAAACCCAAAATTGTAATCACGTTAAAAACTCGTTTGGTATATTTTAAGACATTGTTGTTCATCTTCACCTCGTGTGGATTTAGTTTGCTCTTTCTTTCAGATATTTTTCGCCTTCTTCAATCCAAAGTTCTCTTTTCTCAGCTAAACTTTTAAAGCCAATCTTATTACGAGAATCTGTGAATCGTTTTTTACGATAAAAGTAATGATTTTGTGGATTTTCTTCGAGACTGCGAATGGAGAGACTGACTTTACCATTGTACTCATCAATATCTATTATCTGAGCTTTTACATGTTGCCCTACTTTGATAACTTCTCGAATATTTTTGACGAAACCTGACTGAACTTCAGAAATATGAATCAAGCCTTTATGTTCAGTATTTTGACGGTCCGCAAACTTTACAAAAGCACCATAATCTTGGAGCCCGATTATCTCAGCAGTGACTTTATCACCAATTTTTACGGATTTATCAATCATTTTATTTCTCGATAATTTCAATATTTTCGATGACTACATCGTCAACTGGACGATCTTGCATTCCGACACGTACAGCGGCAATTTTATCTAAAACTTCAAATGATTTTTCATCTACAAGTTGGCCAAATACTGTGTGACGCCCGTCCAGATGCGGTGTTCCACCTTGAGTGTAGACTTCAGCAACTTCTTCAGGCCATCCACCATCAATCAAGGCTGATTTTGGATAAGGGAGGTTTTGGTTTTGAACAATGAAGAACTGGCTTCCATTTGTATTTGGTCCAGCATTGGCCATTGACAAGGCACCACGAATATTGAACGCATCTTGTGAAAATTCATCTTCAAATTTTTCACCATAGATTGATTCACCACCCATACCTGTTCCTGTTGGGTCGCCACCTTGAATCATAAAGTCTTTGATAATACGGTGGAAAATAATACCATCGTAGTATCCTTTTTTGCTGAGTTCAACAAAGTTTTTAACAGTTTTTGGAGCAAGCTCGTCAAAGAGTTTCACAGTCATATCCCCATGATTAGTATGGATGATTGCTGTTGTTCCATCATATGCTTCAAGATTAAGTTGTGGGTAAGTCATTTGTTTCTCTTTTCTAAATTTTATCAAAAATCTCGTAGATGAGACTTTCATTTTTGTAAGTTTAATCGATGAGTTGAAGTGTACGCAAAGCTTTTAAAATACCATCTTTCTGTACTGTATCCGTGACATAGTCTGCTTTTTCCAAAATGAGAGGATGTGAGATTTTCATAGCCACCGAAAGTCCAGCCAAATCAAAAAGCTCCTTATCATTAAGCTCATCGCCAAAATTCATCATATTTTCTGGTGCAAGACCGAGATATTCTAATACTTTCATACAACCATTGGCTTTGCTCCCTAAAACCGGAACAATATCGGAAGAATTCGGGTGCCATCGTACCATTCTTACTTTTTGAGCCAAACGTTGAGGCAGTCGAAGTCTTTGATCATGCTCAGAGATTGTAAGGAGTTGAAAAACATCATGCTCTTTGTAGTAATCTGGTTTAACTTCGAGTACGCCATAATCAGCTGGAATAACGCTCTCAGTTAATCCTTCCCATTTTGAAGCTTTTAAGTTCTCATTTCCTACAAAAAGATATTCAGCACCTTCACTCTTTAGCCAAGACACTATTTCATCAACTGTTTTTTTGTCCAAGGGATTTTTGTAAATAATCTCCTGCGCCTGGTTTTGCACCAAAGCACCATTAATCGTTACAAAAAAATCAGGATTTAAATTGCGGATTTCAGGGAGAACATTATAGTAATTTCGTCCTGTCGCAATACCTGTTTTTATTCCTTTTTGGCGTAAAGTTTCAAAGATAAAGGGTAAGCTTTCGGGGATATAGCCTGTTTTTAGGTCACGTAAAGTATCATCAATATCGAAAAAAATAATTTTGATTTTTGAAGCTTTTTCGATTAAATCTTTCATGACTCTATTATACCAGATATAGGTTATTTTCGCTATTGTACATACAATTAGGGATGATGATTTCTACTTTTTAAAATTTTTTACTGATCGACCAGTTTGTGTTGGATAGCATAAATTGTTGCTTGCGTCCGATCATTCACTTCTAATTTATTAAAGATGTTAGAGACATGTGTTTTAACTGTTTTAAGACTTATAAATAGTTGATCCGCAATCTCCTGATTAGAAAGCCCCTGGGCTAATATTTTCAAAACTTCCATTTCTCTTTTTGAAAGATTGTCATACAATTCAGGTTTTCGATGCTTTTGTTGATTGATTTTTTCTTTAACCGCTCCCGACAAAACATCTTGCCCGCTCGCAACTTTACGGATAGCACTGGCAATTTCGGCAGCCTGAGAAGTTTTGAGAATATAGCCTTTTGCCCCAGCAGCCAAAGCTGGAAAGACTTTTTCATCATCTAAAAAGCTCGTCAAAATCAAAATCTTCTGTTCTGGCATTTCCGCTAAGATTTTTTGCGTCGCCCCAATGCCATCTAGACGGTCCATAACCAAATCCATCAGAATGACATCTGGTTTTAAATTTTTTGCTTTAAGATAGCCTGATTCGCCATCCGCTGCCTCTCCTACGACTTCAATATCGGGCTGAATATTCATAAAGCTAGAGAGCCCTAAGCGGACCATTTGATGATCATCAACAATTAATAATTTTATTTTATCCATTTTTTCCTTTTAACTTCTTATTGGTTCACTTGTGGAATGCGTATCTCGACACTTGTACCTTGATTTGGCGCACTAATAATTTTAACATCCCCACCGAGCAAAAGCGCGCGCTCTTTTATATTGACCAGACCATAGCTGGCTGATTTACTGTCTCGTGTATCAAAGCCGACACCATCATCTGCTATTCTAAGAATAATATTGTCATACTGCTCTTTTAGAACAACTTCAATATTATCAGCTTGTGAATGCCGTAGTGCATTGCTCAGAATTTCCTGTGCCATACGGAAGAGGTTATCTTCAATGTTAGATGAAGCTTGAATATCACTGAGTTTCACATTAATATTGGCGGATATCTTTGCTTGTAATTCATCCGTCAAGGAATTTAAACCTGCCGAAAGGGACTTGCCGTCCAATTCAATAGGTCTTAAATGCAACAATAAGGCTCGCATCTCATTTTGTGCTTCATGCAATATTTTTAAAACTAAACGTGTTTGCGTCAAAATTTGATCTTGTGTGAGATTAGAGTTTTCAGCTTCGCTACCCGTTACAGAAGAGAGAATCATCGTTGCGGCAAAAAGTTCTTGACTGACCGAATCATGAAGCTCACGTGAAATACGTTTTCTTTCCGTTTCCACAATTTCGGCTTTATTTGCCGATTTTTGACTTGAGAGTTCTTGCAGTTCGACAGACATCTCTTTTAAGCGCAAATGAAGAGCCTTCAATTCTGGATGCTCCGGTTCTTGATTTTGACTCACACGCTGGATATCTTCATAAAAATCTCTCTTAATTTTGCTGTTTTCCAAAAAATTGAAAAAAGTAAAAACTAAGGCCAATAATCCTGCTACCGAGAGAAAAATCCAGATCCCATAAAAATTATTCGCAATCTCGCCCATAATACTGGCTGTTGAAACACCGCTCGTGATTGAAAACAATAGCACATCAACCAAAACAATAATGATAAAAAGGACGGTAAAGGTTTTAATGATTGATTTCTTCATCCTTTCACCACCTCAACATTTCCTGTTTCAACCTGGAGTTTAATACGCATCCGTTTTTGCGTATCTTCTGTCATATCTGAGAAATAACGAAAATTTACAGGGTTAATTTCGGTCTCTTCATCAAAAATCTTGACAATGCCATTGTGTACCGTAATTTCTAAAGCTACGGCAACATCTTCCGGCACGATAATTTTAGTATTTCCTGCTGATTTTTTAATGCTCAAGCTGTTTCCTTCAGGCCTAAAATTGACATCGTAGAGATCAATCACATCATTTCCATTTGCCCGTGTAATGTCTTCCTGACTCTCCGCATAAGCTTGGCTATAAGAAGAATTTGGCATCGTGTAGGCTTGCCTTTTCCAAAAACTAATCCCAACCAAAAGAGGAAAGAGAAGAGCAAGCCAAAACCATCCAGCTGTCAAGAGCATTACTGCAAAGAAAATCCAGAGCACAGCTGTTACAGGACGGAGAAAGGTTATTTTACGTGACAATATACTGAAAGATATAGCTAAAGCAAGCAATACAAGAAAGTACGGTGATTTTATAATATGCAAAAGCAAAGCAACTATGATACAAAGCTCTATAACAATAAATGTTTTTATCCGTCTATTCATACCTCTATTCTACCAAAAAAAGACCGCTCTATGCTCGGTCTTTGGTCTTATTTTGAAATTTCTATTTAGCGAATACCTAAAGCGATCTTTTGAATAAGCTTGTCTTTGACTCCTCTTTATGAGAGCGTTACAATTATTATATAGAAAAGAAATTTTATGGTTCCACAATTAATCAAAGCAGAATTATTGGCAAATTTTAGAATAAAGTTAACTTTTGACAATAACGAAATTCGTTTTCTTGGAACAAAGAAGTCTAATAATTTTATTGAAGAAAACAATATCTTAAAAAATATGTCTGCCGCTTGGGGAGCTAGTCTGTCACCACTTGCAGGGCCCAGCCAGAAACTAGAAATAAATAAGGATGGAAGTTTATCAGTAGAAAGTTATACATTATCACCGGAGGAAGTTTATCGGATAAGCGTATCTAACCTGTCTGAACTTACACTTTAATTTGATTACTTTAGATACTTTTCCTCACTCAACTTCTGTCCAATATAGATAGAAGTTTTTTTAGTCACCTTGTTTGTGCAATGCTAACAATGAATGATTTAAAAATAAAAATACTTTATCTTTTTACAAAACAAAAGAGAATCCTAATGAATTCTCCTGTAATGCTTTTTTGAGTAGATTAGCGAATACCCAAAGCGATACGCGCATATCGGCTCATTTTATCGATCGTCCACGCTGGTATATTTTTGAACTTTTTTTATTGTTGTTATATCAGTGATTATAGACTACTGTACTTTCAAAGCCAAACAATAAATAGCTTGGAATGTATACTAAATGTACCATAAAGAAATTTCTAAAGACTCTTTTAATTCTTGCCACAAATTGGTTTAAAAATCTCATTCAAATTCAGTATCATCAATTCAATAGAGTCAATTAAGTTTTTAATTTTTTTAAATCAAAGTCAGTTTGTTCTGGCACTGTTGTTACTTTATCACTATTTTTCCATATAAAAATGAGTGTTTGACTTTCATAACAAAAAAGAGAGTGTTTCTCTTTTTTATTTGAAGTAAAATTATTCTTTTATTATCTTCTTGTATAAGTATTCTATAGTTAAAATAATACATACACTACCCTGTAATTTTTAACTTTATAAAAATTGGATAAGTTTGCTTTCAAAAACTTAATCCCCCAAAAATAATATGTACTACCTATAAGATTTTACAATGATAGTCATCCTTTTTTATAAATTAAAATATTTGAGAGGAATAAGTTATATTTCCCCCATCCATAAAAACTAGGCTTATATAAGTAAATTAGAGATTTCTTGAATCTTTTTAGTCAAGAGGATATTGCTATCAAACTGAAGATGTGTTCTCTCTAATCCCTTCAAATAACCTTATTCTACTAAGCTATACTAACTAACAAAATTATAGTGAATAGCTTTGGTATATTATCATTCATATGAGTCTTGCTTTATAAATTCCCATAGAAAGTAGAGGTATGGAATAGTAATAATATTCATAATATCACCTAGACTCTATTTCTATTCCATTGTCATGTAATAACTGAACCGCTATACCGTTTGCTTCTTTCATATTTCCTGTAAACGTCCCATCATATATTTTTTTAAAACCACAGGATGGACTGCCTGATTTAAGAATAGCTTTCTTGCATTCCAACTCCTCAGCAATTTTTAGTGTCTTTTTTGCTCCATATATAAATTCAGGAGTAAAATCTTCTCCCTCTTGACTCAACACTTTGTCTCCAACTATTTCAGCAGCTGGGCGTGGAGTTGGCAGCCCACCTAAAACTTCAGGACATACTGGTATTGCTCTACCACTTTCCACTAATTCTATGACCTCAGCATTAGGGGCTGCCTTACCATTATATCGGCATGGAATTCCAGCAAGGCATGAACTAACTAATACAACTTCTTCTTTTAGGTTATTTTCTTTTTTTCACAATATAGCACCTCCCAACTCTATTGTACGGTTTTAAAGACTATAAATACAGTCTTTTATATTATAAAACTTAAAAAAGCTCATATCGTTCGGAATAAAATGATATTTATAAACATTTTTAATTAAAAAAGTAACAAAACCCTGAGTCTTTCAGATTACATTTTTATAACATACTCCTATAAAAAAGACAGATGAAATACATACCTGTCCTATTTTATAAATTATATTAACTGATATTTTATTTAAAGTATGTATAAAATAGGATTATATCCGCATTAACGCCCTTTTATACTCCCTCTCTTCGACTGTCGCACTCGAAGAAGCATCATTCTTTCCTTAATTCTATTGGAACTCTTATACTTATTAAAAAGCACAGTCTGATTTACACATAATGTGTTCCTCAAGTAATTTCCCAAAATTTGTCCTTTAATATATAAACCTTGTAAAATTGATGCTATATTTCAATGTCGGGAATACTGTGTCCCACTTCATGAGGATCTAATTTTGTCATAGACATATATAGTATTCTAAACTTATATTTTTTTTAGTATATTGATTACTTGTTATACTCCTAATAACTTTATATAATTTAGATTAATACTACTCATAAGCTAATTGTTTAATGATTTTTTCCAAATGAGGGTAATGCTTTATCAATTGCTCTTGGGTAAATAATTCAAAATCTTCAAATGTAAAAGCAGGTGTAACCACACAACTTACTAGTGCGTAACCGCTCTTCACAGTTGAGCCAAATATAGTTCCAGCTGGGACAGTCCATGAAAGTAACTGGCCTTTTTTGATATCAGGTCCTATTTTTACTTCTTCATAGTTCCCGTCAGGAAATATACAATGCACAGTCAACGCATTACCACTGTGATAAAACCAAGTTTCATCTGCTGATAATCTGTGCAAATGAGAAGGATTTTCTTCAGTGAGTAAAAACAAACATGAAGAACTTAGGCTCCTTTCTCCTTTTTGAGTAAAAAGTGTTTCAGGATGTAAGTAAGTTTCTTTATAATAGCCTCCTTCGGGATGAGGGAGTAGTCCAAGATCTTTTATCCAATCTTTGTAATTAGTCATTTTAACCTTTATGCTTTCTATCTGATTTTTAAGAGATATGATATGTAGTACAGATTAGTCTGGGACCTGACCTACATGATCTCCCCAAAGACATTCTGAAAATTTAAAGTTTGAAAAAGAAGCTTTAAAACTTGATTCTTCAGGTGAACACGCATATATTCCAATATTCACTTTTCCACCACCTTTATTTAAGTGACATATCCTCATTTGGTGGAATATTTTTCCATCACTAGAGTACTCAACACGAAAATCGGACTCTCTTCTACTTACTCGATACCAAATCTCTTTTATAGAAGGATCTATTTCCATAGTTGACCAATCGGAATATCCGCTGTTTGTAACCACACACCCTAAATGTTGATAATCTCCATTCTCATATTCAGAGGAAGCTTTCAACCAATTTTCACTATCCTGATATATAACTATTCCACACTGGTCAAATCTATGCTTCGCATCTCTAAACTCAGCCTTGACTGTAAAAGAAAAATACTCTTCTTCCACTTCCCTATAGAATATTGGAGCATTATCATTTTGAAAGTTATAATAAGTTCTTTGCCATAAATCTGTATGAGGATTAGTATATATTTCGACTATTCCATTAAGTATTTTAGTTTTTTCCGGTTTTCTTATCCAATTATAATTCTCGCTCAACATATTCCTTTATCTTCCTATTTACATGGTATAAAAACTTAATGCTCTTTTTTATATCTTTCTTCTAATTTGCTTCTGTGTGATTCCATAATATCACTGATTGAAAGGTTATATTTATCTGCCATAATAAAAACATTATCTAAGACATCCCCAAGCTCTTCTTTTATATATTCAATCTTCTCTACTTCATTCCCCTCAATTTCATCTGGTCGATCTCTACCTATTTCTTTTTTTCTTATTGCTTTGGAGCTATACTATAAAAGTGGACAGAAAATTGTGTGTTATAATCTGTCTATTAAGACACAAAAATGAAAGGACTTTTATGTCAGGTTTTAAACGTTACGACGAGGAATTTAAGCAATCTCTCGTTAATCTCTACCAAACAGGTAAAACTCAATCCGAACTCTGTAAAGACTATGGTGTCTCCCCTTCTGCACTTGCAAAATGGATCAAGCAGTACTCTCAAGTTCGTCTTGAAGATAATACGGTCTTGACTGCTAAACAGATTCAAGAATTACAAAAAAGGAATGCCCAACTCGAAGAAGAAAATCTTATCTTAAAAAAAGCAAGTGCCATATTCATGCAAAACTCCAAGTGAGATTAAAAGCAGTCTATAGACTCCGATTTGAACACACGACAGTTATGCTCTGTCGTGTTTTACATGTCAATCGTTCCACCTACTATAACTTCATAAACAAGAAGCCCTCAAAACGTGAAATAGAAAATCAACGCTTGAGAAAATTACTCCTTGAGATTTATATGAAAGCCAAGAAAAGAATTGGAACGAGAGCTTTTAAAATCATTCTCCTGCGTGATTATGGCGTTAATATTTCTGAGGGGCGTATCTTAAGACTTCTCAAGTCTATGACACTCCCTAAAATGTCAACGATTAAACCTAGAGTTAAATCAAAACACTCTCCTGCATTTTCTTCTGATAATCTCCTTAAACAAGAATTTAATCCTAAGTCCCCGAATCAAGTATGGACAACTGATTTCACTTATATTTCTATAGGACATAGACGGCATGTTTATCTCTGCGCCATCCTTGACCTCTACTCTAGAAAATGTATTGCTTGGAAAGTAAGTGACAGGATTGATGCTAAACTTGCCTGTGACACATTAGGGATGGCTATAAATAAGAGGAAGCCTAAGGAACCAATCATTTTTCATTCGGATCAAGGTAGCCAATTTAAATCAGCTTCCTTTAGAAAAATATTAGATGAGCATCAATTGCTTGCTTCTTACTCCAAACCTGGATATCCTTATGATAATGCTATCACTGAGGCCTTTTTCAAGTACCTCAAACAACGGGAAATAAACAGAAGAACTTATCACTCCATTCAAGAAGTTCAACTCTCTTGCTTTGAATACATCGAACAGTTTTATAACAACTATAATCCTCATTCCGCAAACAATGGTTTAACTCCAAATCAGAAAGAAGAAAACTATTTTAAGAAAATATAGCTCATTTTGTGTCTAAATATTTGACATTAGTCCAATAGTATTTAACTATGTAGAAGTGCTCAAAATTTTTTCCAAGAGAAAATAGAAGAAAAGATAAACAGAAACCATACATTTTACAACTTTATGAGTTTATATGGTTAGCCAAATCAATCATATTAATTTCTTTATTAAACACGATACACAGTATGCAAACAAATGCCCTGATAATTCCCAACTGTGCATTAACAGATGTTTCCGAGTAGCCACATTCTAGTCTGTCAACTAAATATTGTTTTATATGAATTGGTTTGATTTCGCTAATATTTAAAATATCATTTTGGTACAAAAAAAAACAGAGAAAACCTTTCGTGTTTTTTCTCTGAATATAATTGTATTTTTCGACAATCCTCTTGCTTTATTGTCAAAAAGCATTTCTTGAATTACTGATTGGATTGAAATTTCCATGTTGTTTTCCTCTGTTTTTACTAGATTTAACAACAATAAAATTTTTTTCAAGATGGCTTAGATACCGTACTAAATGTACTTTTAAAGAGTTAATATTTTTATCAAGAGCCTCTTAAATCCAGTTATACCAATATTAGCGAATCCCTAAAGCGATACGCGCATAGCGGCTCATTTTATCTACTGTCCACGCTGGATACCAGACGAGGTTGACTTTGATTTCAGTTACTTCTTCAACTTCTTTGAGCGCATCATGAATTTGATCAGTCAAAACGTCTGCTAGCGGACAACCCATTGTTGTCAGTGTCATTTTGACTTCAGTAAACCCATTGTCTTCAAAGGAAATTTCATAGACCAAGCCCAAGTTAATGATATCAATACCTAGCTCAGGGTCAATAACAGTCTCCAAGGCTGCTAAAATCTTTGTTTTAATTTCTTCTATTTGTGTATCAGAATATTTGCTTTCTTCACTCATAAATTTCTCCACATTCTCATTGTAAAATCTATTTAACATTGTTATTCTACCATATTTTTAAAAATTTGACGAGAAGAGTAAAAGATAATTTATAAATCATTTTATAGACGCAACGTCTAAAAATTGTTATAATTATAGTGATATAAAGTTTTAAGACAGCACTTGCTGTGTAGGGAAAAGGATACACTGTGGAGAATAGAAAAGAACGTACAAAAGCGCGACTTCGCGATGCAATGACTCAACTTTTACATGAAAAGCCATTTGATCAAATTACAACCACTGAGCTTGTCAAAGTTGCAAAGATTAGTCGGAGCGGATTTTATACGCATTATCAAGACAAGTATGAAATGATTGATCAATATCAAAAAACATTGATCAACACAATTCAATATGTCTTTGAAAAAAATGATGGAGACTTGCAAAAAACAATGCTTGAAACCTATGAATTTTTAGATAATAACGAAATCTACGCAGCCCTGCTTTCTGAGAACGGCAGCAAGGAAATCCATCAATTCATGCAAGCGAAGTTAAAAAGTATGATTGAAAACTCAATTATTCCAAGAGATTCAAGAAGAAATAACCTCGGTCGCTTAGGTAAAATTTATGCTGCAACTTATTATGCTAATGCTATGTTTGGTCTTACACAGGCCTGGATTCGTCGTAAGCGTAAAGAAACACCTGAAGAAATTACAAAAATACTCAGTAAGCTTATCAACTAATTAATTATCCCCAAAATATCCAAACCCTATGTTTGGATATTTTTTTATAAAGCTTGAATACTTTTAAGTAGTCTTTCGAGTCCATCTTTTACCTTGGCTCGTGAACAGCCAATGTTTAGTCGGAGAAAGTTCCTTCCTTCCTGACCGTATACTTCTCCATCCATAATAGCTACTTTTCCTATGTTGATTAATGCTTGTTGTAACTTATCCATAGGAACACCCTGTTCTGAAACATCAAGCCACAAAAGGTAAGTTGCTTCTGATTCGATAAGCTTTATTTTTGGCAAATACTCTTTTAAAAAAGTTCGCGTGAAGTCTACCGTATCGTCCAAATAGTTTTTCAATTCTTCCAGCCATATATCAGATGTCTGGTAAGCTGAAATCGTCGCTTCCATTCCTAAAATGCTGCAAGAAGAGAGCCCATCTTTTTCCTTTAAATGTTGACAAAATTCTTCACGAAGATTCTCATTTGGAATTAATAAATAGGAAAAAATCAATCCTGGAAAATTAAAGGTTTTGCTGGCAGATGTTAAAAGAGCAATATTTTCTGTACCGTATTGCAAAATCGGGTGGTGTTGCTTATCCTTGCGTAAAACATCCATGTGAATTTCATCTGAAATTAAGAAGACATCGTACTTTTGACAAAGCAATACCACTTGTTGTAGCTCTTCACTTGTCCACACACGTCCTGTAGGGTTATGGGGCGAACAAAAGAGAAGGATTTTGTTGTTCGGATGTGCGAGTTTTTCTTCTAAATCTATAAAATCAATCGTATACTTTCCTTCGTTAAAAATCAATGGATTTTCCACACACAAACGATTGTTAGCTGTAATGGTTTTAAAGAAAGCATCATAAGCTGGGGTCTGGACAACAACACCTTCTTGGGGCTGAGACTTGATTTCAATCAACTGAGAAAGAGAGTAAATCACACTTGGGCTATACAAAATCCAGTCCTCCTCAATCGCAAAATCAAACTGTTTTTGATACCACGCAGAGACAGCTGATTTGAAATGCTTATGATTCCAACGCGTATATCCGTAAATCGGATGTTGAATCCTCTTTTGCAGTGCCTGATTAACCGTCTCTGGGATAGCAAAATCAGTATCTGAAATGGTAAAAGGCAATAAATCTTTCTGACCAAAACGATCTTCTACAAAATCCCACTGTGTACAAAACGTTCCTTTTCGCTCAATTATTTTATCAAATTCTGTCATATCAATAAATGGTAAAACAAGACGTTTGCCTTGTTTTACGGTTCTCCTTCTAAATCAAATTGTCCAAGGCGTTGCGGACAGTCGTTACTTTCGTTCCAATAATAACTTGAACACTTGTATCATCTAAATGTACGACTCCTAAAGCACCTAAATCTTTAAGCTTGTCATCTTCAACAAGGTCGCCATCATTTAAAATCAAACGGAGACGTGTAATACAGTTGTCGAGTGTGACAATATTCTCTTTTCCACCCAATGCAGCTAAGATTGCTTCGGCATTATATCCAGATGTATTGCCTCCATGTGCTATTTCTTGCTCTGAATATTCCGGTTCGAGTACAGCTTCACGTCCTGGTGTTTTCAAGTTTTTCCATAAGATAACCTTTTTAAATGTGAAGTAGTAAGCCGCAAACCAAAAGGCACCCACGAGAGGAATCAAGAACCATTGTGTATATGAGCCTTGCATTACCCCAAAAATAAGGAAGTCGAGCACGCCACCATCTGTATTACCAATTTTTACGCCTAATAGGCTGACAATCATTGCTCCTAGACCAGTCATAATCACGTGGAAAATCCAAAGGAATGGACTGATAAACAAGAAGAGAAACTCAATTGGTTCTGTTATCCCTGTTACAAAAGTAGCAATCACACCAGAAATCAGGAGCCCTTTGACTTTTGCTCGATTTTCCGGTTTTGCTGTACGATACATGGCAAGCGCTGCTGCTGGGAGCCCAAACATAAACGTTGGCATTTTTCCTTGAGACAAGAAAGCTGTCGCAGAGCCGGAAATTGGTAAACGATTTGATAATTCGGCATAGAAAATATTTAAAGCACCGTAAACTTCATGTCCATCAATGAGCGCTGTTCCACCAGCCTGAGTAAAGCGAATGGTTGCAACAAGAATGTGATGCAAACCAAAGGGTAAAAGCAGACGTTCGCCAGAGAAAAAGAGAAATGGCCCAAAAATACCTGCACGTTGAATCAAGTTGCCGACTTGCTGGATAAGAAGGGCAAACAGTGGCCAAATGACAGGAATCGCGAGACCTACCAAAGCCATAACTAATGCAGTAATAATTGGTACAAACCTTGATCCGCCAAAGAAAGCAAAACTATCTGAAAGTTGAATGTTGTAAAATTTCTTGTGGAGGTTGTAAACAATAATACCAGTAATGATACCTCCAAGAACACCCATTTCGATAGTTTGGACACCCAAAGCCATACCTTGCCCAGCCTTTTGCATGAGTTCAGGATCAGCAAGCTGTCCACGTTCAGTCAAAAAGAAGTTGATAGAAAGATTCATAACCATATAGCCAACGAATCCTGAGAAAGCTGCTACACCTTTTTCTTTCTTAGCTAAACCGAGAGGAATAGCCATAGCAAACATCACGGGTAAGTTACTGAAGGCAAAACCGCCAATGGCTGAAAAGAAACGAAAGACTACTTGCAGTACTTCGTTTCCTAAGAAAGGAAAAGCATCAATAGTAGATTGACTCGAAAACGAACTTCCTAGCCCTAAAAGAAGCCCCATAAAAGCCATTAAGGCTACAGGGAGCATAAAAGTTTTACCTAATTCTTGGAAGAAACCACCTAGGGCAAATTTTTTCTTTTTCTTGGCTTGTGGCACTTTAGTTTTTATTTCGGTACCTTTAGCCAAAGCTTTTCCTATTGGTGAACCTCCTTTTACCTTTCCTGAGGCACTGATCGTCATACTCTTTAATTTTTCTGCTGTATTTGTAATAACAACAATGGCTGTTTTTTCAAGTCCAGCATCTTCGACCGCTTTCCAATTCACGCGCCCAATTACTTGGCCCGCTTTAACAGCTTCCTCTTCTTTGATGGTAAACTCAAACACTGCCTTATCCAGACTGACCGTATCAATACCAATATGAAGTAATACCTGCAAATCATCTGCAGTACTAAATCCAGCAGCATGTCCTTGAACCATTCTTACTGTACCAGAAACTGGTGCATAGATTGTTTCACCTGTTGGTTCTACAGCATACCCATCTCCCATTGTTTTTTCAGAGAAAATAGGGTCTTTAACATCCTGCAATGGGATAATTTCTCCCTCAAAAGGAGAATAGAGGTTTTTTTGGTTACTCATCTTTTAACCTACCTTTATATTTTTGTTGTAAGTTAATATTAACACAATGTAAAACGCTTTCACGAAAATTACTAAAAAAACACCTTCTCATTTGAAAGTATTTTTTTAAATGTGTAAAATTCCACGATAAGTGTAGTAAAGTGATTGCAAAACCAAAAGTAAAGGTGTCTTATCGGTCGTGTCATATCCATTTACTTCTTCCTTTTGTGTTAAGCAATAAAGAGGGATATCAGCTATTTGTACCAAACTATTTTCAGTTAAATTGGTAAGGCTAATCAATTTATGATTTCTGGATTTGGCCAGTTCTGCTAATTCCAAAACAGAAGGTGTTTCCCCAGATAAAGAAACAAAAAAGAATACTTCATGAGAAGAGCTTAAAATCTTCTTTTTCATTTCCTGCTGATATTCATAAAATTGAAATTTGTCATCGAGAGCAAAGAGACTTTTTACATACATCTTCGTCAGAAGGCCTGTTTGATCTAGCGCATAAAAATTTACACTCTTGGCTCTTTGCATTAGCTGCACAACCTTCATTTCTCTTTCTTTATCGATTAGATCAAAGTTTTTTAAAAGAATATGCTTATGTGCATTCATACTTTCAGGAGTTGTAAGCTCCTGTTTGAGGTTAATCTTAAATTCAGAGAAATTTTTGGAGCTATACTATAAAAGTGGACAGAAAATTGTGTGTTATAATCTGTCTATTAAGACACAAAAATGAAAGGACTTTTATGTCAGGTTTTAAACGTTACGACGAGGAATTTAAGCAATCTCTCGTTAATCTCTACCAAACAGGTAAAACTCAATCCGAACTCTGTAAAGACTATGGTGTCTCCCCTTCTGCACTTGCAAAATGGATCAAGCAGTACTCTCAAGTTCGTCTTGAAGATAATACGGTCTTGACTGCTAAACAGATTCAAGAATTACAAAAAAGGAATGCCCAACTCGAAGAAGAAAATCTTATCTTAAAAAAAGCAAGTGCCATATTCATGCAAAACTCCAAGTGAGATTAAAAGCAGTCTATAGACTCCGATTTGAACACACGACAGTTATGCTCTGTCGTGTTTTACATGTCAATCGTTCCACCTACTATAACTTCATAAACAAGAAGCCCTCAAAACGTGAAATAGAAAATCAACGCTTGAGAAAATTACTCCTTGAGATTTATATGAAAGCCAAGAAAAGAATTGGAACGAGAGCTTTTAAAATCATTCTCCTGCGTGATTATGGCGTTAATATTTCTGAGGGGCGTATCTTAAGACTTCTCAAGTCTATGACACTCCCTAAAATGTCAACGATTAAACCTAGAGTTAAATCAAAACACTCTCCTGCATTTTCTTCTGATAATCTCCTTAAACAAGAATTTAATCCTAAGTCCCCGAATCAAGTATGGACAACTGATTTCACTTATATTTCTATAGGACATAGACGGCATGTTTATCTCTGCGCCATCCTTGACCTCTACTCTAGAAAATGTATTGCTTGGAAAGTAAGTGACAGGATTGATGCTAAACTTGCCTGTGACACATTAGGGATGGCTATAAATAAGAGGAAGCCTAAGGAACCAATCATTTTTCATTCGGATCAAGGTAGCCAATTTAAATCAGCTTCCTTTAGAAAAATATTAGATGAGCATCAATTGCTTGCTTCTTACTCCAAACCTGGATATCCTTATGATAATGCTGTCACTGAGGCCTTTTTCAAGTACCTCAAACAACGGGAAATAAACAGAAGAACTTATCACTCCATTCAAGAAGTTCAACTCTCTTGCTTTGAATACATCGAACAGTTTTATAACAACTATAATCCTCATTCCGCAAACAATGGTTTAACTCCAAATCAGAAAGAAGAAAACTATTTTAAGAAAATATAGCTCATTTTGTGTCTAAATATTTGACATTAGTCCATTTCATAGCCTAATTTTTTACAGAAACGAGTTATTGTATTGGGCACAGTGTAAAATTTCTGTGATAAAATAACAATCTTGGTCTGACTCACCGCTTCTTTATTTTTCAAGATGTAGTCTACCAAGTCTTCTTCCAACTCTGTTAACTTATTCTCTTTATTTTTTACGCGTTCCTGAAAACTCAGCATATTTATCCTCTTTTTTGACTTTTTAAGCCTTTCACTTATCTTTTATTCTACCATAGTTTCTTTTTAAAATAAAAACGCTTAAATATGTCAAATCATGCAGCATAATTTTCCACAAAAAAGAGCCTATCTTATAGACTCCTTTTATCTCATTATCTTATTTACTGTTTTTTTCGTTGATCCACTCAGTGGAGAGTGTCATCGCGGCACGTGTCGCATTAGTATCATTCATTGAATTCACCATAACAAAGTCATGGATAATGGCTTGGAAACGCACTTGAGTTACTTCCACTTCAGCTTCTCGCAATTTACGTGCATAAGCTTCACCTTCATCTCGCAAAACATCAGCTTCACCAGTAATAATCAAAGCAGCAGGTAAATCTGTCAAATCTTCTTTCATCGAACGAAGCGGTGAAGCTGTGATTTGATTACGTTCTTCTTCGTTTGTCGTATATTGATTCCAGAACCAAATCATTCCTTCTTTAGTCAAAAAGTAGTTTTCCGCAAATTCATTGTAAGAATCCGTATCAAAATTGGCATCTGTTACGGGATAATACAAAACTTGTTGTCCAATCTTTTGACCGCCTCTTTGTTTAGTCAAAAGTGTCATCACAGTGGCCATATTTCCGCCAACAGAATCTCCAGCTACAGTGAGATGATTTACATCAAATTTCTTATCGTTAGAAAAATCTTTTAGCTGTTGTAGGACAGCGTAGTTTTGCTCAATAGCCGTTGGGTATTTGGCTTCGGGTGACAGGGAGTATTCAGGAAAAACCACAACGGAGTTGGTCCGTACGGCAAGCTCACGAATTAGTTTATCATGTGTATGTGCATTGCCAAAAACCCAGCCTGCTCCGTGGATATAAAAGATTACAGGTAATTTCTTTTCTTGATTAAGGGGGCGAATAAATCTGACATTTATTTCCCCCCAGTCTCCTGTATCAACAGCGACATCTTCAATATCAACGTCTTCCTTTGCGACTGGAGAATCCTGAACTTCATTTAATAAGCTTCTTCCCTCTTCTACTGGAAGTTCATAAATACGAGGATGGGGCGCATTTGCTTCACTAAATTCTAGCGCAGCTGTTTCTAAGGAAATTCTTTCTACCATTTTATACCTCCAAAAATACTTTTTATTATCTTTTCTTAAAAGATAATTTTTTATTGCAAGGACAAAATCCAGTAAAATCAAAGATTTCTTCATAATATTGAAGTAATTCTTCATATTTCTTGGACTACGTTAATTTTCTGAATATTATTTTAATAACATTTTATAATTTAAAGTTAGAGAAAACAAGAAATTGATATCGGAAAATACTTTCGTTCTTATTTAGACAATTTGCTCGTAAGGTAAATAAAAAGGGGAGCCCCCTTTTATTTAACAGTCGTTTCCCCAGTTACTTTAACTTGTTCTTCGCTAGGAAGTTTGTTATAAGCATCCAACAATTCTTGATTTTTAAAGATAAGATTTCCATCAATCATTGCTTCTCCATCAACACCTTTCCCAGTTTGACCATGGAAGCCTTCAGCATTTACTTCAACATCTCCCTTAACTGTACCATTTGAAATATAGAACTGTGGAGAATTTACTTCAAGTTTTTTTACAGTAAGTGTATAGCGATCTGTAACCTTACGGTCTGCATCTTGCGTATAAAGGGCTAATTTACGTGCTTCTTCGCCCTCTTTATTTTTAAATTCGCCTTCAACATTCAAAGTTTTGTCTGATGCATCTAAGTCTTTATTAATGGCCGCAATCCAAGCGCCATCCTTCGAAAGTCCTTTAGAAAGGGTATCAAAATTATCTGTGCCTGCAGTTGCCCCAGCAAACACTTCAGCTGATTGTTCAGTTTTTGTTTCTTCTGATTTTTTTTCACCAGATCCACAAGCTGTCAAAACTCCCAATGACAAAGTTGATACAGCTAACAATGAGAGAAGTTTCTTATTCATAATATACCTCGCTTTTCTTTTTCTTCATTGTAGCATACACAATTGTTCCATTCAAGAAAACGCTTCCTTTATTTATGAGATTGTTTTGTTCAATTCATTTTTCTAAATAATTTAACTCCTCTTTTTTCCATAAAAATAAGGGCTATTAAGCCCTTAGAAATATATTTGCATGCCTTTATTATTACCAACATCTGCTCCATACTAAAGATGTATATTAAACTGAACGAGGCAAGACAAGTGCTAGGATTAATCCTAGAAACCAGAAACCAAATATCGTAGCCAAAAAAACTCCGAATATTTGTCCCCCAGATAAGCCCCGAGAACTGGCATTTTGACGGGCAAAAAGAAAATGAGAATTGCGATGACTAACACAAAGAGAGCCAACCAAAAATTTGCTGGTGCACTGTTCCAAATCTCTTGTAGACTTGAGTTAATATTTTCAAAATTCATTTTTTCTCCACAGTTTGTTAACGCTTTTATTTCATTTTTTATACGATTAAGAATACATAAAATTTATGAATCCTTGTAGGCGTATTATAACAGCCGTTTCTATTATTTTCAAGCTTGTTTTACCGTTATTTAGAAAATTAAAAATTAGTGTAAAACTGTATAAACTGCTGTTAAGGCTTGCACAGCAAGTATGACCACTATTGGCGACATAATAACTAGAACAACAAGTCCTGGACCTGATAACCATTCTTTATCTTTATTTTTTCGCATATTCGTCTCCTTTATCATTCTATAAATCATTTGATACTGGATATCGTTAAATAACTTCAAACTTCATAGACATTAAATCCATATACCACTAGAGGCAATGAATATTATAGCATAAAATTTATCGTTTCTACTTTTGCAATAAAATAAAACAAAAAGAAAAACCGCTCAACAGAGCGGTTAGACAAGTCAAAATTATTTACGACGTTCTGGGATACGAGCCGCTTTACCTTGCAATGCACGGACAGAAACCAATATTGTTGCTTTATACGCTTTTATAGTTACATCCCTTATTATTACTGCATTTTCTAGACATTACTCATTGAAATATATTTCTATGATATTTGCAAACTCGTTGAATATTGCCCCCTTTTTGCCCCCTTTAATTTATAAAACTCTTCTATATAATAGAAGAGAAAATTGAAATGAAGATTTGTGTACTTAGAGTATAACAGAAAAATCCCTATTGTCATAGAGATTTACCTATTAAGAACAGACACTTATTATAACATACTGAAACGTTAATTATTACCTAAGAAATACCATTATCAAATAGAAAATAATATTTTTTAACGACATATCTTTTGATTTAATTATAGAAATCAGTTATAATTTAGTCAAGATAAAAACAGTTACCCTTCTTGTAATGTTCGCTTTATCCTTCCCTGTAAAAGAACCCTATCAACACTTTGTTGGTAGGGCTCTTTTTATACACCTTCTACAAGAATACTATAGCTCATCACTATTTTTCTATATACAGTACTATTCATACGTTTATCTTCACCTAAGTCAATATTTTTAATAATAAAATCTTTTAGATCTTCATGGTCAAAAGATTTTATTTCAGAAAGGATATATCTTAGCCTATTAAGTAAAGGTACATTAGTTAGTAATATTACATCATCAATAGTTGAAGTACTCTTCAACTCAACTAAATATTTTTTGGCCACATCTTTTTTTGCTTTACTAGCATATACATCGACAGTACTGCTTGGGAAATTTTGAATTCTTTTTCTAAAACTTTCCATTTCCTTTTCCAAGTCATTCGGAATACTATCCCAACTCTCAATTATATCTTTGTGTCTTTTATAAGGAACTGGATAATTTGCGGACATTTTTTTCAAAAATATTAAAGCAATTCTGGAATCTAGTTCCATACTCTCTGAAAAATATTCTCTAATATAATCACGGTAAGTTGGTATTTTATAGATATATTTACTATCACCAAATGCGACTACAATATTCTTATTTTTAAGGTCGTCTGTACTAATTTTTGATATATCAATAAAACTAGTAAGAACGGTATCTAATTCCTTTTCTTTACCCTTAACTTCAATAATCTTTCTAAAGGCGCCTTCATATTTTGAGATTACAGATGGTAATATTCCTTGATCAATTTGAGATATTTGCCTATAAATTTCTTTATAATTATCAGTACTAATATTAGTATAATGAATATTTAAATCTGAAATATTACCTATCGATTCAATCAATTTATTCTCATTCTTTTTATACTCTACCACCCCAATTCTTGAAGCAGCTTTCGATATATCTTCATAAGGCATATTCTCTGTATACGTAGATAATAGTTCTCTAATATTTTCATCGGATAAGGAATAGCCTAAAAAAAGAATTGGGGATTCTGTGAGATTTGATAATATTTTTGCATTTACTAAAGCTAATTTAGATTCATTTTTTTCATAATCTGATTCTGTAAGTGTAATTGTATCAGGCTTACTAACAGATCCGTGGATCTTATATAGTTCTCCATAATCGGAACTTGTAGTAAATAATCCAGCATTACCTATATTAGTTTTTATACCTATTTTTCTCGAAGTAAATCTTTGTTCAATAAAATTATCATAGTTTGTTGTAATAATAAATCGGGCTTTGACTAACATATCCGTGAAAAGCTCAACCTCATCCAGCATATCTTCTCTAATCTCTAAATTCAAAAAAATATTCGCAACTTCTTGACGAAAAGGAGAAAGGCCTTTTGAATGTGCTTCTCTTTTCTCTAAATTATCAATTTTGATTTGATTTTTATAGAATGCTTTATCAATTTCTTTTTCAAGCTCTCCCGCAATTGTTAAAAATATTTGAAAATCATCTTTTCCTGCAGCTTGCAAATCATGATACTTTGAATAATAGTCATCTTCTGCATGAACCCTACTCCACAATTTTATAATTAGTTCTTCCCATCGGGGTGAATCCTTAAAATACCTTTGAGTAATACCTGAACCAATAAAAATAATCGGATATTGATTATTTAATTTAATATCCTCAATAAACCCCATACTCACTCCTTTTTATGTGCTTCTTTTATTTACATTCATTATATCAAAAAAACCCCTAACCGTTTTG
The DNA here is from genome assembly GCF_017309525.1 of Lactococcus sp. LG1074. Taxonomy (NCBI): domain Bacteria; kingdom Bacillati; phylum Bacillota; class Bacilli; order Lactobacillales; family Streptococcaceae; genus Lactococcus; species Lactococcus sp. LG1074. The sequence continues at coordinate 661,443 of NZ_CP071293.1, read as the reverse complement.
GCTAGGGGTGTTATATTTCTATTTTTTCAAATAATCCATACTAATGTATCGCTTGGCTCCACTGTAAGAAGTGTAAGTTCCCCATTTCATCCCTTCGCTAGTAATTACTTCAGAGATATTTACGCTTTGCCCAAGGCTGTAAGCAGCAACCACTTTACCCTTCTTGGTTGATGGATAATCACGTACATTAAGTGCCGATGCAGTAACTTTATAAGTTCCCGCACCTTGTCCGCTGGGAGACGGTGTACTTGCATCTGGAATACGTAAGATTGCATACGGTGTCAGATAAGCACGTGTTCGGCGCTCTACACCTTTAGCACTTGCTGTTTGAGCTGAACCATCATAATTCTGTTCAATGGCTGTTACTGTAGTAGCTGTTGCTGACTCCACAATTAAAACATGACCAAATCCTCCATTATTTGGATTTTCTACCAAGATATCCCCTTTTTGAGGAATAATAGGGTAATAACCACCTGAAGCCATAAATATTTGAGGTGTCACTCCTTTAGCTTTAATCGCATTGATATTATTAACATCAACAGTATTAATCGCATTGCCTGTGATACGTGCTCCTGTAGCCCAATAAACAGCATAAGTTGAAAGGTCTGCACATTGTCCGCCATACATACCGTCAAAGTCTACAACTTGACCAAGTTTTGCAACTGCTAAATCATAAATTTTACTCATTTCTTTTTCTCCTTTATTTTCTCAGTGATAATAACTAGACCAACAAAAAAGAGCATGAACAGCCCCCATAGTCCTAAAATTATCATTTGTTCTCCTTGTTCAGATTAATAACACTTGCTGACTGATCACCAACCGTTCCACTTCCGATAGATGTAAGCACTGAAACAAGCGTTGCTAACAATGATACACTTAAAGCATTTACCCAATCTACATCTAGTACACCTGTAGCTCCTGCAGTCATTACCGCAACCATTGACTGAGCAAATGTTTTTACTGCACGTTCTGCAGTATCTTTCAAAAATGTTTGATTAAACATATTTTTATCCTCCCTTTGTTAAAAAATAACTTACTACTCCAAGGCCTAGGGCAATCATATAGCCCCAAGCCCATTTATTCGTGGATTTTATATCTTCAATAGATTTTGTATTCGCACGAGCCAATAAAAGAGCTTGCTCTGCTTTATCTCTTACTGACTCATAATTATCTAACTTCGTTTCGATTCTAGCGAGACGTTCAAGGACCTCTCGCAGTGCTTTTTCTTCCAATTTTTATTATTCCCCTACTTTTAAAATTTATGCTGTACGTAACCAGATATATGCTGTTTGGAATGGTTGCAAATTGTTGTGTGCCCCGTCTCCACCAGTATTTTGGTTCGTTGCAGTCGCTGCGTTATTCGTTGCTGTTGTGGCTCCAGTGGTCCAAGATTTAGCACTGATTGTACCCATGATATTATAACCACCTTCACCATATTTCGTATTACCATTTTGCCCCATCAATGTTGGGTTATTAGCTGGGTGGCTATGTGAGTTTTGCGTGTGATTGTGACTATTTTGAATATGGGTGTGGCTTGGCATCTCTGCAATTGTAAGCTTGTGAGTTTTCTCGCCTCCAGTAAGTCCAGCAGAAGCAAAGTCAGTGTCATCTTCATCAACCCCTATAATGACCTTACCTTTTACTTGTTCCCATACTCCCATACCTAAAATTTCCGCTGGATTCGTTGATATATTTGACATGTAGTAAGAACCAACCGGATAAACCATATCTGCTATCAACGCTTTTAATCCTGTATCTGCACTGTCAAGGAGTTTCCCATTTTCTGGCGTTTTAATAGTCCCATCAGTGCCAAACTTCCACCATTTACCAGTAACACCACCTGACTGGTAACCAGAACCAACAAATACATCTTGGTCTGCTGTAAGAAAGGCATGCTCGTTTCCTCCTGACACTGTGCCTAAAGAAGGCGGTGTAGTTTCCGATGTTTCAATAGCTTGTAGTAAAGCCCTACCTGACTCTCCACCCCCAAGGATAGCGTTAGCTCCCATAGATAAAGCAAAGCTCCAACCGTTAGATGTTTGACCCGTGAGTCGAGGATTGGCCCACAATAAGGTTTGTCGTTGGATTGCATCCCCTGTATCATCATGTAGATACGTCCCTAATGTAGCTTGTAAGCCACTAGCAACTGTTGTATGGAAAACAGGCATGTCTGTAAAACTTTTAGTCCCTGCAATAGATTCATCACCACTTTTATGCACAATGTCACTATCATTTGTAGCTTTAACATTAATATCCTGTGTACCATCAAAAGCAGTGCCATTTATTTTACGTGCGGTTTTGAGTTTTGTTGCAGTTGCGGCATTTCCCGTAATATTTGCCTGAGTAGGCATAGTAATAGTCTTTGTGTTTACCCCAGTAATATGCCCTTGGCCATTTCTTTTTACAGAGTCAATTGCTGTAAAAGTAGAACCATTATTGGGAGCTTCTTCTGAAGTTGTATCACTTTGGGAAACGTTGGGATGCACATAAGCCACTGGAAGTTTTACTGTCTTGGTATTTGCTCCAGTGACCCGTCCCTTTGTATCCGTCTTTATACTATCAACTGTTGTGAATGTTTCATTATAATTTGGCGAAACAGAACTGGTTGTATCGTTTTGACTAACCGTTGCTAAAGTAGTTGCTAACCCAACAGCTTGTGTGCCATCAAAAGTAGCACTTCCTGAAGCATCTCCTGTCAATGTTACTTTCTGTGCAGTTTTCAGCTTAGTAGCACTCTCGGCATTTCCGGAAATATTACCCACAATTGTTGAAGTAAAGGTTTTGATACCTGCAATGGTTTGGTTAGTGGACTTATCAATTAAATCTCCTATTTTATCCCAGATACTTTTACGATCAGTATTCGCTGAATTAATCTGATCTTGTAATTTTTTTACTTCATCATCTACCCGTTCATTGGTAGCTGGAGAAACAGGGTCTACAACCGTACTGACCGTATCACTATTGGATAAGGTCAATTGAGGTCTAATCGTATATTCTGTGACTTCTGCAGTGTTTTCTGCTGGCAATCGGAAAGGAGTCTGCGCTGTTGTAGCTGCAGCCAAGAATTCCGCTCCGTTATACTTACAAACCAGTAAAAGAGTGTTCATATCGTAGTCAACAGTATTACCGGTACTATTTAAAATACCTGTAACAGTAACTGTTGAACCTGAAATTTTTACACTTGATACAGGGAACTTACTTTTCGTTTTAATCGTACTTAAAACTAAATCATCAAAACTTTCCAAATCGCTCTGTGCAAACTTATCATCACTCGATATAAATCGTACAAACTCAATTTTATTTTGGGTAGAAATTGCTGCTACTTCTGTGCTAGCGTATTTTTTTGTAATTACCCAATTATTATATAAAGCCAAATTTAGCCTCCTTCCGCATATTTTGTCTTCTTGCTTGTCACTTTACCTGCAAGCATACCACCCACACCATGTTTTGTAGGACCTTTTGTAGAAGTTTGTCCATAGTTGAATGTTTTAAATGTGAGGTTTGCTGGCAAGTATGATTTCATCAAGCTATTTAATCTTCGTAAAGCTTGAGCATCAGTAGTTTCTGTTTTTACTTCAACATCAAAGCCAGTAACTGAAAGCTTGGCATTGATATTCAGTGTTTGAAGCAACTCATTAAAGGATTTCAAAGTGATTGGCCTTGGAGGTAACATCCGCGCAATAACGTTGTATCGCCGTGTTTCAATATCCAAACCAACTACACCAGTTATTCCCAACATCTTCTCAAAAATAGCAAGTCCTTCTTCATTTGCAACAATAGGGAAAAAGTTGTCCTGAGCTTGATTAATTGCCTCCTGCAAATCATCAAGTTGATATTGCTGAACTTTCATCAGAAGGGCCATCTCATAAACATCATTATAAAAAGGCTGCGGAATTAAATCCGTAAGCCTTATTGTTTTATTGTTCATCTAATGTCACCGCCCCAACTACTGGCAATTCTTGTAAATCATTACTGAATGTCAAAACAACATCCTCTTCTTTAGTATCAAATAAGAGAGATGCCACGTTAACTACACCATCAACTCCAATTATTGCAGAAATGAGTTGTGATCGATAAACTGTTAGTTTATAACCTCGCTCTCCTGCTAACGTATCCCAAGATTTGCGCAAACTTTCAAAGTGTTTATTAATTACATCAGTAACAGCTTCTTTAACATCTAATACCGTAACCCCACTATCTGTTTCTATTTTGGCAGAAATATTTATCTTACGCACTGTGGGTGCTGCGACTGTTACAGTATGTCCTATTGGTGCAATTCCATAACCGTCCCCAGGAGAATCTTGGGGATCAATCTTAGTTTGTATTGTTTCAACCAACGACTGACTCGCCGCATTATAAGTATTATCAAGAATAACAAGGCGAACAGTGCCGCCTCCTTTCCATGTTGGATAGACTTGTACTGCAGCAACGTCTTCTAATTCTTTTGTAAAACTAATATAGTCTGTAACATTCCCACCATAGTTAATGATTTCATTTCCGCTGAGCAATCTCTTTCTAAGCGATTCATCATCTTCTATATCACGAGCTGGAACAGTAACTTCTACAATTTCAGCTTTACCAAGGTTATCAAAAGGTGTCACTGGTAAGAGCTGCCCCAGCACTCCGTTTGCTTCAATTCCCGCAGATTCCGCAGTCAATTCCGCTTGACCATTAGGCAATACTTTGGAACACGTATAGAAAATAGGATTGGCTCCTGTACTTGAAAAACGATCCCCAACATCAATGGTTAGTGGATTGCCTTTGTTATCCGTAAATTCTGCAGTTACTCGCGCATTGGTTGCTGGTTCTCTTTGAGTTCCACGCTCTGCAGCTTTATAATCCAGATATACACCATTTGCAGTCTGTAAATAAGCATTCAACACAACTTGTTGCATATTCATTGCCATTTCCGCAAAGCTATAAGCTACAGGAGCAATTGCATCATAAATTATTGAACCTTCTCGCTTATCAACTCCATCCGGAACACGGGCAAGAGCTTTTTCCAAGTAGTAATTAAAATCATACTGCTGAAATTCATATTCAATACTCATGCTTTAACCTCCTTTTCTATTTCAAAATTTCCAAATAATGTGCTTACTGTAAGAGATACACTGAGGGTTTGTCGGTCAGTTTGTTCTACACTATCAATCGTGACGTCATCTATTCGGTCATCACTCAATAAAGCTTCTTTGATCACATTTTCAACAGCCGTTTTAACAAAAGGGATGTCTTTCCCAATCAAATCATTTAAGTCATTTCCGTACTGATCAGAATATATTTCAAAGACAAACCTATCTGTGAGCAATATTTTGATTACCGCTTGATGCACTGCTTCTAAGCTGTCAATTCTACCTAAGATACGTCCATTTTCAACTTTATAAGTTAAAGAGCTTTCAATCACAGGTTCGGGTTGATTTACCTCCAACTCTTCCTGTTTAATATCTTCTGTAATAGGTTTTTCCATAAATTACACCTTATCTAAAATATAAAAAGATTGCCCACCATGACCACGTAGCAACGCTACTCTATCACCTTTATTCAATCTTTCTAGTATAGTTGACTCACTACCGTCTATTTCAACTTTTCTGGATTTGTTAAAACGTCCAGTATTTATCAGACTATTCGGCAGTGGCATATTATTACCAACTAGAACTTCAATGGGGCTATCTGATGTAACAGTACCAAATAGAACATCGCTATATCGGCTGTCTTTTCCCCCTTGCTCCGTTAATTTTTTTATTAACCATTCGCCTGCCATTAGATAATTTCTCCTTCTATAGTCATTGTATTTGCGCCAAAATCATGAGTAACAGACTTTGCGAACACTTGCTTTTGGCCAATACCGATATCATTTAGAGATTGTACAAAAATGGAAAAGATAGAACCTGCACGAATACGCAAATCTAAAACAGCAGTTACTTTTAGTACCCGCTGTTCTTTGTTGTTTTCATTTAATGATTGAACCCCTTGATTCTGCATTTGCGCATCATTGGCATCATTATCAGCTTTTTCATGTTTTTGCAGCCTTCCATAACGTTCAATAGATGCTTGGGAGTTAACAGTTTTTGTAGTGTATGTTTTACGCTCTTTATCGTCACCATCTTCACGTACAACTTTAACAACATTGTATAAGTCTTCTACTGATCGATTAAGCTCCCACTCTGAGACCAAAGAACCATCACCTAATAACAGACCTGAAACAGTAACAGAACTTTGCCAACGTCCATAACTCCGATACCAACCTATTACACCGTAATCATCACGAATAATAAAACGAGTTTCTGTCATTTTCCAAATGGATTCAAGTGACTTCTTAATCATTGAAAAATAGGTTTCTCCGTCAAACACTTCTGCGGGTAGTTTAGTAATTTGAACATCCCCAAAGATTTTAAACGGCTTATCAATAATTTTCATAATTCGAGTAAAACGCTCTTGGGCTGTTGTTACACCAAAAACTAATGTATCTTCACTTTTGAGATAGTACAAACTATCATAAGCCAGACATTCGAACCGTTCCTTACTGTCATAGCCTACTTTAAAAATTTTGCCTTTAAAAATTTTATTTCCATCCCACTGGAACTCAACAATATCACCATTACTTGGTGTAAATCCTTCATCAACTTCAGTCAGTGAAAATTCTAAACTTCCTGCAGAAAAATCCGCATCTTCTTGCTTTTTTATTTTTATAGCAAGTTCTGAAACATCCCAGTTTTTGCTATAATCCCATTTTTGAATGGTAAATTTAGTAATTGCCATTATGCTAACCTCACTGATCCGGCAGTGACCCAACCACGCCAACCGCCTGACATATCAGTGACATGGTAAGGACAAGCCCGACCGCTTGCGATGAAATTTATCTTTCTTTTTGCATTACGTTCTGTTTGTCCTGGTCCTCCTCCATAACTATCAACATGTAGCTGACCATTTACAATGACCGTTGAACCAATTCCAATTTTCGCTGGAGGAGCTGGCTTTTTCGGCGGTGTAGGCTTCGGAACTACTGGAGCACGTTTAGCTGAATAATCTCGCCATTCTTTCATGGAAATAGTAAAAGCGTACTCGTCAGCATTTCCATTTTTGAAACCATAGTCCAGTTTTTCAATAGTCACACGAACATTGATTTTAGTCGTTGATATAGTAAAGCGACCAGCTTTTTTTGAATCAAACCATGCTTTCATAAAGTCAAGATAAAAACTAGCATCTTTGACGACACTAGCAGTTGTGACCTGTGCACTTTTTGACTTTACAGGTAAAGTGGAATCAATAGAAATATCTTGAAGCAGCAATTCACCGATTCTATTTACTTCTCCAAGTTTTAAGATTTCTACCGTTTCATTATTTCTTTCAAGTGCCAGCATAACTTCTTCAGGAGATACTGGCAATTCAATAGTTTTATTTTGATGATTCGTTAAATAAACTCCAATATGTTCAGCCATTTAATTCCTCCTAATTTGCTAAATTAGCGTTATATTTTTGTTGAAGTAAATACTCAAATTCTCCAAGAAGTTCTTCAGCATCTACTTTTGCATCACCAGAGCTTTGAATGATAACATCTCCAAAATTGAAGGTAGTCTCACTCTTACTTGTACTATTTGTTGTAGATACTGGACTAGTTTCCAAAGGTTGACTAGGCACATCATTATTGCCATTGTACGCAACATCAAAGAGACCCGCGCCTGCATTCGCAACATTATCATATTGCTTTTGCATACCAATAGCTAAACCTTGACCAAAGAATTGACCAGTTGCCATAAAGACACGAGATGGAGAATGTACTTCTGCTTTGGCTCTTGCTGCTTTATCTGCTTGTGCTGCTAGAGCACTTGCAGCAGCCGTTACAGCTCCAAGGCTGGCATTCATACCATTTGCTAAACCTTGACCAATGTTCAACCCTATGCCATACATTTGACCAGCTACACCACTCAAAGCACCAGTAATTTGGCTACCCATATTTTGAGCTACACCAACTGCTTGACCAATTGAAGATTGGAATCCACTTACAAAGCCTTGCCCCGCTTGTGTACCTGCATTACTAATAGGCTGTACAGTGTTTTGTGCTGTAGTTTGCAAATTAGTAAGGGCACTTGTTGCTGCGCTTGTATCTGGCGCAGTTACTGGCGGTGTTTGAATTGGTGGTGCACTAGTTCCAATATTTGCAATTGCAGCTGTTGCAGCGCTTGTGTCTGGGGTTCCGGTCTTAGTTGGAATAACTGCCGGATTACTTTGCAATGCTGCTAAAGCTGGAGAACCAACTGCCAATGAAGACGTGTCAATTTGGCCAACCTTCGCCGGCATAGTTAATGGTTGAATCCCTGCCCCAGCAGTTGCTACAGCACTAGTATCAACTTGATTAACCTTTGCTCCAACATTAATATCTGGAACAGCGTTAGTTTGTGATACTGCAGAGGTATCTACCTTGTCAACTTTGGCCGGTACCGGAAGTGGATTATTCAATAGTGAATTCAATCCAGGAACACCTCCGCTTGTCAGTGGTGATGCATCAACTTGATTTACTTTAGCTTTCAAGCTCAAATCTGGAAGTAATGGAGATTGACTTACTGCTGCTGTATCAACTTTATCTACTTTGGCACCTACTGGAATATCTGGTAAATTCATCATTCCTAATTTAGAAGTATCTGGCATTGTAAATTGTGGTTCAATCTTTGGAGATTTGATTCCACCAAGTGTACCACTAAGAGTACTTGCACTTGAATTAACACCATCTAAGCTGTCTTTAGCCCCAGCACCGTTATTAACGATATCATTCAGACTATCATTAAGCTTAGGAGTTACCGCATTATTTGCAAATCCGCTCCAGATATCTTTGATATTACCAATAGCTTTTCCAGCTTCATCCGCAGCCCCTTTTATGTCTCCACTAAAGAGCTTTTTAAATACATTTCCGACACCAGCAACGACTTGAATAACCGTACTGATAACATCGATAATACCAACAAAAGCATCCACTACTAAACCAATAGCAGCTATTAAGACAATAAAGGCTGCGACTACAATACCTACAATCACCATTCCTAATACCTGGAGTACTGGAATAAGTGGGGACAATGCTTGTCCAAGTGCTTGTAATGCATTCCATAACGAACTGAAAGCAGCACCTAAAGCATCAGCAATTGCCCCAAATGCACTTGCAGTAAAATCACGGATTCCTGCAAAGTTTGTATAAAATGCATAAGCTAAGACACCTACAAGGGCTATAATAGCCAAAATTGGCCATGAGATAAGAAGTACTGAGCTACCTATACCAATCATTATTCCGTCTATACCAACAGCAACGCTAGAAAAAATACCAGTGATAGCCCCTATTGCTCCAGAAATAAAGCTAACAATCCCAGAAACTACACCAATGATAGTACTTCCCACGCTTGCTATTGTTGAAATAACTCCACTGATCATGCCAAGGCCTTTCAAAGCAGCTAAACCAGTACCTAATGTAAGAAGGGCATTACCTGCAGAACTTAGCTGTTCTGGAGATAAATTACCAACTGCATCAGCGATTGCTGAAATAGAATCCGCTACTCTTTCAATCCCTTTCCCTGCTAACTGTCCAAGTTTCTCGAAAAAGGTAGTATCATTAGGCATATTATTTTTAATATTTCCTAAAGCCCCGGAAAGAGATTCAAAAGCATTTTTTATGGATTGAAGAGCATTGGTAGATCCAAGACCATCAATGAAGCTATTTATTGCACTCATAACAGCTGAAAGAGCACTACCAATTCCTGCTCCAATACCATCCATGTTAATACTATCTTTCAGACTACTTGCAACACCTTTGGCACTTGATTTCAGTCTATTAAACAAACCTTCAGCTTTTGATATGGCATCAGTACCTTTGAAACCACTCCAAAGACCTTGAACTGCTCCTTTGGCAATATCAAACCCTTGTTTTAGTTTCTTAGCGCCTGCAACAGCTAAATCAAAACTCCTCACCAGTCCTTTTTCAATTTTAGGACCAACTTGATCAATAGTTTTTTCTAAGCCTTTAAAGTTAAACTTATCAACTTTATCTGCAATTTTACTAATAGCATTGATACCGAACTTACTTGCTTTATCAAACGCTGGCTGTAGCTTGTTTGTCAGTCCTTCTTTAAGACCATCCATAGCTTGACCAATCGTTTTGAACTTGGTAGCCATCTTGTAAAAGTCGCCATTGGTATCACCACCGACTTTTGAAATGGCATCAAAGAAGTCTTGAGTGGCTACTTTTCCATCTTGAATATCTTTAACTAACTGCTCTGTACTTTTACCCATCTGCTTAGCAACTGCGGCCATACCTGCTGGCGTTTGTTGAAGCATGAGCTTAAAGTCCATCCATTGAACCTTTGGTAATGCAGCCATCTGAGTAGCTTGTTGACTCAATGTCTTCATGGCCTGTGCGGGATCTTCAGCCGCAGCTGCAAGCCCCCCGAAACCTTCTACCAATTGTGTGGTATTTTTAGTACCTACTGCAGCAAGCTGTGAGTAAGTAGAAGACATATCAGAAGCTGAATAAATGGTTTTAGTCGCAAAATCTTGAAGTTCAGCCTTAACAGCTTTTATCTCACTTGCGCCTTTACCCATAATGGCCATATTACCTTCAAATGTTTGCCAGGTAGCACTTGCTGAGGAAAGTTCCCCAACCATTTCTCTTATTCCATTACTCAGTACATTTATACCAGTTGTGGTAAGAGATTGAACCACTCCCGATATTGCCCCAATTTTAGCTGCTGCACTGGCTGAGAAACTACTCATTGCAGAATCTGCAGTTTTTATTCCACCAGTTAATGAGCTAAAAAGCCCGCTCCCCATTGGCTTATTCATCATATTACGGAATTTATCCATTGAGGAGCTTGTTTTTTGTAAAGAGTTATTGACTGAGTTTAATTTGCTAGAGAAGCCATCAACCAAGGAGAGGGTTGTACTTAATTTAGCACCCATAATTTACCTAACCTTTCATTCCATTTTCTTGTTTTTTCCGCTCTTTTTCTTCCTCTTCTTTCGTTATCTGGATCCCGGCAATAACCAAAGCCCTTTCTGATAACGAAAAAGACGCCCATTGTTTAGGCGTCCATCCGAAATTATTCATAGCGTAGAAATAGTAAATGAAGTCTCCGCCTTCTCCAGCAGCAATTAGTTTTTTACTTCTTCTACTGCCTCATCAACATCAAAACCACTCAATGTTTGGATTTCTTGACCAAGTTCCACATATTGACCCGCTTTAAGCATTTTACGGCAAGTTGCTGCTGCATTCCCCGCAGTTTTATAGTGTTCTTGAAGTTCTGCATTAGTGAGTTCTGGCTCAACTACAGCTTTTTCAATCATCAAATCAAGTAAACGATCAGTATCAGTTTCTGAATGTGTTAAACCTGTTTTTCTGCTACGTTGTTTACGTGTAGATTCTTTTTGAATGCTTTGCATTTCTTCAGCCCCGATTGAGCGAATAATCCAAGGTTTTTTAAATTGTGGAAAAGAAATTTCTTTCTTTTCTTCCAAAACATTTTCATCTTCCAAGATCCAATCTTTAATTGAGTTTGCCATTTGTACTATCTCCAATTTCTATTTTTTATTTCATGTCTGTAAATGATTCTGTCAAAGTAAAATCATCAAAAGTAAAGTCCATTTCGTTTTCTGCAATACCATCATCTGCTTTAAGCATGAAGAGGTCAACCTTGTCAGGCATAAAGTTACTGATTGTAACGACTTGTTTTCCAAGTGTAGAAGATTTATCTTCCATTGTTGCAGTCATTGTCATACGTGGCAAGTAGCCCGAATTCTTGTACTCTTGCATAAGCTCATTCCAAGTTGAACGCATGAAATAGCTAGTCATCTTGCCTTTACCTGTTGCTGAGGTTACTTTTGAACCTTTGAAACGTTTCCCAAGTGCAAAAACATCTTCCTTGTTAAATTCAATTGAAGCTGTTGCTTCTTCTACTTCAATCAGCGGAATATTTTTCCCATCCATTGTGACAAAAATAGTCCCTTCTGAAAGAGCAAGGACGTCTGCATAATTTAAAGTTGCCATTCTTTTCCTCCTAGTTCATGACCACAGTCATATAAAGTTTTTCCATCGCATCTGTTGGTTGAACAACAATAGTCGCAACTACGCTGTCTTTTGTTTCTCCTTCTTCAACTGAAATGTCTGATGAAGGGTCAAAATTCGTAATTGCTTCAATAGCTTGCAAGTGTGAGAGATAATCTGCACGGTTTGCTTTGAATAAATCACGCCCCGTTGCATTGTTGGTGATTTTTCCAATGAAGTTGTCTTCCCAAGTCTCCCGAGTATCATTCGCAATATCATCAAGGACACGTAAAACACGGTTCTTAGAAAACTCTTTACTTTTTTCTTCAGTAAAAGTCACAAGTGAATTGATATCAGTCAAGATTTTCACTGAATTACGACTTGAAATAAAGCACATCACACCAGCGTTAACTTTAGCAATCTGTGCTTCTTCATTGTAGCGAGGTACTGCATCAACAGCTTCTGGAAATTCCATGTAAGTCAATGATTGATTTGCTTCCGCTGCACTTGTAGCACCCGCAATGAATGCTGAAGCCAGTGTTGCACTAAGTACGGTGCCATCTTTCAATTTCACACCATTAGCAACTACAATTACACCTTCATGATCATACGCTACCGCAGCCCCTGTATCACCAGAAGCACCGATTGCATCAGGACCACCAACTTCAGATTGACCAACTGTAAAGCCGTTTGTTGCAGTTGCTTCAGGAACTACTGCTTGAATTTTTCGTCCATGTTCATCACGTAAACGAATAACTGTTTGCGCTAAAAGTTGATGAATACCCGCGCTTGCATCTTGCCCAGCAGCAGTCAAAACATTAAATTCATGTGTTTCAATAGCTTCAATAAGAGCATCAACTTGGCTACCAGCATCTACATCAGTCCCATTTGTGAATGAAATAAGAACAGGAGTAGTTAAAGCTCCAAGCATTTCCATACCATCATCATCTTTCGCCGAATCAATAATAGTTGGAACAAAATAATCGTTAGCAATCAAACCACTTGCTGACGTAACAACTTGTTTATCGACCACATCTGAGCCAAAGAATGTTTGAACAATGTATTTACCAACATTGCTAGGATCAGGCATAACAGATACTTTTAAATCGTTGCCTCGACTACCAGAACATGCTGCTTCAAAAGTCCAAGGAAGAACATCTGATTGAGCATGTGCCTTGTCTCCACCGTTAAAGTTGAAAACATATACTTTCTTAGCCTTAATCAAAATATTGCGTAAAGCTGTTAATTCTGGGCTACCAATTGGCAAACCAAATAGCGAAATGAAATTAGATCGTGCATCTACTTCAATAACTCCATTTTTACCCCATTTAAGGTTTTGCATAATCGTAAAGACTACGCCTTTTTCAGTTTCATTTACAATCGGTTGCCCTTTAGACACCACGTTAATGTATGCACCAGGCAATACTTTATTTTGTTTGTCCCAAATTCCACCAGCCATTAGAAAAGCCCTCCATTTTTGTAATTATCTACAGCTTTTAAAGCCTCATTCCACGTATATTTCAAACTAGCTTTCAAAGCCAGATTAAAGTAAGTACGTTGTGCTCCAATTACGAGTGTGAGCAACTCAGGCTTGCTGTATTTTGTTTCTGCTGCCGTAACTGCAGCACTTTTTGTTTTAGCCATCTTTCAGACCTCCTTTATAATCTAATTTGTCATTGAATTTCCCGCCATCATCTAGCATTACATGAACTTCTAAAGCAAAAGAAAAATGTAATTCAAGAAATGGTGGATCAGATTCTGTTATTTCAAAGTTTCGCTCTGTCATACGAGCTATTCCATGTATCTGCTGTATTTCTATGGCCAATCTCTCAGCCATTGCATCAACATCTTCCCGAGTCTCTTCTTGTTTTGGAAAATAAACAATATTATAGCGGTAAAGTCGTTTCTGCATATCAAACAAATGAGGAATAACATTCATGCTTACTCTTTGAATAAAAAAAGATGGCCCTTTTAAGTCATCTTCTTCAAAGTCAATATTTTCCGTATAAATAGGAATATCAGAAAAAACAGAATCAAGTGTATCAGCAATAGCTTTTGTGATATCCAACTTAACCTCCAATTAATTTTTCCAATGCATTTTCAAAAGCTTTAATCATAATGTCATTCATAGCTTTTTCAATAGGGTCTAAGGACTTCTCTAACATATGAACCCCTTCAACCCAACCATTTTTCAAACGTTTCCCAAGAACAGGGACGTATCTTCCGACTTGTTGCCTGTGGCCTTTTTCCACATAGATTGCATACTCTGCATCATTGTAAATTTCAACCATCAGATTACTTCCAGATCTCTCTGTTTTGCCGGCATTCCACCGCCTTCTTAAGTTCCCATGACCTTTTGTCTTCATGGTGGCTTCAAATAAGTTATTGCCTTGTAATTTCAACCCTGTATAAGTAATAGACTTACCAACAGGCGTGTTCTTTTTTACAATACGAATTGCTATATTTGTAACCCTTTGGAACTCTTTTTCCAACTCTTTTAAAATCAAGTCGTCTTTGACATATTTATCAAAGTTTTTAACAAAGGCTTGGAACTCACTATCATCAAATTTTGCTGATAAAGTCATTATTTTACCTTGTCTTTATACTGAAGATATATTTCCTGATGGCTAGAATATCCAAATGGCCGACTGCCGATGTATTCTGTTACTCGACCATTTACATCAGTCACAGTGATTTCTGCGCCCTTTGGCACGTCTAAATCTGGACTTAGATATAATCTTCCATCATATTCTACAGAGGCTGTCACGCCCCTTTCTGTAGCTTTTAGACCCTTCAAAGAAACACGACACGGAATATCAGAATGTAATGGAACCGACTTCTGTTTGGTAACACTGCCTTCTTTAACAGGTTTTCTAACTGCGATATCTGCCTTATGTTGGTAAAGGGTTGCCAGTGCTTTTTTCATTCTGTCATTCATTTTATGGCAACCTCCGGACACTATTCAATAGTGCAGTAAAATTACCATTAATTGAAGAACTAGCCAATGACTGCTGCAATCTTAGCCGCTTATCTGCATAAACAACTTTTGTATCTCCTTCTGAGATTTCTTTAATATCTTGATTGGCATTTGTTTCCTCATCATTAATTAATCCAAAAGAGTCTATAAAGTTACTGGCCAACATTACAATAGTCTGAAAAATAGAATCTGGAAATTCTTCAATTGGTATGTGTGTATAGAGAGAAACATCATTAAGAACTTTATCAATTACAAAATCTAAAACAAAATTATAATGATTCATATAATCACTATCTTCTGACTTTTTAGGAGCCTGCAATTTTTTCAGTTGTTCCTTCAGTTTTTCTTTATATTCTTTTTCATCCATATTTTTCACGCTGGATTTTCTAGAGTTGCAACACGAGTTTTTAAATCTTCGATTGCATCATTAGCAGTTTTCAATTCTTTTTCTAAATCAGTTTTTACAGAATCAATAGCTGCTTGTAAAACAGTTTTTACTGCTTCCAGTTCTTCTTGGCTAACTCCTTTTCCTTCAAAAATTTCATCAATCAATGCTGAAAAGTCTGAGCCATTTGGCTTATCACCAGTTTTAAAGCGATTTTTTAAATCTTCATTACTCATTTTGTGCCTCCAAATATTTCAGCTTACTCTGCTACAGTTACTGCGACTTCACAAATAGCTGTTTTCCCATTTGAGGTTGTAGCCGTGATTGTTGTAGTACCTTCTGAAACTGCAGTTACCTTACCTTGAACAGGCGTTACTGTAGCGATTGCTGTATCACTCGATGTGAAAGTGACTGTCTTATCTTCTGCATCCTCTGGCAATACTGTAGCTGTTAGAGTTTCTGTATCCCCAACTTTTAGATCTAACGTTGCTTTATTCAACGTAACCTCTGTGGGGGTAATTACTTTTTTTCGTCTTCTACACCAACTTTATGTTTCAAAGCAAGAATAGCAACATTCTTTTCTTCGTAAACACGTTCCCAGTTCTCTGGTTTAGCAAGGTCAACATTGGTAGGGGTCATATTACCTGCTTCACGTTCTGCATCTTTCCATTTAACACCGTATGGGTGCATAGTAACTGCACGACGAGTGTAGATAATATCAGTACCTTTCGCTTTATCACGGTCTGTTTCAAAAGTTGTTAAAGCAGCCGGATTACCTGAGTTACGACCAATAGATCCTGTACCAAATAAGTAAGTAGTATAAACACCGTTACCATCAGCTTTGATACCATCATCAACTACAACACGATAGCCAAGATATGTAGGAATCACCACTTCTCCACGAGAATTCGGAATGAAAACAATCAAGTTTTGTTTTTGAAGCTCTGTATATACTGCTGAGTGCATAGCCAATGTATTTACACGGTCTGCAGCATCTCCAAGTAATTGTTTTGTATCCAACAAAAGCTTACCATCAATATTTTCAGTTGAACGATCGAGCAAGTGAGTTGCAGCTAATGCTCCACCAGCGGCGAACAAACCGTTCATTGTAGCAATCAAGATTTGTTGCTCACGGCGCAACCACCAAGCAGCAATACGTGAAAGCAATGATTTCATTGGATCGTCACCAGAAATGACTGCAGCCATTTCATTAACTGCCCAACCACGGCCGCGGTAGTAAACTGCCGCAACATCATTTGCAGCTTTGATTTTTCCTGTTGTAAGAGCTTTGTCTCCATCTCCAAGTACTTCGTCTTCGCCTGATAGATCAGTCCAGAATGGCATATTTACAAGCAAACCGCCTGATGTAATATTTTTTGATACACGTTCATCAGCTACAGCAATACCTGATTGTACAAAAGCAGATTTTTCTGCTGTGAATTCATCCATGTACTGGTTAAAAATCTCCGGTGTGATAATATCCAGCAACTTCGTAATTTCGTTGTTCATTAATCTTCTCCTTGTTCTTTAAGAAATTCTGTGAGGTTAAAACCCTCTTGCTTCATTGCAGCAGACAGATCAGAAGAAATTTTTGCTCCTGACCCCCCTGCTGGCTTATAACTTTGACCTGTTCCCAAATCAAAAAGATAAGCCTTTTCTTGTTGAAGAGTTGAAATTTGGGCATCTAGTCCTTCAAGTGAGCCATCTTCACCCAGCTTAATACTTTCCAAATCAAGCAATGCTTTGATATCTTTTGCATCACGAGCTTTTGTCTTACTCAGTGCTTCAGTTAATACTGAATCAAAGCGTGTCTGATTAAGCTTCGCATTAAGATTTTCTGTATCTGCCTTGTACTTATCTTGTAGTTCTGATAATTGTTTAGACAAATCTTCATTATCTCCGGCGGACTTCTTCAGAGCTTTAATGTCCGAGTCACGA
Source organism: Lactococcus sp. LG1074 (assembly GCF_017309525.1). Lineage (NCBI taxonomy): Bacteria > Bacillati > Bacillota > Bacilli > Lactobacillales > Streptococcaceae > Lactococcus > Lactococcus sp. LG1074. Next base: position 644,127 of record NZ_CP071293.1, on the reverse strand, counting down.
TTGGCTAATTGCTCAGTCAAATCAGTTACTTGGGCTGTCTTCGCGTCCAAATCAGCCTGTACTTTAGCTTTTTCAGCATTAATTGATTGACCATACTTCGCCATTACTGACTTGACTTGCTCATCATTGAGACCTAGTGCTTTCAATTCTTCTGTGTTCATAAGTTTCCTCCTAGCAGTTGGTGAGGCGGTCTGCTCCGCCAAGGATTTTATGATTGTGCTTTTTTTCAGGTCAGCCAAGACCAATAGGGACTATGGGAGTCGAACCCATGTATTACTGATGTGCACAAACAGTACGCTTTTACCTGGTAAGCTAAGTCCCGACAAGAAAACCCCTGGAAGCCCAAGGGTTTAAAAATTATTTAATTTCTTGTGTCATAATATACTTTAAAAAGTTCTAAGGCATCCAATTTATTCAATGCACATAAATCCAATAAAGCAGTTGATAACATCGCAATAGCTTCATCTGTATCCGCTAAAACATCAGCTTTAGTGTAAAGACCTTGCTCTGTATCTCGACCATATATATGAATTTCCATTACTTGCCTCTTATTTTTCCGCAGCAAACTTAATATTTTTTTCTTTGAGATAAGAATCAAAATAGATTTCATCTTTATCTCCATTGTAAGTTACCTCATAATATCGACCATCTGGAATATTGGTGGAAAGTAAAGCCTTATTATTTTGCAACGTCTTACATGCCCATACTACGTAAACTTCTTCGGCTTTTAATTGCTGTTCATTCTTTTCATTTGAAAAATCAGCAACCAATTGTCTTGCTGTGTTTGTAAATTGTAATTCATTCATATTATTTCTCCTCAACCCATTCATCGGGTTCTTTTTCTTTTAAGTATTTCAGTTTCAGTATTTTAACATCATAGATCCACTTAATAATAAGGAATATAGTTCCTGTTGTAAAAAAAATGATTAAGTTCACATATGATAATATCTGGCATAGTTTTAACCAATCATCTAATGACATAACGCCCTCCTTTGAGCATAAGAAAAGCACCTATCGCTTGCTGGTGCTTAATTTTTATAGTAGCGTTTCAATTTTTTCGAGAACCACATCCGGAAGATTTCCTTTATGATATTTATCCATGTATGGATTGAATCTTAAAACCTCTTCGGGAGCTATAATTTCTTCAACAACATTTCTATCACCGTCAAAATAGTAATGATAGAATTTATTTTCTTTTTTGATGATGAAGTTAAGTGATTCAAATTCTCCATCATAGGAATAATATAGTATTTTCAAAATATACCTCCATATTATTTGGGAGCAACTAGTACTTCAATTCCCATATTTTTTAGCTGTTCAAATTCTTTAGAAAGTTTATCTAAATAGCTTTTATCTGGTACAATGATTCTCTTCACGTCATTTTTAAAAGTTAAATCTCCATGATATTGAGCTTCAATATAACGATTTGTTTTTTTATTTGAATTTAAAAATTCTGAGATACTGTTAATTTCCCCAATAGCTTTCTCTTTGATACCATTGTAAGTTGGCTTTGTACCTACTGGTGTAGCAGATGTTATCAAACCTCTTTTGTTAACTAAGCTATCGTTAATGGTATAAGTCGTGCGTTTTCGAACACTATCATCTAACTCAATGGTAATGTCCCCATAACCTAAAACTGAATGACTTGCTTTCTTTTCAAATAAATCATCAGAATCTGAAAGATAGCCATATTTGGGCATTTCGCTTCTCTTAATATTTTCTGGCAAATTAAATAAAGTTTTTTCAATCCTTATTCGCCCTTTAGCGAAGTCGTCCCCAAATTCATGACAACTTTTAAGATTTCCGCTTTCTACTGCTCTTCTAAATCCAATATCTGAAATTCTTATTCTCATAGAAGCTTCATTGGTCAGCTTCGCAAAGGAATCACTTTGAGCATCATATTTTTTAGCATTAACTCGCCCAGCTTTTAACCTTGATTCTTCACGTTTTTCATTTAGGAATTCATCAGTCAAACCTTTCAAAGAAGCTGGTTTAACTTTGTCTACCTTTTCAGATTTTAATGAATCAGTAATTACACTATCTTTTGTCTTATCATCTTTGCCAAATACATCTTCCTTCCACTTACTGTAGGACATATCATCAATAGATTTGCCTTTCCCAGTTTCTTCATTTCTGGACCATCTCTTGATGTCATTTTCTTCAAACCATTTATCCCAAGGAACAGTAGTACAACGACAATAGGGGTGGATAGGTGGGTAATTTGTCCCGGTTTCTTGTTTAGAAACTTCCATCACTTGCCCATCCAGCTTACCGCATACTTCGCAAGTGTGTGATTCAAGAGTTGCTAAATATTCATACTTTTCAAGCCCCGTTTCTTTGTAAGAATCCAGTGTTGCTTGTTCTACAATGTGTGCTGCTTCAGTTGTTACGAGTCTATGTATCTGATTTTCTGAAAAATCTTTTAATTTCACACGGGCCATTTGAGTGAGCCTATCCGGACCATAGCCTAAAGCTATTCCTCTGAAGAGTGTTTCAGATAAAGTCTTTGGTAAGGTATGTGTTGCATTCCCCCAAAGCCTAGTACTGAAATTTGAACCTTTCCACCCAGAATGAATGACTGCACTTAACTTCTTATCATCTACATGGGCAAAGTTAGAACTGAACTTACCTTTTACAGCTTGAGAATTATATATATTACGATAATAGGTATCATTATATGAGCCTTTGAGGAGCCCTTCTAGGCTCTTTACATCCCCAGCAGTCTGTTTACCCATTAAACCAGTTACTTGCAACTGTAGGGCTTGCAGTCTGCTCACGCGGCTTCTATAATACTCAAGGTCCATCTCATGATTAAAACCACCTTGTTTGGCCATTCGCTCCCACTCTGCTAAAGAATATTTAAAATCCTTTAATTCTGAACCTTTGAGAAGTTTTTTCGCATCGATTGGATCAATTGTTCCATCTTTTTTTGCGTATTTCTTACACCAGGAGTCAATTTCCTGCTCAATAAGCTTCTGGGTCTCTTTCAGTCTTTTAGCATATTCTTTTTCATAAGCTTCAGCCTTACTCAGTTGGAGTTGTTTCGTCTTCAGATACCTTTTCTGCCAATAACTTAGCTTTTTCTTCATACGGATCTTGCTCCTCTTGTAGCTCCAACTCTTCTTTCCAATCTTCAACAAGCGGATTGTTTTTAGCGATATTCTGCTTACTTGTCACATCACCAAGCTTCGCTACCATATCAGCTTTTTCTTGCTCATTCTGAATGCTTGAGCGCTCCCATGTTTGAATGATTTCCAAGTCATCCTGGTCTTTTCCTTTGGATTGTAAAATAAAGTGAATCAAGCGATTAAAGCCAACCCTATACTCCGACTCTAAAGCACTTGCTTTTAATTCAAGCAAGCCATAAAGCATTTTAAGAGCAACACCGCTATTATTTCCAAGCTTTTCAAGTTTAGTAGGGTTAACTCCTTGTCCTTGAACAAAGATTGAATCAAGTGTCTTATCCAATAAAATATTACGTGCTTCAACCGGAATATCAATTGTCAGTGTATCAACACCAGATTTATCACCATCACCATAACTATCCCGTTTAATTGCCTTGTATTTATTCAATTCTTCCATGAACTGATTGAGGTCTGTACCACCGTAGTTAGTGAGCACAAGGATTACTTCTTGCACGTCCTCAACATCATTTACAAATCCGTTATAAACTTTATCGTAAACATCAATAAGACCTTTATACTTATCAAGATCGCTAGTGTGAAGTTGATTATTAGGGAATCGAATGAAGGGAATACCATCAAAACCATGCTTTAAAACATTGACATTATCGCCACCAATCAATGCCGTTTTATCAAATGTCCTAATGCAATTGTTCTCTATCATTTCGTCATAAGTTGATTTGAACTTGAAGAAAGATGCTTCTTCTTTTGTCCAAAATTCAACGAATGTATATGGCTCCCCAGATTCTTCGTCAATCTGTGAGTACTCTCTACGAACTGCAATAATCTTTTTCTCAATGTCATTGTTGTAGATGGGAGTTAGTTCATCTGGAGCTACAATAGCGTATTTGAATTTGTTTCCCTCTTCCTCATCATTCCAGACATGAAGCCATGCATCACCTGCGTTAGAGGAATCAATTATTAAACGATGCACTGTACGTGGAAATTTATCTCCTAGCTCAGTATTAATAATTTTATTCAGGTCCTCATTTTTAACATCAAATACAGGAACTGTGGCACCAACATAACTTGCTTTTTGATCAACCAAAAGTTGGTGATAGTTGTTACTTACACGACTATCTGATTTACGTAAAAGCTGTTCACGCTCATCTTTCTTACCATCTACCTTGCTCTTGCCCCCGTTGGGCTTAGTAATATCATTTTCATTAAGATAATACTTCAAAGCTTTTCTGTATTTCTTGTGCGATTCTCTGACTTTTACATCAAAGTCTGCACGTTTATACAAATATATTGCTTTTTGTACGTCCATTCTTTACTCCTTAAATACTGACATTCCACCAGGTTTGCTCAATTGCTCTAAAGCATAACGAGTGGCATCTATACTGTGGTTATCTTTATCTGGATAGCTTCCTTTAAGGTTGCCCCATTTATCTTCTTCAAGTTCATACCCTGAGAATTCTCTCAACACATTCGGCGTGCGCTTTGGATCAATAACTATTTCTGACAAGTCTTGTAGCCACTTGATCCCATGTTCAATAGATCCCCGCCCTTTACGTGCTGGACGGATATTCAATCCCATATTTTTAAACTCACCAATCGTGCGCGGTTCTGCACTATCTGCAAAGACAGGCTCATTCAATGGATTAAGGTTCTTGATTTTCCGAACCGCTTCATCATTACCAAGTCTGGTCTGATAAATTTCATCCAAGAAAAAAAGCCTCTTTCTAGGCTTGTCATAATAAGTTGCAACATAAGCAAGTGGATCCGCAGCAAAACCAAAGTCCAAGCCTCGATGTATCTTATCAAAACTGTCATACTCTTCTTTAGTAATTGTGCGTGCCTTGACATTTGGAAATACTTCAGCACCAGTACCTGTAACAATACCTAAATACTCATGTTCATATACTTTTTGATTTACTTCCTTCAAGTACTCTGCTTCTTCAATGAAAGTATCTCCTAGCCATTCGGGTGGCACATCAAGATAAGTTGAAGAATGAATAAGCGTATTCTTTCGGCCTACTTGTGTCTGTACATGTCCATTAACCCAGTTTGTAATAGATTTGGGTGGGTTGTATGTATAGAAGAACATTTGATTTGCACCACCACGTGCCAGGGACTGGTTAACATTTCGAATCTCTGCCATGCTTCGCAATTCGTCCACCTCTTCAAAGTGAATATATTTAGCATAACCATGTCGAAACTTAGTAGACTTTAATTTTCTAGGCTTATCTAATCCTTTGAATACGATTGAATTTCCCAACGGTAAATAAGTAAGCTTGTATGGACTTTTAGTTTCTTTCCATAAATGACCAACTCCCAGCGCATCAATTGCCCAAAGGTATTGAGCAAATACTGTATCACCTATCCCATTCTCTGTCTTACGGATAACTACAGCATTATAATCTCTGTTGTCCATCATCCCGCTTACAACTTCAAGTGAAACAAAAGAAGATTTTGTTGATCCACGTCCACCATTCAGCCAGTAATGTTTATGACCATCTGCCAGGATATCTTGACTAATAGGACGAAAAGGAGGAGCAATCAGATCGTTGTAGTTAACTTCAATCTCATTGCTCATATTTTTTTGGTTCTCCTTTAACAATAGTTACCGGCTTCATAACACTTATATCTGTCTTATCTGTGAAGAGGGCATGACGTTTACCTAAAAGCTCTGCAGCTTTAAGGCGTTCTTTTTCATCTGGTGGCTTTTCTATAAGTTTAGTTTCACTTATTCCATCACCAACAAACTCAGTCTGAACTACCGTTGAGAGTGACTCTCCACGCATTACTGAAGCCAAATACTCTAAAACTTCCTGTGCATCAGCCGTCCTTGCATTGTGCATTTTTTCAAGCTGTTCATCTATATAGGCTTTAACCTTAACATTTCTTAACATTCTTGCAGCAGCCGCAGCTGCAACTGAATCTTTTTTAACGTTAGGATACGCGACTTTATAGGCTCTGGTGCCATTCAAATCTTTCAAATATTCATCAGCAAATATCTGTTGCTTGTCTGTCATATGGATCCCTCCTCCCTATAAGTATTTAAAAAGCCGCCATTTCTGACAGCTTCAACAGGATAGTGTTTATAAGTATTTTCTAGAGTCAGGCACTCCCTGTAAGTACCTGCTATCGGAATAGTTGGATTTGAACCAACGCTCTCTCCGGCCCAGACGGAGTGACTTACCAAGCTAGCCTATATTCCGAAAACGCTGGTTTTACCGTCCAGCAACGTTTGAACAATTTCAGCACTTTTTGACTCACCGAGACTTACCATGATAGCGTTCTGCTGAATTGTTCATAATACAAGTATAGCACCGAAAATTGAGGTTGAAGTTCCTTTTTTTGCCAATTTCGAGTCTTTTTTTGTCAATTTTGTCCCCTCAAATCAAGTGAATAACAAAGGGATGAATATCATTTCTAAATTTATAGTAAGCACCTTTTGCTTTTTTCTGTGCTATATCAAACCCTCTATCATCTAATTCTTGCATCACTTGATACCAGTATCGACCATTGTAACCTTCACATTTTAATTTGATTACTTCCTTCTCTACCTCAATTAATGGTAGGTACCAGATATTTATTTGCCTTATCAGCTCTTTTAATCTGATTAACTCTTCATCATTTTCCAATGCTTCTTTATTTAAGACATTACTTAAAGGCTCAGAACCTCCAGAATAAGCTGTGCGTATTCCTAAATTATCTACTTTTTGTCGGTAAAGATACCTACTCTCAATAGATTTTAACTTAGCATCTAATCGGCCATTAACATAATCTCCAATAATCCTATCTAACTTATCAGCCAAAACTTTAACCTCCTTATATGGTATAATTTAGATAGAAAGTATTAATTGCTAAGCCCGTTGCCAGCGGGCTTTTTTTGTTATTTTCTTGTCAAATTTTCTACAATTTCTACAAGAACTTTTTGATTTTCTGTACTTTTATTAAACTTTTTCAGTTCATTCAAAATATTACTCAGTTGCCCAAAGTTCAGCAAAGAGAATATTGCTGTAATAACCAAGGATGCCGTTACTATTAAATTCATTTCTTATCCTCCCTCAATTCGTTTACTGAGCAGCCATATACTTGAGCAACCCTGTATAACCTACTGTTTTTCATTCGACTAACTCCAACCTTCTCAAGAGCAATCAAATCTTCGCAAAAACTTTTATGAACCATTTGTTCTGGAAGTATTGGATTTCTAGGAGGAATACGTATAGCAAGTAAAGACACCTCCTCAATAGTCATACCTGCCTTCTCACGCATGATTTGCAGCTTTGTTTTCATACTAATCTCCTAATATCATAGCTTGGCAGTAATATGTTGACATGCCATGCGAATAAGCAGTAACTCCTCCCTGAGGCTTCCAACCTTTTGCAATAAGTTCATTTACTTTTTCTGCTAATTTATAGGTGTACTCACCCTCTAATACTCTATATTTCATACTGTCCAATCCCTCCTAAAATTTCATCACGGCTCATGCTTGCGTATTTTTCTGGAATCTGTGGGTTAAGTATGGCGCTGATTTCCTTGATTCTATCAACTGCTGCTTTTCTAAGCGGACATGGATTGAGTGGGCAATCCAGTTCATCATGCTCAGCAATTAAGTCAAACATCTCACTTATTTCTGGGTTCATGTTTCTTCCTCCCATTTATCAGCACATTCTACACAGATATTTCCGCCCCAAACTTTCTCAACTTCTTCATCAAATTCACGATTGCATACTGCACATTTCATTCTTCCACCTCAATATTCTTTTGTTTTTACTGCCCCACATTGAGGACATTTATAATATTTAATGCCACAACACCCACAACCCATGTCTAAAACACCGTCATAGTCCATGTCTATATTGCAGTTGTCACATTTCATACTTCTTCCTCTACAGGCACAGCAAATGCCCAATATTTCTCGTTGACTGCTTTAATTTCCATTTCAGTGAAATCCTGCTTCCAATAACCATAATTCTCATCTTCTTCCTCTATAAAATGATATCCTGCGTTATTTTCCATCAAAATCTGCCTAGTGGTATCATCTTCCAAGAAAACCACTTCGTAGCGCTTCTCCTTGGCGACTGTGTAGCCGTAGATAAAAGCTAATTCAAATGTTTCTGTATTATCATAAAACCATTCAGCAAGCTTCAAATCGTTTCCGTTAAGATAAGTCGTTCCGTATGTCAGCCATTTAATGTCTGCACTGTATAATTCGCTTAGTGTTTTAGCACCATCATTTTTCAATCGTTCAATTTCAGTCGCCACAAACTCTGGAATCTCTGGCTGTTGCTTTGCGAGCTGGGATTTGAGAGAAAGTATCTCTTCAGCCATTACTTCAAAGCGTTTATCTTTTTTGTAGTAATCTAACTGAGCCTCTAAACCATCAATATATTTATTCATCTCGTTAAAAGCATTATGATATTCTTTAACCTTTCCGGTATAAAATTCAATTGCTTTCCCTAAAGATGGTTTAATACTGCTTTGTTCAATGCCAATTACTGGTCTTTTTACTTCTTCTTCAAACTTCTTCATCATCTCACCTCCAGGCACGCCTTACAAAAAGTAACGTGTCCTTTTTCTTTTGCTTCTTTGAACGGTACTTTTATACCGCAACTCTGGCAAGTCGTATAGTACACGGGCACCGGATGAACTTGACCACAATATTTGCAATTCGCCATCACATCACCTTTTCTGTAAATTCATCTTTTCGTGCAACTTTTTTAGCAATCGTAATTGGAATCCCATAACGATTGGCAAAGAGTTTTGCTTTAATTTTGAACTCCGGTAAGATCATACCTTTTACATCGATTACTTTTATCAAGTTGCCTTCTTCATCATAGAAAGTAAAATCTGGTTTATATGCAATCTCTCGATATGCTTTCCCATTCAAGCGGAACTTGTCCATCAGAACAAATTTCTCTTGCATTTTCATGTTGGGATCATCCTTGTGCAGTTGATAGTAAATACTTTCAGCTTTACTGTCAAAGGTAATTCCATCAACAGTTACTTTCTTTGCACCGTATTTATGAGCCATGTTACACACTCCCTGTTTGGAAACCATAATGTGCAGTTTCAATCCCATCATAATCACTTATTTCATAACTTGCACCATCTGGAATCTCTACAACTTTCAAATTTGCAAAACGCCCATTAGCAAGTTCACCCAGTTCTTCTACAGTTTGGATGAATTCTGGTTCTGCACGATGTTCTTCAAAGTTATATTTACTGAGAAAATCTATGATGTCTCCATCATCATAATGCACTTCGAATGTCTCTCCTTCTGGTGGGTTAATGACATAATAAATATCCCACTCACTGATTTTTTCAAATTCTTCATCTGTAATACGTCGATAGATGGCAGAATCACCTTGACTTTTAATATTAGTATAGAGTCCAATTTCAATTCTTTTAAGTTCACCATATCGCATGATTGCTTCATGTGATACACTAAATCCGCCAAAACATTTATTCAATACAATTTCCATTTTTCACACCCTCCCAGGTATCTTCTAGCCAGTCAAGCAACATATTTGTTTGAGCCATGACCAGCGGTTGATTGTCATATTTTGTTGATAACTCTCCAAGTGACATCACAGCCCAGTCCCAGAATTCAGTATTTCCGAAACCCAACTTCACCGCTTGAGAATTACATTCTAAAATCCAATTTTTTACATCGTTGAAAAATTTTTCATAGTCCATCTGGCTTATCCTTATAAAGAACTAAGAAATTATAACCTCGATTAGGTTCGTCAAATTCTTCATCAATACTTGTATCAAGGTAAGGTTTAACGTCAACAATTTCAACCCCTTTATTGCGGATTAAGTTTAATTCATTGTCAAGATCCTCCGATTCTTTATCTGAATCACCTTGACATACAACATATACGATTTTTGTTTTTAACATCTTATTTTTTCTCTTATTTTCTTTCTCATTTTCCGCTTACTACTCAGCCCAGCATTTTGAGTAGTTTGCCCTTCACCCTACTACTAGGGAGTGTAAACGACTCCTAGTTAGTAGGGATAGTGCTAATACTCCTCAAACCGTTGGTATACTTGAGCCCACAAGTATTTTTGATTTTTTCAAGGCTCTAAGGCTGTAATAAGGCTGTAACTTTTAAGCCCTGAGCACTCTTCTTTTATTTTTTATTGTCAAGGCTAGGGCTGACATCTTTATTTTTCTCATTTTCTAAAATAACAAACCCGTTTTCATATTTAAATCCATCGTATTTACCGGCCTTATTTTTAATAGTAGTTTCTGAGTATAATTTACCCGGTTTGTACTCTCCTAACATATGAATCATTTCTTGAACATCAATTTTGTTAGTTCCCAAAACATTTAAAACATCAAAAGCTTGTTGAAATTTTTGCTCATCAGTTAGTTTTGGTTCTTTGTCTGTCTTTGATGAATTAGAAGATTTATTTTGCTTCTTTGTTTTTTTGGGCTCTTCATAACCCACAGGATGCAAATCTTTCAAAACTTCAGAATCATCAAATCGATGTAGAGGATAATCAAACCACATATCAACTGGGATAAACTTCGGAAACTCACGAAGCGTTCCTTCAAGTCTCCACGCTGTCATTAATTCAACTTTCCTTGTAACTTCACCAAGTTCAAATCCAGAGATGTTCCATGCACGGTCTTTACCAAGTGCTTTTCCTAAATGTTCTCGCATAGCTGCTGCCGACAAGAAATCATCTTGCCCAATCTCACTCAAATATGTTGGATTTTCATTTCTAATTTTCTCTGCATAGAAGTTCGCTGTTGCACGTCCTTCTTGCATTTTACGAAGATTGTCCGTAACTTCAAGCTCAATCAAGTCAAGAATTGCATCAGGATCCCGGGCAAATACACCAGAACCAGAACTGCGGTCCATAGAAGATTTTCCGCCTTGAGCCCCTTTTGAGTGATGGTGACAGTAAATAACAGATGTTCCAAGTTCCGCAGCTACTTTGTCAAAGTTATTGGTAAACTTAGCCATTTGCTCCGCATCGTTTTCCGACCCTGTCAATACTTTGTAAATCGGGTCAATAATGACGGCATCAAATTTTTCTTTTTGTGCACGTCTGATAAGTTTTGGTGTCAACTTATCCATTGGAATTGAATGGCCACGCATGTTCCAAATATGAATATTGCTGACATGGTCCGGACGTAACCCCATACCTCGATAAATATCTTTAAATCGTTTGTAAGCGGAAGGTCGATCAAGCTCCATATTGATATAGAGAACTTTTCCGCGTTCACAGTTGAATCCAAACCAAGGAATACCTTCCGCAATTGCAATGCACATTTCCATGAGCGCAAAAGATTTCCCAGCTTTAGACGGTCCAGCAATGAGCATTTTATGCCCGCGGCGCAGTACGTTGTCAATCAGAACGGGGGCAAGTGGTGGGTCTTCTTCAAACATTTCGGCGAGACTTTCGAATTCTGGTAAATCATCATTCAAGTCTTCAATCCATGTTTGCCACTCTTCCCAATCTGATTTACCTATATTTGTATCAATAAGAAACTGTTTATGTTCTCCGCGGATGATACCAGGCATTCTGGAAAGTCGAGACGGATTTTTATTTTGACTATCAACCTGCAGACCATTCTTGTTACAAATTTTATAGAGGTACTCTACGCGGTCACGGTATTCATTTTTATCTTTAGCATCAATCTTTACAATGGCATGTACTGATTTTCCACCAGAATAAACAAGCGTTGCAATGGGTAATTCAAGCTCACGCATGATTGCATTTTGCTTATCAATACTCAAATTATCCGATTCTACCAAAGCATATTTGAACTCTGTGACGTTATCATTTTTAACACCTTTACCATCTAAAGGATTGAAACGAATCCAAGCACCGGCCTCAGGGTTAGAATCTCCTACAATAAAACCTAGGTCTTTTTCATTTTTGTACTTTTCTAATTGATTGAGTACTTCTTCTGCAGTCCGCGTGTAGTTACCTTTACCACTGACAGAATATTTCCCATCATCACGTAACCAAGAGTCAACCACATAGCCAATATAATCATCATTTTTGAAGAGAGTTTGGATGTAAGTTTTTAATTGCTCAATAGGATCCCAATGATCCGGCTCTCGGATTTCTTGACCTTCAACCCAAGACTTATCAATAAATTTATATTCTTGTGCTGCACTTACTTCATCATCCCAACCAAGAAATTCATTTCCGTCATCTCCTTTATATTGACGAGGTTGCCAGCCACCTTCTTTCGCTTTCATTGTGATAAAAGCCCCAGTTACTGGTGTCCCACCATTGTGGCCAAGTGAATTCCACTTAGTTTCCATTTCATTTGGGTTATATCGTGAATCAGCTTGGGACCAAAGATCCCATGTTTCAAAACCATATCCCTCATGCTTCAAGGCCATACCAACCGACACCCACTCTGTATAATCAAGTGATGCTGGGGGGATAAATTCTAAAAGAGGTATCAAGTCAAATTTTTCTTCCATTTATATTAAACTCCTGTATATTGGCTAGGGTTAATATCCGCTGGAACCCGCCAGCCATTGCCAGCGATTCTGTCAATAAGCTTACGTGCTTTATCGAACTGCCAAGTTCCCACATGGTGGAAACCTTTCTTTTCCAAGAAACGAATTTGTTTAGGTGTAGTCAGACCCGACATTTTTCGTTTGTTCAATTTATCCAGCAAGATTTTAGCCTTGCCTGCATTTTCAATTTCTTCTGGGAAAATCCCAAATTTTTCAAGGGCTGCAATTTGTTTATCTGAAGCCGGTGCCATTTCCCAACCAAAGGACGGTGCATAATTTACCAAGTCTTCTGCTTGAATGGACATTTCAAATTGCAAAGGATCCACAAGTTGTCTTTTGCGTTTTTTCATTGCTGCTAACTGCTCTGCAAGTGAATTTTCACGATCCTGGACAACTTCACCTTCTGCAATTTCTGCGACTTCTTCCAAGTCAAATGGAATTGGCTCTGCTTCATCTTCCAATTCAGCCATTTTCTCAGTCATTTTTTTCGCAACTTCTTCATCTTTAGCAACCAAGTGAGCCGGATGTACCAACTCATGACGTTCAGTGTGCCAGAGGAAGTCTAAGATTAAGCAATCTTCTTTTCCTTCCGCAAGTCGAAGGCCTCGCCCAATACATTGAACATAGAGGGGGCGCGATTTTGTTGGCCTTAACATGATCACACAATCAACTTCTGGTGAATCCCAGCCCTCAGTAAGCAGCATTGAGTTACACAAAACGTTGTATTTCCCATCGTCAAAGTCTTTAAGAACTTCTGCACGGTCTTTAGATTCTCCATTTACTTCTGCAGCTCTAAACCCTTTTTCGTTTAGAATATCTCTGAACTTTTTAGAAGTCGCAACCAAGGGTAGGAAAACAACTGTCTTTCTATCTCGACAATGTTTAATCATTTCGTCTGCAATCTGATAAAGATAAGGGTCCAAAGCACTTCCAACTTCACTTGCCTTAAAATCACCAGCTGACATTGAAACTGCCGACAAGTCAATTTTTAAAGGAATAGTCAAAGCCTTCATTGGGGACAAGTATTTATTTTTTATTGCATCCGGTAAGCTGTACTCATAAGCCAAAGACTCAAAGAAGGTCCCAAGATTTTTCTTGTCTGTCCGGTCCGCTGTTGCAGTTACGCCCAAAACTTTTGCTTGGTCAAAGTAAGAAAATACTTTTTGATAACTGGATGCCAGCACATGGTGAGCTTCATCAACAATGATCGTGTCATAGTAATCTTTTGGAAACTGCTCTAAGCGTTTCTCACGCATAAGAGTTTGAACACTTCCCACAGTCACACTATAAAACGTATTTTTTGCGGTCTGGTCAGCTTTTTCAACTGCAGCTCTTAATCCTGTTACTTTATAGAGCTTGTCTGCAGCTTGGTCTAAGAGTTCACCTCGATGGGCCATAATTAGGACCCGTTCGCCTTCACTCACTAAATCTTTTGTTAAATCAGAAAAGGTAACTGTTTTTCCTAGCCCGGTAGGAAGAACGAGCAGCGTTCTATTAACGCCACTCGCCCATTCTTCCTTGATTTTTTGATTGGCTTCTTTTTGGTATGGACGTAATTCCATTGATAACCTCCTAAGCCAAAATAATAATTTGTTCCATTCCTTCAAGCTGTTCTTCAAAGAAAGCTTTAATATTTTGAATGGCATCAATTTTCCAAGCGCGGGCATCAGCTTCAAATAAAGCTCCTAGTCCCCCTTCTTTCATGCGAAAGATAAAAGGTGATTCAGGTTGTTTCACTTCATGGAAGGTGCGGAATGGTGCAAGGCTTACAGGGTTTGGTACCTTAACATCTTGCAAGCTTGCCACACCTTTTTTTATAGTCACACTTTGAGATACCCCATCATCACCAAGATTTTTCACGTTCTCTTCTTTAAGATTTCCAAGAACTTGTAAAAGAAGATCACGGTCATCAGTTGGTAAAAATTTGGCTTGAAGCTCAATAACCATATCTTCAGCTAATTTGAAACGGTCAAAGTCAATAGCTGGTGTAATTGCTTTAACGTGTGCTAAAGTATCACGTTCATTGTCAGACTGAAGGGAACTATAAAGCTTCACTTCCTGTGGTCCTTCAATATTTAAATAAAGCTTTTCTTCTGTTTCAAAGTCGATATTTTTGATAAAGTCAACCATTGATGTCAATGTACTGAGGACAACAGACTGAACTTGTTGACGATGGACCTCATAAGGAATCCCATCTTTGTCAATAGTGAATGAACGGCCATCAATAATAACGTGACGATTTTCTGGCAAGATTACTGTTTCTTGAATTTGTTGGATTGCTTCTTTTGATAATGTCATGTTTGTTTACCTATGCTTTCTTTTGTTTTTGTAAGTCAATTACATCTTGTTTTGTTTCTGCTTCAATCTCTTCAACAGGTACCCCTGTATCTGTACGAACCGTTGCTTCTTCATCAAAGTACATTTGACCTTTTGCACCAGACTTCAACTCTTGCGCTTCAACTTCGCCGCTTTGATTTAAACCAGCGATAAGATTTGTAGTGACTGATTTAGTTGGAGCCATAGTCAGTTTGATTTGGCTATCAAGCTTAATCAACTCGCGTGACTCATCTGGTTGAAGAGTTAAAGTCATTACTAATTTGCGAGGTTTTTCAGCATCTGTATTTGGATCTTGAACATTTTCGAGAAGCTTTTTAACTTCCATATCAAAGTTTTCTTGTACCCCACCAGAAGCAAGGCTACTTAAATTTAAATCAATTTTTTGCATTGCAATTCTCCTTAAAAGTTGTATCCAGGGGCTTGTTGTTGGCCTTGAGGGGCTGCAGTATTACCTGGGAATGGCGCCACATTTCCTTGTTGTTGCTGTTGCATACCAGGAGTTGGCTGTTGTTGCATTGGGGGTTGTTGGTAGTTTTGTTGTGGCATTTGTTGGCCTTGAGGGGCTGTATTAGAGGCTGTATTTTGATAACTTGGTGTTTCTGGTTCAAGGAAACTGTCAATTCGGTTACTTTGAGCATCATTACCCGAACGATCCTTATAATTATTGACAATGATTTTAGCTTTTCCACGTGCACCCAAGACTGTGCCCCAGTTCATTTTTACCTTACCTTCTGCATTTTTAGGTGCTCCAATTGAAGTAAAGAATTGATTGATTTTCCACTGCATTTTTTTGTAAAGATAAAAATTCTCTGTCAAAGTAGTTGTTTCACCAGTTGGTGCTTGAATTTCAATCGTTACCGTAGCTTTAGGGGCATTAGCAGGAATTTTACTTTCGCGGTTTGCTGGCTTTTCATAAATTCCTTTTTCCAAGTTGGTAATCACAAAAGGATATTCTCCTTCTGGTAATAGGACGAAGGGGCTTCCTTCTTCTACTTCATCATCCCAGCCTAAAATTTCCATATCGTTATTCATTTGTTTGTTCTCCTTTTTTTAATAAACTCTTTTAGATTTAATTTCTGCGAAAATCTTATCCCACTGTGCAACTAATCCACCTTGGATAAGGTCTGAAGGATAATCACGAATTGGCATTTCAAGGGGTTTAAATCCTTTTTCAGCTACCAGTGCGCGAATTTCCTCTTCAGTTACTTCATTAGCCATCATAAGTTGAGCTAATTCTTGGGGAATTGCGGGATCAATGGTAATTGGATCGCGAGAAAATTGGTTTTCTTGAGGTGTTTCAACCGTAGGTGCAACTTGTTCTGGTGGAATCTGTTCAGTCACAGGTTGTTGAACTGGAGCAGCCTTTTGAAAGATATGAGCGATTGCAGCAAATTCAAACGGCAATTGATCAGGTAATCCATGACGATTCTTAGCATCCCATGCTGGATGATGTGTAGTGAACATAACACGTTTACCACCCGTCGCTTTTTTGGATTTTGTTTTGCTATCAGTAACAATTGTGGTTTCATAGTTAGCAAATAGCACCATGTCCGCCCATTCTTTTAACAAAGGTGCACACTGTTTGGAAAGCTTAAGCTGGTAGCGGTCAAATGCTCCCATCTCGTCAGGCTTTTCAAATTTCTTAATATCTGCATGAGCTGTAACAACCACATTAATACCAGCATCGGTAAGTTCAGATAAAAGATTAAGGAGCTTTCCAAATTTCTCTTTTACCATGGTGTAGCCTTTACCATAGCCAAAGTCTTCAATGGACTGTGCATTGATGTCACTTGCAATAACAGCCTGATTGGCAAGTGTTTCAGCCCAGTCCGCTGTATCAATAATCAAAGTTTCACACATATGTGTTTGCTTAATGTAATTCACTTCATCCATTAACATTTGCCAGCTTGTGGGCTTATCCATCCGATGGACATTCATATTTGCTGTAGATCCCTCAGTATCAATAAAGATAGGTGATGGGAATTGTGAAGCAAAGGTTGATTTACCAATTCCCTCGACTCCATACAAAACTACTTTTTGAGCGGTAGCAGTTGGACCGCTTGTAATGTTAAAACTCATAATTGTCCTTTCATCCATTCATGTAATCAATAACTCTTTGAGCATTGTATGGTCCTTTAAATCCATACCCTTGAGCGTTATCTAAAAGTTTTCCGTCTCCGTCAACAATTTTCCAACGCCTCCCTCCTGAGGAATGCTTTCCTCTGTGTGTAATTTCAGAGCATTGCATAACTCTTACTTTTGCACTTTCCCATCTGGCCATTGAATTTTCAATTACTTTTATATTGCTAGGATTGCTTAGAACTAATTTTTCTAGACCCATCATTCCTCCTATAAATTCCAAATAACCATTGGATAAGTTACAAACCCACTTCTTAACTCCATGCCAGTTTTTTCTACAATTCCTTCTTTCACCAACAACTCCAGTAATTCCTTACCTTTGTACATGTTAATATCAAAAAACTGGCTGTTATCAAATACTGGAAAATCAAGATTGACAGTTAGCACTGCATAGAGTTCTTTACTCTGAGTTTCTGCAGCTACTGCTAGACTTTGATCATGGGTATAAGTCGTTTTAGTCAGAACTAATTGGTTGCCATCAAAGGTTATAATCCTATTCATTTTCTACTCCTCAAAATTGATATTTAGGTGCTTCTGGCGGAACTGGCAAGACATTCTTATGTGCTGTTTGTTCTACTTCCTCGCCGTAACCGTCAGAGATAATAATTGAGCACTCGTCACCAGTTGAAACTCGTGTTGCGATAGCTTGCAGCTGCTCTTGTTCAAGCCATTGGCCAAACTCTTCAAGCGTTTCTACATCCATCTGCTCTAACTTATCAATCAAGATAAATCCGCACTCAGGCTTCAGTTTACGTACAATAGCTGTTGATACTTTGAGTTGTTCAGCTCCAGACATGTTGTCCCAGCGTTGGCCATTATAGAGAAGTTCTCCTTCAGAAACAGAGAGACCAGGAAGAGGAAGGTCCGCATCATCAAGAAGTTTTTTCATATCTCGACGAACGTTGGCAATAGCTTCATCAAGTTCAAGATACTGATTTTTATAACCTTGGGCATCTTCATTGGCTTTGTCTTTATCAAGATTGGCCCGAACTTTACGATTAGTTTCGTCTACTTGTTGGATATTTTGTTCAAGTTCTTCAGTTGATTCATCATGCAAATCTAATGCTGATTTTTCGGCAATAATAAGCTGTTGATCAACTTTGGCTTTTTCTTCAATTAATCGAGCAATTTCGGAATCTAGTTCAGCTTGTCTTTGTTTCAAGCTATCTCGCTGCCCTCTAATTCGTCCATTTTCAGCGTTTTTAGCAAGAATAGCTTGTTGTTGCTGAATAAGTTCTGAAGCGCTGACAGGCTCTTTAGGGGCTTCTGGATAATAGATTTGTTCATCCGCAAACTTCTGTTTCTGATCCGCAATCTGCCCAATCATGTGGCGTTCACTGTAGAGTTCTTTCTCTTTTTGCTCAAGGATTGCTAATTGTTCACCTACACCGATAATTTGAAGTAAGGTCTTTGCCTTATCCGTATTTGATGCTTCCATAAACTTTGGAAGGTTAATCGCCAGCTCTTCAACAAATCCATTGAGCAATTGTTGGCCGGCTTTATTACCACTTGGATCAATAACTTTCAAATCGCTATTCTTTCCATCTCTGCGGACTTCTAGACCGTTGCTCATAACAATGTGCAAGCTAGGTGGTAACACGCTACCTTCGCGATGTGGTTGGCTAGGTTTGTGCTTATTCCCGCCAAGTGCCCAGGCGATAGAGTCAAGAATAGAAGTTTTACCTTGACCATTACGACCGCCAATGATTGTTAGGCCATTTTTTGTAGGTTCAAGCTTTACTGCTTTAACCCGTTTTACATTTTCAATTTCAAGTTTATTGATTTTAATCATGTTTCCTCCGAATTTTTGATATAATCAGAGTAGAATCATTCCAAAATATTCTACCCAGCTCACTCTGCAAAGTGAGCTTTTTATTTTTAATTTATCCATTGTTGATTCTCACAAGCACAATTAGATTAATCAGATTGACAACAAGTATCGCTATACTTAGTATTGTTGACATACTTTCTCCTTATCCCGCTCCTAGTTACTTCTAAGCTCTTTTTATTTTCCTATGAACGGACTATTTTCTAAATAATCGGCAAGAGTTTCTTCTTCATCTTCTACAACTGTTTTTAAAGTTGTTGTAAATTCACGTACCTTCCGGCCTGTATCTGGTTCTTCATGAACTACCATATTTTCACGGTAATTGATCATGTTCTCACGGCTGAAGTCGTTACGCTTGCGAATTTCAAGTTCAATTTGTTGCTCTTGATACTTGTGTCTAAGATGTTCAAATTGGCTTTCCTTAAGTTCCAACTCAGCAAGTCGTTGTTTAGTTATAAATGCCATCTTTGCTCCTTACTTATATAAATGAATTCCAGTAAGCTTCATTTTTGAACGCTTAGCAATGGCTTCCGCTTCGTTGCGTGCATTGATTCGCATAGATTGAACTAATCCTACAATGAAGTCTTTTTTTACCGGCACAGTTTTCTTTGTGTCTGGATCCAGTTGTTTGCGTTTAGCAGTAAGTACTGCATAAAATTTTGTTTTGTTCATTTTTAATTCCTTCTTTTCTAGTAATCAACCCAGAAGATATTTTTTTCAGCCTCAGAACTCCTCCAAGCGTTATATACTTCCTTGTTAATGTACACCTCTTTATTACTAACTTTGGCATATCCATGTTTAAACTCAGAGTCGCCAGCAGTCATCTTTTTAATCCTTGTCTGGTAAGAAGATTCTCCTAAACCAAACTCTGATTTAAACTGAGTCTTTGTTAACCAATTTTCATCAGCTAAATTAAGTGACATACAACCTCCTTTTTATCGAATTTTAAAATCACTGATGATTTTCAGGATTACTCTATTTGCTCTAGGAGAGGTGTCTTTCCCTGTCATTATGTCTGCAAAGTCTCCTGAAGTAATCCCATACTGAGTTGCTAAATCAATTTGCAGAACCCCATTGTCCTCAATGAATTTGAGGATTTTTTCACGTCCAGTTACTGTTTCTGGCATTTGCTCACCTTTCTACTAGCTAATTTACTAGATAATTATTTAAGATAAACTAGCTTTTTTCACAGTTCACTCTTGACACACACTACAAAAAAGTATAGAATGAAAGCATAGTTAAAAGCCCTATTAAAACAAATATAAATCTGCCGGGAAGCTGTTTACTTTATTTTATAGAGGTATTTAGCTAGTAAATAAGCTAGTTTTATCTTACAAAACCAATTCTATACTTTTTTGTAGGTTCTGTCAAGAGTTAAACTATATTTTTTTGTATGTTTTTTTAAAGATAAGTGAGGAAAGCTTGATATGACTGTATTAGAACGAATAAAAATTTTAGCAGATAAAAGAGGAAAAACTTTAAGGCAAGTAACCGATGATTTAAATTTTAGTGAAAATTATCTTTATAGCCTCAAAAATAAAACTCCAAATGGGCAGACCTTAGAGAAGCTCGCTGATTATTTTCACGTTACTGTAGACTACTTACTTGGACGAGAAAATAAAGCAGATTATAAATTTGATAGCGTTCCTTTTTCTGTTAATACAATAAAGCACAGTAATGGACAGTTTGAAATCAAGACTAAAAACTTGGAATCTGTAGATCAAGATTTATTAAGAGATATTGATTTTTCTAAATCAAAAGTCCTGAATTCATTTAATAGAGATAGCGAACATAACTCAAAAAGTAAACAATACACTGCATTTCGTATTGAACAATTTTTTATTGATGAATTAATTGCTCACGGAGTGGAAGTTATTAAACTTAAAGAAGAGTCTGAATCTAAACCTATAGACTTGAAAAAAGTTATTAGCGAGAAAAAACCAACTTCTTGGGATGACCCTAGTATTGACTGGAATGAGTGGGTTTCTTTTGATGGAAAACCTATTAGTGATGATGTTAAGAAAATGTTATTTGCAATCTATGCCGATAAATTAACAGATTAAAACGGAGGTCTCTATGAAAAGACAGGATTTAATAGAGTCCCTTATTTCTCGAATTGAGAATGAAAAGATTGAAATAACATTTAATATTGACTTTCCAATTGATGCTGCAACAAATGTCAAGCGAGGATTAATGATGGTTAATCCTTCAATTGTCACACCATTTAAGTTAGCTCATGAATTGGTACATATATTACATCAAGATGTATATCGACTTGGTGAATGCGATACTACAAGCCCACAAGAAAAAAGGACAAATAGAGAAGCTATACTTTTACTATGGGAAGTATTTGAAAAAAACGGGGGAACTTCTGAAAGTATTTCACAATTTATCGAAATTACAAATTGCCCTGATAAACTAACAAAAATTATTATTCTAAAATCCAAAATAAAGGATTGGGACAAAGAAGAGATTCATACTCAAGTAGACGAATATTTAGATCATAGCGAAGAAGATCCTGAATATTGGAACATTTATAAAATTATGGATGCTTGCCAGATTGACTATAAATGGGAGTGTATTGTAAAATCTTTTATAGAAGAATACCGATTTAATTGGTTAAAACATAACCGTGCTATATAAGGAGAAAAAATGGATATTTCCGTTGCTGATGAATTAATAAAATTAAAAGCATTACAGGAACAAGGTGTAATTAGTCAAGAAGAGTTTGATTTACAAAAATCAAAACTTTTAAATACTTCTAATGACAATGCTGTTGAAGAAACTTCAGACAATAACATCAAATATATTGGCTTTGGCAAACCATCAAATGCTAAACAACAGCGTATTGAAGAAATGGCAAAAAAAATTCAAAAGAAAAAAGAAGTTAAAAATAGCCCTATTTCTTGCACATATTGCAAAAGCCAAAATGTACAATTCATGCAAAATAAGAAAAAAGGTTTTTCATTCAAAAAATTTGCCGCAGGTAATATATTAGGTGGAAACACAACTGCTGCTACCGTTGCTGGTTTTTCTGGTAAATCTGGTAAAAATGAATGGTATTGTAATGATTGCGGCAGAACATTTCTAAGTAAATAAAAAAAGCCGCCCAAGTTTGGCGACTGTGGGGCGACTTTAGATCTAGTACAGAAACAACACGGTTTACGTGAAGTTTTCTTGTACTCTATTTTACAGAAAAAAGGAGTAGAAATCAAATGTGGGTAGAAACAACGCCAAATGGTAAATTTAAATACTGCGAACAATATATTGATAATCTCACAGGTAAAAAAAAGAAAGTATCAACAACTTTCCCAAAAAACACCCGTGAGACGAGAAGTAAAGCCCAAAAAATATTACTTTCTAAAATTGCAAAAAAACAGTCTGATGAAAATAAAGAAATCATTTCAATAACATTTGAGAAATTAACTGAAAAATGGCTGGATGTATATAAACATCAAATAAGATCTAGCACACTTGTTTCTGTAGAGTCTCACCTTGGACTTCTTAAGGAAATAATAGGTACAGATACGATTGTACATAAAATAACACCAATATTTTTAAATAAAAAAATTGAAGAATTGATGTTTCAAGAAGATGGTATTTCACAAAGTTATGCCACTACTTTAAAAAGTCGATTAAATAAGATATTTGATTTTGCAATCACACATGGCCATTTAAAATCAAATCCAGTTGAAAATATGAAAATTCCAAGGAAAAAGAAAGCAACTACAAAGGTCAATGATTTCTTTTTCGAAGATGATGAACTGGAAAGATTCATGTCATATTTGAAGGAACACAATTATCGTTATTATCTTCTTTGCCAATGGTTATATCTAAATGGACTTAGAGGTGGAGAGGGACTTGCTATGAAGAAGACAGATATAGTTATTACTGAAAACGAACAATACTGTAAAGTAAATGGAACACTAGAATATCATGGAAAAAATATAGCAGAACAGAGTAAGTCCAATGAAACAAAAACTAAAGCCGGTGTCCGTGAAGTTGATTTAAGTTCAAAAGCCGTGGAAATTTATTATGAGGCGCTAAAACTTTCAAAAGATAGTGATTTCCTATTCTCCACTTCAAAGGGAACTCCAATTCAAGTCTCAGCGCTTAACACCTATTTCAGACAACATAAGGAACGAATGGGATTTCCAGAAGATAAAAGAATTTCCACACATATTTTTAGGCACACCCACGTTTCAAAGTTAGCAGAAATAGGTGTTCCGATATACGAAATTCAAAAAAGGGTAGGGCATGAAAATAGCGGAATAACACAAGATATTTATTTACACATAACTGGAAGAATGAAAGAAAAAACAAAAAACTTACTAGAACTACTCTAGTGAGTTTTTTAATTGCCCCCTTTTTGCCCCCTTTTTTTAATTACAATAATTCCATGTCTTTTCTAAGTCATTAAAACAAAAAGAAAAACCGCTCAACAGAGCGGTTAGACAAGTCAAAATTATTTACGACGTTCTGGGATACGAGCCGCTTTACCTTGCAATGCACGCAAGTAGTAAAGTTTAGCACGACGCACACGACCGTGACGGATAACTTCGATTTTTTCAACACGTGGAGTGTGAAGTGGGAAGATACGTTCTACACCAACACCGTTTGAGATTTTACGAACAGTGTAAGTTTCTGAGATACCAGAACCTTTACGTGCAATAACAACACCTTCGAACATTTGGATACGTTCGCGAGTTCCTTCGACAACTTTAGCGTGAACACGTACAGTGTCTCCAGCGCGGAATTCAGGGATATCTGAACGAAGTTGACCTGCATTGATAGAATCGATCAATGAAATAGACATTTTTTTCTCCTTTTGCTCATCAATAAAGCCATTGGCCCAGCGGATAAACAGTTTTATTTATGCCAAATTGGCACTTATAACATTCTACCAAATTTATGCTTTCTTTTCAAGAGCTTTCTTTGGGTTTTTAGTAAAAGTCATTGTAAAAGTCGTTTGGTGTTCATCACTTTCAACAGATACCTCCCCTTGGTGTTGTTCGACTATCGTTTGGACAATCGCTAAACCAATTCCATGAACGCCACCAGCACCTTTATAAAAACGCTCGAAGATATGTGGCAAAGTCTCTGGATCAATTCCACTCCCATCATTAGCAACCGAAATCACCACTGCACCATCTTTTTTTGTACAGGTAAGTACAATTTCTGTTTCGACATACCGCATAGCATTGGAAACTAGATTACTTATTGCTCGTCGTAAAGCTTTATAATCACAAGTAAGAATCACCGCTTTTTTATCAAAAACTGTTGTAATTTTAATGCCTTTTTGCTCAGCAAATATCTCTTGCTCTTTCGCAATATCTTTCATGATTAGACGAACATCTTGGTAAACAAGCTCTTGATGCACACTTAGGCTGTCTAAGCGTGAGAGAGTTAGAAGATCTTCTACTAGCTCACTCATACGATCGGTCTCATAAAGTATTGTCTCACTTGCCTTTTTGGGATCCATCACCTCATAGGAAATCCCCTCAGCATAACTTTTTATTGCCATTAAAGGGGTCCGAAGTTCATGCGAGGCATTTTGAAAGAAGAGTTTTTGGTTTTTATCGTTATGATCCAATTGCCGAGCAGCAACATTCATATTATGTGCTAAAGTAGCCAACTCACGGTCCTGAAATGTTCCTTGATATTCAGTAAAATCTCCTTGGCCAATACGTGTCGCAAATTTCGCTAAAATTGATAAAGGCTTAATCAAGCGCTGCGTTACAAAAGTAACGGCTAGACTAAGGATGACAATGACAGCTAGGGCAACAGAGACCAAGAACAGGTTAACTGAGTTTGTAAAATTAATAATCCCGGTGATATCCACATATAGGACTTGATACTCTCCAGAACTTTGACGAATGGTTTCAATATAAAAGGTACTTCCTGACGTATCCAGACGATAATTTTTTACCTTACTCAGTGGAACTTTTTGATTTTTTAAAGCTTGTGCGATATTATTTGCTGTCTCTCTCTCAAAGTTACCAACTTTTTCCAAATCCTGTACTTCATAATTATCATTGATATTAAAAGCAACGGGGTGAGTATTAAAGCTTCCACGAGGTGCATCTTCTAAGTCCGCAGAGGTACTTCCTGAGGGTGGAGTAACTTGTGCTTGATAAATCCTGACTTGAGATAACTGCCGTGAGGCCGAATTGCTAATATAGCTGTTTATCAAGATATTAAAAATGAGGATAATCCACAGAAAAGCAAAGAAGACAAAACCAATATTTGTCAGAAGCAAGCGCGTCTTGATGCTGAGAGGTTTTCTCCTAATCATCATCGCTCCTTACTCTGCTTCTTCATTTTTTTGTTTTTCAAACTCGATTCGACGGAAAATAGCTTTAACACGCATCACCAACTCCATCGGACTGAAAGGCTTAGTGAAGTAATCATCACTGCCCAAATCCAATCCTGTCGCATAGTCTAAGTCACTGTCTCGAGCTGTCAACATAATAATGGGTACGATACTTTGTGCACGTAAAGCTTTCAAGATTGTAAATCCGTTAGAGCCAGGCATCATCACATCTAAAATAACAAAATCACTTGGCTCTTCATTAAAACGCTCTAAGAGATGATCACCAGTTGAGAAGTCCTCTACTTTAAAATCTTCTTTTTCCAAAAAAGCTTTGATTGCTAAGCGAATATTATCATCGTCATCCGCAATATATATTGTTTTACTCATTATATTTCCTCCTCATTAATCATGTCTACCAGTTCATGAATCAAATACATTCGATTATCTAATGCGTGAATCTGCTCAGCACATACTTGCAATTCATTACTTAAGTGATCTGGCATTTCACCGCCATATTTGTAGCGAACCTTATGTTCCAATGTCGCCCAAAAGTCCATTGCCGATGTGCGCAGTTGTATCTCGACACGACGAGCTTCATTATTAAAAAGCGGGCCAAGATTAACTTCTAGTATCATATGATAAGAACGATAACCACTCGGCTTTGGATGATTAAGATAATCTTTTTCACTGATCACATTGAAAGCTTCTTGATTTTTAATGATTTCTACGATTTCATAAATATTTTTGGCATAAGCACATATAATTCTTACACCGGCTATATCTGAAAGATTTTTTTCAGCTGCTTTTGCCGTTACAGGTAAGGCTTTTTTCTTCAACTTGCCTGCAATACTTTCTGGTGATTTAATTCTTTGCTTGATATGTTCTATCGGGTTAACAGGTTCATAAGCATTGTAATAAGCATTAAGATTAGAAAGCTCTGTCATGATGACTGCCAAAGCACATTCATATTTCACCAAATTTCGCTTGAGTTTCTCAAACTCTTCAACTTCAAAGCGGGTCGTTTTTATTTCTTTATTCATATTCATTTCCATTCTTGAAAGAGTTTTCACATATGTCTATTATACCAGAGGCTGCGAAATTTATCAGCTTTAGAAACTACTCTGTTCCCTTCCCACTTACGGTTGCAAATAAAATGAAAGGAGCCCATGCTCCTTTGAAGATAATTAAAATTATACAATTATAATCTTAAAATGCACTCAACTTAAATAGAGGACAAAAAAAGAGGAAATACCTCCCTCTTTTTTATATATTAAAATAAATGACTAAAGCTAAAATAGATAAAAGTGCTGTCACACACCAAAAGACAATATCAATCTTCCATTCACTCCAACCTTTTCCTTTACCAGAGAAGCCACCAAGTTCAAAATGATGGTGAATCGGCGTCATACGGAAAATACGTTTACCATGTGTTACTTTAAAGTACGAAACCTGCATCATAACAGAAACGGTTTCTAAGATATAGATAAAGCCAATCAAAAGGAGCGTCCATTCGACATGTAAAAGAATCGAAACGATGGCAATAAAACCTCCTAAACCAAGGCTTCCCACATCTCCCATAAAGATCTTTGCTGGTTTGTGGTTGAAGAAAAAGAAAGCAATCAAACCACCAATGACAGAAAGAATGATAAGTAGGACATCATATCGTCCTTGAGCAGCTGCAATTACAGCATATGCGCTGAGAGAGATAGCCACTGTGATACTGGCTAAGCCATCAATACCATCTGTAAGATTCACGGCATTTGACCAACCTACAAGCCAGAAGATAATGAAAACTGCAAAGAACCATCCTAAATCAATTTTCCACCCCAAGATATTAAGTACATTTGTACTATCCACCTGCATCAAGATAAGATAAGAAACAATACCTGTGGCTATTTGGGCTAAGAGTTTATGACTGGCTTTAAGCCCGCCATGATTTTTTTGGCTAAAGATTTTCATGAAGTCATCTAAGAAACCAATCAGAGAGTACATCGCTAATACCCACCATGCTGTGATGAACATAGGAGTAAATTGTGCAAAAATCAGAGCAAATACTGCTGAAACTAGGAGGGCTGCAACTACAAATACAAGACCTCCCATGGTTGGTGTGCCTGACTTACTTGCATGTTGTTTTACTTCTTCAAGAGTGGGTTGTCCCCCAAGTTTTTTCTTATGAAAAAACATAATAAAGCGTGGTATTCCAATTGCGGTCAAAACCAACGCGACTAGAGCTGCTAAAAATGCAGTGATTAACATAGTGCCTCCGACTGTTACTTAGAAACTTTGTTTCCTTTATTTATAGAGCTTACTCAGCTCAAAATTGAAAGAGGCGAAAATTTTCGCCTAATTCATTGTGACTGTGATTGTTTGATTGTCTTTAAGTTTGGTTCCCATTCCCACACTTTGTGTGTTCACATGGTCGCCAGAACCTTGATATTCAATTTTCAGATTATACCATTTTGCGAGTTGCTCAACTTGTTCTTTAGACCATTTAAACATATCTGGCATGATATGATCGCCATCAGTAAGAAGCATGACAGGTGTATTTGCCCCAACTTCTTGCCCTTTAGCTACAGATTGTTTGGTTACTTTTGTACCTTGACCAATCACAATCGGTGCTAAAAGATTACGACGTAGACTATCTGAAACGTTACCTGGAGATTTCCCTGTGTAATCTTCGAGAGTAACTTTTCCAGCCTTCAGACCTGAAGTATCCTGTGGAGCTGCTTCTTGGTTTTTTATTTGCTCTGCGCGCGTAATCAAAGAATTAGCAACATCTGAGATATAAGTCAATGACCAAGTGCTTGATGGAATTTTGATATTCATATAGAAAATGAAATCTGGATTCTCTGGTGGATACATGGCAACTGCAGAATAAATATTATCTTGCATTCCCTTCATATAGCCACCTGTATCCGATGCAATCTGTGCTGTACCTGTTTTGACAGCCATTGTATTGCCATTAACCATGAAGAGCGGGCCAGGTTCATGCCCTTGCGATTCTACTGTCAGATAAGAAGTTCCCCATGTTGGGTCAGTATTAACACCTACCATCAAATCTTTTGTTTTATTTATCGCATCTTCGGACACCGGACGTCCAACAACTTCTGCCTTACTTTGCAAATAGGTATTTTTATCTTTGTCTACAATTTTATTCACAACATGAGGTTCAAGCATTTCTCCTTTGTTTGCAAAGCTTGTCCAACCACGTAGAAGTTGAATTTGTGTTGTACTGATACCTTGCCCAAATGAAGATTGGATTTGAGATACTGGGTTATCGTCAGGAAGAGCACCAAACTGTTCTCCACCCATCCCAATACGGGTTGGAACACCGAATTTAAAGCGGCGCAAGTAGCTGTCCCAGAGGTCGCTACCCATATTTTGAACAATCCGTGTCATTCCAGTATTACTAGACATCATGAACCCTTGAGCAAAAGTAACTGTTGATGGAAGTTTAAAAGTTCCATCTTCGCTTTCATTGGCATCCCAGTCATTAATAACGACATCATAGAGATTGACACGACGGAAGTAAGAGGCATTCAGATCCACTTTATTACTGTCCAAAGCTGAAGCCATCAAGAAAGTTTTCATAACAGAACCAGGTTCAAATTGTGACTGGTAAAGCATGCTGTTCTCTGTGAAATGTGGCTGTTCCCGCGCTGCTTTATCATTAAAGTTATTGGCGGTAATTGTTGGACGCTGTGTTGTAGCCAAGATGTCACCTGTGTGTGCATCCATCAGTGTGGCAGAAAGTTGCTGACCACCTGACTTTTCTACAGCTGTATCCATCAGCGATTCAAGATTACCTTGCAAACGGGCATCTAAGGTTGTATAAAGATCTTGACCATTTTTTACCTGCTTGCTTACTGTTGTTGTTCCTGGTAAGGGACGACCATAACGGTCTTTCTCATAAGTTTCCTCACCATTTGTACCGCTGAGAACATCATTAAACGAGGCTTCTAAGCCGTTGATTCCAACCAAACCAGAGGCAGAATCCCCAGGCGTTTTCAAAGAAGCTATACCTACAAATTGTGAAGCGTAATTTGGTTCTGGATAAGAACGTGTCAAGTTAGGTGTGAAACCAATACCTACTAATCCAGCATTCTCTGCATCTTTTTTTATCTTTTCCATTTTAGCGAGAGGAATCTTTGTTCCTGCCGAACCAAATTGGACTTGAGCTTTTCCAGAATTGAGTTGTTGCTCAATCAACTCCTTGTCAATTCCCAATTCTTTATTAAGAAATTCTGTAACTTTCGGAAAGTCAGCCTCATCAACATAAAGCTTATTATTGTTATTGTCGACTTGTGTCTTATCGAGCACAGCATAAATCGTGTAATCACTTGCATCAACTGCAAGTGGCACACCATTTCGGTCAAAAATTGTGCCTCGCTTAGCATAAACAGTCGTTGTGTTTAAATAGTTCGTCTTAGCCATTTCGGAGATGTTTACACCACCGATTTGATTCACTGTAATAATCCAGACAAAGCGAAATATAAAAATCGCAAACAGAGCAATAGCTACTACAAATAGACTTTTACCTACATGTTTACGATTTTGTTCAGGTCTTTGATGACTTTTTTTCGCTTTTTTCGAAATACGTCTGAAAGGGGGAGTAATTATTCGAAAAATATTTTTCATTTTGTCGCTTTCAATACATTATCAGAATTGTAGGAGATACCATACTTATCCGTAACTTTTTGTAATTTGTCTTGGGATGTTAACTCCTGAATTTTCTGGTCATACTCAGAATTTTTTTGCTCTTTAACAGTAATTTGACTGTTATAGTGCAAGGTACTACTTTCAATTTCTTGCGTTTTTGTTTGAATGAAGAGTTGAGTAACCGCAAGCATCAAGGCTACGACTACCATAGAAAGATAAAATACTTTTTCAACCCCAGAAAATCTTTTGAACTTTTTGGCCAAAACTTCTGGTGCTAATGAGTCTTTTGAAATCGCATAGCTGTCCTTTTTGGCCGCTGTTTCAATGTCAAAATATTCTTTAGGTTGCGCTGCCATATTTTTCTCTCCTCTCTCCTTTTTCATCAGTTTTAATCTTTTTGTTTTTCAGCCACACGAAGCTTAGCACTGTGCGCTCTATTGTTAAAAGCAAGTTCTTCTTCACTCGCAAGAACGGGCTTACGATTGACTAACTTGAGTTTTGCTTCCATATCTTTCGGAATCATAGGAAGTCCTTTCGGCACGTCAACTGTGCTGTATTCTTTAAAAATTGTTTTCGTTAAACGATCCTCTAAAGAATGGAAAGTAATCACACTTATTCGTCCAGAAACGTTAAGCAGATCAATCGCTTCTTCTATTGATTCTTCAGCTGCTCCTAGTTCGTCATTTACTTCGATTCGGATTGCTTGAAAAATACGCTTGGCAGGATGGCCTTTTTTCTTGAGCTCTTTTTGAGGAAGTGCTGACTTAATGATATCCGCCAGCTCTGTCGTCATTTCAATAGGTTGAAGCTTACGTGCTTGTTCAATCTTTCGAGCAATTTGCTTTGAAAACTTCTCTTCACCATAGCGGTAAAAGATGCGTACTAAATCCTCATAAGGATAGTCATTTACAACTTCATATGCAGAAAGTGCTTGAGATTGATCCATTCTCATATCTAATCGTGCTTCCTTCTTATAAGAAAAACCACGTTGGCTGTCATCAAACTGTGGGCTTGAGACACCTAAATCATAAAGAATACCATCAATTTTTGTAACTCCTAAGTCTGCAAGACTTGAACGTAAGTAGCGGAAGTTACTCTTTATCAATGTCACCTTGTTTTCCGCCAAAGCAGCTTTAAGACGAACCTTTGCATTTTCGTGGGCAGTATCATCTTGGTCAAATGCGTAGAGATGACCTGTTGTCAACTTACTCAAAAGATACTCACTGTGACCTGCACCACCAAGAGTTGCATCCACATAGATGCCATCAGGTTTCACCTCAAGCATATCAACAGTTTCGTGTAGCATTACAGTATCATGCTTGAATTCCATGTTTACAAGTTTACAGGCGAAAAACGCCATCCTTCCCTAATAGCTAATATTCATTATAACATTTTTCTCCAAAATGTATAGTGGTTTACAATATATTGTAAACTTTTTTTCTCTTGTTCTTAATGTTTGGTCTTTCGACGCATATACATGGCGTTTGCCATTTTATAAAGAAGTTTACTTACAGGGAGGTCAAACTCGCCTACATATTCCTCAATACGTGGATTGAAGTGCTTTTTAAACTTCAATAATCCATCTTTTTCGGAAAGGGAATTTTCAAGGCCACCCATATTCAAAGTATTTGCTCCATTTTCAAATGCATGTTGAATTGTTTCAAACCATACTAGATAAGAAGGATAATATTTTTGGAATGCTGTATCTGTCCCAGCATAAAGGGTTTCAGCAGCGCCAAAAGCATTGATAGATAAAGTTCCTGCTACCGGAATAATCTCTCCTTTTTCTGCGATAAACTGCGTAATGTCCGCAACGTTTTTCTCAGCAATAGCAAGTTCTTCAGTTAAAGTTTTTAAGCGTTTTTCATTTTTGGCTTTTGCTTGATTATCTTTAATCTTTTCAACATTTGCTTCCATATCTTTTTTTACCTTAGCCATATTAAATTTTACTAA
This sequence comes from Lactococcus sp. LG1074, assembly GCF_017309525.1. Lineage (NCBI taxonomy): Bacteria > Bacillati > Bacillota > Bacilli > Lactobacillales > Streptococcaceae > Lactococcus > Lactococcus sp. LG1074. The sequence goes on along the minus strand of NZ_CP071293.1, from coordinate 612,267 downwards.
AGTAATAAAAGCATCCGATCCATAGGTGTCTAAAAGTTTTGTATAATAATCAGCATTACGAAGACTTACGTTTTTACGTGCTTCTGTCTTCTTCATCAATTCAGCAAAAACAGGAACTAACTCCTTTCCACCAAAAGTAACTTCTGGATAAGAATTGCGTGCTTTGCGAATAAATTGACGTGTTTTTTTATCTAAATTTTCTTCTGAAAAATCTTCTTTATAAATGACAGCATTGTAGCGAGGCTGAATCGTATCATGCATTTCTGTAGTACGTCCAGTATACTCAACACCTGCACTTGTTAAATTCGTCAGAAGATCATATGCATCGTCAAATTTGTAAGCCGGATCAAACTTGATAAAAAGTGCTTTTTGACTTTTACCAAATTTTTTCAATTCTAACAGAACAAACTTTAATAAAGCTTTATCTGTATAATCCATCAAAATTCCGCGTGGGATATAAAACATTGTGAATCCCAATGGAAGAGGGCGAATCAAGACCAAGCTACTTGCAACCAGCTTATCATCTTGATAAAATCCAATGATTTCCGATTTCCAACTGCTTTTGATGGTCGCCCATTTTGAGGTTTGTAAAAGGTTTGGCATACCAGAGGCAGCAACAAACTTGTCATGTAGTTGAGGATCGAGTCCAATTTTTACTGTGTACATATCTCTATTCTATCAAAAATTATTAAAAAAAACAGGCTCAGTTTGAACCTGTTTGACCAACTGGGGTAGCTGGATTCGAACCAACGCATGAGGGAGTCAAAGTCCCTTGCCTTACCGCTTGGCTATACCCCACTGTCTATCTTTCGACAACAGTAAATATTTTATCAAAATCATGAGAGGATTTCAAGGATTAACTCTAACCTCTGAGATATAAAATAAAATTAGGCGCCTAAATTATAGGCTTTGATTGCTTCTTCCATGGCATCTGCAAAATTTCGGGTAACCGCCAGTTCTTTACCAGAAGCCACAACAACAAAACTACCATTTTCTTCATTAATATCAGCGATGATTTTTTTACCTGATTTGACTTGAACACCTGTTTTTGTGTCAATAACTTCAATTTCTGTATCTTTTTTCTTCGACATCATCAGTCTCCTTTATCCTTCATATCTAGAGATTTCCATCTCAACTTTTCAATGATACCATTTTGCCGAGTTTTTGTCACGCTGTTTTTGTTCGTGTGAGTCTTCCCTTTTAATTGCACTGTACCTTATTGTCAAACATATCCAATAATTTGAAATAAAAAAAGGAATACCCCAAGAGGCATTCTTTTTATTTTCTTATGAAAGTTCTGCTACAACTGCCTTCAATTGAGCTTTTGTTTGAACACCGACAACTTGTTTCACCATTTGACCGTCTTTAAAGAAAATCAAAGTTGGAATGCTCATAACGCCAAAAGCTTGAGGTGTTTCAGGATTTTCATCAACGTCTAACTTACAAATTTTAAGTTCAGACTCGTCAAGTTCTTCTCCTAATTGTTCAAGAATTGGAGCTTGCATACGACAAGGACCACACCAAGTTGCCCAAAAATCTACTAGTACCAGTCCTTCTTTGATTTCTTCTTTAAATGTAGCATCAGTAATGTTATATTCCATTTTTCGTTCCTCGTTCTTTATTATGAGTACATTCTAGCGAATTTTTATCTACTTTACAAATATTATGATTGTTTTTATATTTTGAGTCATTTCAAGGTTGCAATTGTTGCGCCACTTCCGCCAGCGTTCACAGGAGCATACTCATAACTCTTAATATGCCGATGTTTTTGCAGCTTCTTCTGTACCATTTCACGAATCACACCAGTTCCGATACCATGAACAATGGTAATTTGTAATAAGTTAGCAAGCAAGGCCTGATCAATATAGTTATCCAATTCTAGCTCTGCTTCCTCATATCTCATACCACGTAAATCAAGCTGTGCTTTCACTTTATTGCTTACTTTTCGGGTTACGGCTTTCGTTTTTGCAGGTTGGTTCTTAGCAAGCTCTTCCTCTGTTAGCTCAAATTCATCTTCTTGCAGTTTGGTCATTATTGATCCCATTTGCACCTGCCAACGTCCATCTTTTTCAAGACGAATAAGTTTTCCACGTTGCCCATATGCTGTAACCACCACTTCAGCTCCTTGCTTCAACCCACGTTGTGCCTTAGCTTTCTTCAAAACTTTGTTTTTACTGTAATCAACAGATGGAACTAGGTTTTCAAGCTCGCTACGGGCTGCAATGATTTCGTGAGGTTTAAGCTGCGCTTTATCATTCAATGTTTTGAGAATTTCTTGAGCTTCTTGACTCGCCTTTTTCACAACTTCTTGGGCTTCTTGTTTTGCCTTCTCTAGCTCATGCTCACGCTCTCGATTAATCTGATCATAAACCTTGGTTAAATCTTTATGAAGATTTATATTTTCTCGTTCTAACTTCTTAATATTGGCTGCTGCTTCTGTTACTTCACGCGTTTTTTCCTCTAAGCTTGCGATCATATGATTGACATCGTGTTCCTCATCAGAAACCAAGTTACTAGCCTCCTGAATGATTTGGTCTGACAAACCTAAACGTCGTGAAATTTCTAAAGCATTTGAGCGACCTGGTACACCCAGCTGCAGACGAAAAACAGGGCGCATTTTGTCGATATCAAACTCCATGCTCGCATTAAGAACTTCAGGTGTTTCAACACCATATGCTTTAAGTTCTGGATAGTGCGTACTCGCCATTGTCTTCACATGTTTACCACGTAAATATTCTAAAATTGCAATGGCCAAAGCGGCACCTTCTTTGGGATCCGTCCCTGCACCAAGTTCGTCAAAGAGCACCAATGCGTTATGATCTGCCTTGTCTAGAATAGCGACAATATTGGTCATGTGACTAGAGAAAGTCGAGAGACTTTGCTCAATTGACTGTTCATCCCCAATATCCGCAAAAATATCCTGGAAGACATGTGCACGACTGCCTGTACTGGTAAGAATAGGCAAACCAGATTGCGCCATAATAGTAAGCAGACCTACAGTTTTTAGGGTAATTGTTTTACCCCCAGTATTTGGTCCCGTAATTACAATTGTGTTTAAACTACTGTCAAATTTGATGTCATTGGCCACAACTACATTTGGATCAATCAAAGGATGACGTGCCTCATAAAAACAGATGTCTTTGTTTTGGGTTAACTCAGGAATACTAGCCTTATGCTTCAATAAGTAGTTATACTTGGCTTTAATCAAGTCGAGATGACCTTGTAACCATGCATTTTGCCGAATATCCAAACTGTAGGGTTTAAGTTCTTCACTGACTGCTCGAAAAATTCGAAGCATTTCATTTTTTTCTTCGATTTTCTTTTGGTTTAAATTATTGTTAAGCGAAACGGCAGCATTGGGTTCAATATAGAGTGTTTGTCCTGAGGCAGACATATCATGCACCACACCTGCTATTTTATTTTTACTGTCTGCACGTACAGGCAACACTTGGCGATCATTACGAACCGTGATTAAATTTTCAGTGAGAGAACCTGCATTTTTAGACAAAAGTTCCTGCATCACCTTTTTAATATCTGACTGATAACGTTTAATGGCTGAACGAATGTGCATCAGTTCAGCAGATGCATTATCATAAAGTGAACCAGAGTTATCAAAAATTTCAAGTGTTTTATGTACAGGAGAAAGATCTGAGAATTTTTGGATGAGTTCCTCAAGTGTTGGTATTTCAACATTCTCTGCTTCGTCAAAATAACGCAGAATATTAAGGCCTTGTTGGACAACTTTTTTTATTTCAACAAACTCTCGCCCACTCAATTGAGCATCTAACTCTAAGCGGCGTAAAATTTCACTGATATCTGCTGTTTTCGAAAGATGAATTTGTCCATTTTCTTGAGCTAACTTTTCAAATTCTGCCAATTCATCAAATAAGTTTTGGATTTTAGTGGCATCAGAGAGGGGTTCTAGTTCTTCCAACTCTTTTTTACCTTGAGCGGTTGTTAAAAAGGCCAAGAATTGCTCTTTGACCTTGTCAAATTCTAAAATTTGGATAATTTTTTTATTCATAAATTCTAAATATTACCTATTATATTTTCAATAAATATATTTTTCAGCATCCCCGAAGAAATCGGAGTGTGGCTAACCATCAAGCGAACCAAAGCGGAAGCATTCAAATGGTTTTGAACAGTGGGCATGGGTACAAGCGCAAGTAAAGTAACAGCCATTTGTAGGCCGAAATAAGTTGCTCCGAGTGCAAGAACACCTGCGATAATTTTTCCAGTTTTTCCGAAGGGTTGCAAACGTGTAATGTGGACAAAAAGTCCGAGTAGACGTATCACCGCATAAGAAATAACGAAAATAATCATAAAAGCAAGACCAGCATAGAAGGCATCATCGATTTGGAAAAGCAAGTTATTATCAAAAAACAGTAATCGTGAATCTGCTGTTGCACTGGAGAAAGGTACCCACATCGTTAATTTTGAAGCAAGTTCCTTATAATTTAAGAAGGCAATAATTGCAGATATAATGATCCCCAAGCTATATAAAGCCTGTAAGACTAGACCTCTTGAATAGCCAACCAGAAAGGCCCATATAAGTAATATTAAGATAAGTAAGTTAATAAGCATAATGTTTTCCTAAATTTCTGTAAATCATTCGTTTACTACCCATTATACCTTATTTTCTCCTCATTTACCAAACAGGCTTGAAGAATGTCCTTTTTGTAAGCTATGGCTAAATTCAAGCTTTTGAGTCATATCATTGATTGCCAGTACAGCTTCTCCAAAACCAACTGACATTAAGGGAGCTTTCCCATCGTAATCACTGGCATCTCCCGCTACATAAAGACCTGCGAGATTTGTCTCTTGTTGGCGGTTAGCTGTTATTCTTCCTCTACGACTTAGTTCGAGTTCTTCATTTAAATCAACATGGTTTGTCATCATTCCATAGTTTACGAGTATTTTATCTACTGCTAAATGATTGAGCTCATCGGATTTTACACGTTGCAACTTAAGGCCTTCAGGTGATAGCTCCTGCGGAAGATAAGGGGTATGTATTTCAACGGTTGATTGTTCCAGCTCTGCCACTGTTAAAGCATGGGCTCGGAAAGAAGGTCGACGATGAATAAGGTGAACTTTGCTGGCAACTTTTTCCAACATCAGTGCCCAATCCAGTGCACTGTCTCCCCCACCAAGAACCGCAACTTCTTTTTCACGATATTCTTCTAAGTTTTGAATAAAGTAATTCAATTTCCCTAATGCATGAAGTTCTTCTTCTTGCTCGAGATTAAGCTTACGCGGACTGAGCAAGCCAGATCCTGTTGTTAACAATACTGCTTTCGAATGATGTGTACTTTTACTTGTTTGCAGTACAAAATGCTTATTTTCCTCTTCTTGGCTAATATTTTCAACTTTTTCATCTAAATATAGTTCATGTGGCACGCGAGCAAGTTGTGCCAAAAGGTTGGCCGTTAGATCTGCTCCTGAAATCTCAGGCAAACCTGCTATATCATATATCATTTTATCTGGATAAAGTGTTTGAGGTTGACCGCCAGCTTCTTCTAGAGCTTCGATTATCTTGACCGTCATCCCCCGCATCCCAGCATAAAACCCGGCATAAAGTCCAACAGGACCAGCACCGATAATTGTTAAATCGTATAAAGTTTCCATGCCTTCATTATAGCAAATTTGTCAAAAGTTTTTTACATTTTAAATTCCATCCATCTTTAACACAAAAAACCGACGAAACGATTTCGTCAGCTTTTTAAGTTAAACACGCCCTAATATTTTTTTCATACCTTGAATAAGTTTATATTTTACAGGGTTTGGATAGTAGGAGAATTCTCCTACTTTTTGTGTGATATAGCCCCCAAAATTTTGCTTAAATTTCAAAACACCATCACTGCCATCAAAGTTTCCTGAGATACCATAAAAATTATAGGTTTTCATCTGACGCTCAATTGCATGAAGCATGGCTGTATGCTGCATAAGGAAAGGGCCACCTAACTTGCCATAAGCGCCGTCAGATCCACCATAAAGGTAAAGAAATTCTTGATTGACTTCAATAAAGACACCAGCTGCAATTGCGACTCCATCTTTATAAGTAATCAAAAATTCGATTTTATTGCCAAAAGCCTTATAAAGTTCTTGATAATAGGCCAAATCTTTGGTTGCAAAATGACGCTTTTCACCTGTGTTACCAATCAAACGTTCCACTTCAAAGAGTTCTTCATAAGTAGCTATTTTAACTGTTACTTCATTTTTTATCGCTTTTTTAACGTTACGTTTTGCGTTAGAGTTGTAACTCTTGAGAAGTTCTTCTTCACTGTGTATTTCAGAAAGATCTTTGATGTATTGCCATTCGGCAACGGCATCCTGCTCTTCATAACCCACATGTCGCCCATTGTAAGTTAAGCCAAGCTTTTTCATTTCTGAAATGAAAGACTCATTAGCTTCTTGAAGCTCTTGACCTTTGCTGTCATAAACCATATAGTCGACAGCTGGACGTATCTTCACTTCTAGAGCTTGCTGATTTTTCGCATATTTTTTTAATTCTTGAATAAAACAGTTATAGACCATCTGATCAAAATTGCCAATAGGGCCAAAGTTAATTTCCAACTTTGCACCGCCTGAAACAGAAACAGAAGTCATAAGTGCTGCCATTTTAATCTGGTCATTGACTTTTACAGCGAGGAAAATCGGTTTATAACCACGTTTTTCCAACATTTCTGCCATTTGTGGGGTTTGTAAAAATGACTCCGTTTTTTCAGCTGCAAAAGCTGTAAATTGTTCTTGTGAGATTTCTAAGAATTCCATTATTTTCTACCTAAAAGTGTCTTAACCATACTTAAAACTTTGTGTTTAACTGGTTTTGGATAATAATTGAAATAACCAACTTTACGTACAACATACCCTGCAAAGTTCTGTTTGAAGTGCAGAACACCATCTGTACCGTCAAAAGTTCCAGCTACTCCAAAGAAATTATAACTTTTCACGCCTTTATCAAGGGTTTTCTTCATTACGTAATGCTGAATAGCAAACGGCGCATATAGCTTTTTAAAAGCTTCATATGATCCACTAAACAGATAGATAGTTTCACTTGCACCATAGATAAAGAGTGATCCCGCTAAGATAATATCCTCGCGCCCATGTTGAACAATAAATTCACGCGCTTCTGCTAAACGAACTTTTTGAGTTTCTAGCTGGCTTTCTAACTCTTTGCGTTTACCTTCTTTTTTCGTTTTTTCAATCTGTCCAGTAAGTTTATCCATTTGAGCTAAAATTGCCGCTTCATAGTCTGCGAAATTAATCTCAGCCACTAAAAACTCTGCCTTGTCGCCAAAAGTTTTATAAAGACTTTGGTAGTAAGGCAAATCATGATCATCATAACCACGGCGTTCCGACGTTTCTGAAGTAATCTTTTTGAACTTATCAAGTTCTTCATAAGCTAAAGGACGCACTCGAATCCCAAACTGTTGGGTTTTCTTAACAGAGTATTGTCCATCTTTCGTATAAGATTTTAAAAGTTTTTTATCATCTGCGATATCAGAAAGATCTTTCACATAGTGCCATGTAGACTCGCCACGTTTGTTGTAACCAACTTCTAAGCCCGTATGTTCGTAATTCAACTCCTGCATTGATTGAATAAACTGCTTGTTTTCGGCAGTCAACGCATTACCTGTACTATCAAACTCTTGATAATTTGTATTAGGAATAACTAAAAGTTCCATGCCACCATGGTCTTTAACAAACTGACGTAATTCTTTGTAGAAAAACTTTTCTACGTCTTCTTGGTACTCTTGGTAAATTGGGCCATACTGGATTTCGTAGTGTTTTCCTCCAGTCATATTTTTTGCGCCCAAAAGAGCAGCCATTTCAATTTTATCTGATTGGACAGCCAACAAAGTTACTTCCCAGCCGTTTGCCATCATCAGCTCTGCCATTTCAGGAGTCTGTAAAAAACTCCCTTGGCTTACATTTTCATTGAATTGAGCGAATTCTTCAGCTGAAATTTCTCTTAATTTATAATTCAAAACATATCCTTATTTCTTTAGTGATTTTATTTATTATAGCAAAAAAGACTGAATATTTCAGCCTTTCCTTCTAAATAGAAGTGTTTTTTCCTTTTGTAAAAGTTGATCTTTGTCTTGAAGTAAAACAAAGAGGAGAGTAATAATGAAGACAAAGTCAGCAAGGAATAGAAGATAATTGAGCAATGAAAAATCATGAATTCCAAAGCTAACAGCATCTACAGCGTGGCTTATATTGCTCAATAAGAACAAAGACAAAGCTACAAAAAAGATTAATCCAATCCCATAATTGGATAAACCAGTATCGCGTAAGCGACGTGTAAATAATGCAAGTGTGGGTAACAAGAAGCCGACTGCGATAAGAAAGAGTAAGGCAAGCATCATCCAGGTCGCAATAAATGCACCTCCGAAGAGGATGTTTTCAAAGAAATGAATCCCCACAAACATTACTCCTAGCACTGCAAATACCAGAGCAAATATCAGTTGAACAAACCAAAAACTTAGGCGACTTGTTCTTCCTCTGAAGGAAACATAACCGAGAAAATAGTTTTTGATCGCTTGCAAAAAGTTCTCTTTACCATTTTCTTCTATCCGTGCTGGTCCATAAGTTGGTGCTGAAAATTCTGGTAAGTCCGCTGCAGCTTGAGCACCAGGCAGAGCATTCAAAATAAGAATACCGAAGAAACCACCAAAAGGAGCTAGAATTACAAAAATCAATTCCCAAGGAAGACTAACATCGCGTAAGCGACGTACGGCTATAGCCAAGAAAGGGCAGAAAGCCACTAGACCATAACATATCCATAAAGCAATGAAAAAATATGAAAATACAGACCACAAATCTGGTAAAACATCACTTGATAAAAGATGGAACAAAGTGGCAAAGGCAAGTAGGACAACTGTCACTAAAATATGGCCTAACATTGCGAGCCAATAGTCTTTTCGACTGGTTCTTTCTTTAAAAGAAATATAGCCTAACCAAAATTTTTGATAGGATTGTTTGAACTCTTTCAAATTAAACATAATCTCCTCATTTCATTAATAATCGTTTTGCTTGCGCGAGAGCTTCTACTGTTATGTCATCTCCAGCTAACATTTTTGCTACTTCTTCAACTCGCTCTTCCAGTTTCAATTTTCTTACTGTTGAAGTAGTGACATCATCTGTCGACGCCTTTTCAATATAAAATTGTGTATCCGCAATAGCCACCACCTGTGGTAAATGTGAGATAGCTAAAACTTGACCTGCTTGAGCGATTTTATAAATTTTTTGAGCAATAGCTTGGGCTACTCGTCCAGATACACCTGTATCAACCTCATCGAACACAATCGATGTTTTATTTTCACGTCTTGAAAAACTTGATTTAATAGCAAGCATCAAGCGTGAAAGTTCGCCTCCTGAAGCCGTTTTGGCCAAGGGTTTGAACCCCTCACCTGGATTAGTTTGAATATAAAACTCTACTTGTTCATTACCCTTGCTTGAGAATTTCCCACTCTCAAACTGTACAGAAAAATCAGCTTTTTCCATATACAAATCAGCAAGTTCCTTTTTAATATCTGTCTCTAATTCTTTCGCGATTGCATGACGTGCTGTGTTAAGATGTTCACTTGCAATTAGTAATTCTGCTTGCGCTTCTTTCAGTGCTTCCTCAAGGCTCTCACTATTTTCAGTTCCACCCATCAAATCTGAGAGTTCAAGTTGGATTTTTTCCAAGGTTTTCAACACGTCAGAAAGTTCTGGACCATATTTTTTTCGCAAAGTATTCAAAATGAGAATTCTCTCTTCGATTTGCAAAAGTTCTGTGGGATTAAACTCTATACCTTCAATTGCTGTTGATAACTTGGTTGAAACTTCCTCAAGCAAGTAATAAGCATCCATCGTTTTATCAGACAAATCTTGGTAATCTTGATCAAATTCTGCAACATTTTCGAGTTCTGCCATGGCTGTACGTATTCCGCTCAGACTTGAAAAATCACCCTCTTCATCGTCTAAAGCCAAATAGGCTGTATTTAAAGCATCTGCTATATTTTTAGCGTTGTTCAGCTTATCACGGCGAATCTGCAATTGCTCATCTTCTTTTAGATCAATCTCAGCTGCTTCAATTTCTTCAACTTGAAACTGCAAGATTTCGATACGTTGGGCAAATTCTTGTTCGTTCTTTTGACGTGTTTCAAGTGCTTGACGAATTTTTTTATAATGCTCAAACTTAACTTGGTATTCTGCCTTAATTTGTTCAAAATTTTCATCACCAAACTCATCAAGAAGTCGAAGATGGTGTTTAGCATTCATCAATTCTTGATTGTCATGTTGCCCGTGAATATCAACCAAAAGCTCGCCGATTTCACGTAAGGTAGTCAGATTTACCATTTGCCCATTCACCCGACAAACAGAGCGCCCATTAGCAAAAATATCACGGCGTAAAATGAGCTCAGTACTTCTTTCAAGGCCCAAGTTTTCTAACTTTTGATCCAACTCTGCATTTTTCCCTGCAAAAAATAGACCTTCAATTTCGGCCTTATCTTTACCTGTACGGACAAAATCACTGGAACTCCGTCCACCGAGTAAAAGTCCCATAGCATCAATAATGATTGACTTACCAGCGCCTGTCTCCCCAGTCAAAATGGTCATCCCACTTTCAAAAGAAAGATGAATCTCTTCGATAATCGCAAAGTTCTTGATAGAAATTTCTTGTAGCATACTTTTTCCTTTTACAAACTTAATTCGTCATAAACGGTATTTGCTTGCCGTCTTGTTTCACAAATAATCAAAATACTATCATCGTCCGTCATAATAGAAAAAATCTTCTTATTGTAACGATTGATGAGGCTTTTTTTAATCACACTGGTCGTCCCTGGTTTAGCAGTGATTGAAATCATATTATCATGCATCTTCAATTCTAAGATGGCCTCATTGGCTAACTCATTATGCAGCAGGTCCTTTTGTTCTTCATCATGTTGTTGGGGCAATGCGTAACGATAACCCCCACGACTTCCAGGAATTTTAATTAGGGCAAGTGACTTAATGTCACGAGAGACTGTGGCTTGTGTCACATCAATATCATTAGCCAAAAGATCTTGGACAAGCTCATCTTGTGTTTGTACTTCTTTAGTTGTGATGAGTCTTGAAATAAAATCAAGGCGTTCTTCTCTTCTCATACTAATGTTTCCTTTTCTGTTTGGAGTACAGCTTCAATATCAACAAGAGGCGCCACTGTAGCTGTCTCTTCTTTTTTTAAGTGCACTAGAAATTCAACATTTCCTGCGCCACCTTTAATTGGTGAAAAGGTGAGATTTTTGACTGAAAATCCAGTACTCAAAGCTTTTTGAATCACTTTGTCAATCGTTTGCTTATGAACCTTTGGATCTTTAATGATACCATTTTTCCCCACTTGCTCACGACCAGCTTCAAACTGTGGCTTGATCAAGGCAGCCACATCACCATCTTGAGCTAAAATATCAAACAAAGGCGGTAAAATCAAGTCAAGTGAGATAAAGCTCACATCAATCGAAGTAAACTCAGGTTGTCCTTGCGTAAAATCATCTAAGACAGCCTTGCGGAAGTTAAACTGTTCCATAACAACCACACGCTCGTCTTTACGAAGTTTCCATGCCAGTTGGTTTGTCCCGACATCGAGGGCATAGACACGTTTGGCGCCGTTTTGTAGCATAACATCTGTAAAACCACCAGTTGAAGCTCCAATATCCAAGCAAGTTTTATTTTCTACAGAAAGTCCAAACTCTAAAAGAGCTTTTTCTAATTTCAAGCCACCGCGACTCACATATTTAAGTTTTTCACCTTTGAGTCTTAGTTCTGTTGCTTCTTCTATCTTTTGTCCTGGTTTGTCAAAGCGTTCCCCTGACTTGGCATCTACTACTAAACCAGCCATAACTCCCCGTTTTGCTTGTTCTCGCGTTTCGAACAAGCCTTGATTTGCTGCTAAAACATCTACTCTTTCTTTCATTTTATTTCTAAACTTTCTATAATTTCGACAATTTCAGCACTTGAAGTTATTTGTGCCAAATCACTTTTCACAGCCGTTAATAATTCTTCTAAAGCTTCTTGAGCTCCTTTTAATCCGAGTAAGGCCACATAGGTTGACTTTTCTTCTGCTTGGTCCTTTCCAGGCGTTTTTCCTATTTCTTCAAATGTTCCCGTAACATCAATAATATCGTCACGTATTTGGAAAGCTAAGCCTAGATTTTGACCAATTTCTCTTAGTTTTGCGATTACTGCTTCAGACTGTTCAGCAATAATTCCAGCAGCAACAAAAGGAAAGGTTAACATTCTTCCTGTTTTCAAATGATGAATTTTCTTTACTTGCTCTAAAGATAATGTTTTTCCTTCGCCATCCATATCTAAAATTTGTCCAGCAACCATACCCAAAGCACCGCTTGCAAAAGAAAGTTCTTTGACTAAGGAAACAACCATTGCAGCTGGTAAAGAAGCAGTAGCCAATAGATAGTAGGGATCTAAAAAGAGCGCATCTCCCGCCAATATCGCTGTTGCTTCATCAAACTTTTTATGATTGGTGAGCTGACCTCGGCGGTAATCATCATTATCCATAGCGGGTAGATCATCATGAATCAAGCTGCCCGCATGAATCATCTCAGCAGTTGTCGCCACTTGATAATGTGCTGTTTCAAGTGTAACTCCTAGTGATTCTAACATCTTCAGAAACAAAAGTGGACGAATTCTTTTACCTCCTGCAGCAAGTGAGTAAGTCACAGCATTTGCAAGATGTTGAGGAACATCAGCTTTTTTATAAAATTTTATCAGCTCTTGATTGAGCCTATTCATATCGGTAATCATTAGTTATATTATCCCATTTCACAGAAATAATGTCCAATAGAAAATAGAGTACCTCACTCTTACATAATTTCTCAATACGAAAAAAACGTTCTTTAAAATAAGGAACGTTTACGTGCACTTAAGAATTATAGACCGAGTTTGCCTTTTAAGCCATCTACGAGCCCTTGAGCTTGTTCTTTCATATTTTCTGGAGTATATTTATCCACTTGCTCATCAATAACTTCTTCTGCTTTTTGCTTTATATCCTCTGGCACGTTTGAAGCCAAATCTTTTGCTTTATCTACAAGGTTATTTAAATCCATAATTTCTCCTTTTTTATAGTGTTATTATAACACAAGTGCTGACATACAAATCAATGATTCGTACTGAAGCGAGTTTTATTCAAACATGATCAAAATTCACTGTCACAAGTCTTTATTGACAATCATTTTGTCCAGAACACCATGTTTTCAGGACATTTTTCGTTAACACTTCGATGTTTTTTAGCGTTACTTCTTTTTCCATTGCTTTTGCTAAAGGAAGCACCTTTCTCTGAATGCTATAACTTGCCAGTAAGACCTTATTCATCTCTCCTAAATCCTCCGATAAACTGCCACAAAAAGCGATTGTAGGGACATGATATTTCGCTCCCAGCTTTGCCATTCCAAACGGAACTTTGCCCTTGGCTGTTTGGAAATCCATCTGCCCTTCGCCTGTAATAATCAAATCCGCCGTTTTGATTGCTTCTTCAATCTTTAAAAGCTCAGCTATTTTATTAAATCCAGGCTCAAGTGTACCCCCTAGTAGGATAAGAGCACCACCTAAACCACCAGCTGCACCTGTCCCTGGAATCTTTTGTAAATCAATCTTTCTCTCTTTTTTTATCTTTTGGACAAAAGCTTGTGCAGCTCTATCCTGTTGTTCCAGAATTTCTGCTGTACCACCTTTTTGCTTTCCAAAAACTTTGGCATATCCTTCAGCGCCAGCATAAACATTAGTAACATCTGCTAGGCCTGTAATTTTTATCTCCGAAAAATCTTCAGCTTCTAGAGCTTCCAAAAGGCCCAACCCACCATCAGAGGTGCCACTCCCTCCCAGGCTTAAAATAATCTCAGTCGCTCCTCTTTTTTTAGCATCAAGAAATAAAGCGCCAAGTCCGAAAGTAGTGGCTTCTTGGATTGTCTTTTCGTTTGGTTTAATCTTATTGATGCCAACAACTTCAGCTGCCTCAATCACAGCCAGACGCTCGTCGATGAGCAAATAGGAAGCACGCATGGGATGTTGCATTAAATCAACTGTTTTAACATTAATAAGATTCCCACCTAAACCAGATTGAAGAGCAGACACACTTCCTTCGCCCCCATCAGCAATTTCAAACGTCTCAACATTGATTTTGGGAAATGCAGCTAAAATCCCATTTTTTACTGCCTGATTCAACTCAGCACTCGTGGCTGATCCCTTGAAAGAATCTATTGCTACTACAACTTTCATATTTTTTTCCTCACTTTTACTTGCTAGTGTTATTATAGCACCAAACCTTTGTGTAAAAAATTAATTCAGGAAGCCATAACAAAAAAAAGATTGCCTAAGCAATCTTTTTATTCTCCTAAAAATTCACTCTCAGATCCGTCTTTTCCGACGATTTTTACCAGTGTTTTTTCGGCTTCATTTAATGTTGTTTTGAGTTTTTCAGAAAGGAGCATTCCTTTTTGAAATTCAGAGATGGCATCTTCTAAAGCCACATCTCCGCTTTCTAGTTTTTTTACGATTGTTTCGAGTTCTGCTAAATTTTCTTCAAATTTTGCTTCTTTTTTTGTTGCCATATGTATCCTTTACTTTATTTCTGCATGAACGGTGCCATCACTCAAATCGATATTCACTGTCTCACCAGCTCGAACATCGTGAACACTCTTTATAATTTTACCATCATTCGCAGTTACCACTGAAAAACCACGCGCCTTGATTTTACTAATATCCATCAACAGAAGCGCCTGTACCAAGTTATCCACTTGATTTTTCTTTTGCTCATAGCTTTTTGCAAAAGCAGGTACTAGTTTTCCTGATATTAGTTCATAGCGGTGTTTCTCACGACTCAGCTTAGTTTTAGTTAAATTTTGTAAACGACTCGTGAGGTGATCGATTTTCTGAATATGTCCATCATAGAGACGCTCCGGCTGACGAAAAACAACCGAATTTGATAATTTTTCCACCCGTTCTCTTTGGACCTTGATGAGGTGTGTTACACGATTTCTCATACGAAGTTCTTGGTCATTTGACCAAGCAAGCAAATTTAGTTTTGTATTAGGAGTTGCAAGTTCAGCAGCGGCTGTTGGTGTAGCTGCTCTGCGATCTGCAACAAAATCCGCCAAGGTCGTATCCGTCTCGTGACCGACCGAAGAAATAACGGGAATACGAGACTCAAAGATAGCACGAACGACAATCTCTTCGTTAAAACACCAAAGGTCTTCGATCGATCCTCCTCCACGTCCAACAATAAGAATATCGATATCAGATCGATTATTCACTGCTTCAATATTTGCGGCGATTTCTTCCGCAGCGCCAGCTCCTTGAACTTTTGTCGGATAGAGTAATATCTGACTCATCGGAAAGCGGCGATTTACGGTAGTAATAATGTCTCGAATAACAGCTCCAGAAGGACTAGTAATTACTGCAATTTTTTTGGAAAAAAGCGGCAACTCTTGCTTCCATTGTGGATTAAATAATCCCTCCGCTGTTAGCTTTTTCTTCAACTGTTCAAACTTAACTGCCAAAGCGCCGATACCATCAGGTACAATATTTTCAATATTAATAGAATAAGAACCTGATGGAGCATAAAGACTGATACGCCCTGTTACAAGCACCTTCATTCCATCTTCAAGTTTAAAATCGAGCTTTTTAAATTGACCTGCCCACATCGTTGCTTGTATGACAGACTTTTCGTCTTTAATTGCAAAATATTGATGATTAGGTCGTTGGCGAAAGTTAGAAATTTCTCCGGTCAAATAAACGCGTTCCAAATATGGATCGCGATCAAACTTTGCTTTTAAGTATTTTGTTAGAGTTGATACGGTTAAATACTCTGTCATGCCTTAATCTTTCTAAATCCACTGCTTATCTACATGTACTGACTTGTAAATAAATCTGGACGAAATTTTCTTTTTTATTTTACGGAGGCTTCTGCTGCACGTACAGTCTGTTCCATCAACATAGTGATTGTCATCGGACCCACGCCTCCAGGTACTGGCGTGATTAATCCAGCAATTTCTTTCACCTGTTCAAAGTCAACATCTCCATGAAGTTTTCCATTCTCATCACGGTTCATACCGACATCAATAACTGTTGCCCCTTCTTTTACATCTTCTGCTTTGATAAAACGGTCTTGGCCAATGGCTACGACTAAAATATCAGCAGAACGTGTAAGTTCAGAAAGATTTTCTGTACGTGAATGTGCAATAGTAACAGTAGCATTAGCCATCATCATCAGTTGTGCCATCGGTTTTCCAACGATATTAGAGCGTCCCACAACAACAGCTTTTTTTCCTGCAAGTTCAACATTATAAGCACGGAACATTTCCATGATTCCTGCTGGTGTTGAAGGAATCATTAATGGCGCTCCGCTCCACAATTTACCCATGTTTATTGGATGAAAGCCATCTACATCTTTTTCAGGAGAAATCGCGAGTAAGACTTTTTCTTCTGATATATGTGAAGGCAGCGGCAACTGCACAAGAATTCCGTGCCAAGAGTGATCCTCGTTAAAGCTTTCAATAAGCTCTAACAGCTCCGCTTCAGACGTTGTTTCAGGAAGCCGAATCACTTCTGACTTAAATCCAAGCTTTGCAGCTACACGCTCTTTATTTCGCACATAAACTTGACTGGCTGGATTTTCTCCAATCAAAATGACAGCGAGTCCTGGCTGAATGCCTTGTTCTTTCAGTTTGATAACTCTATTTTTGAGTTCTTCTTGCATCTTTTCAGCAAGGGCTTTTCCATCAATTATTTTCATACTATTTATTATATCAGACTCCATAAATATGTGCCAATAGGTGTTTCGTGATTCGAAAAAATTTTTCGGGAACGTTCGTTTTCAGCTAAAGTACCAGAATCTGGCTATTATTTTTTGATAATTTTGATATTAGGATGATTTTTGATAATCCTTTTTAAGTTATAATACTTAAACTTGGTCGGTTTATTGCTAAGCCATTCCAATATTTTTTGACGATTAGTTGAGGGTTTATCAGCAACAAAAATATGCTTGAACCTCAATTCTTTCAAGTTAGGATTTTGATTGTCCGAAGAATCAACAAGCGGCATGAAATCCTTTTTAGCTGATAGTGTAAAGCTAAATGTGGAAACAACATCGGCTAGAAAAATAAGCACTAGTATAAATACAAGTGTATCGCCTGTTACTGTTAGTAATCCCCTCAAAAAATCTTGGATGACTGGATTAATAAGCTTGATCAATACCAAACCACCTATACCCCAAAATATAGAAATAGGAAGAGCTACCCTTCCTTGAAAATTTAAGGGAAGATTTGAATAATCCCATAACTTCATGTTAAATAACTTTTCCAATATCCAGCTGCCGATATATTCAATAAGCGTAACAATTAAGACGATAAATAAATAGAGTAGAAAAAGATGATGGGAATTTTGAATATCTCTTGTTAAAAGAAGAATCGTAGCGATACTGCAGCCATAAACTGGGCAATACGGACCCAAGAGTACACCGCAGAAAACAAAGCGTTTATATTTAACTAAACAATAGACTGTCTCCCAAAGCCAGCCAATAACCGAATAGATTATAAAGGTCATAAAAAGATTCATTTTCATCCTCCATTACATAAACTTTTCAAAATAATAATCAAATTATCAGCTAAACCTCTGATTTAGTGATAGAATAAAAGTATAAATCAACCCGGAGTCCATAGTGTATTTACCATGGACTCCTTTTTTTGTTTAAATTTATCTGTTTTTATTATAGCAGTTTTATTATTTGAGTTAAATCTCTCCTCTAACTTTTATCTTACTTATCCCTTTCATGATGGCTGAGAAAAATCAGCTTCGATGCTTATCTCTTTGCTGCTCATTTCATATCTCGCAAGTCTAGAACTTGACCTTAGGTAGCAAATGTGAAATAATGATAATATAATAAAGAAGGACTAAAGTATCACTCGCCGGAGCGATGCTTATCAGAGTCATGCCAACTAACCTTAGGCCTTGTGGTTAGTTGACATGACTCTTTTTATTTATCACTTGCTAGCTCTTTTCTGGTCCTTTAACGCTAGCTCAATAATCTTTTCGAAAGAGGTGTAATATGTCGTGGATTTTTTTATTTCTAGCGGGAATCTTTGAAGTTGTTTGGGCTTCAACAATGAAGTTAAGTCAAGGTTTTTCTATCATCAAGTATGATATTTTAACGATTATCGGAATGCTTGTTAGTTTTGGATTTTTGACCTTAGCTATGAAGAAACTTCCTTTAGGAATTGCTTATCCCATCTGGACAGGAATTGGAGCTGTCGGGGCTATCTTAGTGGGTGCCCTTATCTTTAAGGACAAGGTCCCTTCACTGACTTGGGTCTTTGTTCTGATGCTTGTTGTTGGACTAATCGGGATAAAAGTTACAAGTGGTCATTGATTTGTCTCGGCTTTCTAGAGGAAAACAAAAAACCTAGCTTTAAATTAGGCTTTTTTGTTTGCTCTTTTCCATACTGAAAAATATTTCCCATAGAGCGCTGTCGCCAAATAGAAGATGATGGTGAGAAGCATCGGCAATGCACTAGCAGAGTAGCCTTGTGCAAATGCTGTAGCCCATAATACAATGGTTACAATATTAGAAAGTAACCATAAAGAGTAACTGTCACCATAGCCTTTGAAAACGAGTAATGAAGCTGTTGCGCCAATAATCAGCGTAATAGAATCCCATAAAGGGTTCGTATCCCCCAAATGTGCATAAACTTGCATCATTGGCCACCAAGCGATTAGCATTAAAGCTATTGCAATAAACCAACCTTTGACCGTCATAAACTTCACACCGTTTTCAATACGATGTCCCCAGGTTTTCCAAGTCAGGATTAAAGGAATATCAATAAAGGCGATAAAGACGATTTGATCTAAAACAGAAGCATAATGTCCTGCAGTCCAATTAATATAAATAAAGCCGAAAGCGCTAATTAATCCGAGTAAACCATTAATCGGCCGCCCAATCATCATATAGACCGTACAAGCCGAGCCTACAAGAGTCGCAAAAAGTGTAATCACAGACAATAAAGTTATTGGCGCCGTAAGAAAAAAAGCAAGCTGTACGCCTATGATAAAAGCCAGCATTACGCTGCCAGCTGTATTGATAGATTTGAGTTCATGTTTCAACCAAATAATATAGTTTTTCATTGTTCCCTCTTTTTAATTTGATTATTAAATTATAACACGGACGGGAATGAAAAAACGAATTTCTTTTACGAAATACACAAAAAAATGAAACAATTTCTGTTCCATTTTTCTCTTATGCTTGTTCTTCTAGTGCTCGTTCTATGTCTAACTGACGAATATTATGAGACGCCTCAAGCATTTCGACACGACGTACTGAACGTGGTAAAAACTTCCTAATGTCATCTTCATTGTAGCCCACTTGCAACCTTTTATCATCAAGGATCAAAGGGCGACGCAATAATGTACGATTTTCCTCGATTATCTTAACCAGCTCATGAAGGGAAAGGCGTTCAAAATCCAAAGATAAGCGTTTGTAAGCACGACTTCTTGTGGAAATAATCTCCTCTGTTCCATTTTCCGTTAAAGAGAAAATCTTAAGAAAGTCTTCGGGATCTATTTTGTCAGTTATCAAGTTGATTTCTTCGAATTCTAGTTCGTGATTCGTTAGCCATTCTTTGGCTTTTTTGCAAGAACTGCAAGCCATGACAGTATATACTTTAATCATATCCCTTCCCTCACTTTTCTTAATTTTATCTCATATGTATTTAATATAATTATATCATTTTTAAAGTCATTGTCAAATTACTCAACTTAGGACTTATTTTTAAATGAAAATGTAATGAAAAAAAGCCGCACAAAAGCAGCTTTTATTCTTCATAGACACGGTAAATTCTATCTGATAAAAGACAGATAACTTCGTAGCCAATCGTATGACGCCAGTTGGCAATATCTTGAACAGTAATCTCTTTATCACCATTTTTACCAATCAGTGTGACCTGTGTACCCATCTCATAGTTTTTCGGCAAACGTATCGTCATCTGGTCCATCGAAATCCGACCAATAATTTCACAGTATTGCCCATCCACAATGACCTTAAAGCCTTGCATATCACGGGTCCAACCATCCGCATAGCCAATAGACACAGTCCCTACATAAGTATCTTCTTCTGCACGGAAAGTTGCCCCATAACCCACAGTGTCTCCCTTGTGGATCTTTTTAACGTGCGTCAACTCAGAATGCAAGCTCAAAGCAGGTTCCAACTCATAAGGGAGAGCAAGTTCATCACCACTTGGGTTTAAACCATACATTGCTAAACCAATACGTTCAATATCTTGCACTTCTTGATTTTGCCACAAGCCAGCCGCTGAATTTGTCGAATGGACATATTTTGGACGACGACTCAATTGACTAACTAAGGCATCAAATTTTGCCTTTTGTTCTTTAAACTGTGTCGTATCTTCTTCATCAGCAGTGGCATAGTGTGTAAAAATGCCTCGCACACTAATATTATATTGGTCTGCTAGCTCGATAATTTGATTAGCTTCCTCTGCTGTTGTCACACCGATTCGGCCCATACCTGTATCGACAGCGATATGGATACGCAAACGTGAAAAGTGTTTATTTTTATTTGAATCAATGACTTGTTGGAGCCACTTTAAACTTGGTGCTGTTAAAGTAATATGCTGACTGGCTGCAATTTCTGCATGGTCAGGTACAATACCAGACAGTACAAGTATTGGTTTAATAATCAACTGTTGACGCAACTCGATGGCTTCATCAAAGTTGGACACACAAAAACCATCCACAAGACCATCAATATGCTGCGCAACAGCAACTGCTCCGTGACCGTAAGCATTCGCTTTTACAACAGCCCAAAGTTCTGGTTTATCACCGATATGTTCGCGCATTTTTTTGACATTATTTTCAATTGCGGATAATTTAATAATCGCTGGTGTATGGCGATGTGGTGCTGCTTTCATATTATTTACCTTCTTTTTATACTCAATCTTTGCTTTCAAGAACAACCATAGCAACTGCTTCTAGATTACTATGTGAAATACTTAAATGTGCTTGTCCAGCAAAGGGATGTTCTAGAAAATATGGTTTCCCCTTTTCATTTTTAGAAATTTCTATATGATGAAAGGAAAGCTGACTATCAAAGCCTGTTCCTAAAGCTTTTGAAAAGGCTTCTTTTGCTGCCCAACGTCCTGCTAAGAATTCCGCTTGACGTTTTTTTGAAGTAAAACTTGAAAAATGAGCAAACTCATTTATTGTCAAAACGCGCTGTGCAAATTTATCATTGCGTTCCAATGCTTGGACAATGCGCGATATCTCGACATTATCTGTTCCTATACCGTAGATCATTTTTCTATTATACCAAATTTTCAGATACTTTATTTAAAATCATTCTTCTTATTCTAAGCTTAAAGAGTTAAAAATAGGCTGAGCTTACACTCAACCTATTTTTTTATTCTGCAATGATGACTTGCTCACCAGAAACCGCTTCTTCAGGAGCTTCGATATAGATGTGCTTAAATTCATCAGAATTTGTAACAACAACTAAAGTTACTGGTGACAAGTTAGCATCTTCAATCATCTTTAAGTCTGCTTCTAAAAGCAAGTCGCCTTTAGTAACCTTGCTTCCGTCCGTTACTTTAGTGATGAAGGGTTTACCCTCTAATGACACTGTATCTAAGCCCACATGAATAAGCACTTCTACACCGGACTCACTAAGTAACCCAATCGCATGTTTAGTAGGGAAAACTGTCGTCACTGTACCATCAAATGGTGCAAAAACTTTCCCATCACGAGGCTGAATACCAAAACCTTGCCCAAGCATCCCTTTAGAAAAAACTTCATCTTCTACTTTCGCTAAAGGAATAATTTTCCCTGACATCGGTGAAGCAACTGTTTTTTCAAGATTTACAACAGCAGGTTGTGCTACTGTTGCTGCGTCTACATAGTTGTCTGCTTTATCTTTTTCAGATTGAGGAATGCCGAAGAAGTAGGTAGCAACAAAACCACCAACGTAACCACCAATTAAACCAAATACGTAAATCAACCAACGGTTATCTGCAATCAAAGGTATTAAAGCAATCCCACTTGGACCAATAGCAATGGCACCAACATGACCGAGTGACCCGATAATAGCACCGCCAATACCTCCACCAATACAAGCTGTAATAAATGGACGTCCCATCGGAAGTGTAACACCATAAATAAGAGGTTCACCAATGCCTAAGAAACCTACAGGTAAAGCACCTTTAACAATTTCGGCAAATTCTTTATTTTTACGTAAACGTACCCAGAGTGCCAAAGCCGCACCGACTTGACCAGCTCCGGCCATGGCAAGAATTGGAAGCAAGGTAGTTGAACCCGTTTTGTCAATCATTTCAATATGAATCGGTGTAAGAATTTGATGCAAGCCAAACATAACCATTGGCAGGAAGAGAGCACCTAAGAGGAAGCCAGCAAATCCACCACCAACATTAAGTACAGCGTTAATCCCGCCTACTAAAGATGTCGAAATTGTTCCCGCAACAGGCATGATGAAGAAAATCGTCAAAAGTCCGATAGCAAGGAGAGAAAGTGTAGGCGTAACGATAATGTCAATCGAATCCGGAATAACTTTCCGTAAATTCTTTTCCACAAGAGATAAAAGCCATACAGCAAAGATTACGCCAATAATCCCACCTTGTTGTGCAGATAACGGCTGCCCTGTAAAGATATTGTTAATTGGTGCTTCTGGTGTAATCCCAGTCAACATAGTCACAGCACCAATAACACCCCCAAGTGAAGGTGTTGCCCCAAACTCGGTCGCTGCATTAATCCCCACATAGATTACCAAATAAGCGAAGATACCCTTTTGAATCACACCTAAGACAGCAACAATCTGTGCAAAAGTCGCACCATCAATCGTGCCAGCGGTGATTAAGTTTGCAAGGATAGAAGCAATACCACCAATAAGTCCGGCACCTACAAAGGCATGAATCAACGGTGTAAAAATACGTGAAATCGAGTTCAGTACTTCTTTTATCTTTGAAGGTTTATTGTATTTTTCCTTGGCTGCCTTTTTGGTTTGAGCTGCCCGATCTTCAAGACTGAGTCCTGCTGAGTGTGGAAACTGTTCGCCAAGCTTAACACCCACAGTATCAACCATTTTTTGGGCTACCTTGTTTACTGTCCCTGGTCCAACGATAACTTGTAGAGTTTCACCTTCAACAACTCCCATAACACCATCAATAGCTTTAAGTTTTTCAAGATTTACCTTTGTTTCGTCAATCATTGAAAGTCGAACGCGCGTCATACAATGAACTAAACTTTGAACGTTTTCTGGTCCACCAATTTCTTCGTAAATTTGCCGTGCAATACGTGTTACTTTATCTTCTGCCATCTTCATCTCCTAATTTTTATTTATTAGCTCAATGTATTTTTAATGAATCCTTTTGCCTGTACGAGTTTTTCCTGCGCCTCATCTTTTGCACTATTGGTTAAAATCATGACAATCGCCAGCTTAACATCTTCTCCCGCTTGGATAAAGGTTTTTTCTGCTGTTTCATAATCACAATCTGTTGCCTCCATAATGATACGTTTGCTGCGCTCCACTAATTTCTCATTTGTTGGACGCACATCAACCATTAAGTTGTTGTATACTTTTCCAATACCAATCATCGCTATTGTCGAAATCATATTCAAAATTAATTTTTGTGCTGTACCTGATTTGAGGCGGGTTGATCCTGTCAAAAATTCAGCGCCACAGTCTACTTCAATAGGAAATTCAGCATGTTGGCTAATTTCGGCATTCATATTACATGCTAGAGAACCTGTATGTGCACCAATACTCTTCGCATAATCAAGCGCACCAATCACATAAGGGGTACGTCCACTTGCAGCAATTCCAATCACCATGTCATTTTTGGTTAGCTGAAGGTCAATCAAGTCTTGTTTTCCAAGCTCAAGGTCATCCTCTGCGCCTTCCACAGCAAGAGTCATTGCTTTTTCTCCACCTGCAATAAGTCCCACAACCATGCTTGCTTCAACACCAAAAGTAGGCACACACTCTGCAGCATCAAGCACACCTAGACGTCCACTTGTCCCTGCACCAAGATAAATAAGTCGCCCCCCATGATTGAAACTTTCAATCGTTTTTTCAATAACTGGTTCAATCATCGGAAGTGCTTTTTCTACAGCTTCTGCAACTTTTTTATCCTCCTTATTCATCTTTTCTAGAGCAGTTGAGACCGACATTTCGTCCAATCCAAAAGTTTCTTCATTACGTCGTTCTGTTGTCAAATTTTCTAAATTCATTTTCTTTCCTTTTCTTTTAATTCAAACTTTTGCTTCGAGTAAATTACATCGATTAAATCTCTGTCTTTTTCGATAACATACGCTACAACGTTAATATTAGGGTGAGCTGGTAGTGATTTTTTACACACTTGTGTTTCACCCATGTAGCGTCCATAAAGTTCATTATCCAGTGTTACCGCCCCTTTGTTGCGCTTTTCTGTATGTTCTTTTTGAATTTGTTCAACCTTCTTAAAGCGGGCATTTGCACTTCTTATCAAGTCAGGAGATTGATCATTTCTATTGTCATGTTCTCCTAAAACTGACGTAAAATAAGCTGAATCATGGTTTTCTACATGTAAAACTATTTTATCCCACTGCATATAATTTTCAAACTGATCAATCGTTGTTGCTGCTAAATCTCCATCGCCAATATAAACTTCATCCGTCTCATACTTTAATAAATCAAGAGCCGCAGCCAGCGGATGTCTATCCCGATGCTTTTCGAGTGTCGGAAGTCCAAGTCTTAAAGGTAAACGTTTCTGAGCATCGCCAGCAACAAAACCAACTCGCTTAAGACCATATTTTTGCAACCATTGATTCTGCTTGAGCAAATATTCCGTATCCAGCCCAGTTTCAGGGCGAGGATAATAGTTGTGCCAAGCTTCTAAATTAGAGAAGTTAGCTCCTAATCTTCTTAGTTCCTCTATCTCATCTTCTACCAACGTGCTGGCATTTAAACTAATCTTCATTTTATGGCTGGCTTTGGCAATCTGTTTATTGTCAATATGATAATCCATCCGTAAACCTGCGACACCATGGTGAGTAAGTTCTTCTAAATGATCAAATGAGTAACCTGCACGTTCTAGAGCTTCACCTGAAATATCTACCATCAGCTCCAATTGGTTTGCTTTAGCACAAGCTCCTAATTTTTCTAAGCGCATTTTATACGCTTGAGCATCATCTTCAGGAATATGCATTGAAGTAAATATCCCCTTGAATCCTGCTTGTTTCATACTTTTTATATAATGAATATCTTTTGCAGTAAGATCTTCATTCATAAAAATTGAAAAGCCAAACATAAACACCTCTCTATCTCTGAAACTTTATTTCTTTTGTTAACGCATTCATTTTAACATATCCAAAACTTCATTTCAACAATTTACTTAAATTTTTCCACATTATTTTTAAATAAAAAAGATAAATCCTGTAAAACCGTTGTTTAACTGAATTTATCTTGAATCGTTTTTTAAATAATGGAATGAAATTTCATGTAAAAAATAATAAAAAAATCCCCGATAAGGGGGATTTTAATTTTCTCATATTATTTAGCCAATTCGTAAATTGCTTCAGCATAGATAACTGCTGATTTGAAGAGAGCATCCAATGGTTTGTATTCATTTGCTTGGTGCATTGTATCTTCTTCACCTTCAAACATTGCGCCATAAGCAACACCACGTTTAAGGAGGCGACCAAATGTACCACCACCGATTACTGTTTCGTAACCTTTAAGGCCAGTGTGTTTTTCATAAACACTGATCAATGTAGAAACGAGTTCATCTTCCATTGGTACGTAGTGAGGTTCCATCACGTGATCGTTCATAGTCACTTCTTTTACGCCTTCAAGAGCTTCAAGAACTGCTTTGATTTTGTGTTGGTCAGTACCTTGTGGGAAACGGAAGTTCAATGCAATTGTACCTTCACCGTTTTCGTCAAAGTTCCAAACACCAGCGTTCATTGAAGTTGCACCCATAAGGTCATCATTGTAGGCTGTACCTAATTTTTCACCTTCATGGTCATCAATCAATGTTTCAGCAGCAAGTTTGATGTATGCAGCTGCACCTGCTTCAAAGTCAAATTGGTTAAGGAATTTAGCAAGGTAAGTTGCACCGTTAATCCCTTTAAATGGCATTGCACCGTGTGCAGATTTACCATAGACCGTTACTGTTGCTTTACCGTCAGATTCTTCAAGGTCAAAGCGTAAGTTTTTGTCTGCATTTTCAGCAACAAATGCTTCCAATTTTGCTTGGAGGTCTGTCGCACCTGAGATTACTGCAGTTGCAGATTCAGGGACCATATTTTCAGCCAAACCAGCTTTGAAAGAGTGGAGTACTACAGCACCAGCATTTTTTCCGTCAAAGTGAAGGTACTCTGTAACGTTACCTTTTTCACCATTGATGATTGGGAACTCAGCATCTGGAGAGAATCCGAAATCTGGCAATGGCAATTCACAGTGTTCAAAGTAGTAATCCATATCTTTCCAACCTGTTTCTTCGTTTGTACCAACGATGAAGCGGATTTTTTTAGATAATGGCACACCAAGGTCTTTCAAGATTTTCAAACCATAGTAACAAGCCATAGTTGGGCCTTTATCGTCTGAAGCTCCACGTGCGTAAAGGTTTCCATTACGGATTTCAGGTTCAAATGGGTTTGAATCCCAACCAGAACCGGCAGGTACAACATCCAAGTGACCGAAGATGCCTAAAACTTCATCACCTTCTCCGTATTCAAAGTGACCAACATAGTTATCATAGTTTTTAGTTTGGTAGCCATCACGTTCAGCCAATTCCAAAAATTTGTCAAGGGCTTTACGAGGTCCAGGGCCAAATGGGTTTTCTTTGTCCGCATTGTCCATGTCCATTGCTGAATCGATACGAAGAAGTTCAAACAAATCTTCGAGCATTGCGTCTTTGCGCTTTTCTACTTCTGCAGTAAAATCAATAGTTGTCATGATTGCCTCCATTATTTTGACTTCTTGATAATATATTCACAAAAAGTCGGTTTTCTAAACTCCTATAATTATACCAAAAAAGTAAAACGTTTGCATTTATAAAGTGAAAACTAGTCTTTAAAAAACTTAAACATTTTGACTTGTGGTGTAGGCAGAGCGACTTTTGAAAGGTCCGTCAATTTTACCCAAAGTTGATTTTCATCCAGTTTTTCTTCTTGAACAATAAAATTTTCCTCAGGGATACATTCAATAATTTGAACAAACCACTTCAAGTGAGAAAAAACATGTGTGATTTCTCCAACTTTTGTCATGCGTGAGATGCTATCTGGCACATTTGTTGGCGGCGCTAACCTATCATTATTGAATTCTTCTTTAGATATCTCCTGCATAGGGAAAGTCCACATATTAGCAAGTAAACCTGTGCTAGGACGTCTTTGTAGATAGTATTCGCCTTGCGAATTTTTTAATGCATAAGCATTGTAGTAAATATGCTGCTGCTTAATCTTTTTACTTTTGACAGGATACTTCAGTTGCGTACCTTTAGGTCTGGCTTGGCAATACGCAGCTAAGGGGCAAATCTCACACTTGGCAATTTTGGGCGTACAAACCATGGAACCTATGTCCATGAGTGCTTGGTTAAAATCTCCGGGATTTTCTTCCGAGATTAGCTCTCTCAGCTTTTCATCAAATATTTTCCGCGAAGCAGCCTTAGAAATATCTGATTCAATCTCAAATAATCGACTGGTCACGCGCATCAAATTTCCATCAATGGCCGGTTCAGGTAAGCCAAAAGAAATCGAAGCAATAGCCGCTGCTGTGTAAGGACCAATCCCCTGCAAACTTTGAATGTCTTTTAGCTGTTTAGGAAATTGCCCATCAAATTCTGTCATGACTTGCTGAGCTGCAATTTTTAAATTACGAGCGCGCGAGTAATAACCCAACCCTTCCCAAAGTTTCAGCAGCTCATCATCATCTGCGGCTGCCAAATCCTCAATCTGAGGATACTTCTCCATGAAGCGCAGATAATAGGGCATTACTGTTTCAACCTGTGTTTGTTGAGACATGATTTCAGAAATCCAAACAGAATAAGCCTCTGTATTTTTACGCCACGGCAAAGGCTTTTTGTGAATATTGTACCATCCTAATAAATCCTGCTGGAACTTTTCTATTTCGGTTTTATTCATAAGCTCTATTATTAAATTTATATAAAACAAAGTCAAATAGTAAGCTCTTAAAGAGGACTTTATCTGGGGAACAAAAAAACCTGTCCTAAACAGGCTTGCTAATTAAATATTATTCAATGCTTTTTGGGGCACATCTTTTCTTTGAACTTCTTCCCATTTAGTCACACCATTCTTATTATTATAAGTAACTTTCAAATAAGCATCATGCTTGAGATTATGAATTGAAGTAAATTCTAGATCCTTTTCTTTGCCAGAATCTGCATAACCTTTTTGTTTATAGTTAAATCCCTGCCAAGTTCCACCATCAGTAGTTTTGCTCGAAATTTTATCCCCTTCTGTGTGTATCTGAACATAATATTCTTGACCGCCATATTCGTAATTATACCAAGTATAGCCGCCACCAATAATCAACAATGCTCCAGCAATAAGAGTCACCAATATTTTTTTCATTTATTTATACCTCAATTTTTATTTTCAAAACTATTTTACTCCTAATTTAAAGCAAATTTCTTACACTTTTGTAATAAAAAAATCCCTCGTTGAGAGAATTTTTTCTGAAAGAATTAATAATTTTCTTTTCCCAAAACTTCCTTTACCCTTTCAGCGACCTCATAAGGTACACCTGCTTCAGCGACTTGAGCAACATCAGCCTCAGAAATGGCTTTAAGTGACTTGAAGGTCGTCATTAATTTTTGCTTACGTTTTGGTCCAAGACCTGTAATACCATCCAGTTTTGAAGAAAAGGTATTTTTCCCACGTACTTGCCGATGGAAAGTAATCGCAAATCGGTGAACTTCATCTTGAATGCGTTGAAGGAGAAAGAATTCTTGCGATTGTCGACTCAATGGCACAACTTCCAAAGGATCACCAAAAAGTAACTCACTGGTTTGGTGTTTATCATTTTTAGCCATACCTGCAACAGGAATATCTAACCCTATCTCTTGCAGAATGGCCTTGGCTGCATTGACTTGACCTGCACCACCATCCATTGCAATCAAGTCAGGTAAAGCAGTCCCTTCACGCATGGCTCGACTATAACGTCTTGTAATCACTTCACGCATTGATGCGTAATCATCGGCACCTTCGACAGTTTTGATCTTATATTTCCGATAATCTTTCTTTGAGGGCTTGCCATTAATAAAGACAACCATTGCCGAGACAGGTGAGGTCCCCATTATGTTAGAGTTATCGAACGATTCGATTCTAACTGGTGTAGGAATGTTGAGAATTTTACCGAGATTTTCGATAGCACCTTGAGTTTTAATCAGGTCTTTTTCAAGGAGGTCAAATTTTAATTGTAATTGTGTGCGTGCATTCTTAGTCGCCATTGCTACAAGTTGCTTCTTCTCTCCACGACTTGGTTTGAGAACTTTTATTTGAGTTACCGCTTCAACAGCCTCTACATCAATTCCTGAGGGTACTAAAATTTCTTTAGGTACCATGTGTTCAGCTTCTTGATAAAACTGTCCGATATAAGTTAAGAAATCATCTTCTGCATCATTGTAATAAGGGAACATATTGACATCACGTTGAATCATTTTACCTTGTCGTACAAAGAAAACCTGCACACACATCCAACCTTTATCTACATAGTAACCAAAAACATCACGATCTTTTAAATCGTGGTTCATGACACGTTGTTTTGTTCTCAAAGTACCGATAGAATTAATCACATCACGGTATTCTGCAGCTTGCTCGAATTCCATTTTTTCCGAAGCTGCAAACATTCTTGCTTTAAGTTCATTGATGATTTTTTTATCATCACCCGTTAAAAAATGCTTCACTTCCTGAGCCATATCTTTATAAACTTGAGGGTCTACATGATTAACGACTGGACAAAGACACTGATGGATATGATAGTAGAAACAAACTTTCTTTTCATGCAAACCACATTTTCTAAAAGGAAAGATGCGGTCTAAGAGGCGCTTAACTTCATTGGCTGCTTTAACATCGGGATAAGGTCCAAAATACATTGCCCCATCTTTTTTGACACGACGTGTAATCATCAAACGTGGATATTTTTCATTTGTAATCATGAGAAAAGGATAATATTTATCATCCTTAAGCATGATATTATATTTGGGCTTGTAACGTTGAATTAAGTTAATTTCAAGAACCAAAGACTCAATGTTTGATTCAACAACAATCCATTCTAAATCTTCTATCTCACTGACTAAAAGCTCAGTTTTTGTATTGTGGGAGCCATGAAAATAGGAGCGTACGCGGTTTTTCAGATTTTTCGCCTTCCCTACATAGATAACTGTCCCATTTTTATCTTTATGTAAGTAGCATCCTGGACTATCCGGTAAGAGCTCCAGCTTTGCTTTAATCGTGTTATTCATGGTCTTATTATAGCATATTCTGGAGGGGCTAATCATGAATTGGAACTATCTGTCGTGAAGGGAATTGTTTCTTTTTATGATTGCGGCATTGTGCAATGTTTTATAAACCTTCCTACTTAAACAAAAAAGACAAGTTTTACCTTGTCTTTTTTATTAACTTATTTTCTCTCGATGACTGCTTTAATTTGAGATTAACGACTAAAACAATACTGACAATGACCAGTAAAAACCATGAAGACATTTTCCCAAATCCTACGAGATGCCAGGTTTCTGCTTGATTAGGATACCGGTAAGCATTAAAAAATGAAGCAATATTTTCAGCTATGTAGATAAAGAAGCCAATCAAAGCAAAAGAGAAGAGTGCCTTCATTTTATATCTTTTTCTTCCATTAATACAAAAAGTGAACTGAGTGCGCCAAAAGATTAAGACAATAGCCAGAATAATAAAATACCGTAAATCATGGAAGAAATAATTGGTAAAAAAGTTCAGATACAAAACTGTGGATAAGCCAAAACTAAGCCCTAATGGCGGCCAATATTCCACATTTAGCTGCAACTTTTTCCACGATTGAACAACATAACTCCCGACACTGGCATACATAAACCCCGAGTAAAAAGGGACATTCCAAATTTTTAAGTAAGCCGGCTCAGGGTAGGTCCAACTATGGCTGATATTGACTTTAAAAATCTCTAAAATTAACCCTAAGATATGAAACAAGCAAATAATTTTTAACTCTTCAAGTGTTTCAAATTTTAATTTAACCATCAAAACTTGAAACACAAGTAAAATCACAAAGATTAAATCATAACGTGGGATATTGGGAAAAGTCAATCCACGTGTTATTGCTAAGGTAGCAAAAACGGCAAGTGGAAAGAGACAACAAGCGGCTTGGATTTTTGCAAAGTTGAAAAGCAAGATCACACCGTTTTTTAAACCATTCATGTCCTTATTTTAGCATATTTTCATCTGATAAAAGCAAGCGCAAAAAAACTCCCATCTTGGGAGTTTCGTCTTATTTTAAGAGTCTTAAAACATTCAATATAGCGATGAGTGTTACTCCAACATCTGCGATAACTGCTTCCCACATCGTGGCAATACCAAAGACCGCAAGGATCAGGAAAACGGCTTTTACACCAAGAGCTAAAACGATATTTTGGACCACAAGTCGTTTAGTTTTCTTGGCGATTTTAACAGACTTCGCGATACTTGATGGTTTATCTGTCATTAAAACCACGTCAGCTGTTTCAATCGCAGCATCAGAGCCTAATCCCCCCATCGCAAAACCGATATCAGCACGCGCAATAACTGGTGCATCGTTAATTCCATCACCAACAAAAGCGGTAAGACCATCACCTTTTGCAATTACTTGCTCTAACAAAGCAACTTTATCCTCCGGTAAAAGATTGGCATGATAATCCGTGATGTTCAGTTTCCCAGCAACCTGAGCGGCAACTTTTTCACTATCGCCTGTCAGCATCGTTTGGGAAATGTGAAGCTGGTTCAAAGCCGCAATTGCTTCTTCAGCATCTTCTTTAAGGACATCCGCTACAAGGATAACGCCTTGATATATACCATTTTTAGCAACATAAATCAAAGAACCTAAGGCGTTGCTTTCGGTAAAGTTAACGTTGTACATTTTCATCAGTTTTGCATTTCCGACAAGAATCTCATCACTCTCATAGATTGTACGTGTACCATGACCTGAAATTTCTTCCGACTCTGTTACATTTACTGTATCTAAGTTTTGGTTTTCTTTAAGCGCAAGTCCCAAGGGATGGGTGGAGTTAAGTTCACCGATAGCTCCCAGATAGAGTAAATCTTCTCGTGCAACATCTTCTGCTGGAAAAACTTGAGTAACTTTAAAGTTCCCTTGTGTCAACGTACCTGTTTTATCAAAGAGCACATGTTTTATCTTGGTCATAGCTTCAAGGTGATTACCCCCTTTAACTAAAATACCGTTTTTGGATGCGGTGCCAATCCCAGCAAAGAATCCAAGGGGAATGGAAACTACCATCGCACAAGGACACGAAATAATTAAAAACGTAAAGGCGCGTGTTAACCAGTCTGACCAATCTTGCTGGAAGAAAAGTGGGGGTACTAGAGCGATTATCGCTGCTGCAAATACCACAACTGGAGTATAGTAACGTGCAAATTTTGAAATGAATTGTTCAGTCGGTGCTTTATTTTCTTGAGCATTCTCAACGAGATTTAAAATTTTAGATACTGATGATTCCCCAAACGTTTTTTCAACTTTGATCTCCAGCAGACTATTAATATTCAAAAAACCTGAAAGAACTTCTTCTCCCTTGCTCACCTCACGTGGCAGTGATTCACCAGTCAAAGCTGCTGTATTAACGCTTGATTTTCCCGATAATACAAGACCATCAAGTGGTACTTTTTCTCCAGGCTTCACTTGTATAACTTCACCGATATTGACTTCTTCTGGAGACATATCAATAAGTTTTCCTTGTCGCTTAACAGTCGCAACTTCTGGTCGAAGGTCCATCAAAGCGGTGATTGACTTTTTACTGTTCCCAATCGCACGATCTTGGAAATATTCTCCGACTTGATAAAAAAGCATAACAGCAACTGCTTCAGCATATTCTCCTAAAGCAAATGCCCCGACAGTCGCAATACTCATGAGGAAGAATTCGTTAAAAATATCTCCTTTAAGCAATTGTTTGATTGCTTTGAGCAAAACACTGTGCCCAATCAACAAATAGGTTAAAATGAAAAGTGGGGTTTTAAACTGTGGTGTAAAGTCTAAAAAGCTTAAGGCGGCCAATAATAAAGCGGTGATGATAATAATCAACAGCTCATATTTACCCTCTTCTTCACCTTCATCTAAACTCGTATTTAGATGTATTGTTGTGTTGCAACAGGCAGGGTCTGAATCGTCAGAACTCCCTGTGACTTCTGAGCTACTTGAGCCCTCACTCTCTTCAGCAGTAGTAAGAGCTGCTTTGGCTTTGTGATTGAGGCAATTACATGTACCTTTTACACAGCGTGCATCATGTGTTGCCTTGTTTTGAGTAGATTTAAACATATGAAACTCCTTTTATTTTATATATGTATCACAATGGATATCTTCTGTTGGGGACCAGTGCATTGACTCAACTGTAGCATCAATGACTTCTAGTAAATGGTTAAGCTCAGGGGTTGTCAAGGAATAATAAATATATTTTCCTTCTTTGCGACTTGTGATTAACCCACAATCACGCAAACATGATAAATGTTGCGAGAGATTAGATTGTCCTGATTTAGTTTTATTAAGTAGTTCTGTGACTGTCATTTCCTTTTCACGTAATGCTTCAAGGACATTAAGCCTTGTCGTATTAGATAAGGCATGAATCACTTTTTGACGTTTTTCGGTTAAATTCATTATTCATCTCTTTATATTAGTTTGTACTAATATGTTATCAAACTTACTCATATTAGTCAATACTGAATTGTTTAAATCTATTCAAATCTAAATTTTTTGTACAAAAAAATCCTAAACGAAAGTGTTAGGATCTTATTATTTTTACAAACCAAGACGTTCAAAGATGACATCTACACGTGACAAATGATAATTATAATCAAAAGCTGCATCAATATCTTCATCTGTCAGTTTTTCACGGATTTTTTCATTGCTTTCTACCAGTGGGCGGAACATGATTTGTTCATCCCAAGCTTTTGCTGTCAATGGTTGAACCAAATCGTAAGCTTCTTCACGTGTCATTCCTTTTTCAATAAGCATAAGCATAACATGTTGACTATAGATCAATCCAAAAGTTGCATCCATATTACGCTTCATATTTTCTGGGAATACAGTCAGATTTTTAACAATATTACCAAAACGGTTTAACATATAGTTGATTAATTCAGTTGTATCTGGGGTAATGATACGCTCTGCCGAGCTGTGTGAAATGTCACGTTCATGCCACAAAACAACATCTTCCATGGCTGTCACAACATGTCCACGAATAACACGCGCCAAGCCAGTCATATTTTCAGAACCAATTGGATTACGTTTGTGTGGCATTGCTGAGCTACCTTTTTGACCTTTAGCGAAGAACTCTTCTACTTCACGTTGTTCTGATTTTTGAAGACCACGAATCTCTGTCGCCATACGCTCAATCGAAGTCGCAATCAGTGCCAGTGTACTAAAGTATTCTGCATGTAAATCACGGGGTAATACTTGTGTCGAAATCTCTTGTGGACGAATTCCAAGTTTGCCACATACATATTCTTCAACAAAAGGCGGGATATTGGCAAATGTACCTACAGCACCAGAAATTTTACCCGCTTCAACCCCTTTAGCTGCATGTTCGAAACGCTCGATATTACGCTTCATTTCAGAATACCAAGTTGCTAATTTAAGGCCAAAAGTTGTTGGTTCTGCATGGACACCGTGCGTACGTCCCATACATACAGTGTACTTGTGCTCACGCGCTTTATCAGCAATAATTTCCAAAAAGTTAGCCAAATCACGGCGGATAATATCATTAGCCTGCTTGTAGAGATAGCCATAAGCTGTATCTACAACATCGGTTGAAGTAAGTCCATAGTGTACCCACTTACTTTCCTCGCCAAGTGTTTCAGAAACAGCACGCGTAAAGGCAACCACATCGTGGCGCGTTTCTTTTTCAATCTCCAAGATACGATCAACATCAAAACTTGCTTTTTCACGAATTTTTTTTACATCTTCTGCTGGAATTTCTCCGAGTTCAGCCCAAGCTTCATCCGCAAGAATTTCGACTTCAAGCCACGCCTTATACTTGTTTTCATCCGACCAGATTGCCGCCATTTCTGGGCGACTGTAACGATTGATAACCATAGTTCCTCCAAATTTCTAACTTACTATAAATTATACCATTTTGGAGAAATTTTTTCGGGAATTTCTCTAATATTCTCAATTTATTGACGGAATATGTGGAAAAGACGAATGTTAAGCTTCTAAGGCATCAAGAACATCCAGCATCTGAGGTAATGTCAATTGCCCGGGAGCACTTCCTTCTTCCTTATCGAGTGCCACAAAAGTCCATACAGATCCGGTCAAACCTCCGGCAACGCGGGAAATTTTACCCAGTTCTCCCATTGCAATACCGATAAATTTTGGTCCATATTCCATCGTAAAATCACGTGTAATCTGTAGCAAATCCAAAACATCACACTCGCGTTGTGCCATAATCGCCACTTTTACAAAGCCTGTTTCTTCTCTTTGCATTTTCATCATTCGAGCAGTTAAATCTGTAGGTGACTCGAAAAAGTTATGATAAGACAAGACAATTTTTTCTTTAAATTCAAGTAGCTGTGGTAAGGCTTTTCGATAGGAAAAATATTCGATATCAATATAATCTGGGCCCAATTTGGCTACTTTTTTTAAAAGAGTGACATAATCTTTTTTAGAAATGGAGATATTGCCGCCTTCATTGGCTGTGCGTACAGTAAAAAGAAGGGAAAAATCTTTAAATTTCTCAAAGATAAAAGGCGCAGCCTGAAGAATGCTTTCTATATCTCCCAAAAAATCCGCCCGCCATTCAATAATGTCAGCCTTTCTGTACTTTTCTACGTTTAATTCCTGTACTTCCGCCACTGTTGTCGGAAGAACGGGTACTACAATTTTCGTTTTCCTCATATTTTAAGTTTAGCATACATTTGCATGCGTACCAAACATAATCCTGAACGTCACTGAAGATATTTTTTCAATTGAAATAAATAAAAAATCCCTGAAAAACAGGAATCTATATCTCAATTGCGGGAGCAGGATTTGAACCTACGACCTTCGGGTTATGAGCCCGACGAGCTACCTAGCTGCTCCATCCCGCGCTAATAAAAATGGAAGAAATTTGAACTATCCCAAAGTCACGCTATAACTGAGTGGACGAGATCTTCCATTATGGATGTATCCAAATGGTACACCTATTGTAACACACTTTTAGCTAAAGTCCTAATCTTGCACTTTAAAATAAAAAAAGCACTCCCAAGAGTGCCTTATCATTATGCTTTAGTAATGTTTGATGCTTGAGGGCCACGTTGACCTTGTTCAATATCAAATGTAACTTTTTCGCCTTCTTCAAGTTTACGGAAGCCATCGCTTTGAATTTGAGTGAAGTGTGCAAACACATCAGTACCATCTTCAGCAGTGATGAAACCAAAACCTTTAGAGTCGTTAAACCATTTTACAGTTCCTTTTGTCATAGTATATATTTTCCTTTCGTCATATTTGTAAATCATTATGTGAAAGAAAACATTAAAAATATATAACTTAGACTAAATTTACCTCTTAATAGTATCATGCTTTGTCCAGAAAGTCAAATCGCTTCTCCTCTTCATGGTTAAAACAAAGCTATAGCTTACTCTTAGAGACCATAAAAAAAGATACATCACTGTATCTTTTGTTTTTTATTTTGTCGAACCACGATTAATGATTTGATGAGCGAGGATCAATTGGTTTTCCTCAACTTCTTCCTTGTGCATAAGTTTTGTCAACAAACGCATTGAAACTGCACCCAAGTCATAAAGCGGTTGATTGACAGAAGTCAAACCTGGGTAAGTGTATGCTGTAATCGGGCTGTTTGAACCTGCGATAATTTCGAAATCCTCAGGAACTTTGATACCTTTTGAGAGCAAAGCATTGAGTAAGCCAACTGCTACAGTATCATAAGACACGATGGCAGCATTAATTTTCTTGGCAAGCATTTGTTCTGCTAAAGCTTGTCCATTTTCAAAAGTGTAATTACCTTCAAAGACAAGTGACTCGTCAAAATCAATGCCAGCTTCATTCAAAGCTTCTTGATAACCAACCATACGTTCTGTATTTTCAACTTCTTCTAAAGAACCTGACACAAAAGCAATACGTTTATTGTTTTTTGCCAGTTCAGCAGTTGTTTGGTGTGCTGCAAGATGATAATCGATATTTACAGATGACATTTGTTTGTCAACATCAATCATTCCAGCAAGAACAATCGGTGTACGGGTTGATTTAAGCTGTTTACGAACTTTTTCTGTCATGAAGCTGCCCATATAAACAATACCATCAACTTGCTTAGAAAAGAGACTTTCAATAACTTTAAGTTCTTTTTCTTCATCACCATCACTATTTGCGAGAATGACATTATACTTGTACATTGAAGCAATATCATCAATGCCTCGAGCGATTTCAGCAAAATATGGCGACGTGATTGTTGGGAGAACAACCCCAACTGTCGTTGTACGTTTGCTTGCCAATCCACGTGCAACCGCATTTGGACGGTAGTCCAATTCTTCAATTGCATCAAGGACTTTTTGACGTGTTTTCTCTTTGACGTTGGCGTTACCATTGACTACACGACTTACGGTAGCCATTGACACGCCCGCAACTCGAGCAACGTCATAAATTGTTGTTGTTGATTCTTCCATTCTTTTTAAACCTCAATTATAATAATCTTTGTCTGTTTTTTATATCTTTTAATATTTATGAAAAGTTTTTCCAAATTTAATTATATCACTTTTTGAAAACCGTTTCAATAATTTTTGGTAGTATATTGTAGATATTGTCGCACATGATTTTTTTCAGAATTTAGCGTACAATAGAGATAATAATTATAGAAAGGTGGATACTATGAGCAAACTCGAACGTATCTCTAATTTTCTGAACGAAAATGAAGTCGACATGACTTTCATCACCAATCCTACGACCTTGAATTATTTAACAGGTCTTGCCATTGACCCGCATGAACGTATTGCTGGTTTGATGGTTTTCCCGGATAAAGCGCCATCTCTCTTCACTCCAGCTTTGGAGGTAGAAAAAGCCAAAGAAAACACTACTGGCTTTGATATTTTTGGCTATGAAGATTCACAAAATCCGTGGGCTGTTGTAAAAGAACATTTGGGATCAAAAAATATCCAAAAAATTGCAGTCGAATTTTCTGACATCCCTTTGTCAAAAACTGAAGGGCTCAAATCTCAATTTTCTGGTGTTGAATTTGTCAACTTGACACCATTGGTAGAACGTATGCGTTTGATCAAATCTGCCGATGAAATCGAAAAAATGAAAATTTCTGGGGATTACGCAGATAAATGTTTCGAAATTGGTTTTGAATATGCAAATTCAGATCGTACAGAAACAGATGTTGTTGCAAAAATCGAATACGAAATGAAGCGTATGGGCGTACCTCAAATGAGTTTTGAAACAATCGTACTCTCAGGCGCTCGTGCAGCTAATCCTCACGGTATGCCAGAAGATGTCAAAATTCAAGACAATAAACTCTTGCTCTTTGACCTCGGTGTGATGAAAAATGGCTACGCTTCTGATGCTACACGTACTATCTCAATCGGTAAACCTTCTGATTTTGATGCCGATATCCACAAAATCGTACTTGAAGCACAAATGGCTGCTATGGACTTCGTAAAACCTGGTGTATCTGCACTTGAAATTGATAAAGTAGCCCGCGATGTGATTACTAAAGCTGGTTATGGCGAATACTTTGTCCACCGCCTTGGACACGGTATCGGTATGGATGTCCATGAATTCCCATCTATTGGTGGTTCTGAGGACATCATCATCGAAGAAGGCATGTGCTTCTCTGATGAACCAGGAATTTATATCCCAGGTAAAGTTGGCGTACGTATCGAGGACTGTCTCTATGTTACTGAAACAGGATGTGAGCCTTTAACTAAAACAAATAAAGAATTGATGATTTTCTAAAATCATCAGAAATGAAAAAGCACTGAATCAGTGCTTTTTTTATTAACCAAAGTCTCGTTTTCTTAAAGCAAGTACTTTCGTTTCAATTTGCTGGATGATATCCTTAAAGACTGCATCACTTTGACCTGTTGGATCTTCTAAGCCCCAGTCTTCCCTATATTGACAAGGAAGATAAGGACAGCCAACGTTACATCCCATCGTAATCACAATATCCACAGGTGGAATATCCTGTAAGAGCTTTGAACTTTGTGTTTTTTCCATGTCTATGTCATAGATTTCTTTCATCAAACGGACAGCATCTTGATTAATTTGTGGCTTTATCTCAGTACCCGCAGAGTAAAACTCAAACTTATCCCCAGCTAATTTTTTCCCCAAAGCTTCTGCAATTTGTGAACGGCAAGAATTATGCACACAGATAAATGCGATTTTGACCATAGTAACTCTCCTCAACTATTTTTACATATTATACACTATTTTCCCCCGGTACTCGCTCAAACTGTACGGAGCTTATGAAAATTCTTGCTGGTATTTAGCTATTTCGGCATAGCTTTTCGCAAACTCTTGTGTTAAATTTTTGAAGAGAGGGTATAAAGCGCGGTAGTATTTAAAATTTTCTGGCTGAGGCTTATAAACTATTTCCATCGTTCCACTAGCAACATCTTCAATACTATCAATCCTCCCCAAAGCTTTTTGAGCCATGATCTGTGCTGCAAAGCATCCCGCCTCATGGTCTTTTTGAACCGTTATTGGTAACTCAAAAATGTCTGCAAGAATTTGCAACCAAAGCTCCGACTGAGAAAAACCTCCCGTAACTTTTATTATTTTAGGACATGCTGAATTTTCTGTGAGTGTCTCTTCTAACATACGCAAGTTAAAGGAAATGCCCTCAAGAACTGCACGCGCCATGTGACTTGTTGTATGACGATAGCTAAGTCCAAAAAAAGAAGCCCTAGCTGCTGCATTCCACAATGGTGCTCGTTCTCCACCTAGATAAGGATGAAAGATTAATCCATCCGAACCTGGAGACACACCTCTTGCTAAGTCAGTAATCGCTGCAAAGTCATAAGACTTCTCAAGTACGTTGTCTTTTAACCACCGAAAAACATCGCCTCCAGAATTTACCGCTCCACCATTTACCCAATGGTCTTCATCAAGTGCGTAACTAAAAGTTCTCGCTGCTTCATCTAGCTGAGGTACATCACTTACCATGCGAAGGGCGCCTGAAGTACCTACTGTAATTGCCAATTCACCTTTTTTAATTGCCCCAACACCTAAGTTTGACATAGGACCATCGCCAACGCCATATACAAAAACGGTATCTGGTGAAAGCCCCATCTTTCGTATCCATTTTTCTGGTAAACCTTTCTCTATTGCATAAGGTGATACGATTTTAGGAAGTTGTGTTTTTGAAATACCTAACAGATCTAAAATATCATCGTCCCAGGTCATTTTCTGATTGTTAAAAAAACCTGTACCTGTAGCAATTGATAGATCCATCGTATTACTTTGGAAAATGCGTTGAAAGATTGCGCCTTTGAGATCCATAAAATGCGCTGCATTTTTGAAAATCTCTTTTCTTTCATTCTTGAGCCATAATAGTTTAGCAAGAGGCGACATCGGATGTAAAGGTGTTCCTGTTTTATGATATATAGCATTTGAAGTATCTTCACTTTTTAAATCGTTACTGTATTTTTCAGCTCTAGTATCTGCCCAAGTTAAGACACGCGTTAAAGGCTGCCATTCCTGAT
Source organism: Lactococcus sp. LG1074 (assembly GCF_017309525.1). NCBI lineage: Bacteria > Bacillati > Bacillota > Bacilli > Lactobacillales > Streptococcaceae > Lactococcus > Lactococcus sp. LG1074. The sequence goes on along the minus strand of NZ_CP071293.1, from coordinate 571,329 downwards.
CAAAGGCAATCAAGGCATGCATTTGGGTGCTGAAAGAACATGCTAAAATAGAATCTCCTGTTTTTATTTGGCGTGTTATTTTTTCAACAACACTTATCATCGCAGTAAATATCTCCTCTAAATCTTCTTCTGCCATTCCTTGGGCATCACGATAAAGTGGGTAAGACTGAGAACTTGTGGCGATCTGAATCCCTGATTGATCAAAGAGAACTGCTTTTGTCGCAGTGGTACCTAAATCTATACCTATTAAATAATCCATGTGTTTCCTTTCAAAAAAAGGCAAGTCTCCATTGCCTTTTTATTTTATAAATCATTTCCATTTGATGCAATAACAGACTTATACCAATCAAACGACTTTTTCTTCATCCGTGCAAGCGAGCCTGATCCATCATTTTTTCTATCCACATAAATCATACCATATCTTTTACTCATCTCGCCTGTGGAAGCTGCAACTAAGTCAATGACTCCCCAAACGATATAACCCATCAAGGGTATTCCATCGGAAATACCGTCTGCCATCGCTTTGATATGCTCTTTTAAATACGCAATACGGTAATCATCATTGATTTTTCCATCAACAATCTTATCCGACGCTCCCAATCCATTTTCAACTATAAAAATAGGTTTTTGATAGCGATCATAAATTTGATTCATGGTAATCCTTAACCCAAGTGGATCAACAGCCCACCCCCACTGACTTGTTTTTAGATATGGATTTTTCACCGACTTGACCACATTTCCTGCATTAACTTCTAAATCATCAAAACTTGCAACTGAACATCGCGAAGCGTAGTAACTAAAAGAAACGAAGTCCACAGTGTGCTTCAAGATGTCTTCGTCACCAACTTCCATCTTTAACTCGATATTTTTTTCGCGGAAAATCCTCTGTGTGTAAGAAGGATAATACCCTCGAGCTTGAATATCCGTAAAAAATGTATTCATCTGTTCATCTTGCAAGGCTTGCCAGACATCCTCAGGTTTACAGGAATAGGGATAAAATGCACCTCCAGCAATCATACATCCGATTTGTAAATCCTTATCCAATTTATGTGCAGCTTTCACAGCCAAACTACTTGCAAGGAGCATATGATGGGCAGCCTGATAGATTACTTGCGCTTTATTTTCACCTGTTTGGAAGGCCAATCCTGCTCCTGAAAAGGGGCTATGTAGAATGATATTTATTTCATTAAAAGTAATCCAGTACTTTACATCGTCTCCAAACTCATCAAAACATGTCCGAGCGTATCTCTCGAAAAAGGTAATCATTTTACGGTCGCGCCAAGAGCCATATTTTTCAACTAATCCCATCGGAACGTCAAAATGTCCTAAGGTTACCAAAAGTTCCATGTCATACTTTTTACACTCTGCAAACATTTGACGATAGTAGGCTATCCCCTCTTTGTTAGGCTCACTTTCATCACCCTTGGGAAAAAGACGAGACCAAGAGATTGATGTGCGGAATATTTTTAATCCCATTTCTGCGAGCAGTGCTATATCTTGTTTATAGCGGTGATAAAAATCAATGCCTTGATGACTGGGGTAAAATTCTGATTCCTCTAAGATTGGATGAGAAATTTCACCTAATTTAACGGGCAAGCGTTTTTCACCTAAAGGCAGCATATCAATATTACTGGCTCCTCTCCCCCCTTCTAACCATGCTCCTTCAGCTTGGTTTGCCGCAATAGCTCCACCCCAAAGAAAATCTTTAGGAAATTTTCCTGCTTCTTTTTTATTTTTCAACGTCTAAAATTACCTCTCCCTCACTGACTTCATCCTTTTCTAAAAGCGCAAAATTCACATATTCTGCAGAATTTGTCACAACAACTATCGTATCTGTGGCAAGTCCTGCTGCTTCAATCAGTGCTAAATCAACTTCTACTATTGGAGTTCCTTGGTAAATTTTATCGCCCATTTTGATGTTTGAAGTAAAACCTTTGCCTTCTAAAGTTACTGTATCGATACCAATATGGACCAAAACTTCTAATCCTTTATCACTGGTAATTCCAATGGCATGTTTTGTTGGAAAAACAGCTGTAACCGTCCCTGTGATTGGTGAAACAATTTGTCCATTACTTGGTACAACCGCAAAGCCTTTACCCAATACTTCTTCTGAAAAGACCTCATCTGCAACTTCTGAAAGTTTTTTAACTTTTCCAGTTACTGGAGATTTAATACTTACAGTCTGAGCAACTTGATCCAGATGGATTTCTTTTAAGTTTTCTTCTTCCACAGGCAAATCATCAAACCCGATAACCAAGGTTAAGACAAATGACAATACAATGGAGAGAATCATCACGATAGCTACCCAAGCGATGGTCATTGGATTATCACGGTCAATAAATTGAACACTCGTAAACAAACCTGGAGCGGCCATTGAGTGGCTGGCAAGTCCTGCCATTCCAGCTACAGCTCCGGCAACAAAACCTGTAATCACTGAGGCAATCATCGGTCGTTTCAAACGTACAGCTACACCATAAAGTGCGGGCTCAGTAATCCCTGCAATGATAGCTGAAGATGCTGCAGCTAAAGCTGTTTGCCGTAATTCTCTATTTTTTGTTTTCAAAGCAACTGCTAGAGAAACACCGCCTAATGAGAGGTTGGCACCAATTTCTGATGGCATAACCATTCCCTCAACACCTGTATCCGCAATAGTCTGTACAATTGTCGGTGTGAAGACGCGGTGCATTCCTGTCATGACAAGCAACGGCCACAGTGCGCCAACAATGGCTACTGCTAACCACCCTAGTTTATCATGAATAAAGAACACACCATTAGAAATAGCTGTCCCTAACCAAACTCCTGCTGGACCTACTAAAAGTATAGCGATTGGTGCTGCTACAAGTAGGATAAGCATTGGCTTCAAAAAGTTTTTCGTTACCACAGGCGTGATTTTATCAACATAATTTTCAATATATTTAAGGAGCCATGTCATCACGATAGCGGGAATAATAGTATAAGTGTACTTTACAGATGTCATAGGGATCATCGCAAAAGTTACAGTAGTACCCTCAGCAGCCTTTGCCATCCATTCCATAAAGACCGGATGTACCATTAGACCAGCGATAGCCATCGCTAAGTAAGTGTTTGAGCCAAATTTTTTAGAAGCAGAAACAGCGACTAATAGTGGTAAAAAGAAAAATGAAGCATCCCCAATGGTATTCAAGATGTTATAGGTTGAACCATCAATACTTAGAATCCCCGTCATTTCCAAAAGCATCGCGAGCAACTTAATCATTGAACCGCCAATAATAGCTGGTATCAAAGGAGACATAGTTCCAATAATGGCATCAAGGATGTTTGTTCCTATTTTTTTCAAGGTTAATTTTTCTTTCGGTTTACCTGACTCGTTCGCCACAGCACCGCCAGCAACACCTTTTTTTAAGATAGCTGCGTAAGCTGCGGCTACATTGTTGCCAACAATAATTTGGTATTGCCCGCCTTGCTTGACAAGCCCCATTACCCCATTGATGTTTTTTACTTTATCATCATCTGCTTTGCTTTCGTCTTTTAAGATAAAACGTAGTCGTGTCATACAATGTGTTAAATTTTCAACATTTTCGACTCCACCTATTGCTTGCAGAATAGTCTCCGCCATTATATTAAAATCTTGCGCCATTTTCTCTTACTCCTTAGTTTTATTTTCCACAGCATGTCCACCAAAACCATTTCTGAGGGCTGCGACTACTTTTCCACTCATGCTATCTTCCTGTAAGGAACGATTACGCATCATTAAAGACATGGCAATTACAGGTGCAGGAACTTCTAAGTCTAGACTCTCTTCGACTGTCCACTTTCCTTCTCCCGAGGCTTGGACTCGCCCTATAATTTGATCTAATTTTGCATCCTTTGCAAATTGTTCTTCCGCAAGCTCCATAAGCCACGAACGAATAACTGACCCATGATTCCATAATTTGGCTACTGCTTCATAGTCGTATTTAAAGGGAGAAGCTTCTAAAATCTCAAAGCCTTCTGCAATAGCTTGCATCATGCCATACTCAATGCCATTATGAATCATTTTAAGATAATGGCCACTGCCAAGCGGACCTGTATAAAGATAGCCATCTTTTTGAGCCAATTTTTGAAAGAGGGGTTCCAATTTTTCCCAAGATTTTTTGCTATCACCACCAATCATAAAGTTCCCCCCCGAACGTGCACCAGCCATTCCCCCTGAAGTACCAACATCAAAGAAATCAATTTTCTTAGCTTTTAGCTTTTCATTTTGTTGAAGATTATCCTTATAATATGAATTTCCTCCATCAATAAGGATGTCTCCAGCGGATAACTTTTGAGTCAACTCCTCAACGATACTATTTGTTATACTTCCTGCAGGTAACATAAGCCAAACAATCCGTGGCTGTGGTATGACTTCAATGAATTCTTCTAAAGTAGAGCAGCTTATCACTTGCTCAGAATATAGTTCTGCTTTTCTGATTTGTGTTTCGTCGTTGTCTAAGACAGTCACTTTCATACCCTTATCAACTGCATTTTTTACAAGGTTAAGTCCCATTTTACCAATCCCGATAAGTCCAAAATTCATATTCTCTCCTATTTGATATGGCTATTATAAGAAAAACATTATATTTATCTTCCTTACTTCTTAAATATTATAACACGGAAAAAGTAACCGCTTTCTCCAAAAAACGGAGAATTCTCCACAATCATGTTATAATAATTTTATGGGAATATTTATTGACAATTATCAGAGTACACAGCTCTCCAACACAGAACAATCCATATTGTTAAAGCTGGATAGCCAGCCAGAGCTTTTAGATAATAATCTAACACAACTTGCAGTAGAGCTCCATTCTTCAGGAACTTCAATCATACGACTTTGCCAAAAATTAGGATTTTCAGGATTTTCGGAGTTTAAATTTGAAACAAAGAAACTGCTCAGTTTGACAAGTAATAAACATGAGATTTCCTTTTTAGAGGAGCTTACAAACTTTTGCAATTTTTTATCCACAGATATTACCACAGACAAAGTGCGGTTATTTGCGCAAGAAATATCTAAATCGAAAACCATTTATATCGCCGGGGTTGAAGCTTCTAAATCTCTTGCTGCTTACTTCAGCCATAAGTTAAATCAATTTGACTATGCTGCCGTTCATGTTTCGGATGATACCCTCCTAGATTTATTGCCTAATATTCTTAATCGCCATAGTCTGGTTATTTACGTCTCCATATCAGGACAGACGAAACGGCTGACGAATTCTGCTCAAAAAGCCAATCATACTGGTGCCACAGTTCTTTCTCTAACAAATGCTAAAAGTAGTCCCCTAGGGCGTTTAAGCAAAATAAATATCTCTACTAATACTTCGACTGCTATCTACCACAACTATGATGTTACCCCTCGAACTTTTCAGGTCGCAGTTATTGATTTAATTCTATCCAGAATTGTGCAAAATCTTGAAAAGCAATAGATATAATTTTAGACATAAAAAAACTTCTTTGTTATCCACAAAGAAGTTTTTATTTTATCCAAAGTCGGTAGGTAAACCTTTACCATTTCCGAAGAAATATCCCGTTTTATTATTTATTGTTAATAGGTAACTGCCGTCTGGACGATACAAGTTGAAATAACCTGCAACTTGACCAGCCATGAAACCGGAAGTCATTGTATGAATAGCGACTGGTAAAAGAATAAAATCATTACCTGAGATATAACCACGCTGACGCGCAATATTCAATACTTTATCTCTGATTCCAGGATTCCAAGTGAAAGCTGGATCTTGTGGATTAAGATTAGCTTGGGGTTGAACACGCGCATTGGAATTATCTGGCGTAGCACCTGTCGGATTTTGGGCACCATCAGCCGCTACGGCTGTGGCAGATGAAGCTCCACCTTGTGCTGCATTTTTATCTGTTTGTTGTTGTGTTGTGGCTCCTGTTGTTCCATTTGATGTATCAGTAGAAGCTGATGTTCCTGCAGTTTGATCTGAGGTTTGATTGCCAGGTTGAGTAGCTGCATTATTTTGCGTAGCCGTCGCTGCTTGCTCTTCTTTAGCTTTAGCCTCTGATTGCTGTGTTTTTGCTAAGTTAATTGCTTGAGCCAATACTTTATTCAGTTTCTCATTTTCAGTATTTGGAACCGCTGGTATACTTACTGCCTCTTTTACTTGAGCTTCCTTATTAAGTTCACCATCTACAATAGCTGATTTATTAAAGAGAGCGTTAACTTTTTCAACTGCTTTTATTTGTGCTTCAAGCGCATTTACCTTTGTTTCTGCGGTATCAAAATCGCTTCCTTTTAAAGTTTTGAGCTTATTTTTCAAAGCTGACAATTGATCAAAATTAGAATTCTTCAGTACTTGATGATCTGAGTCAGTAAAAAATTCGTCGTAAGCTTTATTAAAAGCATTTAAGTTAGCTTTGTTTTCCACAGCTGCTTGATTGACTGCTTTTTCATTATTATTATGATTATAGAGTGCATAACCAGCGCCTCCTGCAGCCAAAAGGACCAATGCACAAAGTCCAATAATCAAAGGTTTCTTATTTTTCTTTTTCTCTGATTGCTCTTCTTGCGCAGAAGCTTCCGACTCAACTACGGGTGTAACAGGTAAGGGTGTTGGCACAGTTTCACCGGCAACCGGTGCTTTTTCTAGAGGCACAACAACTTCTTCTTGTGGAAGCTGTGCCTCTTCGATAGGTGCACTTTCTTTTTCCTCATCTTGTACATTTTCATTTGCTTCTATTGAGTTTTCCAGCTCCTCGTCTACAGTCGAAACTGGCTCTTCTGTAGGGCTTGTTTCCGCAACTTCTTCTTTTGAGTCAGGAACTTGATTGGAAAGCTCTGGGAAATCTTGTGCTGTACTTTCTGTTTCTTCCGCTTGTTCAGCTGCACTTTCCTTATCGACAAGTTCTACCGGTACAGGAACAACAGGAGGTACATCATCAGCAATTTCTACTTCATCAAACTCTGACTTATTTTTTTCTTTGAAGTTTGGTTCCTTAGATGGAGTAACTGTTTCTGCTTCTTGAGTGCCAGTTTCTGAATCTTGTGTCTCTGACGCCTCAGCTAACTTTTCTTCAGCTTCTTCTTCTTTAGCCACAATCACTTCTTCATTAGGATCAACAGTTTCTTCTTGATCCATTTTCTTACGCTCAGTTTGGATATATTTTTCTAAGGCTTGATTTTTAACAGCTTCAATCTCTCCACGATGTTGACGAATGTATTTGTCAAGTACGCTTTCGCTTTCACTATTTTCTTTATCTACCCTTTGCGCTTTTTTTACAATTTCGCCTACAGTGAAATCTGAGACATCGCCCAGTTTTAAGACTTTTTCGCCAGAATTTTTGATATCTTTATCTTTTTCTTCTGTCATTTAGATCTCCATAGCATTTGCTTATTTTTTTATTCTTTTTCCAAAATATTGATACAAGTCTGTACGCAATGTTCCGTTATAGAGCTTACGCTTTTTCGTTGCTTTAGCTCCGTAATGTGTTTCAAAAGCAATATCACTTGTCAGAATATATTTGCTCCAAGTTTCGAGGGGCGCAAAAGTTGCACCCATCTCTTTATAGAGCCCTGCAACTGAATCTTCATCTCCCAAACGTTCTCCGTATGGCGGGTTCGATACAATAACCCCATCAAGGGCATCTGTATGAAAATCTTGCAGACGCATCTGTTTATATTTTATCACATGGTCAAGTCCAGCTGCAAGTGCATTTCCTTTTGCAATTTCAATCATTCGACCATCGATATCGAAGCCTTGAATATCAAGCTCTAAATCTTTACGTATAGCTTGTTTTGCGGCTTGGCGTACTTCTTCAAAAACATCTGGCTTCATCCATGACCATGCTTCACAGGCAAACTTGCGATTAAGACCGGGTGCCATATTAAGTGCCAACATCGCAGCTTCAATCGTAAATGTTCCTGAACCACATGTCGGGTCAACAAACATACGTTTTGGATTTGCCAGCCAGTTTGTCAACATAATAATCGCTGCTGCCATGTTTTCCTTTAATGGAGCATCACCTTTTTCAACACGATAGCCACGTTTGAAGAGTGAATCGCCGGTGGTATCAATCATTACCGTCGCATTATCTTTATGAATCGCAATCTCGATGGAAAAGCCCGCACCATTTTCTGGGATAGGTACGCCCTCTGGACGATGATAGGCTTTTTGCAATTTCTTCACAATAGCTTTTTTAGTAATCCCTTGAACACTTGGCTCATTATGTAAAGTTGATTTCACAGACTTTGCTTTACTTACAGGAAAGGCTGAACCAAAAGGAATATAATCTTCCCAATCAAGCGCATATACATTTTCAAAGAGTTCATCAAAAGTACGTGCCTTAAATTCACCCACAACAATCTTTACACGATCTGCTGTACGAAGCCAAGTATTTGCTTGAGCAATTGTTCTTGTATCTCCTGTAAAAAAAACACGAGAACGATCGTCAATCGTAACATTTTCGACTTCCATATTGCGTAATTCACGAGCCACTAAACTCTCAAGACCTGCTGCAGCAGTCGCTATCAGCTTAAAATTATTTTTCATTTGTTCCTTTGTTTCTTTCTAAAAAAAGCTGGGACTAGCCCAGCGTGTCATACAGTTTTCTATAAGCCATGTTTTGTTCAGGTCTTGCGACCGTCGATAACCATCTGTCTGGGGAAGATAGTCTTCCCCCTCGACCACGCCTTCAATTCGGCTAGTCAAGTGCCCCGACCATAAGTTTGGGTTGCTCGCTTGAGGGGTTTACCACGTTCCAATCTTACCGTTTCCAGCAAGCCTCGTCTCTTTGGCACTTTTACAGAATACTCATGCATATCAAAAGACTTAGCACTTTCTTCAGCCGTTAGGCATGACACTCCTACCTTGGTTTATTGTTTCACCAAGCACAAACACTACGGGCATCGCAGCCCGTGCGAGCATGGACTTTCCTCATGATACCAAAGGTATCACGCAGTTATCCAAAAACTGTTTTTTCTTTTTCATTAAATTATGAAGTCAGCTTTATGCTTCTTCACTTGAAGCACTTCCTGGACCAAAAACAGCTTGTTCCAAACGGTTAATACGTTTAAGAAGCTCAAAGTTACTTGGTTGACCAATTTCTGTTTTTGGTTTATTGATTCGGCTTGAAACCACGCGGCTCATGTTATCCAAACGTTGTGTTTCTTCCAAATTTGCTTGGTTAGGACGACTTGCTTGAGATTCAAGTTCTACGATTTTTTTCTTCAAAAACTCGTTTTCTTCTTGCAAGCGCAATACTTCTGCTTGAAAAGCTTCGTAATCTTGAATGACGTCATCGAGGAGCTCGTCAACTTCTTCTTTATCATAACCACGCATTTTTGTTCCAAAGTCAGCTTCATAGATATCTTTAGGTGTAAATTTAAATGTTGCCATATCGTCCTCTTTTATCATTTCATATCAAAGTTTTATCATCTTTAATCATAGCAGAAATTTTTTAATTTTTCAAGTCAATTATCCACTGGAAAATATCCGGATAAATGGCTTGTTATAAGTCTTTCAAAGCTAACTTAATCAAGGCTAAATCAAACAAATAATTTGCATCTACTCCTGAGCTTTTTATTTTACAATCAAGTTCAATGAGGGACAATGTAGCTTGTGCCAGAAAGCTTTCCTGCATGTTACGTACTTGCTGATTTGCTAACTTGACACGATAGGGGTGAATTTTAAGATAAGAAGTTTGTTTCTGTTCATTCCAACCTTTATTTTGCATCAGTTTTACCTGATAATAAAGCCGGAAGGAATTTGTCAAAATAACCAATATTTTGATTAACTCCTCACCTTGCAAAGTCAAATCATGAACTAAATCACGTGCTTGATTCACATCACCCTTCAAAATCAAGTCGGTCAACAAAAAAATATTATCTTGGAGAGATTTAGGAACAACTTTTTCGACATCCGCCAGAGTAATTGTTCGTTCTCCCACATATGTTTTTAACAAGGAGATGTTTTGTTTGATTACTGGAAAAGAAAAATTTGATTTTTCAAATATCCTTTGGAGAATAGTTCCAGAAAGGCCTGTATCGGCAAAAACTCGACTTAACTCTTGAGGTTTTAGTTCTTGTGCTTCGAGCAGAGTGGCTTGTGTTTTTAGCTTTTTCGTGAGTTTCAGTCGACTGTCTAACTTACCATGTAAAATAAGAATCAGCTGTGTAGTTTCGACTGGATCATTCAAAAAATTTTCAAAACGCACTGTCTGTTTTTCATCAAAAACCGCTTTTTTTACTGTTGTAAGATTTGTGAGATTTTCTAAAATAACCAGCTTTTGCTCAACAAAGAAAGGCAAACTCTCTAGCTCTTCTAAGGCAAGATTTGCATTGGCATTATTCAGGTCAAAATATGCTTGCCCTAAGTCCGTACTGTCAAAATGGACATACTCTAAAAGCCGACTTTTTAGTTCTTGAACAAGATCTTCTTCCTCTCCGTAAAGTACCAATATTTGAGGCAGACCTGCTTTTTTTATTTTTTCTAATTCTTCAAAAGCGCTCATGCTTCGTCAAACTCCTGTCCTTCTAAAAACTCTCCATCTTTTGTAACGAGAACTTTTCGTGGTGTTGTACCTTTGGCTGGGCCGACAATACCTGCTGCCTCCAGTTCATTCATCAGATCGGAAGCGCGGTTGAAACCGACTTTAAGCGCACGTTGCAACTGGGCCGTCGAGGCTTTTTGAGCAGAAATAACCATATTGCGCGCTTCTTCAAACAAGGGATCAGCTGAATTTGATGGTGCTGCTGTGCCACGGCTGCTGTCTTCTTCAGCTTCACCAGGATCAAAGCTTTCATCATAGTCAGCTTGGGATTGATTTTTAATAAAATTCACGACTGACTCAACATCAGAATCTGATAAGAAGGCGCCTTGTAAACGTACAGGATGATTTTCATCAATGGGTTTAAAGAGCATATCCCCCCGTCCTAAAAGTTTCTCTGCACCATTTGTATCAATGATTGTGCGAGAATCTGTCCCGCTGGATACAGCAAAAGCGACACGTGAAGGAACATTTGCCTTAATCAAGCCAGAGATGACATCAACGGATGGACGTTGCGTTGCTAAAATCATATGGATACCAGCTGCACGGGCTTTTTGTCCAAGACGGATAATCGCATCTTCAACTTCCTTACTGGCTACCATCATCAAGTCAGAGAGCTCATCGACAATAACGACGATTAATGGTAAGGTTTGATATTTTTCATTCGACTGTGCATTGTATTTTTCTATTTTTTCATTATAACCTGCAATATTACGTACTCCTGCTTGACTAAAGAGTTCATAGCGGTTTTCCATTTCATCTACCACCTTTTGTAAGGCACGTGATGCTTTACGAGGGTTCGTTACCACAGGAATAAGAAGATGAGGAATATCGTTATAAACAGAAAGTTCAACCATTTTAGGATCGACCATCAAGAATTTAACCTCACTAGGCAAGGCTTTCATCAGGATAGAAGTGATAATACCGTTCACAGCAACCGACTTACCTGAACCTGTAGAACCTGCTACAAGTAAGTGAGGCATCCGTGTCATATCAAAAGTACGAATCGTACCGTCTAAAGCTTTTCCTAAAGGCAACTCGAGCAAACTGTTCGTTTTGGGTTGAGCATTTTCCCAAAGTTCACGGAAACCAACGGTTGCAACTTCACTGTTAGGAATTTCGATACCGATAAGGGATTTCCCAGGTATTGGTGCCTCAATCCGTACATCCTTTGCTGCCAGAGCTAAAGCTAGATCATCTGATAAGTTGACAACACGCGAAACTTTCACTCCGGTAGCTAATTTAATTTCGTACTTGGTGACGGATGGGCCTACAACAGCAGATTCAACTGATGCCGAAATCTTGAAGGATTCTAATGTTCGCTCTAGGATTTGAATATTTTTGCGGACATTTTCTCGTTCTCCCGCTTGATTTTTTGTTGGAATTTCTTCCAATAAATCAATCGTCGGAAGTTGATAAAACTCGTTGTCAACAGAACGTTCAAAACTGATTGGCTCTTGGTCATCCTCTACTTCCTCTTGCGGTTCTATAACCCCCATTTCTTTTGTAGGTGATACTGGCGTATCAGGAATAGCTATAGGAATTTCGGAAAAGTTGGAAGTTGTATTTTCTTCAAACAGGGGTTCACTTGGGAGAGGAACTTCTTCTGCTTCCATCGCCCGTAAGTTTCTTTCAGCTTCTTCTTGAGCTTTGGCTTTTTCTTCTAAGAGTGCTGCTGCACGTTTTGCTTCAGCACGATCTGCCATACGCGTACGTGTTTCGCTTATATTTCTTTTAAGAAAAATACGTAGCCGTGCAATCAAAGCGGGTGCCATAAGATACAATGCGATAAGCCACAGAATTCCCACAATAATATAAACACCTATTACGGAAAAGAGGGCTTTAGCTGGACCAAAAAACAAGTCTCCTAAAAAACCACCGCCAAGAAAATGCGTCACCTGTCCTTTTTTCAGATCAGACATTGCTAAAACTAAAGCATTTTTATTGGGAGACAGGACATCATATCTCGCATGAAAAACAAGAAGAAGTCCAAAGAAAAAGAGAGCTAACCCTGGTAAAAAGCGTTTGTTTTCACGAAAGAAATCCTTTTTGAAAACCGTCATAAACATGACGAATAAAACGATTAATAAGAAAGTGATTGCTAATGATCCTACAGCCAGTCGGGTGACATTATATAAAAAGACACCAAATAAGCCCAAACGTGCTAAAGCAAATAAAATGATAATAAAGCTCCCAAAAAAAGCCGCCATTTTTTTATTAGCCGTCCAAAATTTAGTATTTGACTTTTTAGTCGATGGTTTCTTTGCTGTTGAACGCTTCGCTTTTGGTTTTGATTTACTTTTTGTTGTTCTTTTTGCGGGCATATTATTTCTCTGTTCTAAAACTTAATATTACTCTTTATTGTAACATTTTACAGGCTTATCTTTCAATACTGGCTTTTAAGACATTAAAAAGCCGAAAGCTTGTGCTTTCGACTTTTATTTTGCTTCATTATTTTACAACCATAACATTACATGGTGCATGGTTAACAACATAACTTGCAGTTGATCCCACAAGTACACGGTCAATAGCACCTTTACCTGTTGAACCCATAACAATCAAGTCAATATCATTTTCCTCAGCAAAATCAACGATTTCTTTTTTAGGAGAACCACTCACTTGAAAAGCTTTGTACTCAACTTTGTCACCAATAAGTTTTCCTGCTTCATCAAGAATTTCTGTTGATTGTTTTTCCGCTTCTTCCAAAACAGCTGGCATGATGTAAGCTGTGCCATACAGCTGCGCAACGTCTTTAGCATGTACTACAAATAAAGATGCTTGGTTTCTTTTAGAAATCTCAATAGCTTCTTGGATAGCTTGATTTGCTTGATCAGATCCATCTACTGCGACTAAAATATTTTTGTAATTTTCTCTCATTGTAAACGCCTCCTTTTTCTTTATTATAAGATATTTTCATATCAAAGTCCAATAAAAAGTTTAAAATTTTTGTTTTTTATCACTTTTTTCTCATTGAATTGGCTTATATCCATATTATTTAACTTAATAAATTAATCATACCTGAATATCCGAGCTGTTTGGCATAATCTAAGGCCGTTAAATTATTGTTATCACGTAATTCAGTGTTTGCTTTATATTGCAAGAGGGTCTTCACGATTTCTTGATAGTGTGCTGAACCATCTCTCAATGCCACTGCCTCAATCAATGCTGTATATCCATAATTATTTTGATGATCAATATCCACTTGACCGTCTTCCAGTAACATTTTCACATTTTCCAAATGTCCTTTTTCAGCTGCTGGAATCAAAGCATTTCCTCCAAAGCGGTTATAGACTTTTTGGTTAGGTTTACTGTGTTGCAAAATATATCGCAGGATTTCGGTTTTACCTTGAGCCGCTGCGTAAAGGTAAGGCGAGTCTTGAATGTGATCTTGTAAATTAACATCTGCCCCATTATCTATCAATAGCTGAGCTAGGGCAACATTATTTTCATGAGTCGCGATAAGTAAAGGTGATTCTCCTTGTGCATTCCTCTCATTAATATCTGACTGATTAGCTTTGATACTTTTTTCAATTTCAGATAAGCTCTTCTTTTCTGTTACAGCCTCTAAAACTTTCATCGGTTTGACCTCCTCTTTTTTCGAAGTTGCCTTTTCGTTGGTGGATGCTGCCTTTTGTGAAGTCGAAATCGTAGTGCTTTGTTTAGCTTCGCCTTCATGAGAACTTTGATTATCTTGTTTGGAACAGCCTACTAAAAGAACAAAGGCTAGTCCAGAGAGAATCAGATATTTCCTCAAAGCAACCACATCCTTTCGTTTCATTCTATGCTATAAGTTCATCTTAACATTTATCGTATATTATTAAAAAAATTCTGACTTATAACTTTTAGAGTGGTTTTGAAATAATCCAGGATAGATAATACTAAAAGAAGATTATTAACAATAAAATATACTATTGTGATACAATGAACTTACGGAAAATATAAACGCTTACAAGGCTTTGGCCTTTTTTGACCTTGACGGAACTTTACTTAACGGACAGAGTCAGCTAGACCCTGATGTCATCGATGCTATTCACGAAATTCGCCGTAATGGTGTCCTTCCCTTTATTGCCACAGGACGTGGACATTTTGAGCTTGACAATATTATGGCAGCCACTGGCATCACCGGTGCTGTTGCTATGAATGGACAATATATTGTTTTAGATGGCCAAACGATATATAAAGATCCTATTTCAATTGAAAACATCGAAAAATTACACACGTTAGCTATCGAGCAAGACGAAGCACTTGCCTTTTATGGCAAAGAGGGCTATTGGGTAGATCGTCATACGGATTTTGTCCGTCAAGCTTATGCTTATACACATATGCCACTTCCCGAGATTGACCCCGAAGGTTACAAATCAGAAGAAGTCAATATGCTCTTGTTATTGACTGATAAACTGTCACAAGTGGATTATTACAAAGCACAGATGCCCGAACTTAATTTCTTTATGAATGCTCCTACTTCTATCGATATTACAAACATCTCGACCAATAAAGGTACTGGGATTACACATGTGAAGGACGTCCTCAACTTTAAGGGGGAAACCTATGCTTTTGGTGATGGACGAAATGACCTCCATCTTTTAGCTGCTGCAGACCATGGTACAGCTATGGGTAACGCAGTACCTGAACTCAAAGAAATCGCTGATTTTATCAGCAGTAAAAATACAGAAAAAGGTATTGTGAATGCCTTTAAACATTGGAACTTTATTTAGACACCAAAAAAGCAGAGCGTCCTCTAGACACACTGCTTTTTTTATTCTCTTATTTTATCTGGTCAAGTCAATCCGCTTGCCCAGTTTATCCATAATAATTGCACCAATAAGCAAACTTGCAAATTCACCCACAGCTAATGTAAACCAGGTCCAGAAGAAAGGCATTCCGAAAAGAAAATGCATTTCCAAAGCGATAGTTACCATACTGATTGAGAAAAATATTGCAAAGTAGAAAAAGGCTTTATTGAGCTGACCATTGAAAAAGTACTGTTTCATATAGCGTTCAAAAAGTAGCACTCCTAAAGTCAAGAAGATAAGCGTTGACAGACCACCCACGATAACATCAACCCAAGTAAAGCTGAGGAAGTTTGAAATCATACATCCAATAGTCACAGCAATAATATATTTTTTATTAAAGAAAGCTGTAAAGTTGAGCATTTCTGAAATCCTAAATTGCATGGGACCATATGAAATGGCATTGAGTGGTGGTGTCATCGTAAGGACAACGTAAAGAGCAGCAACAATGGCAATCGTCACCATGTCGTAAACAGTAGATTTTTTCAATTTTTTCTCCTTTAGCGGCTGAATACCGCCTGTAATATGCTCAGGCAAAGGTTAAAAGTCCTGAGGATTGCTGATAATTTGCAACTTTTATATTATATCAATTTTCTTGAAAAATGAAAAGACTTCTCTGGGGTATAAAAAACTCAGCCTTAAAGACTGAGTTTTTATTTGATTGTCCAGCCGCCATCGATAGGAACCACTGCCCCCGTCAAATAGGAACTTTCTGGACTGGCTAGAAATAGGGTCAAATCTGCAACTTCTTGAGGTTTTGCCCAGCGTTTTGCTGGAGTTTCTTTTGCTACCCATTTTGCCATTTCTCCATTATTTTCAGTAAAATCCTTAGCGTTCATCGGTGTATCGATGGCGCCAGGAGCAATACCGGCAACTTGGATACCATGCTGCGCTTCATCTAAGGCAAGTTGCTTTGTAAAACCAACAATAGCATGCTTGCTTGCAGTATAGGCAATACCTCCACCACCGGCAACTAGACCGGCAACTGAAGCCATATTGATGATTGCACCAGACTTTTGCTTTTTCATTTGAGGCAAAAAGGCAGAGGTCACGAGAAACATACTGTCAAGATTAGTTGCTAGGATTTTTTTCCAAAGTGAAAAGTCCGTGTCTTCCATCGTCCGATAGTCATCAAGCCGACCTGCTGTATTAAGCAAGATATCAATTTCACCTACCTGTGCGGCTAATTGTGCTACCTTTTCAGGAGAGGAAACATCACAGACGATAGTCCTAAAATCTGCAGAGAATTCTTGTAAGTCCACGCCAATAACTTCTGCACCTGCTTGTATAAAAGCCTGCGCTTGGGCTTGACCAATTCCGCTGGCTGCTCCTGTTACTAGAACCTTTTTCCCTTTAAATTTTTGATTAGTCATTCACTAAAATCCAGTCTGTCGCCAATACGTCACAAGGTGTAGGCGCCCACATGCTAAAACCTTCACCTTCTCCTGTGACATTAATCAGAAAGTAAGGTGTAACTTGCAGTTTTTCACCGTTATCAAGTGTAATACTGTCATATAAGGCAACATAGTTTTCTGCGCCTCCCCAGCCTGTGCGTACTATTTTTTTCCCTGCTTTAAGTTCTGGAAGAATTTCTTCAAATGTCATCTTTAATTCCTTTCTGAAACTGCATCACTCTTCTTATATTAGTAGTGTTTTAATTAGTGTTTTAATTTTAACATTTTGTGCTTTATTTTGTCATTTTTTGTTTCAGCTTGACAAGATGATTTGCTTCAACTAGAATGAAGCTATGAAAAATACAGAAAATAATCAAAAAATTGTTATCATCACCGGTGCATCAAACGGCATGGGTTATGAAGCTGCCAAAACTTTTGCTCAACGCGGTTGGCAGGTTTATGCTGGCGCACGTCGTGTTGAAAAAATCCCCACTGATGAGGGAATTATCCCACTAAAACTTGATGTTACAGACAGCAAAAGTAACCAAAACTTTATCCAACATATCATTAATCATGCAGGACGAATTGATGTGTTAATCAATAATGCCGGCTACGGTGAGTATGGTCCCGCTGAAGAAATTCCCATGGAAAATGTTCGCAAACAATTTGAGACAAATTTCTTTGGAGCTGTAGAATTGACACAACTGGTCCTTCCCATCATGCGTCAACAACACTTTGGACGAATCGTTAACATTTCAAGTATCGGTGGTGATGTCTACATGCCGCTAGGTGCTTTTTATCATGCGACAAAAGCTGCAATGCAACAATGGTCTGATGTTCTTGATACGGAAGTTAAAGCTTTTGGCATTCGATCAATCGTTGTACAACCAGGCGGTACTGCTTCCAACTGGAGTACCATCGCTATGGAAAATGCCGAAAAAAATCTTCATCCAGATAGCCCTTACCAGCCTTTAGTTCAAACTGTACGCGCAGCACTTAGTGGTAACTTTGGGAGTTCAGCGACTTCTGCGGATTTGGCACAAGTTTTTTATAAAGCAGCAACAGATAAGAAAGCTCAAGCTCGTTATTACAACTCCTTTTTGGACCGTATGATGGTACATACAGCGCGTGCACATCCTAAACTTTATATTAAATTTTTTAATCTCGGATTGAAACAAATGGGTAAGCGTAAAAAATAAAAATAGAGAGCACTTCTTGCTCTCTATTTTTATTACCCGATTAATGATCCGGCAGGTACGTCAGCAGGTGCTTCAAGCACACGCAACTTACCATCAAATTCAGCAGAGAGAATCATCCCTTGACTGACATATTTCTTCATCATTTTACGTGGTTTTAAGTTCGCCACGATTTGTAATTTTTTACCGACAAAGTCTTGTTCGTTAGGATAAAATTCGGCAATTCCTGACAAGATTTGACGTGGTTCTTCATCACCTGCATCTAACTTAAAGCGAAGCAAACGATCTGAACCTTCAACACGGCTGACTTCCAGAACTTCAGCGACTTTCAACTCAATCTTTTCAAAATCATCAAACTTAATTTCTGGTAAAGTAAGATTGAGTTTAACATCCTCTGGCACCCATTCTTTTTCAGGAAGTTTTCCACCAGCCATTTGTAACTTGATGTATTCTACTTCTTCTTCCTTATCCAAACGAGGGAAGACAGGTTCACCTTTTTCTACAACTTTATGCGTAAATTCGTAACCAAAAGCTAAATCTTCTAAAGAGAACTCTTCTTCAGTTAAACCTAATTGACCAAAAATCTTCTTGCTTGTTGCACGCATGAAAGGTTGCAAGAGTGCCGCAACAATACGAAGATTTTCTGCTAAATGATAAAGCACATTATTAAGTTTATCTTTGTCATCTTTAGATTTCGCAAGGACCCAAGGCGCTGTTTCATCGATATATTTGTTTGTACGTGAGATAAGAACCCAAACTTCATTTAAAGCAACATTGAATTCAAACTTATCCATAGCTGTGTGGAATTTTTCCAAAGTTTCAGCAAGGACTGTTTCCAAGGCAGCATCAAATTCTGTTGTTGCGTCATTCTTAACCAAAACACCACCATTATATTTATTGACCATAGCAACTGTACGATTGAGTAAGTTTCCAAGATCATTTGCCAAATCATAGTTGATACGGTCAATAAAGTCTTCTGGTGAAAAGACACCATCAGAACCAAAAGGTAATGCGCGCATGAGATAATAACGCACTGTGTCTAAACCATAGCGATTCACCAACATATCAGGATAAACGACATTTCCTTTAGATTTTGACATTTTACCGTCTTTCATCACCAACCATCCATGACCAAAGACTTGTTTTGGTGGTTGCATACCTAAAGCATGAAGCATGATTGGCCAGTAAATAGTGTGGAAACGTACGATTTCTTTTCCGACCATATTCACACCGGGCCAGAATTTATCCAGTTTGCTGGTATCATCTGAACCATAACCTAAAGCAGTTACATAGTTAAGCAAGGCATCAAGCCAAACATAAACCACGTGTTTCGGATTGGATTTTACAGGAATCCCCCAAGTGAAGGTCGTACGACTCACAGCCAAGTCTTCCAAGCCCGGTTTAATGAAATTGTTGATCATCTCATTTTTGCGAATCTCAGGTTGGATAAAATCTGGATGTGATTCATAATAACTTAAGAGCCAGTCCGCATACTTGCTCATACGGAAGAAATAT
The DNA here is from genome assembly GCF_017309525.1 of Lactococcus sp. LG1074. Lineage (NCBI taxonomy): Bacteria > Bacillati > Bacillota > Bacilli > Lactobacillales > Streptococcaceae > Lactococcus > Lactococcus sp. LG1074. The sequence continues at coordinate 551,937 of NZ_CP071293.1, read as the reverse complement.
GACTCTTCTTCGACCCATTCTACTTCGTGCCCTGATGGAGCTTTACCACCAATGACTTTACCATCTGCATCATGGTAAACTTCTTCCAACTGTGTCTCCGTAAAGAACTCTTCATCAGAAACAGAATACCAACCCGCATATTTATCCAAGTAGATATCGTCTTGTGCTAGAAGTTGTTCAAATGCCTTTTGAACGGCTTCTTCATGATATTTATCTGTAGTACGGATAAATTTGTCATAAGAAATATCCAGCATTTTCCACAGTTCTTTAACATCTTCCGCCATTGGGTCCAAATATTCTTTAGGTGTCATTCCCAACTCTTCAGCCTTACGTTGAATTTTCATGCCGTGTTCATCAAGGCCTGTTAAATAAAACGTATCAAAGCCCATCAAACGTTTGTAACGTGCGAGAACATCACAAGCAATCGTTGTGTAGCTTGAACCGAGATGTAATTTCCCTGAGGGATAATAAATCGGCGTTGTGATATAAAAGTTTTTGTTTTCAGTCATTTTTTTCTCCTAATTCGTGCCCTAATGAAAGCCACTTGATTAGTATTTTTCCAATTGTAGATTGAAAAAAGCCTTGTTTCTATTATAGCATATCCTTTTCAAGTAAATCTTATTCTAAATAAGTTTTACTGATTTTTCGCTAAAATAAATTTACTCTCAGTTTCCCGTGTTATTTGCCAACCGATAAGGTATGTTATAATTAACCTAATAAAGACAAAAGGATTTTATTATGACTTACAAATTTATCTCATGGAATATTGATTCGTTAAACGCAGCATTGACCGGTACGAGTGATCGTGCAGCTCTATCAATGGCTGTGGTTGACCAACTTGCCACATCTGAAGCCGATGTTATCGCTATTCAAGAAACAAAGCTCAATGGTGACCTCAAAAAAACAAACAAAGTATTTGATGTTTTAGCCAGCCATTTCCCAGAATATGAAATTGTTCACCGTATCAGTACACCACCTGCACGTAAAGGTTACTCGGGAACAATGTTTCTTTATAAGAAAAGTTTGCCTGAACCAATCATCACCATGCCTGAGATTGGAGCGCCAGAGCCCATGGATAGCGAAGGTCGTATCATCACCTTAGAATTCCCCGAGTTTTTCATCACAACAGTTTACACACCAAATGCGGGTGATGGTCTTAACCGTTTGGACTTACGTGGACAATGGGATGATCAATATCGCGCCTACTTACAAATGCTTGACCTCCAAAAACCTGTCTTAGCATGTGGTGATTTTAATGCTGCTTACACAGAAATCGACCTTGCCAATCCTAAAGGAAACCGTAATTCTGCCGGATTTACTGATCAAGAACGTGAAAAGTTTGGACTTTTATTAGATGCTGGATTTACAGACAGCTTCCGTAAAATTCATGGCAATGTAGAAAGTTACTATGCGCCAGAACGCAGTATCTACACATGGTTTGCTCAACGCTCTCGTACAGCTAAAATCAATAATTCTGGCTGGAGAATCGATTATTGGCTGGTTTCTGACCGCATTGCCGAGCAGATTACACGCGCAGAACCTTTAGATTCAGGTGCTCGTCAAGATCATGTTCCCATCGTTTTAGAAATCAATATCTAAAAAGCACGACTTTTGTCGTGCTTTTCTTTCTTAATGTGCAAGCTCTTGATACGCTTCTTCTTTAAAACCTATCAAAATAATTTTATCATCTTTAACAATCAGTGGGCGCTTAACCAACATCCCATTGGAAGCTAAGAGTTCCGCTGCTTCGTGCTCGCTCAAGTCTGCTAACTTGTCTTTTAAGCCCATCTCACGATAAACCAAGCCACTGGTGTTGAAAAACTTTTTAACAGGAACCTCTGCAAACCATTTTTCAAATTGCTCAGCTGTTGGTGGGGTTAGCTTAATATCGATAGCATTATAATCAATATCTAGATTATCCAAAGTCGCCTTTGCCTTACGGCAAGTTGAACATTTAGGATATTCATAAAAGTCGTACATTTGTCATCCTCCCTTGTTCTCTATTTTAACAAAAACTAGGGCAAAGCTGCTCGTTTTTATTACTTTTACAGGGGGATGCAATTTTAAAGAAAATAAAGATTATGTTAAAATAAGATAAGAATATAAATTAAGGAGATTATTTTATGATTTGGTCACTTATAGTTGGTGCTCTCATTGGTATGGCTGCTGGAGCAATCACATCAAAAGGCTCAAGTATGGGCTGTATTGCAAATATTGTGGCGGGACTTTTAGGCTCATTTGTTGGACAAAAGCTTTTAGGAAACTGGGGACCACAATTGGCTGGAATGTCACTCATCCCTTCAATCGTTGGTGCAATTATTGTCGTACTTGTAGCTTCCGCTTTATTTGGTAAAAAGGATAATTAAAACGTTCATAGAGCGTTTTTTTTTTAACAAAAAAACAAGCAATTATCTCTTGCTTGTATAAAATTAATATTTTCTAAAACGTTGGTAGCGGCTTTCTTGAAGTTCTTCTTCTGAAAGTTGTACCAAGCTGTTGAGATCTTTTTCAATAATCGTTTTCAAGTTTTCCATAAGGTTTTCTTCTTGAACAACACCCTCAACGATCCCCATTTCAAGCTGATCTTCAGCTTTTATTTTCATCAAATCGGCTGCTTCATCACGACGTGAGCCATCTTTCCACAAGATTGTTGCAAAACCTTCTGGAGAAAGAACCGAATACATGGCATTTTCCAACATATAAACCTTGTTTGCGACTGCTAAAGCTAAGGCTCCACCAGAACCACCCTCACCAGTGATAAAAGTTAAAACAGGAACTTTCAAATCGGACATCTCAAAAAGGTTGCGCGCAATCGCTTCACCCTGCCCACGTTCTTCTGCTTCAATCCCTGGATAAGCCCCGGCAGTGTTGACAAAAGTAATGATTGGACGCTTAAACTTCTCTGCTTGCTTCATTAATCGCAAGGCTTTTCGGTAACCATTAGGACTAGGTTGACCAAAATTTGTTGCTAAATTTTCTTCGAGATTTTTTCCTTTTTGAATACCAATGACGGTGACAGCTCTGTCTTGAAAAGTTGCAATCCCTCCAACAATGGCTTCGTCATCTGTAAACTGACGATCGCCATGAAGTTCAAAAAAGTCCGTAAAAATTTCTGAAATAATTTCCCGTACTGAAACGCGATCGTTAGCACGTGCTTTGTTAATAATTTCTGCTATATCAGACATTTTTTACACCTCCGTGAAATTTCAAGAGTAAGGCTAATTTCTCACGCATTTCTTGACGTTTAACAATCGCATCGACAAAGCCATGTTTCAACAGAAATTCTGCTTTTTGGAAGTCATCAGGTAGCGTTTGACGCACTGTCTGTTCAATCACACGACGTCCCGCAAAACCAATCAAAGATTGTGGCTCAGCCAAGATAATATCGCCAAGCATGGCAAAAGAAGCTGTTACCCCGCCTGTTGTCGGATCTGTTAAGACTGTAATGTAGAGCAAACCTGCATTAGAATGTTTCTTGACAGCTGCTGAGATTTTCGCCATCTGCATCAAAGACATAATTCCTTCTTGCATCCGTGCACCACCAGAAGCCGTAAAAATAACCACTGGAAGTTTTTCAGCAGTTGCCATTTCAAAAAGTCGTGTGATTTTTTCACCGACAACAGTCCCCATAGAAGCCATAATAAAAGTTGAATCCATGATTGCTAAAGCCACTTTTTGGCCTTTAATCATCGCTGTACCAGTCATTACAGCTTCATCCAGTCCGGTCTTCTCCTTAGTCGCCGTAAGCTTTTCAGCATAGTTCGGAAAGTTTAACGGATTTTTGCTTTCAATTCCAGTGAACATTTCTGTAAATGAGTCTGAATCAACTAAAAGTTTCAAACGTTCTGGCGCAGTAATTCTGAAGTTATAGCTACAATGTGGACAGATTTTACTTGCGCCAAGGTCTTGGCTGTAAATACTGTGTTTGCAGGCCGGGCATTTAGCAAAAAGCTCGTCAGGCACTTCAGGCTTCGTCATTTCTCCCTGAACAGTTGAACGATTAGGGTTAATTTTAATATATTTTTTCTTTTGAAAGAGAGCCAATTATTTCTCCTTTGTATCAAAAATTTTTACATCTTGATAACGAACGTCTTTAAGCAGATTTCTATCTGCTTACATTCTTTTTATTTTAATTGTCTAATTATATAATTATACACGCAAAAATTAAATTCGTCAAGAACTAGATAAGTGTCCAAAAATGGCGGAATTATATAAGAACACACACGTATTCATTTCGCCAAAACTTCGTCATAACTTCCTTTACCTCTTTCAAACTATGTTATAATATGAAGAGTTTAATTCTATTAAAATACAAGGTTTATGTATATATTTCTCATCAAGAAGAAGGGAGTTTTTCATGAAAAATAAAACTTTATCGATTATTGTTCCTGCTTATAACGAGGAAGAAACGATTGAACTCTTTTTTGATGAAGTTAATGCCCAAACTTTAGACTTACCACTTGATAAAACCTTTTATTTTATTAATGATGGTTCTTCTGATCGTACACTTGATGTGATAAAAACGCTGAGTCAAAAGCATTCCAATGTTAAATATATTAGCTTTTCGAGAAATTTCGGTAAAGAGGCAGCACTTTTGGCTGGTCTTCGTGCCGCTTCAGGTGATTTTGTAACTGTTATGGACGCTGACCTTCAAGATCCACCAAGTATGCTCAACGAGATGTATGATAAGCTTCAAGAAGGTTACGATATTGTGGGAACACGAAGAGTTTCACGGAAAGATGAGCCCTTTATTCGTTCAATTTTTGCTCGAGCTTTTTATAAGATTATGAACACAATCTCAAGCACTCAAATGGTGGATGGAGCGCGAGACTATCGCTTGATGACACGGCAAGTCGTTGATAGTATCCTCGAGCTCCCTGAACACAATCGTTTTTCTAAGGGTCTCTTTTCTTGGGTGGGTTACGATGTTTTCTATTTGGAATACAATAATGTCGAGCGGGTAGCTGGCAAAACCTCTTGGAGCTTTTGGGGCTTATTACACTACTCGATTGACGGTATCATTAACTTTTCAGATGCCCCACTTAGCCTAGCTACCTTTATCGGTTTTATTAGCTTCCTTATCTCGCTTTGTATGAGCCTTTTTTATGCGTTGAAAACCATCATCTGGGGCGAAATTGTACAAGGTTTTCCTACTCTGATTATTCTTATTCTTATGCTTGGTGGATTACAACTTTTATCTCTCGGTATCATTGGAAAATATCTTTCTAAGGTCTTCCTCGAAACCAAACAACGTCCAAATTACTTTGTGAAAGAGGATAATATTGATAAATAAAAAAAACAGAAAGTTCCCACTTTCTGTTTTTTGTACTTTCTCGATGAAAAATGGATTTAGGGTTGCTGATGAAGGATAGGAGTTTGCTCTCAAATTTTACTAAGTCTTTGTGAGTATTGTAAGCCATTTATGGCCTATTTTAGTTGGTTTTCGTGTGATATAATAATGAAAGCAGAAGTTTATGGACGGTAGCCCAACTGGGAGGTGATACTTATGAAAAATTGTAGGTGATAACCTCACAATGCAGAAAGGCGACAATTTTTCTTGTCAACTTATGAAACCTTGACACTCATGATTGCATTTGCATTATTAGTGCTCAAAGTTTATGATAAAGACAATAAAAAATAACGTCCAACTTTAGCCCGTTGACGTTATTTATAACAAAAAATCGGCTACCGTTCTTAATACGGCTACTTGGGACTTGTTAGCGCAAGTCCTTTTTATTTACTCTTATTATAACATCGCACCAAGGTAATAGCAAGAGCCTTAAAACTGCGAGACATGTATTCCCTAGCAGTCAACATAACCTTACAAGGATAGAAAAACTTGATGATTTACTCATCAAGTTACTTCATGCTTTTATTTTTCCAAATACTCCGGCAAAAATGTATTGGCTAAAAAGCTAGTATCATAATCCCCGGCAATAACATTATCATCTGAAATTAATTCCAGCTGGAAGTCAATATTGGTTGTTAAACCTTCCACATCGAATTCCATCAAAGCACGCTGCATTTTCATCAAGGCTTCAAAACGATTTTCGCCATGAACGATGACTTTTGCAATCATTGAATCATAATAAGGTGGAATAGTATATCCCGTATACATAGCGGAATCCACACGTAGGCCTACACCACCACTTGGTAGAAACAGATTGGTGATTTTACCTGGGCTTGGGGCAAAGTTAAATTTTGGATTTTCTGCATTGATACGGCACTCAATAGCATGTCCTTTGAACTCAATATCTTCTTGTTTCACAGACAGTTCTTGACCATCTGCAATTCGAATTTGTTCCTTAACAATATCCACACCTGAAACAAACTCGGTTACGGGATGTTCAACTTGTACACGTGTATTCATTTCCATGAAGAAGAAATCGCCTGAAGCTTCGTCCAAGAGAAACTCAATTGTTCCTGCGTTTTCATAGTTCACATGCGCTGCTGCTTTGACAGCTGCTTGGCAGATACGTTCGCGTAAAGTATGTCCAATCGCGACAGATGGGCTTTCTTCAAGAACTTTCTGGTTATTACGTTGGAGGGAACAATCACGTTCTCCTAAGTGAATAACATTACCATGTTGGTCTGCTAAGATTTGGACCTCAATATGACGTGCAGGGAAAATCATTCGTTCGATAAACATTGCACCATTGCCAAAAGCTGCTTTGGCTTCAGCGGTAGCTGCTTCGAAAGCGGGGACGAGTTCTTCAGCATTGCTGACTTTACGGATACCTTTTCCGCCACCACCGGCTGATGCTTTCAGCATGACAGGATAACCAATCTTATTGGCTAAATCCAGTGCTTCTTCACTCGTATACACTTCACCTTCAGAACCTGGCGTAACAGGAACGCCTGCTTTGACCATTTCTGCACGCGCGTTAATTTTATCTCCCATCATATCCATGACCTGAGCTGAGGGACCGATAAATTTGATATTCATTTCTTCACAAAGACGTGCAAACTTTGAATTTTCACTCAAAAAACCAAAACCTGGATGAATGGCTTGGGCTCCAGTAGCAACAGCGGCTTCTAGAATATTATTCATATTCAGATAAGACTCTGTTGCACGGGCTGGGCCAATACAAATAGCTTCATCTGCCAGTGCTACATGTAATGCATCACGGTCAGCTTCTGAATATACGGCAACAGTAGCGACACCGAGTTCGCGTGCCGCACGAATAATACGTACAGCAATTTCACCACGATTGGCGATTAAAATTTTATTAAACATAGATTGATAACTCCTACCAATTTCTCTTTTATCCTCTGTTTCTGGTATAAAAGAGTGTCACCAGGCCTTGAGCTCGGTGCATTATTTGGGATTATAGTGGCAAAAGCCACGATCAGTAAACTCAAAGCTTTTAAACTTCAAAGTATACTTACTTTTAAAAGTTGCCACAGACTAACTGTGGCATTGATTATTTTTTTATTTTCCTAAAGCAAAAGTTAGTGTGCCTTTTGCAGCTAATTTACCATCAACCTTAGCTTCCGCTTCAACAACAGCAATTGGACCACGACGCTTGATAAACTTTGCATGCAAGATCAATTGATCGCCAGGTACAACTTGTTTTTTATACTTTACATTGTCCATTCCTGCATAAAATACGAGTTTTCCTTTGTTTTCAGGTTTTGAAAGTTCCAAAACACCTGCAGCTTGCGCCAAGGCTTCCATAATCAAAACACCCGGCATTACTGGATATTGGGGAAAATGCCCTTGGAAAAATTCCTCGTTAATCGTCACATTCTTAATGGCGGTAATTTCATCATCCGCGATATCAATAACACGATCCACTAAAAGGAAAGGATAACGGTGAGGCAATGCCTCCATAATTTTTGTGACGTCAATATTTACTTCTGCCATTTTTACCGCTCCTTTACTTAATGCGTACTAATTCTTGACCGAATTCAACTACATCTTCAGCATTAACCATGATTTCAGTGATAACACCGTCTTTAGGTGCTGGAATTTCGTTCATAACTTTCATTGCTTCAATGATGAGTAAGGTTTGACCTTTTTTAACTGAATCTCCTACACTAACGAACTCAGGTTTACCTGGAGCTGGTTGCAAGTAAGCTACACCAACTAAAGGACTTGTTACTGCTTCACCTTCTACTGTAGCAACTTCTTCTACAAGTTCTGTTTCTACTGCAAGTTCTGTAGAGCTTTCGCTTACAGGCATTGGTGCACTTACTTTTGTTTCTGGAAGTGCTGTTCCTGTGGGCGCTGCAAGAATTTTATTTTCGTTTTTTGAGAAAGACAGTTCTCCTTCTGCTGTGCGCCAAGAAAATTCACGCAAGCTCGAACCGTCAAACTGTGTCATCAAATCTTTTACTTCATTAATATTCATTTTTATATCCCGCTCGCTTTCTTTTCCACAATCTAAGTTAAAGTGCACTTAGATTGTGGAAAAGAAAGCAGAGTGCTTATCTTTCTTTTAAACTAATCTGTGAATTTTTTAAAGGCCAATACGGCATTGTGTCCACCAAACCCAAAGTCTTGTGACAATGCATAATTGATTTCAGCATCTTGACCTTGGCCAAGAACGACATTAATTGTCATGCCTTCGTCCAATTCTTTTGTTCCAGCGTTAACTGGTGCAAACTGATTTAAAATGGCTTGTACAGTTGCTACTGCTTCGATAGCTCCTGTCGCTCCGAGAGCATGCCCGTGCAAAGCTTTTGTTGATGAAACCAGAGCTTTATCCCCAATAACATTGTGGATAGCTTTTGCTTCCGTCTCTTCATTAGCATGTGTTGATGTACCATGTGCATTGATATAATCAACATCTGCTCCAGAAATCCCTGCTTCTTCTAAAGCAAGCTTCATCGCATTTTCAGCACCAACACCTGATGGAGTTGTCATATGGTAAGCATCGTTTGTGTTACCATAACCAACAATTTCAGCTAAGATATTTGCACCACGTGCTTGAGCATGTTCAAGACTTTCCAAAATCAAGACACCTGCACCTTCACCCATCACAAAGCCCGAACGGTCTTTATCGAATGGACGACAAGCAATTGAAGGATCTGCCTCTTTTGTCAAAGCAGTCAAGTTGGCAAACCCAGCAATACCAAGTTCACAAATTGCAGCTTCAGCACCACCAGCGATAATAGCATCTGCATAACCGTGTTTGATTTCACGGAAAGCTGAACCAATAGAATTTGCACCTGCTGCACATGCTGTTACTTCAGCACGCGATACACCACGAGCACCTGTGCGCAAGGCAACATTACCTGTCGCCATGTTGGCAATTGCCAGTGGTACATAAAGTGGTGTTACTTTACGTGGACCTTTAAGAAGTGCTTGTGAGTTCTTTTGTGTTTGCTCCAAGCCACCGATACCTGAAGCCATGATACAACCTAAGCGATCGTAATTTGTGTTCTCTGGAGTTATGCCTGACATTTCCATAGCTTCAAGAGCCGCATAAACAGCATAAAGTGAGAAAGTATCCATACGACGGGCATCTTTTTTCTCGAAATGCTTCTCAAATGGAAAATCTTTAACTTCAGCTGCTACACTGATTCCTGTCGCTTCAGCATCAAAGCGCGTAATTGGACCGATACCTGTTTGACCAGATTTTAGGCCATTCCAAAATTCTTCTGGTGTATTACCGATAGCACTGGTTACACCGTAACCTGTAATGACTACACGATTCATATTTTTTCTCCTTTGGAGTTTGTTACAAACTTCTTTTTAGTCTAATCTGATATAAGGCTACATTGCCATACCACCGTCAATAGACAACACTTGCCCTGTCATGTATTCTTGCTCTGCAAGGAATTTCACAACTGTGGCAACTTCTTCTGGTTGACCAAATCGTTTCATTGGGATTTGACCCTTCATTGTATCCTTGACTTTATCCGAAAGAACTTCAGTCATGTCAGAATCAATAAAGCCGGGAGCAACAGCGTTGACGCGGACATTGCGCCCAGTAACTTCACGTGCAATTGATTTTGTCAAACCAATCAATCCCGCTTTGGAAGCTGCATAATTAGCTTGGCCGGCATTCCCAATTAAACCGACAACAGAAGTAATATTAATAATTGCCCCTTCTCTCGCACGCGTCATTGGTTTTAGAACTGCCTGTGTCATATTGAAGGCACCTGTGAGATTTATTTTTAAAACAGCTTCGAAATCTTCTTCGCTCATTTTCAATGATAAACCATCACGAGTTATTCCCGCATTATTAACCAAAACATCAACCGACCCCAAAGCATCTACTGCCTCAGCAACCATACGTTTAGCATCTTCCGACTGGGAAATATCACCAGATACGCCAACAGCCTTAACACCAAAAGAAGTGAACTCTGACAAAAGTTCTTCAGAAATGGCAGAACGTCCATTGATAACTACGTTTGCCCCAGCTTGAGCAAACTGTAAAGCAATCGCCTTACCAATACCACGTGTTGAGCCCGTCACAAAGACATTTTTATTTTTAATTTCCATTATTTTTTCCTGTTCTTATGATTTTTAATTGCTCTCAAACCAAGTTCTACAGTGACAACTTTTACTCATTGAATAAGTTTAAGCTTCTTCTGTCACCAAAGCCTTGAATGAAGTAAGATCTTCAACATTCGTAAAGCTTGCTTCTTTGTCGATTTTTTTTATAAAACCAGAAAGAACTTTACCAGGTCCAACTTCAATAAAGCGCTGTACACCAAGTGCTTTCATTGTTTCAATGGATTCGTAGAAACGTACTGGCTCGATAACTTGACGCGTGAGGAGTTCTTTTACTTCTGAGTCTTTCATAACTTTCGCTGTCGTATTTGAAATCAGCTCCAACTTAAAGCTATTAAAATTAACCTGTTCAAGTTCTTTGGCTAACTTTTCGCTCGCGGGTTTTAAGATGGCTGTATGGAAAGGACCAGATACTTTCAGCTCAATCAGACGTTTTACGCCAGCTTCTTTTAGAAGTTCAACGGCGTAATCAACGGCTTCAGCTTGACCACCAATAACAATTTGAGCCGGAGTATTATAGTTTGCTGGGCTTACAATTCCACGTTCCGCTGCTTGTTCACAAATTTCTTCGATCAAAGCAGCTTCTGTATTCATCACAGCAACCATTTTACCTGATCCTGTTGGTGCAGCTTCAGTCATGTATTGACCACGTTTTGCTACTAAAGCAACAGCTTCCGCAAAATCAAGTGCACCACTGGCTACCAATGCAGAGTACTCGCCTAAAGAAAGTCCAGCCACAAGATCTGGCTTAATACCTTGTTCTGAAAGCAAACGAAGGATTGCTACAGATGTTGTTAAAATAGCTGGTTGTGTATATTGTGTCTCGTTGAGTTTTGTTTCATCATTATCGATTAACTCCCGAAGATTATAACCCAAGACTTGACTTGCTTGATCAAAAGTTTCTCTGACAATGTCAAATTCATCATAAAGGTCTTTAGCCATACCCAATTTTTGAGCGCCTTGACCAGAAAAAAGAAATGCTGTTTTCATATTTTTAAGATTTCACAAAATTTAGATTTTTGTGACACTTTCCTAATTTTCAAAATTTATTACAAGTGAAAAACGGGGCTTTCACCCCATTAATTCTCTTATTGTTGAGCTTCAACATATTTAACGAGATCAGAAACAGTTTTCATGTCCGCTTCTGTATCTACTTCAACATCGAATTCGTCTTCGATATCGTTAATGATTTGGAAAAGGTCAAGTGAGTCAGCATCGAGTTCTTCAAATGAAGTTTCGAGTGTTACTTCTTCTTTTTCTTTGCCGAGTTCGTCAGCGATGATGTCTTGTACTTTTTCAAATACTGCCATGTTATTTCTCCTTTAATGTGTAGAAAGTATATATATTATAGCGTGATAAATCACTCATATAACCAAATTTAAATGTTATCAATCTTATCAAAGATTAATAATGAGCGTACCCCATGTGAGGCCGCCACCGAAACCTGTCTGGACAATTTTATAATTTTCGTCCAAAGAAAGTTTACCATTTTTTATCGATTCTGACAAGAGAATAGGTATCGAAGCTGCACTTGTATTGCCATATTCTTGCATATTTTGCAGGAATTTACTGCGTACAGCACCTAATTTCTTGGCCATTTTATCAAGTATTCGAGAATTTGCTTGATGCAATAAAAAATAGTCAATATCTTCAGGTTTCAGATTTGCTTTTTCCAAGGTTTCTTGGATATTTTTTGGAACGTCACGTGTCGCAAAGTCAAAGACCGCCCGTCCGTCCATTTTTATGAACTCTGTAACATGGTTAACTTGACCACTAAGTTCAGGATTAAGTGCCAAATAATTTGAGGTAAGGGAATCGCCTCGAGAGCCATCTGTTCTTAGATTTTCTGCGATAATCAAAGGTTGTGTACCTGTGTCTTCCAAAAGAACACCACCTGCACCATCTCCAAAAAGAACAGCGGTAGAACGATCCGACCAATCCAAAGATTTAGACAAAACTTCTGCACCAATAACCATACCACGTTTGTAGCCACCGGCAATCAGCTTCTCAGCCGTTGATAAAGCGAAAACAAAACCAGAACAAGCAGCTGTTAAATCATAAGCAAAGGCACGATGTGCGCCAATTTTTGCTTGGACCAAGGCTGCCGTACTTGGCATACTGCTATCAGGTGAGATAGTCGCCACGATAATAAAATCAATCTGGTCTGCTGACAAATCAGCTTGAGCTAAGAGTTGTTCACCAACCTTAGCAGCCAGATCACTGGTATTTTCGTCAACTGTAATGTGTCGCTGCTTAATACCCGTCCGTGAATAAATCCACTCGTCACTCGTGTCCATGATTTTTGCCAAATCATCGTTTGACACAATATTTTCGGGCACATAGTGTGCCACCTGGGTAATTTTAGCGAAAGGCATTATTTCATATTCTCCAATGACTTATGTAATTCTTCAAGTTCGCCTGCAAGTTTGTTTTCGGTAGTCCCGTAAACACTTAACATAAGTTTTTCTGAAATGCTACGGAAAAATTCGCTGTGCGATGCACAGAGAGCCATACCTTTTTCAGTCAATACGATATAAGCCACACGACGGTCACGATCTGATCGTTCGCGCTTGATATATCCCTTAGTTTCCAAGCGATTGAGTGTAATGGTGATTGTTGAAAGGGCTAATTTTTGATTCCTTGCAATGTCTGTAGCGCGGCAAGTTCCCAAAGTATGGATAAGTGTCATTTGTTGAAGTTCTTTCACAGTTACATCTGGGTAATCAGAATCCTTCAAGAACTGTTCTTCTAAGTTCATGCAGTCGTGGAAAAGTTGAATCAACCATTCATTAATTTTGTCAAAATCTGTTTTCATTTGTACTTCCTGATATTTTGATGATACAAACCATTTACAATACAAAATTGTACCATAATAAAAATAATTTGCAAGTGCTAAGTAGATTTGAAAAATGCCTCTGATGGCTTGGATAACCTCTTTATCCTGCTTCATAAAGAAAATTTCCAAATGTAGTCGACAGCAAAAAGATGAAATCATGGTATTTCATCTTTTTTTTTATGAAAAAATTCCTTTTTAAAAAGGATCGCAAAATCCTTTTTATTTTTAACATTTGAGACTTTAACACATCTACTATATGCTTATTTTCATTATAGCAAAATAAAAGTCTAAAATTTTCTGTTTTTCTTGTTTTCTTGTGAATTTGGCTCAAAAAAGGAGTTTTAAATAACACTATCCCCCTTTTTGTCTAAAAAAACTCTCGAAAAAGCTTCCAAGAGTTTATGTATCCAAATTTTTATTTCGTTTGTTTTAATAGTGCATCTGTATAATCAGTCAACTGCGCCATTGAAGCTGTGGGACCGCCAAAGAAATAGACCTTCTCATAATCCATTGTGATGACATGCCCTTCTTTAACTGCCTTGAAATTTTTCCACACAGGATTTTTTTGAAGTGCTTCATATTGTGCTTTATCTGCATTTTTAAAATCGATAAAAATATAGTCTGCATCAAAATCTTTGAGGCTTTCAGCGTTGACTTCTGCATATCCTGTTCCTTTGGATAATTCCGACATTTTTGGCGATTCTTGGAATCCGAGACCACGCGTAAGTGCTTGACCACCGCGCGCAAAGTTATCGCCATAAGCGTAAATTTTATCGCCTTGGAGCTCTAGCAAGGAAATGCTTGATTGTGCAGTATCTATGCCTTGAGCTTTTAGCTTTGTTTTTTGCTCTTCAGCTTTTTTGTCAAAAGTTTTGAGAAACTCTTTCTTTTCATCTTCACGATTCAACAATTTGGCAAAGAAATCCAAAGATTTATCCATATCATTCAAATCTTGATAGTTAACAAGTACAGTAGGTGCTACTTTTTCATAATCAGAAACTTGAGTTTTATCCACTGTCACAATCAAATCAGGCTTTTGACCAATAAGTTTTTCAATATTAAAGCTTGGCGAACCAAGATCAACCATATTTTCCTTTTGTTTATCTGACAAATAAGGATTAGGAAAAGCCCAAGAATCCGTCCCAATTACATTTCCACCTAAGGTTGCAACATCATCCGGATAATTCTGTACTGCAATACGTTCCGGATGCGCAGGAACTTCTACTTCACCATTTAAGGCAGTGAAGGTTACTTTTTCCTCTTTTTGGGATTGTGATACATCTGAGTTTGAACATGCAGAAAGACCCAAAAGGCCAACTGCTGCTAAAGCTATAGAATATAATTTAAGGTGTTTCATGAAATCCTCTTTCAAATTTTTTGTATTAAGTATATATAGTAAGGCGCACCTATAAGAGCAACCATAAAACCAAGCGGTAAGCTTGACGGTGCAATAATAATTTGCGATAAACTATCTGCTAAAAGTAAAATAATCATTGAGACCAAAGCAGTCATCAAAGCTCGTTTTTTACTTTCAAATCCCACCAGTTCGCGGGCTATGTGTGGTGCAATCAAGCCAATAAAGGCAAGACCGCCAACTAATAAAACGCCAATTGATGCAAAAAGTAGTGCCAATATATAAAATTGCATTTTACTCTGTTTCACATTTAATCCAAGGCTTGTTGCCATTTCTTGACCCAAACTTAGTAAGTCTAACTCTTTTCGGAAAAAAATGAAAATAACCAGACCAATTATCAACAGGACCATATTCACACTAATAAAGGTTTTATCTGTTTGCCAGATGTCTCCGGATAACCAAACCGCTACTTGCTGAAAATCAAACCGATTAATGGAAAGTTGAGCTAAGGTAATCAAGGCTTGAAATAGAGCGGTAATTCCTAACCCAATCAGAAGGACTTGGATATTACTTACATTTTTCTTTAGCGCAAGATGATAGAGCAAGGTAAAGGAAAAAAGTCCTCCCAACAAGGCAAATAAAGGATACATAAAGATCCAAGAGCCCGAAAGTTTCAACCACTGACTAAGAAAAAGGAACAGTACCGCACCTGCACTGGCCCCACTTGTAATTCCAAGTGTACCCGCATCTGCTAAAGGATTATCCACTACAGTCTGAATAATATAGCCGGCCATAGCCAAAGCAGTTCCTGCAATAAGTACCACAAGTGTCCTTGGCATTCTAAACTGAGGAATCAATATGGATAGTAAATCCCAATCTGTCGAAAAGTGTGTCAAGTCGATAATAATAAAGGCAACCAAGAGGAATATTAAAAATAAAAATTTCTTTTTCATTTTTCCTCCTTACTCATCATATAAATGAAGAAAATTGCGCCAAATAAAAGAGTTAAGCTGCCTGCTGGGAATTCATAAGGCTTGAACAAATTACGGGCCAACACATCTGCTACAAGTAATAGCATCACGCCTAATAAATTGCTCATAAAGAACCTTTTTAAAAAATGTCCTCCTACCAGTCGCCTTGCCAAATGTGGCGCCATGAGTCCGACAAAACTAATCACACCGACACTCGAAACTGTCACCCCACTTGCCAGAGCCACCATAGCCATAATCAACAATCTGAGACGATTTACAGAAATACCTAGACTGGTTGCCATCTCTTCACCAAAGGACAAAACCTTTATCTGATTTGCAAATAAGAGAACCATTGATACAAACAGTACAGTCACAACCATTAAAATTTCCAATTTTAGTGGAGTGATTCCGGAAAAGGAACCCACAATCCATAAAAAATAAGACTGCATATTTTTACTATAAAAGGTCAAAATACTTGCAAGACTTGTTGCAAAAAGGCCAACAGAAGTTCCCACAAGAACAACTTTCATCGGTTGAAATTTACTTTTCACGGTAAGGACAGCTACAGTAACGAGAGCAATAAATGCTCCTAAGCTTGCTACAGCAGTGCCCAACCATCCACCTGTGGAAAGATTGAACACTAAAAGCAAAGCAAGTGCAAAACTTGCACCACCTGATATCCCCAATGTGGATATCTCGGCAATAGGATTACCTGTCATACTTTGAACCAGAAGTCCGCTACTGGAGAGGAGAATTCCTATAAACATTAAGGCCAATAAGCGCGGTAAACGCAAGTGCAAGACGACACTCTCGTGCCAAATCTGGCTGAAACTATAGTTTTGATCACCGAGCATGAGATATAGGAAAGACAAGACCATAATCGTCACCAAAGCCAGTGCAACTTGATAAGAAAACTTCCTAATCTTCATTTTTAACCCCTGTAATCATAAGAGTTTGGCAGAAAAGATCACGACCTAATCGAACATGTAATCCAAAGCTCTCATGAATAATTTCCTCTGTAAATAATTCTTCCACCGGGCCTGAAGCAAAGATTTCACCCTCTTTTACAATAACTAAATTATCCGCAAAACGCGCAGCATGGTTTAAATCGTGGATGACATAAACTACTGTTTTGTTCATCTTTTTCGCAAAAGTTTTTAACAGTTTTAAAATATCAAGTTGGTGCAAAAGATCGAGATACGTTGTCGGCTCATCCAAAAGAATAATTTCACTGTCTTGCGCTAAAATCATCGTGATAAAAGCACGCTGACGCTGTCCACCAGAAAGTTGGGCAACTCTTTGGTTACGTAGCTCCCAAATCTCAGTTTCCTTCATGACTTGCTCCACAAAGTGCTTGTCTGCTTCAGATAAGTTCTGTTGAGTAAGCTTTTGATGTGGAAAGCGGCCAAGACTGACCAGCTCATACACAGTTATATCACTCGGGGCTTGCATGGCTTGTGGGAGCAAGGTCAATATTTTAGCGATTTCTAGATTTTTACGATTAGAAAGACGTTCATCTTTATAGATAACTTCCCCTTCATACTTGATTAAACGTCCCAGGGCTTTGAGTAATGTCGACTTCCCTGAGCCATTTATTCCGATAATCGCTGTCGTTTTGCCCTGCTCAATTTCCAAAGATACATCTCTTAGAACCTGCTTTTTACCGTAATATACATTTAAATTTTTTGCCCCAAAATACATGAGTTCTTCCTTTTTAGCTCTAGTCACTCGAAGATGCCAATAATGTCAAATACTTTTTACATATTTAATTAAAGCATACTTTATAAAAGTTAACAAGTACTTTCTAAATTATTTTAAGTCAGATATTTTCCCTATCTTAACCTTTTATCATTTTACTTATAATGTAAGAATTACAAGAGTAAAACCCCCAAGCCCAATGACTTGAAGGTTGTCCTGTTTACTTATTTTAATTATGGATTTATTTAAATCTGTCTTGGAAATTCATCCTCACCTATGATTATAACAAATTTTTCAAGATTTCTTCTTTTTGTCCTCAGGTGTCTCGTAATTTCTTCGCAGGGAAAACTTATCAGGTACCAAGTCATAACCTGGTTTACAAAATGGATGACATCGTAAAAGCCTTGAGGTTCCCATTGCAATTCCCTTGGTCGCTCCATGCTTCTCAATAGCTTGAATCATATAATTCGAACAAGTTGGATAATAACGACAAGCCGGCGGTAACAGAGGGGAAATAAATCTCTGATAACCATGTACAGTTTTGACTAAAACTTTTTTCATTTTTTCCTTTTATTTTAGGGCTTCTAGAATATCTGCAATCATCAGTTCTGGCGTCAAATGATAACGATCATAAAGTTCATCCACAGCAACAGAGTCATTAAACTCCTTATCTGCACCATAATTCAATATTTTCACACCAAATTGTCCAAGATAACCAGCAACTTTTTGACCAAAACCGCCATCTAGAATACCATCCTCGATGGTCACAAAGACTTTATGGTCCCCAGTCAATTCTTTCAAGGTTTTCTTATCAAGTTCTGCAACGAACATTGGATTAACTAGTGTAGCATTGATCTGTAATTTCTCCAGTTCTTCTGCTACTTTTTGACCGTGACTAAAAAGACCGCCCAAGGCCAGAATGGCAACTTCTTCACCTTTACGCACAATTCCATACTGTGCTTTACTGAAATCAGTCAACACGGTTGAACGATTTTCCACACCATGCTCAGGAATTTGTAGTACCACTGGATGGTCTTTTTGTGTCAGTGCCCAATCCAACATTGCTACAAGCTCTTCTTCACTCGTTGGCGCCAAGTAGACCAAATCAGGAATGTTAGAGAGCATACCTATTGCAAAGCTCCCTTGGTGAGTTTTATCCGAACCAGAGATGGAGGCTGATTTTACAATAGCGACCGCTGGTTCCTTGTTGATTGCCAAGTCATGTAAAAATTGATCATAAGCACGTTGCATGAAGGTCGAATTGTGAAAAATCATTGCACGTGCCCCACCTGCTGCAACCGCTCCGCCAAAGGTCGTCACATATTGTTCAGCAATCCCAGCATCAACATAGTTTTCTGGGTGCTTTTCAGCAAATTCCTTTAGGTTATTCACCATTGGAATTCCACCATTGACTGCGACTAAAGGCATACCCTCAGCAACTTTTTCTTCCATATAATCAAGAATAATACGGGTATAATTTTTCGCTGAACTTATATTTTTCAAAGAACCGTCTGCTAAATTGAAGGGAGAGCGCCAGTGGAAGGCTTCCTTCATGTCAACAGCAGGTTGATAACCATGTCCTTTTTCGGTATTGACATGTAAAACAATCGGATGGTCAATATCCTTTACTTCTTCAAAAAAAGAAATGAGCGCCTCGAGATTATTACCATCTGCTAAATACTTATAATCTAATCCAAATGCTTTAAACAGATTATTTGGTGATTGACCATCTGTTGCGCGTAATTCAGCTAATCCTTTATAAATCCCACCATGATTTTCAGCGATTGACATTTGGTTATCATTGAGAATCAGGATGAAATTTTTATCATAAGCACCAGCATTGCTGATTGCCTCCAACGCTAAGCCACCAGAAAGTGAACCATCACCTAAAATAGCAATAATATTACCTTTTTGCGCTGTTAAATCACGTGCTTTAGCCAGTCCCATCGCATTTGCAACAGACGTTGAGGTGTGTCCAACAGTGAAAAAATCATGTTCTGATTCATGTTGACTTGTATAACCCGTGATGTCATGAAAATGCCCATCTTGAAAACCGTGTTTACGTCCTGTTAGAATTTTATGTGGATAAGTTTGGTGGCTAACATCCCAAACGAATTTATCCACAGGCGATTGAAAGACTTTGTGCAAGGCAATGGTTAATTCTACGACACCCAGATTTGGTCCTGTATGTCCCCCAATCTGACTGACTTTATTGAGCACTGCTCCTCGAACATCTTGAGCAAGTTCGGTTAATTCAGCAGCGCTTAGCTTTTTTAAATCTGCTGGCGCATTTACTTTATCTAAAATAGTCATCTTTGCCTCTTTCCACTCATTTTTCACTTTTATTCATAGTGCATAAGTTTACAATCTATTCTATTACTTTTTGTTCACTTTTGCTGATTTGGGAGATGGACTTGTCCGTAAACGGACAGTAAATTTTGTACCACGCGGTTGATTATCTTCAACCGTGATTCGGCCATTATGTGCCTCAGCTATTTGCTGTGCAAGGGATAAGCCAAGACCTAAGCCACCTTTTTGTCGTGTTCTTGCTTTATCCACACGGTAAAATCGGTCAAATATTTTTTTCTTATCAGCTGCTGTAATTCCTTCTCCATTATCAGACACACTCAGTAGAAGGGTTGCTCCATTTTTTTGAACATCAACTTGAATTTCACCATCTTCGCCTGTATATTTCATGGCATTATCAAACAAAATCGTTAAAAGTTGCTTCACTAAGCTTTGATCTAAACTTAAAGCTCCTTCAAATTTTAAGGTAGTTTTTAAAGACTTATCAGAACTTTCTGCCAAGAGCTGGTAATTGCTAAAGATGGCTTCAAAGAATTCCTTATCTGTTGGCTCAGGATTTGTTTTAATGTTATTGTCCTGTCGCGCCATGTTCAACAGATTAGTCGTCAAAAGTCGCATATTACGTACTTCCGAAAGACTCTCTGAGATATTTTCAGATTCTTCAATTATTGTTGCATTCGGATTTTGGAAAAGTAATTCTAAGCGATTTTGTAAAATAGCGAGAGGCGTTCTTAGCTCATGGCTTGCATTTTCAACAAAAGCTTTCTGCTTTTCATAGGCAACCATAACAGGACGCAGCGTCCAGTTGGCAAGATACAAGCTAATAATCACGGAAATAAACCAGAACATAACCATTGTTGTAATGATAATAAAATTACTCCGACTCAAGCTATCTTGAAGTTGATCCACGTTACTAAAAACTTGAATATAAGCAATGTTGCTTGCACCATAGGTTGTGTCCAGGTTTGATTGTGGCATCGCCAAGGTAACATATCGATAATGCCAATCAGGACCATAAGGATTCCGAATAGAAATCGACTTGATTTGTCCAAGGGCGTCCTTGTCTAACTTGGCTGTCTTCTCAAGTTGATAACGTACGAGGTCGACACGTATGATTTGTTGCTGACTGCTGCTTCCTGGTTTCGTTGTTGCATCAACACTGCCTGTTGGTCCTAAGACATTGCCCTTTTCATCGTACATGACGATACTGTTTGTTGGACTGTAATTGCCTTGATTAATTTCAAATGTCCCTTGATTGACTCCCGCCTGATCAAGTGCCAGCGCTCTTAAAATATCTGGATTAGCTGCTAAATCTCGTAAATTTTGGTCAGTAGACTTATAGACCCCGCTTGTGAGCACTTGCAAAATAATTACTGTGAGTGCAAAGAAGATGATCGTGAAATCTAGAAAAAAATGAAGGAAATTTTTCCCATCATTTTTCACAATTGGCATCGATTTTATTTTTTCAATTATCTTTTTCATAAAACTTACCGTAAAATATAGCCGACATTACGCAATGTAGCTAGATTTTGGGCAAAGTCTGTATCTTTAAGTTTTTTACGGATTTTACTCATATAAACTTCAACTACAGTTACTGTCGTGTCACTGTCAAAGCCCCAAATGCGGTCAAAGATTTGTTCTTTAGGCAAGATGACATTTTGGTTTTGCATCAAATAAACTACAAGATCAAACTCTTTACCGATTAATTCCACTGGTGTGTCATTCACAAATGCTGACTTATTGGTCAAATTCAAGCGCACATTGCCATAAGAAAGACCGTTAGCATCTTCCAGTTTTCCTGTACGTTTTAAGAGCGCCTGAATACGCGCTTTCAACTCATCAAGATAGAAAGGTTTCGTCAAATAATCATCTGCTCCAACATCAAAACCGTGCATCTTATCATCTAAAGACTCTTTTGCAGTCATAATTAAAACTGGTGTATCAATATTCTGATCACGTAATTCTTTGAGTACTTCGAATCCGTTTTTCTCAGGCAACATTAAGTCTAAGAGGATTAAATCATAAATCCCCATTTCTGCTTCATAAAGTCCTTCTTCACCATCAAAAACTTGCTTTACCTCAGCAAAAGATTTCAAGAAATCGTAAACTGATTTTGACAAAGAGAGGTCATCTTCAACTAATAATATTTTAATCATCGCATCCATCTTTCTTACACTAACGGGAAAATTTACACGAGAAATTTACCCATCCTTCCCTTTATTTTACACTATTATGACCTTTTTTTCTTATTTAAAGCTAAAAGAAGGTGAAAGCTAATCTTTTTTGAAATTTACTCATTACAAAACAGTGAAGGGATTTCTTCACTGTTTTTCTTTACTCTTTTTCTTTACTCTTTTTCTTTAGGCGCTGTCGTTTCTCTTAGGATAAGCTCAAAAGGAATAATTGTTTTATCATGGAAGGCTTCCTTATTTTGCGTCAGCCCAAGAAACTTCTCGACTGTTGCTGCTCCAAGACGTACGATATTGATGTCAAAGGTTGTCAGATAAGGGTGAACAAGTGTTGAAAAGGCAGAGTTGTTGTAAGTAATCACGCTAACATCTTCTGGTACTTTCACACCTTGCTCTGACAAGCGAGAGATTACTTTCAAAGCTAAGACTTCATCCATAACAACAAGGCCTGTTTCATCTTTCAAGGTCATATTTTCTTCAAAAACGAGTAAATTCGGCTTACCTTGTTTTTTCAGCATTTCATCTTGATAGCCTTGATAGCGTTCCTCAAAGACTTCACCATCTTTCGTATCGGTCACAAAAGAAATCTCCGAATGCCCCAAATCCATCAAATATCTGGTCGCCTCATGCCCCATCAAGACATTGTCATTATCCACATGTGTAATTTCATTTTGCTTTTCTGTTGGCGTGCCTAAAAGGACGAAAGGAATCTTGTTATCAAAAAGGTAATTGCGTACACTGTCTGCTTTCCCAGCATAAAGGATAATAAAACCGTCCACGCGCTTCTCGGAATACATCAACTCAACTTGTTGTTTCAGCTCACTCTCTTGATAACCAGTCACAACAGCAATTGAAACATCGTATTTGCGTGCTGTTTCATTAATCGAAGTCAAAACTTTCATATAAAAAGGTTGGTTTGATTTGTCTTCGACAGGAGGAAAGACGACTCCAATCGTATTAGATTTCCCTGATGCTAGAATCTGAGCCGCCACATTGCGCGTGTAGCCGAGTTCTTGCATTGCTTTTCTTACTTTAACTTTTGTCTTCTCACTGATTTCCGAACTGTCTTTGAGAACACGGCTAACTGTTGAAGCATTCACACCCGCTTTTTTTGCTACATCTTTTATCGTAACGGCCATATACTATCTCCTGATTCTACTCTCTTCTACTTATTTTCCCAAACTTTTGTTAATAATTCAAGAGACAAACTGTTTGTATTTGAAACTAAAGCAATATCCGTTCCTAAGTCTTCAGCAGAACCCACACCTATAGGTAATGCGCCTGCTGCTTTTATCGCTGCAATACCAGCCTGGGCGTCTTCAATTCCTATACATGAAGTAATAGGAACATCAACACCGGCTGCAGCAGCCAAAAAGATATCTGGTGCAGGTTTTGAAGCTGCAACTTTTGCCGGATCAGCAATGGCATCAAAATACGTACTCAACTTCATCGCTTCAAGAAGGAATGGACCGTTTTTTGAGGCAGAAGCCAAAGCAATCTTGATATTTTGGGCGCGTAAATCTTTCAGCAAATCTAATATGCCAGGATAAATATCCTCTGTTCCTACCTTTTGAATCATTTGGACATAGTTATCATTTTTTTGCTTAGCAAGCTGAGCAAAACTTTCGGCATCATATGTTTCACTCTTTCCACCAAGCTCCAATATTTTTTTCAAAGAATCTTCGCGGGATACACCTTTGAGCTGTTCATTAAAAGTTCTATCTACTCCAGCTATTCCTAATTCTTCAGCCAAAGCTTTCCAGGCTTGAAAATGATACTCTGCGGTATCGGTAATTACTCCGTCAAGATCAAATAATACTGCTTTAAACATGCTTCACCTCTGCTTCATAAGTACCTTCCAATTGGACTGATTCACCATAAACTTCTAAGGCAATCGGTTCACCTTTGAGCAATTTTATCTGAAGCTTTTCTCCTACACTGACTTTGAGCAGACGCCCACGATAATTAATACGGAAGCTATAAGCATCCCAAGCATTTGGAATGAAAGGCGCAAAACTTAACTGACCGTTCCACGTTTTCATTTGTGCAAAACCTTGCACAATCGCCAACCAAGAACCTGTCATTGAGGTAATATGTAAACCGTCTTCTGTATCATTATTGTAGTTGTCAAGGTCCAAACGTGCAGTCCGTTCATACATTTCAACTGCTTTATCTTCCATTCCAAGTTCGGCAGCTAAAATTGCGTGAATGGATGGAGAAAGTGAACTTTCATGAACAGTTAATGGCTCATAAAAGTTAAAGTTACGACGTTTTTCTTCCAAGCTATATTGGTTGCCAAAGAAATAAATCCCTTGCAAAACATCTGCCTGCTTAATATATGGTGAGCGCAAAATACGATCCCATGACCAGTTTTGATTCAAAGGCAAGTGCTTGGGATCTAAATCCGCAACTGGCGTCAAATCCTTGTCTAAAAAGCCATCATGCTGGACAAAAATCCCTAACTCTTCATCTGTCGGATAATACATATGGGTAGTGATATCAGTCCACTGCGATAATTCTTCTGTCGAAACCTGTAAATCTGGCCGAGGGTATTTTTTCAAACCTTCCATTGTATAATTCAAAACCCAAGTTGCCAATGTGTTGGTATACCAGTTATTATTGATATTATTTTCATATTCATTTGGTCCTGTAACCCCATGAATCATGTAAGCTTTTTGTCTCTCCGAATAGTGAACACGGTCTGCCCAGAAGCGTGAAATTTCTACAAGTACTTCAAGACCTTCCTGAGCCAAATGGGTTTCATCGCCAGTATAATTGCTGTAATTATAAATAGCATAAGCTATAGCACCGTTACGATGAATTTCCTCAAAAGTGATTTCCCATTCATTATGGCACTCAATACCTGTAAAAGTCACCATTGGATAAAGTGCTCCAGCCAAACCTTGCTGTCTTGCATTGTGTTGTGCTTGGGGCAATTGTTTATGACGGTAGCGTAATAAGTTTTGCGTCACTTGCTGATCTGCTAAAGAAAGATAAAGCGGAACTGCATAGGCTTCAGTATCCCAATAAGTTGCTCCGCCATATTTCTCCCCTGTAAAGCCTTTAGGACCAATATTGAGGCGCTCGTCTTCACCATAATAAGTTGCAAAAAGTTGGAAGAGATTGAAACGAATACCTTGTTGTGCTTGATCAGAACCTTTAATTTCCACATCCGCAAGTTCCCAACGTTCGCCCCAAGCTTCTGCATGCTCTTGTAAAAGTTGTGTATAAGATTTCACTTGAATTACTTCTTCTAGGCTTGCTAAGGCTTCATGCATTGCAGCTAAATTACTATAATCACGACTCGTCAGAACAATCACACGTTTTTCAAAATGTAGTGTTTCCTGTTCCACAGTTGCTTCATGGTAATTAATAACTTTTTCTTCTTGAGTTTCTTGCCCTTGAGCTTGAAAATCTCCCTTAAAACTTTGCCCTGCCAGTACGGTAAATTGCTCTACGCCAAAGGGGTTAGCAATCGTTTGATTGGCAATGTAAGTTCCTTCTTTGTCGCCTCCTTTATCTAAAACAGTCCAGAATTTTTCTTCATAATTGGAATCTTCATTGTGCACATCAGCATCAATAAATGAAGCAGTACGTACTTTGTGCGATTGACCATCCACACTAGAGAATTTGAAGGAGAAGACAGCTAATTCTGGATGAACGATCGACATAAAACGCTCAACGGAAACAGCAACGCCAGCTTTTTCATAAGAATAAGAGAGAACTGCTTTTTGCATATCTAAGGAAAGGTGGAAATTAGTGATACTATCAGTATAAAGGTCAACTTCTTCATCATCGATAAAAAGTGAAACTCCTGAGAAGTTCAAAGCATTGATTGCCTTACCAAAATATTCTGGGTAACCATTTTTCCACCACCCCACACGCGTTTTATCTGGAAACCAGACACCTGCAATATATGTACCTTGATGGTGATCGCCTGAGTATTTTTCTGAAAAATTACCGCGCATTCCCATGTAACCATTCCCGATTGAGGTTAAAGATTCCTGAAGACGGCGTTCTTCCTTTTCTAATTTACTGGATTGGATATGCCAAGGATCAATTTCCATAATTCTGCTGATTTTTTTCATCTTTTTTCCTATCTTTTTCTTTTCTTACTTTTTCTTAAACACTTGATATTCCCAAGGAAAGAAAGTCATCTTCTTTTCCAACTTTCTTGGGCGGCTTCCTAAAATATGCTGGTAATCTTCTATTTCTACTTGGTTAAAGTCCAGATGTGCTTTTTTAGTACCTAAATTCGTAATAATCAAAAATGAGTCACGTTCGTAAACAAAGGCTGTCAGATGTTGCTCAAACCAAAACTTTATTGACCCACGCGCAATGTCTTCTTCCTCATGGCGAAGATGAATTAAGACTTTATAAAGATCGATAAGCTCCTGTGATTTTTCTGTGTTTACTTCCTTATAATCTGGATGAATAGGCATCCAAGGTTTGCCACTGGTAAATCCTGCGTTTGGGCTCGTGTCCCATTGCATCGGTGTACGAGAGTGATCTCTGCTGTTTGCCATCACTGTATCCAAAGCTTCACTTTTAGTCATCCCCTGAAAAATTAACGCTTCATAAACCTGCTTGATTTCAGTTGCATCTGTCTGGGTGATATCTGTAAAAGGAAAATTACTCATTCCAATTTCTTGTCCCTGATAGATAAATGGAGTCCCTCGAAGAAGCATATAAGATACGGCTAAAGCTTTAGCCGACGCGATGCTGCCATCACCAAAACAACTGATTGCTCGTGGTTGGTCATGATTTTCTAAATAAAGTGCATTCCAACCTCGTGCAAGCATATCCTTTTGCCAACGAATAATTGTCTTTTTGTAACCATACATCCAGCCACGTCCTGCGTAATTCTTCTGACGTACATTGTGTTCCAATTCAAAAATCATCTTAAGGTAGCCAGACCTTGCATCCGTCCAATCAGGCGCCTCAGTTGAAGTCACACCTGAAGCTTCCCCAACTGTTAAAGCATCAGATTGGTCAAATATTTCTTTTAAATCAGCCATATAATTTTCAATACCTGACACATTCATAAAAGGCTGCCAAGGGTCATTTCCTCTTAGAGACTTGATATTAAAAGACCAGTCTTCCTTTTGAATATGAGAAATCGCATCCAAACGAAAACCATCTATACCTAATTCCAACCACCATTTAATCATCGTATAGATTTCCTGACGCACTTGGGGATTCTTCCAGTTCAAGTCAGGTTGTTCTTTCGCAAAGACATGAAAATAAGCTTGTTGCGTCTGCTCATCATAAGTCCAAGTAGAGCCGCCAAAGAAAGATTGCCAATCATTCGGCATTTTTTCGGGTGTTGCATCTGCCCAGTGATAGTAATCTCGATAGGGATTATCCTTTGATTTTTGACTTTCAATAAACCAAGGATGCTGATCGGAAGTATGATTCACAACCAAATCCATAATCACTTTCAAGCCGTTATCATGCGCTTTTTGCAGAAGTTCTTTTAAATCTTCCAAGCTACCAAAGCGAGCATCAATACTATAAAAATCAGCTATATCGTAGCCGCCATCGACTTGTGGACTTGTGTAAATGGGGTTAAGCCAAATAAAATCTATCCCCAAATCTTTCAAGTAAGGCAGCTTTTCGATAATTCCCTGTAAATCCCCCATACCATCACCATTACTGTCTTTAAAAGACTTAGGATAAATCTGGTAACCTGTCCAATTCGCAAAATCGTCTTTTTTCATTTTTTCCTTTTGATTATATCTCTTGAAATTAAAGCTAGTCCTTCGCAAACAATAAATAGAGTCAGAAAGACATTTGTCTATAATTCTGCTTAAATATTTTACTCTAGGTGTTTCCCTGCACCCACTCACTCGAAACCGAGGGGCTTTTTCTCTATTATGTCAAAATTTTTCCATATAAGAAGCAATATCTGGGCAGAGTTATCTTTTAGAAGAATGAGCTAACGTTTCATCTCTATCTCTTGTTTAATTTCTACTATTTATAGATTATAAATCCGTTTTTCTGAACATAATTGTCTTCAGCCAAATGGGCCAAGACTATTTCTCCCTCTTCAACACTAACTGGCTGTTCACCTTTGTTAAAGACTGCCTTAAGTGCGCCACGTTCCAGTTTCACCACTCCTTGAGTATCATCAACACACTGCCAGTCTAAATCTGTTTGGCTTAGTGTCTCCGCGTATTCTCTACGGAAAGCTACTAAGTCTTTGAAGAAAGCAAACATTTCTAAATCTTGATGTTCTTCGGTCCAAGGCATACATTTACGGCAATCTGGATCAGCGCCACCATCTAGCCCATATTCGTCACCATAATAGATACAAGGGACACCTGGTTGGAGATACATGAAAGCTTGGACTTGTTTGACCAAGTCCTTACTTCCTTTAGCTTGTGTTAAAAGACGAGGTGTGTCGTGGGAATCTAAGATGTTAAACATAACTTGATTCGTCTGTTTACGATAAAGCATAAGTTGAGCATTAATCGCTGAAACCATTTGTTCTAAGCTTAACTCTTCTTTCACAAAAGTATCAATAATCGCATTTGTATAAGCATAGTTCATCACTGCCGAAAATTCATCACCAACAAGCCAAGGTTGTGCTGAATGCCAAACTTCTCCTAATATGTAGAAATCATCCTTCGCTGCATCACATGTAGTACGGAATTTTTTCCAGAAAGCATGATCGACTTCGTCTGCCACATCTAAACGCCATGCATCAATATCGCACTCCTTGATCCAGTATTCTGCAATATTAAGCAAATACTCTTGAACTTCTGGATTGGCAGTATTTAATTTTGGCATATGCGGTGTAAAGGCAAATGTATCGTAAGTTGCTGCTTCAGAAACCTCAAAATCTTCGGTTGGCGTGTAAGTTGCGGGCCATTGATTAACATGGAACCAATCCGCATATTTTGAATTTTCTTGATGCTTGAGAACGTCTTGCCACTGCGGGCTTGTATCCCCAATATGATTAAAGACCGCATCAAGCATTACTTTAATCCCTCGTTGGTGTGCCTCTTTCACTAATGTTTTGAAAACTTCTAAATCACCAAAATACTGATCAATTTTCAAATAATCTTCCGTATCATACTTATGGTTAGAATAGGCTTGGAAAACAGGAGTAAAGTAAATGCCATTTACGCCTAAGTCTGTCAGATGATCTAAATGATCAATTACTCCTTGGAGATCGCCGCCATACAAGTCTTGACGATTGGGAGATTCAGTTGGATCCCATTCTTTCACTCCAACTGGATTAATGGCTGGATTTCCATTAGCAAAGCGTTCTGGGAATATTTGATACCAAACTGTATTTTTAACCCATTCAGGAGCCTTAAAACGATCAACCTCATGGAAGAATGGCATACGAAATGCTGCATATTTTTTTGTGAGTAATTTTACTTGGTAAGGAAGAATACCAGAGTCGCTATAGACAACCTTTTCCCCATCGTAATCCGTAATCACGAACAAGTAGTCCATACGCTTATGCGGAACGCCGACCTCTGTCACATAGAAATCACTTTCTGCTGTGGATAAACCATGTTTCATTTCTACTTCTTGATAATCCCAAACCATTTCTGATTCATCATCGCGTTTTACAAACATATAAGGGTCACCATAGATCAATGCAACACTTTGAATGTCGTCACGTGCAACACGTAAACGGATATGAATTGTTTCCTCTGTATAGAGATAAGCAAATTCTGATTCTGGACGGTGATAAATGGCTGCTTTATTCATGAATAAATACCTCTTTTTTTCTTGTTTTTTTCATTTTAGCATAAGCTCATCTTTTGCGCAACCGTTTGCAGTATATTTTTTTATCGAAAATAAAAACTATTGTAAAACTTTCTATTATATGCAGCCATAACATGTATATACCAACATATACAGTAATCAAATTGTAATAAGTTTGCACTTGACAAAACGGAAGCGTTTGCATAAAATAGAATTACAAATTAGAATAATTATTTTCATTAGGAGGAAATATTTTATGAACACATGGAAAAAAATCGCTCTGAGTAGCGTTTCTCTGATTGCTCTTGCTAGCCTCGCTGCTTGTGGGAATAGTAAGGGTAGTGAAAGCACAACTTCTTCATCTTCAGATGCTAAAGACCATAAAGGAGCCGTTACTCTCTGGGTCGATCCAGCAAATGTTGCTTCTTATAAAGATTTAATTAAAAACTTCAACAAAGAATATCCAAACATTAAAGTTACAGTCACACAGTCTCCAAATGGTTCTGCGAATGCAAAACAAGATGTGAGTAAAGACCCCGGACAAGCCGCAGATGTCTTTAAAGTACCCAACGACCAGTTGGGGGCCATGGCTGAAGCGGGCTACATCAATCCTCTTTCACCATCAGCAACAGATTGGGTGAAATCAAATGATATTTCTATCGCTGTTGATGCTGTCTCTTGGAAAGGTAAACTCTACGCTTATCCACAAGATGAACAGTCAAATATTGTTTACTACAACAAGGCAAAATTTAGTGAAGCTCCAAAAGATTGGGCAGATTTTACAGCAGAAACACCAATTGGAACAGATTTTACAAACTCCTACAACTGGTATCCTGTATTCCTAGCTAATGGAACACAGCTCTTCGGTAAAGATGGCGAAACGGTTGATGGTACAGATGCAAATACTAAAGCTGGCGTTCAAGCTATGACTTGGTTTGCGCAACAAAAAGCAAATCCTGGTGTTAAACAGTCGGGTACAGCCCTTCTGGCCGACCTCAAATCTGGTAAAACACAAGCAATCCTCGATGGCCCATGGGACGGTAGCACAGTGAAGGAAATCCTTGGCGACAACTTTGGTGCAACAACCTTACCAACTGCTGATTTTGGATCAGGATCTAAACAAATGCAAGCCTTCTCCGGTGTCGGTACACTGGCTGTGAATTCACAATCAGAAGATCCTGTTGCTGCTTCTGCTTTAGCTCAGTATCTATCAAATACTGAATCACAATTAGCACTCTATAAAGCTAATAATGCAATTCCAGTTTCAAAAGAAGCCCAAAAAGATTCTGAAGTTGCAAAAGATCCCGTAGCTCTTGCAGTTATCAAACAAGTAGAAAACGATACATTGATGCCTAAGATGCCACAAATGGCAACATTCTGGAACTTGGCTGCCCCACTTATCGAGAATGCCTACACAGGTAAGACTCCGGCTACACAATACCAAGCACAACTTGATAATTTCGTAAAATCAATCTCATCAGCTACTGAATAATTTTTGATTAACTTAAGGGGATTGGGCTCATCCTAATCCTCTTATTTTTTATATACAAAAGGGTAAAATATATGTTTAAAAAGAAAATTAAACCATCTCCTGAAGCAACATACAAAGAGGTGTGGCATGAAGGTGATATTTTCACAAAACTCAGCTTCTTTATCATGGGTTTAGCGCAACTAAAAAATAAACAATGGCTCAAGGGCTTTAGCTTCCTCATCATCGAAATTGTCTTCCTTTTCTGGCTCATCTTCAATGGCATTAGCTCAATCAGTCTTCTGAGTAGCCTTGGACATGTCAAGACTAAGCAAGTCGTTTTTGATGAAGCACGACAAATTTATGTCACTCAACAACCTGACAACTCCATGCTCATCCTCCTTTTTGGTGTCATGTCCTTAGTGCTCATTGCAATGGTTGCGGTCATCTATATCACAAGCCTTCGTTCCACACGTCATCTCTATGTCTTGAATCGTGACGGAGAACATATCCCTACGACTATGGAGGATTTGGCTACACTCTTAGACAGTCGCCTCCATTACACACTAATGGCGATTCCCTTACTCGGCATTTTAGTTTTCACGATTGCTCCTTTGCTTTTCATGATTACCATTGCTTTTACCAATTTTAATCAAGATCATCCTATTGGATTTTCTTGGACGGGGTTCGCTTCATTTGGTGAGATTCTGACCGGTAACATCGCTGGAACTTTCTTCCCTGTCTTAGGCTGGACTCTCGTTTGGGCTGTGGCTGCAACAGCGACAACTTTCTTCTTTGGTGTTTTACTTGCTCTTTTGATTGAATCATCTGGAATTAAATTTAAAGCTTTCTGGCGGACACTCTTTGTTATCGTTATGGCTGTTCCTTCTTTTGTTTCACTCTTAATGATGAATATGTTCCTAGACAACAATGGGCCGCTCAACAGTTGGCTCCAAAGTATCGGTCTTATTGATCATCCTATTCCATTTTTAATGGATCCTTTGTTAGCGAAGTTTTCTGTTATCGGCGTTAATATGTGGATTGGTATTCCTGTCTCTATGTTAATTTCAACAGCGATTATCCAAAACTTGCCATCAGATCAGATTGAAGCAGCAAAAATTGATGGTGCCAACAGTTTTGATATTTTCCGCTCTATTACTTTCCCTCAAATTTTGTTTGTTATGACACCTGCTTTAATCCAACAATTTATCGGAAACATCAATAACTTCAATGTTATTTTCCTCTTGACTGGTGGTGGACCACTGAACGCCGAATACTTCCAAGCGGGTTCCACTGACTTATTAATTACCTGGCTTTACAGCTTAACCATGAAGTCGATTCCAAGTTATAACATCGCTTCAGCTATTGGTATCGTTATCTTTATCATCTCAGCTACAGCTTCATTGTTTGCTTACCGCCGTACAAATGCTTTTAAGGAGGGCTAAAATGAAATCATATAAACGCCAACGTCAAGCTTCATTAGTACTCAGATACTTGCTCTTGACCTTACTTGCAATCATCTGGATTTTCCCAATTGTATGGATTATCCTTACCAGCTTTTCTAAAAATAACACTGGTTTTGTTTCGACATTCATTCCCCAGCAGTGGACCCTGGATAATTTTACTGGTATTTTCAATAACCCGGTTTATCCTTACGGACATTGGCTCCTTAATACTTTTGTCATCGCTGTTATCTGTGCAGTTGTTAACACGCTGATTACTACTGTTATGTCTTATGTATTGTCACGTTTACGCTTCAAATTGCGCAAACCATTCTTACAGTTAGCACTTATCATTGGAATGTTCCCAGGTATCATGGCGATGATTGCTCTTTATTACATCCTCAAATCATTCAATATGACCAACTTAGTGGGACTGACTTTGATTTATATAGGTGGCTCTGGTTTAGGCTTCTATATCTTTAAAGGTTTCCTTGATACAATCCCTGCATCAATTGATGAAGCCGCTGTGATTGACGGTGCAACCAAATGGCAAATTTTCACCAAAATTACCTTGCCTTTGTCAAAACCAATGATTGTTTACACATCACTCACTGCTTTTATTGCACCTTGGCTTGATTTCCTCTTTGCGAGTGTCATCTTAGGTGGTGGCGATCCTAAATCAAGGACCATTGCCTATGGCTTGCAAAACATGATGACCAACTCCAGAGGTTCCTCTGCAACAAACTTTACCCAATTTGTTGCAGGATGTGTGATTATCGCCATTCCTATCACTATTCTCTTCATTGTTATGCAAAAATTCTATGTTAAAGGAATCACTGCTGGTGCAGATAAAGGATAACAAACTAAAAAAGCACTCAACTTATAGTTGAATGCTTTTTTTATTGTCCTAAAAGTTCTTGTGCTTTTGCACTATACTTGTCCATATCAATGAGGATACCTGAACCTCCGTACATATCATAGGCAGATTGCCAATCATTGTCGGATGGGATGGTTGTGTTTTCTATACCGCCAAACATTGCCGGTAAAGCTTTTGTGATCAGGAATGTGTTAGAAAGATTAGTCATTGTAACAGCTCGAGCTGTACCCAAGGCACTTGCACCAGTAAAGAGTGTCAACGGATTTTTAACTTTCGATGTGAGAGTTTGCATCACTTGTTGTTGACGTTGCACACGTCCAAAGTCTCCTTGATCATCGTGGCGGAAACGTGCATAGTTCAAAAGTGTACGTCCATCCATTCGTTGTGGGCCTTGCTTGATCATCATAAAGATTCCACCACCATCAGGATAGCCCAAGGCCGCGGCTTCTTCTGCACTCAGTTCCTTATCGTTTTTAGCCATCCCTTCAGTTTCTGCTAAATCATCCGGTACAGGGACTTCATCAAACTTTTGACCATTAATTGTGGCGAATTTGGCATCAATCTTTACTCCACCAGGGAACATTGAGTCAATCACTGTTGCAAAACTTGAGAAATCAACCACAGCGTAATATTTAGCATTTATACCAAAATTTTGTTGCAAGGTTTGACGCACAAGTTCAACACCTTGATTCTCATTTTGCTCACCAATCGTGAAGGCTGCATTAAGCTTCATGTTAGGTCCTTGGCTTGCATCACCAACTCCTGGAATGTTGACCAAAGTATCACGCATAAAGCTCACCAATTGCATTTTGCCGCTTTTGCCAATATTCAAAACCATAATACTGTCTGAATGGGCCACTCCTGAGCTTTGTCCTGGTCGTTGATCAGCACCTAAGAGAAGGATATTGACTGAGCCATCCGCATTGGCAGCACCATTGAATTGTTCGGCTTTGATCGCGCCACCTTCTCGACTAATCCCACGCTGATAACCATAAATGAAGAAACCAATCATAATCAAAATCAAGGCGATTAAGATAAAGAAAATCCGTTTTATCCAACTTTTCTTTTTCTTTGGCTTTTTACTTGCTGCTTCCTCAGGCCTTTCATCATCAATGCTCTCTTCCGCACGACGGTTATCTTTCTTTTTCCCACGTTTGGATAAAAAGGGCGCTGGTGCTGAATCTAAAGAACGGCTGGATCTACTCCGTCTCTCAGAAGAAGAACTTTCAGACTGTGCGCGCTCTTCTTCTATGTCAGCCGCATATTCTTCTTCAAGGGCCTGCCACCCTTCTATTTCTTCTACTAGTTCATAATATTCTTGCTTTTCGCGTTCACTTAAGTAAGCTTTATTTGCTCTTAAGTATTCAAAACGTTTTTGTTTATTATCTTTCATTATCTGTCTATTATATCATGATTTTTTATTTTTGATAAAAGCCTTTCATAATTCTCAGCAAAATACAGATCCTTTTCTTAAGCTTTTTTGCCAAAAAATTTATTTCTGAAGCGTTTAACTTTCAGAAACTGTTCACGTGCCTTGTGCATCTGTTTATATCTTTTAGGGTTCTTTTTATAAAAATCTTGGTGATAATCTTCAGCTGGCCAAAATGTTTGCGCATTTTCTATAGGGACTATGATTGGTTTATCCCAAAGCCCCGACTCCGACAATTCCTGCTTGCTTTTCTCAGCAGTTTGACGTTGCTCATCATTCTCAACGTAGATAACTGGTCTATAATTACTGCCTCGATCGTAAAATTGACCTTCTCCATCCGTCGGATCAATAAGATTCCAGTAAATTCCCAGTAAGGTCTCGTAAGAAATAACGGTATTTTCAAAAATTATCTCCACAGCTTCAGTGTGTCCCGTATATTTACCCGATACTTCATCATATGTCGGGTCATCGACATGCCCCCCAGTATAACCGCTAGTAACAGACAGTATACCTGGACGAGTTTCAAAAGGTTCAACCATGCACCAAAAACATCCACCAGCAAAAACTGCAATTTCTTTACTCATAGCTCTTCCTCCAAGCACATTATAGCACAACGAAAAGGCTTGCATGCTATAATTTAACTATGAAAAAACCGTTAAATCAGACTGAAATATTGAACGAAATGTATAATTTAATCTTGAGTAAACATATTCGTGAGTGGGAACGTACTTTAATATTGGAAACTAAAAATCACATTGAAAGTCAGGGCAATCTTGAAGAAGCCTTAACCCAATTAGAGGCTCAATTACGTCCACTAGCTCTTCGCTATAATTTAACGCCTATGACAACCGAATTTTATAACAAAATATCCACTTCGGGTTTATTTGGCCGCGGTGTCGGGCATCGTTTATAAATAATCATCTTTTTAGTAAAAAAAACGTTAGACCTACTAACGTTTTTTTATTTCAAATTTCTTTTGCACTTAACTCTGTTTGACTCAAGCGTTCATACCACAACTTTCGTGTACGGGAAAGTGTGGCAAAGAGAATATCTAATAGAGGTAACAGAAGAAGAATGAAAGAAAGGACTACCATTAAGAAATTTTGTCCCAGTTCTTTTTGTGGAATATAGGCTGAACGTTGTAAGAAATAAGACAAGAGACCAATCATCCCAAAATTAACGAAAGATAAGAGTTGTCGACTTAAAATCTTCCAACGACTTCCTTCTATCCTTATCTTAAGAAGTTTTTGGCCAAAAGTGACACCAAAAATGACTGGAATCCCCACAAATGTAATAAGCATTGCTATATAGAAATGAGGTACAATGTTTGCAATAATATTTGCTAAAACAAAATCTACGCCAAAGGCAATACTACGACGTATCATCCCAATCTGAGCAGGAATGGCTTGTTTGGCATCCAAATCTGGTAAAACCTTAACAAGTAGGCAAGCAATCCCAAAACCAAGCAAACTTCCTAGCGTATTAATCATTAAATCATCAACATCAAAAAGACGATAAGGACGAGGATAAAGACCAAAAAGAGCCGAACGCTGTAAAAGTTCAAACGATAAGGTGAGCATGAAACTCCACATTAAGGTTTGCGAAAAATTACGCTTAAAGAGGTAACGCAAATATATCCCAAATGGCAACGTCAAAAGAAGATTAAAAAAAGGTTGGATGAAACTTGGTGCTTTCAAGGCCATTAGCCATGTAGAAGGCTCGTTAAGTACCAGCGGGTTGTAAGCGATGAACTGACGTACAAATTCAAAGGGAACAAGATTTTGCTTAGGACCTGTCATCTGTGCAACCTGTGCCACATCAGGCAAAGGAAAAATAGTCATCGCATAAGCACAAACTATATAAAGGACAAAAGAAAAATTGACAATAAACCGCCAAGGGTTAACACGTCCATATTTACGATATTGAACAATCATATAAGGAATAAGGCTCAGCAAGAAAAAAACAAAGAAGAGCAATACACCTATTTGAATAGCATGGAGATAAGTAAGCATAGAAATCCTTTTTTAAAATTTTATCTTTATTATAACAAAATTTATAAATGGAGATTGTGAGCCAGTTTAAAGAAATAGCTTAAATCAAGTGGAAGTTGATATTATTACTGCTGCTCACACCCTGTTTATACATCAAAGGCTTGCGCATATTTGATACACCCCGAAATATTTTTTAGTGCATTGGGTTGTAAAGGACGAATCATAAAAGCTTCTGCTGGAACGTCAAATGGTGCCGTAACCTTATATTTTTCAGCAGATACATAGCCAAAACGAGAATAATATTGGGGATGCCCCAGAATACTTATAAAAGGGAAATCTTGTTGAACGGCACGCTTTTCCAACTCTTTCAGCAAATTTTCTCCCACTTTTTTACCTTGCCAAGAAGGTAAAACAGCTAATGGCGCAAGAACCAGCCCTGTAAAACTTTCTTTATCGTTGATAATCTCGACTTCACTTAGTAAACCATAACCAATAATTTTTTCTCCTTCAGCGGCGACAACTTCTAAACCATCGACATAGCTACAATCTGTCCGAATCTTTTCCACGAGCTCTGCTTCATTACCATAACCATGTTCGGACCTGCTAAATGATTGACGAATTAACTGCTCAACTTCTCTATAGTCTTTTCGCCCAATACTTCTTATTTCCAAAGTTGACCTCCTTTATTTATAGAAAAACAAACGGAATACCTTTACTCCGTTTGTTCCTTTAAAAATTGATTGATTACAAGAGTTCTCGTGCTTTTTCTTCGATGAAACCTGCCACTTGATCAATCGTTTTTCCTGTACTGTCTAGTAAAATTGCATCCTCTGCTTGTTTTAGAGGGGAAACTGCTCGTGTACTATCCTTACGATCACGTTCGGCGATTTCCACTTTGAGTTTTTCCAAATCAGTAGGAATATTTTTTTGTAAATTTTCTTTATAACGACGCTCTGCTCGTTCATCCACAGAAGCCACGAGGAAAATCTTCAAATCTGCATGAGGTAGGACAACCGTACCAATATCACGTCCATCCATGATAATGCCACCTTCGTCAGCAATGCGCTGTTGCTCAGCAACTAAAAATTCCCGTACTGGAGCTAAAGCAGAGATTTTTGAAACATTCTGTGTTACTTCGTTTGTACGAATAATCTTAGTAATATCCTCTGTTCCTAAAAATACAAGTTGTCCATCAGCTGTATTTTTAAAGAAAATTGGTTTTTTCTTGATCACATCAATAATTTTTTGAGGATCCTCCGTTTTGTTTTGGAGGGCAACCAAAGTTGCAGCACGGTACATCGCACCTGTATCTAAATAGATAATCCCAAGATTTTGTGCAACGATTTTAGCGACAGTTGATTTTCCGCTTGAGGCGGGTCCATCAACAGCAATTTGTAACTTTATCATGTTTCTTTCCTATATATGAATACTTTTTATTATTTTAATTTTAATACTTGCCCAGGTGATATTGGTGAACCATCGGCATTGTATCCTGTTGCTGAGATATTATTAAGGCTGGCAATTACAGACCATGCAACACCTGTCTTCGCTGATATCTTACTTGGATCGTCTCCAGCTACAATAACATAAGTTCCACCCTCTTCAGTGGAAGATTCTTCAGTGGTTGGCGGTGGAGCTACAGTACTTTCTTCTGGTTTCACTTCTTCAGTAGTCTGTTCTGTTTGTTGCTCCGTGGTTTGCTCTACAGTTTTTTCTGGATTTTCCTGAGCAAATCCACCGCTATGTTGCGTTTGATTATTCCAAAGAATAAAGGCAATCATGAAACCAACCAGTAAAAACATCGTCACGACAGTAAAGGTTAAAGCACGTGAAGTTAATGACTTGTTATTGTGTTTTTTTCTTGGCTTGCTGCCCGAACGACTTTTTTCGGAATCTGCTTTCATGGCCTTATAGATTTCTTTATCCCACGGTTCTTTTTCTGCCACATCTTTTTCCTTTCCTTTTTTATTTTTTTATATTATCATCATTGTATGAAAGTAAACATAATACCAGAAAATTGTATTGCATGTGGCCTTTGTTATTTACATGCTCCAGATGTCTTCGATTACCATGATAACGGTATCGTTAAATTTAATAATTCCGATAAACTGGAAAAAGAATATTTTTCTGATGATAAAATAATAAGTGCAGCCAAGGCTTGCCCAACAGCTGCGATAAAGATTACCAAATCTTAAAACCTTAAACTCTGATATTTATTTTACCATAAAATTACTTCTTTATCTAACTATTTCGTGATTTTTAATTAGGTATTTTCATTATATATACAGCTTGTTTTTGATTGACAAGTTGTTTTTATTTTCGTCAGTTAAATTAAAAAATCAGATTTATGAAACCAGTTTCACAAATTTTTGCAAATGTTTTCAATTTGTAGTATACTAGGACAGTAATAATTATATTATATAAAAATTTATAAGGAGGTTACTCAATTGAGTATCGGAATTGTTATTGCGAGCCACGGTGAATTCGCTGCGGGCATCAAGCAATCTGGTTCAATGATCTTCGGTGAGCAAGAGAAAGTACAAGCTGTTACTTTCATGCCTAACGAAGGACCAGACGACTTACGCGCCAAAATCGAAGCCGCTATCGCAACATTTGATGCTGAAGATGAAGTCCTTGTCCTTGCTGACTTGTGGAGCGGTTCTCCATTTAACCAAGCAAGTGCTGTTATGGGTGCCAATCCAGAACGCAAGGTAGCTATCATCACAGGCCTCAACTTGCCAATGCTTATTCAAGCCTACACAGAACGTATGATGGATGCTTCTGCTGGTGTTGAACAAGTTGCTGCAAACATTATTAAGGAAGCTAAAGCTGGTATCAAAGCATTGCCAGAAGAGCTTAATCCTGCTGAAGAAAGCGCTACACCAGCTGAAGCTGGCGTAAACGCTGCCGCTATCCCAGAAGGTACTGTTGTTGGTGATGGTAAGATTAAAATTAATCTTGCACGTATCGACTCACGTCTTCTCCACGGTCAAGTTGCTACTGCTTGGACTCCAGATTCAAAAGCAAACCGTATCATCGTTGTTTCTGACGCTGTTGCCAAAGATGAGATGCGTAAAACACTTATCACACAAGCTGCACCTCCAGGTGTTAAAGCCAACGTTGTCCCTATCAAGAAAATGATTGAAGTTGCTAAAGATCCACGTTTTGGTGAAACTAAAGCTCTTCTCTTGTTTGAAACTCCTCAAGACGCACTTGCTGCTATTGAAGGTGGCGTACCTGTAGAAACACTTAACGTGGGTTCTATGGCACACAGTACAGGTAAAACAATGCTTAACTCAGTATTGTCTGTAAACAAAGATGATGTTGCCGCTTTTGAAAAGTTACGTGATCTCGGCGTTAAATTTGACGTTCGTAAAGTCCCTAACGATTCTAAATCTGACTTGTTTGCTTTGATTAACAAAGCAGACGTTAAGTAAAATTAAATATTATTAGGAGAAATTTATAAAATGAGTATTATTTCAATCATTTTAGTTCTTATCTTCGCGTTCTTAGCTGGACTTGAAGGTATCTTGGACCAATGGCAATTTCACCAACCAATTATCGCCTGCTCATTGATCGGTATCGCTACTGGTCACATGGCTGCAGGGATCATCTTGGGTGGTTCATTGCAAATGATCGCCCTTGGTTGGGCTAACGTTGGTGCCGCTGTCGCACCTGACGCTGCACTTGCTTCTGTCGCTTCTGCTATCTTGATGGTTCAAGGTGGTAACTTTGACTTGACACACATCACTGGTGTTATCGTACCTGCCGCTATCTTGTTGGCAACTGCTGGTCTCGTACTTACTACATTGGTTCGTTTCCTTTCAGTTGGTATCGTTCACTTAGCTGATGCTGCTGCTGAAAAAGGTTCTTACTCAGGTGTTGCTGGTTGGCACATGTTCGCACTCCTTCTTCAAGGTTTGCGTATTGCTATCCCTGCTGCAATCATCCTTGCTATCCCTGCTGAAACAGTAACTGCTGCCTTGAACTCAATTCCTGATTGGGTTTCTAAAGGTCTTGCTGTTGGTGGTGGTATGGTTGTTGTTGTTGGTTACGCAATGGTTATCAACCTCATGGCAACTAAAGAGCTATGGCCATTCTTCTTCCTCGGATTTGTACTCGCACCACTTTCTTCAATCACTTTGATTGGTATGGGTATCCTTGGTGTTGTTATCGCTCTTATCTACCTCAATCTTTCTAATACTGCTGGTAACGGTGGAACTGCTTCTTCAAGTGGTGACCCAATCGGCGATATTCTCAACGATTATTAATTAGGAAGGAGATTTTATAAAAATGGAAAATACAAATAAAAAGTTTAGCCTTTCTAAAAACACACGCTTGAGCGTTATGTTCCGTTCAATGTTCCTTCAAGGTTCTTGGAACTACGAACGTATGCAAAACCTTGGTTTCCTCTATTCAATCATCCCTGCATTGAAACAGTTCTACAAACCAGGTTCTGAAGAAGCTAAAGAAGCTTTGAAACGCCACATGGAGTTCTTCAATACTCACCCATACGTAGCCGCACCTATCGTCGGTGTTACATTGGCCCTTGAAGAAGAAATCGCTAACGGTGTTGAAATCGATGAAGCAGCTATCCAAGGTGTGAAAGTCGGTATGATGGGACCTCTCGCTGGTATCGGTGACCCAGTCTTCTGGTTCACAGTACGTCCTATCGTTGGTGCCATCGCTGCCTCACTTGCAACTGGTGGTTCTATTATCGCTCCAATCTTCTTCTTCGTTGTTTGGAATGCAATCCGTATCGCTTTCTTGTGGTATACACAAGAGTTTGGTTACAAACAAGGTACTGCAATTACAAGCGACCTCGGTGGAGGAATGCTTCAACAAATTACTAAAGGTGCATCTATCCTTGGTATGTTCATCCTTGGTGTATTGATCCAACGTTGGGTTAACATCAGCTTCACTGGTCCTAACGCTATGCTCCCATCTAAACCTTTGGCAGATGGTGCTTACGTTGGTGAATGGATCGACAAAGCAGGTAAAGTCGTTGTTCAAGGTGCCCAAACAGGTACTACAGGCGACGGTGTTGCTAAGTTTGATTGGTTAGACCAAGCAGGTAACGTTGTTGGTAACGGTGTTGCTGGTCAAGACGGTTTCGCACATTACGTAACTGTTGATCAACTTAACACAGTTGACGGTTCTACATTGCACAACATCTTAGGTCAAGTATCATCTGGTCTTGGCTTGAGCCCAGAACAAACACAATCACTTCAAGACGTGTTCAATTCATTAATTCCTGGATTTATCGCATTGCTCTTGACTTTCCTTGTGCTTTGGATCTTGCGCAAATGGAAAAACAAAAACGCACCATTGTTCATCATCATTGGTATGTTCGTTCTTGGTATCGTACTTCACGTTGCAGGTCTTGCTTAATAAGATTTTAAAACAAGAACAAAATCGTCGTGTACTCGCGGCGATTTTTTATTAAGATTATTTTTGCTATAATAAATATATTATAATATCGTTAGGAGCACTAAATTGGCACAATCACTGAATACTAAAGTCGACTTTACCACTGCTGGTATTGCTTATCTTGGCTTTGCTGAATATGGTAAAATTATGATTGGAGACCGAGCTTTCGAGTTTTTCAATGATACTAATGTTGAAAAGAACATGCAATTCCCTTGGGCCTCTATTAAACGTGTGGAAGGTGATGTTTCTGTTTCCAAAAACGGAAAAGTAAAAATTGGACGTCAGTTTATCATCGTCTTTCGTAATGAGCAAAAAGTTCGTTTTGCTGCCAAAGAGTCTGGAACTGTCTTAAAATACAT
This sequence comes from Lactococcus sp. LG1074, assembly GCF_017309525.1. Classification (NCBI taxonomy): domain Bacteria; kingdom Bacillati; phylum Bacillota; class Bacilli; order Lactobacillales; family Streptococcaceae; genus Lactococcus; species Lactococcus sp. LG1074. The sequence goes on along the minus strand of NZ_CP071293.1, from coordinate 509,396 downwards.
CCGACAATATATTGGAAATGAAAAAGTCGTCCGTCAAAAAGGATTCTTTGATAAATTCTTTAGCCTCTTCCGCCGTAAAAAGAAATAAGAAATAGCCTCCATCGGGGGCTATTTTTTTATAAAAAAAAAACACACTGCACATGCACCATGATTTTCTAGATTAAGTATCTGTTCCGTTTCGTTCACGTCTAAATAAATTAAAATATAGGCGATCTAAAATCTTGTCACGGTAGTCCTTTCGTCCAATAAAGCGTGTGACTTTGCTGAAAATATAACATGACAAGAGAGTGACAGCAAAGTTTGGAAAGGCTAGATAAGTCGCTAAAGATAGTCCCATAACGACGATATCAATCCCAAACAAGACACGGTCAATCGTAAATTGCCAGCGATCTTCCATAATTCGACTCAAGAGGATTGAACCGCCAAAAGTCCCGTTGGATACTACAACAAGTCCTGCACCTATTCCTGATAAAATACCGTCAGAAATACCAGCGAAAATAATTTGATTAAATTGAAAACCGTTAATTCCCATCGCCTCATAAGCCAGCATCCATAAACTCATCGCAGCTGCACCAGGAACACTCAGCAAAAGCTCTTTTCGGCTCAACAATTTCCACCCAAAGAGAAACAAGGGAATATTTACTACAAAGAAAGTCAGTGCTGGGTTGATTCCAAAAACAAAATCAACAAATACTGAAAAACCTGCAATCCCATTACTTGCTAAGTAATTAGGAATAACAAAAAGTCTTACCGATAAAATATAAAAACCCACTCCTACAATAAGAACAATTAAATCTTTTATAAACTGCTTATCTATCTTTACTCCAATGATCGACATAGGCCCCCCTTTATTCTATAATACCATTTAGGAATTTAAAGAACTAATGATTTATGAGGCGCTTGCAAAGTTTTAAATTTTCTGATAGAATGACATTAGAAGTCAGTTTTGAGACTATCTTTTTCAAGAGAGCTTGTGGGTGGTGAAAACAAGTAAAGATTCTTTAAACATTCTGCTTCTTGTTTGATTTTATCCTATGAAAATAGGAACGTGTTTCTCGCGATAAGGGAACTAAAGTCCTATCCTTATGATAGGAAATTTAGGTGGAACCGTGCTTATAGCGCCCTAATTCTTCTTTCAGGAGAATTAGGGCTTTTTATTTTATATTAAAAGGAGATTTTATGCTTGATATCAAAAAAATCCGTGCAGACTTTGACGGAGTAGCCGCAAAATTGGAAACACGTGGTGTTAAAAAAGAAACACTGCAAGAACTCCATGAACTTGATGTACGCCGTCGTGAACTGATCGTACAATCTGAGAACTTAAAAAAAGAACGTAATGCCGTATCTGATGAAATCGCGTTAGTTAAACGTGAAAAAGGCGATGCATCTGAAAAAATCACTGCCATGAAACAAGTTTCTGCTGATATTAAAGTTATTGATGCTGAACTTGCTGATATCGAAGAAAAGTTGACCACTTACACAACAACGCTTCCCAACTTGCCACATGATGATGTGCCTGTAGGTGCTGATGAAGATGATAATGTTGAAATTCGTCGTCATGGTCAAACGCCTGAATTCAGCTTTGAACCTAAACCTCATTGGGACTTAGGAGAGTCTCTTGGTATCCTTGATTGGGAACGTGGCGGTAAAGTTACCGGTTCTCGTTTCCTCTTTTATAAAGGCGCTGGTGCGCGTTTAGAGCGCGCCTTGTATAACTTTATGTTGGACGAACATGCTAAAGAAGGTTATACTGAAATGATTACGCCTTATATGGTCAATCAAGATTCTATGTTCGGTACAGGTCAATATCCAAAATTCAAAGAAGATACTTTTGAAGTAAATGATGATCGTGGTTTTGTGCTCATTCCTACTGCTGAAGTACCTTTGACTAACTACTACCGTGGTGAAATCTTGGATAATGCTGAACTCCCAATCTACTTCACAGCAATGTCTCCTTCATTCCGTTCTGAAGCTGGTTCAGCTGGCCGTGATACACGTGGCTTGATTCGTTTGCATCAATTCCATAAAGTTGAGATGGTCAAATTTGCACGCCCTGAGGAATCTTACAATGAACTAGAAAAAATGGTTCTCAATGCCGAAAACATTCTCCAAAAACTCGGTTTAGCTTATCGTGTAATCGCACTTTCTACAGGCGATATGGGCTTCTCTGCCGCTAAAACTTATGACTTGGAAGTTTGGATCCCTGCCCAAAATACTTACCGTGAAATTTCAAGTTGTTCAAACTGTGAAGATTTCCAAGCACGTCGCGCCCAAATCCGCTATCGTGATGAAGATGACAAAGTTAACCTGCTTCACACTTTAAATGGTTCTGGACTTGCTGTTGGCCGTACAGTTGCTGCAATCCTTGAAAACTATCAAAACGAAGACGGCTCAGTAACTGTCCCTGAAGTTCTTCGTCCATACATGGGTGGTTTAGAAGTTATTAAATAAAACAAAAAAACTTGCAAATGCAAGTTTTTTATTTTACAACTCAACGATATTCCCAGATTTCAAGTAAACGATCCATTCACAAAGGTTAACCGCATAGCCGGTAATGCGTTCCAAGAATACAAGAGTCATCAAGTAATCTTTACCTGTCGTGATTGTTTCTGTATTTTCTTTCATTGCTTCCAAGATTTTTTCTTGGATTTCACCGCTCATATTTTTAACCGTTTGGTATTGGTCTGCGATTTCACGCGCACGTTTATCATTGCCTTGAATATAAGCATTCAAGGAAGCATCAACCACTGATTTCACTTTTTCACCTAACAGGGAAATGTCTTCTTCGACTTCATGGATGCGCTCTTCACCTTTAAGGTTGATTGCCGCCTTAGCGATTGAAGTTACATGATCGCCCATACGTTCCAAGTCACTTGAGGCTTTAAGCACTGTGATAATCGTACGTAAGTCTCCTGACACTGGTTGTTGTAAAGCAATCATTTCCAGTGATTTTGTTTCTAATTTTGTTTCCAATTGGTTAATCATTTCATCACTTGTAATGACATCTTCTGCCAACTCACGATCATGACTCACAAAGGCACGAACTGCTTTATTCAATTGTGCAGATACTTGTGTTCCCATTGAATAAAATTGGTTGTGAAGTTTATTGAGTTCTTCTTCGAATTGTGTACGTAACATTTTTTCTCCTCTTAACTAAGCTCAGAGCAATAGGTGCTCCTTACATCATACCATATTATCCAAACTTACCAGCAATATAATCTTCTGTTTCCTGTTTTTCAGGGTTAAGGAAGATTTTTTTCGTATTGTCCATTTCAACCAAGTCACCATTAAGCATGAAGGCAGTACGATCAGAGATACGTGAAGCCTGTTGCATGCTGTGCGTAACAATAGCCAAAGTATAATCTTCTTTAAGTTCTAAAAGTGTCTCTTCTACATGCCCTGCTGAAATCGGATCTAGAGCTGACGTTGGTTCATCAAGCAAGATGATTTTAGGATTGACAGCAAGCACACGTGCGATACACACACGTTGTTGTTGTCCGCCAGATAACCCAAGCGCTGAAGTATGAAGGATATCTTTTACTTCATCCCAAATATTTGCAGCCTTAAGTGAATTTTCAACGACTTCATCCAGCAAAGCTTTGTCTTTTACACCTTTGAGACGCAAACCATAAACAACATTTTCATAAATCGAAAATGGAAAAGGATTTGGTTGTTGAAAAACCATGCCGATTTCTTTACGAAGATCTACGGTATCCACTTTTGGACTGTAGATGTTATGTCCTTTATACATAATTGCGCCCGTAATTGTTACTGTTGGAATTAAATCGTTCATGCGGTTAATTGAACGCAAAAGCGTTGATTTTCCACATCCAGAAGGGCCAATAAGTGCTGTAATCTCATTAGGATAGAATTCCATATTGATTTGATTGAGCGCTTTTTTCTTACTATAATACAGCGAAAGGTCGCTGACTGTTAAAATTGCTTCTTTTGTCATATTGTCCTCTCGATTATCCAAAGTGTCCTGAAACATAATCTTCTGTCGCTTTAAGATTTGGCTGTGTGAAGATTTTGCTTGTCTCATCGTATTCAATTAAGTCGCCTGAATAGAAGAATGCTGTATAGTCAGAAACACGACTGGCTTGTTGCATGTTGTGCGTAACGATAATGATCGTATAGTCTTTCTTAAGTTCGGTCATTGTTTCTTCAATTTGCATTGTAGAGATAGGATCCAAAGCTGAAGCTGGCTCATCCATTAAGATAATTTCCGGTTTAACCGAAAGGGCACGTGCAATACATAAACGCTGTGCTTGACCACCAGAAAGGGCTAAGGCTGACTTGTTCAAGTTGTCCTTGACTTGCTCCCATAAAGCTGCTTGCTTAAGCGATGTTTCCACGATTTCATCTAATTTTTTCTTATCTTTTATGCCTTCACGACGATGGATAAAAGCGATATTTTCATAGATTGATTTTGGGAAAGGATTTGGTCTTTGGAAAACCATACCGATTTGCTTACGGACTTCGTAAACATTGACTTTAGGGTCACTGATATTGACACCTTCATACATGATTTCACCTGTAACTCGTGCACCATCAATCGTATCATTCATACGGTTAAGCGCGCGGAGATAAGTTGATTTACCAGAACCTGAAGGGCCAATTAAAGCCGTCACTTGATTTTTAGGAAATTGCATAGAGACACCATGAATTGCTTCTTTTGTGCCATTATAGAAAACCCGCAAATCGTTTGTTGAAAGAGCGATATTTTTGTCGAAAGTCAAAATGTGATGTTCGTTCCAATCATAAGTTGCCATATTTTTCTATATTCCTTACTAATTTCCAGATGTGAGTTTCTTGTGGAGGCGATTTCCGAGGAAGCGTGCCCCAAGGTTGAACAGCAATACAAAGATAATCAGTACTGCAGAAGCTCCTGCAGAAATCTGAGTTGCTGTTGCGATTGTTCCTTCAGTGTTCAAAGCCCAAATATGTACGGCCAATGTTTCAGCAGGACGGAAGAGTGACAATGGGCTTGTCAATGACATAGGATTCCAGTTGGCCCAGTTGATTGGCAAGTTGGTTTGACCCGCAGTATAAATCAAAGCTGCCGCTTCACCGAATACACGTCCTGAAGATAAGATAACCCCTGTTAAAATCCCCGGTACTGCTGCTGGTAAAATGACTTTAGTGGCTGTTTCCCATTTTGATAAACCGAGAGCCAAGCCACCTTCACGTTGCATTGTCGGAATGGCACGGAGTGATTCCTCCACATTACGTGTCATCAAAGGTAGGTTGAATACTGTGAGAGCGAGGGCACCAGACAAGACAGAGAAACCAAGGCCAAACTGAATAACGAAGAGCAACATACCGAAGAGACCCACAACGATTGAAGGAAGTGATGATAATACCTCAATCGCTGAGCGAACTGCACCAGTCAACCAATGTTTTTGATTGGCGTATTCTGAAAGGTAAATTCCCGCACCCAATGAAAGTGGAATTGAGATAATTAAAGTCACAACTAATAAGTAAACTGAGTTAAAAAGTTGAATAGCAATACCGCCGCCAGTCAATGGATTTGACGGTGTTGTTAAGAATTCCCAAGATACAAAAGGTAAACCTTTAACTAAAATATAAATCAAGAGAAAAGCGAGTATTGCAACAATGATACCTGAAAGTGCATAGAGCACGCCAGTGGCAATTTTATCTGTGCGTTTTGCATTCATTATTTAAGGCTCCCTTTCTTAGCGATAGCACGCATCGCAATATTAAATACCAATGACATAAGGAGAAGGAGGAGGCCAAGTGACCAAAGGGCATTCAATTGAATACCTGGTGTCGCATTTGGAATACCTGATGTCAAAATTGAAGTTAGAGTTGAAGCCGGAGAAACCAAATCTTGTGGCATTGTTACGGCATTACCAACAACCATTTGGATGGCCAAGGCTTCACCAAAGGCACGCGCCATACCAAAGATTACTGCAGTTAAAATCCCAGGTGCTGCGGCACGCAGTAAGACACGCCAAATGGTTTGCCAACGTGTTGCCCCTAAACCAAGGGAAGCTTCACGATAATGAGGTGGGATGGCTTTAAGCGCATCGACAGTCATTGAAGTAACTGTTGGTAAAATCATAACAAAGAGTACGAACACACCCGCAAGCAAGCCAAGGCCTGTTCCACCAAATGTATTACGGATAATAGGTACAACAACAGTCAAACCGATAAATCCATAAACAACTGAAGGGATACCTACCAAAAGTTCAATAACCGGTTGCAAAATTTTCGCACCATATTTTGGCGAAATTTCTGTCATATAGATTCCTGCTCCGATGGCAAAAGGAGTTGCCACCAAAGCTGAAAGCACAGTAACGATTAAAGAGCCCGCAAACATTGGTAAAGCACCAACTGCAGGTTTCCCGTCAGGGCCGATTGCTCCAGGCTCCCAATGTGTTCCAAAGAGGAAACGGAACGGATTCACACCATCCACAAAGAAAGTTGAAAGACCTTTTTGAGCGACAAAGACCAGAATAAGTCCAACGACAAAAACGATAATTGCGATACACAAGAATGTCAATGTCCTACCAAATTTTTCCAAGCGTGAATCTTTTGAACTTGAAAGTAATTTTTCTTTAATTTTTGAGTTTTCCATAACTACCTTACTAATTATTTAATTGGTGTAACTTTACCTTTATAATCACGATCAATTTTCATCTCCGTTACTGGGATATAGCCGAGTTTTCTCAGCGTTACTTTGTCATTTTTGACATAGCTGATAAAGCGATTTTCTACAAAGTTCTCATTTTTATTGTTGGTATACATATGTTCGTAAGACCAAATTTTCCACTTGTTGGTTGTTACATTTTTATCTGTAGGTTCAACCCCGTCTAAGTTCAATGGTTTAATCCCTGGTTTATGGATATAAGGGAACGAAACGTAAGAGATTGCACCTGGTGTTTGACCAACCAATTGTACAACCGAACCTGAAGCATCTTGTGTAGGGCCATCAATTTCACGCGCACCATTCAAGGCAAGGTTATCAAAATTAACACGTGTTCCAGAACCTGCTGTCCGTCCGATAACCGTAATTTCTTGATCTGGACCGCCAACTTCTTTCCAATTTTTTACTTTTCCAGTGAAAATATCAATAAGTTGGTCTTGAGTGACATTGGATAGGTCCAGATTTCGGTTTACGATTGGTGCAAAGCCAACGACTGCAACCTTATTTCCTGTAATTTTAGAAGCATCAATTCCTGATTTTTCTTCCGCAAAGATATCTGAGTTACCAATTTGGAAAGAACCTGCGACCACTTGTGCAAGTCCAACACCTGAGCCTCCACCTTGAACCATAATAATATCTTCTGGATATTTCTTCATATAGTCCAAGGAAACTTGTTCAACCAGTGGTTTCATTGCCGTTGAGCCACCTACTGTGACTTGATTTGAGTTGGGCGCACATGCCGCTAAAGTCACAAGACTCATTGCTGCAAATAAAGCCATTAAAATTTTCTTTTTCATATCCTTATTTTAGCATAAATCAACCATAAATAAGCAAAAGCTTACCGCTTACAATGTAAACAGTTTGTAAATGGAACGGCAAAGAGAGCACCTGAGACACGGCCCAAGTACTCTTGCTCTTTGCATCATCATTAAGAACAAGGATTTTCTAAAAGAATAAGGTTTTGTAAAGTAAAACCAAAGGTATGAAAAGAAAATTTTAATGCTTTACTCTGCTCACTCTTATTTCTTATTTATTTGTGATTTTTCCTTGAGCGTCACGTTCAACTTTCATATCAGAAACCGGGATATAGCCAAGTTCCTTGATTGTTTTTGTATCTTCAGTCACGTATTTGATAAAATCTGTTTCGGCTGCTGTTTCTTTTTCTTTATTAGTATACATGTGTTCGTATGACCAAACTTTGTAGCTATTGTCTGCAACATTTTCATCTGTTGGTTTTACATTATCAATACTGACTGCTTTGATATCTTTACTCTTATCAAGGTAAGAAAAGGCAACATAGGAGATTGCACCAGGTGTTTGAGAGACCATAGTTACTGCCGTACCTGAGGCATCTTGCGTCGGACCTTCTACTTCTTTTTCGCCCCCAAGAGCTAAATTATCAAAGTTCACACGTGTACCTGAACCTGCTGCACGCCCAATTACTGTGATTTTTTCATCCGGACCTCCAACTTCCTTCCAGTTCTTCACTTTTCCTGTGAAGACATCTTTAAGTTGTTGTGTTGAGAGATTATCAATGTTAATATCTTTATTTACAATTGGAGCAAAACCAACGACAGCTACTTTATGGTCGTTCAATTTAGAAGCATCAATTCCTGATTTTTCTTCTGCAAAGATGTCAGAGTTGCCGATTTGGAAGGTTCCTGTTGAGACCTGAGTCAAACCTACACCGGATCCACCACCTTGTACAGTGATTTGAACTTCTGGTTTTTTAGCTGTGTACTCAGTTGAAGCTTGTTGTGCCATAGGTTGCAAGGCTGTTGAACCTCCAGCGATGATTTTACCTGAAGCTGGCGTTGAGCTTCCTGAGCTGCTATTAGACGATGAATTGCCATTTCCACAAGCTGCAAGCGTCAACAGAGCTGCACCAGCGATAATTCCAGAAAGTAACTTTTTATTCATGAGATTTTCTCCAATAATTTTCTATGTTCTCCGTAAGCTCTTTCGCTTACAATACTATCTTAACACTGTTGGCAACCTCTAATTGTAAATGCTTCGTAAATACTAGGTAAACGCTAAGTAAACGGTTTTACTTTTTATTATTGCTACAAAAAAAAGCAAGAAACAATTGTCTCTTACTTTTTAGCGATTGTAGGCCTTGATTTGACGAGCAATATCACGATTTTGCTCTTTACGTTTGAGTGTTTCACGCTTGTCGTACTGTTTTTTTCCTCGTGCGAGTCCCATTAAAACCTTGGCAAAACCATTCTTCAGATAAACTTTTAAAGGAATAAAAGTAATTCCGGTTCCTGTCAACTCCTTCTCAATCTTCACGATTTCTTTTTTCTTAAGTAAAAGTTTACGCGTGCGCAGTTCATCCACATTAAAGATGTTTCCTTGCTCGAAAGGTGCAATATGAACATTTGAAAGCCAAACTTCACCATCTCGTACCCGAGCAAAACCATCTTTAAGTTGAATTTTTGCCTGACGAACCGATTTGATTTCTGTTCCTGTTAGAACAATCCCTGCCTCAAACGTTTCAAAAATTTCATAATCATGCCGGGCCTTTTTATTTTGGGCCAGGGGCTTATCTACTGTATTTTTTACCATAATTTTATTATAGCAAAAAAGTAGGGATGTTGCTTTTCTTTCAAAAGTTTAGCTTCAAATTTTTCGATTAGTTATTGCTTAAATCTTGCCCATTTGAAGCAATCACTTTTTTATACCAGTCAAATGATTTCTTCGGTGTACGTTTTAGGGTTCCATTTCCCTGGTCATCACGATCAACATAGATAAAACCATAACGTTTAGACATCTCGCCTGTTCCAGCAGATACCAAGTCAATACAGCCCCATGAAGTATAGCCCAGAAGCTCGATTCCGTCCAACTCGACTGCTTTAATCATTTCTGAAATATGTTCAGCCATATAAGCGATACGATAATCATCTGCTACATAACCTGTTTCATCTGGTTTATCTATAGCTCCTAAACCATTTTCAACAATGAAAAGTGGTTTTTGGTAGCGATCGTAAAGTGTATTCATGGTTGTGCGTAGCCCCACAGGATCAATCTGCCAGCCCCATTCAGATGCTTTGAGATAAGGGTTTTTAACTGAGGCGAAGATATTACCTGATGTTTCTTCATCCCCTTCTTCCTGAACTTTCGCAACGCGGCTTGAATAGTAAGAGAAGGATACAAAATCAACAGTATTCTGAGCAAGAAGTTCCTCATCACCTTCAAGAATAGGCAAAGTAAGGCCCTCACGTTCCAGCTGTTTCAAGAAATAATTTGGATATTTGCCACGTGCTTGTACATCAATCAAGAAAAGATTCTCACGGTTTTTATCGAGCGCTTCACGAACATTTTCTGGTTTTGAATCCCAAGGATAGTAATCTCCAGCAGCTACCATACAGCCAATCTTATTTTCCGGATCTATTTGGTGGCCAATTTTTGTCGCCAAGGCTGAGGCAACAAGTTCATGGTGTGCTGCAGTAAAGAGGACTTGGTCACGATTCTCTCCTTCTTCAATATAAACACCTGCACCCATAAACGGAGCGTGCAAGAGCACATTGATTTCATTAAAGGTAAGCCAATATTTGACCAGACCTTTGTAGCGTGTAAAGAGGACAGTGACTAAGTTTTCATAAAAACCAACCAACTTACGATTACGCCAGCCCCCATATTCTGTTACCAAGTGCATTGGAATGTCAAAATGCGTAATGGTCACTAAAGGCTCGATATCATACTTACGTAGCTCTTTAAAGACCTTTTCATAAAACATTAAGCCTTCTTCGTTAGGTTGAGTTTCATCACCTTTTGGGAAAATCCGCGACCAAGCAATAGACATACGGAAAGTTTTAAATCCCATTTGAGCAAACAAGGCAATATCTTCTTGCCAGTGATTGTAAAAATCAATAGCTTCATGTCCAGGATAGAAAAGTCCTTCTTCTGGCTGCAAATGCTTTTCAAGTCCTAAAATAATAGCTTCACGGCGTGAGCCATGTGGGGCCAAATCCACATTGGCAAGTCCGCGACCACCTTGATCCCAGCCGCCTTCATATTGGTTGGCAGCTGTTGCACCGCCCCAGAGAAAATCTTTAGATAATGGCATTATATGCTCCTTTGTATAATTTAGATTATTGTAGATACATCATCGGAATGTATGCGTTATCAATATTTTCATTATAGCAAAAATTATCAGAGCAATCTGTCGGAAATATGGAAAGTCTGTTCCTATTTCTCGAAACAAAAGGCTAAAAAACAACCCATATTATTTTGTTAACTTCTCTTAAATATACATATCACGCTGTTCCAACCAATTCCTTAATAATACGAAAGAGTACCTGAGAGCGTTTGCTTCCATTTTTTGAAAAAGGTATAATAAATGCACAAATAAAAAACTGGAGAGCTCTTAATGAAAGAATTGTATTTAATGCGCCACGCTCAAACTCTATTTAATATGCAAGGGCGCACGCAAGGTTGGAGTGATTCGCCACTGACACCAAAAGGAATCGATGATACGCTTAAGGCAGGAGAACGACTTCGAGCAAAACGACTTTGCTTTGATGCCTTCTACTCTTCCACACAAGAGCGGGCTTCTGACACTCTAGAATTGTTATTTCCCAATCAAGAATATAGCCGCCTGAAAGGTCTTAAAGAAATGAATTTTGGAGCCTATGAGGGGCATAGTGATTACTTGGAACCTATAGATAAAACGACATACTTCAAAAATTTTGGTGGTGAAAGCAGTCATCAGGTCTCTGAGCGGATGTACCAAAGTTTATCAGAATGTTTAAACAAGCACGATAAGGTTTTCGCCCTTTCTCACGGTGCAGCAATGCATTTTTTTACTCAGGAGAAGATTTTTAACTTTGAGAGTCAACCTCCTGTGCCACTCGGTAACTTGGCTTGCCTTCATTTTACTTATGATGAAGGAATCTTTACCTTTATCGAATCAATCTCACTGTTATAAAAAGGCATCTTTCTCATCGAGCATAGCCGATGCCTTTTGAACTTTCTAGAAAATTTTAAGGATATAAAAATGATAGGGGACAGCACTTCTTGTTCTGGCTGTATTAGCTGTGGGACAAAACGAACTTCCTTCAGGAGTAAGTACTGGTTTTATCGCCGTTATTATCATGTCTTTAGGCTTATCTTTAGGTTCAACAACAGGCTTTGCCGTTAATCCTGCACGAGATTTAGGTCCTCGTCTTGTGCATATACTCTTACCACTTAAACATAAGGGGACTTCTGATTGGGCATATGCTTGGATTCCGGCAATTGCACCTCTTGTTGGCGCTGTTCTGGCCGCTTTATTATTCAAGCAACTGATTTATTAAACAAATAAAAAGCAACTTTAAACAAAGTTGCTTTTAAATGTGTCATCAATCAGTTTATTTTTCTTATTTTGGCGTATTTCCTGTGTCTTATGCGCTAATTGTTCTAAAATAGCCATCACAGGAAGTTGTGTCGTTAAATTCCCCAATGCGTGTACCTTTGAACCCTCATGTGCCACATTATAGGGGATAGAAATATCGGCCATATTAGCCATTGTGTTATTTACTTCATTAGTGATTGCAATAACCTTAACGCCATCTCTTTTATAGGCAACAATCTGAGCAATAATAAAGTTGGTCTTCCCAGAAATAGAGAGTGCTACAACTGTCATTGTTTTGGCATTATTTGTCATTAGTGGTTGATAAGGATCAATGACTTCAAAAGCAGGTAATCCGGCATTATTAAAATATTTTGTGCCATAATCCGCTAAGGCACCTGAAGTTCCAACACCCATAAAAACCGTATACTCGGTTTCTTCTAGGAGCTTTGCAGCCTCATCAATAAGGGCAGTATATTCAGGACTCAATAAACGTTTAGTAAAGAGCTCGAAGGCAAGAAGATTATCATACTTTGGATCTTCTGTTTTCAGCGAAATTTGGTGTTTTTGTTTTTGCAAATAAGTCTTGAGTTCATTCCAGCCTGAAAAACCTAACTTATGTGTCATACGTACAATTGTCGTAGGCGAAGCATGGACAGTCGAAGCAAATTCACGAATGGTCATGTTCATGATAATTTCTGGTGCTTTAACAACTTCCTCAAAAATTTTACTTTCCAAATCATTGAGCGCATTAAGCTTATTATCTTCAAGCATCTTTTTCTCTCCCTCTACCGTATTCCTTACTCTTGCATCCAGTATAGCACATTTTTTATTACAAAATACAGGAGCAAATAAAAACTATCAACTATAAATACAGCTCGTTTCTCCTTATAATCAGGCATTTAGACGGGATGTTTAAAACATCTCATTCATGTAATAGAACATGATGATAATGAAAAATGGAAACTAAATTTATCAAAAAGTTCCTATACAGATCACTTTTTCACATTACATTTTTTTATTTCTTCGAAATAGTAATATTGAGATGTACCTCTATATAAAAAAACTTCCAGTTAGACTTAATCAGCTACTAAAAGTTTTTTTATTTTATTATTAAGAAAGTTTGGAACCTACATTTTCGATAAGTTCTGGAATTCCAGCGGCTTTCGATCCACCAGCCATAGCCATATCAGGTTTACCCCCTCCACGGCCGTCAATGTAAGGTGCAAGCTCTTTAATCAAGTTTCCAGCTTTAACATCAGCTGTTTTACTTGCCACTAACAGGCTCACTTTTTCACCAATCTTCGCAACAAGGACAAGAACATCGGACAACTCTTTTTGTTTCCAGATGTCTGCAAGATTACGTAGACCATTTACATCTGGTACTGCAACTTCACTAGCAATATAACTTGTACCTGCTGCTTTGAGAACATTTTTAAAGACTTCATCAGATTGACTTGCAGCTAATTTACCTGCTAATGCGTCATTTTCTTTTTGAGCCGCTTTAAGTTCTTCTTGCATAGCTGTTACTTTTGACACGACTTGAGCAGCTTGTGGTGCTTTCACAACTGCTGCGACTTCATTGAGCGTATTTTCAGCATCTTTAAATGCTTCATAAGCTTTTTGGCCTGTTACGGCAACAATACGGCGAACGCCTGATCCGATACCTTCTTCTTTGATAATCTTGAAGAGACCAATTTCACTTGTTGTTGCTGTATGTGTACCACCACAAAGTTCGACAGAGTAATCACCAATTTTAACGACACGAACATTTTTACCATATTTTTCGCCAAAGAGAGCCATTGCGCCCATTTCTTTAGCAGTTTCAATATCAGTTTCTACCGTTTCCACAGCTAATGATTGCCAAATCACTTCGTTAACTTGACGTTCGATATCAGCCAATTCTTCCTTGCTTACAGGAGCAAAGTGTGTAAAGTCAAAGCGAAGGAACTCTACTTCGTTAAGTGATCCTGCTTGAAGTGCATGTTCACCTACAATATTGTGCAATGCTGCATGGAGCAAGTGAGTTGCTGTGTGATTTTTAATGATACCATGACGGCGTTCTGCATCAATTTCAAGTGTGTAAGTTTCACCGACTACAAGAGTAGAGAGAATGTCAACCATATGGAGATTTTGACCATTTGGTGCATGTTGAACATCTTTAACTTCTGCAACAACTTTGCCTGCAGCATTTTTAATCACACCGTGGTCAGAAACTTGTCCACCCATTTCTGCGTAGAATGGTGTTTTATCGAAAATAAGTTGCGCTTCACCGCTTACAGTATCCACTTTTTCATCATCTTTAACTGCCACAAGAAGTTTGCCATCATATTTTTCAACATCATAAAGGAATTCAGATTCTTCTTTAATAGATTGAAGTGTTTCGTTTTGTGCGCCCATTGAACCACCTTTAACGACAGCAGCACGTGCACGATCTTGTTGCTCTTTCATCGCTGCTTTAAAACCTTCATGGTCAATCTTGAAACCAGCATCTTCAGCTAATTCTTCAGTTAACTCTACTGGGAAACCATAAGTATCGTAAAGGCGGAAGATATCTTGCCCTTCAAGCATTGTCTTGCCTTCTTCTTTAAGTTTGGCAAGCAATTCATCTAAGAGTTTGCTTCCACCATCAATTGTACGGCCAAAAGCTTCTTCTTCACGGTCAATAATTTGCATGATAAAATCTTGTTTTTCAAGAACTTCTGGGTAGTATGACTCCATGATTTTACCAACAACGGGAACAAATTGAGCCAAGAATTTACCTTCAATGCCTAATTTTTTACCGTGCATAACAGCACGACGAAGAAGACGGCGAAGAACATAGCCACGTCCTTCATTTCCTGGCAAAGCACCGTCACCGATAGCAAAGCTAAGTGCACGGATATGATCCGCAATAACTTTAAAACTCATGTTGTCGCTATCTGGATCGTAAGTTTTACCAGAAATACGTTCAATTTCACGAATGATAGGGAGGAAAAGATCCGTATCAAAGTTTGTTTTACCACCTTGGATGATACAAACCATACGTTCAAGTCCCATTCCCGTATCAATATTTTTCTGTGGCAACTCTTTATATTCGCTACGTGGAATAGCTGGATCAGCATTAAATTGTGACAAAACGATATTGTAGATCTCGATGTAACGGTCGTTCTCGATATCTTCAGCCAAGAGTTTCAAACCAATGTTTTCAGGATCGTAAGCTTCACCACGATCAAAGAAAATTTCTGTATCTGGTCCTGAAGGTCCTGCACCAATTTCCCAGAAGTTGTCTTCGATTGGAACTAAATGACTTGCATCAACACCGAGCTCCACCCAACGGTTAAATGTATCTTTATCATCAGGGTAGTAAGTAATGTAAAGTTTTTCTGCTGGAAAATCAAAATATTCACTACTTGTAAGCATCTCCCAAGCATAAGCTAGAGCTTCTTCACGGAAATAATCACCAATTGAGAAATTCCCCAGCATTTCAAACATTGTATGGTGACGCGCTGTTTTACCTACGTTCTCAATATCATTTGTACGAATCGATTTTTGCGCATTTGTAATACGTGGATTTTCTGGCACAACTGAACCGTCAAAATATTGTTTCAATGTCGCAACACCAGAGTTGATCCAGAGTAAAGTTGGGTCGTTCACTGGTACTAAAGATTGTGAAGGTTCAATAGAATGCCCTTTTGATTTGAAGAAATCAAGGAACATTTGACGTACTTCTGTTGAAGTCATTTTTTTCATAGCTATTCTCCTAATAAAATAATTTTCATTTACTTTCGATTTGTGAATAAAAACACAATATAAAAACAAAAAATTCATCGTAAACGAGGGGCGTCACTCACGCGGTACCACCCTCATTCACGATGAATCCATCGTCTCTTTTTGCTTGGTAAAGCAGTTTCCCTGCTATTTGAAAACCTTGAGGTTTTCAGCACGTTGACTTATCGACTTTCACCACATGTCGACTCTCTGTAAAGTCATTTCATTCATTTATTTTGATGATGAACTTGATGTAAATTGTGAGAAGATTGTTGAGAAGGCTTCTTCTTTCACAGTGACATTATGTGCTTTAAGGTATTCACCAATCACACCAGCAACATAAGTTGTATCTGCCATTTTTTCTGCCTTGATTACATCTTTAAGTTTATCTTTATACTTGTTCATATCTGAACCTTTATCTGAAGTTTTAATCATTTTCACAACATAGTAGCTTGTTGCACCAGTTGAGGCATTTGCTGATTCGATAACATCAGAAACTTCACCATTTTTCAATTTGAAGGCTGCAGTTTGAACTTCTTTTGGAATTGTAGTACTTGTTGAATCAAATTTTTGCTTGTTGCTTGCATTGTCTTTCTCAAACTTAGCTGCATCTGATTTCGCAGATTTTACTGCCTTAGTTGCTGCATCTTTAGTTGTTTCTGGAACAACAATCGCTTCAACTTCTGGATGGAAATCTGCCCAAGCTGCCTTCAAGTTAGCATCTGTAAATTGTGTGTCTGAGATTTTTTTCTCAATGGCATATTCTTGCAAGAGTTGAAGACGAACGTAAGATTTATAACTTTTTTCAGTAAATCCTTGTTGTTGCAAAGCTGCAGCAAACTGTTCGCCCATTTGTTTTTTAGTATCGTCAAACTTCGCTTGAACATCTTTATCTGAAACCTTATCGCCAAAATCTTTTTCAAACATTTTCGACATTGTCAAATTTTGTAAAAGAGATGTGGCAGGCATATTTGGAAAAGTTTTAGCTTCACTGTAGAAATCTTCTACATTGATTGTGTCACCCTTCATTGTGATAATATTAGCTCCAGTAGAGTTATTATTTCCACAAGCTGAAAGTGTGACAAGTCCTAAAGCCGCAACAGCTGTTGCGAGTAAGATGTTCAATTTTTTAAATTTCAAAGTTTTCTCCTTGTTGGGTATATTCCCTTGATACATTTGTTTCTTGTAACAATATTATAACACAAAACATTAAATAAACCTAAACTGATTTACAATGTCAAACTTTCTTAATCATTAATATTCCATCTCCTAAAGGAACCATACTTGCGCGGTATTTAGGGTTGTCTAAAACTTCATCAAAGAGACGACGAAGCCCACGTTCAAGTGCACGCTGCGTCCGTTTAATTTCCATAATTGGAATAAGTATTTCTCCGCCTTGGAAAATATCATCCATGATAATCACACCATTTTCCGAAAGCAACTCCATGGCACGAGGCAGAAATTCTACATATTTTGATTTCGCTGAATCCATGAAGATAAAATCAAATTCCCCTTGCAAATCTGCCAAAAGATCGGCAGCATCACCTTCTAAGAGAGTGATCTGTTTTCTTGAATCATAGGTAGCTAGATTTTCCTTAGCCAAGGCAATCATTTCTGGGTTACGATCGATAGTAATTATTTCAGCATCTGGTGCTGCTTCTGCCATCATAAGTGCAGAAAAACCAATAGCAGTTCCTATCTCCAAAACTCTTTGGGGCTTCATTAAATCCAAAAGCATTTGGAAATACACTACTGTTTCATGAGGTATAATCGGGATATTGTTCTCATGAGCAAAGGTCTCAACATTCTTTAGTGGACCAGTAATTTGCGTTTGACGCTCGCGCATGAAGTCAACAATTTCCTCCTTGACTACGGGACGATTCATCATCGGATTACTTGTTCTCTTGTATGTTAAAACCATTATAAATGGGCTCCTTTTTCGACTAATTTTTCTAGCTCAATTAAACGTTTTTCAAAAACAGCAAATGCTGATTCTAAATATGTTGTTTCTTCCATATCCACACCTGCTTGAGCAATCACAGCCAGTGGATAATCACTTGATCCTGCTTTGAGATAAGCGAGGTATTTTTCACGCGCATCTGGGCCACCATTAACGATAGCCTCAGCAAGATAAGTTGCTGCGGCAAAGCCTGTTGCGTATTGGAAGACATAAAAATTATAATAGAAGTGCGGAATGCGAGCCCACTCATATTGAATTTCAGGATTTTCCTGAGCAGCTAAACCGTAGTATTTTTCATTCAGCCCCGCATAAAGCTGGTTCATGAATTCGCTAGTCAGAACTTTTCCTTCTTGATCAGCTTTATGAATCTCATGTTCAAATTCAGCAAATTGGCTTTGACGGAAAACAGTGCCACGGAAACCATCAAGCCAGTGGTATAAAATAGCAAATCGCACTTTTTCATCTGTCGACTCCGCAAGTAAACTTTCAGTCAAGATATTCTCATTGGTTGTTGAAGCAATTTCTGCAAGAAAGATTGGATAGTCCCCATAAACATAAGGTTGATTTTCTCGTGTAAATGTGGAATGCATACTGTGGCCCATTTCATGTACTAAGGTGAACAAATCATCCAAAGTTTCTTGCCAGTTTAACAGCATAAAAGCATTTGTATCATAGCATCCCCCTGAATAAGCACCCGAACGTTTACCGCTATTTTCAGCTACATCAATCCACCGCTCTTCAAAGGCTTTTTTAACATGGTTCGCATATTCAGGTCCAAAAATTTGAAGAACTTCTTCCGCTTTCTCCACTGCCTCGGAGTAGTTAAACTTATAATCCAAGTCCGATAAGGGTGTATAGACATCATACATCTTTAAATCGTTCTCTAACCCTAAAATTTGCTCACGCAATTTAATATAACGATGTAAAAGATGCAAATATTTATTAACCGACTCCAAAAGCTTATCGTAAACTTCTTCCGGAATAAAATTACTTGATAAAGCTGCTTGACGGGCTGAATGGTAGCCACGCATCTTCGCCTTAAAATTATGGACTTTTACATTTGTTTGTAGCGTTTTAGCATAAGTGTGCTGATACTGTTCATAGTTGCTATAAAGGGCTTGATAAGCTGCCTTTCGCACCTGACGTTCCTTACTTTCCATGAGCGAGATATAATTACCGTGTGTCAGCTGTACTTCCTGCCCTTTTTCATCTTTAATCATCGGAAGCTCAATATCAGCATTGTCAAAAATTTCGAAAGTTTCGGCGGCTGCACCAAAAATCTCACTAGCACTGGCTAAGAGTTTTTCCTCTTTTGGACTTAAGATATGCTCCTTTTTAGCAAAAAGGCGGTCAAACATATGAGAATATTGCTCCAGTTTGGGTTCTTCTCTTCTAAAGCTTGCATAACGTTCTGGCGTTAAAGCTAAGAATTCCGGCTCGTAAAAAGCAAAGGTTTCTCCAAGCTTGGCATATAAATTTGTGGCTTTGGCTTCGTATTCTTGGTAACGACTCACTTGCGTATCTTGGTCATGTTTCATTGAGGCATAGACATAAACCTTCTCCACAGCACGCGAGATTTCCAGCTCAATTTCCGTGATTTCTAATAAGCTTTGAGCGCTATCTAGAAGATGTCCTTCGTAGTGCTTTACCGTCCCTAATCTTTCCGAAACTCTTTTAAGTTCTAGTTCCCAGGCGGCATCGTTTTCAAACACAGTTGACAAATCCCAAGTTAAGTTTTCAGCTATTTCATCACGTTTTTTTGCCATTCCATTCTCCGTTTTTCACTTTATTTTTATCTTTAATTATAGCATAGAAGCTTGGTGTATGCAGTTTTTCGTGTTCTTGTAACTGAAAACTTTCATAGAAGCTGTGATAATATTTTTCCAAGGGAGTATCTACTTGAAAAAAGCTTTCTGGCGTATCATCGGAAAAGTCAAAGGTCAATAAGTTTAAGCCTGGAGGACTCCAGTAGCTCTTATTCCAATTGAGGTCTAGCAAATTTTTTCCTTGTTCATAATATTTTTCTTGCATTTTAAGCCATTTTGGCACTTGATAATACAGTTGTTTCTGAACAAACAACTGTAACTCTTCCTGTTTTGGAGCATCTAAACTAAGATCTTCTCCTTCTCGAAAGGGTTGGCGTAAGAGCTCTAAGAGATTCTCTTGAAAGAAGTCAAACTCTTCAGTAAGATAAATCGGTCGTCCTTTCAAATCTTGATAAACCAATGATTTCAACCGTAGTTTTTTTCTGTTCCAGTCTAATTCCCAAAAATAAAAACCTCTCACTGCTGAATAATAGAGCAAATTTTTCTGCAAAGATGATAGGTTATTCTTAAGCCATAAGTCCCTTCCTTGAAGCCAAAGGACATAATATCCTTTTTCTTTGTAACTTACCGTTCTCTCTTCTAAACGTTGCAAAGAAAGCGGCGAACACTGTATTTCAATAGCAAGTTTATCATTTACTAACAAATCAGCCGTTTGCTTAATTTCTGGCACATACTTTTCCAACTCAACTTTCTCTTTTTTCTTAAACCATTGATACAAACTGAGTTTTAAGCCCAAGTGTTGTGCAGATTCATTTTCGCTCCAAGAGTCACAATTTTTTACGGATATGTGAGCAAAGTGAGGAATTTTTATCTTCCCTTTTTTTAAACGAAGGGGCGACTTACAGGCTGGGCAATAAAAAGGGCCACTAATTGAAGAATTGTCAAGGAGATTAATTGTTTTTCCGTCTTTATCCAAAGCTATTAACATATCAAATAGTACGAAGAATAGCTCTAAAAGTCACAAGGCAAACAAAAAAACTCGGAAAATCCGAGTCTTTATATCTTAACGGTTAAGTACAAAGTGATCCATAAAAAGAATAAAAAGAGCAAATGCTATGAATACACCTGTGATTAAGCCAACCCAAAAAATATGTTTACGTCTTTGACTGTTCATCACTGCGATAAACTCACGAATAAATGCTGGAAGACGGAAGTACAAAGGTGTTTTTCCTCCAATCCCTCCTTGCGCATTTAATCCTTGTTGAGCAGCAAAGAGAGCCGCTCGGAAAACGTGATAGTCCGAAGAGAAAAAGAGAAATTCTTCATCGGCTTTCTGTTCAATTTTTTCAATCAACTGAGATGAAAATTTTAAATTTTCAAAAGTTGTTTTTGATTGATCTTCAACCAAGGTTCGTTCTTTGGGAAAGCCCAGTTCTTCGACAGCGTATTTTTGCATCGCTAGTGCTTCCGCAAGTTGTTCATCACTACCTTGTCCCCCAGAGAAAACCATTATAGTTTTATCATTTGCAGCCTTTATTCCTGCACGGATACGGTTAGCTAAAAGGGGGCTAACAAACTGGCCATTAATCAGTCCAGAGCCTAGAACCACGTGATATTTTGAAGACTTTTTACGGAAACGACGTCCATATGTCCAGCTAGCAAAAAAGAAAACCGTGAATTGCCAGACAAGATAAAAGGCCAACACAGGATAAACGTAGCTCAAGAGCTGTAGCCAAAGCCAACCTTCAGATAAAGTAGAAACTCGAATATAGAGCCAATCGACTAGAAAAAAGACAAACATAATGGCCGGCAAAATCAAATTCGCTAAACTATGTGATTCACGCCGCCACATTTTAATCGTTAAAACCACAATCCCCACAGGTACGACAAAACTAATCATAAAAGTAGGAATCAAAAAGAGGGCAAGCTCAATAATAATTATGGCTAAAATGATATTGGAATGTGAATTATAATTAGCCGAAAAAAGAATCCCCATAATACCGTTAAACAGTACAAAAAGACTGGCTAAAAAACCAATAGTAAGTCGTCCTAAACGTAAAGTTCTCATATCCTTCAAACGATGCGACTTTGTATAAAAAATGACGGTCGGGATTAAAGCTAAAAAACTAATCACCGAAAATGCAATAATAAGTGGTGTCTCCATGTCTTTATTTTAACATAAAAATCCGCTGATAAAAGCGGATTTCTCTCATGATAGTGTACAAATTATAGAGTTATTTTTAGAGAATAGCAAGTACTGCAAAATTTAAGGCAAATGCAATTGCGACAACCCAAATAATTGGTTTTACTTCTTTAATCTTACCTGTAAAGAGTTTTGAGAAGATATAAGTGATAAAGCCAGCAGCAATACCATATGAGATGGAGTAGCCAAGACCCATAAATACTGAAGCAAAGAAGGCTGGAATAGCTTCACTCAATTCAGACCAGTTGATTTCCTTGAATGATGACAACATCATCATACCTACAATAATCAAAATTGGAGCCGTTGCTTGCGTTGGAACAATGGCAAGTAATGGTAAGAAAAGACTTGAGATCGCAAACATCACAGCAACGACAATCGAAGTCAAGCCTGTACGTCCGCCTGCTCCAATACCAGCTGCTGATTCTACATAAACAGTTGTATTTGAAGTTCCGAAAATCGCACCGATTGGTGTAGCAATCATGTCAGCAAAGAGTGCTTTGTCCATTTTAGATGAGAAACCTTTGCTATTTGCCATATCCACAAAATCTTGATCTGTAAAGATTCCTGTGCTACGACCTGTACCAATGAACGTACCAATCGGATCAAAGATTGAGGTTAACGAGAAGGCCAAAATTGTCATCAAAACTTCAATAATTCGAGATGAATCAGAAAATAAACTACCAAAACCTTTAGGACCAAAAGCAGCACCAAAAGTTGTTCCCATCTCGTTGATTGCTGTCCCGAGATTGTTGTCTGCAAAAAGTGTAGACATATCAACTTTTGTAACACCTGTTAAAAGTGCAAGTACAGTCGTTACTGCGATTGACAAGAGAATCCCTGCTTTCCATTTACGGAGAACAAAGAACATTGTTACTAAAATACCAACTAAAGCAACAAGAACACCAGGATCATCAAATTTAACTAAGCCAGGAACAATTGTTGAATCTGCAGTGATAGTGCCGTGGTTATCCGTATAAGTACCTGGTGATGCAATAAATTCAAGAATACCAGCGTTTTTAATACCAATATAAGCGATGAAAATACCGATACCACCACCAATAGCGTGTTGTAAGCTCTCAGGAATTCCTAAAACAATTGCTTTACGAATTGAAGTAAATGTAATAATAATATTGACAATACCACAAATGAAGACCATTGCTAAAGCTTCTTGCCAAGTGTAGCCTAATGAAAGAACAACAGTATAAGCAAAGAAGGCGTTAATTCCCATACCTGGTGCAAGGGCATAAGGAACATTGGCGATTAAACCAATAGCTACCGAACCCACAATTGAAGCTAAGATAGTAGCTAAGAAAACTGCCTGAACGGGCATCCCTGTTGATCCTAAAACATCAGGATTGACAAACAAGATGTAGCTCATAGCAAAGAAGGTAGTAATACCTGCCATAATTTCACGGCCCACAGTAGTGCCGTTTTCTTCAAGTTTAAAGAACTTGTTCACGAATAAATTCTCCTTTTAATAAAAAGTTGCATGCCACATTCGTTTTTCGTGACACACGTCATAAAATGATACATGTTCAGTATAAATAAATTTTAAGTTTGAAACAAGGAATTTCGAGTCATTTAAAAAAACAAGTCCGTATATGTTCGTAAATACCGAACTAGAGACTTATAAATATTTATAAAAGTTCGTCCATTTTAATAATTGTTGTCAAAAACATAAATTTTATTTTTCATAGTGTCTTGTAGATTACTTAATTAATGAACACTCCACGTCTTATTTCTTAAAAAGCAACCTAGACCAAAAGCAGCTTTAGTGCTTTTCTGGTATAATAAAAAATAAGAAATATTTTAAAGGATTAAGTATGGAAAACAAAGATAGAAAATTGATTGCCATTGATCTTGACGGCACAACGCTTCATAGCGACGGGCGTACAATCAGTCGCTATACAAAATATATTTTTAAACGTATTGAGGAGCAAGGCCACATCATCTGCATCTCCACGGGTCGTCCTTTCCGTATGGCTGTTGATATTTATCGCGAACTCGAACTTAAAAGTCCGATGATCAACTTCAATGGTGCTTTGATTTCCAAGCCAGACAATCGTAATTGGGAGTACACCAAAGGTCATTATATTGATCGTTCATTCGTCTTTGACTTTTTACGCCATCAACAAAACTTTGATTTAGAATTTTTTGCGGTTGAATATCGCCGTAAATTTTTCCTTAATAACTTCAGGAACGTAACCCCTAAACTTTTTGGTGTCGAACAGTTCCATCCCTACAATCGTTTGCGCGCAGATCGTCTCGATGACAATCCGCATGCAGTACTCCTTTCTACACGAGTAAAAGATAAATTTCGTCTGGCCAAGCAAATCCAAGATCATTATAACGGAAAAATCAGTGTAAGTGGCTGGGGCGGTCCTAATGGCGTTTTAGAAATTGTCCTCAAAGGTGTCAGCAAAGCTTCTGGTCTCAAGCATCTTCTCCGTGTTCTCGAAATTCCAAAAGAAAACCTTATAGCATTTGGTGACGAGCATAACGACATCGAAATGTTTAAATTTGCTGAGGAAGCCTATGCTATGAAAAATGCCTCCACTCGCCTCACACCACATGCCACTGAAATTCTTCCGTGGACAAATGATGAGGACGGGGTTGCCCATAAATTAGAAGAACTCTTTTTGAAGTAGTTGCTTATCTAACCCCCAAAAAATAAAAAAACTTCATCAATTGATGAAGTTTTTTATTAATCACGACTGTTTCCCATAAATCCAAAGATTCTCAAGAGTGAGAGGAAAAGGTTGATAAAGTCAAGATAGAGTGATAACGCCATGCTAATCGCCCAGCCGTTACTTACATTACCGTTATTTTGGCGGTAAACATGCTCAATCTTTTGATTGTCCCAAGCAATCAGCCCACTGAAAACGAGGACACTGATGATTGAAGATACAAAGACAACCATTGGACTTCTTAAGAAGATGTTAATAACCCCTGCGATGATTAAACCAATCAGCATACCCATCATGGCACGCCCCATACCAGACAAATCACGTTTAGTTGTACGTCCATAGACTGAAAGACCAAAGAACATTCCAGCAGTTGATACAAAGGCTAAAGTGACATCAGAAGCTGTATAAGCTGCAATTGTGAAGCTCATCATGAAGCCCATCAAGACTGAGAAACCAATAAACATAGGCAAAGCCGTGGGTTTATTTTTCATGGCTGCATTTTGCATTGGGAAGATGAGAATCAGTGGTAAGAACCAAATGATAAGCATTGCAAAACCGGCACGATTCACCAAGTTCTGAGCTGCATCCCAGAAAATATTTATTGTTAAAAAAGATGTGAGTGCTGAAACAGCAACTCCAATTCCGACAATCCCATAAATGCGAGCAAAAAATTGATTCAGCGATACTTGACTTCTATTATTATTTATAAATGGATTTTCCATAGTATCTCCTTTTCTAATATACCTTTAAGACTATTTTACCAAAAATTTACAAGGCTGTCATCAGACTTGAGTCCTAGTTTGGCGTTCTTTCTTCATAATTTTCTTATTTTGACCAATCTATCCCTTTTTGTCCTGTTTTTTCTAAAAAGGTATTAGCTTTCGAAAATGGCTGTGAGCCAAAGAAGCCACGAGAAGCAGAAAGAGGTGAAGGATGTGCAGATTCAAGTATTAAATGCTTAGAAGAATCAATCAGCTTCGCTTTCTTACGTGCATCACCACCCCATAAGAGAAAGACTTTTGGACGATCATCATCCGAAGCAATTTTTATTATCTCATCTGTCAAAGGTTCCCAAATTTTTCCTTTATGAGCATTAGACTTCATCTCAGGGACGGTAAGTACAGCATTGAGCAATAAAACCCCTTGCTCAGCCCAATGTGTTAAATCTGAATCCTCTTTATCAAAGCCCTCGCTTTTAAGTTCTTTCCGAATATTGACAATAGAGTCTGGTCGATTCACCACGAAGGAAGCTGGATAGGAAAAACTTAGTCCCTGAGCTTTACCCGGCTGTGGATAAGGATCCTGTCCAACTAGTACAACTTTGACATCAGCTAAAGCAGTCAATTCAATCGCTCGAAATATCTTATCCTCAGGCGGGTAAACATTGCCTTGTGAATAAACGTCATTGATAAAATCAACAAGGGTTGAAAAGTATTCCTGAGGCAATCGTTCTCTTAAAGGTTCACTCCAATCCGTTTTTTTCATTGTCCTTCCTTCTCCTTCATTTTAATTTGTGCATATTGGCGCAATACGGTTTTTAACTTTTCTGGGGCAGTTTTCCGGAAATCGCTAAGATAAATCTCACGATGATGGAATTCTTTGTGGATAAGTTCATAGCCCTCTGCAGCGGCAAATTCCTCCATCAAAGTAAAAGTTTCAGCTTCATCGTCAAAACTCCCCTTATGCATGGCTTGAATACAAAGTCCGTCTGTAATCTTTTCATATTTTACTTGAGAAAAATCTTGTTTTTTCTTTGAAGCTGTGTCTTTTTTCGCCCACTCAACAATTTCTTCAGTTACAAATTCTGGCATCCGAATCATAACTTTCCAAATCAGTTCTTCTTTACGTAGAGGCTCATTAGCCTTTGGAGCCGTCCGGCTTGTCCACAAACCCTCCAAGGGCGGCACAACAAAACGGTAAAACTGTGGAATCACCACATCTTCTCTTTTGTAGGACATTGAAATAGCATATGCTATAGGATAAAGTGAAGCAATCGCTTCTTGGAAAGCTGTACCAGCTGGTGCACCGTGACCAGAAACAGTCAAATAAAACATCTCAGGTACAGTAATTACTTCAATTTTTTTAGGAAAATAAAACTCTTTTTCAGTTTTTTTAAAATCTACTTTTATAGAATCTGTCATTGTTTGGTATCGGAAATAAGCAGAAAATTATTTCTTTTTTTCCACTTTCCTCTCCTTTCTTTGTCGCTGGCAACTCCCTGCCTAGGTCACCTATAAATTCAACGTTGTTAATAACATTATTATAACATTTATCTTACATGTTTTATTTCTATCATCAGCTTCATCCAAAGTTCTCCCATTTTTAGAGTAAAAAAAAATCCTATCAGCAGACAGGAATATTTTTTTGCAATTAAGAATTAGCCCAATTTAGCTGCCAAACGTGATTTGTCACGTGAAGCTTTGTTAGCGTGGATAAGACCTTTTGATGCAGCTTTGTCGATTGCAGAGCTTGCAGCTTTGAATGTGTCTTCGCTTGGTGCAGTTTCAAATTTTTTGATTGCAGTACGCATTGCAGATTTTTGTTGTGAGTTGCGTTCGTTAGCAACAACGTTCAATTCAGCGCGTTTGATTGCAGATTTGATATTAGCCATTATTTCCTCCAAATTTTTGTAATACCTATAAATTATACAGGATTTTTAGCTTTTTAGCAACTGTTTGTCAAAAGAAAATTGAAATATTTTTCTTTTTTCTTGTGTCAAATTGCATATTGCTATTTACATTTTAGAGAATGGTGCTATAATATGAATATGAAATTAGATGAAAATCCATGGTTGACAGATGCCGAGTTTATGAGTTATGTTGGTCACTTTCTTGAAATGCCGGAACTGAAACAGCTTGATGAAATCACACATCACTATACTTCAACACGTTTGATTCATTCAATCAAGGTAAGTTATGTGAGCTATTTAGTTTGTAAAAAGATGGGCTGGAATGCAAAATCTGCTGCCCGTGCAGGTCTCTTACATGACCTTTTCTACTACGATTGGCGCGACACTAAATTTAACAAAAGTCATGCCTATGTTCATCCTCGTATCGCTGCCCGTAATGCAGCAAAAATTACTACCCTTTCTGATCTTGAGTACGACTGCATCGTCAAACATATGTGGGGGGCTACAATAGCACCGCCACGTTATAAAGAAAGCTGGGTTGTTACCTTAGCAGACGATTATGTCGCAATGACTGAAGGCGTAGAAACTGCACGTTTCAAATGGAAAACGCGCAAATACTTTAAACGTCACCTTCCAATTTGAACTATTAACATAACAATAGTTCATGATAAGCATCTAACCATTGGTTAGATGCTTCTTTTTTTATTTTTTAAGACATTCAAGAGGTTTAACACCTTTTTTAACCCCAAGTTGGCAGAAATGTGAAATTATAAAGCGTACTATATAAAATTTATAATGTTATTTTATCATTGTAGACTAAAAGAAGGTATAAATTCTACTTCATATTTATACTTTCTAAAATTTTCAGAAGTAAAAAAAATGATGAATGTACCACTTTGTACTATTTTTTTCCTTGTTCAAAAATTAATGACTTCAATATCACAAGGGAAAGCTATTAAATCCTTAAAAATCAGAGCAATTTTAACTTTTCTTAACCGCTACCATGTTATAATATTGATAAGCTTATCGTTCGTAATTTTTTACTCAACTTTATGGAAAGGGGCTTAATATTATGAGTCTTTCAAAAGAACAACGCGTGCATGATTTGGCCTTGTGCATACTAAATAATGTCAATATGACTGAAGGTTTGTTCTCTGCTTTAGAGAAAGCAAATGAACTATCCGTCAGCGATGCTTACCCTAAAAAATATGCTGTAGCTTATACAGTACTAACACAAAAGCTCCAAGATGAACTCACTGATTTTGATGATTTAACTTTTTGAGGCCAAAAATACAAATAAAAAAAGACTGGTTTTAAACCGTCTTTTTTTATTTAAAAATTGCAAAATCAGCTTCCGTAAGCCCAATCAATGGATCAAAATCACCAGAATTAACCAAATCCGCTGTTAAAAAAGGTTCAGTCGAATATGATGCAGAAGTAAAATTTTCTTCAGGAAAAAGCGAAATTTCCTCTGTTTGAGATTGACTAACTTTCACAGTTGTTTCACTCTTGTCATCATCCAAAGTTTGCTTTATTTCTTCTACAGGCTCTGCTTTGCCAGTAAATCGCTCCTTTAAGAAAGTTTTTCGATTGGCACTTTCTTTTTGAACAGCTTGGGCAAAGGCTTTTTGTTCTCCAATAAGAATTAGACTTTGTTTGGCTCGCGTAATTGCTGTATACAAGAGATTACGTTCCAGCATCCTTGAATAGGACGAAACCATTGGAACAACAACTGTTGAAAACTCACTCCCTTGCGACTTATGAATAGACATTGCGTAAGCTAAGGTAATTTTATACCACTCTGCGCGAGGATAGCTCACTTCTTGACCATCAAAATCCATCACGATTTCGTCTTGCTTGCTTTCTGTATGTTTTGCTGGAATAAGCTCAACAATCCTCCCTAAATCGCCATTAAAAACATTGTTTTCTGCATCATTGACTAAATGGAGAACTTTATCATCCTCTCGAAAATGAATATCCTGATAATTAAACTCTTGTCGCTCATCAAGAGGGTTAAACAATTCTTGCAACAAACCATTTAAGGTGTTTATACCAGCTACACCTTTATACATCGGTGCTAAAATCTGCAATTCAAAAGGATTATTTCCTCTTTTTTTCCACGCAGTCGCCACTTGTTTCACAAGATGAGCAACTTGTCCTGTTCCAGCTTCAAAATAAGAACGATCGGGATGACGGCTAGTAAAATCTTGTGGCAAACGGCCTTCCTTAATCTCATGAGCAAGGTCAATAATCGTCGATTCAGCTCCTTGACGGAAGATTTTATCCAAGCGAACTGAAGGAATCTCTGGAAGCTTCAGCAAGTCTGCAAAGACTTGCCCAGGACCAACTGACGGCAGCTGATCTGCATCGCCTACAAAGAGTACTTTCATGGAAGGAGGAATGGCTTGTAAAAGTTTATTTGCTAACCAGGTATCTACCATTGAAAATTCATCTACAATTAAAAGTGAACCCGCAAGATCATTACTTTCCATATCCATTGCTTCATCAGTGTTTAAACCTAAATGGCGATGAAGCGTTGCTGCTGGTAAGCCAGTAAGTTCATTCATTCGGCGACTTGCTCTTCCTGTTGGTGCTGCCAGGAGAATAGGGAAAACATCATCATGATAATGCCCAGGATCTAAATCAATGTCATGAAGCTGTGCATAAGTTTCGATAAAACCATTGATAATCGTTGTTTTACCTGTTCCTGGTCCACCGGTTAAAATGAAGAACTGACTATTTAAAGCTTGAAAAATAGCTTCTTTCTGCAGTTTATCGTAGCGAATACCGAGCTTAGTTTCCACTTGCTCAATATTTTTCAAGATTTTTTCATCTGAGAAGGTCTGAGTACTACGTCCAATAAGTTTTTTGAGGTATTCACTAATGCCTTGCTCAGCAAAATAAAGGGAATTTTCAAATATTTTAGTTTCTTCTTGTTGCATTTTACCGTCTTCAAGCAGATGGTTGATTTCTTCAGCCACAGTCTCTGGGCTAACTTCTATCTGGCGTGCTTCTTCCAAAACTTGGATCGTTTGTTGCAAAAGATCACGCGCTTCAATATAAGTATCGCCCGTAATTAAAGGGTGTGTTTTAACCACATGCATCAATCCCGCTCTAAAGCGGTCACTACTATCTGCTGCAATTCCCAATTCTTGAGCAATTTGGTCCGCTGTTTTAAAGCCAATTCCTTTGATATCTTCAACCAACTGGTAAGGATTCTTGGCGATAATATCCAAGGTTTGATCTTTGTAAAGCTCATGAATTTGAAATTGGAGCTTACTGGGGATACCATATTCTGCAAGCTTTGATAAAATCTTTTCCACACCATGATTGTCACGAAGTCTTTTAATAAAGGAATTTTTCTTTGCTAAAGGAAGGATATCGTCTAATTCTTCCGGCTTACTTAAGATACTGTCAACTGTATCATCAGGAAAAAGAGCCACGATTCTTTCTGCCGTCTTTTTACCAATCCCAGGAAATTTATCAGAAGAAAAGTATTTAATTAGTCCTGCAGCACTGGTCGGTACAGCTTTTTCATAAGTTTCAACTTGAAGCTGCTCCCCATATTTTGGATGTGTCGTAAGTTTACCATAGAAGGTATAACTGTCCCCTTCGATCAACTCCCCAATTGTTCCGGTTACAACAATTTCGTAATCTTCATAATCACTATTGGTATCATCCACTTCTACTAAAAGTACTTTATAAAAATTACTAGGATTACTAAAGAAAATCGCTTCAATTGTTCCGGTAAAATATATTTTTTCTGTCATAACACTTTATTCCAGTGCAACAGCTCAAAACGTTGACCTTTCGTTTCTAAAACAGTTACACTATTATTGGCTAAGCCACCAGCTGTACGTAACTCTTGTAGCGGAAAGCCCGCTAAATGTCGCATTCCCGCTGTCCCTGAAGCACCATGACCGACCAATAATATATTTTCAGCCTCTTGCTTTTTGAGGTCATTTGCTAAACTATCAAAACGTGCTAAAACATTAGCTACTGTTTCCGCTCCAAAATGGCGCCCATCAAAATTTTGCAATTCATTCCGAGAAGCAAACATTTCATCTGGATACTTCAAGAGTGCATTTGCGACCAACTGGCCTTCCAGCTGACCAAAATTCCATTCGGAAAGGCGAATATCTGTATTTACTGGCAAAGCAGTTAACAATTTTGCGGTTGTCACAGCACGTGGCTGCGGGCTAGAAATCACTTTATCAAATTGGACAATTTGTCCCAGTCTTTCATTTACTCGGGCTATCGCCTTATAGGATTCCGGCAAAAGAGGCGAGTCCCCTTTTTGACCTTGGAGCCTTTTTTCGAGGTTCCATTGCGTTTTACCGTGTCTTACAAAATAGATTTTCATTTTAATTCCTGAATTTCTTTAATTATTTCTTCTGGTTTTTTGTCCTTGGTTTCAATAATAATATCCGCTACTTCTTCGTAGAATTTTTCACGCTGCATAAACAATTGTTCTACGTCTTGTACGGGTTGTGTAGCCAACGGTCTTTTATTCTTTTGATCAGTAAGAATACGTTCATAGAGCGTTTCAAAATCTGCCTTGAGATAAACGACATTTTTCAGCTTTTTCAGACAGTCCCGATTTTCTACAAGTTGAACAATGCCGCCACCTGTGGCAACATTAAATCCTGAGAGCACCGCTGCCTCAAGTGTTTCTCTTTCAATTTGTCGAAATTTAGCTTCGCCATATTCCTGAAAAAATTGTATAATGGGCATTCCAATCTCTTGTTCAATGGCTTGATCAAGGTCAATAAAGTTTTCCTTATTTAGAGCCCTTGCAATCGTTGATTTCCCCGCGCCCATAAACCCAATCAACACTACTGCCATTCTCGTTCCTCCTTGCTTGGCCCAAGTAAACCTTTCAGATCGTCAAAGAAAGTTGGATAACTTGTTTTAATGGCTTGACTTCCTTCTAAAACAACTTCTCCTTCTTGGACAAGAAGCGCCGCAATTGCTGTCATCATACCAATACGATGATCACCGTGCGTATTGATGTCTTTATGAGGCGCATGAAGGTTTGTCTTCCCTCTAATCTTCATCCCATCCGCTGTAGGTGTAACATCAGCTCCCATCGCTTTTAAGATGTCCGATACAACCGAGATACGATCCGTTTCTTTGACACGCAGCTCTTCCGCATCTGCAATAACCGTTTCACCCTCAGCTTGTGTAGCTAAAAGAGCAATAATCGGCAGCTCATCAATCAACCTTGGTATCAAATCGCCCGATATCTGGGTTGCAGTCAATGTGCTATAACGAATTTTGAGTGTAGCAGCTATCGCAGTTTGGTTGGTGATTTCAACTTTTCCTCCCATAGCAGTAACAATATCAATTATTCCTGTTCGTGTGGCATTGATACCAACATTTTGCAGTTCAATATTGCTTCCTGGAATAATTAAAGCAGCAACAATCCAAAAAGCTGCTGAGGAAATATCTCCAGGCACTGTAATTTCTTGGCCTTCTAACTTTTGTCCACCTCTTATTCGGATATGCTTTCCCGATACTGTAAGTTCTCCACCAAACTGTTTAAGCATTTCTTCGGTATGATTTCGTGTCACCGCTTTTTCCACAATTTCTGATATTTGATTACTCTTTGTTTGTAGTGCGGCAAAAATCAAAGCTGATTTTACTTGTGCAGAGGCTACAGGCAGTTGATAGTTGATAGACTGCAGTTGTCTCCCTTGAATTTCTAAAGGTGGCAGACAAGCTTCTCCTTGACCAGAGATTTTTGCTCCCATTAATTTTAATGGGTGAGCAATACGATCCATTGGGCGACGCGAGAGCGAAGCATCACCAATTAATTTTGTTTCAAAGTCTAAACCAGCGAGAATCCCTGACATTAATCGCATCGATGTTCCTGAATTTCCCATATCCAAGGGCTTATTCGCTGGCTGTAAGCCTTCAAAGCCCTTACCTTGAATATAGATTATCCCCTCTTTATCTTCAATTTTAACACCCAAGTCTTGGAAAGCTTGCATTGTAGCTGTGACATCCTCAGCTCGCAAAATATGCTTTACCCTTGTTTGACCATGTGAAATCGCCCCAAACATTATGGAGCGGTGAGAAATTGATTTATCCCCAGGAACAGTAAGTTTGCCTGTGAGTGATTTTGCCTTTATTTCGAGTTTCATTGCGTTTCAAACTTTCTTCTCTACGATTTATCTTCTATTATAGCACAAGTCAAGAGCTGTAATATTGTATTGTTTTTCTTGACCTTATCAAAAAAACCACTACGCGCAAGTGGTTTTTTAGTTTTTTGTTTTTAAATATTCTTCTTTCGTCAAGATCCAATAGTCACACAGGACAGAACGTCCCTCTTTTGCCATATATGTATAGACTTGACCCGTTTTTCGCATGCCAATCTTTTCCATTACACGTCCTGACTTTGGATTTTCTGCATCATGTTCTGCTACAATAATTTTTACATCAAGCTGGTTAAAAGCCAAATCTCTAAGGGAAGCGGCAGCCTCTGGCATTAGCCCTCTCCCCCAAAAGTTACGATTAAGCACCCAACCAAATACAGCTTGATCTCCGTCGAGCCTTAAATCAATGGTTCCAATCATTTTTTCGCTCTGCTTATCCACAATTGCCCAGCAAAATAAGCGATGTGGTATAAAATACTCCACAATACTTTCTTCGGTCATAGCTAAATCTTTATGTGCGGGAAATGAAACATAACGTACAACTTCTGGATCACTTGCATATTCAAAAAGGTCTTCTTTGTCCGCAAGTTCTACTTTTCTAAAAATTAAACGTTCTGTTTCAAAATTTTGATGTTGTGCAAGTATTACTTGTTTATTGTTCATTTTTTTTCACCTCAACGGTTGTTCCTTCGCCTAGCTCTGAGCTTATCTTAATACAAAAGTCAAGTCGATCCAAAATGAGTTTTGTTAAGTACAAGCCTAAACCCGATGCTTTATAATAGCTGCGACCGTTATAGCCTGTGAAACCATGCTCAAATATGCGTGGCAAATCTTCGGGTAAAATCCCTATTCCTGTATCACTTAAAATAATTTTATTTTCTTCGATACTAATTGTTAAACTGCCTTCATTTGTATATTTTATAGCATTATTGAGTAACTGCTCTATTGCCAAGCTAAACCATTTGCGATCTGTAGTAATTTCCCAGTCACCTGAAATAGTGACGGATAAATTTTTCTGGATGAAAAAACTGCTGTATTTTTTGAGCAGTTCTCGCAAAAGGGCAGCGACAGAAAATTTCTCAAAATGAAAATCTGTTGAAATATTGGCTATACGTTGGTATTCCAATAACATTTTTAAGTAATTATCCAAAGCGAAAGTTTGGTTTTTTAATTCGATTGGATTAATTTCTGTTTGTGCCATTAAATCGATTGCGGCCAAAGGGATTTTCATTTGATGGGACCAAACTTTGATAATATCTTCTGTTTCTTTAATGTGTTTTTCTTTTGCACGCAGGTTTTCTTCCAAATCCAAAAGCTCATGTTTCAAGTCACATAAGAGTGCTTCTCTATTCGCCCATCGAAAATATGAGGAAACCAAGTAAATCACAAATACAATCAAAGCAAGAATAGTTGCATTGATAAGGGATTCAATCGGAAGATGCCAGAGTAAAAAGTTGCTCACAAAGATAAAGAGCATCACCAGAAACACGCCGATTTGTGCAATTTTTGTCTGCAAAAACCGCTTTATTTTACTCCAAGGCATAGCCTACACCTCGTTTCGTTACCAAATGTGCAAATCCAATTTCTGCTAGTTTTTTACGTAAACGTGTCATTTTTACATTTAAAGTATTACTGTCGATAAATTCATCTGTTTGCCAAAGTTCTTGAAGAATAGCTTCTTTGCTTACAACAGCTCCGTTAGCTCTAAAAAGAACACTCAAGATTTTGTTTTCGGAAGGTGTAAGGTCAATCTGACTTTCTCCTGATTTTACCATGTTGTCAGATAAAATAAAGCCGGCAAATTCTAATTTCTCAGGGCCAGAAAAGTTGTAAGAACGACGAAGTAATGCCTTTATTTTGGCCTGCAAGATATCCAAGGAGAAAGGTTTTGTAACAAAATCATCAGCTCCTTGATTCATGGCTGTGACTTGGTTCATATCATCACTCATCGACGAGATAAAAATAATCGGAATTTGTGAGACTTTGCGTAATTCTGTTGTCCAGTAAAAACCGTTATAAAAGGGTAAACCAATATCCATTAAGACTAAGTCCGGATCTGCTTCCAATATTTCCTGCTTGACTGCCCGAAAATTTAAAACAGAATAGACCTGAAAGTCACTTTTCAAGGCATTAGTCAACATTTTAACAATCGTTTTATCGTCTTCAACAATAAAAATTTTGGGCATTTTTTCCTCCCGAACTTGCGGATCTGTTATCACTTGTTCTTTTTTCACTATCAATTTTTTCTTTCTCCTATTATAACATATAAAAAAAATCAGATGATTCCATCTGATTTTTAGAAAAATGTTGTAAAGCCATAATAGCCTAAACCAACAATAATGAGAAGTGAAAGGATATGCAAACTAAGCGTTAAAGACTGTAAAAGTTTGATATCCTTGCAGTTCTTAATCTTTCTTTGAACAAATTGAATGATGCCCCAAACATACCAGGCACAGAAAGTAAGAACAGTAAGTGAGCCACCAAGGACCAGTAAGTAATAGGGTATTTTTTCCATTTATTTTTTCTCCACAATATTGTAATACACAAGGCTTGTTCCTTTATAGATTAACCAATAAATAAAGGCTAAAGCAGCAATGGTTCCTAAGCTAATCCAAAGAATTAACTGGCTATCCATGATTCCAAAGATACCAATAAGTTTACTAATCATAATGTAAGCAAAGCTGAAATGTACAATCGTCATTGCGATTGGCAATAAGAAAATCATGCTCACTTGTGACTTGATGGTCTTAGACACTTGCTCTTTTGATAAACCTACTTCTTGTAGAATCTTGAATGAACGTTTGTCTTGCACACCTTCTGACAACTGTTTGTAATAGATAATCAAGGCAGCACCTAAAATGAAGCTAATGCCAAGAACCAAACCGATAAAGACAAAGGCACCGATTCCAGTTCTAACTTCTTTCATCTCAGCTGAACGGAAGCTGAGCATATGATCTCCATCATTATTACCTAACGCATTTGTTAATCTTTCTTGATCTTTTTCTGCAATATCAAAGTTAACTGTCACAGATGGACTCACTTGATAAGCTTGTTCACCATCATTGTTTGCTTTATTATAAACCTCAAGAGCTTGATGTAATGCTGCATCATTTGGGAAGATAAGAAGCATTGGCGTAGTTATATTCATCATGATAGGATACTTGGTCAAATCCTGAGTGGCCATGATGTCTTTCACTTCATATTTTGTGCCAAACCAATTAAACTCCTTAATTTTTGGATAAGCACCAAAGTAATCCAGGATATTAATTTGGTTACCAGAAATATCAGCAACATTTTCATCTAAATTTTTCAACGTTTGTAAAGTTGTCATTGAAAATTGAATGGCTGTTTTTTGGTCCCCTGTCGGAGTAATGTTTAGTGTTTTTTCTCCTTCTTTTTGACCGTTACCCATTAAGTAGTCTGCACTTAAAGCTGTTGTGACATTTGATATTTTTACACCCGCTTGGTCTGCTTTTTCTTGTAAATCTTGGGCCAGCTGATTACCTGTTTTTTCTTGTGAATAAACAGTGTATTGTCCTTCTTTTGGAAAAGCACGTTCAACAGTTTGGGTTGAGCCTAAGAAGATACCGATTGTAACTACTAAAGTTACTAAAGTCATCGACAAGAGAATGGTAATATTGGCCAAGCCAACCGCATTTGCTTTCATTCGGTAAAGCATTGAGCTGATCGTAATAAAGTTTTGCGGTTTATAGTAAGAATTACGTTTTTTACGCCATTTCAAATACCAAACGGTAAAACTGATATAGAAAAAGTAAGTTCCCAAAATAACTGCTAGAACTGCAAGGAAGAAAGTTGAGAGTGCTTTAACGGGATTATCAACATTTAGTGCTAAACCATAGCCAACTATCAGTAAAACAATACCAATCAAGGCCATGAAAATGTTTGACTTAGGCTCTTTTTCACCTTTAGATTCTTCTCTTAACAAATCGAGACTTGAAGATTTCCAAATGATAAATGTTCCAATAATAAGAAGCAAAGCAAAGAAGAGCAAGAATATTGCTGCGACTGTTAGAATAGAAGCTGGTGTAATCGCTAAGTTAAAGTTACTTTCACCAATCATATTGATAAAAATCAGGAAAAGAAACTTAGAAAAAGCAATCCCAACAATTGTACCGATGATGACAGTCGCAATATAACTCATTACGAGTTCAAAGAAAGAAACAAGGGCGATTTTCTTTTTCCCTAGTCCGAGAATGTCATAAAGCCCAAATTCACGTGAGCGTTGCAACTGTAGGAAACGATAACTATAAATGAGAATAATCCCACCAAAGATAGCCAAAATCCACATCGCAAAGGACATCATTTGCCCAACTGCTGCGCCACCCTTCATTTTTTCAAGGGATGGAGATTGTGCAATTGCAGCAGTAACAAAAAGCAAGACAAACATTGTTACACTCGCTACGATGAAAGGCGCAAATGATTTCAACCCTTTTTTCAGATTTTGTGCTGCCAGTTTAAAACTAAGCATTATCGGCTACCTCCGTTTCGCTTGAGTCAGCTGAAGCTCCCAAGAATGAAGTCATTGACAAGGTAATTTCTTTTGCAAACTCTGTTGATGACTTATCGCCACGATAAAGTTGATGATAGAGCATTCCGTCTTTAATGAAGAGGACACGTTTTGCGTGACTTGCAGCTAAGCTTGAGTGAGTAACCATGATGATTGTTTGACCAGCATCATTGATATTTTCGAAAAGTTCAAGCAGACTCTCTGAGTTTTTATAGTCCAGAGCTGCTGTTGGCTCATCTGCCAAAACAAGATCCGGTTGAGAAATCAGAGCACGCGCAACAGCCACACGTTGCTTTTGCCCCCCTGATAATTCAAAAGGTTGCTTTTCTAAAAGTGTGTCGATATTCAACTTAGGTGCTAAGTTTTCCAGACGTGCTTTCATTTTCTTTACTGGTGCTTTAGAAAGTACCATGGGAAGATAAATATTATCCCTTACTGATAAAGTATCCAAGAGGTTGAAATCTTGGAAGACAAAACCGAGATGTTCACGGCGGAATGCTGAGATATCCTTGTCTTTAATGGCTGTAATATCACGTCCTGAAAGTAAAACTTGACCAGCTGTGGGTTTTTCCAAAGTTGATAAGATATTCAAGAGTGTTGTTTTACCTGAACCTGACTCACCCATAATAGCAATGTATTCACCTTCTTCGACAGAAAAATCAATGTCAGCAAGAGCTGTTGTTTCTTCTTTTGAAAAGCGTGTTTTGAAAACTTTTTTGATATGTTTAACTTCTAATAGCATTTTTTCTCCCTTGTCACCTTTAACTGATTAATTTAATTTATCTTTTGCTTTACTTGGCAAGTCATTTTTTTGAACTTCTTCCCAGTTTGTTACACCTTTTGCTTTATTATCTGTCACTTTAAGATAAGCATCTTTACGTAAATTGTGTGTAGCTGTAAAGGAAATATCTTTTCCTTCGCCATTTTTATCATAAGAAGGTAGCTTGTACTCATAAGACACCATGCGTTCGCCTGAATCGCTTTTTCCAACTTTTTCCGAACCATCTTGTGTAATTTTTACGTAACGTTCTGTACCCCCGTAGCTTGATTTGTACCAGCCATATCCTAGACCACCAATCACTACTGCTAGAGCAAGTAAGCCAAATAATACTTTTTTCATATTGTTGCCTCTTTCCTACTAGGTTTTGTTTTTCTTAACCCTACACTTTTATTCTAACAAATTATATTTTCTGCAAACTTACACTTTTGTAATAAAAAAACTAGCCTTATTTTTGAGACTAGTTTTTATTTCATCAGAAGTTTTTTAAGCGTTCCTTATAGTTTTGAAAAGCCTCTTGTAGCTCTCTAAAACTATCGCTTGAAAACTTATCACAGATTTCTTGGGCTAGGACTGTAGCAACAACATTTTCCATTACTACTCCAGCCGCTGGAAGAGCGGTTGGATCAGAACGTTCAACGCTCGCTTTATAAGGTTCATGCGTTTCAGTATTGACAGACATGAGAGGCTTATATAGGGTCGGTATCGGTTTCATGACACCGCGAATAATAAGGTCCTCACCATTAGTCATGCCACCTTCAAAACCGCCAAGATTATTACTTTTTCGGCTGTAGCCTGTTTGCTTTTCCCAAAGGATTTCATCCATAACTTGACTTCCTTGACGTCGCCCGGCCTCAAAACCAAGACCAAATTCCACACCCTTAAAGGCATTGATAGAAACGACAGCTGCTGCGATTTTTGCATCTAATTTACGATCAAAATGTACGTAAGATCCTAAACCAGCCGGAACATTTGTAGCACGTACCTCTACAATTCCGCCTATCGTATCTCCAGCTTTCTTTATTTTATCAATATATGAACGAATTTCCTCAGCTCTTGAAATATCCACAATAGACAAATCATTTGTACCAGCTTTGGCTTTGATTTCCCTGACAGTGAGTTCTGGAAGTTGAGCAACAACATCTTTGCCTCCAAAATTAACCACATGATAAGCCAGCTCCATATCAAGCTGTTTGAGCAAAGCCTTGGCAACTGCTCCTACAGCTACTCTCATCGTTGTTTCACGAGCAGAGGAGCGCTCAAGTGTATTTCGCAAATCCTCAAATTCATACTTCATCCCCCCTACCAAGTCAGCATGTCCTGGTCGAGGTTTTGTCAATTTACGTTGTCTCTTGACGGCATCATCAACTTCTTCCGCAGCCATAATTTCCGTCCAATGTGAGAAGTCACGATTGGTTACATTAAGAGTAAGTGGACTTCCCAAAGTTTTACCATGACGCAAACCACTGGTGATTTCGACCTGATCAGATTCTATCTTCATGCGACCACCTCGTCCGTATCCTCCTTGACGGCGTTTCAATTCAACATTGATGTCAGAAGCTTGAAGGGGGAGTCCTGCTGGCAAACCTTCAATGATTGCTGTCAAACGTGGCCCATGTGATTCACCTGCTGTAAAAAAGCGCATCTTAATCCTCCATTATTTTTTGGTAAATTGGTAGTAAATCATCGATAGTTTCGAGCATTTCCTGTAATATCATATCATCTTGTTGACCATCAAAACGCTCAGCTTTCCAAACTCTACCCATCTCTAACTCTGATTTTTTTACATTTTTTAATCGGGTAACAAATTCTTCAAGATGGCTACTTCCATAAAAATCAGACTTGGTATGATCTTTAGATAGAACAAAATCCTTGGGTAATGAGAGATCCGAACTCAACTTCTGAGCGTAATCTGCTTGTCCTTTAGGCTGATCAATAATTGAAAGGTAGATGAACACGTAATCTTGCCAAATCCCTAATTGGAAATGCGGCTCCATTTTATAACCACGTTTTTGTGTGCCAATAGCAGACCACGTGTTTTCAGGTGCATTGCTTGTCCGCCGACGATGCTGTGCAATATGCAGGTAAAACTCCTGTTCAGGGAACGACTGCTTTATTCTTTCTTTTAGCTGCTCTCCTATTTCCATAAAAATCGGTTGAATTTCAGCACGCACTCCCTGCATACGCATTTCCAATTCTTCTATATCAAAGACTTCAAATGATTCTTTTCTAAACATATTTCCTCACAAAAATTTTATACAAATAATCCCTACCAACATTACTGCAACACCTGCAACTTGGATAAGACGTATCGGATAGCGATCTGAACGCCACCAACCAAACTGTTGCACCAACATTGAACCAATGATTTGTCCAAGTAATGCCATCATTATATTTAAGCCAGCCCCTATTTTTGGCACTGCTAAAACGGCGCCAAGAACAAAGAAGGCTCCCCAGATACCTCCCAATATATTCCATTTTTTTATCTTACCTAATTCAACTTTTGTAATTAAGCGACGTTCAATCACTAAAGTCACACAGACAATGGCAATCAGTCCAATGAAGAAAGACATAAATGAAGCTTGAAACGGCCGATGCAATAAGGTGCCCAAATGTCCATTAATAGCCTGTTGAACCGCAGTGAATGAACCTGATATTATCGCCCAAAGGCGCCAAAGCATCAAATTGGGCTCGGCTTCAACTTGTCCTGCTTTTTCACGTAAGCTAGGTAAAACAACGGCAATGAAAAGTCCAAGTATAGTAACAATAATCCCCAATATACGAATAGGACTCATCGGAATTTGGACCGCGTAAAACCAACCAAAGCTGTCAATAACAACTCCAGTTAAAATTTGTCCCAAAATAGGCAAGATAACAGTCTGCACAGCACCTAGTCGTGGAAAAAGAAAGACATTCGATGTAACATATACTGGACCGAGTAATCCACCAATCCATATCCAAGCAGGATGAGACTGGACAAATTCAGTAGAGGGGAACAAATCACCGGTCAAAAGTAATGAGATTGTACCTAAGAAAACAACCCCAATAATTTGAGAAATTGTTGATGCCCAAAAAGGCGAATTAACATTTTTGCGAAGATCGGCATTAATCGGGTTTTGGTTTGCTAGTAAAAAACCCGCAAAAAGTGCTATTCCAAGATAGACAAACATTATAATTTTTTAATTATTCTCTCCATTGTATTGATATTGCGACTTGTAAAAAGGTCTTTATAGACTGTTTTACCTAAGACTTTACCAAAAGCTGTTGATAGAGTCGCGTCCTTTAGCCCCTTCCAATAAAAAGTATTCACTTGGACAAGTCCTTCTTCCCTACTTGTTTTCAGAGTATTAAACTCGCTTTGAGCAATTTGAGAAAAGGTTTATTTTTAACAAGCTTTCTTATTTCTTGTTCGGTTTTTATAAAACTATGCACAGGTAAAAAAGATAGATCAGGCAAGGTTTCGCTGCTAAAAATGACATTCCCTGTAGCTAAAACAGTGAAACATCTGTAAAACCAGCTGCTTCAAACTCTTTTTTTAAGTCTGTCATTTTGAGTTTGCTACCACCCACATTTATTCCACGAAGAAATGCCCAGTATCTCATTTCAAATATTCCTTCATTTCTTGAAGGCTTATCTCATGAATTTTGGCCTGTCCAATTTCGGGAACAAGTACGGTCTTAATCATCTTACCTCGCGCTTTTTTATCATGGGTTAGGATTTCAAACAAAGCTGACTCATCCCATGGTTCATAAGTTTGAGGAAGTTGAAACTTTTGGAGTACCACTTTAATTTGAGCAGTTAGTCCTTTAGGCATCAGCCCCTTACTTTCCGCTACTTTACTTATTTGGATCATTCCAATAGCTACAGCCTCCCCATGCATGACCTGCCCATAGCCAGCATAAGCTTCCACAGCATGACCAATTGTGTGTCCAAAGTTCAAATAAAGTCGCGTTCCCTGATCAAACTCATCTTCCACAACAAGTTTCCGTTTCACATCACAGGCTGCCCGAATAAAATACTCTGCTTCTTGCAAAAGTTCATCATCATCCTGTATCTCATTTAAGCGGACCCAGAGTTGTTTATCGGCAATCAAGGCACACTTGACGATTTCACCAATTCCCTCACGAAAATCACGTTTCTCTAAGGTTTTCAATACCTCAGGATCAATCAGAACACCATCTGGTTGAGCAAAAGTTCCAATCATATTTTTAGCATAATCACTATTGATTCCTGTTTTTCCACCGATGGAACTGTCGACCTGAGCCGTTAAACTTGTTGGTATTTGGAGAAAGTGAATGCCCCTCATATATGTACTGGCGGCAAAAGCTGCTAAATCCCCAGCAACGCCTCCACCTAAAGCAATCACTCCATCGGAGCGTGTCAAACCATGTAAGGCACAAAATTCCCATAGTTTCTCTACAGTAGACAAGTTTTTACTTGCTTCACCTGCTGGAAAAGTAAAAGTAAAAACTTCAAATCCTTCAGTTCTTAACTGGGAAACTGCCTCTCTTCCATAGAGAGGTTCAACATTGTCATCGGTGACAAGTACAACTTTTTGTTGTTGCCAAAGTTGTGCAACCCATAGTCCCACTTGTGACAAGCTTCCCTTCTTAATAATGATATCATAAGGGTACTCTGGAAGATTAACATTTAACCTCATCTTTTTCCTCCAATTCCTGTCTAATCTGCTCAACAGGCATTTTTTTTCCTGTCCATAATTCAAAAGAAGCGGCAGCTTGATGAATAAGCATACCAACTCCATTCATCGTTGTTCTACCTTGGTTTTTCGCCCATTTCATCATTGGTGTTTCACGGACCTTGTAAATCGTGTCTACCACCAGAATTCCTGGGGGCAAAAGAATTGAAGTAGGGAACGGCATTGCTTCGCCAGACATCCCTACTGGTGTTGCATTAACGAGTAAGTCTGATGTCATAATTTCTTTTTGCAATCGTGAATGATCAGCTAGGTCGTAAAGTTTTATGGTAATTTTTGTCTGATGTGACAATTTTTCCAAACGCTGTTCTAAACGTGCATAGGAGGCTGAATGTCTAGAAAAAACCGTGACTTCGTGCATTTCAAGCAAAGCAGCCTGAACAATTATGGAAATCGCAGCACCACCACCACCAATTAGCGTGATTTTTTTATGACGCGGTTTAAAATTTAACGCCCTGAAGAAACCTTGACCATCCGTATTGTAACCTATTAATTTCCCCTTCTGATTGACAATCGTGTTGACTGCTCCAATCAACTGTGCTTCTTCGGATAATTCATCAATAAATTCCACCGCTTTTTGCTTGTAAGGCATCGAAATATTCAAACCATACATGTCCAATGTTCTGACATTGTTAATTGTCTGTTCGAGAATTTTTTCATTTTCCAAATCCCAAGCCAAATAGACAGCATTTTCATTGGTCAGCTCAAAAGCGCGATTATGAATAAAAGGAGAAAGACTGTGCTTAATGGGATGTGCTAACACAGCAGCCATCCGAGTGTATCCATTTATTTCCATCGTTTACCTGTATTCCTTTTTTTTGACATAAAAAAATAGTATTAGTTTCCTAATACTATTATAACTTATTTTAAACGGCTTTGCGCCCTGCGAAATACCGTTTGGCAACGCCAATCACTGCTGGAAGTAAGGATACAGCAACGATTGCTAGCATGACGAGTTCAAAGTTTTTCTTGATGAAAGGTACTTGTCCAAAGAGGAAACCTGCACCTAAAGCGACGATAACCCAAGCAAAACCACCTAAAAAATTATAA
Source organism: Lactococcus sp. LG1074 (assembly GCF_017309525.1). Classification (NCBI taxonomy): domain Bacteria; kingdom Bacillati; phylum Bacillota; class Bacilli; order Lactobacillales; family Streptococcaceae; genus Lactococcus; species Lactococcus sp. LG1074. The sequence goes on along the minus strand of NZ_CP071293.1, from coordinate 465,171 downwards.
AGCACGAATTTTTTATGCGGCATGCGGCTTGTTCCTGCTGTAAAAGGAACAACCGTACGAATGATTGGCATAAAGCGCCCGAGGAAGATAGCCCACGAACCCCATTTAGCAAAGAACTGCTCTGCTTCTTCAATGTACTCTGGCTTTAAAAATTTAGATAGCGTTTTATGTTTTGGAATTACATCTCCAAATTTACGCCCAATTTCATAATTCAGAAGATTGGCCAGAAAAGCTAAACTCCCCATAATCAAAATCAGAAGAGGCATTGATAATTTATCTGGATACATGGCGGCCATCGATCCTACAAAAAAGAGAATTGAATCCCCCGGTAAGAACGGAAAAATAACCAGCCCTGTTTCAATAAAGATGATAGCTCCTAAAAGAACATAGACCCAAACGTGTGCGCCTGGTGCATTCAAAAAACCAGAAATCCAGTCATTGAAGAAGCCAAACATCGAAAGTGTTGTAAACATATTTTTATATTTTCCTTTTGTTATGCTGTTACTGCATTTTTTATTTTACACTAAAAGCTTGCCTTTATCAAATTCTCATTCATCTATTTTTTTAGACAAAATTATTATTTTTATTTATTCGGACTGATTTCCATGTCACATTTTATGACACAATTTATTTTTTTCAGCCTTGTTTTATGGTATACTGACAAGTATATAATTGTTTATATAATTAATGAAACTTAGGAGAAATAATGAAATGAAGAAATTATTCCTTACATTATCTTTAATATTCGCCACGATTACTGGAATGTCCTTTGCAACTGCTCATAATGTTAGCGCTCAGGAAACCGTACGTATCGCGAGTGATAATGCTTATGCCCCTTTTGAATTCCAAGATTCAGATAAAAATTGGGTAGGTATCGATGTCGATATCATGAAGGAAGTCGCTAAAATCAATGATTGGAAGCTTGAGATGTCTTTCCCTGGATTTGATGCCGCTCTTCAAAACTTAAAGGCTGGAAAAGCTGATGCGGTCATCGCTGGGATGACGATTACAGACGAACGTAAACAAGTTTTTGATGTTTCAGATCCATATTATACTTCAGCCATTACTTTAGCTACAACAAAGTCTTCTACACTTAAGAGCTATGATGAACTTAAAGGCAAAGCTGTTGGTGCTAAAAAAGGAACAGCTTCATATGACTGGTTGCAAAAAAACCAAGATAAATACGGCTATACAATCAAAACTTACTCTGACGGTGTTCACATGTTTGCCTCACTGGCTGCAGGAAACATCGTAGGTGCGATGGATGAAGCTCCTGTCATCTCTTATGCCATTAATCAAGGGCAAGACTTGGCAATCAATCTTCCTTCCTTCTCACTTCCTGGGGGTTACGGTTTTGCTGTAATGAAAGGTGAGAACTCTAAACTCATCGATGGTTTCAACAAAGCTTTGACTCAAATGAAAGCCAATGGCGAGTATGACAAAATCGTTCAAAAATATACTGGTGGTAAGAAAGCAACTCCTAAAAAAGATGTTTACACTATTGCCTCAGATAATAGCTTCGCCCCATTTGAATTCCAAAACACAGATAAAAAATTCACAGGTATTGATGTAGACTTGCTTAATGCTATTGCTAAGCAACAAGGCTTCAAAATCAAATGGAACCACGTTGGTTTCCAACCTGCAGTAGATGCAGTTCAAGCAGGACATGCTGATGCTATGATGGCGGGTATGTCAATCACTGATGCACGTAAAAAAGTCTTTGACTTTGGTGATGCCTATTATGATTCGAATTTGACACTTGCTGTTTCTAAGTCAAATGAAGACATCAAGAAATGGGAAGATCTAAAAGGAAAACAAGTTGGTGCCAAAAACGGGACAGCTTCTTATGACTATTTAACGAAAAACGAAAGCAAATACGGCTATACTTTAAAAACATTTACTGATGCTACTTCAATGTATTCTTCATTGAACAATGGTTCAATTCAAGCCTTTATGGACGATGAGCCTGTAGTAAAATATGCCATTAAACAAGGACAAGAATTTAAAACACCTTTTGAAGGTATCCCAACTGGTCAATACGGGTTCGCAGTGAAAAAAGGAACTAATCCTGAGCTTATCGAAATGTTCAACAATGGCCTTTCTTCACTACGTGCCAGCGGTCAATATCAAGAAATTATTGATAAATATTTAGCTTCAAAAACTGAATCCTCAACGGAATCAGAGACAGAAAGCACAATGCTTGGTATCTTGAAAAACAACTGGAAACAGTTAGGTAAAGGTCTCTGGATCACTATCCAATTGGCTTTAGTTTCCTTTGTTTTAGCAATGATTGTCGGTGTAATCTTCGGCCTTTTCTCCGCAAGTCCATCACCAGCTCTCCGTACAATTTCACGTATTTATGTCGATCTTAACCGTTCAATTCCTCTTTTGGTATTAACAATTTTCATTTTCTATGGTATCCCAAATATGTTGCAACTCCTCACAGGTCACCAAAGTCCTTTGAATGAGTTTACAGCCGGTGTTATTGCCTTAACTCTTAACGAATCAGCCTACATTGCTGAAATCGTTCGAGGCGGTATTGCTGCTGTTCCAACTGGCCAAATGGAGGCCAGCCGCTCCCTTGGTATTCCTTATGTGAAAACAATGCGAAAAGTAATCTTGCCACAAGCTGTTAAGATTACCATTCCTAGCTTGATTAACCAATTTATTATTACACTGAAAGATACAACCTTGGTATCTGTTATCGGATTGGTTGAACTCTTGCAAGCAGGTCAAATTATCGTTGCACGTAACTTCCAAGCTTTCCGTGTCTACGGTTTGATTGGTTTGATTTACATGGTTGTGCTGCTTCTCTTAATGTGGGCAGGACGTCGCATCGAACAAAAAATGAAATAAGGAGATTAAAGATATGTCTGTACAAATCGAAGTTACTGATCTTCACAAAACATATGGTAAAAACGAGGTTCTCAAAGGAATCTCTGCAAAATTTAACAAAGGAGATGTTGTTTGTATTATTGGTCCTTCAGGTTCTGGTAAATCAACATTCCTTCGTACACTAAATGGTTTAGAAGACGCAACAAGTGGCGATGTTATTATCAATGGGTACAACCTTACAGATAAAAACACTGATATTAACTTGGTTCGCCAACATGTCGGAATGGTTTTCCAACACTTCAACCTCTTTCCTAACATGACTGTTTTAGAAAATATTATGTATGCGCCCGTTGAGCTTAAAAAGCTTACAAAAACTGAAGCAAAAGAAAAAGCTCTGCGCTTGCTTGAAGCTGTTGGACTAGAAGAGAAAAAAGATACAATGCCTGAGATGCTTTCAGGTGGACAAAAACAACGTGTAGCCATTGCCCGTGCCTTGGCTATGGACCCTGATGTTATGCTCTTTGATGAGCCAACTTCAGCACTTGACCCTGAGATGGTTGGCGATGTCCTTGACCTGATGCGTCGTATCGCAGACGATGGCATGACAATGCTTATCGTAACACACGAGATGGGCTTTGCACGTAAAGTTGCTAACCGTGTCATGTTTACAGATGCTGGTGTTATCCTTGAAGATGGTAAACCAGAAGATCTCTTTGAAAACCCTCAGCATCCACGTTTACAAGACTTCTTATCTAAAGTATTGAATGCGTAAAGCCAAAAACGTTTGTCTCTTTAAAAGAAACAAACGTTTTTCTTTTTCTGCAAGATAATATAATAAAACTGAAAGGGGATATCCTTTCAGTTTTATTATTGGGTTGCGGTAATTTCAGTTGTATTTTCTGAGTTCTTCTTATTTCCTTCAGGATTTTTTAGATCAGCCAGATAATCTTCTTTTGGCTTTGCATAAATTCCTGCTTCCATATCAATCACTTGTGGCGCTTGAAGTTGCTTCGCAATACTTGGATAGTAAGGAACCTTCTCGGTAATTTGACTGAGAGAAACACGTACTTGATTACCATCTGACATATCTAAAGCGATAAAGTCTTTGGTTGCTTTAGTCGGTGTTTTTGTAACCGTCGTAATCAAACCACGTATTTCAGGCTTCAATTTCATATAGGCTGTAATAAACTTTTCGACTTCTTCATCGGAAAAGTTTTTTAGTATCGGAAGGCTCGAAAGTTTATCCTTAGCTATTTCTTGATTCTTGAGGATATGACCACTTTCTAACACTTGGTAAGTTTTACCCTTTTGTTCTACATAAGCAACTTTTTCGAACTCCGTGACTTTAGCCTCGATATTATTAGGAAAACTTACGTGCAAGTTGACAGATTTGACACGTGGAAATTGTTGAACAATACTGTTCTCAATAGCTCTTTTATTTCTGAGCACACCATAAATCCTATCCGTTGGCTTCAAACGTGAAGCCTGTACGATAGATTCAAAAGACTCATTTTTATTACCTGAAACCGTAAATGTCCCAATTTTGCTTATCGGGGACACCGCGTAAATCGAAGTTAAAAACAATAAGATTGCCAAGAATAAGACGGGCCACATCTTTTTGAACACTTCGAAACTTCCTTCAAAAAAAGAAGGTTCCGGTTCTTGTTCTTCAAAATCCTCAACAAAATCATCTGAGTATCCTTGCTCAGACTCTTCTGCTTCTACAAAAGATTCTTGTTGCTCGATTTCTTCCTGAACTTCAGGAGAATCTGCTTCACTATCTTCTTTTTTCTTAAAAAACTTCCGTTTTTTGGGTTCTTCAGACTTCTCTTGATTTTCATCTGCTTTGCGGCGCTGATATTCAAGATGTTTCTTTTGCCAAGGCGTAAGGTTTTCTTCACTCATTATTTTTTAATTTCTTTCACAAGTTGATATAGTCGATCGCTAGCATCAGGTACTCCTGCTTTTTCACTGGCTATAGACATAGCTTGGTAAAGCTCTTCGTCAGAAAAGATTTCAGAAATGCTGGCAAGCATTATATCTGCTGTAAGATCGACATCTTTAATCATCTTAGCAGCACCGATATCTACAAGAGCTTGAGCATTCTTTGTTTGGTGGTCTGCTGTGACATTTGGACTAGGTACAAAAATCGTTGGCAAACCAAGTGCAGTAATTTCAGCAATCGTTGTCGCACCTGCTCGACATAATATTAAATCTGATGACGCAAGAACTTCGAGCATATTTGAAATATATGGACGAATCGCTATATTTGCAGCATCAGCATATTTTTCAAACTCTTCATGATCTTCATCAAAGTAGATTTGTCCTGAGGCATAGACGATTTGGTAATCCGCTTCTGCAAACTTTGGTAGAGCAGCTTTTACCGCCTCATTAATTGTTTGAGCGCCTCGTGACCCTCCAAAAATAACTACCGTTTTCTTACTTTTTTGAAGTTGATATTCTGTTTCCAGAATATCGGTAGCTTTTAAAGTTGCAACTTCCTGAGCACGTGGATTACCAGCAAAAACTGTTTTGGATTCTGGGAAGAAGGGCTTGGCTGCTTCAAAGGCGACCGCAACTTTGTCCACATATTTACTCAAGAATTTATTTGTAATTCCTGGAATTGAATTTTGTTCATGAACGATAGTCGGCACATTGAGCTTAGCTGCTGCGTAAAGTACCGGTCCAGCCACATAGCCTCCTGTTCCAATAACCACATCAGGTTTAAAATCCTTAACAATTTTCTTCGCATCTGATGTAGATTTCAGGAACTTGTAGATTGTCTTAAAGTTATTTAAAGAAAGGCTACGACGAAAACCTTGTACATCCACAGTTTTAAAGGGCACGCCTGCGGCAGGCACAATCTTACTCTCCAAGCCGCGTTCTGTACCTACATAGAGGATCTCCGAGTCTGGCTCTATAGTTTTCAGATGCTTTATAAAGGCCAGCGCAGGATAGATATGACCTCCCGTTCCGCCTCCAGTTACAATAATTTTCATACTATTTCCATTCACCTTTCAATTCTTCGAAAGCTTTAATAAACATATCCCCACGTTCTTCAAAGGTCTTGTACTGATCCCAGCTGGCACAAGCAGGACTAAGTAAAATAGTGTCCCCCTCTTCCGTCTTATTAAAGATTGCTTTAAGAGCTGTTGCGACATTTTCACTGTGGAGTGTTGGAATCTGCAAGCGATCTGCAAGCTCTTGCAGCTTTGGTGCAGTCTCCCCAAAAAGAACCATACCTTTAATCCCTGTTACAGAATCCGCGAGGTCTTCAAAACCATTGCCACGGTCTAGTCCGCCAGCTAAGAGCCATAAGCGACTGTTTTCAAAACCTGACAAAGCTTTTTCTGTTGCCAGTATATTTGTGGCTTTGCTATCATTGTAGACTTTACGTCCTGCAAGTTCACCAAGATACTGCAAGCGATGTTTCACACCTGAAAAGCTTGTCAGCACTTCAATAATTGCATGATTTTTAGCACCCGAAAGCTTGGCAACAGCTATTGCTGCCAGAGCATTCTCTAAATTATGTTCCCCAGGCAAAGCTAGGTCAGCTGCATCCATGATGAATTCATCTCGGAAATAAAGTTTACCTTCCAGCGCATAAGCGCCATCAACTTTATTTTCAGTTGCAAATGGCACAACTTGAGCTGCTGTGTGCTCTGCTAGAGCACGACATTTTTCCTGATTAAAGTTGAGAATGAGGTATTGCTCGGAAGTTAAGTTTTCTTGAATCCGCCATTTGGCAGCTTCATAAGCTTCTTGAGAGCCATGGTAATCTAAATGCGATGAAAAGATATTGGTAATGAGAGCGATTTGAGGCTTGAAGTCTACAATTCCCATCAGTTGAAAACTTGAGAGTTCCATTACCAAAGTATCTTGAGCACTCGCATGGGCAGCTACTTCAGAAGCGGGAAAACCAATATTTCCTGCTAATTTTGCAGACTGACCATCCGCATTTAAAATATCTGCTATCAGCGTTGTTGTTGTTGTCTTACCATTGGTTCCAGTAATCCCAATAATTGGAGCTTCCGAAACAAGATAAGCAAGTTCAACTTCCGTAACAACTGGAATCTTTTTCTCCAATGCTTTCTTTATCATTGGGTTATCATAACGAATACCTGGATTTTTTACCATAAAATCAAAATCTTCGTCTAAAAGTTCAAGGGGATGGCTACCACAGATAACTTCAATGCCTTCTTCCAAGAGGGCTTGCGCGGCAGGGTTTTCTTCAAAAGCCTTTCCGTCATTTACAGTTACGTGTGCACCTAGAGTATGAAGCAAGCGGGCTGCAGCTTCTCCTGATTTTGCTAATCCGAGGATGAGTACTTTTTTTTCTTCAAAAGTTTTGATTTTTTTCATTGTTCCTATTCTTTCTACTTCCCTCTATTTTACCGCTATTTACCTATTTTTTCAATATAGAGTTTGTATTTGAAAGTTTTACTGTGAAAATAAGAGGTCTTTTGCAAAGAAAAAAAGAGCATAAGCTTGCTCTTTTTATTTAAGCTTTCAAGAAGCGTGAAAGGAAAGCTCGCGTCCGCTCTTCTTTCGGAGCTCCGAAGATTTCCGCTGGTCGTCCTTCTTCAGCAATAACCCCTTTATCCATGAAAATTACACGATCACTTACATCACGCGCGAATTCCATTTCATGTGTAACGATAACCATTGTTAAGCCTGTTTCAGCCAGTCCTTTCATTGTCTGTAAGACTTCGCCTACCATTTCAGGATCAAGCGCTGAAGTCGGCTCGTCAAATAATATCACATCTGGATTCATAGAAATCGCACGAGCAATCGCCACACGTTGTTTTTGTCCGCCGGAGAGTTGTGCAGGTTTGGCATTAGCAAAGCTTGCCATGCCCACTTTTTCCAGATTCTCGAGCGCAATAGTCCGAGCTTCTTCTTGGCTTTTTTTCAATACTGTAACTTGCCCAGCCATAACATTTTCGATAACATTCATATTGTTAAACAAGTTGAAGCTTTGGAAAACCATGCCCAGATGCGTGCGATATTTAGGAATATCGAAGCCTTTTGCTAAAACATTTTCACCTTTATAAATTATTTCCCCACCAGATGGCTTCTCCAATAAATTGATTGAACGAAGTAATGTCGATTTACCACTTCCAGATGAACCAATAATCGAAATAACTTCGCCTTGATTTACCGTTAAGTGAATGTCTTTTAACACTTCATTACTGCCAAATGATTTTTTTAAATGATTGATTTCTAAGATTGCTGTCATTTAAGCGTCCCCCGGTTCTTGTACTTGCATTTGATTTTGGATTGGGACGTAAGCGTCTGGTCCATCCATTTTTCTTTCTACAAAGCGTAGAATACGTGTTACTGTAAATGTTAAGACAAAGTAAATTGCACAGATGACAGCAAAGGTTTGGAAATACATAAAGTTTTGTTGCGCCACTGTTGTCCCTTGGAAAAAGAGCTCAGTTACTGAAATTACAGATAAGACTGATGTATCTTTGATATTAATGACAAATTCATTTCCTGTTGCTGGAAGAATATTTCGCAAGACTTGTGGTAAAACAACCTTGCGCATAGTTTGCCCATGCGTCATTCCGATAGCTTGCGCGGCTTCAAATTGCCCTTGATCCACAGAGAAAATACCGCCACGTACAATCTCCGACATATAAGCACCTGTATTGATGGACACAATAATTAGCGCAGCTAAGGTCCGATCCAAACTCAAGCCAAAAGCTAGAGCTGTTCCATAGTAAAGCACCATTGCTTGAACAATCATTGGTGTACCACGGAAAATTTCAATATAAGCTGAAATAAGCCAGCCAAATACTTTATGTAAAAAGGCTAAAAATTTATTACTAATTTCTGGAATAGTACGATAAACGCCAATAAGAAGACCTAAAACCGTACCAATAATCGTACCAATCAAAGAGATGAATAAGGTCATCCCTGTACCATTAAGAAACTGTTTGCCGTTATCTCTTACAATACTGATAATTTGATCATACCAAGCGCCTTGTATTTTAGCTTCTGGTTGAGCAGCAATCATTTCATCCATCAGTTCTTTTTGGTCTTGAGGTGTAAAACCTGTCAAAAAGCTATTAATTACAGGTAAGTTGGGATCATTTTTACGTAAACCTACTGCGACTGTTGTATCATCAGAGTTTGTGACAAAACCTTTTCCTTCGCCAAATTCAATCATTTTGAAGTCTGGATTTGCTTTCTCTGCTGTCACTCCTTCGGGACGTTCAGCTACATAACCATCGATGGCTCCACTTTGTAAAGCCACACGCATGCTTGAAAAATCTTTCATTGCTGTTTGCTTGTTAACACTTTCAATCTGGTCAATCATGTTATAGTGAAAAGTTCCCAGCTGAGCAGTGATTTTTGCACCAGAGAAGTCTGCTAAACTCGATGCTTGAGCAAAGGGACCGCCACTTTTGACCATCATTACAAGGTTAGATGTGTAATACGGTTCTGAAAAGGCGATTTGTTCTCTACGTTCCGCAGTTGGCGACATTCCTGCAATAATGCCATCGATTTTTCCGGATTTTAGAGCTGGCAGCAAGCCATCCCAACTTGATTTGACGATTACTAATTCTTTATTTAACTTATCAGCAAGTTTTTTTGCAACTTGTACATCGTAACCATTAGCCCATTGACCATCTACACCATCAATAGGGACAGCACCGTTGCTATCATCATATTGTGTCCAGTTAAAAGGGGCATATGCAGCTTCCATTCCGACACGGAACTGTTCTGCACTCACTTTTGAACTACCGATAAATAATACCGTAAACAACGTCGCGACAAGTAAGAATAAGTTTTTTCTTCTCATAATACTCTCTCTTTCATTTTTCCAAATAAAAAGCAACCTTTACACAGAGAGGTTGCTAAACGTTGTACGTGATTCATATTATCAGTAAGTAACGAATAGCACTCCGCAAAACTGCGACAGTTCAGCAAGTATCCCTTGCTGCCCCAACAAACTCACTTGGACGAGTGAATTCGTTTCGGCAATGTCTCCTCCGTTTTACTTCAACGCTTGTCCAGCTCAGTAAAACATCCTATTCATTGCGACCTCTATCATTTTATTTGTATATTGTATTTTAAATCTTAACCTTTTTTTAAACGAATGTCAACAATTTTCTCGAATTATCAAAAAACTCAAGAAATAAGATTAAGATTAAAAGTCTAGCAAGTACTTTTAGATACTCAGTAGGCTTTTTATATTTATTTAATCTTAGGAATTTTTAAAGTAAATTTCGATCCTTCGCCTACAATGGAAGTCACACTGACATCCCCGTCATAGTTTTCCACTATGCGTTGGATAATAGACAGACCAAGACCTGTTCCACCTATATCTCGATTTCGTGCTTTATCGGCACGGAAAAAGCGCTCAAAGACATGTTTTAAATCTTCTTGACTAATGCCATAGCCACGATCCTCAACTGTCGTAATAATGTATTTGTCATCTTCTTCTAGATGGATTTTCACTTCTTGGCGATCTTTAGGCGAGTATTTTATCGCATTATCAATCAAAATTTTTAAGCCTTGTTCATAATGGTTGGGATAAATATGAGCCAAACTACCCGGCGTCAAGTAATTCTCAACAGTTAAATTTAAATCAGGATGAATAAGGAGAAAGTTTTTCTTAAGAAAATTAGAAACTTCTGTTGGATCACAGATCAGATCTTCATCTTGAAAATCAATGCTTTCAAGACGGGCCAATGCAAGCATCTCCTCTAACATCGTTCTCATCGTGCTAACTTCTTCTATACTGGCCTGTAAAGACTCCTCAAGCACTTCAGGATCATTTTTCCCCCATCGATTCAAGAGATTCAAATGACCATCTAAAACTGCAAGTGGCGTACGTAGCTCGTGACTGACATCAGAAACAAAACGTTTCTGCTGATCAACGTAATCGTTAAGCTTAATCATCATATCGTTATAAACAGTCGCCAGTTCTTCAATTTCATCGCCTGTTTGAATCACTACAGGTTTGAAATCCGCCTTCAAATTATTGGCACGTGTAGTAATCGCATCGTGCAAACGCTCTAGAGGCTTGATATAGCGACTTGCCATAAAATAACCGACAAACTGAGCAATAAAGAGAGCAATAATTTCTAAGATAATCAAGGCAATCAGCAGCTTTGTTCGCACGCTGTAATAATAACTCATATCATAGAAAGCCTGCACATAGCCAATCAGTTTCCCTGTTTTCTTAGAATGAACGGGTCGTTCAACCAAATAACCAGAATATTCACCAAATGTACGTACAGCATGAGTAGAATCCCCCACATCTTTCCTTAGCGGGAAACCATACGAATTGGTCGAATAAATCAAATTTTCACCGACATCAAAGACATAAAAAGACTTCCTAGAACCAATCATACTTCCAAGTGTTTCTAGCTCATTTTCTTTTCCCTGACTGGATGCTGTGTAGTCTTTGGCATAAGCCAAATAATTCGCAAGATTGTCCTCCGACAGTTTGCTTTCCGATTGGGACAAACTTTGCTCAACATTGTCCAGAGCTTTCATCATGTCCTCTTTTTCAGAATTGATGAAGGTTGTTATGGTCAGTTGATAAACTAATACTGTAAAAATAGTGAAGGTTATAAAACAAAAAATCGTATTTGCAAAGGCCCAACGTAGCATGATGCTTCGCTTACGCTCGGGCAGATTTTCTGCTTTTTTCTTCTTCGAATCAAAAAATTTTACCATGTCGCATTTTTCTATTTCTTTACATCGCCATAAAAGGAATAAATCTAGTGGCAAAACCACTAGAAATCTTCTTATATATTCCCTATATTATTTGCGGTCACGCATGACATATCCCATACCACGAACCGTTTGAATATAACTTTCGCGGCCTTCCACGTCAATTTTGTTACGCAAATAGCGGATATAAACGTCAACAACGTTTGTTTCTGTACCTTCTTCGTAACCCCATACTTCAGAAACCAAGTATTCGCGTGTTACGACATCACCCACATTTTGCATCAGGGTCAAAAGCAAATCGTATTCACGACGTGTAAGGTCAATAACTTTTTTTCCGCGATGTACAGTGCGGTTTGTTTTATCAATTACCAAATCACGGAATGAAGTATTGTCTGATTTTTCAATCGTGTGGATATGGTCTTCACGACGGAAGAGTGAACGGACACGCGCTAACAATTCTTCAATTGCGAATGGTTTTGTAATATAGTCATCCGCTCCAATATCAAGACCTGCTACACGGTCCATAGTTGAATCACGTGCAGTCATCATAATAATATGTGTATCTTTTTCACGGCGTAAGCGTCGTGCAACTTCAAAGCCATCCAGCTCTGGGAGCATTAAGTCGAGCAAAATCAAATCATAATCTTTTGACATTGCTTCTTCAAGACCTTTACGACCATTGTCTTGAACCGCAGTTTGATATCCTTCGTGTTCAAGCTCAAGTGAAACAAATCTCGCAATGTTTTTATCGTCTTCGATAATCAAAATACGTTTAGATGAATTCATAGTTTAGCCTCATTAATATCTTTTCTTTTTAATTTTATTTCCTCTATAATGAAATTATAATATAATTGTAATTTTGTTGCAAGTGTTTTATGAGATTTTTCTTAATTTTTTTCTTCGGAAAAGAAATCTGCCAATCCTGCAAAAGGTGATTTATTTTCTTTATCTGCTTCTTCTTCTTTTTGTTTCTGATAGTCTGCTTCAGACAAGACAGTCCAGTTCTTGCCAGAAGGTAAACTTGTGGCTCCAGCTTTCTCATCTTCTGCTAAAATTTGCAAGGGAATTTCTAAAAGAATATTATCAGCTACCGATTCTGATAGACTAATCCAATCTACTTCCAATGTAAATATTATGTCACTGTCCAGTAAATCTTCATTCTTTTTAAGAAACTCATCTGTGGTGAAGGCTTCATTCACAGCGATTGACATAAGATACTCTACTGGCTTCAAGCTCCGTGATGATGGTAAAGTCAAATCCACTTCAAGTGTATAATCCAAGTAATAGATGCCATCGTCATAGGCGATTTGTCCTTGAACATTTACAGGTTTTGCATCAAGGATTTCTTCTGAGCGTTGCTTAAGTTCTTGCGTTAAATCAAGCGCTTCTTCGAATTTAATTATTTTCTTTTTTGATACTTCTAAAATAGACCATTTCATATTTTATTTTTCCTTTATCTTTATAGTGAGTTTAAAAGAAGGCATATTCACGCATGCCTTTAATTTTATATGTGTATACTATCTGTTTCTATTATATGATATTTTTTTTAATTTTTATAGCCCAATGAACTAAAAGATGTTCAGAATTTGCTTACAGTTGGACTTGATTTACCATAGCAAATTAGAGCGATAATAAAAAAGCGCCGAAGCACTTTTTTATTTTCCATATTTCTTGTTGAAACGAGCGATACGTCCGTCCGCTGCTTGGAATTTTTGACGGCCAGTGTAGAATGGATGTGAGTCAGAAGAGATTTCCACACGAATCAATGGATAAGTGTTTCCGTCTTCCCATTCAACAGTTTCTTTCGAACCTTTAGTTGAACCGCTCAAGAATTTAAAACCAGTAGTTGTATCCAAGAACACAACAGGTTGGTAATTAGGATGGATGTCTTTTTTCATTTTGCAAAATTTCCTTTCTGCCTTGGACTGTTTGCCAGACCAAAGTTTGTTAGACCTTAATATTCTAACAGATTTGTTGCTGAAATTCAAGCTTTTTTGTTATTTAAAATACTATTTTTCTTTTTTCAAATAACCGAACATCAAACCAGAAACAAGAGCACCAATCAAAACAAAGAGAAGGTATAAAAGTGGGCCATTTGTTAGAGCTAAGACGAAGATACCCCCGTGTGGTGCCATCAATTTAAGACCTGCCGCACCAACGAGTCCACCTGCTAAGGCTGAACCAACAACAAATGAAGGAATAGCACGTGCTGGGTCAGCAGCACCAAATGGGATGGAACCTTCTGTAATAAATGAAAGTCCCATAACAATATTTGTTAAACCTGATTGACGTTCTTCTTTTGTAAATTTATTTTTGAAGAAGAGGACGGCAACTGTAGTTGCAAGAGGTGGAACCATACCACCAGCCATAACTGCTGCCATAACGACTGAGCCACCAGTAGCAACACTTGCGGCCAATGTTCCTGTACCGAAGATATAAGCAGCTTTGTTAATTGGTCCACCAAGGTCAACTGCCATCATACCACCAACGATAATACCAAGAACTAAAGCTGATGCTCCATTAAGGCTGTTCAAGAAGTTTGAAAGGCCTGTATTGATTGCTGCCATCGGAATATTGATGAAAAGCATGAGCAATCCTGTGATGAATGTCCCTAAAAGTGGGAAAATCAAGATTGCTTTAATCCCATCTAACGATTTAGGCAAGACAGTCAAGAGCTTACGCAAGAGGATAATGACACCACCAGCAATGAAACCACCAACTAAAGCGCCAAGGAAACCTGATGGAATCATTGTAGCCGGATCAAGTTTGCCAAAGGCAAGACCAGAGGCAGCCATTGAACCCGCAACGAAACCTGCAACTAAACCAGGTTTATCTGCAATTGAGTTGGCGATAAAACCAGCTAGGACTGGAAGCATGAAAGCAAAGGCTGCGCCCCCGATATTTTTAAAGTAAGCCGCAATCGGATGATAAGAACCAAGGTTGGCCAATTGATCTTTAGGAACACCCATTGATTGGTCTATCAAGAAGGCAAGAGCAATCAAGATACCACCACCAACAACGAATGGTAACATTGCAGATACACCACCCATAAGGTGTTTGTAGAATGCTTTACCAATACCGCCAGAGCTTTCTTCTTTTGCCTCATCAGCGGCATCAGCTTCAAATTTTGGTGCATTACCAGAAACTGCCTTATTAATGAGTTCTTCGGGTTGACGAATAGCGGCAGCGACAGGAACTTGCACCATCGGTTTCCCTGCAAAACGGTTCATTTCCACTTTCTTATCCGCTGCAACGATGATACCGTCAGCTTTTTGAATATCTTCAGCAGTCAGCTTGTGGTCAATCCCACGCGCCCCATTTGTTTCAACTTTAATAGCGATGCCCATTTCAGCAGCTTGTTTTTTAAGTGCTTCTTCAGCCATATAAGTATGTGCAATACCTGTCGTACATGCTGTTACGGCTAAAACATAATGCTCGCTATCAGTGACTTGCTCAATTTCTTCTGTATCTTCAGAGAAAAGCTCTAACACTTGACGCGGATATTTTGCTTCTTTTACTTTGTCTGTAAATCCAGCTTGCAAGAGGAACTTAGAAAGTTGTGCTAAAGCTTCCAAGTGTGTGTCATTTGCGCCTTCTGGTGCTGCAATCATGAAGAAAAGATTGACAGGTTGTCCGTCTAGGGCTGCATAATCCACACCTGCATTTGATTTTGCAAATAGGACAACAGCTTCATTGACAGCTTTATTCTTGCTGTGTGGCATGGCAATACCATCGCCCAAACCAGTTGAAGTTTGCGCTTCACGAGCCATAATTCCAGCTTTAAATGTATCAAAATCACTGACGTAACCTTCTGCGACTAACTTGTTTACCATTTCATCCACAGCAGCTTCTTTAGTCGTTGCTTGAAGGTCCAAAATCATGACTTCTGTTTTGAGTAAATCTTTGATTTCCATAATCATCCTCTTTTCTAATCTTCGTTTATTTTTTCGATTGTTACTTTTTCAAAGCATTCTTTTAAGAAGCTTTCACTCGGCATATCTTCTGAGAAGACCTTAGCTGTACCACAGGCAACACCTTGTTTAAAGGCAGCTAAAGTATCCTGACTGCGGCTCCACTCGGCCAGGAAACCTGCAACTGTTGAATCTCCTGCACCGATAGAGTTTTTCAACTCTCCTTTGATTGGAGCGGCAAAATAAGTTTCCTTACCTGTGAAGAGTAAAGCACCATCACCTGCCATAGAAATCATGACATTTTGTACTCCTTCTGCCAAAAGTTTTTGACCATAAGGGATAATATCTTCTTTGGATTTAAACTTAACAGAATAGATTTCTTCCAATTCTTCACGATTAGGTTTGATGACGAGTGGCTCATATTTCAATGTTTTCAGCAACTTTTGTCCGTCAACATCAATAGCAAACTGTGCGCCTCTGGCTTTTACTTTCTCAATCAAAACTTCATAGAAGTCTTCCCCTAAAGCTTTAGGGATAGTACCAGCAAAAACGACAATGTCATCACTTTGTAGATCGTCAAATTTACTTAGGAAGGCCTGAATTTCAGCATCTGATAAGTCTGGTCCAGCAGCATCAAAGGAGGTTTCCTCTTGCGCATTGACTTTGATTTTTGTATTAATGCGTGTTGTTCCTGCAATTGGAGTAAAATCGGACTGACTTCCGATATTTTCAAGATAATCTTGAATGAATTTCCCAGGGAAACCACCAAGAAAACCAAGAGCCGTATTTTCTACCTTTAAAAGGGACATCATGCGACTTTCAACAATTCCTTTACCACCAGGAAGCATACGCGTTTCTGTCGCTCGGTTGACTTGTCCAAGTTTAGCCTGATCAAAATCCATGAAATAATCTAATGCTGGATTTAGTGTTACTGTGTATATCATAATTTCTCCGTTATAAGTTTTATTTGGTCACTTTCTGCAAACTTAACAAAGCTTGTTTGACCGATTTTACTACTGTCCAGGAGGAGATAGCTTGTCCGGCTTTGACGAATGGCCTGTGACTTAATCGCTGCTTCTTCACTGTCCGGTGTCATAGCCCCCAGCTCTTCATCAAAAGCATTAGCTCCGATAAATGCAAGATTAAAACGGTAAGTACTAAGTTGAGCGATGGCCGAACTGCCAATGATGGCATCAGTTTGACGTTTCACTCGACCACCAAGCAAATAAACGATGAGGTTTTCACTGGTTAATTTTGGTAAATGGCTAATCGAATTAGTCACGATAGTGACACGCTTGCCCGACTGATTAAGCAAATGGCAAAGTGGCGCAACTGTAGTTCCAGCATCCAAGTAAATAATGTCGCCTTCTTTTATCTTTTCAAAAGCTATAGTTGCGATTTTTTCTTTTTCTTGAACGTTTTTGGAAGATTTCTCAAAGATAGATAACTCTTCTGAAAGATCTTGTTGGAGTTCTGCGCCTCCATGAACACGACGTAAGGCATTTTCTTCTTCAAGCTCATTGAGATCTCTCCTTAAAGTCGAGACAGAAGCTTGAGTTATTGTTGAAAGTTCTTCTAAAGTCGCTGTTCTTTGCTCTTTGAGCAAGCTCATTATTTTTTCCTTGCGTTCCGTCGCGAGCATATGACCCTCCTCCTGAATTCGTTTACATTTATATTATACACCATTTTCTTTCAAAGTCAATCAAAAACTTCCAAAAACTACAAAAAAAGAAAAAAAATTTATATAGATTTCCTTCATGTACTATCCTTATTTATATAGATTTCCTTCATGTACTATCCTTAAATAAAAAAAGAGCCAGGAATTACGCTTCCTTTGCTCTTTAGAGAACCTAGCCTGTTTGCATTTTTTGCTGTTCTATGTCAGTAACTTTTTTACTTGGCTTTTCTAAAAACCTTTGCATCTTATCTTCATCAAAACCGATTTGAAGTTGTTTTTCATCCAACATAAGTGGAACTTTCAATAGAGTAGCATTTTCTTCTAACAGCTCCATAAAATCTTCTAACTTCAAGTCATTGAAATTAAGGTTCAAACGTGTGTAAGCCCGTGTTTCTGTTGCGATAATCTCTTCAACTCCATGTTCAGTTAAAGAAACAATTCGGAGAATTTCCTCAGTCGAAACCAGTTCTTTGAGAAGATCAACTTCGACAAACTTGACTTTATGGGCATAGAGCCAGCTCTCTACTGCTTTCGTCTCCTGATTAGAGGAGATGGTATAAATCTTAAGCATGCCGACCTCCTTTCTATCACGTCCAGGTTCTCTTTCTTATTTTTATTATCTTATTTTATGAGATTGAAAACAAATGAAACGGTTTTCAGAAAAAATAAAAAAGCCGAGCATCAATATCTCGAACTTTTTTATTTTATGAACTACGGTTTTATTTAACTTCTTCAAAGTCACCATCAACAGTATTGTCATCTTTAGGACCTTCTTCTGATCCAGCTTCTTGTCCTTCTGCTGCTGCTTGTTCAGCGCTGGCTTGTTCGTAAAGTTTTACTGCGAGATTTTGCGCAATTTCGCTAAGTGCTTCTGATTTAGCTTTGATATCGGCAATATCTTCACCTTCAAGAGCTTTCTTCAACTCTTCTTTAGCATCTTCTGCTTTTTTAACTTCTGCTTCGTCAACTTTACCTTCAAGTTCTTTGATTGTTTTTTCAGTTTGGAAAACAAGAGCATCCGCTTCGTTACGTGTGTCTACTTCTTCTTTACGTTTTGCGTCAGCATCAGCATTTGCTTCAGCATCTTTCATCATTTTATCGATTTCTTCGTCAGAAAGACCTGAGTTAGATTTGATAACGATTGTTTGTTCTTTTTGCGTACCCAAATCTTTTGCTTTAACAGATACGATACCGTTTTTGTCGATGTCGAATGTGACTTCGATTTGTGGCACACCACGTGGTGCGGCAGGGATATCTGTCAATTGGAAGCGACCCAATGATTTGTTATCTGCTGCCATTGGACGTTCACCTTGAAGGACGTGGATATCTACTGCTGGTTGGTTATCTGCTGCAGTTGAGAAGACTTGTGATTTAGATGTTGGAATTGTTGTATTACGTTCGATAAGTTTTGTAAATACAGAACCCATTGTTTCAATACCAAGTGAAAGTGGAGTTACGTCAAGAAGGACAACGTCTTTAACGTCACCAGTGATGACACCACCTTGGATTGCTGCACCCATAGCAACAACTTCGTCTGGGTTAACAGATTTGTTTGGTGTTTTACCTGTTTCTTTTTGAACAAGATCAACAACTGCTGGGATACGAGTTGAACCACCAACAAGAAGAACTTCATCGATATCAGAAGTTGAAAGACCAGCATCAGAAAGGGCTTGACGTACAGGTTCGCGTGTTGCTTCAACCAATGAAGCAGTCAATTCGTCAAATTTAGCACGTGTAAGTGTCATTTCCAAGTGAAGTGGGCCAGCAGCGCCAGCTGTGATGAACGGCAATGAAATTTGAGTAGAAGTTACACCTGAAAGGTCTTTTTTCGCTTTTTCAGCTGCATCTTTCAAACGTTGAAGGGCCATTTTATCTTGTGAAAGGTCAATGCCGTTTTCTTTCTTGAATTCTGCGACCATGTAATCAATGATAGCTTGGTCAAAGTCATCACCACCAAGTTTGTTGTTACCTGCTGTTGACAATACATCGAAGACACCATCACCTAGTTCAAGGATTGAAACGTCAAATGTACCACCACCAAGGTCAAAGACAAGAATTTTTTCATCTTTGTCTTGTTTGTCCATACCGTAAGCAAGAGCTGCTGCTGTTGGTTCGTTAACGATACGTTCTACTTCAAGACCAGCGATTTTACCAGCATCTTTTGTTGCTTGACGTTGTGCATCGTTGAAGTATGCTGGGACTGTAATAACTGCTTTTTCAACTTTTTCGCCCAAGTATGCTTCAGCTGTTGCTTTCAAGTTTTGAAGAATCATTGCTGAAATTTCTTGAGGTGTGTACTCTTTACCACCGGCAGAAACTTTTTCACTTGTACCCATTTTAGATTTGATTGAGATGATTGTATCTGGGTTTGTTACGGCTTGGCGTTTTGCAGCATCACCAACTTGAATTTCACCATTTTTAAAAGCGACAACAGATGGTGTTGTACGATTTCCTTCTGGATTTGGAATAATTTTTGCTTCAGTTCCTTCGAGAACTGCTACTGCTGAGTTTGTTGTACCAAGGTCAATACCAATAATTTTAGACATATGCTTTACCTCTTTTTTTATTTTATTGTTTTTATCTATTCTTATAGTTTAAGGACATTTCGGTCACTTCTTGTTTCTTATTGTGCAACAACGACCATTGCTGGACGAAGGATACGATCATGGATTTGGTAGCCTTTTTGGAAGACTTGAACGACATGATCTGCAGGATGCTCATCATCAGCTGGGACAGTTTGCACAGCCATATGGAAGTTTGGATCAAAGGCTCCGTCTACTTTGACTTCTGTAACGCCTTCTTCTTTAAGTGCGTTGATCAAGCTTTCTCGCGTCATTTCTAAACCTTTTTTGACATCTTCTGTTAATCCTTCAACAGCAAGTGCACGCTCCAAGTTATCTAAGCTTGGCAAAATCTTTTTCGCCAAATCTTGTGAGCGATATTTCAAGATACTAGAACGTTCTTCGTTGGCACGGCGTTGAATATTTTGGATTTCTGCGCTAATACGGAGAAATTTATTTTCCCATTCTTCAGCCTTTGCTACAGCTGCATCAAGCTCAGAAACTTCTTCTTCGACGATATCTTCAAGTGCTTCTTCAGTAAGCTCTTCGACAACTTCTTCTTCCTGATCTTTTTTCTTTAATTCTTCTTTATTTTCTTCAGCCATATTGTTTCCTTTTCTTTTAAATAATTTCATATATTAACTTATCTCATAATGGTTACCATCAAGGTAACGATAATAGTCCATGAGTTTCATACTTAAGACTTTCGCAAGTAAGTCCAGTGTACTCAAGGTTTTCTGATAATCTTGTTCTACAGGACCAATGACTGTCAGCGTTCCTAAACCACGATATGGAATAACAAACTTTTGACTGATCAACGTTAGGTTAGCAAAATAAGACATATTGTCAATGACAACCGAACGCATCTCATCTGTACTTGTTAATTCTCGTATTTCTTGAGCCATACGTGTATCATCGCTTAAAATTTTATAAAGCTCAGAAAGATTGTCTGTGGCAAAATCAAAGACATATTCACGTCCGCTACTTGTCAAATGTTCTGTGAACAAATCTGCAAAGACGGATTCAAAGAGCTCCAAGACATCACCAGTTGTTTTAAAGTAACGCTGTACTATCTGTGGGATATCCGTCCTCAACGCATAATGCACATCAAGAACTTTCTTACCCACTAAACGTTCTTTAATCAACCGTGTAAAGACTTGCAAGTCATGTTCACTCATACTTTTGGGGAGTACAAACTGATTTGTCCGAAGTTCGCCTGTCGCTAAGGTCATCACTGTCAACATCGAGTGATTATCTAAAGTGACAAGTTCAAAGGACTGTAAGACTTGCTCTTTCTGAGGAACATTAAGTACGAAAGAAGTTAAGCCGGTCAATCTTGAGAGAACTTCACTTGCTCTTTCAAATAAATCCGATAAGCGATAAAACTCACCATCAAAGGATTTCATAATTTGAAAAAGATCATTTTGTGTAAATTCTTCCAAGCGCAATACATTTTCTACAAAGTATTTGTAACCTGAAATACTAGGAACACGCCCACTTGATGTATGTTCTTTTTGAATGAGTCCAAGATTTTCCAAGGCTTTCATATCATTTCTGATTGTCGCACTTGATGCTTTAATCTGTTCCAATAAAGCTTTAGAACCAACGGGCGTGTGCTCTTTAGCGTAAAGTGAGACAATCAAATCCAAAATCTGTTGTTGCCGTTCTGTAATCATCTTTGTCTCCTTTCTTCGCTTTTAGCACTCACCACCCTCAAGTGCTAACAATATTATTATAACCCTTATCTCCTATCTTGTCAAGCAAAAAAACCAAAAATTAGCACTCTTTTTTATAGAGTGCTAATTTTTGTTTTTTTTAAATAAATCCTACTTCTTTAGCAATGAAACGGATGCTAAAGAGACTAACAAGCATGACAGCTAGTGGAAATAATAGCGCTAGATTTTGCTGATGCATGAGATATTGATAGCCCCAATCAACAATTACCAGCACAGCCGCTATCTCTAAAATCCATAATCCCACATTGAAAAAGCGGAGTATGAGTAAGATGAGAAGGAAAACCAAGAGTATTTCTATTATATTTTGCCATTGGGCTACTGGAGCCAGAGTTTTATTGATAAATCCCGTTATTGTGCGGCTTGTATTTTGAAAAACCGTCGTAAAGGTATTGGGTGATGCTAAAAGCCGTTGTGCAATAATCATTAAAGTATAGAGAAATAAGGCAATATTAGCATATAAAATCAAGTAGGCTTTATTCAACATTGTTGTGTGACTCCTTTTAACGCCCTTTATTTTACTGGGGCAATAACTTCAAATATTCTTCAAGTGTAAGGTTGTGTTTTGTCATATATTTGGCATTATCCACACCTACATAACGAAAATGCCAATCCTCATAATCCACACCAGTGGATGCTTTTCCGCCTTCCGGGAAACGTAGTACAAAACCGTACTCAGGTGCAATTTTCTTCACTTGTGCGACTACATCTTCAGGGCTTTGGTTCAAAGCATCTACTGTCGACATATCAACAGCTAAGCCTGTTTGGTGCTCTGAGCTACCTGCAGGCTGTGAATAAGTCTTAACATTAGTTTCAGCTTGCTCACGAGATATAGGTTGCCCTGTGTTATTGACTGATCCTGCAGCACCAACCATTTCATTTTCCACATAAGTATTGAAGAGTTGTTCTTGATAAGCCACTGAGCGATATGCCGAAATCAAGTGTTCTGAGGGATCAATAGCTTGCGCTGCTGCTAAAAATTTAACAAGAGCATCTGCGATACGTTGATCAACCTGCACAGTGCCAACAGTTGTAAGCTCTGGGGAGAGTTCCTCTTTTGGATTTCCCCTGTTTACCAGAACAAGATTCCAGTCAGAACGATGAGCTTCCGGTAAATCAGTTGCCTTACTTTCAGCTGGCGAACTTGAAGGTGAAGTTTGTCTTGGCTCAGCCGTTTTTTTCGTGACTTGTGTCTTGAGTTTACTTACAGCAAATACACATAGTCCAATGAAGACCAAGAGAATAATGAAACTTCCAATTACTCTACTTTTTTTGAGTTTTCTTTTTTTAGTTCTTCTTTGCATTTTTTATGATTTCTGCTCCAAGTTTGCGATACTCCATTGATCCGATATCTCCTACTTCAAATTTTCCATTTTCAAAAGTCAGATGTGTCACGGAACCATTATCCAAATTATGCGGACGTTCTTTATCTGGACGAAGCATTTTGATATAGCTTGCAATCGTCATCCCATGACTAACTATGACGATATTTTTCGCTCCCGCTGCTTCTGCTTCAGTTGCCATATCAGAAAAGCCATTCATAATACGTCCAGAGAGTTCTTCCCAAGTTTCCGCCCATCCTGCAGTATCGACTTCATAAATAGCACGCGCTAGTTCTTCATCTGAAGGGAACTTCCCTGTCTCTTGCATACCTTTTTCAGCAAAGATAATAGGAAGAACCCCATCAAAGAGTTCGCCATCATATCCCCCATCAAAAGAACCAAAACACCATTCACGAATACGCTTGTCCATCTTATAAGGAATATCTTTATTCTCGGAGTATTCCAAGATAAAGCCCATCGTTTGTATTGTTCTGCCAGAGTCAGAAGAATAAGCTCGATCAAACTTCAACCCTTTAGCTTTGAAGCCTAGCCCTAGTTCCATAGCACCACGTTCACCTTCAGCAGTGAGCGGTGTGTCCGACCAACCTTGGGCTCTACCGATTGTATTAAACATTGTTTTTCCGTGTCTTACTAAATAAACCTCAACCATGAACTCACCTTATCTTCTATTATATATCTTTAATTATACTTTATTTCAAAGCAATTGAACAGAGAAAAAAACCTCTTCTTATATAAGAGATTTTCTATCTATAGGCTATTTTTAGCTAAATTTTTTGATTTTTTCTTGAATCTCACGTGCTGAGTCTTTCAATTTATCCGCTTCTTCTTTGCTGATGCTTTCGATAAATCCAGGATAAGCTTGTGCACCATCGCGTCCAACAAGTGCTGGCGTTGACAAATACGCATCAAGTTCAGCATCGTAATGCGAGCAGACCACAACTGCTTTGGCATCAGATAAAATGAGATTCATTAGACTCACTGAAGCTGCAGCAATAGCAAAGTTCGTATAGCCCTTTCCTTCATATACGACAAAACCGCCATGGCGTGCTGAATCTTCGATTTTTTCAAGGTCAAAATTGTTTGTCACTGCTGTTTTTTCAAATGGTACGCCACCAATATTTACTGTTGACCACGCTGCAAATTGTGAATCACCATGTTCACCAAGCATATAGCCGCTCACACTTCTCGCATCTACACCTGCTTCTTCAGCAATATAACGGTGCAAACGAGCCGAATCTAAATATGTTCCTGTTCCAAAAACTTGGTTTTTGGGAAGGTTAAGAGCTTGTGAATAAAGCTGTGCAATCACGTCATTAGGGTTGGTTACGATTAAGAAAACACCATTAAAGCCTGAAGCATTAATTTCATCTGCCACTGCTTTGACCATGGGTGTATTAATTTTCAACTCTTGGAAACGATCTTGGGCATCAAGAGCTTTGATATGGCCCAAAGCAGAAATAACGACTTCTGCATCAGAAAGGTCTGGATAATCGCCTACAGTAATCTTTGTATGACTATTGAGTAGGCTAGCTGCATCAAGCATGTCAAAAGCTTCCGCTTTAGATTTTGCAGTATTTTTATCAATAAGGACTAATTCATCAACATAGCCTGCTTGAACAATCATTTGAGCAATCATTGCTCCGACATTCCCTAACCCAATTATACCTACTTTACGCATCTGAATCTCCTTTAAATTTTAGAGGATTTCTCCTCATTGTTTATTTCATTGTATCAAAAAAAATCCCTTTTTTCAGAGATTTTTTCTTTTATTTACCAAAGATTTGTTTTAGCCAACTGGCTTTCTTGAGGATTCCGAGAAGGAGTACAGAGGTCCCTATTCCTGTAACTACTCCTCCTGTCCCAGCTGCATGCACAGCTATGGCATGTTTACGCGTTACAGCATCCTTATCCGCATCATCAAGTGAATTGATAGAGGTATGTTGTGACATCAGTGGGATATTTGCTTCCCCCCAGGTATAAAGAAGTTCTCCTTTGGTAGAAACTTGAGTAGTTGTATTCTTATTTTCTATTTCTTGTGGCTTTATAGTTTCTGCTGGGGTAACTTCTGTTGTATCCTTTTTATCTTGATTATGTGCTTCCAGATTTTTAAGAGGTTGATCTCTTTCTGTATCCGACTCCGGGTTCTGTACCTCTACTTTTTCTGGTGTTGTGAGTGAAATTGAAGGTAAACTATTATCCGTCTGCTCTGGTACAATTGGAGGTGCTGTAGGTGTAATCGGCACAGGTTCGCCTACAGGTACCAAAGGAAGAGTATTATCCGGAATTATGGGGACTGTTGGTGTGATAGGAACAGGTTCACCTATGGTTACTGGCGGAAGTGTAATATCTGGTGTTTCTGGAACGATCGGAGGCATTGTCGGCGTAATAGGCTGAGGGTTTTCAGGTGTTGTCGATCCACCGCCTGTATTTGCTTCCTCGGTTAACGAATTATTGGCACTTTTGTCCTGCAGTTCTTCGGCTTGGACACGTGAAACTGATGCAGAATAAGCTTGGCTCGGGTTCAGAATGATTGTTTGCCCTAATACTATGGTGGTTGCTAAAATTATACAATATCTTTTCTTTCTCATTCGCTTTTTGCCTCCTTTCTCATTATTTCTACTATACACCTTGTTTGAACGTATGCTGGGTTGCTATCGCTTCTTGCGCTCGACGGATACTTGGCTCAGCCATTAAACTTTGCTCAACACGAGAATTTTTTATTTCTAGCTCTAATAGTTCAACTGCTTCATGCAAAGTTTGAACATCTTCTACACTTAAGACCTCAATAATATAGTTCAAGCTCTTGACATTCAGATACTTTTCAGGGAGTTCAGTACTTATTAATGTCTCAGATCCCAACAATTCCTCTAGACTATCAATCAGACATTGACTTTTTTGATTGTATTTAGGAAAAAGTTGCTTAACAAGAGCTTTTCGCCCAATGGGAAGTGTATTACTTCCAAATATCTTTTTGAAAATATCATTTAGAAAAATTCCCAGAGCCCATAAGGCAAAGCTCAACATAAACGTGATTAAGAAGGTTTCTAAAGCGGAACGATCCAGTTGCCCATGACCATGTATAAAAGAAAAATCGTTTATAATATAAAAAGCTAAGATAAGGACAGGAAAGCTGAACGCAAGTAAAGCCGAGCGGTAATTAATTTTGTACTGAATTTCTTGACGAAATTCGATCTTTATAACTTCAAGTTGATGGAGTTTGTCTTCTATTGTTTCGACTATTTCCATCAGTTCTTGGCAATGATCCAATGCCACACTTTCCTCCTTTCCCATAATTCCCTCTCTCTTCTCAATTCTACATTTCTAAATTGTTCCAAAAATCCATCATCCGTAACTATTTATTCATCAAACAGTAAAAAAGACTTATTATTTACATTTTAACATTTTAATTTGCTGTTTTTTTTACATTTATATTAAATAACAAAAAAACATCCTAAGGATGTTTTTTATTCTTTTATTAATTGTGTTTCGATACATTCAATCGGTTAATCGCGCGATGAAGTGCAACTTCGGCACGTTTAGCTTCATCAGTCTTATGTGCCGCTTTAGCTTCTTCAAGCTCTTTTTCAGCACGAAGTTTTGCACGTTCGGCACGTGGAACATCGATATCACGATTACGCTCAGCAGAGTCTGCGATCACTGTAATCATACTATCCTTCACTTCAATAATACCGCCATTAACAGCAATATAATCAACGTGCTTCACATCATCAGGACGGCGCACCTTAAGTTCACTGATTTGTAAACCAGCGATTGTGGAAATCATGTTGGGTAAAATCCCCATATCTCCACCAATCGTATGCGCAAGAATGTAGGTTGCATGGTGATCATAAACGACACCCGCAGGAGTGATGACTTGAATAGCCATGACATTTTCACTCATTTCAGCAACCTCCTATCTTAATAACCCATTTTTTTAGCTTTTTCAAGAACGTCTTCGATTGGACCTACACCACGGAAAGCATCTTCTGGGATTGAATCGTATTTACCGTCAAGAATCGCTTTGAAATCTTCAACAGTTTTTTCAATTGGTACATATGATCCTGGTACACCAGTAAATGTTTCGGCAACGTTAAAGTTTTGTGAGAGGAAGAATTGGATACGACGTGCACGGTTAACCAATACTTTTTCATCATCAGACAATTCATCCATACCAAGAATAGCAATGATATCTTGTAATTCTTTATAACGTTGGAGCACACGTTGTACTTCCATAGCTACTGCATAGTGTTCTTCACCAACAATTTCAGGTGTAAGCGCACGTGATGAAGAAGCCAATGGATCAACGGCTGGGTAGATACCCATTTGTGTCAAACGACGTTCCAAGTTTGTTGTTGCATCCAAGTGAGCGAAGGCTGTTGCTGGCGCAGGGTCAGTATAGTCATCGGCTGGGACATAAATCGCTTGGATAGAAGTTACAGAACCTTGTTTTGTTGAAGTGATACGTTCTTGAAGTTGACCCATTTCGGTTGCAAGCGTAGGTTGGTAACCAACGGCTGATGGCATACGTCCTAAGAGGGCAGATACTTCTGAACCGGCTTGGGTGAAACGGAAGATATTATCAATGAAAAGTAAAACGTCTTGTTTTTCTACATCACGGAAATATTCAGCAATTGTCAAACCAGTAAGAGCAACACGCATACGTGCTCCAGGTGGCTCATTCATTTGACCGAAGACCATGGCTGTTTTTTCAATAACGCCTGATTCTTTCATTTCCCAGTAAAGGTCATTTCCTTCACGAGTACGTTCCCCAACACCAGTAAATACGGAAATACCACCGTGTTCTTGGGCAATGTTGTGAATCAATTCTTGGATAAGAACGGTTTTACCAACTCCGGCACCCCCGAACAAGCCAATCTTACCACCTTTAAGGTATGGGGCAAGTAAGTCAATAACTTTAATCCCTGTAACAAGAATTTCATTTGCTGTTGAAAGTTCATCAAAAGATGGCGCTTTTTTATGGATAGGACTGCGTTCTGCATTTTCAGCAAACGCTTCGCCACCATCGATAGCATCTCCAAGTACATTGAAGACACGTCCAAGTGTTTCTTGACCGACAGGTACGCTGATTGCTTTACCTGTATCGAGAACTTCAAGTCCACGTGTTAAGCCATCAGTTGATTCCATAGCGATGGTACGTACGGCACCATCACCAAGTTCCAACGCCACTTCAAGGACGATTTTAGTTTTAACGCCGTCTACATCTTTATAAACGATGAGTGCGTTATTAATCTCAGGAAGAGTCGCGCCTGACGCAAATTCAACGTCGACAACGGGACCAATGACCTGAGTAATTTTACCAGAACTCAATATTTTTCCTCCTAGTTTATTTTTCTGTCTTTAATTCTTTAAGAAAGGTTACCACATGCTTAAAGCGCTGAGGCTCCTGCAACAATTTCCGTAATTTCTTGTGTAATTGCTGCTTGACGCGCGCGGTTATATTGTATTGTCAGATCGTTAATCACTGTTTTAGCATTATCTGTAGCTGTACGCATTGCGGACATACCAGCAGCATGTTCAGCTGTTTTAGCATCAACAATCGCACCATAGATCATGCTTTCAGCATATTGAGGTAAAAGTTGATTTAAAATAGCTTCGCGGCTTGGTTCCAGTTCGAAACTCACCAATGATACTGGTGCTTCATCTTCTGGTTCCTCTGATTCATCAAATGTAATCGGAAGCATTTTTTGCATGCGTGCTTCACTTGTCAATGAATTGATATGGTGATTGTAGCAAACATAGAGTTGATCAAACTCTTCATTTTGATAGCGAGATACAGCTTGACGTACAATTTCACGAACTTCTTCAAAACTTGGTTGGTCAGTCAAACCACGTAATTCGTAAGATAATTCTACGTTACGAGAGCGGAAAAAATCTGCTCCTGTCCCACCTAAAGCAAGAATACAATATTCTTCTGGTCCCTGGTGTTTTTCACGTAATTTATTCATGACTGACTTCAAGATATTAGAGTTGTAACCTCCTACAAGGCCACGATCCGAAGTGATAACTAAATATCCTGTTTTCTTAACGGGACGTTTAGTCATCATCGGATTTTTAGAAGGGCCACGATCTGCAGCAACCAAGTCGGTTGTCACTTGACGCACCTTATCTGCATAAACCTGATAAGTTTTCGCAATCTTTTCTGATTTTTGCAATTTCGCTGCAGATACCATTTGCATGGCACCAGTGATATGACTTGTTTTTTCGGTTGAAGCAATTTTTGATTTAATTTCGCTAAGTGAAGCGCCCATAATGAACCTCCTTATTTAACGTAATTTGTAGTTTTCTTGAAGGCTTTGATTGCATCGTCAAGTTTTGCTTCATCTGGCAAATCTTTAGTATCTGTGATGACTTGTAAAAGTTCAGCATAGTTGACATCGAAGAAATCAAACATTTTTTCTTCAAAATCGAGAATATCTTCTACGGGAACATCATCAAGATGGCCATGTGTCAATGCATAAAGAATAAGAACTTGTTTTTCAACAGCCAATGGTTTGTGTAACGGCTGTTTCAAGACTTCAACTGTACGACGACCACGGTTCAATTTAGCTTGTGTTGCTTCATCAAGGTCAGAACCGAATTGTGTAAATGCTTCAAGTTCACGGAATGATGCCAAGTCCAAACGGAGTGTTCCGGCAACTTTTTTCATTGCCTTGATTTGAGCGGCACCACCAACACGTGATACAGAAGATCCGGCATCGATGGCTGGACGAATACCTGAATAGAAAAGGTCGTTTTCGAGGAAGATTTGTCCATCTGTGATTGAGATAACGTTTGTAGCGATGTAGGCAGAGATATCTCCGGCTTGTGTCTCAATGAAAGGCAAGGCTGTCATTGAACCACCACCTAAGTCATCGCTCAATTGTGCCGCACGTTCCAAAAGACGTGAGTGGAGGTAGAATACATCCCCTGGGTAAGCTTCACGACCTGGTGGACGACGGAGCAAGAGTGAAAGTTCACGGTAAGCCACGGCTTGTTTAGATAAATCATCATAAACAACCAGAACGTGTTTACCATTGTACATGAATTCCTCACCCATAGCTGCACCCGCATAAGGTGCAATATAAAGTAATGGTGAAGGTTGTGATGCTGAAGCTGTTACAACGATTGTATAATCCATTGCTCCAAGTTTACGGAGTGCTTCAACTTGTGTACGAACTGTCGATTCTTTTTGACCAATGGCAACGTAAATACAGATAATGTCTTTACCTTTTTGGTTAAGAATTGCATCGATAGCTACAGATGTTTTACCTGTTTGACGGTCACCGATGATCAACTCACGTTGACCACGACCGATTGGTACAAGTGCATCAATAGCTTTAAGTCCAGTTTGGAGTGGTTCTGAAACAGATTTACGTTGCATAACACCTGAAGCTGGAGCCTCAACAGGACGTGTTTTACCTGTATTGATATCGCCTAAGCCATCAACGGGTTGTCCAAGTGCATTTACAACACGGCCGATGAGTTCTTCACCGACTTGAATTTCCATGATTTTACCTGTACGTTTTACTGTATCTCCTTCGCGGATGCTAAGGAAATCACCAAGTACGATAATACCAACGTCTGTACTGTCTAAGTTTTGCGCCATACCATATACGCCGTTGTCAAACTCGACAAGCTCACCGCTCATCGCATTTTCAAGGCCGTAAGCACGGGCGATACCGTCACCAACATAAGTGACGACACCAGTTTCAGCAACTTCAAAATCTGGTGTAAAATTTTCAATTTGTTGTTTAATCAGTGAGCTGATTTCATTCGCTTTGATTGCCAAATGTATTTTGCTCCTTTCTGAGTTTTCATGTTAAATGGCTGAGAATTTTTTCTCAAAGGAGATTCTTAGAGAATCTCTTTGGCAATTTTTGCCAATTGTGATTTGACAGAAGCATCAATGATTTTTCCACGTGAATTTACAATAAATCCACCGACAATCTTTTCATCTACTGTGTTCACGATTGTTACTTCGTTCAAATCAAATTTCGATTTAGCGAGAGCAACAAATTTTTCGATTTGTGTTTCGGTTAATTTCACGCTTGAAATGACCTCTACATCAGCAATTCTAAACATATCATCTGCTGTATTTTTAATTTCAGCAAGAATTTCTGCTAAATCAGCTAATCGTCCGTTTGCACGAACAGTAGCAAGGAAATTTTTCATCAGTGGTGATGAATTTTCTTTGATACTGTCAATAACTTCTGATTTTGCTGCTGTAGAATATACTTCCGTTCCGAAGAAAGAAGCAAGATCATCTTCTTTAAAAAGTTGTGTCAGTTCGTTAACCTCAGAAAGAATAACTTCTAATTGAGATTGTTCCTCTGCAACTTCAAGCAAGGCTTTACTGTATTTTTGAGAATTGACTGTTGTCATTTTCAACCAACCCCCTATTCGCCAAGCTTAGCAATATAGCTGTCAATAAGTTCTGATTGTGCTTGTGAATCCAAAGATTGACCGATGAGTTTTTCAGCAATTTGTACTGAAATATCAGCAACATCCCCTTTAACTGAACTGAGCGCTTCTTTGCGTTCTTGTTCAATATCTTCTTGGGCACGTTTTTTCACATTCGCAGCTTCTTCATTGGCTGTTGCCAAGATATTTGCACGATTTTGTTTAGCTGTATCATTGGCAGTTTGGATAATGTTGGCAGCTTCTTCTTTAGAACCTGCAAGTTCATTTTCACGTTGCGCTAATAATGTTTCTGCTTCTTTTTTTGACAGTTCTGCAGTTGTAATATCGTTGTTGATTTTATTTGCACGTTCTTCAAAGATACCTGTAATAGCACCCCACGCAAATTTACGAACCAAGATCAGCAAGATGATGAATGCACCGCTGACAACGATAATATTACCAAGAACTGTATTCGGAGCAGTTTCTAATAATGTAGTAAGCATTTCTACTCCTTTCCTAGTGTTCTGCTAAAATTTTGTGGCTAATGTAAAGATTTGTCAAAAGAACAAATACATAAGCCTGAAGAGATGAAATAAAGATTGAGAATGCTATCCAAGCCATTGCTAAAATCCATGTCACAGGAAGAATAAACCAACCAGAATCGATCATTCCAGCAATAATCCCTAGAAGAACTTCTCCGGCAAAGATATTACCGTAAAGACGAAGTCCCATAGAAAGGGCATTTGTAAACTCTTCCATGATAGTCATCGGAAGCATTGCTTTAGGTTCTTTCCAAAAGGCATTTTTAATATAGCCTTTAAAGCCAAACTGTTTCACACCAAGGGTATTGGCGAGTACAATGACTAAGACTGCTAAAGTCAAGTCAACTGTTGAGTTTGCTGTTGGAGAGCGCCATAAGCTGATGTCACCCGGTGCAGTGATTTTAGTAACTAGCCCAATAATATTCGAAATCAAAAGGAAAGAAAAGAGTGTAAAACTCATGAGGGCATACTTTGGTGACTCTTTAGCACCTAGATTTTCACGTCCGATGCCGTTAATAAAGTCAACTACCCACTCAAGGACGTTTTGCTTACCTGTAGGCTTCAGTTGCATATTGCGACTTGCCCAATAAATCAGACCAAAGACAATTAAAACGGTCAAAGCTGTCATATATAGAATGACACCGTCAAAAGTTACTGGTCCAACATTAAAAGTCCATGTTGATTCCATAGCTAGTCTTCCTTTCTAAATAATTGTTGAGTATAAAAGTTAAATCAACGATTTTTAGAACAAGAAAGCCATAGCTAAGGCGATGAAGAATGTACCTTCGGCAAAGGCAACACCAAGGAACATACTTCCGCGGAGTTTGCCTTCCATTTCTGGTTGGCGTGCAACAGCATTAATAAATGCTGAAACAATAAGTCCATCACCGATAGCGGCACCAAGTGCACTAATACCAATAGCTACTGCTTTAAGAGCTTCAATTGAGATTGTTGTCATTTAATGACCTCTTTCTATGTGCGATTTTTCGCAAATTTTTATTACTATGAAATTATAGTCCTATTCAATCCGTTTGTCAAAACTTAACCTAAGATTATCAAACATTTTTCTATAAATCGTTCGGCCTTTTTTGAGCAAACGTTTTCTTTAGGATTTATTTAAGTTTCAAGGTTTTATATTTTTATTTTAAGCTGTTTAACTTAGACGTTCTTCTTCCTTATAATCAATAGGAAGCCATTTTAAAACGGTCTCGATTTGTTTGGTCCAATAGTACCATTCATGTGTACCCGGCGATTTTTCATAACGAAGGTCAAAGCCTTTTTCCTCAAGAAGTTGAGCCGCTCTATTATTTCCAGAGATAAGATAATCTTGTTCCCCACACCAACTGTAAAGCTTGGGCTTTTCACCTTCATGATGTTCTGCAAGATAGAGAATGCTGTTTTCACTATCATTAAAGTGATCAAGGTCACCAAAAATTCCGGTCCAATAAGCTTCATTCTCAGCACTTTGTTCTTTTAGGTCAGTCATATCTAACGCTCCTGATAAACTTGCTGCATAACTGAAGTTTTTCGTAGCCAAAGCCAGCTTGAATGCGCCATAACCTCCCATCGACAAACCTGCGATAAAATTCTTTTCTCTCTTGCTGCTCAAGTTAGGAAAGAAATTATGTACCACTTGTGGCAATTCCTTTGCAATTGCATCAAAATATCTCATACCATAATTAGTATTAGTATAGAAGCCCAAATCAGTTGAAGGCATGACAATGGCAAGTTGAGAATGACGAATCAAACGATCAATCCCCGTTCTTATAAGCCATGAATCTTCATTTCCAGACATCCCATGCAATAGATAAAGCACTGGAATATCTTTTCCATCTTTTACACCTGTTTTACTAGCTTCTGGATAAATCACATTAAACTTACGATTCATCCCCAGTACTTCGGAGTAATATTCAATATTTATAATAGCCATTTTTCCTCCCATCCCGTTTACTTTTATGATTCAAGTAAACGTTTCCTACTATTATAACATAAGAATTATTACATATCGCCTTATTCTCATTGCTATTCAATCAAAAAGCAACGCTGTTTTGTCATATAGTATGTAACATTTTTTGTACCCAAACTTACTTTACTGTTTGAATTTGCCAAGTGCCTTTTTTATAAAGGAAACGGATTGCTCCTTGCTGGTCTGTCCGATAAATTTTTATTCCTCGTGCAGTTAATTGGTGAAGCGTTTCTTGACTCGGATGTTTATATCGATTATTCTTTCCAGCAGAAATAAGAGCAACCTTAGGCTTAATCGCTTCTAAAAAACCTTCCTTTGTAGAAGTCTTACTGCCATGATGTCCAACTTTTAGGATATCAACCTCTAAATGTGGATATTCTTTCTGGAGTTTAACCTCTCCCTCTTCTTCTAAGTCACCTGTAAAAAGAAATTTCTTCCCATAAAATTCACCAAACGTTACTAAAGAATTATCATTATCGCTTTTTCCTTCACCTCCTGTCGTTAGAAACCGGAGATAACTGTTAAATATGGGGAGCTTGTCTCCCTCTTGCACAATGTGAATCTGACTTTTTAAGCTGCTTAGTTTTTTAACAAAATTTTTCTTCTCTAATGCACTAGCTGAGACATAAATATTTTTTATTGGTACTTTCTGAGCTACACTCTCCAAGTCACCAATATGATCCTCATCTGGATGTGTCACAATCAGAACATCTACTTTGCTCACTCCACTCGCTCTCAGATAAGGTAGAAGTGTACTTTCAGCATTGCTCTTATAAATTCCCTCCTTCCACTGCTCATCAGCTCTTATTTTTAATCTACCGCCAGTATCAATTAAGATATTTTGACTGTTCCACCTGTCTTGCAAGAGAATACTGTCTCCTTGGCCCACATCTACCATTGTAATGCTTGGGTGTTTAGGATTCTTAACAAGGAAAAAAAGAAAGAAAAGAACAATTATTACAACTAAGTTCCAGTTTCTTTTTCTGTAAAAATCGAGTGCAAGTCCACTTAGCATAAAAAGCAAAAGTAAAAAAATAAGATTTGGTTTGCCAAATACAATCGGTTTATCAAATAAACTGCCAACCAGTCTTACTATTGATTCTAAAATAATAAAAAAAGGATTAAGTAATGTAAGATCAATGCCGACTAAAGAAAGGAGAAAGACAAAAAGTAAACCTGGCAAAAGTAAAAAATCAAAAATCAGACTAAATAATAAAGTCAATATAATC
Source organism: Lactococcus sp. LG1074 (assembly GCF_017309525.1). Taxonomy (NCBI): domain Bacteria; kingdom Bacillati; phylum Bacillota; class Bacilli; order Lactobacillales; family Streptococcaceae; genus Lactococcus; species Lactococcus sp. LG1074. The sequence continues at coordinate 430,279 of NZ_CP071293.1, read as the reverse complement.
GATAATGGTTGGAAAGAATGGAAGTGAAAAATCAAAAGCGGAAGTACCCCAACAGCTAGAACAGTAGAATCAAGTAATGCTCTTTTTAATCCTTTTAGTTCATTGAATTTTTGTGAAAAAAATGTGATTAAGAAAGAATAGAGCATCGTCAGTTGTCCTCCTGTTGTCAGTAGGAAATATGGACTGAATATCATTAAAAGAAGAAAAGTGATAGAAAATCTATCGCTTGAATTTTTAATAGGTATATTTTTTTGAAGAAGCGCACGTAAGATTGAGAGAGATAAGCCAGTAAGAAAAGCATAAAATATCGAAAAGGGAATTTGGATAAAATAGACCAACTTTCTTGATAAACCTAGCCTTAATAAAATATTTCGAAGAAGTTCAATAAAAAAATTCACCTGCATCCCTGACAGGGCAAATAAATGGATAATACCGAGGCTAGTATAAAGCTCCCCCATTTCTTCAAAGTCTTTATCCAACCAACCAAAAAGAAGCCCTGTCATATAGGACGACATGGGAGAAGGAAAATGTTCTTGTGTCCAAAGAATGGCTTTTCGGCGTACCAGCCGTAAATCAAAGTCATGTTTTTCTTCAAATCCTTCAATTTTTTCTATTTTAAGAAGTCGGTAAATACCTTGCGTTCTTAAATACTTTCTGTAATCAAAACTTGAAAAGTTTCTTTGCTCTTCTGGGATATCTAAAGTGCCTTCAATGTAAAAAATCCCCTTTATCCTAAGATTTTTAAAGTATTCTTTTTCTTTTTCCGAAGTCAATGTGTAAAAAGCTTGAAAATCTCTTCCGTTCACTTCTCCCCTGAAACTGAGCCTATTTCCATTCACTTGAAGAGTATCCATATAAGGGGTAATCTTCGAAATTTTTTCTGGTTGTTGTATTTCTTGTACTTCTGTCTCTTTTTTTACCATGAGTAAGAAGAAACTAAAGCACAGTAAAAGAGCTAACAAACTATAGTATTGACGATAAAAAGCGATGAAGAGACTAAACAAACTAAGAATAAGTAAAGGCCATGAAAAACTGAAAATAAGAAAATAAACAAAAACTAAGAGATAGACTAAATAGATAAGCGTAAATTTTTGTTTCATCTAACTGCCAGAGCCTTTCTTAGTCTACAGTGATTGCTTCTTTTAACTTTTCTAATGTTTTAGGACCAAAGCCACTTACCTTGGTCAATTCTTCCACTGACTCAAAAGAACTATTTTCAGAACGGTAATCCAGAATATCTTGCGCTTTTTTTTGCTCCTACACCACTAAGCTGCTGCAATTCAGTTAAATCAGCTGTATTAATATTAATTTTAGTTTTTTCAGTTGTTTTACTGGTATTATCTTTGGTTTCTAACAAGTGATTTGTATCTGTTTCTCCTCTCACTGGAACATAGACCTCTGCTTCATCTTGTAATTTTTTTGCCAGATTTATTCCCTTCCTTTCTGCTTCTTCTGTAAAGCCCCCAGCACTTGCTACTGCATCAGATACACGCTTTTTGGAGGATAACTTGTAGATGCCTGGCTTTTTGACAGCACCTTTGACATCAACGACGATTTCATTCTCATCTTCGTCTTTTTCTATTTTTTTCTTTCCTGTAGCTTCTTTTTCCTTGCTCAGCTCCGCCCATTCGGAATGCTTTTCTTCTTGCTTTGGGATATCTAAAACTTTTTTATTCCAATAAAAAGCCCCTAAAATAGTTACTGCCAAAACAATTCCAACAACGATTTTCCAATTTTCTTTTACATATTCTGATATTTTTTTCATAGTTCTAAATACGAAAAAACATGCAGTTTTTCACTACATGTTTTTATAAAAATTTTTTTAAATTCCAAAACTCACGATAATCAGACCTACAACTACTAAAACAGCAAGAAAACCAGCATTTACTAAGGCAAAGTATTTTACAAATCCTGCCGTTTCACCACGTGCTTGAACGCGAATGATTTTATAGGCAATCAACGTTGCCATTGAAGCTACCATCGTCCCTATACCACCAATATCTGCTCCGATAACGACAGAAACGGCATGAGGAGTAAAAGGTGATATAAGAATTGGTGCTGCGATATTAGAGATACTCTGGCTCATAAAGACTGTGCCTAAGAAGGACATCTGTGGGCCAACAAAGGTATTGCTAATAAAGTCCGTAAGTACTTGAATATTTGCGATATTTCCTACAATCAAGAAGAAGAAAACAAAGGTAAGAAGTAAATGGTAATCAACACCCTTAAAAAGTTCGGGACGATAGAAAAGAACAATTACAGCAACAATAGCTACAGCAAGATAAAAGTTAACATAACCAAATACAGCTGCGGCCATTAAAATCATTAAAGCAATAAAGATTGAGGTTTCTAATCGATTGAACTTGTTTACTTTTGTTTCAATGACTAAGGGTTCGTTGTCAATAAATTGACAAGCCAAGTTCAAGAGCAGAAAGCCTGCGAGCCATAGTAAGCCTGTTCCTTTAAAAAATTCTAAATTTGTCAATGACTGCCCCAAATGATGTGCTGGGTTTTGATAAAAAGAATATAAATAAAGATTGTGAGGATTACCTTGCGGTAAAAGACTTGAGCCTGTATGACAAGCAGGTACAATCATCGCGGCTCCAATGTAAACAGACTTACGATTTTTTATTTCTCGAGTAATCGTCAAGTAGAGCGGTAAAATCGTCAATATGGTAAGATCATTAGTAAAAAATACGGCAAAAAAGAAGGCCAGCATTGTGGTGAATCGTACAAGCTGACGCGTTGTTTTACTTCTTTTAACCAATGTTTGGCCCATATAGGACAAAATACCAGTAGATCGAAAACCAGCAATAACTAACATTAAACCAAAAACTGTTACAATGACTTTGTTATCAAAAAATTCAGTCTGTATTCCACCCATACTCACTGAAATAACGGCGATAATAAACGATACAAGAAAGACCTTATCAACAATAAAAAACTGGGTCAACTTTTTGAAAGCATTGTCTGGCTTTCTTGTGATTTGCTGTTCCATGTTTTCTCCTTAAAAAACTGATTAATTGCACTCCTACAATTATACAACTTTTTTCCATGAAATTACGAAAAAGATTATAAAAAAACGGATTTTTTTTTAGAAGAAAAAATACAGCAAGGATTATCGGTTCTAAAAAAGTTGCTTTAAATAAATAAAAAGTACTGTTTACAGTACTTTTGTCGTCCAAGATTCACAATTCCAAGTCTCAGTTGCAACATCTTGGTAGAATTCTGGTTCATGTGAAATTAAAAGAATTGTTCCCTTATATTCTTGTAAGGCACGTTTGAGTTCATCCTTGGCATCCACATCCAAATGATTGGTTGGCTCATCAAGGACAAGAACGTTACTTTCAGCATTAATTAATTTACACAAGCGAACTTTAGCTTTTTCACCACCACTTAAAACCGCAACTTTACTTTCAATATGTTTTTTTGTTAAGCCACAACGTGCCAACGCAGCCCGAACTTCCGCTTGGTTCATTGCCGGAAAAGTATCCCAAATCTCTTCTAAACATGTTTTCCCATTATCACTTTTCACTTCTTGTTCAAAATAACCAATTTCTAATTTTTCACCACGTTGAACTTCTCCGTCAATGGCTTGTATTTCTCCCAAAATGCTACGCAAGAGAGTTGTTTTACCAATCCCGTTTGCCCCTGTAAAAACTATCTTCTGGCCGCGTTCAGCCCGTAAGTTGAGTGGGCGTGACAAAGGCTCTGTATATCCAATAACTAAATCTTTAGTCTCAAAAATAAGTTTACTTGAAGTTGCACCTTTTTTGAAATCAAATTGGGGTTTTGGTCGCTCTGCACTTAATTCAATCATGTCCATTTTATCTAGTTTTTTCTGACGGGACATTGCCATATTTCTTGTCGCTACACGTGCTTTATTTCGTGCAACAAAATCCTTAAGATCTGCAATTTCTGATTGCTGGCGTTTATATGCTGCCAATTCTTGTTTTTTCTTCATTTCATAGACAGACTGGAAGGCTTCGTAATTGCCAACATAACGATCTAAGGAACCATTTTCCATATGGTAAATGATGTTAATAACAGAACTTAAGAAAGGAATGTCATGCGAGATCAAGATAAAGGCATTTTCGTAATCTAAGAGATACTGCTTAAGCCATGCAATATGCTCTTCATCCAAATAGTTTGTTGGCTCATCCAACATCAGGATTTCGGGTTTCGTCAGCAAGAGTTTTGCCAAAAGAACCTTGGTACGTTGGCCACCAGACAGATCTTCAACATCTCGCTCAAAGCCGATTTCATGAAGACCAAGTCCGCGTCCGATTTCCTCCACTTTAGAGTTAATTTGATAAAAGTCACTTTGCTCTAGAATGTCTTGTAGTTCGCCGACTTCTTCCAAAAGTTGATCCATTTCTTCTGGGGTCACATCTCCCATTTTCAAATACAGATCATTAATTTCCGCTTCAATATCAAAAAGATACTGAAAGGCACTTGAAAGAACGTCACGGATTGTTTGCCCTTTTTGTAAGACTGCATGTTGATCTAAGTAACCAACGCGAACTTTTTTTGACCATTCTACTTTACCTTCATCGGGTTGTAAAGCTCCTGTGATGATATTCATAAAGGTTGATTTACCTTCACCATTCGCACCGACCAGCCCGACATGTTCGCCTTTAAGAAGACGGAAAGACACATTTTCAAAAATCACGCGCTCACCAAAGCCATGCGATAAATTTTTTACATTGATAATACTCATATTACAGCTCTTTCTTTTTTACATACTGTCTAATAGTTTAACACAAAAAGTTAAAAGTAGGAAGTTGAGTATACCCTTAAGTAAAGATTATTCCTCATTTATTATTTCGTTCAGATAAGTAAAAACTGATCCAGAGGATCAGCTTACTATTTCTGTAAAAAAAGAGGTACTGTTAACATAACAATATCAAAGATAAGATGCACTATCCAAGAAGTCCAGATTGATTTTGTTTTCAGATAAGCATAGTTAAATATCAAACGGGCAGCTCCCTGCACGAGTAAGATTTGAACAATTGTTCTTAGTACATCCCCGCCAAAATAAGTTTGAAAATGAACCATACCGAAAATAAAAGCTGTCAGCAAGGTACTAATCCATGTCGGCCAAGCAAATTTTTTACGAAAAGTTTCCAGAAGAGTTATCGAAAAAAGTTCTTCTCCCATCAACATAAAAGGTACAAAAGGTAGGAGCGCTAGATTTCCAATGGCCTCGTTGCCATGATTTCCGGCTAAGCCAAAGATTATCTGCACCAAAGCTCCACCAATAAATGACCAAATAACATTTGCAAAAAAGCAAAGAATAATTATTTTAAGATACTTACCTTCTGGCTTTCTAAACCATTCCAGTGCGGAGTTTTTAAAGATAAGAGCAGCAGCTAAAAGGCTAAATACTAACAATGTCAACTCTTGAAAAAGACCGATATGTAAATTTACAGATCCCATAAGATAAAATCCGATATAAAGAAGGCCGAAGCCAATGAGTGCTTTTATTATCTCTTTGCTTTTTACTTCCATAGTTCTACTCCTAATTTTCATAAATATTGATGGACTTATTTTATAAGATTAATTATCGTTTGTCAATATATTTTTATTGAGATAAGATGTTTTTGTGTTGAAATTATATAACAATTCTAAAAAAACTCCTTATATAAGGAGTTTTTAGTTTGATATTGAGATTGTTTCAGACAAGATGTCTGAGAGCTGTTTCAATCGGGAAAAAGCTGTGCTTTTTCTTTATCCGATTGAACCCTCCATGCTGTAAGAAATCAATCGGTTGAGTTCTACTGCATACTCCATTGGGAGTTCTTTAGTAAAGGGTTCAATAAAGCCCATCACAATCATATCTGTGGCTTCTTTTTCTGTTAAACCACGGCTCATCAAATAGTATAACTGTTCTTCTGAGATTTTAGATACTTTGGCTTCATGTTCCAAGGCAACTTGTGAGTTATGAATCTCATTAAATGGAATTGTATCTGATTTTGAAATATCATCCATAATAATCGTGTCACATTCAATATGTGATTTAGAATGTGCAGAATTTTTGTTGAAGGTTACTTGTCCACGATAATTTACAGCTCCACCAGATTTAGAAATGGATTTAGAAATAATCGATGAGCTTGTATTTGGTGCATTATGAATCATTTTGGCACCTGTATCTTGCTCTTGATTTGCGTTAGCAAAGGCGATTGAAAGCATTGTACCACGTGCCCCAGGACCGTCTAAATAGACAGCTGGATACTTCATAGAGACTCGTGAGCCTAAGTTACCATCAATCCATTCCACAGTTGCATTTGCCTCTGCTTTAGCTCGTTTTGTTACCAAGTTATAGACATTATCTGACCAGTTTTGAATGGTTGAATAACGCATATATCCACCTTCTTCACAGAAGATTTCAACAACAGCAGCATGTAAGCTGGCTGATGAATATGTTGGTGCAGTACAACCTTCCACATATTGGATAGAAGCACCCTCATCAACAATGATTAAAGTACGTTCAAACTGACCAGACTTTTCGTTATTAATACGGAAATAGGCTTGGATTGGAATTTCACATTTTACACCTTTAGGCACATAAACGAAACTTCCTCCAGACCAAACTGCTGAATTCAAAGCAGCTAATTTATTGTCTGTTGGTGGCACGAGCTTTGCAAAGTATTTTTTGAAAAGCTCCGGATATTCTTTCAGAGCAGAATCGGTATCGGTAAAGACGATACCAAGTTTTTCAAATTCTTCCTTCATGTTGTGATAAACAACTTCTGACTCATACTGTGCTGATGCTCCTGCTAGGTAAGCACGCTCTGCTTCTGGGATACCAATTTTTTCAAAGGTTTCCTTAATTTCATCAGGAACTTCTTCCCAAGTACGGGCAGGTTTATCGGTGGGTTTTTGGTAATACACCACATCATCAAAATCAATGTCTGATAAATCAGGCCCCCATTCTGGGAGATCTAATTTTTTGAAGGCTTCGAAGGACTTGAGGCGGAAATCCAGCATCCATTCTGGTTCTTCTTTTGCGGCCGACATTGTACGTATCACATCTTCTGTCAGACCTGTTCCTGTAGACATGACTAATTCAGCATTATCATGAAAACCAAATTTATATTCTTCTAATACTGGAACTTCTTCTGTCATTATTTTCCTCTCTTTATTTGCATTTTAGTGAGATTCAGATACAGTCGCGGTACCATCTGTCTCAATCGCTTTTTTCAAGGCATTCCAGGCTAACGTTGAACATTTTACTCGCTGCGGAAATTTCGACACTCCTGCAAGGAATTGTGCATCTCCTAAACGCTCCTGCGCTTCTTCAACGTGTCCTGTCACCATTTCTGAAAAAATCTTTGCCAATTCCAAAGCTTCGGCTTTTGTCTTGCCAATCACAGCTTCCGTCATCATTGAGGCAGATGCTGTTGAAATTGTACAACCGTGCCCGCTAAAGGCAATATCGCTAATCTTATCTTCTGTAAACGCAACAGTCAAGCGAATGACATCTCCACAGGTTGGATTATTTAAATCAACAACACAAGCCTGTTGTAATTCACCTGCATGGCGTGGCGCAGAAGAGTGATCAAGAATTACTGCACGGTATAAATTATCTAATTTTGAAAGTGCCATTCTTTTTCTCCGTTTTTGAATACTATAAGCCGAAAAACTCTTTTGTCTTCAAAAGAGCATCCACCAGTTTATCGCAGTCTGCTTTTGTATTATAAATATAAAAACTTGCGCGTGCTGTTGACGCTTGACCAAGATAATTAAGCAAAGGCTGTGCGCAATGATGCCCAGCACGTACAGCCACACCTTCCATATCCAAAGCTGTCGCCAAATCGTGAGGATGGAGTCCTCGGATATTAAAGGCAATCACACCACTGCGCTCTTCAACAGCTTCTGGACCATAAACTTCCAAACCTTCAATCGCTTTTAGTTTAGGCATCACATAAGCTACAAGCTCTTGCTCATACCGATGAATATTGTCCATTCCTATTGCTTCAAGGTAGTCAATAGCTGCCCCGAGTGCGATAGCTCCCGCAATATTTGGTGTGCCCGCTTCAAACTTCCATGGCAACTCCGTCCATGTCGAGTGACTTTCATAAACGAAGTCAATCATTTCTCCACCAAATTCGATAGGATTCATTTGATTAAGCAAAGTCTCTTTTCCATAAAGAACACCAATTCCTGTTGGACCACACATTTTATGCCCCGAAAAAGCAAAGAAATCTACATCCAACTCTTGGACATTAATTTTCATATGCGGAACAGACTGCGCACCATCAACGACAAAATAGGCACCGTGATGATGAACTAACTCAGCAATTTCCTTAATCGGAGTGATTGAACCTAGGACATTTGAGGCATGTGTTAAGCTTACAAATTTTGTTCTGGTCGTCAGTTTTTCTTTTAAGTCATCAACGTCTAAAGCACCGTCTTTCAGATAGACAATTTTTAGAATTGCTCCCGTTTTTTCAGCAACTTGTTGCCAAGGGACAAAGTTTGAGTGGTGCTCCGCAACGGAAATAATAATCTCATCACCTGCTGTTAAGGTTTGCTCCGCAAATTTTGAGACCCAGTTTAAACTCGTTGTTGTTCCACGAGTGAACAATACTTCTTTCGTAGACGCAGCATGAATAAACTTTCGAACCTTTTCACGTGCTGCCTCATAATCTGCAGTTGCACGCTCTGCAAGCGTATGAACCCCGCGATGAACATTGGCATTATCATGCTCATAATAGTTTGTCAAAACATCCAACACCTGCTGTGGCTTTTGGGTGGTGGCTGCATTGTCCAAGTAGACTAATGGTTCGTCATTAACTTTTTGATTAAGAATTTTAAAGTCTTTTGTTAAGTCAATCATTAGATTGCCAACTTTCTCTCGATAATTGAGATAAATTCATCACGAACGGCTTTAATTGGAATTTCAGTTACAACTGCACCGAGGAAACCTCGAATAACAAGACGTTTGGCTGTTGTTTCATCTAAGCCTCGACTCATAAGGTAGTACATATCCTCAGGATCAACCTGACCAATAGAAGCTGCGTGTCCTGCAGTTACGTCATTTTCCTCAATGAGCAAAATAGGATTGGCATCACTACGAGCACGGTCTGAAAGCATCAATACTCGGCTTTCTTGTTGCGCATCCGCCCCTTTAGCCCCGCGCATGATTTGACCAATTCCATTAAAAGTTAATGTGCCTCGATCAAGAATAACACCATGTTGCAAGATATGCCCTACTGAATTACGGCCAAAGTTTGTCACACGAGTATCAATCCCTTGGATTTGTTTACCCATAGATAATCCAACAACTTTGATTTGTGAGTGGCTTCCATCACCTTTTAAATCGCTGTCAAAATCACAAATAACATTGCCATCATTCATTGTTCCGATAGACCAATCAATTGTAGCATTATTTGCTAAATGCCCGCGACGACTGATATAAGCTGTGACATGTTCTCCTAAACGGTCAATAGCCGCAAATTTCACTTGCGCACCTTCAAGGGCAATAACTTCGATAGAAAGATTACCTGTGACCTTAACGTTGCCATCACCGATACTTTCCAAACGTTCCAAATAATCAAGCTTACTGTTACGACCAGCAATAATTAAGATGTGTTTATTGAAAGGCAAATCTGACTCAGAATCCTGATAGAACTTTGCTTCTACAGGCACGTCAATTTCAACATTGTCCGGAATATAAAGAACCGCGCCAGAGTTGAAACTGGCAACATTGCTTGCTGCTAAACGATCTTCTGTATAACTCACAGCTTTGCCGAAATAAGTTTCGACTATCTCAGGAATTTCTTCCATCGCTGAAGCAAAATCAGTGAAAACAACACCTTTTTCAGCCAAATCTGGACGCATTTGCTCCATAACATTTTGGCTGCCTACTTGTACCAAAAGTGGGTGATTTGGTAATTCTGTAAAGCTTGGAACGTTTCCACTTGGCTCAGAATCCCCTATTTCTGTATTATCCAAGCCCCAACGATTGAATTTCACACGCTCAATATTGGGCATCTCTAACCCTGTCATAGCCTCAAAGGCGGTTTGACGAAGCTCTGATAACCAGTTTGGTTCAGCATGCATGAGCGAGAAATTTTTTATTTTTTCATTCATTTAATTGTATCTCCATGATGTATTTGGTGATGTATGACTTTCTGTCCCTTAACACCTCATACGACCTCAACCTATGCTTCTTCCTTATATTCAATCCCTAATTCTTCAGAGATTTTAGCATATCCTTCTTTTTCAAGACGTTTCGCAAGTTCGGCTCCGCCTGTCATAACAACGCGGCCTTCCATCATGATGTGAACGACATCTGGGGTAATATAGTCGAGTAAACGTTGATAGTGGGTGATGATAAGGGCACCAAAATTATCGCCACGCATAGCGTTCACGCCTTTTGAGACTACTTTAAGCGCATCGATGTCAAGCCCAGAGTCAATTTCATCCAAAATAGCAAAAGTTGGTTCTAACATCAAGAGTTGGAGGATTTCATTACGTTTCTTCTCCCCACCAGAGAAGCCTTCATTGAGGTAACGCTCTGCCATCTCTTCTTTCATGTTAAGTAATTCCATATTTTTATCCAATTTTTTAATGAAATCCATAACAGAAATTTTGTCATCTTCTGCACGTTTAGCATTAATGGCTGCACGCATAAATTCAGCGTTTGTAATTCCTGGAATTTCAGAAGGGTACTGCATCGCAAGGAATAATCCAAGGCGAGCGCGTTCATCGACTTCTAATTCAAGGACATTTTCACCGTCAAATAGAATTTCTCCTTCAGTGACTGTGTAACTTGGATTTCCCATAATTGCTGCTGACAAGGTTGATTTCCCTGTACCGTTTGGACCCATGATTGCATGTACTTCATTGGTATTAATAGTGAGGTTTACACCTTTAAGGATTTCTTTGTCTTCAATGCTCACATGAAGATTTTTAATTTCTAAAGTTGCCATTCTAACTCCTTCAATTCATAAGTAAAATATCTTTTACACTTCACCCTCCATTATAACAAAAAAAACAGACGAAAAGCTCATTTCCGTTCTGTTTTGTCGTGTTTATATTTTCTTTTATGTTTCTTACTTATAACTTGCTCTCGATACTCCGAACTGCCAATGAACCTCAAAACATTGAGGAAAGGTTGACGGTCTTTGCCAAGTATACCGACCAAGTCAATAAACAGCCCCAGTCCAAGCAGCAAAGCAATAATTAAGAATATACCACCGATCCGGCTGGAAACTTGTAGGATCAAGGAAATAAAGGCAAAAATTCCAGCTATGCCATAAATAACTAATACAGCGCCTCGATGAGTGAAGCCAATGTACATCAAACGGTGGTGCAGGTGCATTTTATCCGCACTAGAAATTCTTTGATTATTCAGTTTTCGCCGCACCATTGCCACGATTGTATCTGTTAATGGAACACCTAAAATCAAAAGTGGTGTTAGAACAGCTACTGCCGTTGCATTCTTTAAACCTTGCAGGGACACAACCGATATCATAAATCCCAAAAACAGTGCACCAGTATCTCCTAGATAGATAATCGCTGGATGATAGTTATATGGGAAGAAGCCCATAATGGCGGCAACTAAGGTAAAAATGGTAATAGGCAAGAAGATACTTGAACCTGGTAAAAAGAAGTAAGACACAATCCCCATGGTAAAGAGTGAAATCACGGAGACACCACTGGCTAAACCATCTAGGCCATCGATCAGATTAACCGCATTTGTAATCGACACAATCCAAAAAACGGTAAAAATAAAGGATAACCAAGCGGGAAACTCAAGAAAAGGACCACCGAAAGGAATTTTAAGATTGTCAAAGCGTGCATGGGTAAAAAACCATGTGATTGAAGCAGCGAGAAGCAACCCAGCCATCTTCATCTTAGGGGAGATTTCTTTGATGTCATCAATCAATCCCGTAAGGACAACAATACCACCTGCTACAATAAAAGGTGCAATGTAGTTGATATAAGTCACAAAATGAGGCTTAATTCCTTCCGCCAACTGTTTGGGGCTCATTAGGGGAAGTTGTGGGTAAACGATCATCGGGAGGATAAAAAGTGTCGCAATTGCAAAGGATGCAAAAATAGCTAGTCCCCCTGCCGAGGGCATTATTTTAGTATTGACACGTCGCTTGTTAGGCTTATCTACAGCTCCAATTCGGCGTGAAACAAAGGTCATTAATGGGGTGAAAATCAAGGACATTCCAAATGTCACGAAGAGCACAATGAAGAACTCTACTGTGAAGGGAATCCCCTTAATCGGGATTTCTTTTATGGTATCTATCATATCTTAAATTTTTGAGAGAACTTCCAAAGCACGTGTATTGATTAGTATCTCGCCGTATTCTTGTAGTGTTTCGCGACTGTTGATTGTTTCCTGTCCGTATTCTAACATTCGGGCACGCATCGAACTTACTGCTGTCTTTCCTTTTGACTTTTGATTGTCCAAAATAATCAAATAAAACTTATCTTCATAGCTATAAAGTTCAGATTCCTCTGCATCAATTTTAACATTTTTTACTGCTGTCAAAAGTTGAGACATGTTTTCAAATTCTAGAGAATAGAAGACAAAATCTGGATCTGGTTTATTTTCTACTTTTGTTTCTTTTGTTTCAGTTGTACTTGTATCTGCCATTGTTCCGCCATTTTGTTTTAAATCTTCCACACGTCCAAAGAAATCCGTCATAAGCTGCTCAAATTCTTCGGGATCATCAGGGAGATTATTGGGATCAATATCAATATTTTCTTCAGTAACAATAATATTCACCCCTTTAGGGAAAGGTTGAATTTGGAAAGTTAAAAGTCCTGATGAGAACCTTTCCTCAAGTCCTAGTTCTTCTACTAATTCATAAAAAAGATTTTCAACCATTGACTGGTTCGTAAAAAAATCAGAGAGTTTGACATCATGATCAACCAAATCTTGAAAGGTTAGGCTAATCTTTATCGTTTTTTCGTTTATTTCTTCATATTGCATATTTTTAACCTATTATTCTTCATTAACCTGCATGAGAACCATAACTTTTAGTTTTCATTGCAGAAATATTTTTAATTATATTTAACTGTTTCTTCTAATTATAACATATAAAAGGCTGTTCGCGTTTTTTGCCATTCACTCGAAAACTTTCTTTTTTTACTTTGTTACTCTTACGAAATTTTTTGTATCATTGGAAATTGTTATGTTATTTACCTCTAAAATATATTTTTTTGATAAAATAGTTCTATGATTTATTACATTCTTGCCAATCCCAATGCCGGTTCACGCAAAGGGGAGCGTTCATTGAAACTTTTATTGCCCTATCTCGAAAAAGAGGGCCTCTCTTACAAACTCTTTGCGACCGAACATACTGGGCAAGAAGCAGCTTTTATCCAAAAAATCTTGGAAGAGAAATCAGCAGAAGACCGGCTTGTCATCTTAGGTGGTGATGGTACCATTTCTTTGGCTCTCAATGCTTTACCTGATAATCTGTCCTTTGGTTACATTCCTTCTGGTTCAGGTAATGATTTTGCCCGCAGTTTGGGGCTTTCTTTTGATCCTATCCAAGCCTTCGAAAATATTCGCCAAGATAAGACCAAAGACTTTTATGTTATCCATTATAAATCGCAATCGTTTTCTGGCTACGCGCTCAATAATGTAGGAATCGGTTTAGATGCAGCCATTGTCAAAGCAACTAACAGTGGACGTATGAAAAGCATACTTAATGCACTCAAGTTAGGAAGGCTTTCTTACTTTCTGACCGCCCTTCATGTTTTATTTAGCAAAAAACCGTTTGAGCTTAGCGTTTATAACATGAAAAATGCTTTTAAGTTTGATAATGCCTTTCTCTTGACCTTTACTAAGCATCCCTATTTTGGCGGTGGTATTCAAATTGCACCTGAAGCGACTAATCTCAGCCAAGAAATTCATTTGGTTGAGTTGGACAGATATAGTATCCCGAAAATATTTTCGTTAATTCCTAGTCTGCTTAAGGGAAAACATTTAGACAATAACCTTTTCCATCATAGTGTTTCCACAGCAGCTGCAGTAACATCGCAGTCCGTTCAACCCGTTCAAATCGATGGAGAGTCTTTTACTATCCAAGCCAATGACACTTTGACTCTAACTTCTGAAAAAAGAAAGATTATTTGTTAATAATAAAACGGAAGACTATCTTTTCAATAAGAGTTCATCTTCCGTTTTTCTTTTACAAAAAAATAGCGATATAATCATCGCTATTTTTTATTTTATTTTACTTCTTCAATTTCAGTTTCTGAAACAGTGACCTCAGGAGCATTTGACAAATCTGACAATGGCTCAAGATTACGGTAACGGAACATACCTGTACCGGCAGGAATAATCTTACCGATAATGACATTTTCCTTAAGACCAAGTAAGTGGTCTTCTTTACCATGGATTGCAGCATCGGTCAAGACACGTGTTGTTTCTTGGAAGGATGCAGCAGACAAGAATGAATTTGTTTCCAATGATGCTTTGGTAATCCCCATAAGAACAGGTCGTGCTGTCGCTGGTGTTTTACCAGAAAGGAGGGCTTCTTCATTGATTTTTTCAAAGTCAGAAATATCCATAAGTCCACCAGGCAAGATATCCACATCACCAGTATCCATTACACGGACTTTACGAAGCATTTGGCGAACCATAACCTCGATGTGTTTATCCCCGATTTCAACCCCTTGTGAACGGTAAGTTTTTTGAACTTCACCGAGCAAGTAAGTTTCAACGGATAAAGCATCACGTACTTGGAGCAAGTGCTTAGGTTCAATTGAACCTTGGATCAATTGGTGACCACGGTGGATAAATTCACCTTCTTCAACCATGAGCACATCAGCCATTGATACTGTGTATGAACGTGTATCTGTTTTACCTTTGACTGTGATTTCACGTGTACGTGTCGCAGCATCTTCCACAATAGATTCAACCGTACCAGTAACTTCGGTAATGATTGCTTCCCCTTTAGGGTTACGTGCTTCAAAGATTTCTTGTACACGAGGCAAACCTTGAGTGATATCTGAGCTTGACGCAACACCACCCGTGTGGAATGTACGCATTGTCAACTGTGTACCAGGTTCACCGATTGATTGAGCGGCGATTGTACCAACAGCTTCACCAACTTCAACGGCTTCACCTGTTGCCAAGTTTTTACCGTAACAGTGTTTACATACACCATGTGGTGTTTTACATGTAAATACTGAACGGATTGTAACTTCTTTGATACCTGCAGCAACGATTTGCTTCGCGATATCTTCTGTAATCAATTGATCATCGCCAATAATTACTTCACCAGTTTCTGGATGTACAACTGTTTTACGTGTGTAACGTCCTTCGAGACGTTCAACCAACGGTTCTACCATTTCTTTACCAGTGGCAATATCAGAAATCAAGAGTCCACGATCTGTACCACAATCCACTTCACGGATGATAACATCTTGAGCAACGTCAACCAAACGACGTGTAAGATAACCAGAATCGGCAGTCTTAAGGGCTGTATCGGTCATACCTTTACGCGCACCGTGAGTTGAGAAGAACATTTCCAAGACAGAAAGACCTTCACGGAAGTTAGAAATGATAGGCAATTCCATGATACGACCATTAGGAGCAGCCATCAAACCACGCATACCGGCCAATTGTGAGAAGTTGGAAATGTTACCACGGGCACCAGAGTCCATCATCATAACGATCGGGTTAGTCAAATCTTGTTCTTCAATCAAGCGTTTTTCAAGTGTATCTTTTGCACCACGCCAAACATCAGTAACCGCATTGTAGCGCTCATCATCAGTAATCAAACCACGACGGAATTGTTTAGTGATTTGTTCTACACGTTTGTGTGCAGCACCAATGATTTCTGCTTTTTCAGGAACCACTGGGATATCCGCAATACCAACTGTTAAACCAGCCAATGTTGATTGGTGGTAACCTAAGTTCTTGAGCAAGTCAAGGAACTCAGAAGTTGTTGTTGTGCGGTAACGTTTGAAGACTTCAGCGATAATATTACCCAAGTGTTTTTTCTTGAATGGCAATACTGTATCAATTTCAGCTAAACGTTTATGGATATCTTCACCAGGTTCCATGAAGAAACGGTCGTCCGTTTGAGTTGTGATGTTCTCATCGGTATTTTCATTCAAGTAAGGCATACCTTCTGGATAAATTTCATTTCCTTCAGGCATAATTGAGTTGAACATTACTTTACCGACAGTTGTAATCAAGATTTTACCTTTTTGGAATTCTGTCCAAGGTTTATTCATTGATTGTGTTGCAATACCGATACGTGTATGCAAGTGGACATATCCGTTACGCATTGCAATTTCAACTTCTTCAGGATTAGAGAAGATCATACCTTCTCCTTCACGTCCTTTTGCTTCCATTGTCAAGTAGTAGTTACCCAAGACCATATCTTGAGAAGGTGTAACGACTGGTTTACCATCTTTAGGGTTAAGGATGTGTTCAGCAGCAAGCATAAGCAAACGTGCTTCGGCTTGCGCTTCTTCTGACAATGGCACGTGAATCGCCATTTGGTCACCGTCAAAGTCGGCATTGTAGGCTTCACAAGCCAGCGGGTGCAAACGCATTGCACGTCCATCAATAAGTACTGGCTCGAACGCTTGAATACCTAAGCGGTGAAGCGTCGGTGCGCGGTTAAGAAGAACAGGGTGTTCTTTAACAACTTCTTCAAGGACATCCCAAACTTCAGCATCTTGGCGTTCAACTTTACGTTTAGCCGCACGGATGTTGGCAGCCATTTCACGTTTAACCAATTCGGACATTACGAATGGTTTGAAGAGTTCGATAGCCATTTCACGTGGGACACCACATTGGTACATTTTAAGTGTTGGACCAACTGCAATAACTGAACGACCTGAGTAGTCAACACGTTTACCCAACAAGTTTTGACGGAAACGCCCTTGTTTACCTTTCAGCATATGGCTGAGAGATTTAAGTGGACGATTACCGGCACCTGTGATTGGACGACCACGACGACCGTTGTCAATCAATGTATCAACAGCTTCTTGCAACATACGTTTTTCATTTTGGACGATAATATTAGGGGCATTAAGCTCCATCAAACGTTTCAAACGATTGTTACGGTTGATAACACGACGATAAAGGTCATTCAAATCAGATGTGGCAAAACGTCCACCATCCAATTGAACCATTGGACGAAGATCTGGTGGAATAACTGGAAGCACATTAAGTACCATCCAAGCTAATTTGTTACCAGATTTTTTGAAGGCTGTTAATACGTCTAAACGACGAATGATTTTAACACGACGTTGTCCGCTAACATTTTTCAATTCTTCTTTAAGTTCAGCAACTTCTGCATCAATATCAACATCGTTAAGCAAATCTTGGATAGCTTCAGCACCCATTTTCGCAACAAATGAACCAAAACCATTTTTCAAAAGTTGTTCACGATATTCACGCTCTGTCAAAAGTTGTTTCTTTTCAAGATCTGTTTCCTTAGGATCAATAACGACATAACTTGCGAAGTAAATAACTTCTTCAAGAGCACGTGGGCTCATATCAAGTGCAAGCCCCATACGTGATGGAATCCCTTTGAAATACCAGATGTGTGAAGTTGGTGCTGCCAACTCGATGTGCCCCATACGTTCACGACGTGATTTAGCTGTCGTTACTTGAACACCACAGAGTTCGCAGACTTGGTTTTTGTAGAAAACGCCTTTAAGCTTACCACAAGCACATTCCCAGTCCTTTTGTGGACCAAAGATACGCTCATCGAAGAGACCTTCGCGTTCAGGTTTTTGCGTACGATAGTTGATGGTTTCTGGTTTTTTGACTTCACCAAATGACCAGTAACGAATTTTTTGTGGAGATGCGATACCAATTCGCATGCTCTCAAATTTATTTACATCGACCAATGTTTTCTCCACTTTCTTTGTATTTATTTCTTTTCTGTTGAATGTTTGGCTCTTGACAAACATTACTGTGAAGACCGCTAGCTGTATCTTTTAAAACACAATCTTGCCCGAAAATCTTCAATCTAACGGATCAAAGCTCATGTGATAGGCAGCAATGTAGGACTTATTTTTAAAATAGAAGTTATCCATCCAAATACAGTTCTACATTACCGCCTAGCACACTTGCACAGCGGTTTACCTTAAAAGGTTTTTATCTTAAATTTATTACGAAAAGCTATTTCTTATTCCTAATAAACTTCTTGTTCACAGAAAAGAACAATTATTTTTCTTCTTTTGCTTCGCTAATCAATGCTTGTTCAGTTTCCACTGCTTCAGTAACAATTTGCTCCTGAGCTTCAAGCATTTCTGGCGTAATGTCAATATTTTCTTGACGAACTTCGATTTCATCATCAAGTTCACGAAGGTCAAGGACATTTTTCTCACCATCAAGGACTTTAAGATCCATACCAAGTGCTTGCAATTCTTTTACAAGGACACGGAATGATTCAGGAAGACCTGGTTTAGGAATACGTTCACCCTTAACGATAGCTTCATAAGCACGTGTACGTCCAATAACATCATCTGACTTGTAAGTCAAAATTTCTTGGAGAACATTTGCCGCACCATAAGCTTCAAGGGCCCAAACTTCCATTTCCCCGAAACGTTGTCCACCGAACTGCGCTTTACCACCGAGCGGTTGTTGTGTAACGAGTGAGTAAGGACCAACACTACGTGCGTGAAGTTTATCATCAACCATGTGGTGAAGTTTGATCATGTACATGACACCGACAGAGATACGGTTATCAAAAGCTTCACCTGTACGTCCATCATAAAGTACTGTTTTGGCATCATCAGCCATTCCAGCTTCCTTAACGGTATTCCAGATATCTTCATCACTTGCACCATCGAAGACCGGTGATGCAATGTGAATACCCAATGTACGTGCAGCCATACCTAAGTGAAGTTCCATAACTTGTCCGATATTCATACGAGAAGGGACACCCAATGGATTCAACATGATATCGATTGGTGTACCATCTGGCAAGTAAGGCATATCCTCTACAGGAACGATATTTGAAACGACACCTTTGTTACCGTGACGTCCGGCCATCTTATCCCCAACGTGGATTTTACGTTTTTGTGAGATGAAGACACGAACCAACTTGTTCACACCTGATGGCAATTCATCACCATTTTCACGTGTGAATACACGTACATCGTGAACGATACCGCCACCACCGTGAGGAACACGGAGTGATGTATCACGAACTTCACGTGCTTTTTCACCAAAGATAGCACGAAGAAGACGTTCTTCAGGTGTAGGATCAGTTTCACCTTTTGGTGTTACTTTACCAACGAGCAAGTCCCCATCTTCAACCTCAGCACCAATACGGATAATACCGTCTTCGTCCAAGTTTTTGAGGGCTTCATCACCAATATTTGGAATTTCGCGTGTAATTTCTTCAGGGCCAAGCTTTGTATCGCGTGTTTCTGATTCATACTCTTCGATAGCAATAGATGTATAAACGTCATCTTTAATCAAACGTTCAGACATGATAATGGCATCCTCGAAGTTATAACCTTCCCAAGTCATATAA
Source organism: Lactococcus sp. LG1074 (assembly GCF_017309525.1). Lineage (NCBI taxonomy): Bacteria > Bacillati > Bacillota > Bacilli > Lactobacillales > Streptococcaceae > Lactococcus > Lactococcus sp. LG1074. Next base: position 410,786 of record NZ_CP071293.1, on the reverse strand, counting down.
GCAACGAGTGGGTTTTGGCCAAGCGCCATTTCCCCATTTTCCATTGATGGTCCATCACCAATGATGTCGCCGGCTTCAACTTTATCACCAAGTTCAGCAAGTGGACGTTGGTTATATGAAGTTCCTGAGTTTGAACGACGGTACTTCATAATGTTATAGATATCAAGTTCACCTGATGTTCGACGTACACGGATTTCGTCAGCATCTACATATTCAACGGTACCATCATGTTTAGCGATCACAGCAGCACCTGAATCACGTGCTGTTTGATGTTCCATACCTGTACCAATCCAAGGTGCATGTGGATCAATCAATGGAACGGCTTGACGTTGCATGTTGGCACCCATAAGGGCACGGTTGGAGTCATCGTTTTCCAAGAAAGGAATACAAGCAGCTGCTACGGCGATAACCTGTTTAGGAGAAACGTCCATATAGTCTGCAGTTGAAGCATCAACTTCAATATTGTTACCAACGTGACGGGCCATTACTGTTTCGTTGACAAATTTGTTGTCATCAGTCAATGGTGAGTTAGCTTGGGCAACAGTGTAGTTGTCCTCTTCGTCAGCTGTTAAATACTCTACTTCATCCGTAACTGTTCCCGTTGCACGATCAATACGACGGTATGGTGACATGATGAAACCATATTCATTGATTTTGGCATAAGAAGACAAGTTATTGATCAACCCGATATTTGGACCCTCAGGTGTTTCAATCGGACACATACGGCCATAGTGAGTGTAGTGAACGTCACGTACTTCATATGAAGCACGGTCACGTGAGATACCACCAGGACCTAAGGCAGAGAAACGACGTTTGTGTGAAAGCTCTGACAAAGGATTGTGTTGGTCCATAAATTGTGACAACTGTGAAGAACCAAAGAATTCTTTGATTGCAGCAGTTACAGGACGGATGTTAATCAATCCTTGAGGTGTCATATTTTCATTTTCAGAAGATGACATACGTTCACGGATAACACGTTCCATACGTGAAAGACCGATACGGACTTGGTTTTGAAGCAATTCACCAACTGAACGGATACGACGGTTTCCTAAGTGGTCAATATCGTCTACTTTACCAATACCTTCAGAAAGACCTAACCAGTAGTTGATGTTAGCAATCACATCAGCTGGCATCAACACACGATTTTCTGCAGGAATTTGACCATTAGAAATCAATGTCACGACACGTTCTGGATCTTTTGGAGAGTAAACTTTCAATGTTTGAAGTTCAATTGGCTCAGGAATAACAGCATCGTCAGATGGTTGATAAACTGTTGTATTGAGACCATTATCCAAAAGGTTTTCGATAGAATCTAAAACATCACGTGTTACAAGAGTATCAGATTCAACGAGAATTTCTCCTGTTTCAGGATCAACGATTGGCTCTGCCAAAGTCAAACCGAGAATACGGTTTTTAAGCGCAAGCTTTTTATTAAATTTATAACGACCTACAGGTGCAAAGTCGTAACGACGTGGGTCGAAGAAACGTGCAATTAAAAGTCCACGAGAGCTGTCCGCTGTTTTAGGTTCACCAGGACGGAGGCGGTCATAGATGTCTTTAAGTGCTTCTTCAACACGTGTGTCTGATGGGTTTTTGTGAACGTCTTTGCCCAATGTTGTATTGAGGAGTTCACTTGGTCCCATAAGTTCAAGGATTTCATCGTCACTACCAAAACCAAGAGCACGCAACATTGTTGTAAATGTTAACTTACGTGTACGGTCAATACGTACATAACCAACACCTTTAGCGTCTGTATCTAATTCAAACCACGCACCACGGTTAGGAATAGTTGTATGACCATAAGATTCCAAACCATTTTTATCTGTTTTAAGGTGGAAGTATGAACCCGGGCTACGTACCAACTGGCTGACGATCAAACGTTCAGAACCGTTGTTGATGAATGTACCCATTTCAGTCATAAGTGGGAAATCACCGAAGAAAACTTCTTGTGTTTTCAATTCGCCTGTTTCTTTATTTACAAGGCGGAAAGTCACATGAATCGGTGCAGAATAGTTTGCATCGTGAGCACGGGCTTCATCCACAGTGTATTTAGGGGCTTTCATTTCATATCCAACAAATTCAAGCTCCATTGTGCCCGCAAAGTTGTCAATTGGAAACATTTCTTTGAAGACGTTAGCCAAACCTTCGTCAAGGAAGTTTTGATAACTTGCTGTTTGAACTTCGATCAAGTTCGGCAAACCAATTACTTCTTTGATTCGTGAAAAACTGCGTCTTGTACGGTGTTTACCGTATTTTACGTCATGTCCTGCCAAGTTGATTCTCCTCATTCTATTTTTCCAGTTTTTCTGGATGTGTTATACAAGATTTGTCGATTTTAAGTTTCTTATGAAAAATTCTGAAAAGTCAGTAGTTTGTCTTTTTCATTACTTTTTAGATTTTTTACAGTTCAGAAACGGCAAAAAAGCAACGAAAACTTGACGTTTCGTTGCTTACAAAACCCGTGGGGACAATATTTCCCACAGAATTTGTCGACAAACCATTACCCTATATTATATCATTTATCGACTGTCTTTACAAGGTCTAAATGCCCTTGAATTACTTTTCTTTCAGCTTAACTTTACCTCTATCCGTCACCTCAACACCTTCTAATTTTAACAAACGAATTTGTTCTAGACGCCCTTCACCGTGCATCCCTATAGTGCCATCTGATCTGATGATTCGCCACCAAGGTAAGTGATGGCTTTCCGATAGACCGTGAAGCGCTCTGGCAACTTGCCGCGCACCATTTATAAGGCCTGCCCGTAGTGCAATATCTCTGTATGAACTCACTTGTCCATAGGGTACCGCTTTGATTTCTTTAAGTATCCGCTGCGTTTCCGGCTTAAGGTCTTCAAAGTCCTTTACCATATTTTCACACGTTGCTCAGGCGCGCGATACATCCCGTCGCTTTCTTGCACCTCAAAAGTCTGATAAAATTCTTCTAAGTTTGTCGGTGGAATATTGGCGCGCAATTTTGCTGGGGCATGAACATCCATTGAAAGAAGCATTTGCTGGAATTCCATGCTGGCTTTCATACGCCAAATTTTCCCCCATTGGCTAAAGAAATCTGTAAGATTAACATCCTCTTCTTTTTGCGCAGCAGTCATCGCTGCCGTGATTCCTCCTTGGTCGGCAATATTTTCCGAAACAATCAACTTGCCGTTTGCTGGACCAGCTTCAGTTGCTCGTCCATCAAAAGCTGCAATCATTTCTTCTTGTTTCTTCTCAAAAGCTTCATAGTCTTCGTCTGTCCACCATTTATTGAGATTGCCATACTTGTCAAACTGTGCTCCATTATTGTCAAAAGCATGTGAAATTTCATGGGCAATTACTGCACCAATACCACCGTAATTTTGACTAGCTGACTGTTCAAGACTGTAGAAAGGTGCCTGTAAGATAGCTGCCGGAAAAACAATCGTATTGCTGTCGGGACTATAATAAGCATTAACCATATGAGCCGGCATATGCCACAAGCTCTTATCAACTTCTTCACTAAATTTTTCATAGTGACGTGCAGTGAGCAATTCATCAAAATGACAGGCATCTTCGTAGAGACTCCCATTTCCAACTTTAAAACGACTATATATTTCTGGAAGTTTGTCCGGGTAGCCTATGAACACAGTAATTGCACTCAATTTTTCAATAGCCTTATCAATCGTTGCACGACTGAGCCATTCATTTTTATCTAAGCGTTCTTGATAAACTTTAATCATCTCAGAAGTCATGTGCTTAACGTCTGATTTAGCTTCTTCTCCAAAATATTTTAGACCGTAATAAAGGCCAATCACTTGACTGAAATAACTCTCCGTTATATCGAGCTGATGTTTTTCTTGACTCCTTGCCTCTGATACATTCGATAAAAAACGTCCATATGCAGACCCTAAAAGTCGTAATTCATCTGAAAGTAAGCCAGTTGCCTTACGCGCGATTTTCACCAACATCCACGCTTTAATTAAAGGCCAATTTTCTTCGTTGATGATATGGTCAAAAGAGTCATAAAAACGACTTTCAAAGACAACGATTTTCTCCGGTTCAGTGCTAACCAAGCCCTTAATAAATGAGTCAAAATCTATATTTTTAAAATGTCCTACAAACTCCTTAAAAGGAACCGGATTATAAAGCTCCGCATATTTAGCCCACTCTTCCGCAGTATTTGCTGATTCCACCAAAAGGCCATCAAAAGCCACTGCTTTAGCCGCGATTTCTTGGGCATCTTTTTGTCCAAAATGCTCTAATATTTCCTTGGAGTTTTCCTGCCAAAAACTCAAAAGTTCAGCTTTACGAGGATGACTTTCCTCATAGTAAGTAGTATCAGGCAAAATAAGTCCAGGACCAGTGAAGCCCAGAGAGTGGTGCACTGCATCTTTCATATCTGCATCAACGCTGATTGAGAAAGGTAATGGGGCTTGAGAATGAAAAATCAAATCAAGTAAATGCGTACGAAAATCCTCGAATGAGTTAAGATTTGTTACCTTATCCATCTCTCTAATAACGGCAGAGAAATCGTTTTTGTTACGACTTTTCCAATCTCCTGCCTTATTGTAAAACTTTATAGCCTCTAGCAGTTCAGGATTATCTTCTGGAAGTTCCACAGACATGCGCTGCAAATCGGCTGTTAAGTTTTTTTCATTTTCCAATACCAATTCGTCAAAAGCAGAGATACGAGGTTTATCAGCTGGTATCTGTACCTGTTCAAGCCATTCGGCATTTACTGTTGCAAATAAATCATCTTGTATTCGTGTCATTATAACCTCCTGAAAACGTTTTTTATATTATAACATAAAAGAAAAAGCAAACTTCCGAACAGCTCTGCATTCTGAAATTCGCTTTATTTATTTTTTTTAAATATGAAGTTTTTGACGAAGTCTTGTGCCTCGGCTCCCCATTAATTTTTCAAGTAAGCCAGCTTTGGCTGCAATATAAATGTAGGTGAAGAATCCACCGCCACCAGCTACAGCTATCACGAGCAAGGCTTTGAAATGACCTGGAGAAAGTGGCATCAAAATCAACGAAATCAACCCATAAAGAACCAGAGTCACAACGGCCATAATAGCCGTAATAATTGAGATTCCAATAATTCCTTTCAAAGTACTTTTAACTCGGAAACCCGTAACTTCATGAATCTTGCGAATAATAATCCATGTGCCATATCCAAAAGCAATAGTCGTTGCCACAAGCGGACCATAAGAGTGGAAAATCATAATTGACGGCACTTGCAAAATCAATTTGATCACTAAAGTAATAATGAAGTAACGCATCGCTACTTTAGAATAATGCAAAGCTTGCAAGATTGGGGCAACCATCGTGTACAAAGCCAGCAAGAAGCTTTGGAGGACAGCCCAGATAAACAGTGCAAGCTGCAAGCTATTTACTGAACCATAAAACAGTGTATAGATTGGTGCAGCTAAAATTGTCATGCCTAGGACCGCAGGCAACATAAAGGCCACAAACAGTTGAAAATCGTAAGAAATCAAATGCGCTGTTTCTTTATAATTCTTCTTAACAAAGTTAGAGGCAATAAGTGGCAGAGCCACAGCTCCTAAAGTCATCGCTTCACCAATGAGAATCATTGTCAACTTGTCGGTATTAGCAGAAAAGTATGAGAAGAAAACTAAAAGCTGTGTATCACTATAGTCAGATACCCACCGCATGACCGTAACAAAGGTCGCTTGGTCCACAATTTTAAAAATTTGAATAGCTGAGCCAATAACGACAAACGGGATAGCTTGATAGATGGTTTGTGAAAGCAGGCGCCAAGCACTAATTTTTGTAATACTTGGGCCTGGGTTAATAATCTTGCCAAGCATATTGTTTTTGATCAAATACCAGAGCAAGACAGCACATGAGCCCAACATACCGATAAAGGCTGCTGTTGTGGATTGGACAACTGCTTGTGTCCAATCTCCACCTGAGAAGCCAAGCTTCATAATCATAAACGTAAATACTAACATCCAAATTACACGGACAACCTGTTCATAAATTTGGCTCAAAGCTATCGGCTTCATATCATTAAGCCCTTGGAAATATCCTCGAATGACTGACATGGCCGGGAAAATTAGAATGGCGAGCGAAAGCGAGCGCATCACCTCTGTTAGGTTTTCTCCTCCACCTGACATAGCTGCTAATGCTGGTGCACCGATATACATCACACCAGCTGCTACAATACCAAGCCCAACCATAAAAATAAAGATATGACGAACTAAACGATTGCTTAGATTTTCATCTCCCATCGCATTATAATGGGCTACCTCACGCGCAATAGCTACAGGAAGACCTGCAGTTGAAATCAAGAGAAAGAGCGCATAAATATTATACCCCATTGAGAAAAGGGCATTGGCTTCATTATTGTGTTCTCCCATCCACGCAAACCACGGAATGATGTAAATCGCACCCAGAAGACGTGATAAAATATCCGCTAAAGTAAACCACAAGGTCCCGCGCATCATTGTATCCTGCTGTGCTGCTTTATTGTCTCGAATCTCTTTACGCTTGGTTTCCGCATCCATTTGCTGGAGCTTTTCTTCCATGCTGAGATTATCAGTCATTTCTGTACTATTCATTTTTCTATTTTACCATGAAGTAGGGATTTTTGACAATAAAAGTTTATAACACTCCTTGGACAAAATAAGTTCTATTTCGAACTACAAATTCTAGATGGATAAGTTTAGTTCCTTTATTTACTAGAACCGTGAGATATAATTAACTTGAAATTCCAGAACGTTTGACATAAAAGTAGCACAGAAAAAAATGTCACGGTATAAAAATTAAAATAAGTTATAAGCAGGATAAAAGCTAAGCCCAGAAGTCCTCTAAAAAAATACTCCTTTATCTGTCGTTGGATATACATTAACTTTAACATGCGTATACTGATAAAATAAGCCCGGATTACCGTATTCGTCATCATTAAGAAGACTATTGCCAAGACTACGGTTAAATCCATGGACGAAGCTACAGTAAAACAAGATAGGGCCATCAGGTAAGAAAGAGCCTGAATTTTTGGCAGTTGTTTTTTGTAATAGCTCAGCTCCACTGTTCTTTCCATGAATGCCACGTTTTGGAAGATGAATATACCAATGTAATTCAGAATGAAACTGCTCTGAATTACCGCAAGAAACCCTAAAAGTGAATCAAAATCCGTGAATACACTTTCCTCTGAAACAAAGATGAGAAAACTACCACCAAGGAAAACCAGAGCGCTAAAAATATAAGTTTGGTTATTTTTATTCATAAGGATGATTAATAAAAAAGTCGGAAATTTCCCATTGTATAGATGGCTGCTCCTGCTGAAACACCAATAACAGCGCCAACGGCCCAGTTCCAAGCTGCAACTGTTGCTATTTTAGCCGCAATGACTCTATAGCTATAGACATATACGCCACGCGCGATAGCCTTAATTTGTGTCCAACCAAACCCTACCGCAGTTAAAGCCCTGCGCATCCCTGCTGAACGATGCCACAAGCCTTCCAAATTCCTTCCGACCATTCGGATAGAAAAAGCACGCGGTGCCAATAATGGCACGTTTTGACTTGCCATCAATTCTTTTTCTTTTTGTTGTAAAAAAGCCAAGTCAGACTCGTCAAATGTAATCTGTTCAAGCGAATTCCAATTTTCACTTTGTTGTTGATTTAGTTGAATATCATTCGCTTGTACTAGCCCTGTCACAGACGGCCCAACTGTCGAAAATAAGAGAGTGAGTGCAATCATACCAACTATCCCTTTTTTAGTTTGTTTTTTCATTAAATTTTCCTTTCTGTGGTTATGATTTTTTTATGTGTGAATTTTTCAGCAAAGATACGAATAATACTTGAAGTACTTGATTAACCCTACCCATTTATATCGCTTATAGTTAGTCTATAACAACATTACAGCTAAAGACAGTTATAACTTAGGCTTAAATTACTATATATTGACAGTTCTTTGTCGACTTAGTTAATAGAAAAATTGCCATAAACAAGCTTTTTCTTGCTCTTTTACCACAGTTTCAAAGCATAAAGATATTAAAAATATAGGAGTCTTTTATGAAAAAAACACTGCCCATCGGAGAAATATATCGTTATTTTCGTACCTCTAAAAATTTCGCCCTTAAGGAAGCGGCGAAGGACTGCATCTCCACTTCCCAACTTTCTAATTTTGAAAATGGACGCAGTTATGTTTCTTGCATTGTTTTGCTCTATCTCTTGAATAATATAAATGTAGCACCTCACGAATTTTTCCATCATCTTAATACCCAACTCAATCCTTTGGACTGGTTTGAAGAACGTGATATGGCTCATCTAAACAGTAATACGCTCCATCTTCAAAAAATTATCCAAAAATATGAAAAATCACTTATACAAAGCTCATCTTCCACTCAAAGATTAAACTTGGATAAATTTCGCTTAGAGGCAACCATGAAGCAGATAGATCCCCATTATCACCTCTCTTCTAAAAGTCTTACTGTCATTAAACACTACTTAATTAACATCAAAATATGGGGCGAATATGAATTTGATTTGTTGAGTGACATAGCTGGATTTCTAGACTTAGGTACCTTATCAAAGTTTAGCCATAAAATACTCAAAACAGCACGATGCAGAAACATTCATCCTCTTACCCAAAAAGCTCAAATAAAAACTGGAATAATCTTCCTCGAGATTTTTATTAAAAATAGACAGAAATATTTAGCAGAAGAGTTACTTGATTTTATTGCTTCTTTAAACATTCCAGAAATCGATCTTTTTGAAAGAGTAAATTTCATATATCAAAAAGCGCATTTTGAAGTGGTTTTTGGAGATACGAGCGCTATAGAAACAATGAAAAAATGTCAATATATTTTTGAACGATGTGAATCCTATCAAATTGCTCTGAAACTTGAACAGGAAATTAAAAGCTTAGAGACTGTGGTAAAAACAAGATAAACGCTTCCTATAGCACTATCCTCTCTTGTTCACGAAACATAAAGCGATTATCAAGTTACAAAAATATAAGTGAAAATGGTATAATTAAGCCTACGAATAAGAAAAAAGCACCTATCCACATTTAAGTGAAGTGCCTTATAATTTAGCTCTCTTCCGGAGTTAAATGGTATAAATAAAGGAGGCAGAAAAACCCATGCTCAAAATACAAGATGTTTTAGAAATTCTGAAAAAAGACGAAAACTTTCACGAAATTGTCTTTAAAAAGGAATATTACTATAACTGGGAAGAAGATTTCACCTTCGATCAATTAAGCTATGATAGCCGAAACACTTCTGCATCAACCCTATTTTTTGCGAAAGGTCTAAATTTTAAAGCAGAATATCTAGAAAACATAGCAGCACCTTTCTACATTTCTGAAATAGATTATGAAGTGGAAATACCTGCAATCATTGTTTCAAATGTGAAGCGTGCAATGAGTCTCTTAGCTCAATCATTTTATGATTATCCACAAAATGAACTCCAAATATTAGCTTTGACCGGAACAAAAGGAAAAACAACTTCTGCTTACTTCGCTAAATCAATCTTAGATGAAATGAACGGACAAAAAACAGCCTTACTTTCTACAGCAGAAACAACTCTTGATGGGAAAAATTTCTTCAAATCTGAGTTAACTACACCCGAAAGTCTTGACTTACTCAAAATGATGCGCCAAGCTGCGGATAATGGAATGACACACCTTGTGATGGAAGTAAGCTCACAAGCTTATAAAACTGAACGTGTCTATGCTATTAACTTCGATGTTGGTGTCTTCCTTAATATCTCTCCCGATCACATCGGACCTGTCGAACATCCTACACTTGAAGATTATTTTTACTGCAAGCGACAACTTTTACATCATTCCGGTTACTTTGTAGCCAACAGTGAAATGACCCATTTTAATGTAATTAAGCAAGAGTTAGCAGATCTTAAAATCCCGCATGATTTTTACGGTGAAAAATCTGACAATCAAATCATCGAATCTCATGCACACGATTTTACAACAAGTGGTAAAATAGCTGACCATTTTGACATTCGTTTACTTGGAAAATTTAACCAAGAAAACGCCTTAGCAACAGCTTTAGCAACCCAACATCTAGGAGCCACAATCGAACAAATTAAAAACGGCTTAGCAAAAGCCGTAGTACCTGGACGCATGGAGATGTTAACTACAAAAAATGGTGCAAGAATTTATGTTGATTACGCCCATAACGGTATTAGTTTGCAAAACTTAGTGTCTGTTGTTGAACCTCATCATAACGGTAAAATCGTCTTGGTTTTAGGAGCTACGGGTAATAAAGGTGAAAGTCGTCGTAAGGATTTTGGCCAAGTTATCGAAGCACACGAACGCTTAGAAGTCATTCTCACTCAAGATGATCCTAACCACGAAGATCCTAAAGCCATTGCTGATGAAATTGCAAGTTATGTTTCACGCTCCTGTGATTTTGAAGCAGATCGTGCAGAGGCAATAAAACAAGCCATTCAACGTGTGACAGATCAAAATGATGCTGTTATTATTGCTGGAAAGGGTGCAGACAAGTTCCAGTTAGTCAATGATAAACGTGAACCTTATCCTGGTGATAGAGCCGTAGCAGAAAAATTTATTTAAAAATTGCCTCATCGGCATTTTATGTTTTGGAATAAAAAAAAGCAGCCTAAGCTGCTATTTTTTATTTAGCATTATGTAATTCATCTTCAGAAAGTTCTGTTAATGAGGCATATTCTGCAGGGTAACGTTTTTTGTAGCGATTCATCATAAAGAAGGCTACCAAACCAAAGATAACTGGACCAGCAATCATTGATACGACTGTTTGGATTGTATCTCCAAGGACTGCAGAGCGTTCAGCAACTGGCAAAGCAAAGTAATCTGTGATAGGTTGGATTACTGTGAAGGCATTTGCAAAAGCAACAACAAGAAATGTTACCGTTACAGCCGCCATCGCTACACCTTTAGATTTATAAAGCGTAAATGGTTTTTCAATATTATCATTGAGTTTGAATTTTGCATAGGCAATAACGATAAAGAGGTAAGGCAATGTCATCGCAACGTTGGCCATGTTTGTCAAGATTGCAAAGAATTTCGCCGCTGCTTCTGCACCACCACCAAGGTTGATGAGCATGTTCAGCAAGATGATAACAAAGACAATTACGAATTGGATAACCATCGCAAATTTTGGCATACCTGATTCTTTATCAAGTTGTCCATAGCGACCAGGCCAAAGTTTATCTGGTGTACCAGAAATAATTTGTTTAACTGGGCTGTAGATCAATGTAAAGAAAGCACCCATTAATGAAAGCAACATTGCAAGACCCATGTAACGGGCAAGAATTGAACCGATAACTACCGCACCTGAATGACTCATACCAAAAGCAGCACCAAGCGCTTCACCAAGGTATTGCATTGTTACATAACCTGCATTACCAAGGTTAATTGTTCCAGCTTTTACGCCTTCGTAAAATGCACCGCCTGTTTGGTAATTCATGAAGAAACCAACACAGAGAATCATTACAGAATAACCGATTGCAATGATAAGCGCTGACGTTACAACACCACGAGGGAAATTTTTCTCAGGTTGGTCTGTTTCATCAACCAAACCACCAACTGCTTCAACACCACCATAAGCAAAGATAGCAAATACCATGAAGGCAATAAAGCCAATTGCAGAACTGTTATTGAAGTTAGGATTAAGGCTGGTTACAAAAGCTTCAGCAGTAATTGGCGTTGTTGGATGTCCATTAAGAATAAGGACTAAGAGTGCGCAAATCAAGAGAATCGCATTCAATGAAAGAACAGCAATACCACCAAGTGTAGCGAATTTTTTGACTGCATCCAAACCACGAAGTGCAAAGAAAGTGATTGCAGCAACCCAAATCATAGCAATGATTGAGAGAATCCATGGATCTGGCACATGAAGCGAGTTACCAAAAATCATGTTTGTGATTGGTACCATGATACCATTTGAAACGTTGACCATCCATACCAAATATGAAGCGTACCACATAAATGTTCCGACGAAGGCGAAAGTTGGACCAACTGCTTTCTCCATCCAAGAATAGATCCCACCTTTTTCTTCTTTGAAAGCTGAACCAAGTTCAGTTACCATGAAGGCAAAGGGCAGGAAGAAGAATAATCCACCCACGATATACCATGGAATTGCAGCATAACCCATCATGTAGAATGCACGTGGGATGTTGTTAAATCCATATACTGATGTGAAGATCATCAGGCATAAGCCGACAAGAGAAAGTTTCCCTTTTGCTTTATCAGACATCAAATGTCCTCCTTTTTTTATAATCAGATTGACTGATTGAAAATATTTGTAAATCAAGTAACTTAAAGTACTTGTATAATTACCATAAGTAAAGGCGAGTGGGAAGTTTGACCAGAACTCTCAACAGTGAATTATATTGTCTTTTACAAAAGATAGAATAGAACAATCATAACTAGAATTCGTTATAATTGTGCGACAATTCTAAGAAAAACCTAAAACAGGTCGCCCAAAGGCGACTTGTTTATTGGTTTATTTAATTAAGAAAAGTAAATTCTCTCGAAAAAATCACTGTTGGAAAGCTATTCCTCCCAACCTTAAGAACTATTTTAGCTTATTATGCTTTATTTTTCAACTTTATTATTGAGTTTAAGCATTTCGAGCAGTACATCTACTGCTTTTTCCATAGTTTGTAAGCTTACAAACTCAAAACGACCGTGCATGTTTTCACCACCAGCAAAGATGTTCGGTGTTGGCAAGCCCATAAATGAAATCTTAGAACCATCTGTCCCACCGCGAACAGGTTCGATTTTTGGCTCGATATCCAAGTTTTTCATTGCTTCTTCGGCTAAATCAATGATTGACATGTCTTTCTCAATAACTTGAGCCATGTTGTAATATTGATCTTTGATTGTGGCTTTTACGCGTTCAGAGCCAAGTTCAGCATTCATTTTATCAGCAATTTCTTGCATCAAGGCTTTGCGCTCATTAAATTTATCTTCTGCATGGTCACGAATAATATATTGTGCGCGTGCTTCTTCGACAGTTCCGTCTAATTTCAAAAGGTGGAAGAAACCTTCACGACCTTCTGTTTTTTCGGGACGATCAAATTCTGGCAATTGCGCATGGTAATCCATTGCTAATTGCAAAGCGTTAACCATTGTATTTTTGGCTGTACCTGGGTGAACATTTTTACCTTGAAACTCTAAAACAGCACCGGCAGCTGAGAATGTTTCATATTCCAATTCACCAAGGGGTCCACCGTCAACTGTATAAGCAAAGTCAACATTGAAATCTTCAACATCAAAACGGTCAGCCCCTGTACCGATTTCTTCGTCTGGACCAAAACCAATACGGATTTCACCATGTTCAAAATCAGGATTGATATTGATTAAATAATCAGCCAAAGTCATGATTTCAGCAATCCCCGACTTGTCATCAGCACCCAAAAGTGTTGTACCATCTGTATGAATCAAAGTTTGACCTTTGTAGTTTTTCAAGTTTGGGAATTCTGCTGGATCAAGACTGAAACCAGAATCACCAAGTTTAATCACAGACTCTCCATCATAGTTTTCAAGAATTTGCGGATTGATACCTTCTGCATTAAAGTCTGCTGTATCCATGTGAGAAATCAGACCGATTTTACGGACATTTTTGTCTGTAGTTGCTGGGATAGTCCCTACAACATAACCGTTTGATTCAAGATAGTGTACATCTTGAATACCAATTTCGCGCATCTCATCTGCCATTTTATGAGCAAAATCAACAAGAGCAGGAACAGATGGTACAGTTGTTGAATTTTCATCTGAACGTGTGTTTACTTTAACATAATCAAGGAAACGGGGTAACAATTTTTCGTATTTCATTTTTATCCTCCTATGGAAATGAAGTTCTTTAATACCTTTGTTTGTTGGATTTGGGCAGAGATGAAGTCTTGAGGAGAATCATAATGAATTTCTTCAAGTTGAAGTGTATCGTCAAACGCAAGATTTGACGTAAACTCTCGTTCACCTACTGCGGAGATGTAGCCATATTTTTCTAAGGCTCTGATGAAAATATCTGGACGTGCTTTGACAATATCTTTACGCGTAAATTTGAGCAAAAAACTGGTCATGTATTTCAGAGCATACTCTGGATCAACATCGCCCATAAGCTGATATACTTCTTGTTCAAGTATTGTAAGCGGTAAGTGATGCGCCACCTTGTAAAAATAGTTAAATAAGCTATCTGTGGTCAAATCATACCGACTTGAAAAATGTAGCGTGATTGTATTGGTTTTATTTTGAAGTTTTTGCTGGACAATAGACTGCTCCAGTCTCTGCTCCACTTGACTTCCAACTGCCACAAAAAATGGTTTCTCATAGATATTAACAGCTACAGGCATTGTTTTTGAAGAAAGATCAAAGTCAGCATCAGTAAAAACTTTAAAATTATTGCCATAACGTTTATCCTTGCGCCAGATAAAACCAGCAGCAATAAAGCTATCAAGCTGGCGATCTAAGTTTTTCTCTTGTTCAAAAACTTTATGAATTTGGCGTAAGGTTACCTCTTCATGCACGTGCAGGTAATTAATCAGTTTTAAGAAAAAAGGCTGACAAGTCAGCCTATTTTCATTAAAAACGCGAATAGGCATTATTTGTTAAACTCTTCAGTAAGTTGTGGTACAACTTGCTTTTTACGTGAAACGGCACCAGCTAAGAAAGCATGGTCGTCTTCTAACGTAAAGTGGAAAGCTGCTTCAACTTTATCTTTGTGGCTACCGATTTCGACAATTTCTGAGTTAGAATTTACGATATCTGTAATCATGAAGACAAAGTCATCATAATGTTCAACTTCCATTGCTTTCTTGATGGCTACTTTGACATCGTGTAAGCGTGAAAGTACATCTTGAATTTCAACTGTATTTACCTGAGCGATACGGATACGACTGCCATTAAGTTCAAATGTTTTTGCATCAATATCAATGAGTTCATCTGCTGACTTGTTGTCCAAGTTTGTGCCAGCTTTAAGCATAGCCATACCATATTCTTGGAGATCAACACCAGCAATTTTTGCCAATTCTTCTGCAACTTTATGGTCAGTTGCATGTGTTGTTGGTGATTTCAAAAGCAAGGTATCTGAAATCAAACCTGAAAGCAAGAGACCTGCTACTTCACGGGGAATCTCAACACCCGCTTCAAGGAATTTGCGGTAAACAATTGAAGAAGCTGAGCCAACAGGTTCAATTGTCATGAACAAAGGAGAAGCAGTATTGAAGTTAGCCACACGGTGGTGGTCCACCACACCAAAGATATTTAATGAAGCAATATCTGCGATTGATTGTTGGAACTCATTGTGATCCGTCAAGATAACTGTATCCACGCCTTCAGCTGCTGCTGATGTTACAACACGTGGTGCTTCTACACCAAAATAGTCCAACGCAAATTGCGTTTCTTCATTAGGTGTACCTAATGCAACACACTCTGTATTCAAAGCGCCAACTGGACGATGGTTGCTCAAATATGAGAAACCATAAGATGATGCGATTGCGTCTGTATCTGGTTTTTGATGACCAAAGACAAAAATTTTATCTGACATTTCTTTTACCTCATTTATATATTTATATTCGCTTCATTATATCAAAAAAAGAGGATTTACGCACGCTTTCAATCTATTACTGGAAGTGTTCTTGCCTTAATCTTGGCACCGAAAAAACTTGAAAGCCAAATGCGGCCTTCAAGTTTTATCTAATTCTCTCTAAATATTCTTGATAAGTTTCTGTACCCATGATTGATTTTGCATTGGACACACGTTCTTTTGTCGGCGGTTTAACACCAGCAAGTGGATATTTCCAGCCTAGTTCGCGCCATTTGAATTCCCCCATCGTATGATAAGGTAAGATTTCAAATTTCAGAACATTATCCAAGGTTTTAACAAATTCCCCTAGCTTTTCTAAATCTTCATCAATATCCGTTTCACCTGGTACAAGCACGTGACGGATCCACATGGCTTGCCCCTTGTCAGAAAGGTAGCGGGCAAATTCTAAAATATTTTCATTAGGGTGTCCCGTCAAGGCCTTGTGACGTTTTGAATCAATTTCTTTCAAGTCCAGCAAGACAAGATCTGTGACTTCAAGAAGTTCATCAATACGAGAGGTGATATATTCATCCGTTCTAAATGGCCGTGCTGAAGTGTCTAATGTGGTATGGATACCCAAACTTTTAGCGTATTGGAAAAGAGCGATGACGAAGTCAATTTGCAACATGGCTTCCCCACCAGATACAGTGATACCTCCTTTTTCGCCCCAAAAACCACGGAAACGAAGTGCTTCGTCCATCACATCTTCTACCGTACGTGTCGTTGCTTTTTCGTTTTTCAACGCCCAAGTATCTGGGTTATGACAATATTTGCAGCGCATTTGACAACCTTGCATAAAAACAATGAAACGTACTCCTGGACCATCTACAGATCCAAAGGATTCGGTAGAGTGAATCAGGCCGGTTACTTTTTTGGCTTCTTCAATATATGTATCAGTCATAAGCTTTTCCTCTTCTTCAGTATGCTTTTATCATACCTCAAATCTCTCTTATTATCAAATCCTTTTCTAGGCTCTTAATTTTCCATCATCAAACAGGTTAACCACAAAAGTAATCACGCAGAGAAGCAAGGCCAAGAAGAAAATATTATGCAAAGCTCCAAGAACGATTTGTTCTAATTGACCATGAATTTTCTCGGGAACGACTACGTTGGAAGCTGTACTAATAAATTCGTTGACATTCTTAAAGCTGACTTCTGGAAATTTACTGAGCCCCGCATTGATACCTAAGGAAAAAGCTAGCCCCAATATCCCGGTCATCATTGCCTGACCCAAAGTTCGTCCTAGCACAACGAGAGAACTTGCTTGACCAACCATTTCAGCAGGAACCATTTTTTGTGCCAAAAGTGTCGTTGTTGAAAGTATAACCCCCATCACACTTCCTGTAAAAGCAGAAATAATGTAAAAACCTTCGATTGGGAAAGCAACACTTGAAAGAACCAAGGGAATGTAGACAAGGATAAGAATACCCACTAAAACGGCATAAAGTCTCTTCGGCGCAAAACGTCGTAAAAGAAAACCAACAAAGAAACTGGTTACCATCCAAAACAATGATGTAGGTGTTAATGCAAGACCTGCAACAAAGGCTGGAACGCGGTAAATGGCTTGTAGCCAAATAGGAAAATAAATATTGAAAGCAATCAAGCAGCCACTTAAAAGCATTGAAATAATAATCTGAATACTGAAAGTCCTTGTTTTAAACATTTCTAAATTAAATAAAGGATCGACTGCTTTTTTCTCTGTACGAATAAAAATGATGCTGGCCGCAACAATCAAGAAGAGGAGCACAACTTCTAATAGCCAATTGATTGTGGAAGCTGACATTTCTTGAAACATCAGTAATAATGAAACTAAAAGTACAGATAGAGAGACAATACCTGCCCAGTCCATCGGTTGTTTTGCTGTTTTTTCGTGTACATCCTTATAACCAAAAATTGTAAGTAAAAGTGTGATCAATCCCAAGGGCACATTGATGAAGAAAACCCAGTGCCAGCCCAACGTATCAACAATCCATCCGCCAAGCAACGGGCCTACTAAAGCCGAAATCGCCCAAGCTGTATTATTCAACGCCATAATTTTTGCACGCTCTTCAAAATCAAATAAATCAGCAATAATTGTGAAGGTTAAAGGCATCACAGCTCCTGCACCGAGACCTTGAATCGCTCGAAAAATAATGAGGAACAGCATGTTGGGGGCAATACCACAAAGTATCGAACCAATCACAAAAGAGACAAGTCCAAAGATAAAAATATTTTTTCGCCCCAGATTATCCGCAAGTTTTCCATAGATTGGTGTTGCAATAGCCGAAATAAGTAAATAAATAGCAAATACCCAGCTTTGGAGTTCTAGTCCTTTCAACTGAGAAATGATGGTTGGCATAGCTGTGGTCACAATCGTAACCTCAACAGATGTCATAAATGTTGCAATAAAAATAGCTATAACAATAGCCAAATGTTCTTTTCTTTTCATATTCCCTCCTCTGTTCTATATCTTCATTTCTTTTACATTTTATCATAGTTTTTTTCAGAAAGTCAGGACAGTAAAATAAAAAGATAGATTAATTTTAATCTATCTTTTACTTTTATTCAGGAAGCTCTACATCGAACTCCACACGAAGTTTTAATATACGATTTCCATCTACTTCCAGACTTGTGAGTGAGAAATGATCTTCTAAGTTGTCAATCTTACACATCACTTGTTGTCCTTTTTCTGGAATTTGTCCTGTTTCTGAGAGGAAGAAACCAGCCATTGTGTCTACATCCTTGTTGACCAAATGTGTGCCAAACTCGTCATTAAAGTCATTGATGGTCATTTTACCTTGAACCACATACATGTTCTCACCGATCTTATGAACTTCTGCTTCTGCAATATCCGTTTCGTCTTCAATCTCTCCGACGATTTCTTCAATCAAATCTTCAAGTGTGACGATACCTTCAACGCCCCCATATTCATTCAGCAAAATAGCCATTTGATTTTGGGTGTTACGCATCTGGAGCATCAAGTCATCCACAAAGACTGTTTCAGGAACAAAGAGTGGTTCTTGCAACATCTCACGGAAATCAATGTTATCAAAACCGTCAGCAAAGCCTCGAGCTAAGATACGTTTGGTGTGAATAATCCCTAAGATGTTGTCTTTATCATCATCATAAACAGGCACACGAGAGTATGACTCGCTGAGCATTTTCTCAATATTTTCACGCGGATCATCATTGATATCAATCATGAAGGCATCCGTACGTGGAACCATAATTTCACGTGCTACAAGTTCATCAAGACTGAAAACACCTGTAATCATTTCACGTTCAGAATCATCTAAGGCCGTTTCATCCGTGTGCACGAGATACTCAATCTCATCACGTGTCATGTCATCATCACTGCTGTCAAACTTGATTGGGAAAATTCTTGCCAGCCCATTAATCGTAATGGTCAACAACCAAATGAAAGGTTTTAAAACTACACCAATCGCCATCAAGGGACGAACCATTTTCAAAGCTGCTTTTTCTTTAAGAGCCTGAGCGATACGTTTAGGGAAAAGCTCACCAAATACAATCGTAAAGAAAGTCAAAATAACCAAGATAATGATTTTACTTAAGGTTTGGGCAAAGCTTGTATCACCAAACAACGGTGCCAGCTGTGCAGCTAATGTATCAGCCAAACTTGCCCCCGCTACGATATTCAAGAAGGTAATCCCAACTTGAACGGTGGACAGGAAGTGTGTCGGATTATCGATTACACTAAGCAAATATTGATACTGCTCATCGCCTTCACTCGCCTTTTGCTCTACACGCGATCGCGATAGAGAAACGAGTGCCATCTCACTTGCTGAGAAGAATGCATTCAAAGCAGTAAGAAAAACAAGTAATAAAATCTGTAAAATTATCGAGGTGCTCTCGGGGTCAGGGTGTGCCATTTTTACTCCTATTTTTTAGTAATATGAAAACTATTATATCATAGTTTAATCGTTTTGAAATATTTTTTTCTTTTCTTGCTCACGATGATTATGCCATAAGCCAGCAAGGAACTTCACAATTTCTTTAACTAATGAGTAGACAGGTACGGCAATAATCATACCTAGAATCCCATATAAACTTCCTGAAACCAACATCAAAACCATAACCGTCACAGGGTGAACGCGTACAGCATTCCCAACGATTTTAGGATAAACAAGGTTCCCGTCAATCTGTTGCAGGATTAAAACATAAGCGACAGCGAGTACAGCTGTCCAAGGTTGAGTAAATGCCAAAGTAAAAATTACCGGCAAAACTCCGATATAGGGTCCTGCATAAGGAATTAAGTTGGTAATAGCCGAAAAGCTGGCAAACAAGAAGGCGTAAGGAATACCGAACAACATGTAACCTACAAAGACAAAGATGAAAACCAAGAGCGAATCCAAAGCCACGCCCGAAATATAACGAGAAATTGTCGCATTCATCTTCTCGAGGAGCTCAACAAAACCAAGTGGATCTTCACGAAAAATTGTACGTTTTAAAGAAGGAAGCAATTTTTCACCATCTTTTAGCATATAGTAAAGTAGGATAGGAACTAAGATAGCAACCATAACCACAGAGGAAATGATACTTACGATGCTTCCAACACTGTCCGTTAAATTTTTAAGCAAATTATTCAGAATATCAGTATAAGATAAATTAATATTACTAATCATGCCATTAATGTCCAGCTGACGGTAAATGTGAGCAAAACGTGGATCATTTTGTAAAGATTCAATCCAATGACGAAACTCAGGAAATGCTTTCGTACTGGCATCAATCAAGCTACTTAACTGCGAAACTACATTAGGGATGATGGATGCAATACTCCAAACCACAAGTCCAAGCAAAGTAATCAAAACAATCAAAATCGCAAAGAAACGTTTAATTTTCCAACGGGTTTCCATATAAGTCACTACAGGTTTGAAGATGTAGTAAAGAAAACCCGCGATGATGAAGGGAATAAAGAGCAGGGCCAAAAGAGTTTTGACCGGTTGGAAGAGAAATTCCAGTTGCATGAGCATAAAAATAAGCAGGGTCGCTGCTAAAATTTCTACTGTCCAAAAAAATAATTTACTGTTTTTAAACATAATATCCTACTAATAAGGGCAAACGAAGCCCTTTCTTTTTTTTTAAAGCTATTTATATTATAATTGAAATAAGATTTTTACGCAAATTCAAGATTTCGGGAGGAAATTTATGCAAATCAAGCAAACCCGTGACACCATGTCGGAAATATACTGTGATGCATTACGTATTCGTAACACTGTTTTTGTAAAGGAGCAAGGTGTTCCTTTTGATTTAGAAGTTGGCAGTCCTATTGATGAGGCACATTCCGTGCACTTTGTAGGTTACGAAAATGGTAAAGCCTTAGCGACTGTTCGTCTTTTGGTGGATAGCGAAGATAAGAAACACGCTGTGGTCCAACGAATGGCCGTTCTAAAAGAGGAACGTGGCAAAGGTTATGCAAATGTCCTCTTACAAAGTCTTCTTGATTTTTGCAATCAAGCAGGAATTACTCTTTTAACTTTGCATGCACAACTTAGCGCCAAAGGCCTCTATGAAAAATTCGACTTTCAAGCGCAAGGCGAAACCTTTACAGAAGCTGGAATCGAGCATGTTACCATGTTTTTTGAAATTAAATAAAAAAATAAGCGCTCACCTATTCACCGTTGGAGAGCGCTTTCCTTTATTTATATGCATTATATTAACTCTTCCTTAAACAAAACTAAACCTCCTTGCTTCAAGCAAGGAGGTTTTTTACTCTTATTTTTAGCTCCGGCAAGACCTGTGCCTCAAACCATGGATTTTTCCGCAACCAAATATTATTACGTGGTGAAGGATGCACAAGTGGAAAATATTCCGGTAGATAATTCTCAAAATCACGCACAACATCAGTAATACGTGTTTTCTTCGGCACATTAAGATAGTAAGGAATCGCGTAAGAACCAATGAGGACAATAAGCTCCAACTGCGGCATTTCTTTAATCAATAAAGGATGCCATTTTTCCGCAAAGCCTTTGCGGGGTGGTAAGTCACCAGATTTTCCTTTACCTGGAAAGTAAAAGTCCATAGGCAAGATGGCGAGCTTAGATGAGCTGTAAAATTCTTCATAAGAAATCCCTAGCCATTCACGAAGACGATCCCCAGAAGGATCGTTCCAAAAAAGACGGCTCTCCTGTGCTCGAATTCCTGGTGCTTGACCTACAATAAGGATTTTTGCTTCATGGTGTACGGAGTAGAGCGGGGCAATACCTTGTGCAGTATACAAAGTATTTTGCGGATCTTCTTTTATAGCTTGAAAAATTTTTGACAGCTTATCCATTTATTCTCCTTCTTTGAGAGGAAGTAGAGCATCGGCTAATCGTGCGAATTCTGGTATTGAAAGTGCTTCGGCACGAATGGTAGGCGAAATATCCGCCTGGGCCAAAAGTTCAGTTATTTCTGGTTTTTTATCCTTACCAAAAGCAGATTGTAAGTTGTTCATCAAGGTTTTACGACGGTGAACAAAGGTTGAGTGCATGGTTTTAAAGAAGAAATCTTCATCCTTCACAGCAACCAAAGGCTGCTCGCGGCGTGTCATCTTCAATATAGCTGAATCTACATTAGGCGCTGGAACAAAAACTGTGCGCGGCACAGTGAAAGCGACTTGTGCTTCCATATAATATTGCACCGCTATCGAAAGCGAGCCGTAAGCCTTTGTGCTTGGTTTAGCCACAATACGATCCGCAACCTCTTTTTGCATCATCACTACAAACTCAGTAAAGGGAATCTTAGATTCAATCAAGTGCATGAGAATTGGTGTTGTAATGTAATAAGGAAGATTTGCTACGACTTTTATAGGCAAGTCAGGATTTTTGAAATTCTTGATGTGCTCACGCATATCAACTTTCAAAACATCAGCATTTACAAGTTGAAAGTTATCATACGGCGCCAAAGTTTCTTCCAAAATTGGAATCAAAGTTTTGTCAATTTCAAAAGCCATTACTTCTGCTGCCTCTTCAAGTAAATACTGCGTGAGTGAACCAATACCTGGTCCAATCTCAATCACGTTTACTTGTTCTGAAAGTTCAGCAGTTGCCGTAATTTTTGTCAAAATATTATGGTCCGTCAAAAAGTTTTGACCAAATTTTTTCTTAAAGTTAAAGTCATGCCGACGAAGAATATCCTGTGTGCGAATGACATTTGAGATACGATCTATATTTGAAGTTGTCATAGCTTTATTATAGCAGAAAAGCCGACGAACTGCTTTTAAAGAAAAAACAGAAATCAAAGAATTTCCGTTTTATCTTTTTATAGCCGTAAATGCAAATAAGCTAAGCAAAACATACTTTTTCTCCTTAACTTTAGCTTGTGAGCCACGAATACTATTTAGAGAAAGCCCAACATCTCACTCCACAAGCTCTAAGGCTGCTTTACCTAAAGCAAAGTTCCCAAGGGTTGCGGAGCCATTTTCCGAAACACTCGGCAGTCGCAAATATTCATCTATCGGACATGGGAGAGCAACGTAATGATTCAGAAGTTTCACAAATTCTTTTTGAACATGTGCGAGCATATTGGGCTGCTCCATAATCCCACCGCCTAGTATAATAGCATCAGGTGCTAATGTTAAAGTTGCATTAAGCACGCCTTGCGCGATATAGTAGGCCAAGATTTCCCACTCAAGACTGTCTGCAGGAAGTTCTTCACCCGAAATCCCTGTTCTGGCCTCAAGACTTGGACCTGAAGCCAGTCCTTCCAAACAATCACCATGAAACGGACAAATACCTTTAAAATAAAGATCGTTTGGATGGCGTTTAACCATTTGATGGCCCATTTCAGCATGGCTTGTAGCACCAATAAAGTGACCGCCTTGAATAGCGCCACCGCCAATCCCTGTACCAATAGTAAAGTAGACTAGATTTTCAAGAGCAGTATTCATCATTTCACCATAAGCCGATGCATTTACGTCAGTAGTAAAAGCTATAGGAACATGAAGTGCCTCTTCTAAAAGCCCAACCAAATCCGTATTTGCCCAACCTGCCTTCGGTGTTGATGTAATATAGCCGTAAGTTTTACTCTTGATATTAATATCAATGGGACCAAATGATCCCAAGCCAATTGCCACAACATTTTTTGATTTAAAGTAATCCACTGTAGCAGCAATTGTTTCCTCGGGTGTTGTGGTAGATATTCTAATTTTATCTACAAGCTCGAACTGATCATCCGCAACGGCGAGCACAAACTTTGTCCCACCAGCTTCTATAGATCCATAATACATTGTCAACTTCTACTCCCTTTCTTCAAATTAATGAAAGAATTTTTTCCTGTTTTACTACTTCTGCATATTCCTTTAACACTAAAATATCGTTATAATCAGACGAATTTGTAATCATCATCATTACCATATCCTCCAACCCAGCTTCCTTGATAGTCTTTCTGTTAAATGTTCCAAGCAAGTCTCCTTTTTTAACTTTTTGGCCTGCCTTCACATTTTGGCTAAAGCCTTTGCCCTTCAACGTGACCGTATCAATACCAATGTGAATCAAGATTTCTGCTCCACTTTCGGTTTTCATCCCATAGGCATGACCCGTTTCGTAAGCAATCACAATTTCTCCATCTGCTGGCGCAAAGACATGATCATCTGCAGGTTGGATAGCGACACCTTTGCCCATTTTTTCTGTGGAGAAGACAGGATCATTGACCTGCGAGAGTGGAAAAGCTGTGCCATTGATTGGTACGAAAATTGCTTCCTTTTCAGAGTTTTCTATATCTTGCATTTCAGAAATTGGATTCTCTACCTGAGGCTTCTCAATTTTTTTGTTTTCAACTTGTCGTCCGTAAATCAAAGTAACGATGAATGCAAGGATAAAGCTAATCAAAATAGCGAACATAAACTGCAGATTGTAGCCTGCTTTAATGGAGATAAACCCAATCAAACCGGCAGAGCCTAAGCTTACACCCAGCACATGGAAAAGCCCCATAAATAATGAACCAACAGCGGAAGCACCAAGTGCAATAAAGAATGGATATTTAAGTTTTAGGTTGATCCCAAAGAGGGCAGGCTCAGTTATCCCTAAAAGGGCGGAAAAACCAGCTGGAGCTGCGAGCGCCTTTGTTTTAATATTTTTTGTCAGGAAGAAGATCGCGAAGGTTGCACCTGCTTGTGCCATGTTGGCTGCGGCTGCAACCGGAAAAATAAAGTCCCCACCAATACCCGAATGCTGATAGTTAGTGATAAGCATGGTTTCAATTGCTGAAAAGCTTTGGTGTAAACCTGTCAAAACAATCAGTGAGTAAAAGCCGCCAAATATGAACATCCCTAAGGCACCTAAGGTGTCATAAAGGCCAACCAAGCCATCTGTTAAACCATTTGATACAAAACGAAGTGCAGGACCAATTATGGTAAAAGTGAGAAATCCTGTAATAATTACCGAAAGCAATGGTGTGAAAGTGAAGTCAACTGCGTTGTTCAAATGTTTATGGAAAAAGTTTTCCAGCTTTGCAAGGACAAAAGATACCCCAATAACAGGAAGTACTTGACCTTGATAACCTGCCTGAGCAACATTTAAACCAAATATATTCCAGTAGGTCATTTCATTGTTTGCAATAGCTGTGGCCACCGCATAACCATTGACAAGCGATGGCATCACCATTATCATCCCGATAACAGCACCAAGATAGGGATTTCCTCCGAAACGTTTGGTAGCCGAAAATCCTATAAGAACAGGCATAAAGGCAAATGGTGCTGCACTCATAGCATTGACAATATCTGCAAATCCTTTCCAAGCTGGAAACATTTCAACAACTGATTTTGCTGCAAAAAGATTCTCAGCGGTAAGAGCGTTATTGAGTGCCATCAATAAACCACCTGCAACAAGAGCGGGAATCAAAGGAACAAAGATATCTGAAAGAAGTTTGACTAATGCCATCACAGGATTTGGTTTGCTTTGGCTGTTTACAATCTCTTTTAAATCAGCTGTCGACGCCTCTTTTACTCCTGTAAGTTTGACAAATTCCTCATAGACTTTATTGACATCACCAGGTCCCACAATGATTTGATATTGTCCCGCCGTCTCAAAAGTTCCTTTGAGATCTGGGTCATTGTCTAAGGCTTCTTGATGAATCAATGAGCTGTCTTTCAGTACAAGGCGCAAGCGGGTTGCGCAATGTGCTGCTGCTTGAATATTCTCTTCTCCCACAGCAGAAATAATCCGTTCAGCAACTTGTTTGTGGTTCATAGTTTTCTCCTAAAATTTATTTTGGTGTCGCTTACATAACACATTTAATCACTTTACAAAAAATATGTCAAGCGTTTAACATAAAATAAAACATTACTTAAAATAATCAAGTCTATAAATTGACTTTTACATGAAAAACGTTTATCATAAAAATAAAATATGACGATAAGGAAATACAAGAAATGACATGGACTACCACTGAACGATACCGTGCTTATGAAAGCTATTCTGAGGATGAATTAAAGACCTTACGCGAACGTGTTGCTCAATCCCCTTGGCACTCAACTTTTCATATTGAGCCAGAAACCGGTCTTCTCAATGACCCCAATGGTTTTTCATTTTTTAATGGCAAATGGCATCTCTTTTACCAACATTTTCCATTTGGCGCTGTGCATGGTTTGAAGTCATGGGTACATTTGACTTCTACAGATTTGGTGCACTTTGAAAAATCAGGACTCATTCTCTACCCTGATACGAAATTTGAGAACGCTGGTGCTTTTTCTGGTTCTGCTTTTCCTCTTGATGATGCACTTTTTATCATGTACACAGGAAATCATCGTAAAGAGGATTGGACACGCATACCTTATCAACTTGGTGCTAAGTTGGATAAAGAAAATCAGCTAGAAAAGTTGCCAGAGCCTATAATCTATCCCAATTTCTCAGAAACAACTGATCACTTTCGAGATCCACAAATTTTTCAACACCAAAAGAAACACTATATGCTGATTGGTGCACAATCTGTCGCCGAAGAAGGAAAAATAAAGATTTATCGCTCTAAAAATGAGCAATTAACAGCTTGGGAGGACTTAGGATTTTTGAATTTTACTTCAGAAAAGATGGGCTATATGATCGAATGTCCCAATCTTATCTTTATAAATAACACACCGGTCCTCATCTTCTGCCCCCAAGGCTTGGATCAATCAATCTGCTCTTATGGCAATATTTATCCCAATACCTATCTTATTGCCGATTCTTTTTCTGTTGATAAAGAAGTCCGGTTAATGGGCGACAATAGGATAGAAAATCTTGATTATGGCTTTGACTGTTATGCCACACAGGCTTTTAATGCTCCTGACGGCTCTGCTTATGCTATTTCTTGGTTAGGTTTACCAGATACAACTTATCCGACAGATCAGTTTGGCGTGCAAGGCGCCTTGTCTATGGTCAAAAAACTAAGTGTTAAAGACGGAAAGCTTTATCAAACTCCTGTAGATGAAATGAAAACTCTACGCAAAAAGAAAAAAGAGTTTTTACTCAAAGAAGAGCTGATTTCGACTCATAATGTTTTTGAAATGGAAATTGACCTCAAGTCTGAAGAATCACACCATTTGAATATCATGGCAAACGCTTCTCATGAAAGTGCACTGGAAATCCATATTGACAAGGAAAATGATTGTTTCACGGTTAAAAGAAATTATGAAAAAAGGACAGTAAATGTTAAAATAGAAAAAGTTAATCTATTTATAGATAAATCTATTTTTGAAATTTTTATTAATGATGGAGAGAAAGTCTTATCGGGGCGTGTATTTCCTAACAAAGAACAGTATTTTATACAAAGTGAAAAACCGATAAATATTAAAATGTGGGAACTGAATTAGTGGTTAAACTTGAAGATGTTGCAAAAAAAGCGGGTGTAAGTTTGACAACCGCTTCGCGTGTGATTAATAACAAAGGGTACTTAAGCGACACAACTATTGCTAAGGTTGAGGCCGCAATGCGTGACTTACATTATGTCCCAAATGCTGCAGCCCGCTCTTTACAAGGGAAATCTTTAAAATTAATTGGACTCGTTTTTCCTAATATCCAGAATGTATTCTATGCAGAATTAATCGAAAAAATTGAACAGGCGCTCTTTCGAAGAGGTTATAAAGCCATGCTGGCAACAACTGAGCACGACGAAAGGAAAGAAAGAGATTATTTAACTTTACTTCTTTCTAACCAAGTGGATGGCATCATTTATGGAAGTCATAATTTAAGTACTAACGATTATACTGCAATCCACGCACCTATCGTATCTTTTGACCGCATCCTCACTGCACAAACTACTATCGTTAGTTCAGATAATTTGCAAGGCGGTCGTTTAGCAACAGAAACTTTGATAAAAAACGGGAACAAAAAAATTGCTATTTTTACCGGCAGTGACAATACTAATTCGCCCACGCGCCTCAGACGCGAAGGCTATCTCTCTGTGATGAAAAAGCATGACTTAGAACCTCATGTGATTAAAATCCCAACAAGTTTAACTTTTCTGAATAAAAAAGAAGAAATCAAGAGAATTTTAAAAAAATCTGACTTTGACGGGATTTTCTGCACAGATGACTTAACAGCACTTCTTGTGAAAAATCTAGCGGCGGCAATGAACAAAGATATAAGTATCATTGGCTTTGACGGCACAGAGTTTATCAGGGAATATCATCCAGACTTGACGACAGTGAAGCAACCCATTACAGATTTGGCGGAGCTTTTAGTCGACTTAGTTATTCGTAAAATCCAAGGAGAAACAGTCGAAAACTCATATAAACTTCCTATAACTTTACATCAAGGACGAAAGCCTTTCGAAGAAGAATAAAAAAAGCGAAAACCAATCGGTTTTCGCTTTTTTATTCTAACTTTCTTTATCTTACTTTCAAGATCTCAAACCACGACCACGTTCAATAAAGTAATAGCAAACGGCATAGAGAGCAATGACAAAACCAAGTAGCACAAGCAAGCTAATCCACAGGGCAACATCTTGCACACCTAAAAAGCCATAACGGAAACCTGAAATCATATATACGATCGGGTTGACTTTCGAAATGTCCTGCCAAATTGGGGGTAACATAGAGATAGCATAGAAGACACCACCGAGATAAGTCAAAGGTTGTAAGACAAATGTTGGCACGATCGAAACATCATCAAAAGAACGCGCAAAGACACCATTAAGAAGCCCAGCCAAGGAAAAGAGGAAAGCCGTCAACAACAGAGTTACAATAATTACGAGCCAAGACTTCACAACTAAAGGAACAAAAAGCAACGAAATGATAGTCACTAACGTCCCAACGAAAATACCTCGAAGACTTCCGCCGGCCACAAAGCCTAAAATAATCACATGTGTAGGCACTGGAGCGACGAGTAATTCTTCAATATTTTTTTGAAATTTTTGCGAAAAGAAACTCGAAGAAACGTTCGCATAAGAGCTAGTAATAACAGACATCATGATAAGTCCGGGCACGATAAATTGCATATAAGAAAAACCATGCATATCACCGATTCGTGAACCAATCATTTTACCAAAGATAATAAAATAAAGTGTGGTCGTAATCACTGGTGGCACAAGAGTTTGCACCCAAATACGCATAAAACGTGTGACTTCCTTGATAGCAAGAGATTTTCCTGCAGTCCAGTAGAGTTTAAACATTTTTTCCCTCCTCATGAGTAAGCTTAACAAAAAGCTCTTCTAGACGGTTTGATTTATTGCGCATGGAGAGGACCTGAACACCTTGTGCAGTTAGTTGCTCAAAAGCAACATTGATGCCCTGGTTGCGTTCAATCTTAAGCTCCAAGGTCTGGGAATCCACCAATTTCATCTCATATCCAATAAGCTCTGGTGCTTGCCCTTCCGCTTTAATATCGAGAATAAATGTTTCCGACTGTAATTTCGATAGTAAGTTTTTCATACTTGTATCTTCAATTACTTGTCCAGATTGGATAATTCCAATATTTCGGCAAAGCATTTCTGCTTCTTCCAAATAGTGTGTCGTCAGAATAATTGTTGTACCTGAAGCATTGAGTTGTGCGAGAAATTCCCACATTGAGCGGCGCACATCAATATCAACACCCGCTGTTGGCTCATCCAAAATCAAGAGCTTAGGCTCATGCATCAAGGCACGCGCAATCATCAAACGACGTTTCATCCCACCAGAAAGACGTCCTGCACGGTCATTACGCTTTTCCCAAAGTTCCAACTGTGTGAGATACTTTTCTGAGCGTTTGAGCGCTTCCTTACGAGGAACACCATAGTATCCGGCTTGATTGACTAAGATTTGTTGAACCGTTTCAAACTGATTAAAGTTAAACTCTTGGGGCACAAGTCCGAGTTGTTGCTTAGCCTGCACTAGATTTTTATCAATATCATAGTCAAAGACTTTAACTGTTCCAGACGTTTTATTCACGAGTGAAGTAATAATACCGATAGTAGTTGATTTCCCTGCCCCATTAGGACCAAGCAAGGCATAAAAATCTCCTTCTTCAACTGCTAAATCAATACCTTTTAAGGCTTCCGTACCGGAATCATATACTTTTCTTAAGTTTTTTATTTCAAGTGCTTTTTTCATTTATAGCCCTTCATTATTTCTTCTATTTGTTGAAGCTCAATCCCAAACATGTTAAGTCTTTTGAGGATTTGCTTGCCATTAGCATAACCTATGCGGAGTTCTTCACAGAGATATTCCCGACGTTGGCGACTATCAGAGCGGAGGACAAGACCAAAGTTAATAAGATCTGCTTGAACCACAGTCGGCTCGATATTCGCGCCTCCTGTCAAGTGTCCCAAAGCTTTTTGCAAATCTTCATACTTGGCATGTTCTACTCCG
Source organism: Lactococcus sp. LG1074 (assembly GCF_017309525.1). Taxonomy (NCBI): domain Bacteria; kingdom Bacillati; phylum Bacillota; class Bacilli; order Lactobacillales; family Streptococcaceae; genus Lactococcus; species Lactococcus sp. LG1074. Next base: position 380,511 of record NZ_CP071293.1, on the reverse strand, counting down.
AGAGAACCTTTACCTTTAGGTCGTGCTTCTTCACGTTTCAAAAAGGCATGCTGCGCCTCAGGAATAGCTTGCATAATAATCTTACGGATGCGTTCCCCTTGAAAATCTGGATCAGTAAAAACAACAAGCCCTCGTTTCTCTTGGAGGACCTTTAACCGCTCGATATCAGTCGCGTCTATACTACTTCCACCAGTTTCATAGGTATCCAGATCATAAAAGCGCTTCAGGTTTCTTGTGTCATCTCGCCCTTCAACGACGATAACTTTTTCGATTTTTTCTTTCATGAGGTCAAACCAAAAACTTTCAGTGCATTTGCATAGGTTTGCTCAGCCACTTCTTCCAAGCTAAGTCCACGAAGTTCCGCAATTTTCTCTGCTGTATAACGTGTGTAGCCTGGCTGATTTTCCTTACCGCGATAAGGCATTGGTGAAAGATAAGGGGCATCAGTTTCCACAAGTATGCGATCTAAAGGAAGCTTTGTAGCTGCTTCTTGGACATCAAGAGCCTTTTTAAATGTCACAACACCTGAGAAAGAAAGCATTAGACCAAGCTCCAGAAACTGTCGGGCCTCTTCATAGGTACCAGAAAAGCTGTGCATGATTCCTCCACGAGAGCCAACGCCCTCAGACTTTATAATTTCATAAGTATCAGCTAAAGCATCACGTGTGTGTACCACAAAAGGAACATCTGCTTCTTTTGAAATTTGAATTTGGCGCCGAAAACTTTGTTCTTGCAGTTCTTTTGATTCGACCATCCAATGATAATCTAAGCCAATTTCGCCCACTGCAAGCACCTTATTTTTTTGCAAATTTTCCAGCAGATACTGCTCTGCAGCTTGATCAAAGCTTCCACATTCATCTGGATGCCAACCAATCGTAGCATAGCATTCTTCATGTTCTGTAGCAAGCTTTATCGCCCAATCATTTGTTTTACGATCCACTCCGACAATATTCATGCGATGAACCCCTAGCTCATGTGCCTGAGTAATAATTTCCTTTTCTCTACCAATAAATTCATCTGAATTGAGGTGTGTGTGCGTGTCAAAAATATCCATTCTTCTATTATAACCCAAAATAAAGCAAATCTTATCTTAGAAAAACCGCTCTATTTTAAAAAGAAAATTTTCCTTTACTAAAAGCATGCAGCAAAAAACACCCGCTCGGGGTGTTTATAATAATTGCATTTGCTTTTAGATGGCATTGCGCAAACGAGCGCCGCCATTTTCTAAAATACGTACTGTACGCGGTAAAAAAGCACGGATTTCTTCTTCGTTGTATCCCACATGTAGACGTTTTTCATCCATAATGATTGGACGGCGCATGATTTGCGGATTTTCTGAAATGATTTTGATGGCTGCTGAAAGCGACAAGTCTTCAAAATCAACGCCTAAGGTCTTCACAAAGCGATTACGGCTAGAAATAAGCCCTTCCACACCATCATCACACTTTTCAAGAATACGACTAATTTCTTCTGCTGAAAGTGGGTCGCCAATGAGGTTACGTTCTTGAAATGGAATATTGTGATAAGTAAGCCAAGTTTTAGCTTTTTTACAACTCGTACAAGATGGGGCCGTATAAATAGTAAGCATCCCTCTCTCCTTTATATTAATATGGAACAATCCATGATCTTATTTATAATACCTAGCGGTATTAGCATTTGCTATTATAGCACAATTGACAGACAAAAAAAAGACCCTTTCCCTTTTTATTCTAAAAAAATCTGTCCTATTGGACAGATTAAAAAAAGTATTTAAATGTTATAATACTGGCGTTTTAACATAGATGGATAAATGTTCTTTGCTTCTTCCAGTTCTTTTTTCTTATTCTCAATATCTTCCGTAATTTCGACCGAAAAATTTTCAAAAATAGGACGTGCTTCTTTGAAAATATAGCCGCCATTTTTCAAATCTTGTTCATCTTCGAAAACAGCCAAATGGTGGGATAGATTTTTAAAGAAAGTACTTAAGAAATAAGCGGGGATGTACAAATTATACATTGAAGTATAATTTTTCAAAAAATTATAGTCGTAAAACGGCACTTTTACATCACTACGGGGATTAACGATTTCTTCATCATCTCCAATAATCGGACGGTTCAAGATTTCGATAATTTTTTGATTCAAGGTGTTTCTGACTTCAATTTCGCGTAAGAGTTTCTCAATGGCTAAGCGCTTCTTATAGCGATTTTCGTCAAAACGTTTGTAGATATACATGCCCGCAATAAAAAGCCAAGCACCCGCAATCATAGCAATAATCATAGAAATAATAAGTTCTGAATTCATACTATTATTATAACAAAATGACTAATGTTTTAAAACTCATTTCTCCAGAATTTATATAGCCAAGCTGTTATTTCGATCTTATTTCCCTCAGGATCGAGAATAACGGCTTCATAATAGCCATCGCCAGTTCTCCGTGGTCCAGATAAAACTTCAAAACCTTGTTCTAAAAATTCTTGAGCCCGCTTGTCTACCTCGGCTTCATCTCCCACCTGTAAAGCAAGATGAGCAAAACCCAGACCTTCAGGCATTATCTTTTCAATATCTGCACGATGCATGAGCTCTACACGTGCCCCTTCTTCAAAACTCATAAAATATGAAGTAAAGCCTGTTTTAGAGTTGTGATATTGCTGACCCGCCCTTGCAGAAAAAAAGGTTTAATAAAAATGCCTCATCTTCCCTAAGTCTCTTACCCAAATTCCGATATGTTCAACTTTCATCTTTTTATCTCCTTGACTCTATTATAATATACTCCGACAGATAAAAGTGTTCCTTTCTTTGAAACATTTTACTTTTGAAAAGATATCTTCATTTCCTCCTTTTTAATCGTACTTATTTTTTGACCTTTTTTGACCTTTGATTTATAATAGAATAAAACATTGAAAAAGGAGACTTATCTATGGGATATTTAGTACCTACTGTCATCGAGCAATCAAGCCGTGGTGAACGCGCATATGACATTTATAGCCGTCTACTGAAAGACCGTATCATCATGTTGACAGGCCAAGTTGAGGATGGTATGGCCAACTCAATCATCGCACAACTCCTCTTCTTGGATGCCCAAGACAGCACAAAGGATATTTACCTCTACATTAACACACCTGGTGGTTCTGTTTCTGCTGGACTTGCAATTGTTGATACTATGAACTTCATCAAATCTGACGTTCAAACAATTGTTATGGGTATTGCTGCATCTATGGGTACAATCATTGCTTCTAGTGGTACAAAAGGCAAACGTTTCATGTTGCCGCATGCTGAATACATGATCCACCAACCTATGGGCGGTACTGGTGGTGGTACACAACAAACCGATATGGCTATCGCAGCAGAACACTTGCTCAAAACACGTCGTACTTTAGAAAAGATTTTGGCCGAAAACTCTGGTCAGTCTATGGAAAAAGTACATGCTGATGCAGAACGTGACAACTGGATGACAGCCCAAGAAACATTGGATTATGGTTTCATTGACGAAATCATGGAAGCCAACAGCTTAAAGTAAAGTAAAACAAAAAAACGTTCAACCTAAGAGTTGAACGTTTTTCTTTTATTGCTCACGTAGTTCGATAAGAAGATCTTTCGTCTGAATCGCTTCTCCTGCTACGGCATGAATTTCTTCAATCGTAGCATCAAACGGTGCTTCGATGGTCGTCTCCATCTTCATTGCTTCTGTAACCATCAGTGCTTGTCCTTTTTTGACCTGATCTCCTTTTTTCACTAGGATATCCAAAACAGATCCCGGCATGGTTGCACCAATTTGTTGTGGATCGGTGCTGTCAGCCTTACGCTTCGCAACAATTTGTGTTTTGATCGATTGATCATTTACACTAATTTCACGTCTTTGACCATTAAGGTTAAAGAAGAGCACACGATTTCCTAAAACATCTGGCTCACCAATCTCATCAAGACGAATAATCAGAGTTTTACCTTTCTCAATCTGCACCTCGATTTGCTCACCCATACGCATACCATGGAGGAAGGTTTCCGTATCAAGCAAGGTTACTGAGCCAAAAGCATCTTGCATTTTTTGATAATCCAAGAAGACTTGTGGGTACATAATGTAGCTTAAAACTTCATGTTCTTCAGCTGGGTAACCTAATATGTCTGAGAGTTCCTTTTCCACTTGTGCAAAGTCAACGGCTGGCGCGTGAAGACCGGGACGATCTGTTAACGCTTGTTTACCTTTGAGAACCAGCGATTGAAGTTTCTCTGGGAAACCACCTACAGGTTGACCTAAATCTCCTTGGAAGAAGGAAACAACTGACTCTGGGAAGTTTAATTCTGCGCCTTTTGCATAAACATCTTCTTCTGTGAGATCATTTTGCACCATAAAGAGTGCCATGTCACCCACAACTTTCGAACTTGGAGTCACTTTAATAATGTCACCAAACATCATGTTCACTTTGCTATACATAGCTTTGACTTCATCAAAACGAGCATCTAAGCCAACTGCAGCAGATTGTGCTTTAAGATTGGTATATTGTCCCCCTGGCATCTCATGTCTGTAAACTTCTGTTTGCGGGCTCGTAATTCCAGCTTCAAAAGGTGCATAATAACGACGCGTATCTTCCCAATAATGGTCAATTTGTTCCGCGTTAGCAATATTCAAAGCCGCATGACGTCCACCATGCTCCAAGGCATAATAGAGTGACTGCATAGAAGGCTGCGATGTGCCACCAGCAAGTGATGCGGTCGCCACATCGACGATATCTACACCTGCCTTAATCGCACCTGAATAGGTAATAATACCATTACCTGCCGTATCATGTGTATGCAAATGAATCGGCAAATCAACTGTTTCTTTCAGTGCTGTTATCAGTACATAGGCAGCTTGTGGCTTCAGAAGACCAGCCATATCCTTAATTGCAAGAATATGAGCACCGCTAGCTTCCAATTCTTTAGCTAGGTCTTTATAATACTTCAAGTCATATTTTTGACGTGTTTTATCTAAGATATCGCCAGTATAACAAATCGTTGCTTCAGCAATTTTACCCGTGTCACGTACAGTTTGGATAGATTTTTCCATTTGCGGCAGCCAGTTAAGACTGTCAAAAATACGGAAAACATCGATTCCCTCAGCTGCTGCTTTTTGAATAAACTCCTGAATAACATTATCAGGATAATTTTGATAACCTACTGCATTTGAGCCGCGGAACAGCATTTGGAAAAGTGTATTGGGCATCTGTTCACGCAATTTTCTTAAGCGATACCAAGGTGATTCATTTAAGAAACGGTAGGCGACATCGAAAGTTGCCCCGCCCCACATCTCTACAGAGAATAGGTCAGAAAGACCTTGATCTACAGAGGTTGCAATCCCCTTCATATCTTGTAGACGCAAGCGTGTGGCTAAAAGACTTTGGTGTGCATCCCGAAAAGTTGTATCTGTGAGCAAAACTTCATGTGAACCTTTAACAAAGTCTACTACGGCTGCAGCACCTTCTTGATCAAGGATATTCTTTGTTGTTGTTTTCTGGAGAAGCTCAATTTCAGGTTGACGAGCAGGTTCAAAATAACGCTTCTCTGTTTTGTCAATCCCTGGGAATCCATTCACGGTAATATTCGAAATATATTTCAAGATTTTTGTACCGCGATTACGTTTGCGAGAAAACTTGAAGAGTTGCGGTGTATTGTCAATAAAGGTTGTCGTTGCTTGACCACTGGTAAACTGCTCGTCCTCAATAACGTTTTCCAAAAACGGAATATTCGTTTTTACCCCACGAATGCGGAATTCACGCAAGACACGCTGCATCTTATGCACCGCCTCTTCAAAATCTGTCGCATGAGTACAAACCTTGACTAAAAGACTATCGAAATAAGGCGTCACTTCATATCCTGCATAAGCATTACCTACATCAAGACGTACACCAAATCCGCCTGGTGAGCGGTATGTGTTAATTTTTCCTGTATCTGGAAGGAAATTATTTTCGGGATCTTCAGTCGTGATACGGCACTGGATGGCTGCACCTAGACATGGAATTTCATCCTGTGCAGGAATTTTGATATCTTGATGCAAATCCTGGCCTTGAGCAATAAGAATTTGTGCTGTAACAATATCTACACCAGTAATCATCTCCGTAATCGTATGTTCTACTTGGACCCGTGGGTTAACTTCAATAAAGTAAAATTGGTTATCTTTAACTAAAAACTCAACTGTCCCTGCATTAACATAACCCACAGCTTGGCAAAGTTGGACAGCTGCTTGACAGATTTCATTTCTAAATTCTGGTTCTAAGCCTACAGCTGGTGCAATTTCGATGACTTTTTGATTACGGCGTTGCACAGAACAATCTCGCTCATGAAGATGAACAATATTGCCATGTGTATCTCCCAAAATCTGTACTTCGATATGTTTTGGATTTTCAATATATTTTTCAACGTAAATTTCTGCTGAACCAAAAGCTGTTTGTGCTTCAGACTTGGCACGCGCATAACCGTCACGCATCTCTTCGTCATTGCGAGCAACACGCATTCCACGTCCACCACCACCGAGTGCTGCTTTTATCATGACAGGATAACCGTATGTTTCAGCAAAGGCAAGAGCCCCATCTAAGTCAACAGCGCCATCAGTTCCTGGTATACCCTGAATTTGCGCTAAATCCGCTGCTTTCTTGGCTTTAATCTTGTCGCCAAAAATATCCAAATGTTCTAAATCTGGCCCTACAAAAACTAAGCCAGCTTCACGGACCTTAGTCGCAAATTCTAAGTTTTCAGAAAGTAAACCATATCCTGGGTGAATTGCATCTGCTCCTGCATCTAGAGCAATACGAATAATATCATCCGCATCAAGGTAAGCATCTATCGGTTTTTTACCTTGTCCGACTAAGTATGCTTCGTCTGCTTTGAAACGGTGTACCGAGTACTCATCTTCTTTTGCATAGATGGCTACAGTGGACAAACCCAGTTCATTACAGGCACGAAAAACACGAATGGCAATTTCACCACGGTTGGCAACGAGCAGTTTTTTCATACAATCTCCTATCTTTATTTCCTAAATATGTTGTGTAATATGGTTGACGATACCTTATAATTCAATTTCCTTCTTGCTTTAGCAAGATAGAGGCATGAGTATTACGACCTGACGCAGTAAAAACATTTTTTGCGAAGGAAGTAGTAAGACTCTAGCAAATCTCCATAAGAGTTTGCGTTTGGCTCTTCTTGCTTTAGCAAGATAGAGGCATTGAGTATTAGAAAGCATCAGCAACCAAATTATGAATTTTCACAACATACAAACTTTATAAAAAAAGCTAATTTGATTAGCTTTTTCTTAACTTTAGCATTTAATATTAAACATTTCTAGCATATGTACTTGAAAGCTCTCTGACTTCTCTACGTTTTTCATCTGCCGAAATGTTGAGTACGAAAGCAATCCCCAAAGACAACACAAGGAATGATGATCCTCCTTGCGATAGGAATGGGAATGTTACCCCTGTTTCCGGAATAATTCCAAAGGCTCCCCCAATATTGATAAATACTGAAATCAAAAGGGTAGAACCAATACCGATACAGATCATCGAATTAAACGCACTTTTTGCACGGATACCGACCATTAAGATACGAACAATCATAAAGAACAATACGCCGAGAACAAGAATCCCTCCGATTAGACCCAGCTCCTCAATGACAATCGAGAAGATAAAGTCCGTGTGCGCTTCAGGTAGAAAACCGTTTTTCTCAATAGAGTTTCCGAGTCCACGACCAAACCATCCGCCATTACTTACGGCGTAATAGGAGTTGGCCATTTGGTGACCATATGTTGACAAGCCTCCGAAAGGATTAACCATTGCCTTAAAACGTGCATTGACATAGTGTCCCGGGATAACATCGCCACCTACGGCATAAAGGTAGGCAATAAAGGCAACCATAGCTCCCAAAATTATCTTGCCATAGCCACTAAACCAACGCCAAGAGATTCCACTCGAAGCAATCATTACTCCTGTAATCATCGCCATAATAGAAGCATTACCCAAGTCTGGCATGATAACCAAAATCCCTAACATTACGAGAATCGCAGAGCGCCATCCACCAAATAGTTTTTGCCAAATGGTTTTCCCTTTGAAAATTGCTGCGATATCTTTTTCATATATTTCATCCTGCTTTTCGGAAAAGACAGAAGCCAGATACCACACAACGAAAAATTTTGCATATTCAGCAGGTTGAATCGTTCCCACACCTGGGATGGGAATCCAGCCGTGTGCGCCATTTGCAGAAGTATTTGGACCGACACGCGAATAAATCATGGCTGAGATCAAAAGAAATAAAACCCAGCCAATCATTTTTTTACTCTTAAGAGCTCGGAGTTTCATCCGATAAATCACTGCAATAGCAACAAAACTCAGCAACATGAACGCGCCTTGGTTGATTGCCATTTTATAAGGTGAAAGTCCCTTCGCCAGCTGATATGGGACTGTTGCTGAAAAAACCATCACGATACCTACAGCTGACATTATCAGGTAGGGAATCAAAATAGAATAGTTCAGGAAGTTTGCTTTCTTCAATCCATCATTCATTTTATGTTATCATTTCATTTCTATTATTTTTTAACATTTTTTATTATACCATTTTTTCAGTTTCATTTTTACAGATGTGCAATTATTTTAAAAATAAATGGTTTTTCTAGAATGAAAAATACTTCATAGCACTTAAACTTCTCGGTGTAATGTAACCATGCGCTCTTTTGGACAAAACTTCATCGTTTCGACTTTATCAGGGTTGCTGCTTTTATTCTTACTGCTAATATAATTTTTACTCTTACAACTTGTGCAAGCTAAAGTTATTTTCACTCTCATTCTACGATGCTCCGTTTTCTTAAATATTTCCGGAAATTAGCCAAGGACCAAAAGAAATTAACAACTACGAAAAGACTTGTCACAATAAACGCCATCCGATAGGAAACCCAACCTGCAATTGCTGATCCAACGATCGGACCTACAACAACACCAAAGTTAGAAAACATTTGGTTATAGGCGAAGATCCGTGACACACCTTCCTTAGGGGTGATTTTAGCCAAAAGGGAATTGACGGAAGGCATCAGAGCACCCGTGCCGAACCCCAGCATAAATCTTAAGATTCCTAATTGAAGAGGGGTTTCTACAAAAGCCATCGGTAAATACATAGCGAAACTAAAAGCTAAACCGATTAAAATCAGTCGATGTGCGCCATATTTGTCTCCTAATTTACCCAATGTACTAGAAGACATCATTGCAGATAAGCCAACTGCAGATACAATAAGACCTGAGATAAACATTAAGTTATTTGTATTTGTAGTCAATGTTTTGATGTAAAGGGTCACAAATGGTTCTATTGATTGTGTGGTGACTTGGATAATGAAGCTGGTAATAAGTAAGCCAAAAAGGATATGCTTGTTACTTACACGATTGACAATTTCCTTTGTAGATAACATATTATCTTTCGTTACAGGTTCAAAGTTTTCATGAACAAAAAAGACAGTCAGAATTGTTGCAAGAGCTAGCAGACTCCCAACGATAAGGAAGACATTCGCCATCCCAAACCATTGTGCCAATAAACCACCGATAGAAGGGCCAATCAAAGTTCCCGTAATCATTGCAGTGGATAAGACGCCCAGGGCATAACCTGAACGTTCTTTCGGTGCTTGAGAAGCGATCATTGCTGTCGAGTTGGGAATAAATCCTGAAAAGAAGCCCATAAGACTGCGCATGAGCAAGAGCCACCAATAGCCACCCATATGATGAGAAAAAGCAATCGCAGACATGGTAAAGGTCATGGCAAAAGAAGCTCTGACCATCATGGGTTTCCGGCCGTATTTGTCCGCTAATTTTCCCCACATAGGAGCAACTAAGCCTGAGACCAAAGCTGTCGAAGCAAAAGCAATACCAGAAAACAGCTCTACATTAGAACCTGTCACTCCTAGGCTTTGAATATAAAGGGGCAAAAATGGCATCACCAGTGAAAAAGATGAGCCCACAATAAAACAGCCAATCCATGTGATCCACAAATTTTGTTTCCAATTAACTTTTCTGTTTTTTGTTGATTTACTCGTTTTAATCCCTCTTTTCTACTGCTTTTAACAGTTCTGTGATTTTTTCATAAGTTTCAGGAATTGTTCCTGAACTGTCAATAATACGTGTGGCATACTTCTTCTTTTCTGACAAAGGCATTTGAGCTTTGATACGCGCTTCTGCCTCTTCTTTTGTCATATTATCCCGACTCATGATACGCTCAATTTGGATGCTTTCTGGAACAGCGACTAACCATATTTCATCAAAACCATCATAAGCCTGTTCGATGAGTAAGGGAATATCCATAATTATGGCCTTTTGAACCTTATCATCCTTCAAAAGTGCTTCACGTCTCTTATAGAGTTCTTGGCGAATAATATGATTTTGGAGCAAAGCTAGTTTTTCTCGCGCTTCATCATTTGAGAAAATTAAGTCGCCCAACTTTCGCCGAACCAAAAGTCCTTTCTCATCAAAGTAGGCAGGGCCAAATTCTTGTAGAATCGACTGATATAAGGAGCCACCTGGGGCTTGTAATTCACGAACCACTTGATCCGCATCAATGATCGGATAGCCCTGAGAACGCAAAAAATCAACCGCCGTTGATTTCCCAGAAGCTATTCCACCTGTCAAACCGATTACTTTCTTCATAGCTTTATTATAGCACAACTCATGATACGATATTCAGTAATTACGCCCCCATGAAGCAAAAACGATATTTTTCCAGTCCAGAAAGGGCTTCGGACTGTTGTAATTGTCCATTCACTACCTCTTCCACTGCAGAAAGTAAGTATTATCGTTAAAAAAAAAACAGAATTTGCTTAATTTATATAAATAAGCAAAAAACAACCTTCCCAAAGGAGAGATTGTTTCTACATTTCAATAGATATTAAATGTTTGATGTGTGCATTACTTCATCATCATCTTGTGAAAGAACTTCGTGGAACACACGTTCAGTCAATTCTTGTTTTTGTTCTGGTGTGAGGTATTTAGTGTTTACACAGTAACCAGAGATACGTACGATAACGTCTTCGCCAGCCATAATTTTGCTGTAAACATCTTTAAGGTCCATAACGTTAAGGTTAACGTGTTGTCCACCTTGTCCGAAGTAACCGTCAAGGATTTGAACCAAGTTATCTACTTGTTCGTCACGTGTTTTACCAAGTGCACGTGGAGAAACTTGAGTTGTCAATGAGATACCGTCATTTGCATGAGCAAATTCAAGTTTCGCCAAAGAGTTCAAGTTTTGGAGCCATCCACCGCGCGCTTTGTTTGATGGGTTAGCACCCGGTGAGAAGAATTCTACTTTAGATTTGTTCACTGAACCATCTTCATTGAGGAATACACCTTTATGAACTGGTGAGTTACCTGTTTGTTTAGAGTAAGCCACGTTTGAAGTGATTGTCAAGAGTGAAACTGTAGCTTCAGCATTTTTGTAAAGTTTGTGTGAAGCGAGTTTTTCGTAGTACATCTTCATCAAAAGTTTAGCGATATCGTCTACACGGTCATCATCTTCACCGTAACGTGGGAAGTCGCCTTCAACTTCGTAGTCATAGATGTAGCCGTTTTCATCACGAATAGTTTTAACTTTCGCATATTTGATTGCTGAAAGTGAGTCAACTGTATTGGCGAAACCACAGATACCGAAGCCCATGTTCGCACGAACACGTGTTGGCAAGAAGGCCATTTGTACAGCTTCATAGTTGTATTTATCAGTCATATAGTGGATGATGTTCATTGCATCCACATAAGTATCAGTCAACCAAGTCAATGATTTGTCAAAGTTTTCCATAACTGTATCATAGTCAAGAATTTCGTCAGTTACAGGTTCGATGTCGAACACTTTGTAGTCTTTATGAACATCGTCATATCCACCGTTCAAACCAGTAAGCATCGCTTTCAGAACGTTAACACGCGCTCCGAAGTATTGGAGGTTGTGACGTTCGTTTTCATTTTCTGGGTCAAGTGGTGATACACAACATGAGATACAAGACATTTCGCCGTAGCCTTCTTTAGCCATTGTTTCTACACCTTCATATTGAATAGAAGAGTGTTTATGAGACATTGACATTGCATAACGTTTGAAGGCATGCGGTAATTTATCAGACCAAAGTACTGTCAAGTTTGGTTCTGGAGCGTTACCGATTGTATCCAATGTGTTAAGGAAACGGTAGTCCATTTTTGTAACACGGTGACGACCGTCATTACCCATACCTGCCATTGATGTTGTGATGAATGTTGGGTCACCAGAGTAAAGTTCATCATAAGCAGCAGCACGCGCGAATTTCATTGTACGAAGTTTCAATACGAAATCATCAACGAATTCTTGAATTTCTTGTTCAGTGAAAGTACCACGTTCAAGGTCACGTTCAGCAAAGATATCAAGAACGATTGGCACACGTCCAAGTGATGTAGCCGCACCATTGATAACACGACATACAGCCATGTAAGCAATGTTGATCCATTGGATAGCTTCTTTAGTGTTCAGGGCTGGGCGACGAACGTCAAGTCCATAAAGATCACCAAATTTAGCAACTTGATCAAGTGCTTGGTATTGCATATTGATTTCTTCTTTAAGACGGATAGTTTCTTCTGTGATTTCAGTGATTGCATCCCATTCGCGTGCTTTTTCTTTCATCAAGTAGTCTGCACCGTAAAGTGCAAGACGTGCGTAAACACCGATGATACGTCCACGTGAATAAGCATCTGGCAAACCAGTTACTGTGTGTGCGTGACGTGCTTTACGGATAGCTGATGTATAAGCACGGAAGATACCATCATTTACAGAAGTCATTGTTGTATCCAACACTTCGTGCAATTCAGGATCAACGCTGAGTCCGTGTTCTGTCAAGATTTTTTCTGCTACACGAAGACCACCTTTTGGCATGAAGTTCAAACGGAAAAGTTCGCTGTTTTGCATACCGTAGATTAATTCGAGATCTTTGTTTTCAGGATCGATGTAACCAGCAGGAATTTTGTGAATAGAAGTCACACGATCAGTATCGAATGGGAATCCTACTTCTTCATAGTGCGCTTTTGTTGTTTCGATAATATCTTTTACTTTAAGCGTACGTTCTGTTGGTCCTTCGAGGAAACTTTCGTCTCCATCATAAGGTTTGTAGTTGGCTTGAACAAAGCGCGTAACGCTTGCTTTATCTTGCCAGTCTGATCCTTTGAAACCTTCCCAGGCTTGCTCAAAGATTTCTTTAGTTTCTGTTTTCATGTAGAAAATCTCCTTTGGTCTTTCTGTTTCAGATTACGCTTTTATTATATCATACAGTTTACTAATTTCAAGGGATATATGGGAATGTTTGCACTTTCTTTACTAGTACAGTTTGAATTTTAAGTTAAACTGTTATATTTATGGTAAACGATTACAGATGCAAAATGTCACAGAAGTACAGAGATAACAAAAAAAGCCAAGCTTTTTTGCTTGACTTTTTTCTTGATACAGTTTCTGTACTTAAATCTTATTTGGTTTCGATTAAACCAATGTTGCCATCTTCACGGCGGTAAACGACATTAGTACTGTCTGTATCTGCATCTGTAAAGATATAGAAATCATGTCCTAACATGTCCATTTGAAGGACTGCTTCTTCAGCATCCATTGGTTTCAAGGAAACATGTTTTGTACGAACAATCTTTACTTGATCTTCATTTACTTCTTCAGCTTCATCAAGTGGTGCAAACTCGTCTCCGAAAGCTTGTCCGGTAGGAACATTAATCTTAGATTTACGGTTTACACGTGTTTTATACTTGCGAATTTGACGTTCTAGTTTTTCTTCAACAAAGTCAATAGCTGCATACATGTCAGCTGCTGTATCTTCTGCACGCAAAGTTACATTTTTAGCAGGAACTGTAACTTCTGCTTTGTAACGTTTGTCGGAGTAAACTTTAAGATTTACATAGGCTGTTACTTCATGACCATCGTTAAAGTATTTTTCAAGTTTTCCAACCTTATCTTCAACATATGAGCGGATTGAATCTGTTAACTCAAAATTTTCACCACGGATATTATATTTGATCATAGAGTCTACCTTAACGGCTCTTGTATTGAACCTTCACTGTTTTGCAGGCGCTGGACAGTCAAGTTTTAAGAACCGTCCTTTCTTTATTTCTAATTTAATTATAATATATAATCGCTTACAAGTCAATCAATAACACTTATTCTAATCTTTTTATTAGAAGAACCAATCGAAATCGTATCCCCTGGATGAATTTCGCCGGCAAGCAATTGTTCACTGAGCGTGTCTTCAACCTCACGTTGCAGAGCTTTACGCAATGGGCGGGCACCGTATTCAGGATCAAATCCTTTATCAGCAATAACTTTCAAAGCAGCAGGTGTAAATTTTACTTTGATATTTTGATCTTTCAAACGCGATACAAGAGATTTACTCATGATTTTCACGACTTGTTCAATCTCTTTTTCTGTCAGTGAATGGAAAACGATAGTTTCATCGATACGATTGAGAAATTCTGGACGGTACTGTTTCTTCAGCTCTTCCATGATTCTTGCTTTCATAGCTGGATAATCCGTTGAAATTGATTTAGCCCCAAAACCAACCGTTTTATCATCACGAATAGCCGTTGCACCCAAGTTAGATGTCATAATGATGATCGTATTTCTGAAATCAACTTTACGTCCTTTGGTATCTGTAACGAAACCATCATCCAAAATTTGTAACATGATATTGAAAATATCAGGGTGGGCCTTTTCGACTTCATCAAGGAGAATAACAGAATAAGGCTTATTACGGACTTGCTCTGTCAATTGCCCACCTTCATCGTAACCTACATATCCAGGAGGTGCTCCAATAAGACGCGATGTCGAGAATTTTTCCATAAATTCACTCATGTCTACACGAATCATATTTTCTTCACTGCCAAAAACACTTTCCGCTAAAGCCTTAGCAAGCTCTGTCTTCCCAACTCCTGTCGGACCAAGGAACATAAATGAGCCCAAAGGACGTCTCGTATCGGCAATCCCTGAACGTGCACGTCTAATGGCACGAGAAACAGCAGAAATCGCTTCTTCCTGTCCAACCACACGTTTATGTAACTCTTTTTCTAAGTTAATCAGACGTTCACTTTCTGTCTTCGTCATCTGTTGGAGTGGGATTCCTGTAAGGTTAGAAACGACAGCATAAACATCGCTTTCCTCCACCAAAGGATTATCATTTTCCGATACTGTAAAATTATCAATCTTGTGCGTTAATTTTTCAATATCTTTTTCAATCCCTTGCGCTTCAACAATATCAAGAGCAACAACTGCTTTTTGTAATCTCAGTTCTTCCGCTTTTAATTCTGCTTTTAACTCGTCTAACTTGGTATAATTTGTTTTACTCGTGATTTTAACTTTGGCTGCTGCTTCATCAAGAAGATCAATAGCTTTGTCTGGGAGACGACGACTGGGCATATAGCGATTACTCAAGCTGACAGCACGCTCCAAAGCCCCTTCTTCAAATTTGACTATATGGTAAGCCTCAAATTTTTCTTTCAAACCTTGTAAAATCGCAACCGTTTCCTCTTCTGAGGGTTCTTCGACATTGACACGGGCAAAACGGCGTTCTAGGGCTTCATCTTTTTCAATATATTTTTGATATTCTTGATAAGTGGTAGCACCGATGAGTTGGAACTCGCCCCGTGCTAATGCTGGTTTTAAAATGTTTGAGGCATCGTTGACCGAGTCCATGCCGCCACCAGCCCCAATGATTGTATGCAGTTCATCGATAAAGACGATAACATCTTTATCGTGTGTCACTTCATCAACAATAGCCGTTAAACGATCTTCAAATTCACCACGGAATTTTGTCCCCGCTACGACCATCGCCATATTTAAAGCCATAATGCGGCTACCACGTAAACCTACAGGAACATTTCCTGCAGCCACACGTGTCGCAAAGCCTTCAATAATCGCTGACTTACCAACACCTGGCTCACCAACAAGAACGGGATTATTTTTTGTTCGCCGGCTCAAAATGTGGATAAGACGTTCAACTTCACGCTCTCTTCCAATCATGGGATCAAGCTTGCCTTCACGGGCTGCTTTTGTCAAATCTGTTGATACCGTGTCTAAAGTAGGTGTCGTCGTTGTTTCGGACACTTTCCCCGACAGGTTTCTTTTCGAAGCTGGTGTCACCGCTTTACGGCGCTCTGGTACACGTAGATATGCTTTTTGCTCTAGCTTTTTGCGGAGGTTAACGATATTGATGTCTTGCTCACGTAAAAGTTGTCCTGCAAAGCTGGCTTCATTTGCCAACAGCATATATAAGAGATGCTCGGTTCCGATGCGGTTTTTATCATTATTTTGAGCTAGTGCTCGTGCTTGCTCAATAATCGTTTCGACTCTTGGACTAAGCTTTATTTCTGATTTTTTTGTCTTCACTTGACTTGAAAAATCTTCGATGTCGATTAACATTTCTTCCAAATCAATCTTTTCTGAATTAAGTAGCGTAAATGCCAATGAAGCCGGGACCTCAGCCAAGGCAGCCAATAGGTGCGAGCTTTCAACCCACGCGTAGTTAAACTTGTGCGCATAGTCGACAGACTTCTCAAGCACTTTTACGACTTGTGGTGTAAAGTCCTTTTCATTAAATTTCATCATCACGATCCAATCTCTGTAGTATTTTTATCATCATTTGTGCTCGACAACTGTTAGAAATATCACTATCAGCTAAAAGCAAAAGGAGAAGATTTCCTTCTCGTTCAGTCAAAATGTTTTCATCAAATAAAAGTTGCAAGACATCTTGTGCCATACTTTCGGTCAAGTTGGCAGGCAACTTCTGTGCTAAATCAAGCAAGAATTCATGCTTTGCCGAATAATGGTATTTGAATATTTTGATATAGCCGCCACCACCACGCTTCGACTCAACATCAAAGCCTTTAGATGGGGTGAAACGGGTTTTAATCACATAGTTAATTTGCGAAGGAACCACGTCAAATTGACTGGCTAAATCTGCACGTTTAATCTCAATCTCACGTGCCTCTTCTAGCAGTTTTCGCAAATAAGCTTCGATAATATCTGAAGTATTTTGGGCAGACATAGAACCTCCAATCTTTGACCTTTATTGACTATTATATCGAAAATTTTAATTTTTTACCAAAAATAGTGGCTGAAACGTCTCTAAAATAAAAAAATCCGCTAAAAGCAGATTTTTTTATTTTATTTGACATCAACAATCTTAACTTCGATTTCACCCATAGGCAACGGAATTTTCACAACATCGCCAACTTTACGGCCAATCAAGGCTTGAGCGATTGGAGATTCATTTGAAATTTTGCCTGAAAATGGATCTGCTTCAGCAGTACCGACGATTTCGTACTCTTCTTCTTCGTCATCTCCAACTTCTTGGAAAACAACTGATTTACCAAGAGCAACTTCATTTTTGTCAATATTAGCATTGTCTACGATTTCAGCATAACGAATCATTGTTTCCACAGTTGAGATACGACCTTCAATAAAGGCTTGTTCATCTTTTGCTGCTTCGTATTCTGAGTTTTCTGAAAGGTCACCGTAGCTACGTGCAATTTTGATGCGTTCAATAACTTCAGGGCGTTTAACCAATTTAAGGTTATCTAATTCTTGTTCTAATTTTTCCAGACCTTCTTTGGTCATGGGGAAAGTTTTTTCTACCATTTTTTATCCTTTTTAAATTTCTAATTAATTACCCGACGCAATCGCATCATTGACATACTTTTGAACATTGATGTTTTGTTCTTCAAGTGTTTGCGCAAAGTAAATCTTACCTTCAACGTCTGCTACGAAATAAAGATAATCATTCGCAGTCGGGTTAAGCACTGCTTTGATTGACGACAAGCTTGGACTCACGATTGGTCCAGGACCAAAACCTGGATACAAGTAAGTATTGAAAGGTGAGTCTAATTGTGTATTAATTGCAGCTTGCTGATCAAGCGACGTATCCTTACCTAGCTTACCTTCAGCATAAAAGATTCCTGTATTAGAATCCATCGTCATCCCTAAATCTTTACGGTTAAAGAAGACCTGTGCAACGTTACGGCGATCATCATCGCTATTCGCTTCTTTTTCGACAATGGCAGCCAAACTCAAGGTTTCATTGACCGTAAGTCCGTTCGCTTGTATTTGTTCATACAAAGGTTCCAGCTGTGTATTAGTTGTTGAAAGCATGGTCTCAATTAAGCTTTCAACAGTTGTCTTTTTCGTATACTCATAAGTTGCTGGGAAGAGGTAACCTTCAAGTTGATACTTCACACCACTGTCTTTACTTGGTAAGCTTGCAAGAAGTTTTGGAAACTTCTCTTTCATTTTTTCGATGAACGCTTGATCCTGTACAGTCTTCATAAACTCATCTTTAGTAAAAGGTGTTTTTTCATCTTTATCCGCAGAATTCACTGTAACAGCTTGAGCAATTTGTTCCAATGTATAACCTTCAGGAATCAAAATTTTGCCCAGAGTTGGTTCCACAGGATGTTCGGTTCCTCCTTGCTCCAAAAGACTTGCAATATCCGACAAGTTCATGCTAGGCGCCAAGTTGTAGTAGCCGCTCTTAAAGCCACTGAAATTTTTAAATTTAGTATAGTATTGGAAAACCATACCATTTTTGATAATACCTTCTCGTTGTAAGATATCTCCGATTTGTTTACTGCTTGCTCCCGCTGGAATGTTAATGGCGCGTTTGGTTGTATTTGCAGTATTGAGCGGTTGTACACCTTCTTTGATGAAATTATAACCGTAAAAACCAGTCCCTGCCGCAGCCAGAATTAAAACAGCTACGATAACAGCAATAATCTTTCCAGAAGAAACTTTCTTCTTCGATTTTTTCGCTTTCGACTTGGGCTGCATTTCTTCAGCTTCCGCATCCGATTTTACTGCTGCACGACGACTTCTTTGTCTGTGAGTCGTCTCTTCGGCAAGAGACTCTGCAGCATCACTTGCTTGTGCTTCAGGTCGCTCATATTCATCAACAACTTCTTTATCAGACTCTTTTGTCTTGCGTCTAAGTCGTGAATAACTTTGTCCTTGGCTCGCTTGGAGCATTTGCTCGCGAACACTTGCAAAGTCTGGACGTTCTTCATGTGCTGATGCTTCTGTTTCCACTTGATCAGAAACAGCTTTTTCAGGAAATTCTACATCTTCGGAAATTTTAGCTTGTTCCTCTACTTCTGGATTTTCCAGTTCTTCTGTCAACTTAAATGGTGTTGGACGTTGAATATCCGAAAAATCAGCACGTTCTCGCCGAGTATGTCTACTCGGGGTTGAAGAAAGTTCTTTGTTGGATTCACGGGCATAGTTTTCAAAAGTCCCATCCGTGTTGGCTCGATTTCCTTCTTCAAGTTCACGCAAGATTTTATCTTTGAAACTTTCTCTCGAAAACTTCTCCGTATCTTTTTCTACCAAGGTTAATCCTCCTTATCACGCCACCCTCTTTTTTTAAATAGTGAAGCGTAAGTTTGTTGGGTAATATTCACAAAAGCGAGGTCAGGGACCTCACTCTTTTAGATTTTAATTCTCTTCTGAGTCGCTGTCATCATCATCGTCGTCCTCTTCATCGAGTTCAACGTCTTCATCCACGTTATCCAGTTCAACTTCAGCAAGTTCAGCATCATAAGCTTGAACCTCATCTTTTTCATCATCTGGATTCTCATCATCATAAGTCATGTCATCTGCATCGTTTCCTTTGTCGATGTGTTCATCTTCAGGATCCACTTCATCTTCGATACCGAATGCATTAACTTTTGTACGTTTTTTAGTTGTTTTTTCTTCTTCGTCGTCAATTTCATCAAGAGCAATTACTTCCTCATCGATTTCGTCGATCGCGTACCATGAGCGCAGTGCCCAAATGTTATTTCCTAATGGAATAAAGCTTCCATCTGTATTCATTTCTGTGTAAAAACGTGCAATTGTGGCTTTGATTTCATTGTCCGACTTTTTCAAGTAGTCTTGAACGGCGTTCAAGATTTCTGCAAAAGCCATTTCCTTACCATTTTGTTCCAAAATTGCATGAGCAACTTCAATCATTGAAAGTTCTTCGATATTTTGTCCTTCTAATGCTTCAATTTTCAAACTTTTTTGCTCTCTTTCAGATTTTCTTTTTCTATATTATATTAAATTCGCTTCATTGTCAATATGTAAACGGATTTAAACTGTTTCATTATATGTCGTTTTCCGTCTTGCTTGGTAGGATGAAATTAATAATGCATCAATACCTTATAATCATAGTTACCGAGTTTTTCACGCCCTTTAAGGTCATCAAGTTCAATAAAGAAGGCACACCCAACAACGATACCACCCAAACGCTCAATCATCTCAATAGTAGCTTTTACTGTTCCACCTGTTGCCAAGAGATCATCTACAATCAGAACACGTTGTCCTGGCTTAATAGAGTCAGCATGCATTGTCAATGTATCTGTACCATACTCTTTTTCATAGTCTGCTGAAATAACTTCGCGCGGTAATTTTCCTGGTTTACGCACAGGCGCAAAACCAACACCAAGTGCAAAAGCAACAGGACATCCAACGATGAATCCACGCGCTTCTGGGCCAACAATTACATCAATTTCTTTATCGCGTGCATATTGCACAATTTCAGTAACTGCATAGTTGTAGGCATTTCCATCAGCCATAAGTGGTGAGATATCGCGGAAAACGATACCTTCTGTTGGGTAATTTTCAATCGTTGCAATGTAATCTTTAAGTTGCATGTGCATCTTCCTCTTTTAATTTTTTATAAATTTCTTTGACAGGGGATAAGGCGAAAAGTTCTTGAAAAGCAACAATTTCTTGAAGCTCTTGGTAAATATTACTTTCAGAAATATCACGCTTTTCGGCGGCTTTATTCACACTCATCATGCCATTGTCAATAGTGACAAAATTCAGTTCTTCAAATATTTGAATCATCTTTATCAGTAAAATATCGGGTATCTTCAAATAATTTGCTAAGTCTTTCAATTTAAAACGTATATCAAACTCAGGATACTGATAAATTGCTTTATAGAAGCGCGCAAACTGCTCACGCGTCCCCGCTCCCGTCAAATAATAATTTTTCTTGATTGTATTTTTGAAATAAATCAATTCAAATTCCTGCTCATGTATTAATTCCGTCAAAGCAGATAAGGCTTCCTTATCAGTTGGGGCTTCCTCAATAATAAGCACTTCTTCTATTGTACCATTTTTCACTTCATTATGGACAAAACGTATTGTATTTTTAGGCAATTCAACTTGTCGACTTCGAATATCCAGAAGCTCAACACCATTTACTCTAGCATCAGCCACCATAAGCTGAACAGTTGTTGTACCATTCCAAGTGTTGCTAGACAAGGTACCGACAAGTTCTGTATCACTTTGTTCAAATTCTAGGCTTTCAGCTCCATGCCCAAAGTAAACCGCGTCTAAAGCTTGTCCATTTTGTACTAATTTAAGTTTGAGATGACTATTGTCTTTTCCCATACTACGTGCCTGCTCAACCTGATAATCCGTAAGGAGAAAATGAGGCTTCGGATTGTCCATACCATAAGGAGATAACTTTTCTAAACTTCTAATCGTTTCTAAACTAATCTCGTCAAACTGCAAACTGCCCTGAACTTCTAGTGAACTTTTTTCTGACATATCGATATCGTTTTCTTGAATAAAGTCGAGCATCACTTGCTTGATTGCTTCAACATTCTCCAAAGCAAAAGTCATCCCAGCAGCCTGTTTGTGGCCACCAAAAGCCATAAAAAGTTCACGGTGTTCGTTGAGTGCTTCAAATATATTAAAATTTTCAATCGAACGTGCTGATCCTCGAAGAACTCCCTCTTCTTCTGCCAACATAATAATAGGTTTGTGAAATTGCTCAAGTAAACGTCCGGCAACGATACCTAAAACACCTTTATGCCAATCCTTATGATGCAGAATTTGTATGGGCTCGTCCGTTATCATTGTGAGGGCTTGATTGAAGATATTTTCTACGATTACTTTACGCTCGCTATTTTTTTCATCAATCATCTGCGCAATTTCGGCAGCCACTTCTTCATCCCAGCCTGTTAATAGTTCAATCGCTGGGTTTGGGTCATCTAAGCGCCCCAGAGCATTCAAACGAGGGGCAATTTGAAAACCAATCGTTTCCTCATTCACCTTTTCAAAATCAGTTCCTGAGAGACGCATGAGTTCCATCAAGCCTGCACGCTCAGTATTCGCTAATACTTTTAGTCCATGACTCACCAAAATACGATTTTCATCAGTAAGACTAACCATATCCGCAATTGTTCCGATTGCCACCAAATCAAGCATATCTGAAGGAATATAGTCTAAAAGAGCTGTTGCGACTTTAAAAGCTACTCCTACTCCAGCCAAATACTTAAAAGGATAGTTTGATTCTGGGTGTTCAGGATGTACAATTGCAAAAGCTTCTGGCAGTACTTCTGGCATGCTGTGATGGTCAGTTACAATAACATCAACATTTTGACTTTGTGCATAGGCGATGGCTTCATGACCAGCCACACCATTATCCACAGTTATAATCAAATCAATATCTTCATTTTGAATGAAATATTTATAGACATCAAGATTTGGCCCGTAACCATCCGTAAAGCGGTTAGGAAGATAGACCTGAACTTCCGCTCCTAATTCATCTAAAGCTGATTTCATGACGGAGCTTGCCGTCATACCATCCGCATCATAATCACCGTATATTAAGATATTTTGCCCATTTTCAATTGCAGTCAAAATTCTTTGAACGGCTTTTTCCATATCGTGCAACAAAAACGGATCATGTAATTGCTGAAGATCAGGATTCAAGTAAGCTTGAATCTCCTCTTCTGCCCTTATGCCGCGTTGCCACAAAATTTGCGCTGCCAGTGTATCTAATTTATATTTTTTACTTAACTTAAGAAACTCATCCGGTAAGTCTGACTCAGTTAACTTCCATATATATTTTGATTTAATCAAGTTTCCTCCACTTCGACTGCTTATTTGAAGATTTATTTATAATTAAAAAACCTATTTCCTATATTATCTACAAGACTTGGGAAAAGTGCACGAACTTTCGCAACGAAAGCCAGCTGGACAGGTAAGTTCAATTCTCTTTTATTTTTCCCTAAAACCTGCTCAATCTTATCCGCAACATATTCTGCACTGACCACATTTTCGCCCACTTTTTCCAAATAGTCCATATTGTCTTTGTGAAATTTTGTGCGGACCGGCCCTGTATTGACTGTTGTCACGATAAGATCTGGTTTTTCTAAACGTAAAGCATCAGAAAAAGCGAGAACAGCGGCTTTGGAAGCTGCATATACGGTCGATTTCGCTGTAGGTAACTTTCCTGCTATGGATGCAATATTAATTACTTGCAACTGTGGTTGCAAATCACGCGTCCGCTTAATCAGATCTAACGTATTAACCTTAAACATTTCATCAATTTGCTCATCCGTTAAGTTACTTAACTCTGTAAACTCTCCAAAACCTGCATTATTAATGAGAATATCTACTTTTTCAGGCATGACTGGCTGAGGAAGCGAGCGACTGATCAAGATAAGGTTATGATCCTCTAAACGCTGAACAAGTGCTTGTGCAATATCACCGCTAGCTCCTGTAATTACAATATTCTTTTTACTCAACTTTTTCTTCATAAAAATCTTTTGCCACATACGAATTAGGATGAACAGATCGTGCTTCTTGCGCAAGCTGAGCCACAAGTGGGCCAACATAGCGTGCACTAATATGCGTGAGCACCAAACGTTTTACGCCAGCTTCCTGAGCAACATCTGCTGCTTGTTTTGAGGTCGAATGTCCGTGTCGGCGGGCCATTTTTGCCTCTTTTGCTTCATAAGTTGCTTCATGAACTAAAAGATCTGCCCCAACCGCTAAACGAACAGCGCTTGGTGTACGTCGGGTATCTCCAAGAATAGTGACAACTTTCCCCTGCTTGTCTGCGCCAATATAGTCCTCTGGATGAAAAACTTTCCCATCATGCTCTACTGTTTCACCATTCTTTATTTTGCCAAAGAGGGGACCGAAAGGTAGACCTGATGCCTTCAAAGCCGCTGCATCTAGTTCTCCAGGACGATCTTTTTCGACTACACGATAGCCGAGACAAAAAATTGTATGATCTAAGGTATCAGCATATACTTCAAAGGTTTGATCTTCAAATATCTTACCAGGCGTTTCAATTTCATGAAAGTGAATCTTGTATCCAAGACGCGATCCCGACATGCGCAGAGCCGTCATCACAAAGTCTTTCAGACCTTTTGGTCCATATAATTCCAAGTCCGTATGTTCCTCATCTTTACTTGAACCTTGGAAAGAACGACTAGATAGAAAACCCGGTAGACCAAAAATATGATCGCCATGCAAATGTGTAATAAAAATCTTGGTGATTTTTCTTGGTTTAATTGATGTTTCTAAAATTTGATGTTGGGTCGCTTCGCCACAATCGAATAGCCATATTTCGTTACGTTCATCGAGTAACTTCAAAGCGATAGCCTGTGTTTTTCGCGTTCGTGATGGCTGGCCCGCGCCCGTCCCTAAAAATTGAATATCCATATCTTCCTCAATATTCTAATTATGTTCTTTCCTATCCATTATTGGAATCAAATAAAAAACATTTTCTACTTTGATGCTTGTCTCTCATAGTTTCCACCTGTTCATTAAGTCAGAAAAGAGAATATCAAAATGTAAAAAACATTGTGCTTCTCACAATGTCTTACAGCGCTCAAAATAAAAAATTTATCCGTCTGGAGGGAATCGAACCCCCATCGCAAGAACCGGAATCTTGCGTGATATCCATTACACTACAGACGGCACTGATAACTCTATCATTTTACAGGAAAACAAAGGAAATTTCAAGTTTCTTTATTTCAAAAAATCTTCAAGGAAATCTTCGATGCTTTCATAGGTTTTATCTGCGATTTCCTTATCGTCATGTCCTATGTAAGCAGTGGCTAAACCAAGTTTTTGTGCTGGAAGAATGTCATGTTCAAGGAGATCTCCAACCATAAGTGTTGCTTCACGATCGAAGCCTTCCTTATCTAAAATATTATAAAAAGCTGCTTGATCAGGTTTGGTTAAGCCAGTTTCGGCCGAAATATAAACTGGAAACAGATTTTCAAAGCCAAAACGTTTAATTTTTTCTCTTTGCTCTCCACTCTCCCCATTGCTTAAAATAGCAATATTATAATTTTGAGAGAGTTCTAGCATTTTAGATAATAAATTCTGATCAACTTCTATCTCTTCAAGTAAAGCTGTCAAAAAAATGTCAAAGAACAGGCGCACAAAGTTTTCTTTATAGTGAATTGCGTAGTAATCCAAGACCTGGCGCACACGCTCTTCGCGCAGCTGCTCAATCGTCATTTTCCCTTCGTGAACTAAAGGCCAGAGTTGCTCATCCACTTCACGATACTTTGCCATAAAATCATCTATAGAAAATTCATCCTGAAAATCAATCAAGTCCAAAAAAACTTTCCGGTGTGCTGTTTCCCAATATTTTTTAAAAGGAAAGAGTGTATTGTCCCAGTCAAAAATAATATTTTTTATCTCTTTCATACTTCTCAATCCCTTTCCTCTTTCTTTAAAAGTTTATCATTTTGCCTTCTGGATATCAAATGAATTAAGACGATCCATCAGGAAGTTTTTCATAAGGCTATTTCTCTAAAAGCACCTGTTTTACACCTGCTTCAAAGCTTGTTACTTCAAACTCTGGAAAATGTTTTTTAAACTTGTCTGAATTAAATACATTGTCCTCTGCATAACGCGGAAGAAGCTCTTGCAATTCTTTCGCTTTTTGACTGAAAAGGGCCGCCAATTTGAATTGCCACATCTTAATTATTGTGTATTGAAGTTTTTTTCCTGTGATTTCTTCTGAAAGTGTAATGATGTCCTGATAAGTCAAGCTTGGTGCGCATGGCAAATGCCAAGTTTGACCATAAGCATCCGCATCATTCCCTATGAGAGCCATTGCAAGGCTAGCATCGGGTGTCCAAATCAAGGTTCTCAAACGAGTAGCACTCAAGGGAATTTTTATTTTTCTATTCTCTTTAATTGCATTGAAGACCATTGTATTTGTTATACTCTGCGTCTGACCTGGGCCATAAAACTCCGGCGCGCGGCAGATTACAGCTTCGAGCGAATGGTGCTCTATCTCCTCAATTATCATTTCTGCTAATCGGGCACGTACCGTGGATTTTCTTCCCGTCGGTTCAAATTTAGTGTCTTCATATTGTATTTCCGCATTTTTAGGGTACATATAGGTATTATCAAAGAAAACCAATTTACTTTGGTGCAGCTTACAAGCGTCAATGACATTTTTCATCATCAGAGGAAATTGTTCTTCCCAAAGCTCAGAATTCATCGGTAAACCGGCTGTAAAATAAACAATCTCACTGCCAGCAATCGCTGCATGCGCTTCCTCAGCCTTCAGTAAATCAGCCGAAAACAAGCTATCTGTTGGGTTTACTTTACGTGGTTTTCTACTCACAAGCCTAATATCTTTTGTATATTTTTTAAAAAGTTCCTTGGCCAGCTCTTGACCAATCTGTCCATTACTTCCTAGTATTGTTTGCATTATGCAATCTCCTTTATAAGCATTTTAGCGACTGACCTTACAGAAAACGGATTTTGTCCCGTGATAAGTTGCCCATCTTGGAGGGCAAAATCTTTATAGAATCTTTTTTTGCACCATGTTGCCCCACGGCTTTTGGCTACCTCTTCATTGAGAAAAGGAACGATTTTTTTCTTGCCTGCAAGAACTTCTTCAGCTGTTGTAAAACCCGTTATCTTTTTCCCTGAAATGATGTATTGACCTTCTTGGTTCTTAAGATTAAGTAAACCGGCGATACCATGACAAACGGAAGTGAGATAACCACCATGCGCATAAATAGCTTGGGCGATACCTTTTATTTCTGGATTATCTGGAAAGTCCCACATCACACCGTGGCCACCTGTGAAATATATGGCACGATAGTCTTGCGAGATTACTTCCTCAGGTTTCAAAGTCTTTTTTAAAGCTCTTTCGACAAAGTCTTGCCGCTCATAAATGTTCCAAATGGCTTCATCCATATACTTCATACTCCGTGGGTCAAGTGGAACATAGCCACCATTTGGGCTAACAAAGTCATAAGCAATACCATGTTTTTGGAGTTCATCAACAAATTCTGCACTCTCGCCCAGCCAAAGCCCTGTCGCTTCATTGGTATTCTTATAACGCTTAATATTTGTTTCGACAATCAAAACTTTATTCATTTTTCTTGCTTTCCTTTCATTATCCTTGTTACTTCATCCAGAAAATGTTGTAATTTCATAATTTCTGATGTATCATGTTCAAGATAGTAAAAGTTTCTTGTTCCTTCTGAACGATAATTAACTATCTTTGCTTGTCTTAAGATTTTCAAATGATGTGAAATAGCGGGGCGCGATAAGCCTGTTGCTTCGATTAAATCTCCAACTTGTATGCCTTTGCAATCACTCTTCTCCAGTAACTTAATAATAATTGCTTGTCTCTTTTCATCACCTAAGGCAATTAAAAAGTCGCTGACTTCACTTAGTTCATGTTTTAAATGTTCAAATTTCATTATTACTCCTTATTAGTTTATGTTTTTAAACCATTAAACCATTATCTAACCTTACTGTCAAAAAATTGGATTGACAACCTATTCGTTTTTTTTTTAAGAAAATAAAAAAACTCACAGCACCAAAGGCTATGAGTTTTTATTTTTATATAAAACAATTATTTAACTTTAACTGAATCTGTAATTGCTTCAACAGCTTTCTTCATTGCGATATCGTGTTGGAGCATGTCAACTGGAAGAAGTTTTTCAACTTGTTCAACAGGCATGTTATATTGTGCAGCCAAGTCAGCAATCTCAGCTTTAACTTCTTCATCTGTAGTTTCGAAGTTTTCTGCTTTAGCAATTGCTTCAATAACAAGGTTTGTACGCACACGTTTACCAGCATCTTCTTGGTATTGTTCGTGCAATTGCTCTTCAGTAGTACCTGTGATTTGGAAGTACATTTCTGGAGAGATACCTTGTTGTTGCATTCCACCAAGGAATTCGTTCATTGCGCGGTGAACTTCTTCGTGAATCATTTCTTCAGGAATTTCTTTGATTTCAGCATTTGCTACAGCTGTTTCGATAGCTGCAGTTTCAACAGCATCGTTATAAGCTTCAGCTTTAGCATCTTCAAGTTCTTTACGGAATTTAGCTTTGAGCTCATCCAAAGTTTCAACTTCTTCGTCAATATCTTTTGCTAATTCATCATCAAGTTCTGGAACTTCTTTTGCTTTAACTTCGTTAACTTTAGTTGCGAAAACTGCTTCTTTACCTGCAAGATCTGTAGCTTGGTAGTCTTCTGGGAAAGTCACTTTCACATCGATTTCTTCGCCAGCTGAAGTGCCAACAAGTTGTTCTTCAAAACCAGGAATAAATTGCCCTGAACCAAGTTCTAAACTGTGGTTCGCACCTTTTCCGCCTTCAAATTCAACACCATCGATAGAACCAACAAAGTCGATAACTACTGTATCTCCGTTTTCAGCTTTACCTTCTTTAACAGTTAATTCAGCAAGGTTGTTTTGTTCTTGTGTCAAACGTGCTTCAACTTCTTCATCAGCAACATCTTTAGTTGCTTCTACTGAAACTTCCAAGTTTTTGTAGTCACCAAGTTCTACTTCAGGTTTAACAGTTACTTCAGCTGTCAATTCCCAGTCAGAACCTTTTTCCATTTTAGTGACATCAATTTTTGGTTGAGCAACAGGTTCGATACCTGCTTCTTTTACAGCTGCATCATAAGCAGTTGGCAATACGGCATTCAAAGCTTCTTCGAAAAGAGCTTCTTCACCATACATGCGGTTAAACATTTGACGGCTGATTTTACCTTTACGGAAACCAGGCACTGAGATATTACCTTTTACTTTATTGAAAGCTTTGTCAAGACCGTTTTTGATTGTTTCTTGGTCGATTGAAAATGAGAGTGTACCAGTGTTAACACCAGTTTTTTCAAAACTTGCAGTCATTAATTATTTCTCCTTATTTATGAGCCTTGAGCTCAGAAATTTCATACCTTTCTAGAATAGCATAAAAACTGAGTGAATTCAACTTTTTGAACAATTATTTTTCGCGCTTTTCTTTGAGTTTAAGTCAAAAAAAAAGCTTGCAAAAGCAAACTTTTATGGATTTAAACGTTGTATGACTTCTTGCCATAGGTCGCCACTAAAAACACGGGACGCTTGTCCGCCGCCTAGCACACCATAGCCTAACATCAAGCCCGCTGCACCTGCTATAAGGACAAGTACAAGAACTAAAAAGACTAATGAAAGGCGAACGCCTAATACTTTAATCGTTTTTTTAATCATCAATTTCCTCAAGTTCTGGAACACGTTCAATATCTGCTCCAAGTGATTTTAATTTTTCATGGAAGCGGTAATAACCACGATCAAGGTGACTTAATTTACGTACTGTAGTTTGACCTTGCGCAACCATACCAAGCAAAATTAATGCTGCACTTGCACGTAAATCTGTTGATTTAACTTGTGCACCTTGTAATTTTCGTGTGCCTTGGATGATGGCTGTGTTACGTGTAATATCGACCGTTAAGCCCATACGACGCATTTCTTCTAAATGTTGGAAACGATTTTCAAAAACCGTTTCAATCATTGTTGATTCACCCTTAGCGATAGCTTGAGCCGCAGTCATTTGCGATTGCATGTCTGTTGGGAAACCAGGATGTGGTAAAGTTTTTACATTTGTTGCTTTTAAGATTTCAGGACCTAGAACACGAAGTCCTTCATCTTCTTGGACAAACTCCACACCCATCTCAATCAATTTAGAAATTAAGGGACGGTTGTGCTCACGAACCGCATCTTTGATTAACACATCGCCTTGTGTCATTGCCGCTGCTACCATGAAGGTTCCAGCTTCGATACGGTCTTGTACAACTGCGTGGTTAGCTCCATGCATTTTTTCAACACCTTTGATAATAATTGTATCTGTACCAGCACCTTTGACATTTGCACCCATCTTATTGAGCCAATTTGCAAGGTCAACAATTTCAGGCTCGCGTGCTGCATTTTCTAAAGTTGTTGTTCCTTCTGCTAGAGTTGCAGCCATCATCAAGTTTTGTGTGGCACCTACTGATGGGAAGTCCAAATAGATATGTGCACCACGTAGCTTTTCAGCCTTAGCTTCAATGTAACCCGCTTCTTGAGTAATTTCCGCCCCCATCAATTCAAAGCCACGCAAGTGGAGATCGATAGGACGCGAACCAATTGAGCAACCTCCGGGCATTGAGACACGAGCATGCCCGTTTCGAGCTAAAATTGGACCCATTACAACGATAGAGGCACGCATTTTGCTTACAAATTCGTAGGGTGCTTTTGTTTTTACTTTAGAAGCTGCTTGTGCGTGAACCGTCTTGCTTTCTTCTGAAAACTCTAAGTCAACTCCAAGATGATCCACTAAATTGTTCATCATGTAAACATCGCTCAAGATAGGAACATTACGAAGAATAATTTCTCCCTCGCTTGGCAAAAGTGTCGCTGCAAGCAAAGGCAAAACAGCATTTTTTGCTCCTTCAATTTCTACAGTTCCTTTAAGGCGGGTATTTCCACCCTTGACAATTATTTTATCCATTTATACATTCCTATAATTTCTTTATTCTGAAAGACACCCTAAATTATAGCACAATGAATCTTTTCGTCAACTTTACAGGATTATGTCTGTCCTTTGTATTAGTTGTTCAACTAAATGTGCAGGCAGGCTATAAACGTACTGACGGTCTATAAGATTGGGTTTTGCTCCCTCAAAGGTTTTGGTCACAAAACCGAGCTTTTCGGTCAAAATACCTCCTGCGGCATAATCCCAAGGTTGTAAAAGGCTAAAATAAGCGACAGTTTTTCCTTCAAGAAGGTCCGCATAGGCCATTCCTGCGCTACCTAACATCCTTACTCCTAAAGTAGTTAAACTAAAGTCCGTTAGTTTATATAAGTTTTTACGATAAATCATTGAATTGATTGAAAGCAGACTTTTTTCAAATGCTTGCGGTTTATAGGAAAGTTTTCTATCGTTGCAATATACTTCTTGCGGGTTATTCCAATAAAGTTTGTCCGCCATTACATCAAGAATTAATCCAAATTGGGGCTGCCCTTTTTCATAATAAGCCAGCATCACAGCAAAGTTATCCTGCTGCACCACGAAATTTATCGTACCATCAATAGGATCTAAAACCCAAAAATTGTCTTGACTACGGTCAAAAGCTGCTGTATTTCGTCCGGCTTCTTCGGCTAAAATTTTATCCTCAGGATAATTCTTCATAATTTCTTCAATGATGATTTCTTGAACCCGCTGATCAAAATTTGTCACCAAATCACTAAAATTACTTTTTTGCGAAACTTCCAAAGTTTGATGAATATTATCACGAAGAAAAGCACCGGCTTCTCTCACCCAAGTTTTTGCTTGTTTAAGCTTTTTCAAAGCGAACAAATTGTCTTTCACTCGCTTGTACCTCCTTGACGGCACGATAAAGCGAATAACCACTGCTTTCTTCGAATTCTCGCCCCAGCTGTTTTTCTTGCATCTTGGAAGGTACAATTTTCTTGAATGTTTTATAAGCCTCCAAGAATTCTTCTTTGTCCACTTTACTCTCATAAAAATTTTCCACTTGATTGAAAAAAGAGAGCACTGCAGTCATTTCAGCAGTACTCCAACTTAAATCAAGTGGATATTGATAATTAGCTTTCATTATTTCCACTCTCCCTTATTCATTTAGAAGTCGTTTACGGCACGTTTCATTTCCGCACGACGATAATGACGAGGTAAGAAAGCACGAATCTCGTCTTCATTAAAACCAATTTGTAACAAACGATCATCTGTGATAATCGGACGACGTAAAAGGTTTGGATACTCTGTTACAAGATTAATCAACTCGTTAATGGTCAACTCATCAAGATCCAAAGCAAGCTTTTGAAATATTTTTGACCGAATTGAAATAATATCTTCCGTTCCGTTTTCTGTTTTTGACAAAATTTTACGTAAGTCATCATTTGTCATCGGCTGTGTCAAAATGTTGTGCTCCGTATAAGGGACACTGTGTTTGTCCAACCATGCACGTGCCTTACGGCAACTAGTACATGAAGGCGATAAGTATAAATCAACCACTTTCTTTCCCCATTCTATCTAGGCTGTAACCAATTATTAAACTTGAGCAGCGCTATTATTTGTTACTTATTATACCAAAAATTACAGATTAAAAAAAGTGCGTTTTTTTACTATTGTGTAAGAATTTGTGTCTATGTTACATATTGTTCATATCGTCACAAATTTCTTGTAAATCTTCAAATCTAATCAATTCCATATTATAATTTGATGTCTTTTGCATCTTATCCGTAATAAAATGGAGCTTAGTTTCGTTTTCTTCGTCATATAAAACTAAAGAACCATCTGAATTTTCGAGCAAAAAATCGTTATACTGACGAAATTGACTTGGATTTTCGTAATCTTCGTAAGCATATTTAACATAATCTACATCTTTAAATTCACGCAATTTTGCTTGATTCGCCTCGTTCCAGTTTTTTCCCTGCGTTTCAAAGGGAAAAATACTTGCAATATGGAACTCGTATTCTGTTTGTAATTCTTTAGAAACTTGTAATGCCCAATATTCAAAGCCTAAATTACCCGTGAAAATAACCCATTTCAATCCTTTGTCCAGATACGCTTCCAATCTTCTTTTAAAGGCTTTTTTGATAATTTTGATTTTGATATCCTTCTCATCAAAAATCCCTAAATCAAAAGCTGTGTAACCTGTAATAAGCAATGTTTTCATAACGGGTCCTTCCTTGCACAATATAAGACATCATATTTTTTCTTTTCTTGATTATCAAAAAACATCTTTTCTCCTCGTTTATACTTTTTATACGACTTAAGAAAAATAAAGGAGCTATTTTTATAGCTGTTATTAAAATTTGAAAGTAAAAAAACTAGCCACAAACTCTACAATAAAATACCATTTTAACTGTAATAATCCAAAAGACAAATAATTTGCTATAATTACATTATACAATAGAAGTAACAATTTAATATATGGAAAAACACACATGCTAAAATATCCTCAAGGATTAAATAAACAAATAAAAAATTTTTCAGGAAAACAAACAGAGAAAAAAGTGGTGCATAACGCTGCGAAAAGTACTCCGAATATGGTAAAATCTAAATCGGCAGTAAAATTTGGTAAACGTGGTATGAACTTTGAAGCAGAGATCAATGCGACTAATGATTATTATCTTGCACATGATATCGCTGTGATTCATAAAAAACCCACTCCTATCCAAATTGTAAAGGTTGACTATCCCCAACGTAGCCGTGCTAAAATTACCGAAGCCTACTTTAGACAGGCTTCAACTACAGATTATTCTGGCGTCTATCAGGGAAGATATATTGATTTTGAAGCTAAGGAAACCCATCAGAAGACAAGTTTTCCTCTGAAAAATTTTCATGAGCATCAAATCGTCCATATGTCCAAAGTCCTTGAACAAAAAGGCATTGCCTTTGTGCTCTTACACTTTGCCTCTTTGGACGAAACTTACTACTTGCCATCTGAGAATTTGATTCGTTTTTATCAAGAAAAAAAAGGCTTAAAGTCTATTCCTCTTGATTATATTAAGCAACATGCTTATCAAATCCCATCAAATCAGATTCCTAGAATCCCTTACTTGGATATCGTTAATCAACTTTGCGAGGTGAATTAAAATTCCTACTAACAAACGAAAAAAATCAAAAATGAATCGAAATAAAAACACTGCAGTTAAAAGATCTCTCATTTCAACATTGAAATGGGCTTTAATTCTGATTTTTTCAACAATTATTCTGACTTTTGTTGCTGCTGGTGCGCTCTTTATTTATTACGCAAAAGATGCGCCGAAATTAGATATGAGCAAATTAGAGTCACCCCCATCAACGGTCGTTTATGACAAGGATGAGAAAGTAATTGCTACTCTTGGTGCGGAACAACGTGATTTAGTACAGACTGATAATATACCTGTCATGCTTGTTAATGCTGTAACCTCGATTGAGGACCGCCGCTTTTTCAATACACGTGGTGTTGACCCAATACGTATTGCTGGTTCTTTAGTCAATAACTTACGTGGTGGACATATGCAAGGTGGTTCTACCTTAGATATGCAGTTGATTAAACTGTCTTTCTTCTCTACTGACTCAGCTGACCAAAACATGAAAGTCAAAATTCAAGAAGCTTGGCTTGCCTTACAGCTGGACCAAAAATGGTCAAAAGAGCAAATCTTTACTGCTTATGTCAATAAAGTCAATATGGCGAATGGTTATTACGGTATGGGGACAGCTTCTCAAGCTTACTATAATAAACCGTTAACAGACTTGTCTATCGCACAGTTAGCCCTACTTGCGGGTATGCCACAAGCACCAAATACTTATAATCCTTATAAAAACCCAGAAGCTGCGAAATATCGTCGCGATTTGGTAATCAATGCGATGTACCGCAATGGTAAAATCACTGAGAAACAAAGAGATGAAGCCATCAATACACCAATCGATGATGGTCTTCAAGACTTGAAGAGCGGTGTGAACATTCCTGAATATGCCAATGACTTCATCAATGAAGCCATCAAGCAAGCCAATCGAGAAACAGGAACAGATGCGCCAAATGCTGGCTTAAAGATTTATACTACGCTTGACAGCAAAGCGCAGGAAAATCTATTCAACATTGTCAATACCAATGATTCTGTACCATTCACTGATGACGAACTTCAAGTTGCTTCAACTTTGATTGATACACAGACAGGTGGCGTTGCTGCCCAAATCGGTGGACGTAAGCAAGAAATCGTTCCTTTTGGCTCAAATCAAGCTACAGAACCCACTCGTGACTGGGGCTCAACGATGAAGCCACTCATCGACTACGCACCTGCCTTTGAAAATGGCATTTATACAAGCACTGCCCAAACCATTTCCGACTCAGGTCCTTACTTCTATCCCGATGCTCAAAATATTCAACTGAACAACTGGGACAATCAGTATCTAGGAAACATCTCCGTACGACAAGCTTTAGCTCTTTCACGTAATATCCCGGCTATTAAAACTTTAGCTGCTGTAGGATTAGATAATGCGACTGCTTTTGCCAATAAACTTGGCTTTAAGTACCCTGTACAAACTGGTACCGATAGCGAAGGAAGAGCCATCTATGAGCCCGGAAATATGGTCTTCTCAAATGGTATTTCTAGTAATTCAATCAGCACAGATTCTCAATATGGTGCAAGTTCTGAACGTATGGCTGCTGCCTATGCTGCTTTTTCGAACGATGGTATCTACACAAAACCTTACTATGTTTCGAAAATTGTAATGCCTGACGGCTCGACAAAAACTTATGAGCCAGAGCGCACGCGTGCGATGAAGTCTTCAACTGCTTATCTTATTACTGATATCCTCAAAGATGTTATCAAAGGAAATGACGGCACAATACCTGCTCTTTCTACAGGTCTTTATGCACAAACTCCTGGCCTTCCTGAAGCAGGGAAAACAGGAACTTCCAACTACGATGATGCTGAATATCCTAAAGCTCTTGAAACAGCTGGAATCACGCAAGCTCAGCTCCAAGGTGGTTCAATGGCACCAGACGAAAACTTTGTTGGTTACACACCACAATATTCTATGGCTGTATGGACCGGTTATAAAAATAGACTACAACCTGTCTATGGCGAAAATATGTATATCGCTGCTAAAGTTTTCAAAGCAATGATGACAGATTTATATCCTGATCCAACATCTGTTGCAGACTGGCAAATGCCAAGCGATGTCGTAAAACAAGGTTCTGACCTTAGTGTAACAGGAAATTAATTTATGATAATCGAGAAAATCGTTAGTGAAATTGCTCAGGAAAATGCTTATATCCTGAGCAATTCTGCTTTTAGTATACTTATTGATCCTGGCAGTCAACCAGAAAAAATTATTGCAAAACTTCAAGAGATTGACAAGCCTTTAACTGCTATTCTCTTGACTCATGCACATTTTGACCATATCATGGGGCTTGATACCCTCAAGCAAGCCTATCCTAATGCTCAAGTTTATCTACATGAAAATGAAAAAGAGTGGCTCAAAAACCCCGAGCTTAATGCTTCAGCTTTAATGCTCCCCTTTCCTGTCACTTGTAAGACTAATATAGATGAATATTATGTCTGTGATACTCCTTATAATCTCTCTGGGCTAAAATTCCACGTACGCCACACACCCGGGCATTCTATTGGAGGAATTAGTCTTGTTTTCGAAGAAGAGGAGCTTATTTTTTCCGGTGATGCACTTTTTGCTGGTGCGATTGGAAGAACAGATCTTCCAAGTGGGAATCACACACAATTACTACAGTCCATTGAGGCAGAACTTTTTAGCCTTCCCGACGATTATACGGTTTATCCAGGGCACGGTCCAAGCACAACGATTGGAAATGAAAAACTTTATAATCCATTTTTCTAATATAAAAAGCCCCATTGGGCTTTTTTATATTCAGCTTAGTAAGCTTTCAGAATTTCCCTCAAAAAAACATCTCTATATTAATATAGAGATGTTTTTATTATACAGATAATGTTTGGCCAGGATAGATATTTCCTGTAATACCGTTCATTGCGGCAAGTTCATCTGCTGTTCTTCCATAAACAGAGGCAATTGATGTTAAAGTATCACCTGATTGAACAGTATAAGAACTAGAAACGGTGCTTGTTGCCATCGTTGAAGCACTTGTAGTTGAAGTTGTCGTCGTTGCACTAGTCCCAGCTGTTGGTATCTGTAGAACTTGACCTTGCATGATGTGATCTGTAGCTGAGAGACCATTTTGGGAAAGAATTGCATCCATTGATACACCATAGTGTGCTGCAATATCATAGACTGTATCACCTTCTTGAACAGTATAAGTTTGTGTACCGTATGAACTTGTATCTGTAGAAGTTGTAGTTGTCACATAGCTTGTTGTTGAAGTTGTAGCGACTTCTCCGCCATCATAAGCTGTTAAACCATATTGCGCGATAACAGCATTTAATTTTGAGGCATAATTTGGATCTGTAGCATAGCGTCCTTGCAACCAAGCGGTTGCATCTTGATAAGAGCTTGTATTTTCACGCCAAACACCTGAATACAAGAAAGAGCCACGTAATAAACGTGCTTGTGCAGCACAAGCCTCTGCAACTGAAGCATAAGCTTGGAAAGGTTCCACGACATTATGCATTTGTCCGTCAAGAAATTCTTGTGTAGGCAAATAAACTGGATTTCCTGAAGTGTATTTCACACCGAAAATATTATTATAATTTACAGCTAGTGCACTTTGTCCAGCACTGCTTTCCAAAATACCTTGGGCAATCATAACAGAGGGGTAAAGACCATATTCGTTTGCGACTGGAGTTGCTGCTTCAGCCAACTCTTGTACTGACATTGCTTGTGCTTTCACAGCCCCAAGACTTGTAAGGGCTACAGCAGCTGCGCCAAATAAAAATTTGTGTTTTGTATTCATCTTATAAAAACTCCATAAATAAAATATTCATTATTTCTAAGTATATACTATTTATTATCTAATGTAAAACTATATAATCCTTGATATTATATTTTTATAGCGCTTATTCGCTTTTTTTATGTAAAACTGATAAAGTAGGTTTTATAATAAGAAGCAGGATCATCAAAGATAAAAGGAGAACTCTATGTCTAAAATTTATGAAAACATTACTGAACTCATTGGGCAAACACCCATTATCAAGCTTCGCAATCTTCCTGAAGACAGTGCTGAGGTTTACGTTAAACTTGAGGCATTTAATCCTGGAGGATCAGTAAAAGACCGTATTGCCCTCAATATGATTCGGCAAGCAGAGCGGGATGGACTACTAAAAGAAGGTGGGACTATTATTGAACCAACTTCTGGAAATACTGGAATCGGACTTGCTTTTGTCGGAGCTGCTTTAGGCTACAAAGTTGTGATTGTCATGCCTGAAACCTTCTCACTTGAACGCCGTAAATTAATTCAAGCTTACGGTGCTGAACTTATTTTAACTCCAGCTGCTGGAGGAATGAATGAAGCTATTGCTACAGCAGAGCATCTTGCAGAAGAAAAAGGATGGTTCCTTCCACTTCAGTTTGACAACCCGGCTAACCCAGCTGCTCACGAAGCCACAACAGCTGTAGAAATACTGGACGTTTTTGGTGAAACAGGTTTGGATGCTTTTGTGGCTGGTGCGGGAACCGGTGGAACTATTTCTGGGGTTTCTCATGTACTGAAAAAAGCGAATCCTAAGCTCAAAAGTTATGCGGTAGAACCTGCAAGTTCTCCTGTCTTAACAGGCGGGCAACCACAGCCCCATAAACTTCAAGGAATTGGTGTTCCTTTTATCCCTAAAGCTTTGGACACTTCTTCTTATGATGGAGTAATTGATGTCCCTGTGGAAGAAGCTTTTACTACTGCTCGCGAAATTGGTTTTAGCCAGGGCTTCCTTGTAGGGATTTCAAGTGGTGCAGCGATTTGGGCTGCTCTTGAAGTTGCGAAAAAATTAGGTAAAGGAAAGAAAGTATTGACCTTGTCTGCTGACAATGGCGAGCGCTACCTCTCTACAGAACTCTATGATTTTTAATTCTTAAACTCTTAACTTAAGAGAAACATCAATAGTTTTATTTTAGCCACCTCTTTACTTAAACAACAGATAAAAAAGCTCCGACACTTAATCGGGGCTTTTATTCTTTTATCAATTCGCTACTTTAAGCATTTCTTGATAAATATTGCGGAAGATTGTAAGAAAGGCTTCAATCTCTAACATATTATTTGTATGGTCCAGACTAACACGTACAGCGCTGGTTGCAAGATCAGGTTTGACATGCATAGCCATGAGTGTGCCGGCAGCAGCATTTTTCTTCGAAGAACATGCAGATGTTGTTGAGATGAAAATCTCATGTTTTTCAAAAGCATGAACAACAACTTCTCCTCTAACTCCACGAATTCCAAAGGTCAATATATTGGGAGCAAAGTCATCCATTTCTGAAAAAAGGATAATTTTTTCTTGCTTAGAGAGTTCCTCAAAGATGATTGCTTTCATTTGACGAATTTTCTCAACTTTATGATCAAAATCAGATAGTGCAAGACGAAGAGCCTTAGCTGTAGCAGCGATACCAGCAACATTTTCAGTCGTCGAACGCTTGTTATTTTCCTGACCACCGCCATGTAAAAGAGGGGCTAAGCGTTTTCCTGATTTAATATAAAGAAAACCGACACCACGTGGCCCGTGGAATTTGTGCGCTGAAAATGTTGCAAAGTCCACACGTTCCAACATAAAGTCCTCAACAGCTATTTTACCAATGGCTTGGACAGCATCAATGTGGAAAGAAATGGTAGGACGATTTTCCAAGAGTTTAGCGATTTCTTTGATCGGTTGAATAGAGCCTATCTCGTTATTTACGGCCATGACAGATACCAAAATTGTATCTTCGCGGATTAATGCCTCAAGTTCTGAAACTTTAACAAATCCCCGTTCATCAACAGGTGCTTCATCAATTTCAAATCCTTGCATAGCTAACCATGCTGCAGTATTTTTAACTGCAGGATGTTCTATGGCTGAGATAATGATGTGCTTCCCAAATCTTTCTTTTTCATATGCCACACCTTTTAAGACCCAGTTATCGCCTTCTGTTCCACCACTTGTGAAGTAAATTTCCTCTGTATTAACATGAAGTAGATCCGCGATTTGACGGCGTGAAGCCTCCAAAAGACGTGTTGCAGTTGTTCCTAAACTGTGCAAGCTCGAGGGATTTCCCATAATTTTAGTGGCTACATCTGTATATGTGCGTAAAACTTCTGGATTTATAGCGGTAGTGGCTGAATTATCAAAGTAAATGATTTTAGTTTCCCCATTTCTGAATAACATTTAGCAGCTTCCTTAGCTTAAGCAGCGGAAGCATTTTTTCATCCTTACATTCTATCACTTTTTTCTCGCTTTTTACAGCTTGAAAATCATTATATACTCAACTGTTATCTTCATTCTGTTTTACTGCAAGTAAACATGCAAGAGCTACAAATTTTTATAATCAAAGACAATAAAAAATACCATGGTTAACCACGGTATCAGTATTTCTACGCTAGATTATTTAACAGCGTCTTTCAAAGCTTTACCAGCTTTAAATGCAGGAACTGTAGTTGCTGCGATTTGGATAGCTGCACCAGTTTGTGGGTTGCGTCCTTCGCGAGCTGCACGTTCACGAGTTTCGAAAGTACCGAAACCGATAAGTTGAACTTTTTCTCCTTTTGCGAGGAATTCAGTTACTGATTCACCGAAAGCGTTAACTGCTTTTTCAGCATCTTTTTTAGTCAATCCAGCTTTTGCTGCAACTTCAGCAATAAGATCTTGTTTGTTAGCCATTTTAAAAATGTCCTCCATATTTTGTTTTACCTGTTCTTATTAGGCACTTTTCATTTTATCAAATGTTGTGAACCTTTGCAAGCCTAAACAGCGTTTTTCTGCGGTTTTTAGCTGATTTTAAGGTTGAATCATCAAATTAAAAGTAAAGTTTCCACTGACTAAATCTAGCTGATTTGCTTTTAAATATAAATTATCTGCTAAAGTAAGTTGTGGCAGATGTAATATGACTTGATCCTTCGTTGGTAAGACTTCTACAAAGGCTGGAAGCTTAATGCTTGACTTCACATAAGCAAGAACAGCACTTGTTGGTAAGTTCAACGACCCTGCCGAAACACTCTTCACCTGAAGTGCAACAGAACCATCATTTAAAGCCAAAGGCTCAAAGTAAATATAGAGTGGAATTTTTTGTCCAAAAAGTTGGTAAGAAGCTTCTAAAACAGCTTGACTATTTGATAGATAGAATTTATAACTCATGTCTGAAGTCTGAAAATCTTGCAGATAAGTATTAATAAGCTGGTTTAACTGGTCCCGATTAGTCGTTATTTTAGCGACTTCTGTCGTCTCTTTAGGCTTACTTACTTGTCTCAAAGATTGTTGGTCCCGCACATTAAATACGCGACTCGAAATAAAAGCAAAAGTTCCAAGATTAATTGCTAATAGAGCAAGAAAGAGCCATTTCCAGATTGTTTTTTTATTTTTCATTGATCACCTGATATTCTTTAAATACTGCATCAGCCATGATTTGATAGCCAATATTGTTGGGGTGGAAACTATCTGCTGTGTAAAGGAGATCATTGATTTGAGACTGACTTTCAGAAATCCCTTTCTCCCCTCCGATTCCTTTGTAAAGCAAATCGTTAATGGCAATAAAACTCGTATTTTTTTCTTCTTTTACCGTCTCCTCTGTTGCGATATTCCAATTATTAATGATTGTTTGCAAGGCTGTTATATTAGGAAAATTCATATAGAAAGGATTATAAATCCCTAAAACATAGACATGAGCCTTAGGATTATTTAGCCGAATAGTCTCAAAGATTTTTTTCAGCTCATTTTGATAATTACGCGCAGGTTGTTCAAAGTCTTTTTCTTTAAGTTTTGAAAGACGAGCAGCATTATCTCGGATAACTTTCATAACATCATTCCCACCAACAGTCAAAGTGATAAAATCTGCATTTTTTATAGCAGTTTGGATTTCTCTGTCCTGCATTTTTCCATAGATTTGGGTACTTGTATCACCTGCATGACCAAAGTTTTGTGACTCTACTTTTCCTGTGGTTTGGTTTTCTACCTCTTTTGCTAAAAGAGGGACGAAGCCACCTTGGCCTGTTGCATCACCAACACCTTCTGTTAATGAGTCTCCCAATGCCACGTAATTCACGATTTTATCTTGATCCTGTACTTCTTCTTTTAAACGGTTGCCAGCTGGAGTACTCATCAAGGAAAGCAAACAGAATACAAGTAAACTTGCTAGCAAAAAGCCAGCAAGTTCAAGAATAATTTTCAGTTTTTTATTCATAATCAATCATTACAGCCCAAGCACCCGGTCCTGTATGAGTAGCAATAGTAGAGTTAGTATCGAGGATAGAAATTGGTTTTTCAACAAATTTTTGCAAAGCTTCCTTCGCTTTATTAGAAAAATCAAGTCCTTCTACATGTGAAATGCCAATCTCACGAATTTTACGTCCAGAGTTTGCGATGTGTTCTACCGTTTCATCTAACCATTTGGTAAATGTCTTATTCCCACGTCCTCGTGTCATTACACCTAGCTCACGGTTTTTTAGTTCCATCACGATACGTACATGCAAGAGACTTCCCACGATTCCGGTTGTACGACTGATACGTCCGCCTTTAACCAGGTTTTCGAGCGTCGAAATCCCAATAAACAGTTCTGTATTTTCACGTACGTGATTAATTCTCTTCAAGATTTCTTCTTTTCCAAGACCTTCTTTAGCCAATCGTGCGGCTTCCACTACTTGGAATTTCAAACCTTGGTCCGTAAAATCACTATCAAGAACTGTTACATCACGGCCAGATAGCATTGCCCCTTGACGTGCTGCTTGTACTGTACCGCTTAAACTTTCAGTGATGTGGATGGAAATAATCGCATCTTCTTCACTGGCAATTTCTTCATATTTTTCTGCAAAGACCCCTACAGGAGGTTGGCTTGTTTTAGGCAATGCCTTAGAAGCCTTCATTTTTTCCATAAATGAGTCCAAGGGTAAGTCTGAATCAAGGTAAGTTGTCCCGTCAATAGTTACCGACAATGGAACTACAGTAATATCAAGTTCTTCTACTAATTCTGGTTCAATAGTTATTGATGAATCTGTCACAATTTTAATTGTCATATTTTCTCCAAATCAAAATAAAAAGACTTCGATTTCTTTTCTAAACAATCTATGTTAATATATATTAATATTATACCAAATGAACTGCAATTTCGCTAATCCTCTTTTTCAAATTTATAAATATTTTGATTTTAGAAAGCGAAATTATTATGGAAAGAAGGAGATCAATGGAAAAGCCAGCTTCTCGCGCTTATCAAATTGTCGACCAGGTCTTTAATGCCATCACACACGGAGTCGGAACTGGTCTTGCTATTACAGGACTTGTTTTACTCATACTTAAAGGAGTAGCCAATCATTCACCGATACAGATTGTTGCTTTCTCAATTTATGGAGCCTCTCTTGTACTACTTTTTCTCTTTTCAACTTTGGCACACAGCCTACACTTTACACGCGCTCAAAAAGTTTTTCAAGTTTTTGATCATAGCGGTATCTTTTTACTCATCGCAGGAACTTATACCCCTTATTGCCTCGTTACATTAGGAAATTGGCTAGGCTGGGGAATGTTAGCACTTGTTTGGCTTTGTGCGATCTTGGGAATAGTCGTTACAGCTATCTACCTCCCACGATGGAATACCGTGCCTAGAGGTTCAACTGTCCTTTATATTGTTATGGGATGGGTCATCCTCTTTGCCATTTACCCTCTCTGGCAGCTTCTGCCTGCCTATGGCTTCTGGTTTCTCGTCGGAGGAGGCGTAATTTACTCTGTCGGA
The DNA here is from genome assembly GCF_017309525.1 of Lactococcus sp. LG1074. Classification (NCBI taxonomy): domain Bacteria; kingdom Bacillati; phylum Bacillota; class Bacilli; order Lactobacillales; family Streptococcaceae; genus Lactococcus; species Lactococcus sp. LG1074. The sequence goes on along the minus strand of NZ_CP071293.1, from coordinate 337,150 downwards.
GCAATTATATACCGTTATAAATTCCCTTTCGCTCACGTGGTCTGGCATCTTTTTGTTCTTGGTGCTGCAATGCTGATGTGGTTCTCCATCTATGGTTATGTGGGATCATAAGAAAAAACGCTATTTATAAACAGCGTTTAAGACATAGGTTTTCAACTTGTTCAAAAGTAAATCATTTTCTTCCACATAGACTTGAGTCTGTGTGGTTTTTTTTGTGTCAGCAAAATGCAAAATGACTTGTATTCCTCCAGGAAACTCCCGTAAAATTCGAGAAATATGCGTATTATGACTTGCATCTTCAAGATTCAACCAAAGTTTACGGTCTGTCTCTTCTACTTCGATGACACGATCAGCTAGCATCTGTAAAGCATCATTTCTTTCAGAAACTTTGCCAGAAATTAAATAAAATTTTCCTTTTTCGAGATTTGCCATAAACCGCCGATAATTTTCTGGGAAAAGTGTAATGTCAAAATTTTCCTTACTGTCAGTTGTTGATAGGAAAGCCATTGTCTCTCCTGTCTTTGTACGATGGGTACGCACAGCAAGCAGCTCGACTAAAACAGTCGCTCGCTTATTTTTTTGCAAATCAGTCAGTGCTGTAAAATTTGTTTTCAGTTTAAGTGCTAAAGTTTGCAAGGGGTGTGGCGTAATCCCTACACCTAAAAACTGCTTTTCATACTCGTATTTCTCGTATTGCAGATAATCTTCTGCATCTTGAAAAGAGAATTTTAAGGCAGATGCACCGAAGAGATCCAGTTGAATATTTTGACTATAATCAATGAGAGTTGATAAGTTTTGAGCCAGCTTCCCTCTGTTCATGTCTTGGTCATCAAAAGCTCCAATCTGTACAAGTGGTAGCAAATAATCTTCTTTCTGGAAATTTTGAGGTAAACTTTTCACCAAATCTGCTAAATCACTAAAGGGCCTATGTTCAACAATCCAAAATGCCATATCTCGTGGAATGCTCCGTACATTTGCTAAGCCCAAGGCGATTTTACCATTTTCTACTCTGTCATGATAAGGCATCCGATTGATGGAAGGTTGCTCCATTTGAAAATCATTACCCAAAGCATCTTGAATCATGCTCTCTCTTTTACGGTCTCGAAGCTGAACCTCATAAAATTCATCGGGATAATTCGCCTTGAAATAAGCGATTTGAAAAGCTAGAGCAGCATAAGCATAGGCATGAGAACGATTAAAACCATAATTAGCAAAACGTTCAATCAGACGATATATCTCCATCGCTTGTGCTTCAGTGTGCCCCAACTTTAAGCTTCCTGCTAAAAATTCGGCTTGGAGTTCTTCAAATTCTTTTCCTTTTTTCTTTGAGATTGCACGGCGGAGCAAGTCAGCCTTACCCAAAGAGAAACCGGCAAAGCGTTGTGCAACTTGCATGATCTGTTCCTGATAAATCATAATACCATAGGTTGGCGCTAATATTTCTGTCAGTGTCTCGTCAATGACTTCTACTTTTTCCTGTCCATGTCGGCGGGCAACGAATTGGGGAATAAACTGTGAAGGGCCTGGACGGAAAATAGATGTCGCATCAACAATATCCTCAAACTTTGTTGGAGCTAAATTACGCAAAAAACGTCTCATCTGTGGATTCTCAAATTGAAAAATACCTAGAGTATTTCCAGCACGGAAAAGTGCTAACGTTTTGTCATCTTCTAAATCTATGTGCAAAGGATCGATGTGAACATTTTTTCGTTTTTGTACTAATTCACATAATCGCTCAATTATCGTTAAATTTCGTAAACCCAAAAAGTCGATTTTCAACAGACCAATTGCTTCAACATCCGGTGCCTCATATTGTGTCAAGGCCAAATCATCGGATGGTTTTAGAGGCACGTAATTGACCAAGGATTCTTGGCTTAACACCACGCCCGAAGCGTGTGTCGATGTTTGACGCGGTAAGCCTTCAATACGAGTAGCTATCTCATACACCTTCTGCAATCGACTGTCGCGTAATATTTCAGCCTTAAGTTTAGGATTTTCCTCGTACTCATCACGAAGCGAACCAAACCGTTGTCTCAACATGCGTGTGAGAGAAGAAAGCTCAGCTTCGTTCATCCCAAAAGCCTTTCCGACATCACGTAAAGCTTGTCGTTTACCTAAGGTCGAGAAAGTCACGATCTGCGCCACATGGTCGCTACCATAACGCCGCTTCATATAAGCAAGCAACTCGGACCGTTTGGTATCAGGCATATCAATATCGATATCGGGCATTGCTACACGTTCCGGATTAAGGAAACGTTCAAAGAAGAGATTATTTGCCACCGGATCAACATGAGTGATACCTAAGGTATAAGCCACCAATGAACCAGCAGCAGAGCCACGCCCCATGCCGCAATAGATGTCGTTTTCACTTGCATAGCGTAATAAGTCGGCAACGATAAGGAAATAGTCATCGAAGCCCATTTGATGGATGACCGATAGTTCATGATTGAGACGTGCACGATAGTCTTCTCCTGTAGGCAGATTGACTTCTGCTCTTTCACGAAGAAGCTCTGCTGCATTTCTTTGTTTATCAAACTGAGGCAAGCCTAACTTCTCACTAAAGTCATACGCAATATTTGCAACTAAGTTTTCAAGATTATCTAAGGCTTGAGGATAATTCTTAGCATATAATTTTTCGTAAATTTCTGGTCTCTGCAAAAGTTGGTCATTTGACAAAGTCAACTCTTGATTGTAAGGTATTAAATCACGAATCGCATGTAGAACTTCAAGGCTTTCATTATCGACCTGTGACAAGTAGCGCACAGGCTGAAAAGGAAGGTACGGAAACTGAAGCGAAGTTCCTCCGACACCTGTAGGCAAGATGCCAATATATACTTCTGCTTGAATCTGTGAAAGGGCTGAGAGATTCGCATAAGACTCTGGTACCACTAAAACGACATCATTTAAAAAACTCTCAATATCAGAAAAACGGTGACGACCGTAATTATGACTGGAAGAGATTTTTAAAAGATTTTTATACCCCTCAGTATTTTTAGCAATAAAACTAAAGGATACAGGTAAACTGTCCAGCTCAAAAACAAGCTCAACCCCAATAATGGGCTGTATGTTTCTCTTTTGTGCTTCAATCGCAAAGTGATAAGCACCATGTAAATTTCCGACATCACAAATGCCAAGCTGTTTATAGCCCATTTTTTCTGCCACATTCAGATAATCATCTACTCGGACAACACTATCTAAAAAACTGTACTCTGTTTTGGTGTTGAGTTGTGCAAACATTTGGCCCCTTTCTCCTTTGTTTTTATACTTTTTTCGCATAATTCTTGAATTTTAGCTCTAATAGTATTATACTTTATTTTGAAGAAAAATCGAAAGAAGAATTATTATGAAAGTACTTGTAACTCTTTTCTGGTCAGCCGTTATCGGCGAAGTTGTAGGTTACATCATGACCGCACTCGCTGGGGTAGCTGACAAGCCGTTTAGCACTTTGGTTGTCTCACTGGTATTCGGACTTTTTGTTTTACTCATTAGTAAAGTCGGAGTTGTGGAACCAAAGCATTAATCTCTCTTTCAAAGACCGATCAAAAAAAGCAGGTTTTCAATCTGCTTTTTTTGTGTCATAATAATCCTTTTCTTGTAGCTCCCAGTACTCTTGATCTGTCTCACTAATTTCTCTTAAAATACGTGCCGGATTTCCCACAGCGATAACATGTGCGGGCAGATCCTTAGTAACTACTGCTCCTGACCCTACAATCGTTCCTTCACCAATACTAACACCTGGATTCACAATAACACCTGCACCGAGCCATACACGATCGCCAATAGTGATTGGTTTTGCATATTCAAGCCCTCGAACCCGAACAGCTGCATCGATAGGATGCAATGGTGTAATCAGGCTTACGCGAGGTCCAAACATCACATCGTCTCCAATAGTGATTGGTGCAACATCCAAAAAAATACAATCCACATTGGCATAAAAATTTTCACCAATGTGTGTGTTAAAACCATAATCGACTTGAAGTGGCGGATTCACATAAATAGATTTTCCTGTACTCCCAAACAATTGTTTCTCTAAAGCAATAATTTCTTTTTGATCCATTAGGCTGGTTTGATTTATCTTTTGGGCAAGTACTCTTCCTGGTTGTGGATCATACTCTTTTTCAATCTTAGATGCTCTATAAAGTTGCCCTGAAATCATACGTTGATACTCTGACATGGCTTCTCCTCTCAATATTGCATCCAGTATATCAAATTATGATAGGAAAAAATATTAAAAAGTAAGCACTAAAAAAATCCCCACCTTAAGTAGGGATTTTTATTTTCACATATTTTCCACTGCAGCTTTAACAAAGGCTTGATAAAGCTCTTCTGGACGGTTTGGACGTGATTGTAATTCTGGGTGATATTGACAAGCAACGAAGAATTTTTTATCGGTTAACTCAACGATTTCGACCAAACGGTTGTCTGGGGAAACACCAGAGAATGTAAAGCCTGCCGCTTCAAATTGTTCACGATATTTATTATTAAATTCATAGCGGTGACGGTGACGACGTTGAACGACATCCGCATCGTTATATGCCGCACGTGCTTTAGTGTTTGCTTTTAGTTTTGATGGGTAGAGTCCTAAGCGCAAGGTTCCTCCCATGTCTTCAACATCAACTTGGTCACGCATGATATCGATAATTGGATATGGTGTTTCTGGGTTTAATTCGTAAGAATGTGCCCCTTTCATGCCTAAAACATTGCGTGCAAACTCCACGCAAGTCATTTGCATACCAAGACAAATACCCAACATTGGTACATCATTTTCCCGGGCATAACGGATAGCTGAAATCTTACCTTCTGAACCACGTTCACCAAATCCACCAGGGACGATAATACCATGTGCATCTTTCAAACGTGCAGCAGCATTACTATCATCTAAGTCATTTGCATTCACCCAGTCCAATTCAATGTCACTATCTGCTGGATATCCCGCATGTTTCAAGGCTTCTGTCACTGAGATATAGGCATCTGGCAACTCTACGTATTTACCAACCAAAGCGATTTTGACTTTTTTCTTAAGGTTCATCACATGGTCAACCATTGCTGCCCATTCGGTCATATCAGCTGCAGGGGCGTCAAGTTTCAAATGATCACAAACGATTTGATCCATGTTTTGCTCTTGCAAGTTTAATGGAATTTGGTAGAGATGTTCCACATCAAGAGACTGGATAACTGCTTCAGGATCAACATCACAATACATGGCTACTTTGTCGCGCATTTCGCGTGTGATTGGAACTTCTGTACGAAGCACCAACATATTGGCCTGGATACCATATTCACGCAATGTTTTTGTCGCATTTTGTGCAATTTTCGTTTTCAACTCCCCAGCTGCACGCAAGTGGAGGATTGGCACAGTGTGAATGTACATCACATTATCTGAACCAACTTCGGCTTTCATTTGACGTAGGGCTTCAATGAATGGGAGGGATTCCATATCACCTACTGTACCACCAACCTCAGTGATGATAACATCAGCGTCAGTCATTGTTGCTGCACGCTTAATTTTTTCTTTTAATGTATCTGTAACGTGAGGCACCATTTGAACTGTCGCTCCAAGGTACTCCCCTTTACGCTCTTTACGTAAAATTTCAGAGTAAACTTTACCTGAAGTTACATTTGAGTATTTATTAAGATTGATATCAATAAAACGTTCATAGTGCCCAAGGTCAAGGTCTGTTTCAGCGCCATCATCTGTAACAAAAACCTCACCGTGTTGATAAGGGCTCATTGTCCCTGGGTCAATATTAAGATACGGATCAAATTTTTGTACAGTTACTTTAAGGCCACGGTTTTTGAGCAAACGTCCCAAAGACGCTGCAACAATACCCTTACCCATTGATGATGTACCACCACCTGTGACGAAAATATACTTAGTTGCCAATGCGAAATCTCCTCTGTTTTCTATATTAAGCCTGGGAAAATATAATGGAAAAATAGTTGCTTTTTTATTTTTCCTAATGAGGCGCTTAGGCAAAGCTCCGTAGAGCTTGCCATCCATCATTTAGTGGTTTTAGCCACAAATGTTGGTAGCGAAACAAAAAAATAAGCTCCCTTTTGTAAGGGAGCTTCTGACTTTACCGCAAAAAGCGGTGCCCGAATATTATTCTATATGATTTTGATTTTTTTGTCAAGGTCCTAGATTTTATCTGGAGCAAAAAAGAGGATAAGAACATCTATCCTCCTTTTAGAAATTAGTGAATATCAGTAGGACTCGCGAGCAACTGGTTTCCCTCTGAGGTCATCTACTTCGACTTTAAATGTCATCTGCACCTCCCTCTTTATTGTTAAATACATTTTCTCACACTTTGTCCTTATTACCAACTCATATGCAAAATTTCCAGTGAGGCACTTATCCAGACTTTTACTTACTCATAACTTGCACGTTCCCCACCAATAAGCTTAGGGCGTGATTTGAGAGCTGTGACATGCGCTCCGCCAAGTTCTTTCAAGACAGGTCGCACAGGGATTTGGACATGCTTTACGTGCATTCCAATAGCTGTATCGCCAATATCGAGTCCAGCATATGCCGTGATATGCTCCACTTCTACTGGTGCCTTAAATAGCTTATAAGCTGCGACTTGTCCACTCCCTCCTGCATGAAGCTGTGGAACAACCGAAACGATTTCCAAATCTTTTTTGTCCGCCAATTCTTGCTCTATAAGTAAAGCACGGTTAAGGTGTTCACAAGCCTGGACAGCTAAATAAATATCCCGCGCCTTGAGTGCTTCATAAATCGTTCCGACAATTACTTCGCCAATCTCAGCTGAGGAGTTCTTACCAATTGTACCGCCATTGACTTCGGAACTAGATAGGCCCAAGACAAAAATCTGTCCAGCTTTTATCTCTGTTTTTGCAATAACATCTTCAATAATTGTTTTTGTTTCTTCTTTAATTTGTTTTAAGTCCATGAAGAGCACCTGATTTCTTAAGAATTTCTGTAAGAAGCAAAGCAACGACAAAACCGACACTGGTTTGCACGGCATTAATTGCCATGTCGGGTAATGCCACGGCTAAACTTCCAACAATAAACATATCTGCTATAAAATAACCGCCGACCATAATCACGGTAGCCAACCCGTAATTAAGTGCTTTATTTTTTGTTATAACACCTAAATAACCTTGGAGTCCATGAATGACTAAGGTAAAGAACATGTATGCCGCATATCCCGCAATAAAATCATTGAGAAATCCTGCTAGTGCACCAACAATTAGACCTTCACGTTTTCCAAGAAGCATGGCTGTCGTGAAAATACCCGCATCAAGCAAGGTAAAATAACCACCAGGAATAGGTATTTTTGTGAAATAGCCTAAGACAAATGTCAAGGCAGCTAACAAAGCCAACAGGGTTAATTTTTTAGTTGAGTACTTCATTGCTCCTGCTTTCTTTTACTTTTCAAAGTTTGCTCGAATTCTACTCCATAACGTTTGTCAGCAGACTTTGGTGTATTTTTTATTGATTTAACTACATAGTCAACAGCTTCTCGTGTTGCTGCGGCTAAAGTTTTACCATTAGTTAACTCTGCAGATAAAACAGAACCGAAGATATCTCCAGTGCCATGATATGCACCTGGCAATTTTTCTGCCAAAACATAGTCAATCTGTCCGGTACTTCTTGCAGCCGCGGCTCCAATATATTTTTCATCAAGCATAACACCCGTCAAAACAACATTTTTTGCCCCACGTGCTTGTAATTTTTCAATGAGCATTTCAATAAATGCTTCTGACTGCACACCTTCTTGGTAAGGTGTTCCTGTTAAAAGGCACGCTTCTGTGATATTAGGCAAAAGAACATCTGCATAAGGCAAAAGTTCACCCATTTTTTCTACAAAGTGCATATCGAAAACACTATATAGTTCCCCATGATCAGCCATGACTGGATCAATGATAGCCAGATTATTCGCATCTTTATATATGCCAATCAAGTCTTTGAGCACGTCAATTTGTTCCGCAGAAGCCATAAAGCCACTATAAATTCCATCCATATGGAGATTTAATTCTTGCCAGGCTTGAATAATGTTGCGCATTTCATCTGTAAGGTCAAGATAAGTAAAGTTGGTAAAACCACCTGTATGTGTTGATAAAAGCGCTGTGGGCAATAGTCGACACTCTATGCCATAAGCACTAATAATCGGAAGCGCCACTGTTGAGGAACAACGACCTACGCAAGAAATGTCATGTACAGCAACAATATTTTTAGTCAAAATAAATTACCTCCTTGAGATAGAGCCCTTCTGGGGCAGCAGTCGGACCTGCTAGGTCACGATTTTTACTTTCTAAAATCTTTTTAATTTGCGAGACAGGCATCCGCCCATTTCCTATTTTGATCACAGTTCCCATCATATTACGAACTTGTTTATAAAGAAACCCATTGCCCCGAAAAATAAATTTATAGTTTTCATCGTCTAGTTTTACAATCTCAGCTTGAGTTATCGTTCGTATCTTATCTTCAACTGTAGCACCAGCTGCTGTAAAGCCAGTAAAGTCATGTGTACCAACCAAATCTGCTAGAGCTTGTCGCATCAAATCTTCATCAAGTTGATAGCGAAAATGTGCACGATACAAACGGTGAAAAGGACTCCGAACTTTACTGTTTTCCAGAAAATACTCATAAATCTTTTCATGCTTGTTAAAGCGAACATGAAAATCCTCTTCAACTTGTATGACTTCACGAAAGGCAATATCTGATGGGGTTTGCGTGTCCAAAGCGAAACGTAAACGTTCCTCATCTCGCTGCCCTTGCAAGTCGAAATGAATACGTTGAGCATGCGCATGCACTCCCGAATCTGTACGTCCTGAGCCATGCAATATCACAGTCTGGTGAGAATTTAATTTTGTCAAAACTTTTTCAATCTCTTCTTGTACAGTCCGTTGATTATTTTGGGTTTGAAAACCTGCAAAATTTGTGCCATCATAAGCAATCGTTGCCATATATCTAGTCATGTTTATATTATAGCAAAATCAAGTATAGATTTGTCTAACCTAATTTAGAGTTTCCCTTATTCTGCAAACTTTCTACTCTATTTTGAAAACCCTTTAATGCGACCAACCTTGCATTATTTAGGTTAGAAGCTCTTTTACACAACAATGCTATATGTCAATATAGAAGCCAAAAATGCCCACATACGTTTTGGAGTCACCCAAAGGAATCTTTTGTTAAGAAAGCCAGATGTTCTCATCATTACCATCATCAAAACTATACCAATGCAAGGTATTGTCTGAAAAAGACTGGCCCCTACTTCTTGCTTTGCGTTCTTTACTAACTTTTGAATAGACATTTTCTAGATTAGTATCAAAACGCGCTGCAAGTTCACTGGCTGTTCCACAATCTAAAAATGCTTCTCCTCTATAAACCGCATATAACTTTTTCATCGTCTTTCTCCTTAATCATTTTGATGCAAGTTGGCAAGCATTTTTTCTCTTTGCATCTTACGCCGCATTCTACGTTTCTCCTTACTTTCATGCTTGCGTCGCTCTATTTCTAGCTTGAGCAGTTCCTCCTCAAAGACTAATTCTTCCTGCTTGCTTTTCCTTTGCGATATTTTAACTCTTTCTTTAGCCCTATGGAGCTATACTATAAAAGTGGACAGAAAATTGTGTGTTATAATCTGTCTATTAAGACACAAAAATGAAAGGACTTTTATGTCAGGTTTTAAACGTTACGACGAGGAATTTAAGCAATCTCTCGTTAATCTCTACCAAACAGGTAAAACTCAATCCGAACTCTGTAAAGACTATGGTGTCTCCCCTTCTGCACTTGCAAAATGGATCAAGCAGTACTCTCAAGTTCGTCTTGAAGATAATACGGTCTTGACTGCTAAACAGATTCAAGAATTACAAAAAAGGAATGCCCAACTCGAAGAAGAAAATCTTATCTTAAAAAAAGCAAGTGCCATATTCATGCAAAACTCCAAGTGAGATTAAAAGCAGTCTATAGACTCCGATTTGAACACACGACAGTTATGCTCTGTCGTGTTTTACATGTCAATCGTTCCACCTACTATAACTTCATAAACAAGAAGCCCTCAAAACGTGAAATAGAAAATCAACGCTTGAGAAAATTACTCCTTGAGATTTATATGAAAGCCAAGAAAAGAATTGGAACGAGAGCTTTTAAAATCATTCTCCTGCGTGATTATGGCGTTAATATTTCTGAGGGGCGTATCTTAAGACTTCTCAAGTCTATGACACTCCCTAAAATGTCAACGATTAAACCTAGAGTTAAATCAAAACACTCTCCTGCATTTTCTTCTGATAATCTCCTTAAACAAGAATTTAATCCTAAGTCCCCGAATCAAGTATGGACAACTGATTTCACTTATATTTCTATAGGACATAGACGGCATGTTTATCTCTGCGCCATCCTTGACCTCTACTCTAGAAAATGTATTGCTTGGAAAGTAAGTGACAGGATTGATGCTAAACTTGCCTGTGACACATTAGGGATGGCTATAAATAAGAGGAAGCCTAAGGAACCAATCATTTTTCATTCGGATCAAGGTAGCCAATTTAAATCAGCTTCCTTTAGAAAAATATTAGATGAGCATCAATTGCTTGCTTCTTACTCCAAACCTGGATATCCTTATGATAATGCTGTCACTGAGGCCTTTTTCAAGTACCTCAAACAACGGGAAATAAACAGAAGAACTTATCACTCCATTCAAGAAGTTCAACTCTCTTGCTTTGAATACATCGAACAGTTTTATAACAACTATAATCCTCATTCCGCAAACAATGGTTTAACTCCAAATCAGAAAGAAGAAAACTATTTTAAGAAAATATAGCTCATTTTGTGTCTAAATATTTGACATTAGTCCAGTGATACACGCATTAAACAAATCAGACAGCCGAACGAAAGATTTTAGCACGATGTCGCTCAAAGAATGTGTGATTGACTACATCTCACACTTTGATGTTGTTGAGCAAATCAATACTTATCAATTTCTTGAAGCCTATAATTTGCCTTATGAGGATTATGATGCTGCCGTCGAAATTTTTAAAAAGATTTTAAAGTTGGATTACGCGTGCTAACTTTGAACTAATGCGGAGTACGCCTTTCGATATATAGTATAAAATAAAGCACTTCCCATGAAGTGCTTTATTTTTTTAATTTAAAAAGCCATCTTTTAAGCTTTACTTTTAGAACAAAAAATGCCCCGCCACGAAGGCGGAGCGAGGTTTGGCACCATGATCCGAGGGGGATTCGAACCCTCGACCGTTCGCTTAGAAGGCGAATGCTCTATCCAGCTGAGCTATCGGACCAAAATAGACAAGTAGATTTTTACACTACTTGTCTAGTCTATCATATTTTTCTAATTGAAGCAATTATTGTCCTGTATAAGGATCAACATAAGTGGTTGTACCATCTGCACTCGCACCTCCCATTCCTGGGTCAGTTGTTCCATATGCTGCGCCATCGTCTACAGAAGCCCCATAAGGATCTGGGGTAGTTGCATCAGCCTGACTTTCTTCAGAAGATTTTGTTTTATCCGATGAAGTTGGCTTATCACTTGTCGCTGCGCTACCATCTGTCGCAACATAGGTAGCAGAATTGCTGCTGTCAAGATTTACAAAAGAACCATTGACATCAATACCATAAACAGTTGACTTGCCATTTTCTGTTACTGTTGCTGAAGGCATGAAATAGGCATCAGGTATATTACCAGTTAATGTTTCGTATGTAATTAAATTATTACTTAAACTATTGCCTGTCTCTTTTTTCAGAGAGTTTCGTAAAGCGTTTTGAACGGCTAAAGTCGTATTTGTAGATAACAGCTGATAAGAACCACCATCTCCTGGATTCATATAATCAATCCCTTGATATTGAATCGAAACTACTTTATTAAAACAATCTCTATAACCTAATAAAGAAGTTAAAGTTGAGCCATTGATTGGAATATTTGTTTTGATGTCTTCACTAATATCGTCCAAGAATTTTTGATATTGAGTGATATTGTTCAATGCCAAGAGCTTCGTCACAACTGCTGAAATAACTTCACGCTGGTGTGCTGCACGACCATAGTCTCCATTAGGTAAGTGATGGCGATCACGCGAATAAACCAGCGCTTGGTCTCCATTAATGTGTTGTTTACCTGGTGGAACTTTCGCAGTGTACTCCGGCTCTGTGTCAGAGATATAGAGAGTCTGCCCAGTTGTATTGTCAATATCAATACCGCCCACATCATTGACCAAGTTGACCAAGCCATCAAAGTTAATCATGAGGAAGTTATCAACATTAATACCAGCCTGTTCTCCGATTGTCTTCATGGCATATTGGACACCTGTTTCCAGCCCTCCTGCATTATACCCCATCGGATAAGCGGCATTCATCTTCTGTGTCGAAACAGTATTACCTTTATTATCCAAAATGTTTGACATGACATCTCGCTCAAGAGAAACCATCGTTGTTGTATTCGTTTTGGGATTAAGGGTCATAACGATCTGTGAGTCTGAGTTACCATCCCAGCTGGTTGATCCTCCGCGGTCAGCTCCTCCAGTATCGACACCCATGAGTAAAATTGTTAATGGCTCAGTCGCTTTGATAATTTTTCCCGCATCTGTGCTTCCAACTTCCGCATAGGTTTTCGAAAATGCTTTTGTTGTGCTATCTAAAACTGTCGAAACATAGACAGTGGCTGCTCCAGCCGTTAAGGCGATGATCCCAACGATCATCAACAGCGATTTTTTCCAAAGTTTCATAGTAAAATTATATCAAATTTCTACAAATAAACAACAGGAAATGAAAAAAGCAACCAGATAGGCTTCTTTTTTCCTATCTGATCACTCTTATTTCACTTAGAAAAATTTGACCATTTGATACACATCTATCAATTGTCCATGTTCATCGCGTGCGCCATATTTTTGGACTGTTTCAAGCTCAAAACCAAACTTTTCATATAAATGGATAGCTGCTTTGTTGCGTTTTTGAACAGTTAATTCAAGTCGCTTTATCACGTCCATCTCCTCAATCCATTCAAGGGCATCCTCAAATAAAAAAGAAGCAATACCATAACCTTGAAATTGTGAACTTACAGCAATAAAAATATCCCCAATATGGCGTATGCGATAGTGAAAATCTGCCGTAATATGTAGAACGCCAGCAATTTCTTGACCAATAAAGGCTAGAAAATAAGCGTTATTGTCCTTCGTAAGAATCTGTGTCAAGTAATCTTGCATCTGCGTGGGCGACATAAGAATCCCCGCCTCATCTAAAGTCAGAAAATGACTTTCTTTTCCTACCTGATTAAGAAAAGCAATAAGCTTTATGCTATCTTCAGGAGTTGCTTCACGAATCAGTAACTCTGTGCTCATAATTCTCCTAGTAGTGCCTCATAGCGTTGTCCATGTGGAAGAAGTTCTAAGACACGTTCAGCATCCGTTGCAAAGCCGTCTGCGTATTTATCAAATTTCACTTCTAAGTAGGATTCAGGTAGACTTTCTCCCAGTAGCTCGCCCCATTCAATAACAGATATGCCTTCACCAAAAAGATAATCGTCAAGGTCAAAGCTGTCAGGATCATCTCCTGCACGGTAAACATCCATATGATATAAAGGGAGCTTTCCTTCCTCGTATTCTCGTACAATGGTGTAAGTTGGGCTCTTAATCATCTGCGAAATTCCTAAGCCCACAGCTAAACCCTTCACAAAGGTTGTTTTACCTGCACCAAGCTCTCCTGTCAAAACAATAATATCTTGTGCCTGAAGAAGGCCACCTAAACGCTCTGCAAATGCGAGCATCTTTTCTTCATTAACTTTTAATTTCATAGCCTTATTATAGCACAACTCAACACGTGAAAATTAGTAATTAAATCCCGGAAAACGGAAGTGATTGTTTTTCGCTAAGTCTTGTGTGACTCTAGCAAAGTCTAAAGGAGTCTTGTCTTTGGCCATTGACTCCTTTCCTCTTTCATGCAGTATGTCTGGGAACAAAAAAAGATTCCTTACGAATCTTTTTCTTTTATAGTTTTACGCCAATTTCTTCTTTGACTACGTCAACTATTGTGTCAACAACTTCATTTACTTCTTCATCTGTTGGTGCTTCAGCCATAACACGGAGAAGTGGTTCTGTTCCACTTGGGCGGACAAGAATGCGGCCTTTGCCGTTCATTTTTTCTTCCATGGCCGTAATAACTTCACGTATAGCTGGAATATCCATTGCCCCTTCTTTAGCAGCGTTATTTGCTACACGAACATTTACAAGTTTTTGAGGATAAATTGTGACTTCAGCTGCTAGTTCTGATAATTTTTTACCTGTTTCACGCATGACTTTTACAAGTTGGATAGCTGAGAGTTGTCCATCACCGGTCGTATTGTAGTCCAAGAAGACCATATGACCTGACTGTTCACCGCCAAAATTGTAATTATTTTTACGCATTTCTTCCACAACATAGCGGTCACCTACAGCCGTTACTACGGAATTCATACCTGCTTCTTCCAATGCTAAATGAAAACCAAGATTAGACATTACAGTTGTAACTACGGTATCTTTTGCTAATTTCCCTTGCTCAAGGAGATACTTCCCAACGATGAACATAATTTTGTCACCATCAACGATATTGCCATTTTCATCTACTGCGATAAGACGATCCGCATCACCATCGAAAGCCAGACCAATGTCGCTTCCAGTTTCTACAACCGTATCTGCTGTTTTCTCTGGGTGTGTTGAACCAACACCGTCATTAATATTAAGTCCATTTGGATTTTCACCAATCACTGTGAGTTCGGCATTTAAATCAGCAAACACAGCACGCGCAGATGTATATGAAGCACCATTAGCTGTATCGAGTACAATTTTGTAACCTTCAAAATCGCCTTCAGCTGTTGTTTTCAAAAATGCTTGATATTTACGTACAGCTTCATTATAATCGTGTAAAATTCCCAAACCTTCAGCAGAAGGTCGTGGTAATTTATCTTCTTCAGCATCAATCAAAGCTTCGATTTCTAACTCTTTATCATCGTCAAGTTTAAAACCATCTGCTCCGAAGAACTTAATTCCGTTATCCAAGGCTGGATTATGGCTGGCAGAAATCATAACCCCTGCAGAGGCTTCTTCTTTACGGACCAAATAAGCCACTCCTGGTGTAGCAATAACACCCAAGTCATAAACCTCAATCCCTACTGATAACAGACCTGAAATAAGGCTTGTTGAAAGCATCTGACCCGAAATACGTGGATCACGTGCTACATACACTTTTGGTGTTCCGATTTCATGTTGGCTAAGAACATAGCCACCAAAGCGCCCAAGTTTAAAGGCCATTTCTGGCGTTAACTCTACATTTGCCTCTCCACGAACGCCATCTGTTCCAAAATATTTACCCATTTTATTCTTCTCTTTTCTTTTTTTACTTATTTATTTTTTTACTGGAGTCATTGTTACTTCTACTTGACTAGGTTTCACACTTGCTCCATCTGCCTGTATATCGACATTTACAGTCTCTTTTTCCGTAATATTAGATATGTTTACCGTCGCATCAACACTATTAATCTTATCTAGAGCACTTTGTTCTCCTGAAATGGTGACTGTCTTCTGAGAGAGAGACGTCTTCATGTCTGAAAGACTTTGGTCAAGTGTTCCCGTTTTCTTCACATTAACTGGGACTGTTTTTGACGGCTTTTCTACGCTCACTTTCATTTGCACTGTCGCCGGACTGATTTGTGCGGGAAGTAATTTTCCGTCAGCATCAACTGCATGCAAGGTAACCGTACCAGAGTAATCATCATTTAAGTATGCATCACTTGGTAAGGCCGCTTGGATGGCATGGATTTGTTTGATGCTTGTTTCCCCTGCTGTTACTTTGACTTTTTCTTGACTCAGCTTGATGTCATTAACTTTGAAACCATCTGGTAGCTGCGCTTGTTCAATCAAGGGTGTTACATTAAATTCAGCACTGGCTTTCTTTTCTAAGCGAACGGTCAAGGTTGTAGGTTCAATTTGTGCATTTATGCCATTAGGAAGTTGTTGGATACGTACGGGCATCGTCACTGTTCCTTCTTTTGCATTGGATAAATCCACCACAAGATAAAAGTTCCGAGAATCCGGGTTTTCTTCTGTATTAATCTGAACGCGATTGTAACTTGTCAGGTAGACATTAGCAGTATTATTATAACCACTGGCAAAATATTCATCTGAATTATACTTAATTTCAATTGGTACATTGGAAATAGTTGTCGTATAAACTTCTCCAGTTGTTGAGTTACCTTGATTTCTCAACGCAGCAGAGCTTGCATTAAAGAATAAAATTACTGCAAAGAAAATGGAAGCTAAGATTGTAAAAAGTTTTGAAGCGAAAAAATTATTTCTCATTATTTTTTGCCTCCTGTTTCTTCTGGTCCCAAAATAGCGATAAGTTTTTCATGGAACACTTCTTTTGAAATATCCGCGTACAACTCACCATTATAAGCGATAGATATTCCTCCTGTTTCTTCCGAAACAACAAGAACTAAAGCATCTGAAGATTCTGATAAACCTATAGCTGCACGATGTCGTGTCCCAAACTCTTTGGATATTCCCGTTTTCTCAGTTAAAGGAAGGTAGGCACTGGTTACAGCAATTTTATCATCTTGAATAATCACTGCCCCATCATGTAAAGGCGTATTCGGGATAAAGATATTGATGATTAATTCACTGGAGATATCTGCATCTAACCTTATCCCTGTGGAAGCATACTCACTCAGAGTTTGTGTTCGCTCAATAGCAATGAGTGCTCCAATTTTACGCTCAGACATATAGGCAAAAGATTTTTCATATGCCTCAATATAGCTATTGATAGACCGGTTGCGTCCACCGGATAACCGATTGGTCGTCCGACCTAATCCTTCCAAAGCTCTACGTATTTCTGGTTGAAAGATAATAACACCGGCAATCGCACCATAGGTAATTACTTGATTGAGTAGCCACTCTAAAGTGGTCAAACCGATCAAACCAGCAACTATTCTTATGAGAACAAAAATAATAACACCACGTACTAAGCTGACCAGCTTTGTGCCTTGTACAAAACGCATAGCTAAATAAAGAAAAAAGCTTACAATAGCGATATCGATGATTGAAATGAACACACGCCAAGGCGATTGGTTTAACTCCAATATTTTTTGCCAGAAGTCAAGATTAAAAATTTGACTAAAATCACTCACATACTGCCCTCCTCACTGACTTATTCTTTACTATTATACCAAAAATACATTTCTTTATGTTATCTCCCACATAAAGAAAAAGCGACTTACACTAAGTTGCCGCTTTTCTCTTTTTTATTTTGCTTGACGTGCAGCTTTTCGTGCAGCTCGTCTTGCCTCACGCTCAGGATCTACTGGGCGTTCTTTTCTTTCTCTTTTTTCACGAACTGGCTGCGCAGCTTTTTTATCCGAAGCTTTTGCTTCACGAGCAATAAATTTTTCGTAATCCCCTGACATTCGGGCATACCGTAAGAATTTTTTCTTCGCATCTGCCGCAGCTTTTGCATAAAGCAATTCTGCTTGCTCTGCATTGACCTTCATAAGATTGGCAAAGCGAGACTGTTTCACCAACAATTCTCCTACTTGTCCAAAATCTGGACGTTTAAAATCTAATGTCAGAGGATTTTTTCCAACTTCTTCAAGTGCTGGATTGTAGCGGTAAAGTTGCCAATATCCACTGTTTACTGCAGCTTTTGCTTCATCAAGCACCTTGCTCATTCCCTCATAGTTTCCATGTGTAATACATGGTGTATAGGCAATAATTAGAGAAGGGCCCTTATGTTTTTCCGCTTCATCAAAGGCTTTGATTGTTTGCATCATGTTTGCACCACTTGCGATTTGAGCGACATAAACATTGCCGTAAGTCATAGCCATAAAGCCAAGATCTTTCTTCGCAGCAACCTTTCCGCCAGAAGCAAACTGCGCAATCGCACTTGCCGGTGTACCTTTGGAAACCTGTCCACCTGTATTGGCATAAACTTCGTTATCCATAACGAGGATATTTACATCTGCACCGCTGGCAATAACGTGATCCAATCCACCAAATCCAATATCATAGGCCCAGCCATCGCCACCAAAAATCCACTGTGTAGGTTTTACAAATTGGTCTTTTTCATTATATATTTCTTGTAGCAGAGCTGAATTTTCTTTTTCCTCTTTAAGCACAGCTTTGAACTTTTCAGCACGTGCTCTTGTACCTTCAGAATCTTCCAGGTGCTCCAGCCAATCCTCAGCTAACTGTGCTAAGTTAGCCGACATTTCAGGTAGGGCTACCTTAACTTGTGCTGCAAGTTTTTGCCGTCTTGTTTGACTTGCAAACCACATGCCATAACCGTATTCAGCATTATCTTCAAAGAGCGAATTTGACCATGCTGGACCTTGCCCAACATTATTTGTGGCATAAGGGGCAGCCTGTGTCCCCCCATAAATAGAAGAACATCCTGTGGCATTGGAGATCATCATACGATCACCAAACATCTGTGTAAGCAGTTTGATATAAGGCGTTTCCCCACAGCCAGAACACGCACCAGAAAACTCAAAGAGTGGTTGGTTAAACTGTGTAGCAGCGACTGTACCAGAGCGTGCTGGATTTTCTTTTTGCTTAAGTGTCATCCCAAAAGCCCAGTTGATGGCTTGAGTTTTTTGACTTTCATAAGGTACCATTTTTAGGGCTTGCCCTTTTTTCGGACAAGCTTCCACGCAGAGTCCACAGCCTGTACAATCCTCTACGGAAACTTGAATCCGGTACTTCAGACCGTCTTTGCCACGGTAATCCATCACACTGAAGCCTTCTGGCGCCACATTCCATTCATCTTCATCTGCGAGGAAAGGACGAATGGCAGCATGTGGACAGACAAAAGAACATTCATTACATTGCGTACATGCAGCGCCGTTCCATTCTGGAACTTCCAAAGCAATGCCGCGTTTTTCAAAAGCAGATATTCCTAGCGGACTACTTCCTGCTGCTACATTGGTAGCCACATCCTGAACAGTTAATTGATCACCTTCAAAGGCATTGACCTTATCTAAAAAGTTGAAAACATAGCGTTTACGTGCTGTATCTGCCGGAGCGGCTTTGGTAACTTTTTCTTCTGTGTCAGCCCATGAGGTAGGTACTTTTACTTCATGTAAATGATGCAGGGCTGCTTCCATAGCTTGTAAATTTTGCTCTACAATCTTTGGCGATTTACGGGCATACTTCTGTGCATCCTCTTTAAGAATCGCATAGACCTTATCAAAGGGCATAATGTTGGTCAACTTAAAGAAAGCAACTTGCATGATGGTATTAATGCGTCGCCCCAAACCAGTGGTTTGTGCAATCTTAGCAGCATCGATTGTGTAGAAACGAATCGCATGTTCCGCAATATACTTTTTAAGCTGGGCAGGTAAATTTCGATCAAGTTGTTCATCTGTCCAGCTTGTATTAAGGAGGAAAATCCCTCCAGGGCGCAAGCCTTTTGTTAAATCATATTGGCGCACATAAGTTGTATTATGGCAGGCTACAAAGTCAGGATGCGAAATCATATACTCCGACTGAATAGGACTGTCACCAAAGCGCAAATGACTTACGGTCAGTCCACCTGATTTTTTCGAATCGTACTCAAAGGCACCTTGAACATATTTGTCCGTATGGTCACCGATGATTTTAATAGCAGCTTTATTCGCACCCACGGTCCCATCTGAACCAAAGCCCCAGAATTTTGCTTGATAAGTATCTGCTGAAGTGAGATCCAAGTTCCCTGCAAGCGGTAAGGAAAGATGAGTCTGATCATCATCTATACCGATAGTAAAGCTTTTCTTCACAGATTTATTTTTTAGCTGCTCGAAAACTGCCACGATGTGCTCTGGTCGCGTATCTTTACCACCTATACCGTAACGTCCACCAATAACAGAAATATTTTGCTCAAACAGCAAATCTTTAATATCGAGTAAAAGAGGCTCAGCATTACTTCCTGCTTCTTTTGTCCGGTCAAGTACGGCAAGTGAAGTCACCGTTTTAGGTAATTTTTCAAGAAAATTTTCTGAGGGAAATGGACGGTAAAGATGGATATTCAAAAAGCCCACTTTGCGCCCTTGATGATTCAGGTAATCAACAGTTTGTTTAACTGTTCCGGCAACAGATCCCATACTTACAATAACTTCTTCGGCATCTGGTGCTCCATAGTAATCTACCAGATCATAATCCGTCCCACGCAAGTGATTTATTTCCCGCATGTATTTTTGAACGAGTTGAGGAAGTTCCTCATAATATGGATTGACCGTTTCACGCTGTTGGAAATAGATATCAGCATTCTGATTGGTTCCTGACACAGTTGGATGGTCTGGATTCATCGCACGTTGACGGAAAGCACTTAATTTCTCTTGATTAATCAATTTTGCTAGGTCTTCGTAATCCAGAACATCAATTTTTTGGATTTCATGTGAGGTGCGAAAACCATCAAAGAAGTTTAAAAAGGGCACCGATGCTTCAATTGTTGTCAGGTGGGATACAGCTGACAAGTCCATAACTTCTTGGACGCTAGATGCTGCTAACATGGCAAAACCTGTGGAACGCGCTGCCATAACATCCGAATGATCGCCTGAGATATTCAGTGCACCTGTTGCAATAGCACGTGCTGCCACGTGGATAACCCCAGGAAGAAGTTCGCCTGCCATCTTATACATATTGGGCAACATCAGTAAAAGCCCCTGAGACGAGGTAAATGTTGTTGCTAGAGCTCCAGCTTTTATGGCACCATGCAAAGCTCCAGCAGCACCTGCTTCTGATTGCATCTCGCTCAGTTTAACAGGTTGTCCCCAAATATTTTTGCGGCCCGAAATCGACCAAGCATCTGTATAATCAGCCATTGGTGAACTTGGCGTAATGGGGTAAATCATTGCAATTTCAGAGAAAGCATACGCAACATGTGCGGCTGCCATATTCCCATCCATAGTTTTTTTCATGATAAAGTCCTTATGTAAAAGCATTTATTTGGTTTTTCATCAGAAAAAACGGTGTCATTTGTTTTTTCTGTGGAAATATTCCTGAAAATCCAAGAGCTCTTACGCTTAAATTTTTGACTACTTCTATTTTAGCACTTTTAATTATAGGCTCCATGAGTGATGAGTGTCAAACACTTTTGACAAAAAGAGTGTTCACTGTAAGTAAACCACAACTTTCCTAGCCTCATTTTCATAGGTAAAAGCCAACACATAATAATAAAAAGGTACTTTTAATAAGCACCTTTATTTTTCTCCCAAATTTCTGTCAAATAATTTAAAGTTAGGCAGTCCGTCTGAGGCACTAAAGTAATGTCGGAGCCCAAGTCTTCCGCACACCCTACTCCAACAGGTAAACTTCCCGCAGCTTTAATAGCTGTAATTCCTGCCTGTGCATCTTCAATTCCAATGGCTTCTTCTAGAGAAATACCAACTCCTGCTGCTGCCGCTTGGAAAATATCTGGTGCTGGTTTTGAGGCTGCAACCTTTTCTGGATTTGCTATAAAATCAAAATAAGGGGTTAATGCCATACGCTCCAAAAGTATCGGACCATTTTTAGAAGCTGAAGCCAAAGCAATTTTAATATCACAGTCCTTTAATTCTTGCAGCAACTCTAAAATCCCTGGATAAACGTCTGCTGGACTGACTTTTTGAATCATCTGTAAATAATTGTCATTTTTCCGTTTTGTTAGTGTGGCAAATTCTTCCATAGAAAAATCATTTTCTCGGTTTCCTAAAGATAATATTTTCCTCAAAGAATCCTCTCGTGAAACGCCTTTGAGTTGCTCATTAAATGTACGATCGACTCCCTCAATTCCTAGTTCCTCTGCTAAAATTCGCCACGCCTGATAATGGTATTCTGCGGTATCTGCAATCACCCCGTCAAGATCAAATAAAACTGCTTTAAACATGCTCAATTTCTCCAATTTCAAATATTTTAGTTTGTCCTTTGAACTTAATCTTAAATCTAAGCCCTTTTATCTCCTTTGGGAGATTATTTTTGACAGCAAAGCCATCAGCTGTAAGATGTAAACCTGCAAAGCCGTAGATTAATCCTAGCCAAGAGCCTCCCATATTGGCCGCGTGAATACCATGGCTGGCATTCCCTTGCAGGTCAGTCAGGTCCATTGTAGCCGCATCTTTAAAGAATTCATAAGCTAAATCATGACGTCCTAAATGACTCGCGACAACACCATAAACCGCACGTGACAAGCTACTGTCATGGGTGGTCATTGGTTCATAATAATCAAAGTCCCGCCCTATTTGTTCACGCTTTGTTTCACCGGCGAAAATCATATGCCCAAGTAAAGTATCCGCTTGCTTTAAAACCTGATGTTTATAAATTTTCATGGGATGATAATTAAGCAGTAAGGGATAATTTTCTGAAGGTGTATCTTCAAAATGCCAGACTTCTTTCGTCAAGAAAGATTCATCTTGCGGCGTAATACCAGCTTCATTGACAGGTACAAAATACATTTTCTGAGCCGCTTCAGCCCATAATTTACTCTTCTCATCTTTATCACCAAATTGTTGAGCAAGTTCGGCAGCGTATTTCAAGTTTTGTTGGGCCATTTTATTCGTATAGTAATTATTATTAACCAAAGCTGTATACTCATCTGGTCCAGTGACTTCGTGAATCTCAAAACCTCGTTTTGAAAAGAAACCGTAAGATAACCAAAAATTGGCCGTTTCATAAATAACTGATTTGGCTCTTTCCATAAAGGCATCATCACCCGTGACTTTATGATAAAGTCTAAAAGCATGTGCAATGTCTGCATTGATATGAACTTGTCCTGTGCCTGCTGGAAAGTAGGCTGAGGTTTCTTGGCCTGAAATTGTCCGCCAAGGATATAAAGCACCTTTAAAATCAAGCTCTGCTGCTCGCGCTTGTGCGGCAGGTAAAATATGTATACGATAGGTTAGGAGTTGCTTAGCCAGTTCTGGCTGCGTGTGAATAAAGAAAGGTAATAAGTACATTTCAGTATCCCAGAAATAATGTCCTTCGTATCCCTCACCTGTCAGACCTTTCGCTCCAAAGTTCGTCTTTCCATCTCGACCAGCAGAGTTGAACAGATGAAAAAGATTTACTCGAATACCTTTTTGCAGCACATCATCCCCGTTGATTTCGATATCGGAACTCTCCCAGAAGGCCTTAAAAATATCAATTTGTTGCTTTTTCAATGCTTCATAAGAATGTGTCTCAAAATGATTGGCCTTCGATATTTGGTAAAGCTGTGTCAGGCTAACATCCTGACCTTCTCTCAAATCAATTGTCCCTTCAAAAGCATCGAACTTAACATAAATTTTCAACTGACTATTTAAAGTTTGGTAGCAATTTCCTTCTTGGTGCATTTGTGTGCTGGCTTCACGCACCCGTGGGTCAAATGCTTTCTCAGCTTGCGGCTGAATTAATCGTGCCTTTTTCGTAATCTTAGCTTGACCAGAGAAATTCAGTGCTGATATTGTCCAGTATTGGGCATACACTTGCCGATCTGCATGACTTGCAAAGGATTCTAAACTCAGCATAATTTGTTTCCCTGAAACTGTTTCATAAACAAACGTTTCATGAAGTAAACCTGTTTGCATATCTAGACAGCGCTCTTGATTTTTTAAAACTTCCAGCGCTTCACCATCTATTTCGATATCGATTCGTCGTAAATCAAACAGTTTTATCATTGTCTCATGATGTTTCGCATAACCATAAGCATTTTCTCCATAAATAATTTCATGTTTTTCATAAAATCCATTTACAAATACACCCGGCGTAGCTTGTGCTGTGGCTATTGGCTCACTGGCACGTATCCCCATAAAACCATTAGCTTGGGCAAAGAGAGTTTCAATATTTCCTGAAGAATGGTTGCCTATGTCCTCAAGTCGTAATTCAAAATTTTTCATTATTTATTCATCCTCGTTTTTATTTCTCTCCATCCATACGTACACCTTGTAAGAAGTAACGGTTAAAGATGATGTAGAGAACGATGATAGGTAAGATCGTGAGGATTGAAGCTGCCATCACGCGGTTCCACATCTGTCCTCCTTGGTCAGCTGATTGCAACATTTGAAGACCTACAGTCAGCGTAAATTTACTCTGTGTTTTCAAATAAAGCATGGGCGAGAGGAAATTATTCCAAAAGCCCATGAAGACGAAAACACCCTGTGTTGCAATGGATGGTTTAGCCAAGGGCATCACAATACGAAAGAAGGTTCCTACCCGTGATAAGCCATCAATACGTGCGGCTTCCTCAACGTCCTTAGGGAAGTTTAAGAAAAATTGACGCATCATAAAAATATTTGAAATGTTGATTGCCATAGGTAAAATCAATGCAGCAAAGGAATCCATCATGCCCAAGTTTTGGATAATCAAATAGTTGGGGATGAGAAGAACCTGAGTGGGAACCATCATCATCGCTAAAATGCCATAATAAATGCGTTGACGTCCAGGAAACTGGAGACGAGCTAAGGCATAACCAGCCATTGTATTTAAGAAAATATTCACAGTTGTACCAATGACAGAAATAATAATAGAGTTCATCAACCACTGTGGGAAAAGAGAGCCTGAAACAGGATCAAAGAGATAGCGGTATTGTTCCAAGGTAAAGTTATCAGACCAGAGCGATAAATTTCCTGATGTAATTTCGGCTAAGGGTTTAAATGATGCTGCTACTGCCCACATGAAAGGATAGAAAGTGACAAAAGCATAGATGATCAGGATAGTATAAAGTAAGATTTTCAAGGCTTTTTGCTTTTTAGTTTTTCTCATGCCCATTTCCTCCATTCAATTTTTCAGCAATGCGTGAGACTACGAAGATGATTATCGCAAGCATAATCGCAATGACCGCTGCATACCCCATTTGATTTTGTTGACCAAAAGCATATTGGAAAATCAAGAGACTGACTGTCAAGGTTGAATTTTCAGGTCCTCCCGTTCCTCCAGAAAAGATATAGGCTTGGTCAAACATTTGGAATGTCCCAATAATACCTGTGAGCAAAACAAAGGTTGTAATCGGACGCAAATAAGGAATCGTGATATAACGCAATTTTTGAAAAGCATTCGCCCCATCGATTTCAGCTGCTTCATACATGGCATCTGGTAAATCAACCAACGAAGCAAGGTAGATGGTCATAAAGTAAGGCACAGTAGACCAAATATTCATCACCATAATTACTTTCAACGTCCAGTCTGTATCATTGATAAAGTTAATCGGTCCATCAATCAAATGGATACTTTCAAGAAAGCCATTGATTGGGCCATTAAGGTTAAAGACAAACATGAAAATCAATGTCAAAGCGGCACTTGAAGTCAAAGTGGGTAAGAAATAAATGAGTCGAAACATTTTCTTAGCTTTAATCCCCTTGGAAGCTAAAATGTAAGCAATGACTAAGGCGATAATCGTTTGCACAGGCACAACAACAAGAGCAAAGAAACCCGTGTTTTGCAAGGCACGAAGTAGCTGCTTGTCTTGAAATAAATTTTGATAATTTCTAAATCCATTCCACTCGTAAGTATGCATGATGAGATTAACATCATTGAAGGATAAATATACAGCGAAAAGAATCGCTAAAACAAAGAAGACTAAAATGATTAACAATGCAGGTGTGATGAATCCATAGCCTTGAATCATTTCTGAAATCTGGCTCTTGGTACGTTTTTGTTTTTCCATAGTTTTTCCTCCAGTCAGTAACTCTTATGAAAGTACCAGAACTCTGATACTCTCAAATTTTTTACTGACTGTCCAAATATTAATTAATTTCCAATTTTACTGTTGGCTTCTTTATCTGCTTTTTCCATTGCTGCTTTTAAATCATCTGCAGTTGCACCTTGTTTAAAAGCTGTTGGTATAAAGTTTCCAAAAGCATTCTGAACGGTTGTTAAGTTAGTACCGGACTGCCATGATGTCGCAAATTTAATCGAATCTTGATGAACTTGCAAGCGCGGATTTTCTTTCAAGAATGCTGATCCTTCAGCTACATCTGGACGAGTTGCTAAGGTACCCACACCATTTGTCCATGTTGTCATTCCTTCCTTACCGGTTACAAACTTAATCCATTTATCTGCTAAGTCTTTTGATTTAGTATTCTTATACTCGCCCCACCCGACAGTAAATTGCATGGTCATCGGCTTCCCTTGATATGTCAGGTTAGGGATGATATCAAAGTTCAAGTCTTTATATTCATCCAAATAAACCTTATAATTCCAGTTTCCGGTCAGAGTCATTGCAAATTTTCCTGTCGCAAAGCCTGCACCTTCATCGCCAGCACCAACCTGTTGTGGTGTTGCTGCTGCACCCGCATTAAACAAGTCAACAATCGTTTTAAGACCTGCTATCGAATCTGGATTAGCCAGATCAGACTTACCCTCCTCCGTAATTGGTGACGTTCCTCTTGCCATTTGGAACGGCCATGTACGTGCCAAATCAGCATTTTGGTTAATCAGATAAACCTTGCCTTTGCCATATGCTGCATCAATCTTAGCCTGAGCTTCAGGTGCCCATTTGACCAGTTCTTCATAGGATTTTGGAATGCTGGCTTGATCAATCCCTGCTTTTTCAAAAATGTCTTTATTAATATAAATTGCCAGTGTAGAAACATCTTTTGCTGCAGCATAAGGCTTTCCATCTGCTTCAAAAGCACTTGAAATCGTTGGATAGAAATCCTCTTGATTAATAACGTCTGACAGATCATTCAACACACCTTGCTCCTGTAAGTAGGGAAAGAACGCCGAGTCAATATAGAAAGCATCCGGTGCTGTACCGCCCGACAGATCTGTTGGTAACTGTGTGGTGATATCTGTATAAACTTTAGGGACAACATCCACATCATTTTCTTCTTCAAATTGTTTAATCATTTTATCAAGGGTTGCATTTTCGGTATCAGACCCTTTCCAATAACCAATAGTTAGCTTTTTACCATCTTCTGCAGAGGACGTTCCCTGACCACAAGCCGCCAATGTTAAAGCAGCCAAGGCTGCTGTGCCGAAAATTGTTACTTTTTTCCAATTTTTCATTTGAAAAACTCCTTTATTTTAGAGGCAGAAATGCCCAATTTATAGCGTAATTGTTAATGTGTCTTCAAGATTCATGATTTGATCTTTATGGATAAATTGTAGAGCAGGACCTTCTGCTTTTGTCAGAACCATTTTTCCTTTACCAATTTCAACAGAAATAGCTTGTCCTTGGTAGTCGAAACCATACGATAAATGAGACCAAGCTTGAGGTAGATTGGGTTCAATGCGGAGCTTACCTTCAATCATACGTACGCCACCATAACCAAATACCACCATTTGCCATATTCCTCCTAAAGATGCCGCATGAATGCCAGGATCAGAAGATTTCATGTATTCTCCCATATCAATATTCATAGCTTGCTTAAAAAAGTCATAGGATTGATTGAGCTTACCTAAGTCTGCAGATAAAATAGCGTGCGTCGAGAGCGACAGTGAGCTATCGTGTGTCGTTTTTGGCTCATAGTAATCAAAGTTTTTAAGTTTTAATTCCTTTTCAAACAATCCTTCAAACAACAGCATGAGTAACAATACGTCAGCTTGTTTCGTCACTTGGAAACCATTTACTTGGTGCAAATTATAGTCATGGAAGAGGCCATCAACGCCATCTGCTGATTTATACTTGGTCAAATCAAGTTCAGGCTTGCTTAAATAGCTATCATCTTGCGGAATAATGCCAGCATTTGTAGGTTGAGGCAAGAAAATTTTATCAACCTTCGCTTTAAGATCAGCCTGTAGCGCCTCTAAGTTAAATTTCTCATCTAATCTAGCGTACACTTCTGGTTTTTTAGCTTTCAAATGTTCAATCAAATCAATAACATAAGAAATGTTCCAGTGTGCCGTGTAGTTCGTATAAGCATTATTGTTAATTTCTTCTTTATATTCATCGGGTCCCATAACATTTGTAATAACATATTGAGCACTAGAGGTATCAAATTCTAATCTGGAAGCCCAGAATTTAGCAGTATCTACTAATATTTCATAAGCTTTTTCATTTGCGAAAGCTTGATTTCCTGTGACATCGAGATATTGTTTTACCCCAAAAGCTACATCCGAGGTGATATGTTGTTCAATAAAGCCAGACAAGATTTTCATTGCCTTTCCTGTTACGATATCCGCTGCTCCCCAGACCGGTGTCACCTCACCATCTGTAGGCCAAGCGGCTTCCCAAGGATACTGCGCACCTTCATAGCCATTGTCAATGGCCTTCTTGTGTGCACCAGCTAATCCTAAATAACGGTAAGTCAACAATTTCTCGGCAATTTCTGGATGCGTAAAAGTAAAATAAGGCAACATGAAAACTTCTGTATCCCAAAAGGTATGGCCTTTATAACCTTGGCCAGATAAGCCTTTAGCTCCGATATTCATTCTCTCATCGTGGGCAGGTACCATGCTATGTAAATGATATTTAGCAAAACGAATCGCCAGTTGGTCACGTGGATCTTCAGATTTTATCTTTATAGGATGCTTTTGCCAGATCTCCGCCCAAGCCTGAGTAGATTCAGCAAGCAGCTCTTCAAAACTTTGACTTTCCAAGTCCTGAAGTTCACTTACTGCCACATGGCGCATGTTTTGAATACTGGAATCGTTGATATCATTATCAATACTGGTATAAACAGAAGCACGCTTTTCTAAGGTGACCTGCTCATTTTCTGCAAATTTAAAATCAAAGTTCATAGAGAAACTGCGCCGCCCAATTTCCGGACGGGATGTGGCTTGAACCTTTTTCAACTCATGGCAAGCTGAAATAACAAAATCCAGTTTACGGTGTGTGGTTTGTGGACACATTTGTAAAATCTTACCATCAATGAGGCCCTTTTCACCTTCCGTAAAATGCTGACTTCCCACATTTGAGACTTGGCCATTGATACCTGTTTTAATGCCAATGGAAACAGGAGAACCAAGATTTTCGATATGAACTTGCGCAGCCATAATATGCCGCCGTTTTTTGGAGATAAAACGTTTAAAAGTCATTTTTAGGGACACATCGTCTTTAGACCACCTCACTTCTCGCGTGAGGAGTCCACTTTTTAAGTTAAGCGTTTTTTTGTAAGTTTCAATTTTTCCTGTCAAAAGAGAAAATGGCTGACCATTAATTTGAAAATCCATGCCCCAAACATCGGGGACATTTGGCAACTCAGTGACTTCATTTACATCAAAATAGTTGAAGGTTCCTGAAACAAATGTATCTCTGCTTTGACCGATATAAGATTCTTCTTCTGCCGCGCGTGAGCCGATATACCCGTTCCCTAAGCTCATCACACTTTCTGTTTTTCCAAGATAACGGACATCAAATCCTTCTTGACTAATTGTCCAATCTCCATAACTCATTCTTGCGCTCATTTATTTATTACTCCTTATCACTAAAACGTTTTAGTTTTAGTTAAAAAAATTATTTATCAAAATAGTGTTGGTTTCTGAAAATAAGTACGACTGCTCCTAAAAGGATGATACCTAAACTCAGGATAAGAGGAATATGCCATACCGGACTCGTTATTAAAAACGCAATCGTATAAACTATATAAGCTCTTAAATAGTACTTCGGATCATAATTTTCACGATAATACCATGCAATAGCATAGCTTACCAATACTGTCATGACCAAGGGTGAAAGTAAAGACCAAGTGGATAAGTTATCTACCATCTATAATTACCTTTCCTTTCCCGAGCCAGTCGTGCAAAAATTGACCTCTTAAACCATAGGTGACAAGACTCACACCAATAAAGAACCAACCAGCGAGTGGTATTAAATATAAAATCTTAATTCCCTCCCTTTGTGCGACATCTGCTAAATTTTTTGAAAAAGCTTCTACACGTAGCTTGGCAAAATATTTACCAATGGTTTTGCCCTCAAAACTCGCCACTGCTAGAGCATTGTAAGCAATGAAGAGAAAAGCTGCTATAAGTTGATTAAAACTCCCCAGCCTTGGAAATAAGCTACTGCTTATCAGTAAGACTGGTAAATAGACAACGATGAGGTCAATCATACTGGCTAAAAGACGTTGAATCATTAGTAAGAATTTCATTTCAATCTCCTAAAACGTTTTAGCTAGTTATAGTATAATGTAATCGTTATCATTTGTCAAGTGCTTCTGATATTTTTTTTACTTTTATTTTATATCACAAAAAAGTGCACTCACTAAAATCGTGCACTTTCTCTCACAATAATTTCATATGGAATCAGTCGTTTTCGTACGCGTCCTTCTTCTATCTGCTCAATCACATCCGAAACGGCATTTTTTGTAATTTCACTAATATTCTGTCTTACCGTACTTAAAGTTGGGGTAATGTATGAGGCCAAAGTGATGTCATCAAAACCCACAACAGCAATCTCATTTATCATCTGGCGTTGAATTAATGCTTTAATAATCCCAATTGCCATCAAATCACTGGCTGCATAAATAGCGTCAAATTGTGCCACATTAGGATATTCCCGAATTAAATCAAATGCTTTTTGTTCTTGATAATCAGCATAAAGAACATGTGGCTCACATTGCCCTAAGCCTTTTCGATATCCGGCTTCACGTGTTTGCGAAACGACTGCTTCTTTAGAGCCATTTACAAAAAGAATCTTCTTATAGCCCGCATGAATTAAGCGCTCTGTCACTTCAATCGAAGCCCCATAGTTGTCGACAGCTACCGATCCGATATTCAAATCATCCAGGGCCAGATCGATTCCTACGATTGGCAAGGATAAGCCCGACAATTCTTCATAATAAGGATCTGATGTCCGTAAGCCTTGGATGATGATTCCTGAAAGATCATATTCTCGAGCCAGCTGCAAGAGCGACTTTTTTTCCTGCTTTTTACGGTCTGTTGGAATAAACATAAATTCATAATCGGTTTGGTCAACACTATCAATGACTCCACCTAATATTTCGAGAGGCATCGCAACACCGCGTGTTACATTTATTTCATTCAAAACGAGGGCAATGATTTTCTTTTTTTTGGTGGATAAGTGTCGCGCTGCACTATTAGGAGTGTACTCTAGTTTCTCAGCCGCAGCAAAAACTTTTTTCTGAGTTTCTTCACTGATGTCCTCGTAGCCATTAAAGACACGAGAAACAGCACTAATGGACACACCTGCAGCTTTTGCCACATCTTTAATAGTTATTTTTTTCATCTTTCTCCTCGTACAAACTGTTTTCATCATAGCATTTTTCATACGTACTATCAAGAACTAAAACGTTTTTTTATTTGACAAGAAAAATGCCTATCTCTAGGCATTCTAAGCTTTTACTTCTTGTAAATAAATTTGATTTAACCTTCCTTAATACGTACTTCGGTATCTTTATCAAAGAAATGTGCTTTATTAAGATTAAGTGTGACAGTGATTTTTTCGCCAGGCTGACGGAAGTCTCTTGCTTCTACACGAGACACGAGTTCTGCATCTCCTGCCTTCAGATAGAGCATTGTTTCAGCACCCAAAAGTTCTGAGACAGTGACTTCAGCTTCAATTTGTGCTTCAGGATAAGCTTCCTCTGCAAGAATTGAGGCGGAGATATCTTCTGGACGTATCCCCATGATGACTTCTTTTGAAGAATAACCTTTTTCTTTAAGGAGCTTGTGTTGGCCTTCTGGAAGCGTTAAGCTGATGCCTTCACCGATGAGTTTGTTGCCTTCAATTTTGAGACTTAAGAAGTTCATCGCTGGGCTACCGATGAAGCCAGCAACGAATTTTGTCGCTGGTTCATTATAAAGTTCTTGAGGTGTGCCGATCTGCTCAATGCGTCCGACAGTACCTGATTTGTCCGCGTTCGGTGTTGAACTCATAATGACAATACGATCTGCGAGAGTCATCGCTTCAGTTTGGTCATGAGTGACATAAATGGTTGTAGCTCCAATGCGACGGTGAATTTTAGCGATTTCTGTACGCATAGAAACACGAAGCTTGGCATCCAAGTTTGACAAAGGCTCATCCATAAGGAAAACTTTAGCATCACGAACAATGGCACGTCCCATAGCTACACGTTGACGTTGTCCACCAGACATATCGGCAGGTTTACGATCAAGTAGATCAGTCAGTCCAAGAATCTTCGCTGCATTTTCTACACGTTGCTTGATATCATCTTTTTTATGCTTACGCAGTTTAAGTCCAAAAGCCATATTGTCAAAAACCGTCATATGAGGATATAGGGCATAGTTTTGGAAAACCATGGCTATATCACGATCTTTAGGTGCAACGTCATTCATCAGTTTACCATCGATAGTAAATTCGCCTTCTGTAATATCTTCTAGACCTGCAATCATACGCAAAGTTGTTGATTTCCCACAACCTGATGGTCCAACAAAGACGATAAATTCTTTATCTTTGACATCTAAATTAAAATCTTCCACCGAATATTGTGTAGCATTCGGATATTTTTTATAAACCTTGTCTAATTTAAGTGTTGTCATTGCTTCTCCTTCATCTTGTTGTATTTAAGCTATCTTCATTCTAATGCAAACGCTTCCTTTAAACAATATCTAAGATGCACAAAAAAACTGTACAAAATGCACAGCTTTATTTCTTTGTTATGAGGCTCAAACTATTAATCTTTCAGCGCATTTTTACAACCCCAGCTTGAACGATAAGAGCAGGGCGCACACCACCGGTAGTCCCCGATTCGGCACGCGGGCCAGGCAAAAGGGCTCCCAAAGGAATGCCATCCTCGGTGGTCTCCCTATGTATCCCCCAAGCCGTAGGCCCAAGCTCATGCCAAGGGTGCCATTGGGGTACATTTTCAGCACCTGTACGTGTAAACCACCACTCCCCATCACCAGCTACACGATTTTGCCAAGTTCGGAATGGTACATTTCCACCCCCTCCTGGACTCTGTGCTGAAAAGTATAGCACATCCGCCATAGATAAGGCAAAGGCTTGCGGTATTCCCTGTGGATTAACACGCGTCAAATCTTGGGCTACCGGACCCTCAAGATTACGCGGAGCCCAACCTTCAATCCCTCCCCATTCAATATAATTCGGAGCCACAGTCACTGGTACATCATCTCGTGCAGGTATGACTACTGGCTGAACACGTTCTTTAAAGTCAAGATTTAGCCCTGCATACCAACTCGCTAATACCGTAGGTTGCTCATTCCATGAAGGGCCTTTAATTGTGCGATTACGGATAATCATATGTTCATGGTCTCCTACTTCTCCAAGATAGAGGAATTGCTCCCCCGCTGTTGTGAAGCGATTACCTGGTCTTAATGAGGGTAAGAGGCTATCAAGTTCAGAGTCAGGAATGTTTGCATCAGGATCCAAAATTTCTCCTCCTCTGATAAGATGAAGGAAGTCTCCTAATACATCACTAAAACCAATGTATGCTGGTTCATCCTGAAAACGTGGTATATCAGGGCTTAGAGTATTCACCTGTTCCATAGGTGGCGGCATACCAATCAACTCACTCTTCACATGCACACCATAATAATAAGAACCTTGAAAGTTATGGACGACCTCTGTCATATGAGAGGCATCTAGGAGATAAGATGTAGCTTCCCCTGCTTGAAGGGCTCGTGCATAGTAGGCCCATCCGTTCGCTTCATCCATCACCCAGTAATTGCCAAGTAAATCATCACCATCAGAGTTTCCCTCTCGAAAAGCAGTATAACGTTCATTCCACTGATGGAGTGTTATCGGTGCCCGGTCTTGATACAGGTTTTGCGCTGTTTCACGCGTGATGGTTTGTCCCGGCCATTGGCCAGTGTTAGTATAAGTATCACCTTGACTCCAGAAATTAGCAGTACCGGCTCCGGGATGCGTCGCTCTTTGATAGAGTTCTCCATCCTCTCCTCGGTAGCTCAGGTCACGGGCGTGTCCTGCTGCCGCGGTGATAGGGCTATTATATGCTGTATTAAAAGTTGGTAAGTACCATGGTGGGCTTACGTCTCCACGGCTATAACCAAATGTTAGGTTAGATAGCTCATTAAAGGCAGCTGAAAGACTGTCATTTCTACGCTGTGAAACATCGGTTGCTTCTGGAATGTAGGTCGTCCAGCTGTCTAAATCTTCACGTTCTCCAGATATTATCGGTTGCCAAACATCACTTCCACGCTCTTGAAACTCCCCGAACTCAGAAAGTTGAAGCCTTACAAGGATAGGTTTTTGACCAAAGTTTTCGACAAAGACATCTTTATTTTCATCACCATCAAAATAGTCATGTACACGTCCGCCAACGTCAGCACGGTTTTCGAATTCTCGGTCATTGATGGCTTGTTGGTTGAATGCTGTAAAGGCGAATGTGCCTCCGATTAAACCAAAAATGAGCAAGAGTGCAATATTCCGCAGTTTACGTTTCTTTTCTTGGATCATTGGTTCACCCCCTTAAGATAAGGCAAGCTTACAATTGGGCAATAATAATGCTCTGCTCTGCTAAAGGATTATACAACATAGGTGCTCCTTCTTCAAGTTTTTTTGTTAACTTCAAGTAATTTATTTTACATTTATTTAACTATATTGTAATATTTTTCTTATTCATTTCAAAGTAATATCCACATTATAAAAATACCTCTATTGGCTGTTAGCCAATAGAGGTATTTTTACGATTTTAGAACTTTAGAGATGTTCTAGCATTTATTTTACTTCTTCTTTGAGTTGTTCGGCTTCCTCAGCAAATTTCTGAGCAACGGCTTCGAGATCTTCTTCTTCCTCATCTCCCAGATAATGGTCATTATTGATTTCATCGAGGTTGACAAAAATTTCGATGTGACCATGGAGATTTCTGAAAGTTACTGGTGCATCGCCTCCATACTCGCCATCCACATTAATCATCATTTTTTTATCTGTGAGGGGCTCGACTTTGATTTGGCTTGATTTTAGGTATTCAATATTGACATCATCCACGTGACTACCTTTAATCACCATGGAAATCAAAGCCAGTAACTCGAATAAATTATCTGTCTTCACCAAGATAAGAGTAAACAGACCATCATCTAGTTTGGCATCTGGTGCGATTTTTTCAAATCCTCCAACAGAGTTGGTTAAGGCCGCAAAAAACATGGAAATCTCACCTTCAAACACGCCATCGTCATGCGTAACCTTGACTTTGCGTTTACGAATTTGGGGCAGTAAATCAACACCTTTGGCAAGATAAGCCAAGTAGCCAAAAGCTGTTTTCAAACGACTTGGTACACTATAAGTCAGCTCTGTTAAGCTTCCACCAGCAGCAATATTGATAAAATACTCGGCATCATTCACTTGACCCACATCAATATTCAAAGTCTGATTTTTCCCAATCATTTCAACAGCTGCTAAGGGCTTATTGCGTGGGATTTTAAGTGCACGCGCAAAATCATTAGTTGTCCCTGTGGGGATAATGGCTAACTTCGGCCTTTTATCAAATGGAGACATTCCACTTACTATTTCGTTGATAGTGCCATCACCGCCAGCTGCTACAATAAGATCAAACCCTGCTTCAGTGGCACGTGCAGCTTCTTTTTGAGCAGACTGTGGTTCTGGTGTTGTCTGAAAAGCAGAGGCTTCATAGCCGAAACTTTCTAACTTATCCAAAATATCCGCGACATTTTTTTTAATGATTTCTTGCCCACTACTTGGGTTGTAAATCAATCTTGCTTTCATAATTTCAGCAACTCCTCTTCTGACCAAACTTCAATGCCCAAATCCTGTGCTTTAGCCAGTTTTGACCCAGCATCTGCTCCAGCTATAACTAAATCTGTCTTTTTAGAAACTGAGCCTGAGACATTTGCACCTAAAGCTTCTAATTTTTCTTTTACCTCAGTTCGTGTCATAGCTGTTAATTTCCCTGTTAAAACAACGGTTTTCCCTGATAACACACTGTCTGTCTTGGGCTTAAGACCAAGATAGTCGAAGTTGACTCCCGCTTCTGCCAATTCTTGAAGCAAGACTTGCGCACCTTCTGTGGCAAAGTAGCTGGTTACAGCTTTGGCAATAACTGAACCTAAGCTTGGAATTTCAGCAATTTCTTCTAAGCTTGCTTGCGACAAGGCCCGAAGATTACCAAAACGCTCCATTAATAGTTTGGCAGCTTTCGATCCTACATGACGAATACCCAAGCCAAAAAGGAGCTTTTCTGCGGAGTTTTCTTTTGAGGCTTCAATGGCATTTAATAACTTGGTTGCTGATTTTTCTTGAATCTTATCCAGTGCCACTAATTCGTCAAGCTGCAACTTATAGATATCTGCCACATCTTTGATTAAGTTATTTTTGAAAAGTTGCGTAACTATCGATTGCCCCAAACCAGAAATATTCATTGCACCACGACTGGCAAAGTGAATAAGTTTTTCACGATTTTGTGCTGGACAAAGCGGATTGATACAGCGTAAGGCTACTTCATCTTCGAAATGCAAAAGTTCAGATGAACATTCCGGACAATATTGAGGGATTGCCATTTCTACAGAATCTGCTGGACGTTTCTCAAACAAAACACGTTGAACTGCTGGAATGATATCCCCTGCCTTATAGATCATGACTTTGTCTTTAAGACGGATATCCTTCTCCTTAATGTAGTCAACATTATGCAGTGTGGCGCGTGATACTGTCGTCTGCGCTAAGGTCACAGGAACCATATTTGCTGTTGGTGTAACGACCCCTGTACGCCCTACTGTCCAATCCACAGACAGAATTTCCGTTTCTGCCAGCTCAGCTGGAAATTTATAAGCGATGGCCCAACGTGGAGCCTTGACTGTAAAGCCTAACTCTTCTTGTTCAGCTAGATTATTAACTTTGATGACAACACCATCAATATCATAGTCTAAGTCATCCCGAAGAGAAGCCACGCGCTCAATGAAGGCCCAGACTTCATCAATATTTCGCGCAAAAACACGTTCTTTGTTGACGACAAGTCCAAGCTTTTCTAAGTACTCCAAAACTTCTTCTTGAGTGTCATTTGTCGCAGGACTCGCTTCTTGATAAAGGAAGGTTGCCAAGCCACGCTTGGTCACCTCTTTCGTATCTAACTGTCGTAAAGTTCCGGCTGCTGCATTACGCGGGTTGGCAAAGGAAGGTTTACCTTCAAGTTCGCGTTCCTTATTGAGTTTGACGAAATTTTTGCGTGGCAAATAAGCTTCACCTCGCACCACAATGTCAATAGGTTCTTTTAATACCAGTGGGACGTCTTTGATGCGTTTAACATTTTCTGTAATGTTTTCCCCTACACTGCCATCTCCACGTGTCGCAGCTACGACAAGTTTACCTGCTGTATATTTAAGAGAAAGTGAGAGACCATCAATCTTTAACTCACAAATGTATTCAGGCTTTGGAATGATTTTACGTACACGTTCATCAAAGTCTTCCAGCTCTTCACGTGAAAAAGCATCTGCTAGGCTGTAGAGATTGTATTCATGAGTATATTTTTCAAATCCTGATAGCACAACATCGCCTGTACGATGGGTCGGTGAATCAGCGCGTATCAAATGTGGGTTATCGTGTTCTAGAGTTTCTAACTCACGATAAAGGCGATCATACTCCGCATCTTCAACCGATGGCATATCCAAGGTATAGTATTCGTGAGCGTACTTATTTAATAACTCCGTTAAATCTTTGATCTTTGACTCGATATTCATACTAATAATTTTATCATATTTTTCGGTTTCCTCGGAGTAAGAAAGTTGTTATAATGGAGAAGTTCAATAGCTTATGTTAAGCTTAATTTTTATGAGGTTTTTAATGAAGAAAAAGATTTTTAATAAGATTGTGATTATACTGGCGGCCTTGCTCAGTATCATCATCATAACAGCTGGTATTCTTGGTCGACAGATACTTTTTCGTGATTATCCTGTTTTCCAGTCAATGTCCCAAAAAGAGATTGTCGAAGCAACGAATATCCTACCTGAGGATAACGACTATATCAAAAAATTAAAAAATAATGCGCTTGACGTCTATCTGAGTAATGCTTCCAGTGAACTCGCGGAAAAGTTAGAGGAGAACGAAAAACGCGTCAACAGTATTGTCAATGGCGAACTTCCCGAACAACAGTTTTCACAAAATCAGGACGAATTACAACAAGCGCTGGGCGCAAGCGATGAGCAAATGACGCAACTTGCTCAAACTTATGAGAATGCCCGCCTTAATCGTTCCATTGATCAGCTCCAAGCAGAAACAAAAACTTTAAAAGCTGAGCAGTTGTCTCAGTTTATTCAAGATGCAAACCAATTGGCACAACAGACTGAGAAGAGTATTCAATCTTATATTGAAGATAATAATGCTGTTTCTAAATCGACGATTTCTGTTTCGGTTCAAGCCCTCAATGATGCAAACTCTCTCCTTAGTAACTTTACACAGTTTGTAAACTATACCAATAATTACACAGCTATCACACAACTTCAATTTGATAAAATTTCTACAAATAATTCACTCATGGCAGACTTTCTCCCTGTATTTAACAAGGTAAATGCTTATCTCAGCCAGAAGGAAACCGTAGAAGCTCGTATCAAAGAGTTAACAGATTTCCAACAAAAAGTCGAAAAATCAGAACAGTTAAAAAGTTCAAGCATAGAAATGCCTAATCTCAAAGGTCAAACACTTGCGGCCATAAGAAAACAAGCAGGCATCGATTATAAAATTGAAGTGGAGCCAAACTATGAGGACAAAGATACAGCGATTGTAACTCAACAAAAACCTGAGCCCTCTCAGTATACTCGTATTCTAAAAGGTCAAACAATTACGGTTCAAACACAGAAAAAAGTTGAAGAAAAGAAAACTTCTTCTGTTTCTGCTAAAAAAGACAAAGAAAAAACAGAAGCCTCCAAAAAAGAGGACACTAAAGCTAAAAAGAAAGGAGATGAATAATGGCTAAAAAAATAATTCTCCGCACCCTTGCCGTTCTTTTTCTGCTCTTCTTGTTTGTAGGCGCTGTTGGTGCTGTTGGTGCCGTCTATCTCCTGGATAAAGAATCACACCAAGCACATACGATCGAGCTTAAGCCTTCCCCACAAGCCATCTCCCAATCCTTTACTATTACGGATATTAATGGAAAAGCACTTCAGGATTCCTCAAATATCTATAAGTACATTCCAGCACAGCTCTCAGGCAAAGATAAAAATATTCCTGAACTATACACAAAAGCTTTAGTCGCAGTTGAGGATAGTGACTTCTATTCCCGTAAAACTAAAGGTTATTCTATCAAAGGGGTAACTAATGCCGTCTTATCAGAAGTACTTACGAAATTACATCTCGCAAACGGTGCACGTGGTGGCTCAACCCTTGATCAACAATTAGCAAAAAATCTTGCGCATGGAGGTTTTACTGCCGATAAATCATTGTCCCGCAAAATCGTCGAATTGATTGATGCGCATAGCCTTGCTGAACGCTATTCTCGAGAAGAAATTCTCACCAGTTATCTCGACACCTTGCGTTTGACACCTGAAACCATTGGCCCTGGGGCTGCTTGGAACAATCTTTTCTCTACACCGATGATTACCTCAGAGAAAACACCACTCTATATTGCTCAAATTGCTTATTTAGCGGGGCTGGGTCAAGCACCTTCAACCTATGTTCAAGATTTTGAAGGCGCAGGGAAACAACGCGCCTTGACTGTTCTTTCGGTGATGAAGTCCAACAAAATTATCTCTGACCAAGAATACAAAGACAGCGCCGAAGCTGTGAAAAAAGAACTCGCACTTAAGCCAAGTTATACACAAGGCATCCCCCATGCTTATCAAGCCTATATTGCACAAGTACAAAAAGAGCTTGGCCAGATTGCTTTACCAAGAAACACTAAGGTTGTTGTCAAAACATATGCTACGAAAGCACACTTGGATTATCTAGAGAGCGTTGCAAATCATACCGCACCTGATGTCTCAAATATTCCACGTAATAATCTGCCAGAAGGTACTTTAACTGCAATATCTGTGGTTGATACCCAAACAGGTCATATCTTAGCTTTAAATACAAATTCGGACAATCCACAATTGCCAATTTCCTCTGGCCGTTCTTCAGGTTCAACGATTAAACCATTACTCGATTATGCGCCCGCTCTTGAATATGGCTATATCAATGAAAACAGTACCTTGAATGGTAATGCTACAACTTACGCTGATGGCACACCGCTGATGAATTACGGTGGGAATAATTATGGCCCTGTTCCTGTCGGTTTTGCCCTTGGTAACTCTTTGAACTCTGCAGCCCTGCAAACCTTTAACATGACCAATAATGAGCAAAAAAACAGTATTATGCAGCCACTTGGTATTGCTTCTGTCAAATATGACCAAGAATCCATGTCTATTGACTATAATTTGTCTCCTTTACAGTCTGCATCTGCATATTCTGCGATTGGTAATGATGGCGTTCGCGTTACCCCTACTGCTGTGGCTTCTGTCACGGTAAATGGTCAAGAACTGCCACTTACTCAGCCTGAATCACAACGCGCCATGAGTTCTTCAACAGCTCGTTCGCTTGTTAATCTCATGCAAAATGTTACACAACCTAATGGTTCCGAGCCTTTAGCTGCTCAGCCGCAATGGCCGAATGCTTTCGCCACTAAGTCCGGGCTCTCTAATTTCCCCGATACTGCCACAGAACCGGCCCGTAGTCAAGGTGCTCCTGATGCTTGGATGGCTGCTACCTCTACAGGTGTTTCAACCGCTGTATGGGTCGGAAGCCCAGATATGAGTGGAAAATATTATGTGCCAGCTGCGCCTATTGAACAAGAAAACAATATGCGTGTCTATCTTTTGAACAACACCATCAGATATATGAATCAAGGCAGAAATGTGCCGCCATTTAGTTACTCAGGCACAGCGATGTCCCATGAACCTCTCTTACCAGAGCTGCCCCAGCTCACTGAGCCACCAACGACCCAAGCTATCCAGCAAGCTAAAGCCTTTGATGCTGTTGCTCCAAGTGTTACTCCCGGTTTAGAAGAATTTTATCAAATGCACCGTCAAGACAAGCTCTTAGATGCTGACTCCGTATATGGTGCTAAGAACTAAGTTCTTTATAATAAAAAAGCTGCTTGCAAGCAGCTTTTTTATTTATGATGCAACGGTCAGTTGTTCTTGAACATACTGTGCATAAAGTGGGTGTGATTTTACAAGATCACTGTGTTTACCTGCTCCTGTAATTGCTCCCTTTTCAATAAAGTAAATGTTATCTGCATCAACAATTGTGGATAAACGATGAGCAATGACTAATGTTGTTCTACCTTTCATCAGGCTATCCAAAGCTTTTTGAACCATTGCTTCTGACTCTGAATCTAGACTAGCTGTGGCTTCATCGAGCATGAGAATTTTCGGATTACGCAAGAAGGCACGTGCAATAGCTAAACGCTGACGTTGCCCACCTGATATCTTCACTCCACGTTCCCCTACTTGTGTATCCAATTTGTCGGGCATATTTTCGACAAAACCGCGTGCAAAGGCTAAGTCTAGCACTTCCCATAATTGTGCATCACTGTATGTACCGTCTAAACCATAAGTCAAGTTGTCACGAATTGTTCCTGCCATAATCGCTGAATCTTGTGAAACAAACCCAATTTGGCTACGCCAATCTTTGAGGGCTAAGTTTTCAATATCATGATTCCCCATTGTTAGTTTTCCTCCTGTTGGTTTGTAGAAGCGTTCCAAAATAGAGAAAATAGTTGATTTTCCGCCTCCAGAAGGACCTGCAAAGGCAACAATAGTATTTGGTTTCGCTTCGAAAGTAATATTTTTCAATATTTCTTCAGAGTCATCATATGAAAAACTAATATTTTCTGCACGTAAAACTTGGCCTTCAATATCTAGGTTTTCTCCAAGACTTAACTGCTCTTGTTCTTCTTCTAAAACTTCATTCAGACGGGCTGTGGCTCCTGAGGCTTTAGAACTTGCGGTAAAGAAAAGCGCTAGAGTAGGAACAGAACCAATCATGTTCATAAGATACATCAAGAAGCTCATCAAAGTGGCCATCGTCATTGCTCCTACGGCAACACGATGAATTCCATAAAGCAGCAATCCAAAGATTGTTGACATCATTAACAACATCATAATTGGTTGCATGGAACCATCAAAAATTGCTTCACGAAGCCCGATTTTATAAAGCTTATTGATGTTTTTTTCAGCTGAATGTGTCGCTTGTACCTCCGCATTGGAAGACTTGACCAAACGAATTTCGCTAAGCACTTCACTTGCTGTGCCAGAAAATCCTGCAAGAGCATCTTGACGCTGGATTCCAAATTTTTGGCCAAAAGTGGCCAAGGGCATAATAATCAATGTCGCAATAGGAACAGCTATCACCATTGCTACAGTCATCTGCCAATCCATACGAAACATCATAAAAATTGAACCCACAAGAAGCAAAAGGCTTGTTAAGGTTTGAGGTACAGTATTAGCTAAAAGATCTTTCACTTGGGTTGTATCATTGACCAAGCGGCTTCCAATTTCTCCTGTTTTGACTTCATCAAAGTACTTTACAGGCAGGTGAACCATCTTATTCCACACTGTTAAACGTAATCTTTTTACTACATTTTCTCCAAAAAATCCAAGCACTGAGGCACCAATTGCACCAAGTAAGGCCGAAAGGATGTAAACAAGAACTACATTTCCTAAAAGACCATAATTAATCCCTTGTGCAAATCCTGAAATAAGTGGCTGTATCATTTGAGGTACAATGAGCTGTAATACCGCTCCCACAATCCCTGACAACATCCCAATGGCAAAATAGGAGTATTTTGGTTTACTCTTGGCAATGAGTTTCAAAAAATCCTTACTTTTTATTTTATTGGCTTTTATTTCTTTTTCCATTTTTATCTCCTTCAATTACTTAGTTTTTATTTTCGTAAAACTAACAAAATTGATTATAAAACTTTTAATTAGTTTTGTCAACAATAAAACTAATTATTTTGGGATAAAAAACCAACCCATAAGGTTGGAATAATTTTTAATATTTAAATTCACCTACAGTACGGAATCCAATATTTTTAAATGAACTCATTTCGGCTTGATTGACATCTGTAGTTTTAAAGTTTTTTGCAAATTTCGCTGCTGATACACCATCTAAGCGTGTGAGTTGTTCACCATTGAACATCCAGATTGACCCATTCATTTTAGAATTTTTGTCGTTTACTTTATATAAAATCATTTCGTCTTCTTCTCCTTCATCTGTTTCTGATTCACCGGCTTTGCGCCATACTTCATAGTACTTAAAACTGTTGCTACTTAAATATGTACTATTAATTGGTAAATCTTGTATTGCTGTATTAGCTTGACCATTAGTATAATAGCAAGTCGAGGTAATAATTTTGCCACCTCCAGTAATTACACCTGTATGGCCTCCTGCGCCTCCTGATTCTGCCATTGAATTTCCAGCAGATAGTAGAATAATATCTTCATCCTGCATTTGATTCAGATTAGAACCTGACATATTTCCTGTTAGAATTCTCGTATAGCCACATTTTGAGAGATAACCACCTAAGGTTACGGTATTATAAACATAATCATAAGCAACTCCTGTCGCTTCTTTAAGGGCTATAACAATACTACCTGAACAGTCTGCTGTTCCATCTGTACCAATACGAGAGCCTGTCATGGAGTAGGTGATTTGATTACGATGTGTATTGAACCAATCAACTACTTTTCTACGATTACTTGAAGTTGAACCTTGGAAAAGGTTATACCAATAACGTGCCTGTGTACCTCGAGCAGGTTGATTTGGATTTAACGGCCGTTCATAATATCGAATAAAAATATCCGCCAATGTTTCAGGAGATGCCGTACTCTTAGTAAATTGTGCAAAAGTCATACTTGGGTGATAAAACTGTTGATTGTTTGCAACTTCCCACTCAATACGCTTGCATTGAGAGAAAACATCTTGATAAGCTAAACCTTTTGATTTTGCCCAGTCAATATATTTTGTCGCTGGTGTCCATTGAACAAGGCCATAACCACCATTCATATTACCAACTCTATCACTTTCCCAGCGATCGGCAATAATACCGCTCTCACTCTGCATATTACCTAGGAGAGCAGATACTGACTGTTTTGTCCATCCGCGTGACGTAAGATAGTCCCAGATTTGTTTTGCTGTTTCTTGTTGTCCCAGTTTATTTTCCTCCTTTTTTTATACAATTCTAATAAACCCGTCGACTTACCGATTGTTCTACCTAACATACAGCTGCATTTTTTAGGAATGACTTCAAGTTGGAATCGAACCAACCGTCTCTTATAGACTTGCCATTTTGAAGCCTGATTTAATTATATGACCGAATTTTCATTTATTCCAGATTGGAAAACCAACCTCTATAAAGCTAATTTTTCTGCTTGAAGATGGCGACCAAGTTTTGCTTTATTGCCGATCACATTTATAATTGTAAGCCCTAATTTTAAATTGTTTCAGGTAAAAACAAAAAAACTGCTGAATTCAGCAGTTTTTTATATTATACAATCTATTGCGAAAGGCGGCAGACGGATTTGAACCGACGATCAAGCTTTTGCAGAGCCATGCCTTACCACTTGGCTATGCCGCCACAACATTAATCATTATATCGAAATTTAAGGATAAAAGCAAGAACTTTTACAGCTTCTCAAATTTCACCCCTCAAGGGTTAAGAAAAAGCCCTAAGCAATTTCTCTTAGAACTTTTCTTTTTTCTCAAAGTGTTATCGATATTAATTTGCCGCTTTTTCTAAAGCTTGAATACGTTTTTCCTGGCTAATAATTTCTGTAGCCAAATCTTTGAAGGTAATTGAGTTCATCAGATGGTCTTGCGCATGTACCATATAGAGATCGATTTCTGTATGAATACCTTGTGCTTCTTTTGTCAGCATATCTGTTTGAACATCATGGGCTTGGAGCAACTCTTGGTTCGACTCCTGAAGTGATTTTTCTGCTGCTTCAAAATCTCCTTCTTTTGCTTGTTGGATTGCTTGAAAGGCTAAGCCTTTGGCATTTCCACCATGCATGATGATTCCCATCACAATTTCCATTCTTTCTTCGTTCATTACATCCCCTTTTATTTCGTCGTCTTGAGTTCTTTTACTTCATTAAAGCTTCTGCTGCTTCAAGGACTTTATCG
Source organism: Lactococcus sp. LG1074 (assembly GCF_017309525.1). Classification (NCBI taxonomy): domain Bacteria; kingdom Bacillati; phylum Bacillota; class Bacilli; order Lactobacillales; family Streptococcaceae; genus Lactococcus; species Lactococcus sp. LG1074. Next base: position 292,275 of record NZ_CP071293.1, on the reverse strand, counting down.
CCACGCATCATACCGTAGTCTTGCATTTTGATCACATCCATTGGTACATCAGCAGCTTGTGCTTTCTTTTGTACCTCTGCTTTCATGAAGCCTACTTGAGGTCCTAAGAGAAGGACATCAGGTTTAGGGGTAGCAGCAAGCATGTTATCGATATCTGCTGTTGATTTTGCGAAAATTTCGTAGTCCAATCCTTTATCTGCTGCTGCTTTTTGCATTTTAGAAACTAAAAGTGATGTTGACATGCCTGCTGCGCAAGCTAAAGCGATTATTTTATCAGCCATAATTATTTTTCCTTCTTTTTCTTTTTATAGTCTTAAGTATACCGCTTTCATTGATTTTTTGCAAGTGTTTTCATAATGACAGAGTATGACTTTAGATACTGTCCCCATTCTCTTTAATGAGCGCTTGATACCAATAGTAAGAATCCTTGGGTATTCGCTTGAGACTACCTTCCATACTTTCGTCCTGATCCACATAGACAAAGCCATAGCGTTTCTGATAACCGTTCAACCAACTGAGTAAGTCAGTGTAAGACCATGTATGATAGCCAATCACTTGAACACCATCGGTTAAGGCTTCTTTTATAGCTTTAACATGACTTTCCAGATATCTAATGCGGTAATCATCATGAATTTGCCCTGCCTCAAGCTTGTCATACTCTCCTAAACCATTTTCTGTAATCATCACAGGTATGCGGTAGCGACTGGTAATTCGACGTAAGGCGATACGCAATCCCATTGGATCAATTTCCCAATCCCAGTTTGTACGTTCAACAGCAGGATTAGTTACACGTTTGTACAAGCCCGGAATGCCTTGGTCGCCTCCTGAGCCCTTAACTCCGGTAGTATTCATTTTACCAAGTGTGACTCCACCTTCGCGCGGATTCCAAGCATTGGCAGCAGTTTGATAATAATTAATCCCTAAAAAGTCTGGTCGGGCTGATTTTAAGAGTTCAAAATCACCCTCCTCGGTTTCAAACATCAGATCATTTTCTTTAAGATAATTCAAAGCCACAATAGGATATTCGCCATAGCAATAGACATCCATCCAAAAATGAGCAAACATTTCTTCTGCATTTTCAGCTGCCAAGATATTAAGGGGATTAGAATCGAGCGCGTAGTTTGGTGTATAAGCAAAGGAAGGACCGATTTGACCGGGCATATCCATTTCATGAAAAGCATTGATTACAGCTGCATTAGCCAAATTTGCATGGTGATTGACTTGATAGAACAGCTTCATATCTACCTTTCCAGGTGGGTGCGTTGCCAATATCCAACCATGTTGTGTAAAGATGTTTTGTTCATTCAAGGATACCCAATACTTCACTTTTCCTTTAAAAGCTGTAAATAGTGTTTGCGCATAATGCACAAAATCCTCAATAATCTGGCGATTTTCCCAACCTTGATATTCTTCTTCAAGAGCTTGCGGTAAATCCCAGTGATAGAGCGTAACTACCGGTTCGATATGATTAGCAATCAATTCATCAACCAAATCCATATAAAATTGTAAGCCTTGTTGATTAATTTCGCCCCGACCTTCAGGAAAAATACGTGTCCAAGCAATTGAAAAACGATAGGATTTTAACCCCATTTCAGCCATAAGTGCTACATCTTCTTTGTAGCGATGGTAGTGATCAACAGCAATGTCTCCTGTTGTCTCCTTAAAAGTTTTTCCTGGTATGCGGACAAAATTATCCCAAACTGATGGACCTTTTCCGTCTTCGTCATGCGCACCTTCAACCTGATAAGCTGCCGAGGCCGAGCCCCATAAAAAGTTATCGGGGAAAGCTTTTAGTTTTGTATGTTCCATTATAATTTTTCTCCATTTGAGGCTATGACTTGACTGTACCACTCAAAGGAATCTTTCTTCGAGCGTTCCAAGCTGCCATTTCCTTCATTGTCTTTATCTACATAGATAAAACCATAGCGTTTTTTCATCTCTCCAGTTCCTGCAGAAACAAGATCAATAAAGCCCCATGGTGTATAACCCATTAAGTCTACGCCATCGTACTCGACAGCATCTTTCATCGCTTCAATGTGTGCTTTTAGATATTCCACACGGTATGGATCATGAATACTGCCATCTTCTTCTACTTTATCCACAGCACCAAAACCATTTTCTACAATAAAGAGTGGTTTTTCATAACGCTCATTGAACCAATTCATGCTATAACGCAGACCTAATGGATCAATTTGCCAACCCCATTCTGATGCTTCGACATATTGATTTTTTACCAAATCTCGGTTTTCGATATAATCAAAGGTTGGCGCTCCCAGATTCTCTTGATTCTCCATTTTTTCAGCTGTACTTGGCATATAATTTAGCTTAAGACTTGGATCAATCTTTTCAGCCTGATCTTTAATAGCAAAACTCATATAATAACTAAAGCCGATATAATCTACTTCGCCTTTGGATAAATCTTCAATATCTTCCGGAGTAATGTCCAAATCAAAGGCTTTACGTTCAAAATATTTGAGCATATAGCTTGGATAGTGTCCACGCGCATGGACATCGGTAAACCATAAACGCCGTTGCATGGCAACCTGTGCTGCCATCATATCTTCGGGTTTACATGTTGCAGGATAAATAGGACACATCGCAATCATGCAACCAATTTGGAAATCAGGGTTAATCTTATGTCCTAGATCTACAACTTTAGCAGAAGCCACTAATTCATAGTGGGCTGCTTGGTACATAATCTTTTCACGGTTCTCGCCTTCCACGAACTTCAAACCAGAGTTAGTGAATGGTGCAAAATCCAGATCAAAATTTGCTTGATTATTTATCTCGTTAAATGTCATCCAGTATTTAACTTTATCTTTATAGCGGGTCATTACTACTTCAGCAAATCTTACAAAAAAGTCAATCAAGCGGCGATTACGCCAGCCACCATACTCGGTAACCAAGTGATAAGGCATTTCAAAGTGGGAAAGCGTGATGACTGGCTCAATACCGTTTTTCAAACATTCATCAAATAAATCATCGTAAAATTGAAGACCTTCTTCATTAGGCTCACTTTCATCTCCATTTGGAAAAATACGTGTCCAAGCAATGGATGTACGGAAACAGTTCACACCTAACTCTGCAAAAAGTCTGACATCATCTTTATAGCGATGGTAGAAGTCAATGGCTTCATGGTTTGGATAATTTTCACCGGGTAAGACACCATCTGTAATCCGGCGCTCAACACCATTTGCTCCAGCAGTCATAACGTCGGCCACAGAAACCCCTTTGCCTCCTGCATTCCAGCCGCCTTCAAGTTGATGAGCAGCAACTGCACCGCCCCATAGGAAATCTTTTCTTAAAGTCATTTTTCTTCTCTCTTTCCTCTAATTCTGTTGATTTAACTTTAAATCTTTTACAAGGTTTGAACTTGCGTATACTTCAGTTCTTAACATCCTCCCCTTTTTTAGACGCTCAGTTCCCCTCTATAAATGTAAACTCTCCCAGCTCTTGATGAGTTTACATTTATAGAAGAGAGATTAAGTCAATGCTTAATCTCATCTCACTATTATGCTTGTTCAGCTTGCTCTGCTTCATATGCTTCTTTTTCTTGTTGTACAAGAATCGCATCATATTTTTTAGCAAATGGCCAGTATATGGCACCTGTCACAAAAATCATCAAGGCTTGCCATGCTGCACCTTGCCAACCTCCGACAATCAAACCTGAAAGGATTGGCGGTGTTGTCCATGGGACGAAGATACCATTAAACGGTGGGATAATTCCCAGCGCAATAGCTGCATAAGTTCCAAATCCTGAAACGAGAGGGGCAATCAAGAATGGGAAAGCCAAGATTGGGTTTAAGACAATCGGCATACCAAAGAGTACAGGCTCATTGATATTGAAGAAGGCTGGTGCTAATGTTAATTTACCAATGGTTTTCATTTGAACAGAACGCGCACGGTAAATCATAAAGATAACGAAACCGAAAGTCATTCCTGAACCTGTAACCGTAATAAACTGATCCATAAAGGCTTGCGTAACAATATGTGCCCCATGATCAAGTGATAAGTTACCCTCTTGGAACAATTTGAGGTTATCGGCATTGTTAGCCAAGAGCAACGGTGTCATGATACCGCCAATAACTGTGGCACCATGTACCCCAAACCACCAGATAAATACAGGTAAGAATGCAATTAAGAAGACACCAAGTGGGCCGTCTGTAGCATGTTGCAAAGGTGTTTGAATTAAAGTATAAATCCATTCAATCGGTGTTTGATCCGTTGTCAATACAGATAGGGCATAGATAAGCATTGCTACAAAAGTAATAACGAAAGCTGGCACTAGAGCACCAAAGGAATCTGATACATTTGCAGGCACTTGTTCAGGAAGTTTGATACGGATATCTTTTTTCATGAACCATGAGTAAGACCAACCGACCAATAAACCAGCAAGCATGGCGAGAATCATTCCTTTACCGCCAAGCCAAGCTGCATCAATAACACCACTTACTTGATACTCTCCCACGACAGCAGAACCATCAGCAATTTTAGTCACCGTTGAAATAGTACTTGGTTGAAGCATAACCATGACAATAATAGAAGTCAAACCAGCAGAGGCGCCTTCATATCCTTCGCTCTTCACCCAAGAATAAGCAATACCAAAAGCTGCAAAGAGGGCCATAATACCAAATGAAGCAGCATAGGCTTGATTAAAAATAGGGGCCCAACCAATTTGTGCAATCCAGTCCGCAACATTTTGTTGAGGGAAGTTTGCTAAGATGAGGAAGATTGCTCCAATAATAATGAAAGGTATTGGATACAACATACCGTTTTTAATTGCTGTAACGGCTTTTGTGTTCAAAAATTTCATCATCGGAGGCATTAATTTCTCGTTGATAAATTTATTCATATTTTTACTCCAAAAATTTTATTTTTAATTCATTAGGGCATCTGCAGCTGCAACTACATTTTTGCCATTCATCATGCCATAGTCTTGCATCTTAATCACATCACAAGGAACTCCTGCGGCATTCGCTTTCTTAGTAACTTCTGCTTTCATATAGGAAACTTGAGGACCTAATAAGAGCACATCTGGTTTGTTCGAACCAGAGCCTGCTAACATATTATCGATCTCTGCTACTGACTTAGCAAAAATTTCATAATCTTTTCCAGCTTCTTTTGCTGCTTGTTGCATCTTCGTTACCAGCAATGATGTTGACATACCTGCTGCACATGCCAGTGCAATAACCTTTTCTGCCATTTTTTCTCCTTATTCTTTTGAGCTCAAGAATATTATAGCGTTTTCTGAAAAGGCTTTCAAACGATAATATGAAACACCTTTCCTGTATTGAAACAAAGAGAAAATGGCTTAAATTAAGGATTTATGGCTTAATTTTTTGCAATAAATACAAAAAAACTTGCAAAAATTGCAAGTTTTTTAAAACATGTTTCGCATTTTGGAACAAATCGAACACTATTCCTCTAAAAAATGGAGCGTTTTATGAGCCAGAACTTCAAGAACTGCAACAACAGGAAGTTGTGTCGTTAAATTTCCTAGCGGATAAAGTTTAGACCATTCCGGCGTGAGATTGTAAAAGAGTTGCAAGTCAGCCAGCCGGCCAACTGTACTGTCTTCATTATTTGTCAATGAAATAATTTGTGCACCTTCTTGTTTGAATTCCAACTCCTTATTAATGATTTGAATCGTTTCTCCTGAGGCCGATAAAATCAATGCAATAACATTACCTGTGCCATTGATTTGGATAGCTTGGAAAGGATCATTAATAACAAAGGCACGTAAACCTGCATTCACAAAGTATTTACATGCATAATCAGCTAAAGAACCTGAGTTCCCAATTCCCATAAAAACGGTATAATCTGCTTTAGCAATCATCTTGGCAGCTTCAGTCAGTCGCTTTTGATAACTTTCAGAATTCATACGGCGTAAAAACATATCAAATTCTAGCATATTGTCATAATGCTGCTCTTCCGCCGTTTTAGGTTTGCTTTGATTTTTTAGAAAAAATTTTAATTCTGCCCAACCATTAAAGCCCAACTTTGTACTCATTCTTACGATTGTTGTAGTAGAAACATGAAGCTGGCTAGCTAAGCTCCGAATCGTTGCTTTTTGAACCTTATCTGGAGATTTGATGATAAAATCAAGGACCAAGGTTTCGAGCTCATTAAGCTTGCTTATTTGTTCAGGTTGAAACATAAAAACTCCTTTATCTAGCTTAAAATAGTGTATATTTGATCAAATAGTAACCCAGAGCTAAACACTCTCGAGCGTAATTGCTCATAGTCTGCAAAGCAGAGGTCTTACTTTCTGCTGCATAACCTTGCACGTTTTTGTAGCCTAATTTGGAAGCCAAATAAAGGCTACGATAAAGATGAAAGTCGCTCGTCACAAGTAGTGTTTTCCCTTGCACATACTTTTGAGAAAGCGCGAAATTCTCGACAGTATTTCGCGCTTTCTTTTCTTCAATGATTCGGCTAGAGTTTAAACCATGTGCTTTGAGATATGTGGCCATTCCCTCAGCTTCAGATACAGGAGAAGCGGAACTTTGATAACCTGTAACAATAACTCTAGCTTGAGGATTGCTCTTAGCAAGTGTTAAAGCAGTATCAAGACGGCTCTTCGTAGTAGATGCAGGCTGACCATCTGGCTCAATCTTACTGCCTAAAACTAGTATCGTCTTAAATTCTTGTGCTGTATCTCCTTGATAAGCGACATCACTCCGTATCAAAAAGAAACAGAAAAGGCCATAGGCCGTTCCCAAAGCAAAGATTAACCCTAAAACTCGAAAGAATTTTTTCATTAGAATTTTTGTTTGCGGGCTTCACGTTGCTTACGTGCATTTTTATTGTGCTCTGCACGACGTTTTTTCGTATTTTCTTCTTCAATCGCCCATTTCAAGGCACGTTTATAGCCTGGTTTGACTTTTTTCTTACTCTTAGCCAACTGACCACGCATTTTGTTAGACAACTCTCCAGTCTTGGCTGTACGTTTTTCACGGCGATCACGATCATAAGAATCAACAATCTCACCATTTTTCACAGCTTTAGGTTGGAATGTTACACCCATTTTTTCAATTTCACGAATGGCTGAATCATCAGAAGGACTGTAAAGTGTAATCGCCGTTCCCGACAAACCATTACGTCCTGAGCGTCCTACACGGTGTACAAAGAAGGAAAGATCACGAGGAAGTTCATCATTGATAACATGACTTACACCTTCGATATCAATCCCACGTGCTGCAATATCCGTTGCTACAACAAACTGATAATCTAAGTTCTTGATGCTTGCCATGATACGTTTCCGTTCACGTGGTGGGATATCACCATGAATTTTTGCTGCTTTGACACCATTGTTGACTAAGAAATGATGAATATCATCAACGCGTCCCTTTGTATTGGCAAAAATCATTGCCATATAAGGATTGGTTGCCTTCGAAAGTTGCAGTAAAATTTGGTTATGTGATGCGCCTTTAGTTGAGATCAGCCAGTTTTCAATCGTGTCTGAAATCACAGTCTTATTCGCAATTTTTTCCATCACAGGATTATTCAAATATTTTTTAAGGAAAGGCTGTAACTTTTGTGGAATAGTTGCAGAGAAGACCAGCATCTGTACTTTTTTACCAAAGCTGGCTGCAATTTTATCCACATCTGTCAAGAAGCCCATATCCAAAGTCATGTCCGCTTCATCTACAACAAAAATGGATGCCGTATGAATAATCAAAGCTCCCGATTTAAGTAAATCTTGGATACGCCCTGGTGTACCAATCACGATATGAGGTTGTGAAGACTCAAGTTTCTTAATTTGACGCGCTTTATCTGTTCCACCCACATAGTTGACCACGCGGATTGCATCATTAAATTTAACAAATTCTTGAGCTGCATGATAAATCTGTGTGGCAAGTTCACGAGATGGTGCAGTGATTACGGCTTGGACTTCATCAAGCTCTGTGTTCAATTGTTGGAAAATAGGGAGCAAGAAAGTATGTGTCTTTCCTGAACCTGTTTTTGATTCCCCTACCAAATCACGGCCTGATAATACGACAGGAATCAGTTTTTCCTGAACGGGGGTTGGCGAAACGAACTTGATTGCCTCAAGCGTTTCATTGATATAATTCTTAAAGTTAAATTCTGTAAATTTCATAGCTCCTATTATAGCATGAATAGTGCATTTATAAAACAGGGTTCGCCTTTTTAATTCCAATTCTTATTGAAAAAAGCAGAAAAGCAAAAAAAGCACCTCCAAGGTGCTCTTTTTTATGTTATTTAGCTTTAGCGTAAAGTTCGTTTACTTTATCCCAGTTAATCAAGCTAAAGAAAGCTTCGATGTAATCTGGACGAACATTGCGATATTTCAAATAATAAGCATGTTCCCAAACGTCAAGACCAAGTACTGGAATTTGTCCATCAGAAATTGGGTTATCTTGGTTGGCTGTAGAAACAACTTTAAGTTTACCGTAATCGAGAACTAACCAAGCCCAACCTGAACCAAAACGTCCTGTAGCAGCTGCTTTAAACTCAGCTTTGAAGTCGTCAAATGAACCAAAAGCTTCATCGATGGCTGCAGCGATGTCACCTGTTGGTGCACCACCTGCGTTTGGAGCAAGCCATTCCCAGAACATTGTGTGGTTCAAATGTCCGCCACCGTTGTTACGTACCGCAACGCGGATATCTTCTGGCAAACGGTCCAAATAAGCCACTAATTCTTCAACAGTTTTATCAAAGAATTCTGGGTGTTTTTCAATCGCTGCATTAAGATTATTTACATAGGTTTGGTGATGTTTATCATGGTGCAAATGCATTGTTTCTTCATCAAAGAAAGGTTCCAAAGCGTCATATGCATAAGGTAATTCTGGAAGTGTATAAGCCATAGTATTCTCCTTAAATTTTAATATACTATTATTATAAAGAAATAAGAACCGTTTACAAAATTATCTGCTTATCTTTTCGCTCTTCACGAAAATACTTCAAATCTCGGTCATAGATAAATTCAACCCCTGTTAAATCATCATACTCCCGTGCACCAACCAAAGTATAGAGCTTTGTTAAATCATCTTTCCAGTGGCTAAACATTTCATCCAAGGCTTGAGAACCTTGGGTATGTAGGATGGTTAAAACATGCCCAGCCGAGCTGGCTAAAGGCGCACCCAAAAGTTGAGCGTGCAAGATATCTGTAGCTGATGCAATACCTCCCGTAGCAATCAGAGGTTTAGTATTTTGCGCCAATTGAGCTTCAATGAGGCTCTCGGGTCCTGTCAAACCAAAATCATTTAAGTTTAAGGTGCTGTGCCCGCGTCCACTCTCAATCCATGCAAAATTTGTGCCACCTTTACCGCCAACATTAATGCCAGCGATGGCTGTTTGGCTAAGCTGTTTAAACATTTTTTGACTCATACCAAAGCCGACTTCTTTGACTACAACAGGAACATCTAAATTTTCAGCGATACGATTAATATTTTCAAGCCAGTAAAAAGAACGATCCCCTTCACTATCCTTCATGACTAACTCTTGTCCGGTATTAATATGAATTTCTAAAGCATCAGCAGAGAGCATTTCGACAGCCTTTTGTGCATTTTCTAAAGAGTGTCCTGCTCCCATATTTGCAAAAATGAAACCCTTTGGATTATGTTGACGCAATTGACGGAAACCTTCCGCCAATTCGGGATATTTCAAAGCAATCGACTGCGAGCCGACGGCCATTGCTATATGATGGTGGGCCGCAATCTCCGCTAACTCTAAATTAACCTTATCACCTTTTTTAGATCCCCCAGTCATCGCTTCTATGTAAAAAGGAAAATCAAACTTATGTTCCAAAAGAGTAACCGATAAGTCAACTTCTTGTGTAGAAATTTCTGGCAAGCCATTGGGAACAACCCGTAATGCAGCAGAAAACTCTGAGCGATTTCGGCCTTCGCGCCAGTACTTTAAGCCAAGTGATAAGTGTTCATCCTTCCGATGTCCGTGGATTTCTTTACTCATTTTGTTTTCCTATTCTTATTTTCTCAAGCTTCATTCCTTCTGCTTCAAGAGCGCTCCTTAACTCGACTATCTTGTCTTCACGCTCTGCAAAAAGAATAATATTTTCACCAAACCCCGCACCTGAAATCTTTCCAGCAAATTCGGGTTGGCTATTCACAATATTCAGAGCTAAAGCCAGTTGATCAGTCATATAGCCTTTTGCTTGGTGCTCAATAAGTAAAAGTTGATTTTCGAGGAGTTTCTCTTTAAAAAGAGCGAAATCCTGCATATCAATAGCTGTACTTATTTCAATAACAAGTTCATCACTTTTAACATAAAATGCCTCAGAAAGTTGATGTTTCAATTTTTCTACTGTCTTCGCAGATTGAGCAGTTTGGACAACATAAGGCTGCCAAGGAATCGTTAGCGGAAGGACTCGCTGATGATTTTCATAGAAAATACTGCCACCATACATAATTGCAGCAACATCGCCACGAGAACCGCTCCCTTGCACATCATAATGTGCTTGGGCCGCAATTTCAAAGCGTTTTTTCAAGGGAAGATTGAGCTGAAAAAAAAGATTGAGTGCATTCACAACGCCGACAACGACACAAGCTGATGAGCCATAACCCTTCTTGTTTTCGCCAAAACCCAGTCCACTCTTGATTTCCAAGTGAAATTCCCGGGTCAATTCAACTTCTTTACTCATATACTTGATAGCCGTCATGACAAAATTCCAAGGCCCGCTCTGCTCAGGTTTAATTTCCTTTACTGAGAAGGCATGAGCAGGCATTGCCACATTCGTTTCTAAAAGACTGTGGCCCTCTACTTCTGAAATAACCACTTGGAAATCACTCTCAAGACTCGTTACCAGAGCTAAACCTCCTAGACGAGTAACCGCATATTCTCCTGCAATAAAAAGTTTTGCAGGCACATCTATTTTATAAGTACTCAAGTCCGCCCCCCGCATGTGCAATATCAAAAATAATATTTGGAAAATTTTCCCGTAGTTTTGTTAGAAGTACTTTCTCTGTCGCTCTGTCTGTAATAATTTTAACGTTTGGCCCAGCATCGATGGTAACAAAAGCCAAGAGTCCTGCTTTATAGCATTCTTGCGTAAAGGCAATAATCCGTTGAGTATCTTCAGTAAAGTAATCAAAAGGTTCCACACAGAGGCGATTCTGTTCATGCATACCCAAAGCATTATTTTCTGCGAGTAAACCAATCTTTTCAATATCTGCCTGACGAATCGCACTTTTCATTTCTTCAAGCTGACGTGCTGACTTTTCTACCCAAGCGCTGTAGGTCGGAGCAGTTTGAGCAAGTTGCATCCCCCGTGTTGAAGACATTTTCTTTTGGGCACTTGATATTTCAGCAACAATCATGGACAAGTGGATATCCTCATCATAAAAGCTCTCAGCATAAGAGGAAACGTCGTCTTCACCCTTGTTCCAAACAGCAAAATTACCAAAGACTGAACGCGAAGCTGAACCAGAGCCACGCCGTGCAATTCTTGACATTTCTGTCAAATCGGCTGGTAATTCGAGGAGTCCAAACATGGCACCTGTCAATGCGGCAAAGCTTGAGGCTGAGGAAGCCAGTCCGGCAGCAGTTGGCACATGATTTTCAGAAGTGACTAAAACACCTGGAAAAGAACCATGCTTTGCACGAAGCATTTCTAAAAATTGATGCACACGAGTAGCATCGGTGTTCACCCCATTTAAAATCAGTTGATCCTGGTCATTAAAAGTAACAGACGTCGTTGTATAAAATTGATCCAAAGTCATTGATAAGGAACTTGTCGTAGGAATATTCAGCGCCACATCCGCCTTCCCCCAATATTTAATCAAGGCAATATTCGTATGTGCTCTAACAGTAAATTCATTCATTTATATTTTTTCCTCTTGTCGATTAATCTCTCCTATTATAACAAAGGTGGCGTAATTTAGCCATTTGTCGTTTTTGAATTTTACTCCTCCATATCGTAAAGGTCTCACAAAAAACCACCTGAAAAGGTGGTTATTTTTATACATATTTCCTGAAAGAGGAAAAGAGAATCTCCATACATTACTTACTTCACAACAGTAACATTACAAGGTGCATGGTTTACAACATAGGCTGTTGTAGAACCCAAAGTCATACGCTCAAAGTAATTAGAACCTGTAGCCCCCATCACGATGAGATCACACTTCTGTTCCGTTGCAAATTCAACAATTTGCTTCTTAGGAATACCTACTACCACAAAGGTTTGAACTTTGACATTGTCTTTTACAATAGTTACTGCTTCTTGCAAGATCATCTCGGAAGCTTTTGTATAATTGTGCTTAAGAATCGGCAGGGCATGACCATATAATTTTCCGTCATCTTGGACCGTTAGGACCGAAAGTTCTATATCGTTTAAACGTGCGATTTCCATTGCCTCTCGGAGTGCTTTGTATGAGTTGTCTGAACCGTCAATGGGAACCAAAATATTTTTGTAATTCATCAAGATTTCTCCTTCCTTGCTTTGCCTATATTATAATGCTTTCTAATAATAAATAAAAGCAGCATGCATTAAAAATAAGCAGTCAAAGATGACTTCGTAAAACAAAAAACCTTAAGTGGCTTATACACTTAAGGTTTCCTTATACTTCATTTTTAAACAGAGTAAATCCAAGTATTCTTGGCGCCATTTTTCAAAAGCTTTTGACTAATGCGGATTGCATCTTTTTCATTAGCTGCTAGAGCGACCATTACCCCACCTAGACCTGAGCCTGTAAGCTTAGCTCCCAGAGCACCATTTCTCAGCGCTGTGTCTACTAAGGTATCTAAGCGCGGGTGTGAAACTCCAAGTGAAGAAAGATTTTCATGCGCTTGGTTCATCACTTGCCCCAAATCTTTTAATTTATTTGTCATGAGAAAATCTTTTGAAGCTTTTGAGAGTTGACCTAACTTTTCAATATGGCCTTGTGCTTTGGCCTTATTCTCTGATAATTTTTCCCTGACTATGCTAATCGCTTGACTAGTAAAGCCGTGTACACCTGAATCTCCAATAACCAGATAACCAGATAGATTGATATCAAAAGATTCGGCAGTTTGACCTTTAATAAACCAAAGCGGTAACTCCGAATTAACGGTTGCGACATCAATTCCTGATGAGCGGCCATGTGTAATATTCTCCGAGAAGTTAGCAAAAGATAAGAGCATTTCATCTGTTAGCTCTGCATCAAAAAAATCATAAAAGGCACGTGTGATTGCTGTTGCTAGAGCTGCTGATGCTCCCAATCCCCGTCCCAAAGGAATATTCGAATCAATTTCCAGAGAAAATGGAAGTTTGACGGAATGGAATTTTTCTAAAAGACGTAGGATGAGTTGGCGTACCCCCTCAAATTCGTCTCCTAACACATCCAATCTGCGCCGTGATTCATTATTTTCAATATATTGTCCGTATTTGATAGAAGAAATTGTAACGGTTGTCTTCAGAATAGTAACAGGTAACGCAATTGCAGGCTGCCCATAAACAACCGAATGCTCTCCAATCAAAATTAATTTGGAATGAGCGGTTCCTGTGCCCATTTTATTTGTAGTCATAACTATAAATTCTCCATTAAAGTACGCAAAGGTACTTGACAATTTTATAAAATTTGAGAGTGAAAATCAAGTAGCAATTCTTTTTTTGCCCATAATATCTAGATAAATAGGATAAATCTGTCCTTTCTCTTCTGGTATTGTGTCAAAAAAGTTATAATAAAAACATGGACAATTTACGCAAAGCAATTGAAAAAATGGATATTGTCACTGTCGATGCTGCAGTTAAATATAGTGGGTTAAGCAGAAAAGTGATACTTGATTTTATCCATGAAAATCCTCATCTAAGAATCTTTGATGAACAAGAGCAACATTGGGTTAATGAAAATGTTGATGGACATTGTTAAATACAAATAAAAAGTGCTTCTAGCACTTTTTATTTGTATTGCTCCATTCCGGGTACCTGATCTCCCCCAAAATATTTTTGAGAAAGTTCTTTCAAATATCCATCTTCAGCCATTTTTTTAATCTCTTGGTTAAGATCTTTTTGAAGTTGGGTTTGACTATTGTCAAGGATATAGTAAGTATAGGTCTTGAATTCAGGATATTTTTCAAGATCTGTAGGTACTGTATCAGATACACCTGTTACAGCATGTTCTTTAACAAGATTTTCCGCAGCAGATTTTGAAGCAAAGATAAAGTCCATTTGTCCATCAGAAAGAGCTTGTAAACGTTCTGCCAACCCGCGTTTTGAATAATCTACGGTAATTTTTTTATCAGGATGTGCACTATTCCACTGATCCATAATGTCACCATAGTTGGTCCCTGTTGGAATCTCGGTTTTCTTCCCTACAAGCCCTTCAATGGTTGTGATTTTATCTTTATCATTAGAGAAAATCGCATTAATGCCTTGCGTTGTGGGGAAACTAAAGAGATACTTTTCCTCACGCGCCTTTGTTTTACCATAAATATTCACACCGATATCTGCACGTCCTGCATCTAGAGCTGCAAGAATAGCACTGTCATCGTATGTTTTAAAGTCAAATTTATATTGAGGCAAATTTTCATCTGCTTTTTTGAGAATATCATATTCATAACCTGTCAGCTGCCCATCCTTCGTATACTCGTAAGGATTTGATGATCCAGAGATTGCCACATTGACTGTGGTCGTTTTTTCTTGACCGGCGGTTGTACTTTTATTCGAATTCGAGCACGCTGCTAGTAGAGTAACACCAGCTGCACTCAAAGCCAATAAGGTTATAACTTTATTTCTTTTCATTATATCTCCACTTCCTTTTTACTTACGTTTTGATTTTAACATAAACTAAACAATTTCCATTTATCTACGCTTATAAATAAGTGCTACATTGATAAAATAAAAAAACAACCTAAAGTTGCTCTTTCTATTTTATAAATCATGATACTGTGCATAAAGATCCTGTCGCACCAGCTCACGCTCTTTCGCCACTTGCTTGATGGCTACGTTAGGTTTTATTCCCGATGCAACCAGAAGTTGAACAGCTTCTAATGCTGTAGTCTCATCCTCTGAATTATCCTCAACTTCTCCATTGAAGCCAGCAACGATAATTAAACATTCTCCCTTAATCGGTTGCTCTTTTAAAGAAAGTAAAACTTCTGAAATTTTACCTCGACGATATTCTTCATAAATTTTGGTTAATTCGCGTATTAAGGTAACGTCTCGATCCCCATAGATCTGAGCCATATTTTCTAAAGTCTCTGCGACACGATAAGGAGACTCATAAAAAATCTGCGTTTCAGGATAGGTCATTTTAGTTTCCAAAAACTTCTTCTGTTCACCTTTTTTACGAGGTAAAAAGCCGTAAAAAATATGAGGCTGTGGGACTAATCCAGAAGCGATAAGACCTGTTATTCCAGCTGAAGCGCCTGGTAGGGCTACTACATCGATATTTCGCTTAATGGCTTCCACAACTAAATCATGACCTGGATCAGAAATTGAAGGCATACCTGCATCTGAGACTTGTGCTAGCGATTTTCCTGACATAAGAAAATCTAAAAGCTTCGGAATTTTATCAAAGGAGTTATGCTCATGAAAAGACTCTTGAGCCACCTTGATTTCAAAATGATTAAGTAATTTTTGAGTGTTGCGTGTATCTTCACTTGCTACCAAATCGACGGTTCTTAGGGTTTCCAAAGCACGTAGTGTCATATCCTGCATGTTGCCGATAGGTGTTGGCACTAAGTAAAGCTTACCTGCGCTTTTTTCACCTTTAAAGCTTCGTTGTATATTTATCATCTGTACAAAAGCTCCAAGCAGTCCAAGCAATTTTCACCATCTTGCAAACGCTCTGCATAATGTAAATGACACACATGAAAGCCTTCATTAAAAATTTGAATCAGATTTGGATTAGGTTCATCTTTTGACTTTGAGCTAGCTTTTTCTTCTTTTTTCTCAATATGCGCTAAACGTTCGCGTAATTTTTCATTTTCCATGCGAATCGTTGCATTTTCTTTTAAGGATTCATCCAGTGCATCACGCACCGTTGAAATTTGGCCCAGTGTATAAGCCAAACTTTCCTCCAACAGCCCCAGTTGCACATAAATCTCATTTTTATCGATCATCATTTCCCCCATAACTTACCTCTATGTCAATTCTTCTTAAAGATTTACCTCTGAAATATCAAACTCTTTTATTGTATGCTCTAAGCGAAGCTTAATTTTGTTATTCAAAATATTAAGACCAATAACTTTCCCCTCACCATCTACAGTCGTAATATGTTCACCAAAATCAGGAAAATTTTTACGTGCTTCCCTATAAAACTCATCTTCATAAGACAAACAGCACATTAAACGACCACAAAGACCATTCAATTTGCTTTGTTTTAAAGAGAGCGACTGATTTTTTGCCATCTTAATAGAGACATTCGGAAATTCGTAAATAAACTCCGAACAACAAAGCGGTCGTCCACAAGGACCAACACCGCCATACATTTTTGCAGCATCACGCGCTCCAATCTGACGAAGCTCAATTCGCGTACGAAAAGTCGCAGCTAATTCTTTAAGTAAAGCTCGAAAATCCACTCTATTTTCCGATGTAAAGGACACAAAAAGCTGACTTTGGTTTAAATTATAAGCTGCATTTGTAACCTTCATGTCAATCCCACAATCTGCAACAATTTGGCGAATCTTCGTGCAGGCTTGTTGCGAGAGCTGCTCTGTCGTATAAATCAACTCTTCATCTGCTTCTGTTGCTGCACGAACAATTTCTCCGGATGTATCAACATTTTTATCTTGTGGGAGTTGCTTCATTACCCGGCCATAAGTCTTGCCTTTTTCGTTTTGAATAATGACTTGCGTTCTTGGTGCAAATGTTTCATGACCACTTACAAAGGTATTTTGTTCTCCATGTGTAAACTCTACTTCGTAAATCATATTATCTTCTTCCTATTTCAGCACTATATATTCCAAACAAGCTCCAAAGCGCACATTACTTTTCCACATTTTTTCTGCTTGAAAGGTTTTTTGAACCCATTCGGACATCTTTTCTTGATTAAAAAGCTCCAAGAGCAGAGAAAAGACTAAAGTTTGTTTCTCCTTATCCTCAATATTTTCTGCGACATTTGTTAGATAAATAAAAGCTTCCCGTCGATCCGTCTTAACTAATTTCAGCAATTGTTGGAGTTTCTTCAATGTATCATTAAACCAAGTGGCTCCACTTAAAACCTGGGCTTCTTCTACCGAGTTACAAACCCGACTCAGTAATTCTGCCTGTGTTTTTAAGACACCATTTTGTTCCAACGTTTCTTGCATGTAGGCACTATTTTTGGGGAAACTAAAAACTTGTGTCCGTGATTTAATGGTGGGTAACATGAGATTATCATTTTCTGTGAGCAAAAAAACATGTGTTGCATTATCAGGTTCTTCAATGGACTTAAGTAAAGTATTTGCCGCATTGCTGTGCATTTTTTCAGCTTCAGTGATAATGACCACTTTCTGAGCGCCTTCAAATCCTGACTGACTAAAAACTTCCGACAAGTCCCGAATTTGTCCTGTTTTTATAGTTTGACCTTCCGGACGAATAATGTGTAAATCGCTAAATTCATCCCTAGCAACTAAACGACAGTGACGACAGTTCTCACAAGGTAAATTGTCCTGTAAATTTTCACAAAAAATAGCCTGACTCAGCCAAATAGCCATATCCAAACTACCAAAACCCCCACTAAAGAGATAAGCATGGCTCAGTTTATTCACACGTAAGATATGCTTAAAGCGTTCAAAAAGTGCTGGTTGAATATCTGCAATTTTCATGAAAACTCCTTAGTTTGAAATTTTATTACAAACAAAATTTCTTTTTGATGACTGTTAACGTGTCTGCAACAACTTTGTCAAGTTCTTGACTGGCATCAATCGTGACAAAGCGCTCAGGCTCATTCTTAACAATTTCTAAGTAACCTTGTCTGACTTTACGATGCATCTCAGCACGTTCGAGATCAAGTCTATTGACTTCATCTGCTCTATTTTTCATAATTCGTTCAAGTGCAACATCTGTATCAATATCGAAATATAATGTCAAATCCGGTTTAAGACCATCTGTTGCAAATTCATTAAGCCAGTTTACAGGTTCAACACCAAGTTCACGTCCGTAACCTTGATAAGCAACCGATGAATCAATAAAACGGTCAACAATTACCATTTTGCCTGCAGCCAGCGCTGGAAGCATTTTGGTTTGCATGTGTAGACGACGTGCCGCAGCAAACAGCATCAGCTCTGTCTTACTGTCAATTTCTGTATTTTCTGTACTTAAAATTATATTTCGAATCTCTTCTGCCACACGTACACCTCCAGGTTCACGTGTCTGAAGGACTTTATAAGACGATTTTTCTAGTTCGGGAAGAATATTTTGTAAAACGGTTGTTTTACCGGCCCCATCTGGCCCTTCCAAACTAATTAATATTCCATTCATATCTTATATTATAGCAAAAATAAAAAGAAAAAATATGGGAAAAATGTTCTTTTATAAATATTGTTTACTATATAAGTTTCTTATTTTACAAATGATTTCACTTTTGTAAAAATTCTATATTATGGAAGGCTTTACCTTGCTATACTACTGTAATAATTGTATAATGAGAAAAGCAATTAATATTATATACATCTAAGCGAAAGGATTATCATGAAAAAAATTCTTGTTGTTGACGACGAAAAACCAATTTCAGATATTGTAAAATTTAATCTCGTCAAAGAAGGGTATGAAGTAGTCACTGCTTTTGATGGTGAAGAAGCTCTTGAACTCTTTGAATCAGAAAAACCCGATCTTATCTATCTTGATTTGATGCTTCCAAAAATTGATGGCCTTGAAGTTACACGTCAAATCCGTAAAACTTCTGAAGTCCCTATTTTGATGGTTTCTGCTAAAGATACAGAGTTTGATAAAGTTATCGGCCTTGAACTTGGTGCAGATGATTACATCACAAAACCATTTTCAAACCGTGAACTACTTGCTCGTATTAAATCAAACCTACGCCGCATGACAAACGTTCCTGTTGAACAACCAAAAGATTCTAAAAAAGAATTGGTAATTGGTAACTTACGTATCAACCCAACACATTATGCCGCATATAAAAATGAAACACAGCTTGACTTGACACACCGCGAATTTGAATTACTCTATTATCTTGCACAACATCTCGGTGAAGTTATCACACGTGAAACTTTGCTTGAAACTGTTTGGGGCTACGATTACTTCGGTGATGTTCGTACTGTTGACGTAACTGTTCGTCGCCTTCGCGAAAAAGTTGAAGATACTCCAAGCCGTCCTCAATACGTATCTACACGTCGTGGCGTTGGATACTATATGAGCGAACCTCATGAATAAATTTTTTAATTCAATAGTACTTAAAGGAGTAGTGATTCATCTACTTCTTTTTGGCATTTTTGAGATAGTAAATAGTCCATACTTCCTCACACACACTACTGCACTCTTACAGTTTTTCATCTTTTATCTGGTCACCTTAAGTCTTCTTATTTGGTATCTCAGTCGCTTGGCGCAAACGGCAAATAAAATATCTCATCAAGTGGATAATTTTTTGCATGATAACTATGAAAATCGCCAAATTTCTAAAGAAAATAATGAGCTCTCAGTAGCTTACAATAAATTGTTATTACTTGGACATGAAATCGAAGATCGGCAAGAACATTTAGAGAATCAGCGCAACCAACTGGAGAGTATTTTAACCTACCTTGCCGATGGTGTCATCACTACAGATAGGCATGGTAAGATTAATCTTGCTAATCACGCAGCACTGACTCTTCTTGATCAGTCAAACGAGTTAATCATTGGTAAAGATTTGATTGATATTCTAAATATCTCCGACAAATATTCTTTTCATGATTTACTACAAAAAGAGCCCGAACTCACACTCAATGCCATCAATTGTGAAGGTGCAGCTGTTATCCTCCGCGTAAACTTTATGCTCTTCCGTAGCGAATTAGGGTACATTTCTGGGATTATTGCTGTTCTTCACGATACAACGGAACAAGAAAAAACAGAAAGAGATCGCCGACTTTTTGTGTCCAATGTCTCGCATGAGTTGCGCACCCCTTTGACTTCTGTCAAAGCTTACTTAGAAGCGCTCAATGATGGGGCCCTAGCTGATCCCGAGGTTGCTAGTCACTTCGTGGATGTTTCCCTTAACGAAACAGACCGAATGATTCGGATGATTGGGGAGCTTTTAGAACTCTCTCGTATGGACCAAGATAAAGTTAAACTTCATACTGAAATTATCAACTATGTCGATTTTATCAACTATATCCTGGATCGTTTTGATCAAATTATCGAAAAAAATTACAATAACTTTAAAATTATTCGTCAAATATCTCAACAAGAGATTTGGCTTGAAATCGATACCGATAAGCTTTCGCAGGTTATTGACAATATCATCAATAATGCCTTTAAGTATTCTCCAAAAGGCGGAACAATTACCGTAAGCGTCTGGTGTGAAAGCAACAAAGCATTTACTTCTATTGCCGACCAAGGTATGGGAATCCCAAAACCTGCTTTAGCCAAAGTTTTTGACCGTTTTTATCGTGTCGATAATGCTTCAAGAAATAGCCAAATCGGTGGTACAGGCTTAGGCTTATCTATTGCCTATGATATTATGAAACTCCACAAAGGTGATATAGTAGTCACTTCTGATGGTAAAACTGGTTCAACTTTCACCCTGTCTTTCCCTTACAGTGATGAAATTAATCAAGAAAATAACGACTGGGAGGATTTTGCTGAATGAGCACTGAATCAGCATTTAAATATTCAATTTTAGCATCAGGAAGTACTGGAAATTCTTTTTATTTGGAAACACCTGAAAAGAAAATTCTGGTAGATGCTGGATTATCTGGAAAAAAAATCGAGAGTTTATTAGGAGAGATTGACCGAGACATCAAAGATGTCGATACACTCCTGATTACTCATGAGCACAGCGACCATATCAAAGGAATTGGTGTTCTTGCCCGAAAACACGGCATTCAGCTTTACGCCAATGAATTAACCTGGCAAGAACTGGAAAGTAAAAACTCACTAGGAAAAATTGCGAGTGAGCAAAAACATATCTTTGAAATGGGCAAAACCAAAACTTTTGGCGATATCGATGTCGAAAGTTTTGGTGTGAGTCATGATGCTATCGCGCCCCAATTTTATCGTTTTATGAAAGATAATAAATCCTTCGTATTACTTACAGATACAGGTTATGTAAGTGACCGTATGCGGGGTACAATCGAAAATGCCGACGGCTATCTTATGGAAAGTAATCACGATATTGAGATCCTCCGCATGGGGGGCTACCCTTGGAAAACAAAACAACGTATTCTCAGCGACCAAGGCCATTTATCTAACGAAGATGGTGCCGAAGCTGCTTTTAATGTTTTAGGAAATAAAACAAAACGCATCTTCCTCGGTCACCTTAGCCTGAATAACAATATTCAAGAGCTTGCACATATGACCATGGACGGTTTTCTAGCGCAACATGATGTTGATACCAAACGTGACGTTCATATTATTGATACTAGCCATGAGCATGCAAGTAAACTCTATGATATTTAGACAGTATTTATAGCAATAAAAAAAGACACGAATTCGTGTCTTTTTATTGTTACATCATGCCACCCATCATTGATGGATCCATAGCTGGAGCTGCTGGTGCAGCTGGTTCTGGTTTATCAGCAACGACTGCTTCAGTCGTCAAGATAAGTCCTGCTACTGAGGCCGCATTTTGGAGGGCTGAACGTGTTACTTTAGCCGGATCCACAATACCTGTCTCAATCATTTCAACCCATTCACCAGTTGCGGCATTGAAACCAATACCTTTTTCTGCTGATTTAAGTTTATCAATAATGATTGAACCTTCGTAACCTGCATTAGCCGCGATTTGACGTACTGGTTCTTCTAATGCGCGACGTACAATTGTGATACCTGTTTGCACGTCCCCTTCTTCTTCAAGACTGTCGAGGGCAGAGATAACTGTAACAAGGGCAGTACCTCCACCAGCAACGATACCTTCTTCAACGGCTGCGCGTGTTGCATTAAGTGCGTCTTCAATCAAAAGTTTTTGCGCTTTAAGTTCAGTTTCTGTAGCGGCGCCGACTTTAATCACAGCGACTCCACCAGAAAGTTTAGCTAAACGTTCTTGAAGTTTTTCACGATCAAATTCTGAAGTAGTTTGTTCAACTTGAGCTTTAATTGTTGCTACACGAGTAGCAATAGCATCTGCTGAACCGGCACCTTCAACGATTGTCGTATGTTCTTTATCAACAGTTACTTTATTGGCTTGACCAAGTGCATCTAAGCTTGCATCTTTAAGTTCTAAACCAAGCTCTTCCGTAATTACTGTACCGCCTGTGAGGATTGCTAAGTCTTCAAGTTGGGCCTTGCGGCGGTCGCCAAAGCCTGGAGCCTTAACCGCTACAACATTGAAAGTACCACGGATTTTGTTCAACACGAGGGTTGGTAATGCTTCACCATCAACATCATCTGCCACAATAAGTAAAGGACGATTTGTTTTCAAGATTTGTTCAAGTAATGGTAAAATTTCTTGAATATTTGAAATCTTCTTATCTGTGATCAAGATATATGGGTTATCAAGGTTGGCCACCATTTTTTCATTGTCTGTCACCATATATTGTGACAAGTAACCACGGTCAAACTGCATACCTTCTACAACTTCAAGTTCAGTTTGCATACCTTTTGATTCTTCAATAGTAATAACACCATCGTTACCAACTTTTTCCATGGCATTTGAGATATACTCTCCAACCTTTTCTGAACGAGAAGAAACAGAGGCAACTTGTGCAATAGCTTCTTTACCAGATACTGGAATAGATAATTCCTTGAGTGCTTTTACTGCTGTTTCAGTTGCTAACTCAATACCACGACGAATGCCCACTGGATTAGCTCCGGCAGTTACGTTCTTCAAACCTTCACGAACAATCGCTTGTGTTAAAACAGTCGCTGTTGTAGTACCATCACCCGCAACATCATTTGTTTTTGAGGCCACTTCACTGACTAATTTTGCCCCCATATTTTCAAAGTGATCTTCTAATTCAATTTCTTTTGCGATGGTTACACCATCATTCGTGATAAGTGGACTACCATATGATTTTTCCAGAACAACATTGCGACCTTTAGGACCAAGTGTTGTTTTTACTGTATCTGCTAAAATATCAATACCACGAACCATTGCTGAACGAGCATCTGATGAAAATTTAATATCTTTTGCCATTTTTTTATTATCTCCTGTCTTTATTTTCCTTAAACAATCGCAAGAATTTCAGATTCTTTGATAATCAAGAAATCTTCGCCTTCAAATTTTACATTTGTACCGGCAAACTTTTCAAAGAGAACTGCATCACCAACTTGCACTGTTGGTGTAATAACTGTACCATGAGGAGTTGTTTTACCTGGGCCTACTGCCACAACTTCTGCAACTTGTGGTTTCTCTTGTGCTGCTGAGGCCAAGACGATCCCACCTAAAGATTTTTCTTCTTCCTCTTTTATACGCAATACAACGCGATCCGCTAAGGGTTTCAACATGTTATTCCTCCATTTTATGTTATTTTAGCACTCTTTAAGTTGGAGTGCTAATTTATATATCTTATTTTACCGCGAAGGTCAAAATTAGTCAAGAAAAAAACTTCTTTTTTTATTTTTTTAAATCGTTTTCTTATGAAGCCTGAGTTTCTTCAAGGCCCACTCGTAATGTGAAGCCAATGATGACTGAAAATACTGCGCTAAGGATGTTGTCGCAGTCCAAGGATAATATTGCTTCGTATAAAGCTCTTCATCTGAAAAATGTTGCAATAACTGGATAGTTCTTAGGTGGCTTGTAGCAAGTTTTTCCTTTATTTCTTCATAAGGAGTAGCTTGATGCTTTTCCCAGATTTCTTGATTCATTGTCGCATAGTTTTTCCAAGTATAGGGTGTGGGTAAAAAGCTTTGAAAGTTTCCTGAAATATTACTTTTTACAAAATTTTGTAAAAGTACTTGCCACTCATAAAGATGGGCATACACATCACGGATATTCTTATCTCGCCCCCAATGTGTCTCTTTTCCCTTCTCTTGGCCAAAGGCAAAAGTTGCCGTTTGTGCTTCTAAAGGTAGTGTGTCAACCAAATGACACAGCTTTTTCCAGTTTTCTTCTGAAAAGGAAATCAACTCTTTTTTCGTTTTTGCCTTTACCATTTTTCCCTCCTCACTTTCCTGTTCTCATCCTATCAAAAGAAAACGCTTTTTTCAATTTAAAACGGTAATTCATCTTCTTTTAAATTAAGAGCACTATTTTCTATAGAATCTTGTCGCATGGCAACTGTCGCGCGACTTTCCAAAAGGTCAAAAGTTTTTACCAACACTTCTGTTACATAGCGCTTTTGTTCCTGCTTGTCCACATAATTCCTGGTTCGTATCTCCCCTTCCACAGCAAGTAGGGCGCCTTTTTTAGCATAGGATGTACAGTGTTCCGCCTGTTTCTCCCAAAAGACCAAAGCGACAAAGTCTGTATCTTTTTCACCTGAAGCATTTTTATAGCGTCGTTTGACAGCGAGATTTATCCTCAATAGGCTTTTCCCATTAGATGTTTTAGTGAGTTCTGGATCTGCAACGAGTCGGCCAACAAGTAACGTTTTATTCATTTTGACACCTCCTTACTTTTTGTACGAAAAAAGACCTCAGCTTTCACTAAGGTCTTTATTATTTTATATTTAGGCTTGCCACATGCTTGTTGCATCAAAAGCTGATCCAGCTTCTAAATCTGCATTCAATTCGATAATACCACGAACTTGTGGTGCATTTGGTAAGTCAAGCTCTCGTGCCGAGCACAGCATACCATAAGAAGGTACGCCACGCAAAGCGCCTGGCCAGATTAAAGAACCAGAAGGCATCATTGCACCAGGTAAAGCCGCTACTGTTTTCATACCAACAACGGCATTAGGAGCACCACAAACGATTTGAACTGGTGCATCTAGACCAACTTCTACTTGGCACACATGTAAATGATCGCTGTCTGCATGATCCTCCATCGTTAAAATCTCAGCGACTACAAATTTAGGTTGGCCATCATATGTAAGCTGCTCGTCAAAGCCAGCTGCCTTAAGTTTTACATTAAGTTCCGTTACTTGATGCTCAGATAAATCATTCTGTCCTTGAGCCAAATCTGGCCAGTCTTTTTTTATATCGAAAATGTTCCAGCCCACTGTTTGTCCTGTATCTTCACGGAAGATACGCGCAACATCCGCCTTACGTTCGTAAGTTACTTCTGCTCCCTCATTGTTTGCCACAATCAGCATGAGGACATCACCAACATTTTTATTATACGTTGCAATCATTTTATTTATCTACACCCTTCAAAAATTCACTAACTTCTTCTTTAGTTTTACGTAGCTTATTCACTAAGCGTCCTGTTTCTTTACCATTTTCAAGTGTCACAAAGCTAGGAATACCCATGATTCCCCATTCAATAGCCAAGTCCATGAATTCGTCACGGTCAACTTCTACAAAGTTAAAGTCTGAAAATTCAGCTTCTAATTCTGGCATTTTTGGTTTGATAAAAGTACAGTCTGGGCACCATCCTGCAGTGAAAAACAAGACATGTTTACCTTCTGATTTTACAATTTCAGCTAGTTCCTCATAATTTTTTGGAATAATCATAAATACTCCTCTCCTAATTCTGTAATTTCTAAGGTTTCTCCATCAATTTCAAAATTGATGTTTTGGTTTGCTCCAACAATCACGCCACCTTTATAAATAGCTCCGCGATCTGCCTCCTCAAAGATCCATACTGTTTGAATATCTTGGTCAGCAAAAGCTTCACGTACTGCTTGAATAACCTCTGCCCGCAAATTTTCTTCAACGTGCTTATAACTCTGATAGAGCACTCGCGCACCTGCTACACCAGCCAGCAGCCCTAAACCAACTTTCAAATATTTTTTCATATAAAAAATTTTAACATAAATTTGAGTATATTAGTACTTATAATTACTGTTTCCCCTCAGATCAGTTCCGCTTTTCTATAAATCCCCTAAAACTTATCCGTCTTTAAAAATTATAGTTATTAAATAGCATTAGGACAATACTATTATATACGGCTTTTAAATGCTACAATAAGGGAGTATAAAAAATCAAAGGAGACGAGATGACTCTATTTAACAAAATTAAAGAAATAACTGAAATTCAAGCAACAAGTGGTTACGAAGCACCAATGCATGACTATCTTCGTGCCCGTATGGTGGACCTCGGCTACACACCTGAAACTGATGGTCTGGGCGGAATCTTTGTCACTAAAGAAAGTAAAACAGAAAATGCGCCTCGTGTTATGGTTGCAGCTCACATGGATGAAGTCGGCTTCATGGTGTCGTCAATTAAGGCAGATGGTACTTTACGTGTAGTCACTCTGGGTGGTTGGAATCCTTTAGTTGTTAGTGCACAACGCTTTACGCTATTCACACGTGATGGTAAAAAAATACCTGTTGTGACTGGTGGCCTACCACCACATCTTTTACGTGGAGCAGCGGGCGCACCTGCTATGCCACAAGTGGAAGATATCATCTTTGACGGTGGTTTTATGAGCAAAGAAGAAGTTTTAGAATTTGGGATTCGTCAAGGTGACGTCATCGTTCCTGAATCTGAAACAATTTTAACTGCTAATGGTAAAAATGTCATCAGTAAAGCTTGGGATAATCGCTACGGGTGTCTTATGGTCTTAGAACTTCTGGACTACCTTAAAGACAAAGAATTGCCAGTAACCTTGATTATCGGTGCAAATGTTCAGGAAGAAGTTGGCCTTCGCGGTGCCCATGTTTCAACAACTAAATTTAAACCTGAAGTTTTCTTTGCTGTTGACTGCTCTCCTGCAACGGATACTTTTGGAAACGACAATGGTCGTCTTGGCGAAGGCTCGCTTCTTCGTTATTACGACCCAGGTCATATCATGCTGCCTGGTATGAAGGACTTCCTCCTCAATACAGCAGAAGTTAATGGTATCAAAACACAAGCTTATATCTCAAAAGGTGGAACTGATGCTGGTGCAGCACACTTGCAAAACGAAGGCGTACCTTCAACAACTATTGGTGTGTGTGCCCGTTATATCCATAGTCACCAAACCATCTTCAACATGGATGATTTCACAGAAGCGCAAAACTTTATCCGGGCTATCGTTACGAGTCTAAACCAAGAAAAAGTAGCAGCTATTAAAAACTACTAATAAAAAAGTTAAAAAAAGGGGTCCTGAGCCTCTTTTTTTAGTCATTCAGTTTTATTTCAGAAAGAAAAAGTAAAATCATAAAGCACCAAATATGAATTTTAGGGAAATTTATGAATAAAAAACTATACTATACTACTGGTTTACTTACTCTGGTAAGTTTTATCACACTGACTGCCATTGTAAAACTTTCTTATACACACGCACCTATTCCAAGCATTGATTCGCATTTACAGACAGTTGCTTGGCATCTTCAAAACAATGAATTTTTGGTTCAAATTTCAAGTGTAATTGCTAAATTTCTAGGCGACACAATGGGCGCTATAATTGGTCTTGTTATTGCTGCTATTATTTTTATCAAAGATAAGGTTTCAGCAATATGGTTAGCTCTTGTAGCCGGAATTGCTGTGGGGGGAAATACCTTGATTAAATTAGTTATCGGCCGTGATCGCCCTGACATTCATCGTGTTGCCGCCTTTACAGATGAGCCAGGAAAAAGTTTTGCCAGTGGACATACAACTTTTGCTGTAGTACTCTTTGGCTGTCTCTTTTTTATCCTCTTACACTATCTCTCTTCTGTATGGAGCAAAACATTAGTTGGTTTTGTCGCTGTGGGGTTAATTTTTTTAACAATGTTTTCACGTGTACTTCTTGGGGTACATTATCCTTCGGATACTTTAGGCGGCTTACTTTGGGGGCTTTCAGTCATCTGCCTCACTTATCCAACTTATCTTCATTATAAAAACTCAGAAAAACCTCAACCTTATATACCTAAAAGCGTGAGAAAAGCTGATTAAAGCTAAAAAGCTTTGACTATATGTCAAGCTTTTTTTCATAGTTGAGTATCTTTTGCTTAATATCTACTGCTGCTTCTTGACCCATAAAACCGCCCAAGCTGCCATCTTTACGCGTGACACGATGACATGGTAAAATGACAGGCAAAGGATTACGTGCTAATGCCTGCCCCACAGCTTGTTGTGCTTTAGGACTTCCGACACGCGCAGCCATTTCCTGATAACTTATAGTCGTTCCCGCTGGAATTTTGGGAAGTTCTAACCAAACAGCTCGTTGAAATGCTGTTCCTGTGGTCAATATAAAGTTCTGGTTCTTATTAAGTGCTTCGTAAGTCGTCTTTTCATGTTGGTCATCGAAAAAAACCTGGGTAATCTCCCCCTTAGCATTGCGCTCTACAGAGAGTGAAATATTCTCATTCAACATAGGTATTATTCTCCTCAAAATCCAACAGCCATTCTTTACGCCATAGTCCTCCAGCATAACCTGCCAGCTGCCCGGAGCTTTTTTTCAATCGATGACATGGAATCACGATTGCAAAGGGGTTGGCTGCATTTGCTGCCCCTACTGCAATACTGGCTTGCGGATGCGCGAGTCCTTGTGCGATTTCTTTATAGGTTCTTGTTTGCCCAAACGGAATATCTTCAACTTTTTTCCAGACTTTTTGCTGAAACTCTGTACCTTGCACAGCTAAAGGGAATTTAAAACTTTTTCTTTTTCTTGCAAAATACTCTTGCAACTCTTCTTCAAGTTGACATGAAATCGGAGTTGGATGTTCCAATATAATAGCATTCAATCTTGCAATCTTCGCCTGTAAATTCTTATGCTCTGTAAAGCCTAAGCGATGAAGAAACTGCGCATCACTGATACTTATCATTTGACCAATAGGTGTGTCAATATAGTTTTTATAGAGGCGCTTCTTCATGTCCTTATTATAACATAGTTCTCTCACCCAGAAACTACCTCAGAGCAAAAAAAGAGAGCGAATACCCTCTCTTTTTTACTATTTTCTAGTTCCTAAAATTCTGTTCCACGCGTCATTATAATTCGCCTCTGTACCACCAATTCCAAACTTGAATTGTGTCACAGGTGCTCCGTTTTTAGCCCAATAACTTGTGGTTGTTTCACCGGAGACTTTAACATTTTTAAGATTCCCTCCGGTTACAGTGCCTGGTTTTTGACCGGTCGACTTAAGAACAGTGCTCTGAATTACATCTGGATCTTTACTTGGTTCTGGGAACTTTTCACCAGGACCAAACACATTTGGATCCGCTGCTGCAATTGCATTGACCAAGTTTGCCATATATGTACCATTATTGACCGCAGCTGTCTTGCTGCCCATCGGCGTATTATTATCATGACCAATCCAACCTCCAAGGGATACTTTGGGCGTTGAAAGCATGAGCCAACCGTCTACATAATCATTGGAAGTACCTGTCTTGCCTGTCCAATCCACGCTACTTGCAAGTGTTGGATTAATGGCTTGTAAATCTTGTAAAAAGTTTGTTGTACGACGACTGACATCATAGGTCAAAACATTACGTAAAAGATCCTCAGTAATTGTTGATGTTGCTTGTGAAAAGACTCTCTCTGCTTGACTCTTATGTTCGTAGATATCTTTACCGGAGTCGTCTTTTATGCTTTGGACAACATAGTGTGGCTCATAAACCCCGCCATTAGCTAAGGCTTGGTAGCCATTGGTATGTTGCACCACAGTTGGCTCAATACCACCACCGAGTGGAAGAGATTCCACACTGTAGTCTGGCACATAATAGCCCATCTTCTTCATGTAAGTTTCCACGCTATTGCCAGAATCAAGAATGGCTTGATAGGTCCAATGCGCAGGGATATTCCATGACACGCCTAAAGCTTCATTAAGACTTACCATTCCGGTTCCTGTTTCGCCAACGTGCAAGATTGGAGTACCGTCAGAGAAACTTGTTGGATAGTTACTCAGCATACTTGCTGACCCAATCAATCCCAAATCAATTGCTGGTGCATAAGCTAAGATTGGTTTAATCGAAGAACCTGGACTACGCTTCGTATCAAAGGCATGATTGTTTTGATTGGTTGCATAGTCTAAACCACCAATAAAGCCAAGTACTGCTCCTGTTTTATTATCCATGAGTACATTTCCGGCTTGAACTTCACCTGTACCGTCCTGTAAAATACCGCCATACTGCGCTACAGCATTTTGCATGGCATCATACACACCACGATTAATTGTTGTTGTGATAGTGTAACCACCAGTTTGTAAGGCTTGCGCGGCTAATTCACGATATTTTTGCTTGGTGCTATCATTTCCTTGTTCTGTTGCCGAAACCTTGTCCCTCTTAATCAGATAATCATAGACGTGATTAAGGGCTTCACTGTACACAACATTATAAAGATAACCATGTGCTACAGAATCTTGTGGTTGTGAAGGCAGAAATGCTTGCGAGATATCCACAGCACTATATTTTTCGTAATCTTTTTGAGTCAAATATCCTGCACGATACATGTTAAACAGGACATTTTGTTGACGAGCTAAGCCATAAGAGAGTAGCTCTTTTGATTTGAGCGAACCATCCACATTATAAGGAGAGTAAACAATTGGACTTTGTGGTAATCCAGCAATAAAAGCTGCTTCTGGCACGGTTAAATCTTTAGCAGACTTACCAAAAATCCCTTGGGCAGCGGCTTGGACACCCGCAATATTTTTCCCTTGATTATTTCGCCCAAATGGTGAGACATTGAGATAATCCGTTAAAATTTCATCTTTACTTAAATATTGATTAAGCTGCAGTGCATAAACAATCTCGCTGGCCTTGCGTTGGAAAGTGACACTGTCTCCAAGAGACTGCTGTTTTACCAACTGTTGCGTAATCGTTGAACCACCAGAGCTTGTACCGCCACCTACGGCACCCAGAACGCCTCGAATTACTGCTTTGGGCACAACACCACTGTTCGTCTTAAAGGTTTCATCTTCTGTCGCAATCAGAGCTTTTTTCACATTTTCTGAAATTTGGTTGCTTGCTACATTAATCCTTACCAAATCACTGGAAATATCAGAAATATTTTCACCATTACTGTATTTCATGACTGAAACACCGTGAATATTATTAACCTGCTCGAGAAGTTGCTCCTTGCTTGGAACTTTGGTATTTTCAACAAGGCGAGCAAAATATCCCACACCTGCCGCAGCGCCAAATACACCAACTAAAAGAAAAAGCACACCAAAAATGACAACTACTCCACGCACGACTGAAAAAATAGTCTGAAGTGTTGTTTTCCCTTCTTCTACATCTGCTTGAACTTTTTTAGGTTTTTGAGGCTTTTTCGGAGAATTTTTACGACTTTCCTGCGTTTTGCTGGCACGCTTTTTCTCCATTTTAGCCTGCAAACGTGCCTGTGCACGTTCCTTCGACTGTTCTTGATCTTTTTTCATAATACATATTATACCAAACTTAGGCTCTTTTTTCGCCCCTATTTTTCCTTTTTTTTTGATATAATGAGAACGTTAATCTAATTACTGAGAGAAACTATAACAAAACTGTCAGTATTAACTAAATTTAGGAGGTAACATGAATATTTTTGACGAACTAAAAGAACGTGGTCTGATTTTCCAAACCACTGATGAAAAAGCTCTTCGCGAAGCTTTAACTGAGGGCATGGTAAGTTATTATGTTGGTTACGATCCTACTGCTGATAGTTTACACCTTGGTAATCTGGTCTTAATTCTTACAATGAAGCGTCTACAAATGGCTGGGCACAAACCTTATCCATTGGTTGGGGGCGCTACTGGACTTGTTGGCGATCCATCTTTTAAAGATGCCGAACGTGGCTTACAAACGAAAGATACTGTTGTAGCTTGGGCTGATAAAATTCGTGCTCAGTTGGAACGTTTCCTTGACTTTGAAAATGGCGAAAATAAAGCTCAGATGGAAAACAACTACAATTGGTTCGAAAATTTATCTTTTATTGATTTCCTTCGTGATGTCGGTAAATATTACACGATTAACTACATGATGAGTAAAGATTCAGTGAAGAGTCGTATCGAATCAGGTATCTCTTACACCGAGTTTGCTTACCAAATTATGCAAGGTTACGATTTCTACGAGCTCAACCAACGTCATGGTATTACATTACAACTCGGTGGTTCTGACCAATGGGGCAATATGACTGCCGGCACAGAACTGCTCCGTCGTAAGGCTGGAAAAACTGGACATGTCATCACTATTCCATTGATTACAGACTCAACAGGTAAAAAATTTGGTAAATCTGAAGGAAATGCCATTTGGCTCGATGCAGATAAAACGTCTCCGTTTGAAATGTATCAATTTTGGCTGAATGTTAACGATGATGATGCTGTAAAAATGCTCAAAATTTTCACTTTCTTATCTCTTGAAGAAATTGCTGAAATCGGTGAGAAATTTGAGGCTGCACGTCACGAACGCTTAGCACAAAAAGTACTTGCACGCGAAGTTGTAACTCTTGTTCATGGACAAGCCGCTTACGAGCAAGCTGTAAAAATCACGGAAACTTTATTTGGTGGCGGTGATTTGAAAGATCTTGATGCCAAGTCAATCCTTTCTGGCTTAAAAGATGTACCAACATATCAAGTGAAAGCAGACGATAATCTCAATATTATTGAACTCTTGATTTCTGCCGGAATCGAAAATTCAAAACGTCAAGCACGTGAAGATGTAACAAACGGTGCGATTTACATCAATGGTGAACGTATCCAAGATTTGGATTACACCTTCTCTGATGGAGATAAAATCGACAATCAACTTACTGTTGTTCGCCGTGGTAAAAAGAAAAATTTCATCTTGACTTATTAAGTTAAAGTCTAATATTTAAGTAGCAACAGGGAATTCTCTGTTGCTTTTTTAATCCAAACGCATTATTTTTCTAATTGAATCATGATATAATAGAGTTTAAGAACAAGATTATAAGGATAATAGCATGCCTGATAAAGATTTTGAACAAATGCTGAGAGATTTACGTGAACAGTATTTAGAAAAAGAAGAAATTACAGAAGAAACCTCTGATTCTGAAAAAAGTGAGATTTATACTCCAGTTTCACAAGAGGAAAAAAGACACAAAATACTTGAATCACTTCATCTTCTCGAAGAGAAGAAACTTTTCTTGTCTCAAAAACTTAAGGATTTCCATCAGCAAGATGCTAGTTATGAACAAATATCAAAGCTGAAACATCAAATTGAGGCTATCAAGTATAAACAATCTCTTCTTCAGCAAAGGCTTGAATATATCGACTGCGGTGAATCAGACTTCACTAAAAAAGAGAAGCTTAAACGTCAATTAACAGAGCTTGAGATCAAACGCTGTCGCGCTCTCTTAAGTAAAAAGAGCTGTGCCAAAATCGATCAGAAGATTAATCAAAAAAAGGACCTTTTCAAAAAGATAAAGTAACCTTTTAGCCTTATAACCAATATGCTGTACTTTTAATGCAGCTTCTTGCTCTAAAATAGACAAAAGAAAGGAAAATTTGTGCTCCATACTATTTTTTATGTCATCATTTTTCTTCTTGCTCTAGTTATTTCAAATATCATCAATAAAGTTTTCCCAAAGTTGGCTCTCCCACTGATTCAAGTCGTGATTGGGCTATGTTTGGGCTTTTTAGGTGCGTCAAAACTTTTGCAGGTTGACCCAGAATTCTTCTTGGGCTTCATCATTGCTCCTTTGCTTTTCCGTGAGAGTGAAGAGGCAGATGTCAAACATATCTTTAAACATACTCGAACGATATTAATGCTTATCTTTCCCTTAGTTTTCATTACAACTATTGGTTTAGGCTACTTAACGCATTTCTTTTATTTATCTGTACCTTTGGCTGCTTGTTTTGCCTTAGGGGCTTCATTAGCACCAACAGATGCAATCGCTGTTGCTGCCTTATCTGAACGCTTTAGTTTCCCCAAGCGGGTCATGAGTATCCTTACGGGTGAAGGCCTGCTGAATGATGCTTCTGGTATCATTTCCTTCCAGATTGCGGTTCTTGCGCTGGTCACTGGCGAATTTTCCCTAACTCATGCTTCTGCTGACCTTGTAGTCTCTGCAATCGGGGGCGCACTGGTCGGTTTCATTCTAGTTTGGATGAAGTCCTTTATTCTCAGAATTCTTGAGGATGTCGATGCCCGAGATGTTACAGGTTACCTTATTTTGGAGCTTATGCTTCCTTTATCTGCATTTTTAATTGCTGATATGCTTGAAGTTTCTGGAATCATCGCTGTCGTTGTCGCTGGAGTCATGCAAGCCAACGGCCTTAAAAGGACCACGCTTTTTGATGCCCAAGTCACAAAAGTGAAAAATACTATCTGGAATTTGCTGACCTTTGTTTTAAATTCAACAGTCTTCCTTTTCCTCGGGATAGAGTTACATCAGCTTGTTTTTCCGCTCATTGCTGATCCACTTTACTCTACGACTTCTCTTTTATTCATGGTTTTACTTTTAACCATTGGTCTTTTTGCCCTTCGCTTTTCCTTGTTGGCTGTTTATTATCGTTATGTATCTCTGCGTCGCAATCAAAGCTTTTCTGCTTACTGGAACGATATCTTGTTACTGACTTTTGCTGGCTCCAAAGGTACCGTCAGCATTGCCACTGTCCTTTTGTTGCCACGGACAGTAGATATCCCGCATAGCTTAATCATCTTTC
The DNA here is from genome assembly GCF_017309525.1 of Lactococcus sp. LG1074. Lineage (NCBI taxonomy): Bacteria > Bacillati > Bacillota > Bacilli > Lactobacillales > Streptococcaceae > Lactococcus > Lactococcus sp. LG1074. The sequence goes on along the minus strand of NZ_CP071293.1, from coordinate 257,691 downwards.
TCTGTGCGGCAGTTACCGCGCTCAGTTTTTTAACTGGACTATTTGTTTTACCTTTAATCGCTGCCAAAAAAGTTGTCAAAGTTGACAACATGGTAAAAATTTCTATCTTAGCCGATGTCGTTCGAGAATTGGAAAATGATCTAAAACAAGTTACAAAAGAAAAAGCGCGCCTTGGTTATAATATTGCTATCGACAGCTATCAAGACCGCATTCAAAAACTCATCATCGAGCAAGAAAGTTCAAATACTTCGATTGACTTTAATGAATTGCAATTGCTTATCGTCCGTCTTGAAGCTGAGGGACTGGAAAATGCCTTGAGACAAAATGAGATTTCCATGTACACCTATCGGACTTATCAGCGATACCTTCATTCGATGGAACAATCCGTTGCGCATAATTTGGTTTCAAGTATCCAGTTCGCTTCGGCCATTTCCATCCGTGTGCTTCATTTTTTCTTCTCAAGAATTATCCGTCTAGATTTCAGTTTCCGTAAAACACGACCAGATAATGCTACAGCACATCGTGAAATTACCGAGCTTTACTTTTCTAATACGGAGTTAGTCCTTCAAGCTTTGGACAATCTGGAATCAGTTTACGATGAGCGTTTAATCCATTACCTACAAGCAGAACGTTTACGCTCTGCAGAGTTTGTTGCCCGCGGTGGCTATATTACTGGTATTTTACATCGTGCGCAGCCTAATAATCTGAAAGAGATGATGCGTGCTTACTATCTTGAACGCAAAACCATCTTTGAGTATGAATCCCGTGGTGAGTTAACGATCGGCGAGGCAAAAGTCTTACGTCAAAATGTAAATACTTTAGAGGATTATTCCCTTGCAAGTAATCATCATACCTTACTCTACGACTTTATTGAAAAGAGACGTAAAAAAGTTCAAAAGACAACAAACAATGAACTTTCAACAAATAAATGAAAATAAAAAACACCGAGCTTTATCCTTCGCTCAGGTGTTCTTTTATTTTTTTACGCCCTAAAAGACGAACGCCCGCCAAGATCCAAGAAATACTTGTCAGGACAAGTGAGCATACGAAAGCCATATGCATTCCCTGTAAAAAGGTATCTGGATGTTCTGGCAAATAAGTCCTTACCGTATAACCAAGTTGACTGGACATGGAAAGGAACAAAATAATGGTTGCTACAGAAGTTCCTAAAACAAAAGCCATGTTCCGAATCAAAGAATTCACAGAGCCTGCTATTCCTAAATACTTACGTTCTACTGTCTCCATGATTAAAGCATTATTAGGACTTTGGAAAGCCCCCATTGAGGCACCTTGGAGTAAGAGAATCGCAATCACCCACCATTGTGGCGAATCTGCTCGAATCAAAAGATAACCAATCTGAGAAAGAACAATCCCTGAAATCCCCACAAAGGTAATTACTTCCTTATCTATTTTATCTGCGAGTGCACCTGCTATTGGGCTCACAATAAGCATGGCAGCTGGATAGGCCATCATGATAAAGCCAGCCGCACCAGGCGCATAATCACGATAATCTTGCAGATAGAAAGGAAGCAAGATGCTAGCAAACATCGCAACAGTGAAGTTTAAAAGTGACATCAGCAGACTCAAAGAAAAGAGTCTGTTTTTAAAAATCCCCAAGTCAAGTAAAGGTTTTTCCTTTCGGCGCTCCGTAAAAATAAAGCTAACAAAAAGTATAAAGCCAAGAGCCACGCCGAGAAGTAAGAGCGGATTATTCCATCCTAAAGTTTGGCCAAAATTCAAAGCCATGAATAAAAGAACGATCACAGCAGTCATTTGTAAACCACCTGACAAGTCAACTTCTTTTATAGAGCCTTGCCCTTCATCTTCTGGTAAAGCCCGACTTCCAAAAATCCAGGCCAATATCCCTATCGGAACATTAATCCAAAAGATATAATTCCAAGAGGCAACTTGTAAAATTAAGCCGCCCAAAGCTGGTCCTGCGATCGAGCCGACAGATACAAACATGGAAGTGATAGACATCGCACGCGCTCGACTTTCAACAGGAAAAACCTGCGCCACAATCCCAAAACTTGTTGCCATAAACATGGAAGCTCCGATAGCTTGTACGACACGTGCAAAGAGTAGGAATGGTAAGCCTAAGCCGATGTTTAGCCCAGCCAATAACGAACCGACAATAAAAATCGTCCAGCCCCATCTTGTTACGGTTGTTTTCCCAATCAAATCCGCAAGTCGTCCAAAAATAAGGATGATTGCACTGATAACGATCAAATAAATTGTGACCACCCACGTAATCTGTGAAGTTGACACATTTAGCTCACGCGCCATTGTTGGTAAGGCAATATTTACAATCGAGCCGTCTAAAGTTGACATGAGTGTAAATAAACCAATGGTGAGCAGCACTTTTGTTCTATTTTTCATTTATTTACTTTCTATTTACCTACAAAGAGACTAAAAACTGCATCTAATGATACAGTTTTCAAAAATCAAAGTAAATCGTCAAATTCATTGGTTTCTGCTTTGTCCCAGTTTTCGCCCGTGATGCGGCTAATCATAATACCTTCAACGGCACGATCAACCATACCTTCAACGTCCAAACGTTTTTCATAGGCTAAAACATTTTCTAGTTTAGGATTTGTTTTTGGTGATGGAGGGGCAAATACAGTACAGCAATCTTCAAATGGTAGAATTGAAAGATTAAAGGTATCAATCTTTTCGGCGATATCGATAATTTCGATCTTATCCATTGTGACTACGGGGCGAATAACAGGAGTGTTTGTGACTTCATTAATCACAGACATTGAACCTAATGTTTGCGAAGCGACTTGCCCTAAACTTTCACCGTTAATAATCACTTTACCCCCACGATCTTCACGAATGCGGTCAACTACACGCATCATAAAACGGCGAGTTAAAGTCATCAAATAAGATTGTGGCGCTTTGGCTTTGATTTCTTCTTGAATCTCAGTAAACGGAACTTCAATAAAAGTGATTGTTCCGCCAAACGCTGTTAATTTTGCTGTTAAATCTTTTGCTTTTTTCAAAGCACCAGGGCTTGTATAAGGTGGTGAAGCAAAGTGAACTGCCTCAATTTCTACACCTCGTTTAAGAGCCAAGTAACCTGCAACTGGAGAATCAATCCCACCTGAAAGCATCAAGTGACCGCGGCCTGCTGTTCCTACAGGCATTCCTCCTGCACCTTTAAGTGTTTCGAAACTAAGATAAGCACCTTCAAGACGAATTTCAACACGGAGAGTGATATCTGGCTTTTTCATTTGTACTTTGGCATAGTCAAAATTGTCAAAGACAACATCACCTAAAGTCATGTTTAACTCTGTGGAATCTTGTTCAAAGCTATGGTCCGCCCGACGTGTTGCAATTTTAAAAGTCATTCCTTCATGGTAAATTTCTTTCATCAAGTCAACAACTGCTACTTTTAGACCTTCGATGGATTTTTCAACTTTGATGGATGCTGAAAAATTTTGAATCCCAAAAACTTTAGTTAAACGTTGAGAAACCTCTTCGTAGTCTGCACCATTTAACTGGATATGCGCGCGATCTCGTTGCGCTGTAATCTTCAAGTCTGTCAAATCAGCGAGAACTTCTTTGATGTTGTTGGCCAAACGATTGATAAAAAAGCCACGATTTTTTCCTTTTGTTGAAAGTTCACCATAGCGAACCATAATTTCATCGTATACGATAGTCATTTTATTTTCCTTTGTTACTTAATATAAGGTTATCTTTTTATTCCTGAGAGAATTTCAGTACAGGTTATTATACCACATTAGCTATTTTTCTAGGTTAATAATAGACGAATCAAAACCAATGCAATCCCCACTTGGAAAACAAGTACAGCTAAGCCATAGATTGCTAACTTTCTTCCCGCGCGGACAAATTCTACTAGATTAAGACGTAAACCGATAGCGGCTAAAGCGATAATTTCGCACCAACTACTGATAAAACGTGCCGTTTCAGTAATTACTTTTGGAAATTGAAAGACTGTATCCAGACTACACAGAATAATAAATCCTAATACATACCAAGGAAGAAAGGATTGGCGCTTGATCTTGAGCTGACCTTCCTGCCCTGTCGGTGCTTTCTCTATGCGACGTGTTTGGAAAGAAAAATAAAGGACAACAAAAACAAGCATGATGATACGCATGATTTTAAACAAGGTAGCCATTGTTGTTGTTTCAGCATTCACCATTGTTGCTGAAGCGACAACCTGTCCCACAGACTGAATGGTTCCCCCAATCAAAGCACCACGTAGGAAATCATTTGCTCCAAAGAACCATGTACCTAAAATGGGTAATAGAAGCATTAACACAGTCCCCATCAGGTTAACCATAGTTATCGCTGTTCGCTTGTCTTTGTCTTCTGCTCCAATGACTGGCTCAACTGCCGCAATGGCGGAAGAACCACAAACGGCGTTTCCTGACGCCATTAGCGCATTAACTTTCGAGGAAAATCCAAGTTTCTTTCCAATAAACATGACAAAAACAATTGTAAGCACCATTTGTAGAAGAATAAAACTTATACCACTCCAGCCTAGCTTTTGTATCGTTTGAAAGGTAACTGTCGCTCCTAAAAACATTACTGAAAATTCAAGAAGTTTCTTTTCTGACCAAGCCGTACCTGCAAAGAGGACTGGTTGTTTAAAGTAAACATTCCCCAAAATAATTCCCAATAAAATAGCAATCGTGGCTGCACCCATCCCTTTAAAAACATAGAGATTTAAAAAGTAACTGACTACGGCAACTACAAAACTGAGCCCTAAACCTGGCATGATCTTCTTATTTAGCATGACAACTATTATAACAAAAAACAAAAATTAATTTGTGTATTCATTTGCATCTAAAAGAGAGCTGGGCATATTTGGCACACTTATAATCTATTTTTAAAATAGCCATCTATGTAGTCTATACAAGGAAAAATTAGCTTTCTACATTTTTCTAATTATGGTTTCAACCTTAACAAAAGTACACATAGTGTAGCATAAATTTTGACTTAAACGTCTTATGGCTTTTATAATTAAGAGAGTTATAAATATACAAGAAAGGAGTTATATAGTTTCCCTTCACACTTTTAAATATTGGCTTGCATAGAAAGTAGCCAATATTATCAGTAAACAAATAGAGAAAAGAGGCTTTGCTAATGAAAAACATTAAATTTATGATTATAATTTTATTCTTTTCAGTCTTGCTTGGCTGTGGCGTGAGGACTAAAGCAGAGAATACTATCGCCCCAGATATAAAGTTAGATAAAGATGGTGATGTTCATCTTTTTATTCCAAAGGATGCAGATAAAGTATTCACTAATGAAAGTGATAAAGTTAAATATGAAGTTAAAAAAGGGGCTACTCTAAGCGCAGAGACAAATCAAGCAGAGACTTTTACTGTACCTGTTGTTGTTGAATCTGAAATTACTAATGATGATGAGGAGGTCACAGAAGGAACCACTACTTATACCTCAGAGTTAAATAAAGCTGAACAAGATACAAGCCAGTCAATAGACAACTTCTCCTTTACCTCTACTTTACCAAATATTTTTGGCAAAAAAGTCTCTGCCGCTAGTCAAAATAGAGTGATGTGGGATCGAACTGCGGCTGTAAGATTTCATGTGACAATAACTTGGGTAGTTTCAGGGGGGAATGTTCGACTTACACGAGTTACAGGCGGTTATACAAATTATGATAATAGAACCTTAGTCACTCGTTCTAGCGTCATGACTGCAAATAATGGGCCGAGAGGAGCAGCTACAGGTGGATTCATACAACAGATAAATACGACTAATCTTGGTTCAAGCCGTTCTTGGGCTGTCAATCGAAACTATTCTTATGTGAAAATTTTGTCTAGCTCCACTCAAATCCGAGCAACTTATAGTGCAACTTTACGGCGTGGAAACTCAACATGGAGCTTTTCTACAATCAACAGCGCCTATTAATCCAAAAAGTGAGAATAAACCATGAATAATATTAAAATAAAGCCTGGACACCTCATCTTCTTGTTCCTCGCTTGGTTTGCTTCCATGTTTTTACCAAGCACACTCAACAGAGTAAAGTTTTCTGAAACTTTAAGCTTGGAACAAGTATATGAAAATTTCTTTTACCTGCTCTTTCATCAAGAAATGGCTGTAGGTCTTGCCCTCCTTCTACTTCTATCCCTCGCTTTCTTTCTCTCCTTTAAAAAAGAAAGAGGGACACATTTCATAGTTCTAGCTTGTCTCATCTTATATGCTTGTTACTTCATTATATACTTCCCCCTAGTTATGGCCATTGACAATCATGTTCAGCCCCATCAACTTCGAGGATTTAGTGAATTTTTCTGGCTTTTCTATGATTATGGTTATATAGCATCAGTCTGCCTTGGTCTTCTCTTCTTGCTCTGTTTCTTTAAGTATTCTCTTGACTCCAAAGAAAAAAGTGCTCCGACTAGCCAAAAGTTACTAGGGTGAACACTTTATATTATTTATTTTTTCAAATGATAGTTGTAGCTTGAAAGGATGATATCTTCATGAGCGTTCAGGTAATAACGGAGGCGTAAACCGGTCTGATTGTGGAAGATATTTTGCCATGGTTTCGACGGAATGAAAGTCGGAATCAAAACAGTAGTTGTATAGTTGTGCGCTTTTGCTTGTTTTGCAGCGAGATTAATAAAGCGAACAGCTGGCGTGATGATACTACGATAGCTGGTATGTACAACGGTCAACTTAATATCTGGGAAGGTTTCATTGAAATCACGTTCGATTTCGGCTTCTTTTTCCGTATCTTCTTTTGTAGACACGTGAAGTGCAATAAGATAGTCTCCTACAGACCGGGCATAGTTAATCGCCCCAACATCGACATTTGTTACATTTCCGACCAAGACGATAACTGTATTACCATCAAACTTATGCTCTGCAGTTTCTTTGCGCAAGCGCAATTGTTCCGCCACATTCATATAATGACTGTGGATACGGATAAAGCAGAAAATCAAAATAGGTAAAACAATAAAGAATGGCCAAATTTCAGCTGTGCGGAAAATGAGCAAAATCATCACCACGACAAAAGAAATGATTGCCCCAATAATATTAGGGATAGAACGTAAGAGGAACTTACTGCCCAGCTTCTTGCGCCAATGGACAACCATACCGATTTGAGCCAACGTAAATGGTGTAAAGACACCAATAGCATAGAGGGGGATAAGGCGATCTGTTTGTCCATCAAAGATAAACAAGAGAATGACCGCACCAATAGCCAAACTGATAATCCCATTCGAATAACTCAAACGTGTCCCACGAGCAGTAAACAAGTGAGGCATGTATTTCTTCTTCGCCATATTAAAAGCAAGCATTGGAAAGGCGGAATAACCTGTATTAGCTGCTACTGCCAAAATGAGAGCTGTAGCAATTTGGAAGATAAAGAAGAATGCGTGCCCAAAGACACTGTCTCCAAAAATCTGTTGCGCCATTTGGGCGATAATGGTCACATCACCGCGTGGTGTTAACCCAAGCCAATAAGCAAAGAAGATAACACCACTGAAGAACACTGCTAAAATAATCCCCATCATTACCAAAGTCTTAGCTGCATTTTTTTCTTTCGGCTGTTTAAAGAATGGTACAGCATTCGAAATGGCTTCTACCCCTGTCAGAGATGATGAACCTGTTGAAAAGGCTTTGAGCAAGAGGATAAGTGAAACTCCTCCTACGGTTGTACCGATATGAGCTGGCGCTTGGTAGGGTAAACTTCCAGATACAATACGGAATACCCCGACACCTAAGAGGGCAACTGTCGTCACAATAAATGTATAGACAGGAATCATGAGGAAGGCTGCTGATTCTCGCAAACCTCGGAGATTCATCAGCATAAGCAGTAAAGCAAGAGCAACTGCGATTTCTAAATTGTACTGATGAAGTTCAGGTAAAGCTGAAGTTATAGCATCAGCTCCTGAAGCTGTAGATACAGCAACCGTCAACATATAGTCGACCAAAAGCGATCCACCGGATATTAATCCTGGAATTGTACCGAGATTTTCTGTTGAAACCAGATAAGCTCCGCCTCCTGATGGATAGGCATGAATAACCTGTGTATAACTTCCAATCAGCGCAAACAGTAAAACCAAAATAATTAAGGCAATAGGTATCGAATACCATGAAGCGCCCGCACCTACTGCAACCAATACCAAAAGAATTTGTTCAGGTCCATAAGCAATTGATGACAAGGCATCTGACGATAACATGGCTAAGGCCTGTAATTTAGTCAGCAGGTGTGAATCTCCTACTGTTGACTTTAAAGATTTACCAATTAAAAGCTCTTTGACTTTTTTCAAAACGTAACTCCTGTATCATAAAATCTTTAAGTTGGATTTATCCGGCTTAATTCAGTCTAGGCTTGACTTTCCTAGCATAAAGAGGCCTCTCCAAGATAACTCAACTATTGTAGCATTTTTTTATTAATTTTAGTAGTATTTTTATGTTTGGTTTCAGTAACAAATGTAACAGAAAGACAAAGTGCTTGAAAGTCTTTTAAAATAAGCTTTCCTGAGCTCCATATTTCGCCAATATTTCTCTTTTTTTGTGTTAAATGTAATATTTCACGAGAGTAAATGATGTCATTTCATTTTTCTAAAAATAAAGTTCAACTTTTCTTTCATAAGATTTTTCAAAAACATGATTATAAGCTGTCAAAAGCCGTAAAATTATGCTAAAATATGGTTGATATAAACTTTTTTATAGGAGAAAAACATTTTGGCTGAAATTATCGAAGAACTTAATGACCAAATGAAAGTCCGTCGTGAAAAAATGGAAACACTGCGTGAATCAGGCATTGATCCATTCGGACATAAATTTACTCGTACACACAACTCTGCAGAATTACATGCGGAATACGATGAAAATACTAAAGAAGAATTACACGAAAAAGACTTGCATGCAACAATCGCGGGACGTCTGATGACAAAACGTGGTAAAGGTAAAGTTGGTTTTGCGCACATCCAAGACCGCGAAGGACAAATTCAGATTTACGTGCGTAAAGACGAAGTTGGCGAAGAAAACTATCAAATTTTCAAACAGGCTGACCTAGGTGATTTCCTTGGTGTTGAAGGACAAATCATGAAGACAGATATGGGCGAGCTTTCTATTAAAGCAAGCAAGTTGACTTTCTTGTCTAAAGCACTTCGTCCATTGCCAGAAAAATTCCACGGCCTGACAGATACTGAAACACGTTACCGTAAACGTTACTTGGATTTGATTTCAAACAAAGAAAGCTTCAATCGTTTCGTGACACGTTCTAAAATTATTAGCGAGATCCGTCGTTATATGGATGGCCGCGGATATCTCGAAGTTGAAACTCCTGTTTTGAACAACGAAGCCGGTGGTGCAGCAGCACGTCCATTCTATACACACCATAACTCATTAGACATCGACATGGCCCTTCGTATTGCAACAGAATTGCACTTGAAACGCTTAATCGTCGGTGGTATGGAAAAAGTTTATGAACTTGGCCGTGTCTTCCGTAACGAAGGAATGGATATGACGCACAATCCTGAGTTTACAACTATGGAATCTTATGAAGCTTATGCTGATTTTGACGATATCATGGATTTGACTGAAGGAATTTTCCAACACGTGGCACACTCTGTCCTTGGCAAAGATGTTGTTGAATACGATGGTAAAGAAATCAATGTGGGCGGTAAGTTCGCTCGCATCCACATGGTTGATGCGATTAAAGAGCAAACAGGCGTGGATTTCTGGAAAGAAATGGATTTTGAAGAAGCTGCTTCTTTGGCGAAAGAACATGATATTTATGTGGAAAACCACTTCACAAGCGTTGGCCACATCATCAATGAATTCTTTGAGAAATACGTAGAAGATACATTGATCCAACCAACATTTGTTTTTGGACATCCAAAAGAAATCTCTCCTCTTGCGAAGATGAATGCTGAAGATCCACGTTTTACTGACCGTTTCGAACTCTTCATCAATGGTAAAGAATATGCCAATGCCTTCTCAGAGTTAAATGATCCAATCGATCAGCTCGAACGTTTCGAAGCCCAAGCTAAAGCGAAAGAACTCGGTGATGATGAAGCCACTGGTGTAGATTACGATTATGTTGAAGCATTGGAACACGGTATGCCACCAACTGGTGGTCTGGGTATCGGTATCGACCGCTTAGTCATGCTCTTCACTGGTACAACTTCCATCCGTGACGTCTTGCTCTTCCCAACAATGAAATAAAAGCAAAAATCCAGTTCTCAGGGCTGGGTTTTTACAATCAAGAAGTGTGCGATATCTTTTATCTGCAACACTTTATCTAGATAAGAGAACAAACTATGTTAAGAATATCTCAAATAAAAACTTCAATTGATGAGCCTGTGGAAAAAGTTAAAAGTTTACTTTTGAAAAAATTAAAAATTCAAGAGTCCGACTTGATTGACTATCGTATTTATAAGGAATCAATTGATGCGCGCCATCGGGGAGAAATCAACTTTATCTACACAGTTGATGCCCAAGTCAAAAATGAAGCCAAGCTCCTCAAGAAAAAAATAAAAAATGTTTCACCCTCACCAGACTTGAAATATAAAGAACCACAAATCGGAACAGAAACCATGAAACATCGTCCTTTAGTCATCGGTTTTGGACCTGCTGGCATGTTTTCTGCTTTGCTCTTAGCACAAATGGGTTATCGTCCTATCGTTTTAGAACGTGGCCAAAAAGTTGAAGAACGTGTGAAATCCATTGATGATTTCTGGAAGAAAGGAAAACTCAATCCTGCTTCAAACGTCCAGTTTGGTGAAGGCGGTGCAGGTACTTTCTCAGATGGAAAACTTACTTCCCGTGTACGCGACTTGCGCGGACGCAAAGTTTTAGAAGAATTTGTAAAAGCCGGTGCACCTGAAGATATCCTCTACAAAGCACATCCGCACGTAGGAACAGATTTACTTCGCGATATTGTCAAGAATATTCGTGAGCAGATTATTGCTTTGGGCGGAGAAGTTCTTTTTGACAGTCAAGTCGCTTCATTTATCATCGACAAAAATAAACTTCAAGGTATTGTTCTCAAAAATGGTCAAGAAATCCTCTCCAATCATGCCGTTTTAGCCATCGGACACAGCGCACGCGATACCTTTGCTGAGCTGTACGACAAGGGAATTAACATGACCGCCAAGCCTTTTGCTGTTGGAGTGCGCATCGAACATCCTCAGAGCTTGATTAATCAAGCACAGTATAAAGAATTTGCTGAGCATCCTCGTTTAGGAGCAGCAGAATATCGTTTGACACACAAGGCCAGTTCTGGACGAGGTGTTTATACGTTCTGTATGTGCCCTGGAGGACTTGTCGTGCCTGCTGCATCGGAAGAAGGTCGCTTGGTAACCAACGGCATGAGTGAGCACGCCCGTTCTGAAGAAAATGCCAATAGTGGTTTACTGGTCCAAGTCTTCCCGGAAGATTTTGGCCAAGATCATCCTCTTGCTGGGGTTGAATTCCAACGAAAACTTGAAGAAAAAGCATTTGTCCTCGGTGGTAAAACTTATCAAGCCCCTGCGCAATTAGTTGGAGATTTTCTTGCAGATCGTCCATCTACTGATATTGGTGAAGTTAAACCTTCTTATGCTTTGGGTGTCACTCCAACAGACTTAAGCCAGCTCTTCCCTGAATATATTACTTCTTCTATGAAGGAGGCTCTTCTTGGATTCGACAAAAAAATTCAAGGTTTTGCCATGAACGATGCGATTATGACCGGTGTTGAATCACGTTCTTCTTCTCCTGTTCGAATCAATCGTGATGAAGAAAGTTTCCAATCTATTTCTACACAAGGTATTTATCCATCTGGTGAAGGAGCAGGATTTGCTGGCGGGATTGTATCCGCCGCCATTGATGGGCTTAAATGCGCAGAGCAAATGATTGCCTCCTTTGCACGACCTGAATAAAGAAAAAACTGAGCAATGCTCAGTTTATAATCTTAAAATGTTTATCCATCAAACGTACATCCTTGGGCTTAAGTCCAAGGATTTTTATTTCCTTATCTTTGGTAATAAGCACTGCAGCTTGAATCACGTTTTGTCTTTTCGCAAAGACTTTTTCAGGTTCTTTCGAAAAGAACAGCCTCTTCGCCTCAATCTCCCCATCTAATGACTTTTCAGAAAATATTGTCACGCTGGCTAAGTTGTTCACATGAGGATAACCTGTTTCAGGATTGAGAATGTGATGATAACTCTTTCCGTCGCGCTCTAAATAACGCTGATCAATTCCAGAAGTCACGACAGATGTGGATGCGGTAAGCACTTGAAGTAACAAAGATGACCCATGCGTAAGTGGATTACGAATTCCGACACGCCAATAACCTTTTAGGGGCAAGCCCAGAAACCGAATATTCCCTCCAAGGTTAACAATGCCTGTGGAAAAACCTGTTTCTTTCCAAAATTCTACAACTTTATCGGCAATATAACCTTTGGCGATGCCTCCTAAGTCTAAGGACATTCCTTTTCGAGGGAGAAAAATGGTCTTTTGCTGGTCATCCAGAACGATATCATCAGGACTCACCATAGCAAGCATTTTTTGAATTTCTTGCTCAGAAGGAACACGGGCATCAGCAAAACCAATATGCCAAAGCCTAACCAAGGGTCCGATACTTGCATTAAAACCAAAATGCTCCTGACTGACCTGTACAGCTTTTTTCGTTAAAGCATAGACTTCTTCCGACAAGGCAACTGCTTTTACACCCGCAGCTTGGTTGACTGCTATTAACTCCGAGAACGCCCTGTTGACTGTAAATAAATCTTCATAATGAGCAATTTTTCTATAGCCTTGCTCAATTTTTTCTGTAGTTTTTGACTTCTCCACATCAAGTAAACTCAGCTCAATAAATGTGCCTAAACCTCGATATTTTTTAGACAAAAAATCACTCATACTCTGAAGCTCCAGTATCGGCATCCGTTTCTATCAATGTTCGTAGAGGTTGCAAATGCGCACTGTAACGACAAAAGTTTCTGAAGCAATGTTCCAACCAAGAAATTGTTTGTCTATCTATTAGATTGCCTGAAATATCAAAAGCATCAGCAGCATGACTCAATAAAAATTGATTAGCCGGTAAGACGAAGGCTTCCAATCCTGGTGATTGGAGGATTTGTCTAAGATTTTCCTGTGCAAAAACGGAACCCTGCTTTCCTAGAGAAGCGCCTACAATCATAACTGGCGTATTGATAATGGGTTGCAAAGCTCCCCAAGAGAGCCATTCTAGCAAAGACTTCAAGGCTGCAGTGATGGCATGATCGTACTCCGGAGTAGAGATAATCAAACCATCTGCGGCTTCAATGGCTTCAGCGATTTCGCGAACTCTCTCAGGCAAGTCCATACTGTCTTCCGAAAACAAGGGTAAGCCTGCAATCTCAATAACTTCAATCTCAGCTTCATTAATAAAATGTTTCTTCATATACCAAAGCAACTTTCTATTGTAAGAAAAGCTGGCATTGGTTCCTACTATTGCAATAAATTTCATCTTTATTCCTCTTCACTATAAATAAAAAGAGCTTTCGCTCTTTTTATTTTAACACCTTAAGATAGAAACCACTGCTTAGAGAGCTTGCTAAATTCACTAGAATGCTGAAGGACTTGCAAGCCTTGGTTGACTTTATCCATTAATTCAGTATCATTCTTTCGTGCTGCTACAGCATATTCAACTTGTGGGTAAGGAGTATCCAGCATATTGTATAAGCCTTCAAGCTGATGATTACGAAGATAAGTTTTAGTATAGTCCCTATCTAAAAGAGCAGCTTGAATTTTTCCTGCTTGCAAGGCAGCGATTGCATCGCTCGGTTGGTTATAGAGAAACATCAGATTTTCTTTGACAATATTTTTTAAAATCTGCGGATAATCGCTAAACAAATCATAAGCTGCTGAAGCTTTTTGCCCGCCTACTGCTTGATTATGCATATCGCCAATATTATAAATTTCTGCTTCTTTAGGAACAAGCAACACTAAATTTCCCGTGTGATAAGGTTCACTAAATAAAATGGTTTTTTCCCTTGTCTTATTTGCTGTATAAGGCCCCCAAATCAGATCAACCTCTCCTTCTTTCAAGGCTTTTTCTTTGGCTGACCAGTCCAATGCTTTCCAGTCAATCTTTATATTATAAGAAGCAAAGATTGCCTCTGCTAGAGCTATATTGAAACCTTCAGGTTTTCCACTCTCTTGCTTTGAAGTTAGGGGCGCAAAGTCTGCCTCATAACCGATAGTAATCGTCTTGCTTTCTTCAATCTTTTGCCATGTATTTTTCTTCGTGTTTACTCCGCAAGCCGTCAAAGTCATAAAAATAAATAATAGAAGGAAGGGAAGCAGGTAGAATTTGATTTTCTTCATGCTTTCATTTTATCATTTCTCTCGGCTCAAATCTACCGCTTTGAGTGGCACTAATTTTGTATTGTACTTCCATTTATAGCCAAAGTATAGAGCCAAGAAAAGTGGTATTGCGGCATACATGGCTAAGCCTTCGCCCCAGTGACTGCTGAAAAGCATAGCTGGGTCTAAATTAACAACAATCATGGCCGTCATGATCAGGGACAAGATTGGTCCAAAGGGGAACCATTTTGCTTGGTAAGGCAAATTGCTCAAATCACCGCCTTGAGCCAAAAAGGCTCGACGAAAACGAATGTGACTAATCGATATCCCAAGCCATGCAATAAATCCAGTCAAACTTGACAGGTCCACAAGCAAAAGATAAATTTGTGTGCCGAAAATTCCTGTTAAAAATGCGACCACACACACCGCTGTCGTTGCCAATAAAGCATTGATAGGAATACCGTTTTTGGCTATTTTGGAGAACTGGCGTGGTGCGCCTTCTTTTTTACCTAAAGAGTAGAGGATACGTGTTGAAGCATACATGACAGAGTTTGCTGACGAGATAACCGAGGTCAAAATCACGGCATTCATTAAGCTCGCTGCTACTGCCAAACCAATATTCTTAAAAACGATAGTAAAAGGACTCATAACCGCTGTCGAATCAGGGTTAAGCAAGCGAGGATCTTGGTAATTGATAATAGCTGCAATAACAATAATCGTAAAGATGTAGAAAAGAAGAATGCGCCAAAAAATAGAATTCATCGCTTTAGGAATACTTTTCTCAGGATTTTCTGATTCACCTGCTGTAACTCCTAGAAGTTCTGTGCCTTGAAAAGAAAAGCCAGCGATAAGTAAAACACCAACAAATCCTGTCACTCCACCAGTAAAGCCGTGGTTACCTGCTGTGAGATTACCAACAACATCAATATTATTTCCAAAAATTCCAATAATAGTTAACACCCCAACAACCAAAAAGACAATAATTGTAATCAGCTTGATAATGGAGAGCCAATATTCTGTTTCCCCAAACGCGCGTACCGCCATGATATTAATTGCAAAAATAAGGACTGTAGCCACACCAGAGAATATCCAAGAAGGAACCTGAGGGAACCAAAATTGAGTGATTAATCCTGCTGTTGTCAAATCAACTGCAATCGTAATCGCACCGTTTATCCAATAGTTCCAGCCCAAAGCAAAGCCAAAGGCTGGATCCACAAAACGTGCCCCATAATCTGTAAAGGAGCCCGATGTGGGTAAATAAGTGGCCATCTCTCCTAAAGAGGTCATTACAAAATAAACCATAATCCCGACAAAGATATAAGCCAATACCGATCCGAAAGGACCAGCCTGACTAATCGTCGCTCCTGAGGTTAGGAACAAGCCTGTTCCTATCGTGCCACCAAGCGCAATCATGGTGATGTGTCTTTGTTTTAAATTGCGCTTTACTTGATTTTCATTTTTCATATTTTTTCTTTCTCTAATACTTCTTCGTTCATTTACAGCATAATTTTGCCCAAAAGAAAAGACCGTATAGCCTAGCCATCCGGTCTTTCTGAGAATCACCGGCATAGATGTCTTTCGAGCGTACTCTAAAGTTGCATCTATACCAAAGTATGACACAACTCTTATCTATGCGCATGATGATGTTGAGATTGTAGGTCAAACTTAAACATATGTGATTCTCCTTCCTGATATTTTTTATTTAGTATAGTCCTTTATTTTAAAATTTGCAAGTATAAACTTTTTGTCGTCGTTTAGTCTTCGAAACTTTTATGTTAAAATATAGGAATGGAAAACAAAAAAAATACGAATATTATCTTTGGAGGATTATTAGTCCTCATCGTTGTTATCGTTGGTGGTCTTCTTTACTTTGCGAACAGTTCTGACAGCAAGACAGATGCAAAAAATGATTTGCAAAGTGTTGAACTCCCTCAGTTGTCGAATGAAGTGGGCAAGGATGAAGCTGAAGTTCAAATTCAAACAACAGCTGGAAACATCAATATTAAGCTCTTCCCTAAACTGGCACCAATGGCTGTCGAAAACTTCTTGACTTTGGCCAAGCAAGGTTACTATAAAAACAATGAATTCTTCCGTGTGATTAATGATTTCATGATTCAAACGGGTGATCCAAGTAATAAAGGAACCGGAAGCAAATCCGTAGTAAATAACAACAAACCATTTGCGACTGAGATTTCTAATCAGCTTTATCATATTCGCGGTGCAGTTTCTTTAGCAAACAGTGGTCCTGGCGAGACAAGCAGTTCGCAATTCTTTATTGTCCAAAATCCACAAGCAGCTGAGCAAGGTTTAAGTACAAGCAAATATCCTCAAAAGATTATCGATGCTTATAAAAAAGGTGGCTCGCCTTTCCTTGATGGACAATATACGGTCTTTGGACAAGTGATTTCAGGCATGGATGTTGTTGATAAAATTGCTGCAGGCAAAGTGGAAGCTAACCCAAATAATCCACAAGAAGAATCATCTCCTGTAAATCCAGAAAAAATTACCGGCGTTAAAATTATCAAAGGTTGGGACTTTAAAAAATAAAAAAATCTTCTGTGTAGGCAGAAGATTTTTTAGCGCTAGTCCCAACTTCATCTGCCTTGCTATCCTCTGATGTTGATGATATAATGAAAATAAGTAAAAAGGCTTGCGCAAACAAGCCCTTTGTAGCCGTATGAAGAACGGTAGCCAAATATTATTGTTTAAGTAACTGTCATTACTCGGCTAAAGTTGGACAGTTATTTTTTTTGTTGTTATTATTCAATGTCAACACCAGCATTGCAAAAGCAAGCATGAGTGACAAAGCTTCATAAACCGACAAAAAATGTCGCCTTTCTGTATTTTGAGGTTATAGCCTACAAAACGTCATAAGCATCACCTCCCAGTTAGGCTACCGTCCTTTAACTTCTACTCCGTTATTATAACATGTCCAAACTCAAAATGAATCTAAAAGAAAAAGCTGTGTCCCTACAAGATTCAGCTTTATTTTATTGTTTTTTTAGGAAAAATGGCTCTATAGCGTACTTTTGAGCTTGAAATTGTTGTGCGGCCAATAATGGCACATAGCTTTTACTCACGCATCAATTTTTGCATGTCTTCAGGCATTTCTAATTCAATATCAATCAATTCGTCTGTAAAGGGATGGACAAATTGTAAATGATGACAGTGGAGCGCTTGGCGATCAATAAGGTCATGATTACCTCCATAAAGTTCGTCGCCAACAAGAATATGCCCTAGATGTGAAAAATGAACACGAATTTGGTGTGTACGTCCGGTATGTAAAACGACATCTAACTGCATCAAGCCATTTTTCTCTGCAACAACTTCATAACTTGTTCTGGCTTCCTTCCCTTCAGGATGCACACGCCGCTCAATGATTGAAGTCTCCACTCGACCGATAGGTAAATTAATTTCACCTGTTTTGGGTAAGTTCTCGTCTGCATGGATAATGGCATAATAGCGTTTGGTCACACTGTCCTTATATTTAGGATGCACGATGAGAGAGTGAGCCAAGCTATGTTTAGCAAAGATCATCAAGCCACTCGTATCACGGTCCAAGCGTGTAATGATATGTACCGTTTGGTCCTCATATTTCTTTCGTACGATATAACCCTTTACAATATTAGACATAGCTCCTGTCGGATGTAAACGTCCAGTAATCGAAGTCCGTCCCGCAGGTTTATTCACAATCAAATAATGATCGTCTTCAAAGACAACTTCTGGGTCAATATCTTCAGGAATCAATAAATCGGTACCTTGCTCGATAGGTGTAATTATCGTAACAACATCATCAACTTGTAAAGGAAAGAGAACATTACGCTCCATGCCATTCACTAAAATTTCACCACCGTCAAATTTGATATGTGAAAGGAAGCGTTTGGAAACGCCATGACGTTTAAGTAAGGCCTTTACCGTACTTCCATCAATTGTATTTGTAAATGAAAATTCCACTGTTTAACTTCTCCTTTTAAGCCTGCTCTTGACATTGAGTACCTTACTGCTGAAATGTTCTCCAACTCTATGGCTGAATTTTCTCCATCTAAAAACTCCAACATATGTCGGAGTTTGCCTAGAACAGAACTTTATTATAACATATTTGCTTGCTCTGTAAATATAATTAGGTCAAGAAACACTCTACACATAAATGAAAAGTGTGAGCAGCGCTATTCGACTTCACCGATAAACGCATTTTTCACGCGTTCCCAAAAGCTTGTATGGGCACAATTTGCAAAAGCGATAGTTTTACCATCCATGCTATACTCTATAGCTTCAATTTTTTCGTAGTTGAAAGTCAGCTGGTCAACAGTAACACTGTAATCTTCAACATCTTCCGGACAGATAATGATACTGTCTTTCTTTGCAACCACCATCGGCGCACCTAATGTCCGGTACACAATATTATTCAGACTGGCTATCTCAGCCATTTGCATAGCTTCGACACGCGGGTGTAAAACAGCACCGCCGATAGATTTATTATAAGCTGTTGAACCTGTTGGTGTGGATACAGATAAGCCATCGCCTCGAAATTTTTCAAAGAGAAAATCCGAAATCCTGATATCCGCAACTAAAGTCTTAGACGTTCGGCGAATCGTTGATTCGTTCAGTGCGTAGTGCAGCATTTCTGAACCATCTTGAAATTTCACACGTATCCGTAAAAGGGGATAATGAACAGCATGCTCAGCAGTTTCAGACTCTAGGGCAAGCGCCACCTTATCAAGATCTGTATTCATAAAGTCGGTATAAAAGCCCAGATGTCCCGTATGAACACCGACAAAGCGAATTTTATCCAGCTTGTCCTCATAGAGGTGCATAGCTTTGAGGAGCGTGCCATCTCCCCCGACTGAAATAACAATTTCTGGGTTTTCCTTTTCAAACCTGAAATTTTTGGACTGCAAAAGCGCTGTTAATTCTAACAGCGTCTTTTGTGATTTTTCACTTGAATTCCCTACCAACCAGATCTTTTTACCAGAGCTCATTGTCTTCTCCGTTTTCTTTCTTGTAGTCCAGTCTTGCTTGCGGGTCATCGAAAAGCAATTGGGCTTCTTGAATATCTTCGCGAATCGCACCCATTTCTTTATCCAACTGCGCAGCCATATGCGCCGCAGCAGTCAAGCGTTCTCGAACTTCCTCGGGGATCACACCACCATATTTGTAACTTAAGGAATGTTCGATCGTTGCCCAAAAATTCATCGCCAAGGTCCGAATTTGAATTTCGGCAAGCACAACTTGGGCACCCTCAATCATATCAATCGGATACTCAATAACCACGTGATATGAACGATAACCACTTGCTTTTTGGTTATGAATATAATCCCGCTCTTCGATAATTTTTAAGTCTTTACGTTTTCGTAAAAGCTCTAACACATCCCAGACGTCATCAACAAACTGCACCATGACACGAACACCAGCAATATCTTCCATTTCTCGGATTGTTTCTTGGGTGTAGCCTCGCATGGCTGCCTTCTTCCGAATCGAATCACGTCGCTTCACGCGCCCCGTGACAAACTCAATCGGTGAGTAAAGTTTTTTCTTTAAAAATTGCTTACGCACACCACGAAGTTTGATTTTCAGTTCCCCAACCGTTTGGACATAAGGATCAAGAAATTCTTCCCAGTTAAATTCAGTTGTTGTACTTTCAGTCATATGTTTATCCAAATTGACGCTCGGTCAATTCTCCTTTGTATTTTATTACAGGTCTTTCTCAATTATACCATATATCGCCCCCATTCACTAGACAGCTTGACTAATTTACGTCTACAAAAAAGAAGCAAAATGCTGTTTTAATAGCACTGTAGACCGTAAGAAAGGAGCTCCCTCTTCTTTTCTGGCTTTACTTAGATACAGGCTTTTGATATACTTTTAGATAATAGATCAATCATCATTTTAATAAGAAGGGAGGATGCCTCTCTTGGAGATCTTGTAAAGAGTAATCTAAACAGAGCATCTTTTTATACATAAAAATGTCAACAAATTTAGAAATTGAGCATAAGACGATGCTCTCTATGCCGGAGTATGACCGATTGAAAACACTTTTTTCACACGTCACTCCTGTCCGACAGACAAATCACTATCTTGATTCTCAAGATTTTACACTGCGTAAGAAAAAGTTAGCTCTGCGTATCCGTACCTTTGATCGTTCAGCAGAAATGACACTCAAGGTCCCTCAACAAGTGGGCAATATCGAACATAATATCGACCTTACACTTGAAGAAGCACAATATCTACTCGCACAAAAAAGTATCACTTGCGGTAAAACTGACCTGAGTGAAATTTGCGACATCTTAGTTGAGCGTGGAGTAGATTTGGAGAGTATTACTCTGATTGGGAGTTTAACTACGATCCGCTACGAACAACATCTCCCTATTGGGCTTGCTGCTCTGGATAAGAATGACTATCTGGGTCATACTGATTATGAGTTGGAGCTAGAAGTGACTGATAGTGAACAAGGTAAAAAAGATTTCCTTGCTTTCTTGAAGAAAAACCATATTGAATTTCGTTTTTCAAAATCAAAAGTTGTACGCTTCTTGGACTGTTTACGCCACCTGAAAAAACAATAAAAGTGCTGTTTCAGCACTTTTTTGCATATAATTTGGTCTCCTATATAAAATTTGGTACACTATACAACGTGGATACACAACTGATAAACAATAATATTAAAGATTTTAACAAGGAAAACAATAACTCTCATGTATGATATTCATCATTTTTTCACGCCTATTCTCAATCAATTTTCCGAATTTGATGCGCACAGCTGGTACCTCTATCCAATAGCTACACTTGCTGCAGCTAAAGAATTACGTGACAACAGTGAACTTCCCAAAAATATTGAAAATCTCAACGCGAGCTTTGACCGCCTCCAAAAAATTTCTTCCGATTTCTTGACGATAAATCTACACGGACGAAAGTATGGGCGAAAATTCATCTTAGCTTTACAGGAGAGACTGGACAACCTCAGCATACTAGATTATAACAATCAAATGCGCCATGAGATTCTCTGCGAAATAAAGCTCACAACCGCTGACTTTATTACTCATCGTCAGTTCGCTAAAAAACAAATGATTAAGAATGCTCAGGAATTTTATAAAAATGAGTTTACCCAAGTACCCTCTACTTTAATTTATACCGATACTGAATGTTTACACATCGAAAATTGCTCACAAGCCCTTATTCAAAATTATCTTCGTCACATTGAAAAAACTGCCTAAGGGCAGTTTTTTTGTAGACACAGCCTTAAAGGCTCTGTCTATAATGTCTTGTCTCCATTACAATTTACCTAAAGCAGCTTCCAGTTGTCCTTTGATCACTTCATTTGTCTCCGCAAAAGCTTCAGAGAAATTCTGGTTGAGATCTTTCAGATGACTTGGACGTACTCGTTTCACAAATTTAAGTGCTTTAAGTTTCTTGATTGTCTCGGAAACATCTTCTTCATTCACATAAAGCAAGCTATAATGCGCTTTGCGGCTTGTATAGCCAAGATCCCCATAGTGACTAAGTTGTCTGTTCCCTTTGTAAGAGTTGCAATAGACAAAAAGCGCAATTCTCCCTTGCATTTCAAGCGGACGAACTGTCTTATCTTCCGATTTCTTTGTCAATATTTCTTTATCAATGATGGCGTCCATGACGGCTTCCTCCTTTCAAAGGTAAATTTTCATCTACAAAAATGTGTTCTGAAATTGCTGAACTGATGTCTTTTGTTAGCTCGGATAACAGCTCCTGCAAATCATTTTCAGCTACGCGAAGCTGATAAACCTTCTCATTGAGCAGGATTTCTTTTCGGAGCTGAGCCAGTTCTGGCCTAAAAGCGATATACTCCTGATTGTCCGTAAGAAGTCGGAGCTTAGATTGTAAGTCTTCATCTTCTTCAAAAGCCTTTTTTAAAGCACGATAAGTAGCGACTTCGGGTAATTCCAAAAAATCTTTAACCACTTCATCGATTAAATCATCAATTTCAAACAACTGTTCATTTATGATTAACATAACCTTATTATACCAGAAAACCAACTTTACCGCTTTTTCTCAACCCTCTTCCGTAAACTTTCTCTGTTTTTTCATTTACCATAAATGACATTTTTTATAAGTCTGTTCTAAACATGTAGCACATCATCTTGCCAAATTAATTCAAAAAAGATATAATTAACTGATAATGTCTATAATTGTACATAAAATTACAGAAAGGTTTTTATGAATAATGAAAACAATCAGACCCAGAGAGGTCTGAAAAATCGTCACATCCAGCTTATTGCAATAGCAGGAACTATCGGAACAGGTCTTTTCTTAGGAGCAGGTCAATCTATCAGTATGACCGGGCCTTCCATTCTTTTGATTTATATCATTATTGGTGCCTTGATGTTCATCTTGCTCCGTGCAATCGGTGAAATGCTTTATATGGATCCTGAGCAACACTCTTTCCTTAACTTCGTCAGTCACTATCTAGGCAACAAGGCCGGATATTTTATTCAATGGTCTTATTGGCTTGTTGTTATCTTTATGGCTATGGCTGAGTTAACCGCTGTCGGGGTCTACATCCAGTTCTGGTTACCAAGTGTTCCTGTCTGGCTTACCGAAACCGTTATCCTCTTGGCCTTAACTGCTTTAAACACACTCAATGCTAAATTCTTTGGTGAAACAGAGTTTTGGTTTGGGATGATAAAGATCGTTGCTATCGTTGGTTTGATTGTTACTGCCATCATCATGGCCTTCAGTGGCTTCCAAGCAGATGGTACAACAGTTAGTCTTAGCAATGTGACGAAGGACTTCTCCTTCTTCCCTAATGGCATTACAAACTTCATCGGAAGCTTCCAAATGGTAATGTTTGCCTTTGTTGCGATGGAATTTATCGGAATGACCGCTGCTGAAACCTTGGATCCACGTCCAACACTTAAAAAAGCGATTAATCAAATTCCGATTCGTATTTTAATCTTCTATATCGGAGCACTCACTGCGATTATGTCTATCTATCATTGGACAGATATTCCTGCAGATCAATCTCCATTCGTTATGGTCTTTGACCTTATTGGTTTCAAGTGGGCAGCAGCAGTGATTAACTTTGTCGTCTTGACTTCTGCAGCTTCAGCGCTTAATTCAGCACTCTTCTCAACTACACGTAATCTTTTCTCTCTTTCAAAATTACACGGAGACAAAGCATTACAGCCCTTCACAAAACTTTCGAAAAATGGTATCCCAACAAATGCCCTTTTCTTCACAGCAGCACTAATCTTCTTAGCCCCATTTATCTCACTTATTCCTGGTGTGTCTAACGGCTTTGTCTTTATCACAAGTGTTGCGACTAATCTCTTCTTGATCGTTTATATCATGACCTTGATTGCTTATACAAAATATAGAAAATCAAGTGAGTATCTCGAAGACGGCTTTAAGGTTCCAATGCCGAACGTATTAGTTCCAGTGACTATCGTCGCATTTGGCTTAATCTTTATTTCCCTCTTCTTCTTCAAAGATACACGTATACCAGCGATTGGTTCAGCAATCTGGATCGTCGTCTTCGGGATTATTTCTTATCTCCGTAAAGAAAAAACAGTTGACTTATAAATAAAAAAAACTTCTGAATACAGAAGTTTTTTTATTTATTCTAATTCAAGCTCGATTTCTTCTACTCCAGCTGCTTCAACCTTTACTTTTTCATCTGCTTTTGCTGGTTTAGCATCTTCTTTTTCATTTTCTTCATCACTTTCAATCAAACCGTGATTTTGACGTACTTTACGGTCGATTTCATTGAAAATTTCAGGATTATCTTTAAGGAAGGCTTTCGCTTTCTCCGCACCTTGACCGATCTTTTCGTCATTATAGGAGAACCAAGCACCTGCTTTCTTCACAATGCCTTCTTCAACGGCAATTGTTAAGAGTTCACCTGTTTTAGAAATACCTTCACCAAACATGATATCTACTAAAGCAACTTTAAATGGTGGCGCAACTTTGTTTTTAACAACTTTAATCTTCGTCAACTTACCAATGGCTGTTTTGTTGTCACCAGAGCCTTCTTCGATTTTTGTGCTACCACGAACGTCTAAACGTACAGAAGCATAGAATTTCAAAGCACGACCACCAGGCGTTGTTTCTGGGCTACCAAACATAACACCGACTTTTTCACGCAATTGGTTGATAAAAATCGCCGTTGTTTTTGTTTTGTTGATGCCTGCAGCAAGCTTACGCATGGCTTGACTCATCATACGTGCTTGCAAACCAACTGTCGAATCTCCGATTTCACCGTCAATTTCGGCACGTGGTGTCAAAGCAGCAACAGAGTCGACAACAACAAGGTCCACTGCACCAGATTCAATCAATTTCTCAGCAATTTGCAAGCCTTGCTCACCATAGTCAGGTTGTGACAAAAGAAGTTGGTCAATGTCGACACCAATCGCTGCAGCATAGACGGGATCCAAAGCGTGCTCCGCATCGATAAAGGCAGCAATACCACCTTCAGCTTGCACTTGAGCAACCGCATGTAGCGCAACCGTAGTCTTACCAGAACTTTCTGGACCGTAGATTTCGATGATACGACCTTTAGGATAACCACCGGCACCAAGTGCAATATCCAAAGCCAAACTTCCTGAGCTTGTGACTTGAACTTTTTGACTTGCTGCTTCACCCAAACGCATCAAAGAACCTTTACCAAAATCCTTTTCGATGAGATCAAGCGCATCTTTTAAGGCTTTTTCACGTTCTGCACCATATTTTTTTGTGATATCTTCTAATTTTTTCTTTTTCTTTGTAGCCATTATTTTCTCCGTTAATCTCTTGCTCTTTATATTATAGCATTTTTAATTTTGTTTGAAACTGATTGCACCGCATATTTTAGTACGTAAAAAATTGAAGTTTTCACTCTACTTTTTGACAATATGGGCAAAAATGTGATCCACGACCTGCGACCTTTATCTTTTCAATCACTGCTTGCTGGCAATGTGAACAAAGCTGTCCTTGCTTGCCATAAACCATAAGTAACTCCTGCATACTTCCTTCTTTACCCATCGCATTTTTATACGTCCGAATGCTGGATCCCCCACGTTCAACTGCCGTTTGGAGGACTTCAATCGTATAATCATGAATGCGGTGAATTTGAACATCGCTCAAGGCTGAAGCAAGCATTTCAGGATGCACTTGTGAGCGCCAAAGTACCTCATCAACATAGATGTTTCCTAGCCCAGCAACTAAAGTCTGGTCTAAAAGATAAGGTTTTATCTTCTTTTTCGATTTCTTTAGTTTTTCAGCAAAAATCTTCTCATCAAAGGTTTCAAAGCTTGGCTCGGGGCCAATCTTTTTCGAAAGGAAATAACGTTCAACATCCTGACTTTTCAATAATTCCCAAGTGCCAAACTTGCGGACATCAGCATAAACAAGTGTCGCATCTGAAAACTTGACAAAGAGATGATCGTGCTTTTGCTTGACAAACTCCAGCGGTTCCACCCGGTATTTCCCCTCCATACGTAAATGGGAAATCAAGGTCCACTGCCCAAAATCAAAAAGCAAGTACTTGCCACGGCGCTGGATATCTTTGATGACTTGACCTTCAAGTTCTTTTTTTAACTCCTCAAATCCTGTTAAAACCATTCGTGGATATGAACTTTCAATCTCCAATATTTTTTTATTTCTCACCAGCTTTTCCAAGCCTTGGCGTACATTTTCGACTTCTGGTAACTCTGGCATCTGTTTGCAGCATCCTATCCTAATTATTGGGTCTAATAAATGGAGAGTACAGCACACTCATGCAAAAGCCGGAGCTCTTCCCACCCATCAAATATTGAACCTATCAATATTATAGTCTATTTCCTTATTAAAATCAATAGATTATATTGGTTTTTTCGATATAACATAAATTTTTTCTTATAAAGATTTTTCAATAAGATAATTAATAAAAAGACTGCTTAATCCCAGACGAAAACGGGAAATCTCTGAGAGATGACAGAGAAAGTCCATAGCCAGAAGCAATTTCACCTCTTTTTCTAACCATTCATTGGACTGCTCAGTAATTAAAATTGTTGGAATTTCTCGTTTTTTAAAATTATGCAAGGCATTGCGAATAGCTGATGACTTGGCATTTGCTGAGAAGAAAATTACCAAGGATTGGCTGGAAAGTCGCTCAAAAACAGTAATTGTAAGTTCAGAAGCATAAGAAATACGAATTCGCGAGGAGGGGTAGCCTTTTTTTAATAATAAATAAGAAAAGAGTTCCATCAAAATATACTGGCTCTCCGAAGAAGCGCATAAATAAATAGTTGAAGAAGCATTTATCAAACTTTTAAAGTCTATCAGTAAATTTTTTGTGAGCATTGTTTCCAAACTTACCATAGTCTGGGAAAAGTCACAATCAATCTCCTCCCTTTCCTCATGAGGCAAAGACCAATCAAGCGAATACTTAAAATCAGATACTCCCTTAAACCCTAATTTTTGAATAAAGCGTAAAAGAGAAGACTTGGATGTATAGATGCGTTCTGCCATCTGAGTTAGACTAAGCTTAGGAATATCCGCCCGATGTTCAAGCAAAGCCTGATAAGTCTGCTTTTCGTTGTCAGACAAATCGTTCAAATAGGGTCCAATAATTTCTTCTAACCTTGCCAATATCATTTTCCTCCAATCAAGCTTATTTCTGAATTTCCCCATTTTAACTGTTTCGACATTTACTATAGTCTAACAAAAAATTCGTTTTACTGCTTACGGAACTCCTCCTCCAAAAAAAATCTAAGACAAATCCCAAAAGTTTGGGAAAACTTGTCAACCTTAAGAAATGCTCTATATTATGTGTTCAAATTTTTTTATACTGTAAGTATAAAGAGAAAGGGGCAAGAAGGAATGGATAATCTTCACTTGGAGCAGCTTTATAACTTCCGAGACTTTGGAGGCTATGACACAAGAGATGGGAGGAAACTTAAAAAAGGACTTTTGTACCGTTCAGATGAATTCAGTCATTTGACAGAAAAAGATAAACAAAAGCTGGAACAACTACATATAAAAACGGTCATCGACTATCGGAGCTCCGAAGAACGTCAAGGCAACGAAAATAAAGACTTTGGACAAAAACAAACTTTTTATCTTACTCCTGTCGCTGATATCGCAGCCTTAGCTTCGGCAGAATTTGGGGAAATTGATATGGAGGACCAAAGTACATTAACCCCTGACTTGATTAAGTTTTTAATGATTGAGCAAAACCGTACTTTTGTAACTGATCCCTGCTGTAAGGCAGTTTATAAAAGCATGATAGAGATTTATACAAGCCCTGAGAATGGAATAATCGTTCAACATTGCCGCGGGGGAAAAGACCGTACAGGATATGGTGTCGCTCTTTTGCAAGGTCTACTTGGTGTCGAGAAAAAGGACATTCTCAGAGACTACCTCTTAACGAATCTCTATAAAAAAGACAAAAACCAGCAAAGTCTAAAAAAAATTAGAGAAGAAACAGGCAATCTTTCTCTGGTGAAAGCGATGAGTTATTTCAAAAAGGCAGACACAAGATTTCTTGGCACAGCTCTAAACTACATCGAAGAGCAGTATCAAAGCATTGAAAATTACGTAAAAAAAGAACTTTCAATCACAGAAAGTCAAATTCAGTATCTTAAAGAAAGATATTTAGAAAGTCGTGAGGAATTTTAAAAATGGGTAACGTTATGAAGAAAATGAATCAAAAAAAATTTGAAAAAATCAAACATGTTCTTGCATCAACCGCAGGAAAAATGTCCACTAATTTATACATGCGGACGATTTCTGAAGCAATGATGGGGATGATGCCCATTATGATGATTAGTTCTCTTGCTTCACTGCTCAATGCGATTGATTTTTGGGGAATCAAACCCTTTTTCCAGAATATCGGTTTGACAAAGTTTTTTGAGCAGATTAATGCTATGACTATTAGTATTGTCGCTGTTTACGTGGCTATATTGATTTCTTATAAACTAGCAACAAATCTCAAACACGAGCCGCTCAATGCGACATTGGTTGGCTTAATGTCCTTCTTTATCCTAAGCAACTTGTCTGTCGAGGACAAGACACAATTTTTAAATCTTGTAGACCTTGGCTCTGCCGGAATATTCGTTGCCATGATTGGTGGACTAGTCGGAACACGACTCTACATTTTCTTCATTGATAAAAAATTAACCATCAAGATGCCCGAATCCGTACCTTTAGTGGTTCAAAAAACTTTTGAATCTATTGTTCCTGGCGTTCTGGTGGCTGCTATAGTGGGCGGAATCTTCCTCCTCGTTTCGCTTACCTCACAAGGTAATATGATTAATTTAATCAATACACTGCTGCAAAAACCGCTTCTTTCTCTCGGCTCAAATATATTTGCAGTCATGTTTATCGTTGCCTTTATCGAATTAATCTGGTTCTTTGGTATTCATGGCGTACTGGCTGTGTATCCTGTCCTGATGATGGTTTACCAGCAACCTCAGATGGCAAACCTTGAAGCTTACAGCGCCGGACAAGCACTTCCTTTTTTATTCACTACTGGTTTTATTTTAAACAACCGCGGTGCTCGAAGCTTTGCTGTTGCCCTACTCGCCATTTTCAAGTGTAAGTCGGAACAGCTCAAATCAGTAGGTAAGCTTGCGCTTATCCCCTCCATGTTTGGAATATCTGAACCAGTAAAATTCGGACTGCCCCAAATCATGAATGTCCGTATGCTCATTCCACTCATGCTAACACCTGCTGTCTCTGTATTTTCCGCATGGCTATTAACAATCATCGGATTTCTTCCTTATCAAAACGGTGTCAATCTTCCCTCAGGTTTTCCTATTATTTTTGGAGGTTTCTTAACAAATGGCTGGCAAGGGATTGTAGCACAGCTGATACAGTTAATCCTTTGCATACTCATCTATATTCCTTTTATGAAATCACAAGATCTTTCTTATCTGGAAGACGAGAAAACTATATTCCAAGGGGAAAATAAATCCTAAAAATAAAAAAGCAGCTCAAACGAGCCAACTTTTACATATAATCTTCTTTCTTGTAACCAAAGTCAGATAAATCCATCTTACGGTCGCGCCAGTCATTTTTAATCTTGACCCATGTTTCAAGATAAACTTTATCACCCAGCATTAGTTCAATATCACGGCGGGCCAATTTCCCAATCTTACGAATCATATCGCCGCCTTTACCGAGGATTATTCCTTTTTGGCTCTTACGTTCAACAATGATAGTTGCCATGATATGAATTTTACCTGTTTCTTCGTCACGTTTCATCGAATCTGTTGTTACTGCAATGCTATGCGGCACTTCTTCACGTGTCAAAAGCAAGATTTTTTCACGAATCATTTCACTAACTAAAAAGCGTTCTGGATGGTCTGTCACCATATCTTCTGGGAAGTATTGTGGGCCTTCTTCGAGCTTGTTGCTCAATGTTCCGAGTAAACGTTCTGTGTTATTGCCTTGTAGCGCCGAAATTGGCACAACTTCCGCAAAATCCATCTGTGAAGTATAGTCTGAAACAGTTTCAAAAAGTGCATCTGGGTGAACTTTATCAATCTTGTTAACAACCAAAATAACAGGGACATCTGCAGTTTTCAGGCGTTCAATAATCATGTTTTCACCAGTCGAGCGCGGCTCGTCAGCAGCAACCATGAAAAGGACCATGTCACACTCACGAAGCGTAGAATAGGCAGATTGCACCATAAAATCGCCCAAGGCATTATGCGGTTTATGGATACCCGGTGTATCGATAAAGATAATTTGTTCCTTATCTGTCGTATAAATCCCTTGAATTTTATTCCGTGTCGTTTGTGGCTTGTCGCTCATAATCGCTATCTTTTGGCCCATCACATGATTTAAAAATGTTGATTTTCCAACATTGGGACGGCCTAAAATGGCTACAAATCCTGATTTAAAAGTATTATTTGTCATAATGCTATTCTACCATATTTTAGTCTTATATTCTCCCTCTTCTATATTTTCTTGAGGGAAAAGAGAAAGTTTTCAGTGCCTTGATATTAAGTATAGCTCATGCTATAATAAAAATAAGAAAAGGAGCTTGCTACTAACAAGCTCCAATGAGACCGCTTAAGACGGTTGGCATTAGTTAGTCAAAAAATAGACCGAACTGTCCAAAAGTTAGCGGTCTATTTTTTTGTATTCTTTATTATCTCGATAATGAGATGGAGCAGCATCAGGATGAAGCCCGCAAAGGCGAGCATCAAGCTTAAGCTGTTGGAAATACTCAAAAAATCTAGCCTTTCTAGTTTGATAGGGAATTGCCCTGTATCATCGGCATGACCCCTCTTTCTATACTAAGCCAACCGCTTAAAACTCTCTCAGCTTCATTATAGCATAGACGTTGCGCCTTAAAAAGAGCGCTTCTCCTTCTCACTTGTGCTTCTATTCCCCTCGGGAAGCCCTGCAAAACCTTTCTCCTCGGAATTTTACCGCTCTAAAAACTTGGCAGTCAGTAAGCCATATTTGGCACACCATTAAAAAACGGATCAAGTCCTCACTTGCTCCATTTTTTATTTTTAGCTGTTGCTCCTCTTATAGAGTTGGTAAGCAACCCGTAGGAAGATAAGTCCTAGAAGTACCGCACCAACTGCCAGCGTATCGCCAACATCTGGCAAGCGCTCCGTGGTTCGTGGTTTGTCTGCTGGAGGCGCTTGGCTTGGCGGTTGCTTCATTCCCACATAAGTGTTGCGAATGGTAAAACCCTTCCGTGCATCGCCGCTTATCTTTGTCTCATAGCCATTGACAGCCAGCTCTTTAACCTGATAGACAATCTCCTTGCCGTCTGCATCAAAGCGTGGCACATCTTGGAAAATCGCCTGCCAGTCGTTCGCTTGACTGAGCTCAGCTTGCCATCTAGAGCTTGCTCCACTTGTACATGCCAGGTATACTCTGCATTGTCATAGGTCCAGCCTAAAGTATTTCCACGTTTTTCATGTACCGTAAACTCAAAAGTTCCCGCTCGGTCCAAAGAAACCTGAGGAAAAGAAACGCGCCCGCTATTGGTGATATGCACCGTCTGCCCACCCGGATTCATGATAAAGCTGAAGCGTTCGTCCTGTGGTGCAGGATCGCCTATCAGGCGTTTTTCAATCTCTAACTGCGCCTTAACTGGCGGTATCCATGTGTTATGCAGATCGATAGACCCCGCCTTAGTTTTGGTTTGCCAGCCAGAGATTGGCACTTCGCGAATACGATAGTCTATCTCCTCGCCCGCATCGTCAAACTTGGACAAATTTTCGAAGCGGTAAGTCCAGTCCGGACCGGTCACATCGGTCTGACGGACGACCATATCATCTTGCAGGAGCTGTACTGTGATTTGCTCAGGCACTTGCACACTGTCAGGTTTTTCCCAAGTCTTTTGTCCTGAAAGGGAAATGTTTGAGCGGAGATAGCGGTTAGTCTGGCGGACATAGATATTACGATTGCGATGTTCATCCTCCACGCTTCCTGTGCCATACTCAATGCTCTGCTGGCTGAAGCCCGCATCAAAGCTGTCATGCTCGACCACTCGCCAACGGTCGCCCAGCTCCAGCTCGATAGGTACAGAACTCTCACCACTGCGCAGGCGAATCTCCCGGTCTTTCACATCATTGATATAGAGGTCAAACACAAACTCATGGCCTGCGTCATAACCCACACCTTCGACAAGCTTTTGCAAAATCAACTTGGCGCGCTCGGACGGGATACGGTAGTTGGGAAAACGCACGACATGCAAGTCGTTATTATCAGCAGGAACTTCATCAGAGTCGTCAGAGTCATCCGCATCATCATTAGTTTCCATCTCTACTGTCTTTTCCGTCTTATGCGCCTTATTGGCTTGCTCTTCCTTGGGCACATTGACCGTGTGCCCCTTGATTTCTTGTAGGGCTTCGATATAAGAGTCGGTGGAAATTTCTCGCAACCTGTAGGTCAAGCCCGGTGGTAAATCCTGAAAGAGGGCTTTCTGACCGTGGCGCAAGCGAATGATATCGCCTGAGACGAAGTCGATTAAGTCCCCTTCTTTATCGCCTTCCACAATCCTATACTGGAAAGTCCGCCCTTCATGAGGTTCAAGTATCACCTCAAACTCAAAGTATTCTTTGAGGTCGGCAGAATCATCCGAGTAGAGGAACTTGGTAAAGGCAAGTGCTGTAAAGCTTGGCAACTGACCCTCGGGCTGATAGATATTGCGGAAGAGATGGCGGTTCCCCGCTGTATCTGCTACTATCTCCCCACGGATATACTCCGTCTCAGAGACAAAGTCCGTCCTAACTGACTCAATAACCTTATAGGATATGCCGATGGGCAAGTCATGGATAATGAGAATCTCGCCATGACGGAGCTTTATCGTGTCGCCATGCGCAAGCTTGCCTTCACGAATGTCGTCGTCATTCTCCGGATCATCGTCGATTTGGTAGCGGTTTGTGGTATAGCGAAAGCTAGCATCTTCTGGCACATCAGGAAGTTGGATGGTAAATTCAAACTCCAGTAGCTTTTGTTCTTCGGTCACCTCAGAGCCGTCAAAGTTTATCACTTCTTTCTTAATATCAAGCGTGCGTGTCTTACCAAAGTTGGTAAAAGCTACGACAGACGGTGCTTCATGGTTGATATTACCCGAGGTATTATGGGCTTGCCCATGCTGGAAGCCAACTTCCTCCACCTCATAATGTAGGCCGACAGGCAGAGCGCTAAAGACCGCACGCTGTCCGTGGCGGAGCTTCAATGTCTCTCCTGAAGCCAGCTGATGTTCCTCGCCCTCGCCATTGATCTGGTAGCTGTACGTGCCCCCATCAGAGAAGGTCACGCGAAATTCAAACTTTTGCGCGCCTTGCAGCTCGGAAAGCTCGCGCCCGTCGTCGTTTTTCAGTGTCTTTTCGATGATGAGGTCGCCTGAGAGCCGGCGGTTGTAGGCGGTCACGACCGTAGAGCCGTTGGGCGTGCTGGGCTCAACTGTGAAGTCGTAGCGCTTTAGCTCCTGTCCTTGCTGATCCTTATCGGGCGCAAAGCCATAAGGCAGACGGACTTCACGGAAGAAATACCGCCCTGGTGGCAAGGCAACACTTATCCGCCCGTCTGCATCGGTGGTCCTAACCGTACCCACCTGCTCATAAACTTCGGGGTCTTGCTGAGTGATTTCATAGAGGGCAAAGTCGGCGCCGGGGACAGGGATGTTGGTTGTGTTTCCTGCTGTATCTCGCTCCAGCTTGAGTAGCTGGACGGTACGCTTGGCGGTCTGTACCTGTCCATCATTGATGGCGCTTTGTCTGCCGCTGCTCCAAGCCCA
The DNA here is from genome assembly GCF_017309525.1 of Lactococcus sp. LG1074. Lineage (NCBI taxonomy): Bacteria > Bacillati > Bacillota > Bacilli > Lactobacillales > Streptococcaceae > Lactococcus > Lactococcus sp. LG1074. The sequence continues at coordinate 224,222 of NZ_CP071293.1, read as the reverse complement.
GGTTCCTGTTATCCCTGTGGCAAGTAATAACAAACAAAGTAGCGAAAAGAGGACAGGGCGTTTAGCTACCAGTCCGCGAAAAATCTGCTGGAATTTACTCAAAACCTGTCCTCCTTTCTTTAGTGATGTTGTGGGTTAAAATAATTTTAGTCTAATCATGGTGATGCATATAAATCTCTTCTAAGATAGTTCCCATATTACTTACAGAAATATTATTCTGAGTGTCTTCTTCAGCGAAGTCTGTTATCCCATCTGGTGTAGCGGCTGCGAAACCTCCGATAACATGGAGTTTATAAGTCCAGTCCATATCGATGTCTCCAAGACCAGGTTGTCGCACTTTATTGTCTACCAAAAAGCTTGTCGCCTGACCGCCGGCAGCGCTCCCCGGCGTCGCTCCGTCTAAGAAGTCTGCCCAGTAAGCCCAGCCTGTAGCTCGGTCAAACACCCAGAAGTTCCCAACTCTGTCTTCCGCCTCAAGCCCAACCCATTGGTCAAAAGGAATTGGGGCGCGGTCTTGCTCCAAGACTTGTGCTGCTGTATGCTCTTCTTCCGAGTGATTGTGAGGGGCACCTATCATTGCTGGAAGGGCAAATGCTGTGTCTCCTCCAGACCAATAGCCGTCTGTTCCGTCACCGGGATGTGTGATGCCAGGAACAGTTAAAGATAAATCCTGTGCACGTCCGGAAGCCGCAGTTTCATCGCTATTTGGATTGAAGTTAAAGGTTGGCATGTACCACGGACGATTGTCACCACGTGGTGTTGACTGTCCCAGCTGCAAGTGGAAATAATTATCCATAAAATGCAACGGGTTATCTTGCATAGTACGGTGACCAAGCGCCGCAAAGTGCTCTGTATCCCCCTGGGTTAAAGAGGAGTCATAAGCAGGGATGAAGACTGGCCATGTGTCTGGGTCTTCCGGGTCAATGTCTGTGGTTGATTCGGCATTGATTACATTACCATTCTCATCGACAGGGAGACCATTACGCATAAAGAGCTCTGTAAGTTTGACACGTACGAAGACAGGCTCCGTACCAAAGTTCTCGACGAAAACGTCCTTGTTGGATGCCGCTTCATCATCTTGGAAGTAGTCATGGACACGCGCCCCATATTCTGGACGGTTGGTGTCTTCCGTGATATTGAGGACACGCTGTCCGAAGTTGGTAAAGGCGAAAGTTCCACCGATCAGGGCAAGCGCCGCAGCAAGGCCACCAATCTTGAGGAGTTTTTTGGTTCTATCTTTCATAAAATCATAATTCCTTTTCTTTTTTTATTTTTTGAGTGTTGAAACTTTATAGAGACGGTATTTTTCGGTGTGATAGTATCCTCCTTTAGTTGTCTTTTTCTTTAGTTGATGATTTTGTCGAGGAGCGTTTGCGCTGAGGGCGAAACTCCTGTCCAGTCGCCCACATCCTCGGATGTTGCCAAGTCGGACTCGGCATAAAGCCCGTAGTAGGTGTCTTTGTTGTCAAAGTCCACCTCTAGAGCATCCAGTAGAAGACTGGTCGCTGTGCGCTGGGGCAACCATGTCGCCCAGTAAAGCCAACCGTTATCATCATGCACCCAGAAGTTGCCAGTCGGCTTACCTGTGCTCTGCCATTCCTGCAGGGTCATGTAGCCGCCAAAGTCGGACTGGACCGTTGCCTGTGCCACGTGGGTCACATCAGGTATCACCACCTCTACTTCTGCTGCCTTGTCCCAAGTGCGTAAGTCAGACGTATGCTTTTGTCCCTCGCTCCACTGATCGTGCGTGCCGGGCATCGGTATCCCTAAGTCAGTGTTGAATCCTCCTGTCTGCCCTTCACGCCCGTCTCCTGTGGTATTGGACTCGGCACTGTGATTGTTTTGGTTAAAGGTCGGCATGAAGATTTTCGGACGACTATTGTCATCGCCCAGATAGAGCGTGACAAAGTCCGCCATCGTAGAGTTGCTCGCGCGCTCAGGTTTAACAACCGCCCAAGAGCTGTGATCAGTAAGCTGGGCTTGCTCTAAACCTGCACCTTCCAGTGGCCTCGCTTGATTGCCTGTCAGCTCGCCCGCGCCCTGTCCACGCTCCATGTACTCGCTCAGAAGCACTCGAGCCAAGATTTTTCTTGAGGAGAAGTTCTCCACATAGATATCTTTGTTTACTCTACCTGACCCATTGGTCAGATGACCAAAACCCTCAAAGTCATCATGCAAGCGTGCACCGGGCGGTGCTTGATGAAAAGTTATACCCAGCACACGTTGTCCGAAGTTGGTAAAGGCAAAGGTGCCACTCACGCTAAGACTTAATGTTGTCAGAAGAAGGACGAAAATGATATGCCTTTTCTTGTAATGCCACAGAAAGCGCAAGCTTTTTGGGCAGGCTTTGACAGCTAGAGTGCACTTTTGCAAAGCCCATTTCTCAAAAAACTTCGTGCGCTGTTTCATATGTCCGCACCTCGCTTTCTGTCACATCGCGCGTTTGCCGTCCCCCTTTTTTCTTTTTCAACTTCCGCTGTTTCAATGCCAAAAGGATATAGTTGATAATCTCATGGAGCAACAAGGTAGCAATTAACATGACGATAACTGAAACAATCAGATTGTTTCGGATAAAGTGAATGGCGCGCCCCAGCGGATAGCTGGAAAAGATAACCTGCCCGATGATGTTGCTGGCATGGACCATATCGGCATCTTCACGCTGGTTGTCCGTCCTCTTAGTCGTGAAACCTCGCTCACGGGTCCGCAGATGATTTTCCTCGATGCCTGTGATACGGTGGGTCACCACTCGATCGGACTCGGTGATAAAGGTAATATCATCACCGATATCCAGTGTATTAGCATCCACCTGTCGAGTCAGGAGGAAGGTATTTCGTGGATAAACGCTGCGCATAGAGTTAGACAATACAGTCATGGGCGAAAAACCACCTATATTGATGGGCTTACTGGCTTCATCCTGCAAGATTAAGCGTGATTCGACAAAGACCAAAAGCACGATGATGATAAGGTAGAAAAAAGCATTGCTCACAAGGCTAGCGCCTTTTGATTTGGGCTTTGCTGGGTGGTTACTGCCATAATCCTCAAAAGCCAGCTGTGGACTGTGCCGATGATAAAACTCCGAGCGCGCCGCCGGCGATACCGTCATCTGACTGACGACCAGTGTCGGATAACGCCTTGCCTCTTGAGGAAAGGCGGTATAACAATGGTAAGGCTTTTGGGGATCAGTATGTAGCACATCCTTTCCCACAGCTACAGCTGTAGGTGGTTGCTCCTTAACTATGTCGTTGCTGTCGGGCACAACTGCTGGACTTTTGTTGCGCAAGATTTCTGATGGGGCTGATTCTGATGGGGCTGATTCTGATGGGGCTGATTCTGATGGGGCTGATTCTGATGGGGCTGATTCTGATGGGGCATCCTTCAGCCGTGCTTCGCTGGCTGAGAGGATGAGTTCCACTTCATCGAGAAGGTCTTGGATGTCCGGTGAAAATTCAAGAGCATCCAAGGTAAACTTGCCGCCACCACTCAGATCCCAACTTTTCAGCGTATCGAGCGGGTAGGGTGTCTTGTCCATTCCTTTCCTCCTTTCTATCCAAAGTATGATTTCTCTCTTTATATAAATTTTGAGTTACAGATGTATATATATAACATTTCTAATATTTATATAGTTACATTTTAGTTACATAACAATTATATAAAATTAATATTGAAAATAAAAAAGATATGTGAGGATTATGAAAAAAAAAAAAATGAGAGCCTTTGTTGGCTCTCATAAATTTGCGTTTTTGTTTTTGGATACTTCCCTATGAGTTGGGAATATTCTCTCTGCCACAGTTGTAGCTACTCTTATTGACTTTATTTACGCGTTTTGATATACTAAAATAAAAGCTGAGAGCTATTGCCGTAGCTCCCAGCGTAAGTCTTGGAACTCTTGTCTTTAACGTCTCCTGCGAGACGTTTTTTTAATTCTATCAGCTATTGATGAGTCAATTTTGAAACGACCCCAAGCCCTAAGAACTATCGATATCGCAAGAGCAACATAGATAACAAGCATCCCATGCTTTCCTTTCCCTCATAGTGTTAACCTCCCATGTCTTGGATTGTGTGAAGGGCACGCTATTTGTTCCAGTTAAACAGACTTACAAGACAAGCGAGGGATCAATCTCACTTGGCTATGACATTATTATAACATTGTCATGACATATCCTCAAATACTGCTTTACTTTTCCTTTTTTCATATTCGTTCTAAAAAAAAACGCTCAAGACAGCTATTCAAATGCCGTTTTGAGCGTTTTTTCTATTTATTTATCGCCGCGATTACGCATTACGAAGCCAGCTTGTTTTTCGCTACCTTGTGTTTTTGGTTTACGGTCTTTTTTGTAGTAGTCCCGTTTTTTATCGTCACGATCACGCCAGTTGCGTTTCTTGTCGTCGCGGTCACGGTCGCCGCCTTTGCCACGGTAACCGCCCTTGCCATCACGATCGCCACCACGGCCACCGCGGTTGTTGTTACGATCACGTCCATAACGGCCGCCACCTTTGTTGCCGCCTTTACCTTTGCCCTTGAAGCCTTTGCCTTCACCATTAAATGGCAATGGGCGTTCTGCTGTGATTTGGACTTCTGGCATTGTGTCAGGGTCTTTCACACGGCTTTGGATAAGCATAGCAACCAATTCTTTGACATCGTATTCTGCCATGAGTTGTTCTGCATCAGCATCAAATTTTGTCAACTTGCCTTTAAGGCTACCGTCTTGGAGGTCACGTTTGATTTCATCCATGGCAACAGAAAGACTGGCTTGATAAGCATCTTCTTTTGTTGGTGGACGCATGCCCTTCATTTCTTTCTTGGTCAATTTTTCAATGGCACGGAGATAACCCATTTCATTGTAACTAACAAAGGTTACAGAACGACCTGACTTACCGGCACGACCTGTACGACCGATACGGTGAACATAGCTTTCTTGGTCTTGGGTAATGTCGTAGTTGTAAACGTGGGTTACACCTGAGATGTCAAGTCCACGGGCTGCAACGTCAGTAGCAACCAAGATATCCAAGTGGCCACCTTTGAAATCGCGTAAAACGCGTAAACGTTTGTTTTGGTCCAAGTCACCGTGAATACCTTCAGCACGATAACCACGTAATTTCAAACCACGTGTGATTTCATCCACACGACGTTTTGTACGTCCAAAGACAATAGCGAGTTCTGGACGTTCCACATCAAGCAAGCGTGTCAAAACATCGAATTTTTCAAATTCTTTTGTTTTGATAAAGTATTGATCAATACGGTCAGCTGTCATTTCTTTAGCTGCAACTTTGATATGCTCTGGGTTTTTCATGAATTTGACACCGATTTTTTTGATGTCATTTGGCATAGTTGCTGAGAAGAGTAAAGTTTGACGTTCTGCTGGTGTTTTACCAATGATGAATTCAATATCATCAAGGAAACCCATATTAAGCATTTCATCTGCTTCATCAAGAATCAATGTTTCAAGGTGTGAAAGGTCAAGTGCTTTACGTTTAAGCAAGTCAACCATACGTCCCGGTGTGCCGACAACGATATGGGCACCTGAACGCAAAGCTTTGATTTGTTTTTCGATGCTTGAACCACCAAAAACAGTGCGGACTTTAAGCCCTTTAGATTTACCAAAACGGAAAAGTTCTTCTTGTCCTTGAACTGCAAGTTCACGTGTTGGGGCGATTACAAGAGCTTGAATCGCTTTATTTTCTGGATTAATTTTTTCGATTGTTGGAAGGCCAAAAGCGGCTGTTTTACCAGTACCTGTTTGAGCTTGTCCAAGAACGTCACGTCCTGAGAGCGCGAGTTGAATCGTTTGCTCTTGGATTGGCGTTGGTTGCTCATAACCGATAGCTGTAAGCGTCTCGACAATGCCTTCTGAAAGGCCGAGTTCGTTGAATTTCAATTGTTTCACCTATAATTTTCTAAATTTGCCACTGGCAAATATGACGACCAAGCTCGAAAGCTCAGTTACAGGCGAAAAAATCTTTGTCTTAACTCGCCTGAATATATAACTTGACTATTATATCATACTTTTAAAGATGTAAATGCTTACCTTTTTTATTTTTTTTAAAATTTTTTTTAGCATCAAAAGAACCAATAAAAAAGCACTCCTTGAAGCACTTTTTATTTTTCCAATTTGAAGAAAGGAGAATCTTCTTTCAAATAATGTTTACCAGAGGTTAAGTCATATTGTACCAACTTCAAATCTTCCATACGTTTGCTTTGCTCTTCTGTCAAGGTTACTGTTGAAGATAGAGGCGAGTTATAGGCTGCCGGAACTTCCCACATCACATCTGACAAGAGAGCATAGTAAGGTGAAACTTTGGAGCCTGTTGCTTCAAATAAAGCTGGCGTAAAGGTTGCTGAACTTAAGTCCACTTGTTTATTGGTAGTGTTTCCTTTATTAGTCCAGATAAAGTAATCTGTCTTATAAGCATTTAGTGGATCCTCTTTGAAGCCAGCATAGTCAGAAGGAAAGACATTTGACAAGTGGTCGCCATAGAAAACCAGAGTAATTTTTTTATCAATCTTCTCAAGTTCTGTCAAGAATTCTTTGGTTGCATTATCTGTATCAGAAATCTTACGAACATAATTCTCCAGAAGTTTATTTTGCGCTTCGGAATAACCTTCGCCTGAAGCTGTGATAGTAGAGGAGCCAGAATAGCTCGTATATGGCATATGGTTTTGCATGGTCAAAACACTAAAGAATTGTGATTTAGAGGGATCAATTTTCTCTAAAACATCTCTATAAGTTTGAGCATCTGAAACCTTGCCATCGAGTGTTTCTTGGTTAGTTAATAAATCAGCTTTGTCTGTGCCCGAGAGCGCATAGAAATGATCGAAACCAAGTTTACTATAGATTGAATTACGATTATAATTGGTTGCATTTTCTGGATGAAGCGCAATCTTATTTGGGAAGTAATTCGAAATAGAAGGAATAAACAGCATACTTGGAAAAACATCAGAATTAATCGTAGAAATATTACTTGAAAAATTAACTTTCGGAAGTCCACTTAAAGTTTGTGCTTCCATATTGGCAGTTCCACCAGCAAATCCATTTGAATACATCAAACCACCGGTTGCATTTGCCTTAATTTCATCAATATTTTTCAACGGATTTTCTGATAAAGTTGCGCCTTGGACACGGTTGGGATTTGATAAGGATTCACTTAAAAGATAAATAACCGTTTGATCCGTGATGTGCGAGGAGCGATTTTTGTTGATTTTCTCCGCTTCATCGCTATACTTTTCAACAATCTCTTGTATTTTGGCTTGACTGTAACCTTCTGGCTCATCCATCGCTTTACCAAATATTTGCTTCACCCAAACATAGGAAAGGGACTTGGCACGCGCAATATTTGGTGAGCCTTTCCATAAAATATCTCCATTTGAAACTTTAATATATTGTGTTAATACCGGCACATTTATCTGTTTATCTGGCGAAGTAAAATTTCGGAAGTTTTGAACCAAAGGGAAAGCAAGAACGATAAGAATAACCGCTGTCAATCCTCTTTCTTTCCAAGACATTATCTTACCCTTGAAAAATTTTCGGCTTAATAAAATGACAAGAGCTGCAAGAACTAAAAGTATTGCCGCAGCTACAGCTACCAATTTTAAATCAACGAAAGAGAGCAAAGACTTAAGATTCATTAACCATGAAAGTTCTGAAACATAGACAGGTTCTTGTCGTTCAGAAAATTTTATTGCATTTCCGACAGTGAAACTTCCAAAGATAAGGATAATAACTGCTGTAGCAATCATGTAACGATTAAGTAGTAAATAGATAGCCATAAAAATCAAAGTTAAAACTAAGATTTGGAAGAGGCTCATCCCTGCAACAACGTAACCATAGAACATAGGTCCTGATTCAACTTTCATTGATGCTTGGATAAAATAGTTGAATACCATAGCCAAAAGTAAACTGCTTGTCAAAGCCAATGAAAAGTTCACTTTGTTGGCTTTAAACGCTTGAATCCCTTTAACAATAAAATAGCTTAGAATACAAATACCAATAAAGGCAAAAAGAAAATTTCCGAAAAGACGTAAAAAGTCATCACGTCCTACGATATTATTTGCGACATAAACCAAGCGTAGATTCCCTGCAGAATTTACTGGTCCGAAGCCTGTGTTCCAAACTAAGCGTCGTGTCATATTATCAAGAAAAGCCACACTCGTCAGTAAAGCCATATAAAAATGCTCGACTTTAATATCTGCCGCAATATTGGAGACTTTTTGTAATTTCTTACTGTCAGGTATATGTGTGACCAGTCCGATAGCTAAAAGAATCACAAAAGCTAATGGAAAGTACCGCTCGACAAGAAGATTCAAATTTAAGGAAATATAATCTATGCTAAAAGCTGCATTATTTATATTCTCAACCAGAATCATCGAAAGATGAAAAAGATAATACGCAATTAAAATACAAGGAACGGCAAGAATCTTTTTCCAGTCCAATAGCTTGTTTTTTCTCCTCGAACGTCTCGTGACTTGCATCATCCAGATATCTTTATTCTTTACAAAAACAAGCGCCAGATAAGCAAGACCGAAAAATCCAACAATACGATAGGCTAAAAGTAAAAAAGTAACTGGGGTTGAGTAAGTTACCTCCTCAGGTAAAACATTAGCAAAGTTTACACTGGATAAGCCTATAAATAAGAAAATTATCGAAATTATTTGCAATATTCTGTTCTTTTTTATTATATTACTATACTTTTGCATAAGTTTCATTATAGCATATTAAACAACTTAAAAACCACTGATATACAAGCCTTTTTCTTATAAAAAGACTAACACTGAACTTTCTCCTCTGATATAATTTTGGGAAATACTCATCTTTAAAATAAAAAAAGTCCATTAGGGACTTTTCAAGTAATTTGTCAGAATATTAAACAGAAAATTGCTCCATCAACTCCACATCAGGGTATTTATCTTTAAACCATCGCATGGCAAAGTCATTTTCAAAAAGGAAGAGTGGATGATCGAAGCGATCTCGTGCTAAGATATTACGGCTTGACGACATTTTTTCATCTAAATCTTCGGGTTTAATCCAGCGGACTGTTTTGCTGCCCATTGGTGTCATGATAATTTCTGAATTGTACTCATTCTCCATCCGGTGTTTGAAAACTTCAAATTGCAGTTGACCAACCGCACCAAGCATGATTTCCCCTGTCGTATAGGTTTTGTAGAGCTGTATCGCCCCTTCTTGCACCAACTGCTCAATCCCTTTTTGGAATGATTTTTGCTTCATGACATTTTTAGCAGTCACGCGCATAAAGAGTTCTGGTGTAAAAGTTGGTAGTGGTTCAAAAGGTGTTTTAAGTTTACCTGTGGTCAGCGTGTCACCAACCTGGTAAGTTCCTGTATCGTAAACCCCAATGATGTCACCTGCTACCGCATTTTCGACATTTTCACGAGATTCTGCCATAAACTGAGTCACATTTGAAAGTTTGACTTGTTTCCCTGTCCGAAGGAGTTTTACGCCCATTCCTCGCTCAAATTCACCCGACACAATCCGCACAAAGGCAATACGGTCGCGGTGACGAATATCCATGTTGGCTTGAATCTTAAAGACAAAACCAGAGAATTCTTCACGTAATGGATCGATAATTTCATCCTCAACAGTCTTATGTCCATTTGGCTCTGGCGCATAAGTTAAGAAAGTATCCAAGAAGGTTTCGACCCCAAAGTCTGTCAAGGCCGAACCAAAGAAGACAGGTGTCAACTGACCAGCAAGCACTTCTTTTTCGTCAAATTCATTCCCGGCATCAAGTAAGAGCTCGGCATCTTCCATAGCTTGCGCATAGAAAGGATTACTTGTCAGTGGATGGCTGGCATCAATTTCACCATTTTCCCCAAACTCAATGAAGCGCTCGCCATTTTCAGGTTGATAAACTTCGATACGTTTGTTATAAAAGTCATAGAGCCCTTGGAAGTTTTTCCCCATACCGATTGGCCAGTTCATAGGCACAGAAGCGATACCCAAAATATCTTCTAATTCGCTCAGTAAGTCTAGCGGTTCACGACCATCACGGTCCAATTTATTAATAAAGGTAAATACAGGAATGCCACGGCGTTTTACAACTTGGAAAAGTTTTTTGGTTTGGGCCTCGATACCTTTGGCGCTATCAATAACCATGACCGCAGCATCAACGGCCATCAAAGTACGGTAGGTATCCTCAGAGAAGTCCTCGTGCCCTGGTGTATCCAAGATATTCACGCGCTTGCCAGCATAATCAAACTGCATAACTGATGAAGTCACGGAAATTCCACGTTCTTTTTCAATGTCCATCCAGTCCGATTTTGCAAAATTTCCTGTTTTACGTGCTTTGACCGTTCCGGCCTCACGGATTGCTCCACCAAACTTAAGGAGTTGTTCTGTTATTGTTGTTTTACCAGCATCCGGGTGACTGATGATGGCAAAGGTACGGCGTTTTTTTATTTCTTCTGCTCTATTCATTTTTTAACCTATTCTTATCAAAATATATGCCTTATTATTATAGCAAAAAAACAGGGAAACTGTTCTTTATCAATTGCTATACGGCTTTTAGGAGGTTTGTTATCTCTTTAATTCATTAAAAGGGCCACAATAATTCCTAAAATTGCTCCACCCAAGACTTGAAAAGGTGTATGACCTAGAAGTTCTTTCAAGGCTTTTTCTGCATTTATCTTAGGGTTTTCGATTGTTTTGATAATGATATTTAAAATATAAGCATGTGTCCCTGCTTGACGCCTTATTCCTTGCGCATCATACATCACGACGAATGCAAAAACAGTAGCAACAGCAAATACAGCGGAGTCAAAACCTTGCGAAAGACCTGTCGCTGTTGTCATAGAAACCACTAAAGCACTGTGCGAGCTCGGCATACCGCCTGTCGCAAAAAGCAATCGCCAATCCAGTTTACGGTAGCGAAAGATATCGACAATAATTTTGATGATTTGTGCAGCAAACCATCCCACGATGGCCGTGATTAAAATTTGGTTACTTATAATTTCAGTAAAAAAGTTCATCATCCTTCCTCTTTCCTCTTTCATTTATAAAAATACTGTGAATTACCTTAACTTCATTTTATACCATTTAAGGTAAATTCAATAATAAAATAGTCCCCAGATGCTTTTCTGGGGTTGATAAAAAAACTACACCTTTCAAGGTGCAGTTATTTTTATACCATTGCAATTTTTCTGTATTCTTCGGCTTCTTCTTCTGTCGAAAGAACAAAGTGTCCTGGCGTAATCTCACGCAATTCACGAAGCTGACCATCCAACTCTGTTGTTGGATCATAAGCTTGTGGGACACGGCTACGCTCTGAGATAGGATCCGGCGCAGGAATGGCACTCAACAAAGATTGCGTATAAGGGTGTAAAGCATTATTGTAAACCTGATCAGATGTTCCGATTTCCAGAATTTTACCCCAGTGCATCACTCCGATTCGGTCAGAGATGTATTTTACCATAGATAAATCATGGGCGATGAACAGATAAGTCAAGCCTTCTTTTTCCTGAATATCACGCATCAAGTTAACAACCTGTGCCTGAATAGAGACATCCAAAGCTGAGATTGGCTCATCAGCCACGATAAATTTAGGATTTACCGCTAAGGCACGGGCGATACCGATACGTTGACGTTGACCACCTGAAAACTCATGAGGATAACGTGTCATGTGGTCTTGGTTAAGACCAACGAGTTTAAGAAGTTCTTTGACCTTTTCTGTACGGTCTTCGTTATTCTTAGCCAACCCATTGACATCAATACCTTCAGCAATAATGTCTTTGACCCGCATTCTGCCATTCAATGAGGCTTGGGGGTCTTGGAAAATCATTTGTACTTTTTCACGGAATTTTTTCAACTCAGCACCTTTAATCTTGCTGACATCATTGCCATTAAAGTGGATTTCTCCTTTATTGATGTCGTAAAGCTTCATGATTGCACGGCCGATTGTTGTTTTACCTGAACCAGATTCACCTACAAGGCCAAAGGTTTCTCCCTCATAGATATGAAAGGAAACGTCATTAATGGCTTTATTAACATTCTTTTTTCCTTTGTTGAAAACCAGGTCAACACCTTTGAATTCGACAAGTTTTTTTCTTTCTTCAGTCATTATTCAGCATTTCCCTTCATTTTCATTTTTTCCCAACGGGTCCAGCGTTGTTGGATATTTTCAGATGGCAGAACTTTTGGTGAGCGTTCATCTAAGAGCCATGATTTTACTTGATGTGTTGGTGACACTTCAAAATAAGGTGGTTCTTCTTCAAAGTCGATTTCGAGAGCGTGTTGGTTACGCAAGGCAAAAGCATCGCCTTTAGGGGGATTGAGTAAGTCTGGAGGTGTCCCTGGAATGGAAACCAAACGTTCAGCATCAGTATCCACCGTTGGCATAGAATCGAGAAGTCCCCATGTATAAGGATGTTGTGGATTATAGAAGATTTCTTCTACTGTTCCATACTCCACAATCTCGCCTGCATACATCACGGCCACACGATCAGCAAAACCAGCCACTACACCCAAATCATGGGTGATAAAGATAATTGATGATTCGATACGCTGTTGAAGCTCTGACATCATTTGCATGATTTGCGCTTGAATAGTAACGTCCAAAGCTGTCGTTGGTTCATCTGCGATAAGAATTTCTGGATCAGCTGCAAGCGCGATGGCAATAACTGCACGTTGGCGCATCCCTCCCGACCATTGGTGTGGATAGTCATTAATGTGCTGCTCACTTTGGGGAATCCCTACAGCCTTCATCAATTCCAAAGCTTTTACTAAAGCTTCTTTCTTCTTCATTCCTCTGTGCTTGATCAATGGCTCAGCAATTTGGTTACCAATACGCATGGTTGGATCAAGCGAAGTCATCGGATCTTGGAAAATCATCGAGATTTCATTACCGCGAATCTTTTGCCAATCTTCTTCTTTGATGTCTAAGAGATTACGCCCTTTAAAGAGAATCTCTCCTTGAGGGATTTCGGCATTTGCTGCATTGAGGCCCATAAGCGTTTTCGTAGTGACAGATTTACCAGAACCTGATTCACCAACGATAGCTAAGGTTTCCCCTTTTTTCAAATCAAACGAAACATCACGGATGGCTTTGACCTTCCCAGCATATGTTTTGAAATGAACATGCAGATTTTTTACTTCAAGTACTTTTTCTTCTTTTTCAGTCATTTTACTTCCTCATTTCTTAGTCTTGGCCTGATTTTGGATCGAAAGCGTCACGTAAGCCGTAACCAAAGAGGAAGAAGGCGAGTGACAGGAGAGACAAGACTACTGCAGGTACTGCAACTTGGAATGGATAGAATTGCAAGCTTTGAATACCATCTGAAATCAATGAACCTAGCGATGCTGTTGGTGGTTTAACCCCCAAGTTAATCGCCGAAAGAACCGCTTCAAAGAAAATTACCGATGGAATATCAAACATAATTTGTACGATAATAACACCTAACATGTTTGGAATAAGGTGTTTAACCATGATTTTGAACGGGCTGGCACCTAAGGTCTTCGCAGCAAGAACAAACTCACGTTCCTTAAGAGACAGGGTCATATTCCTTACCTGCCGGGCGATACCTGTCCAGATAAAGAGACCAATAGCAAGGACGATTGAAACAATACCTTGCCCAAGTAGGAGACCAAACATGGTTACAATAACCAAACTTGGAATAGAGCTGATAATCTCAATGATACGTTGCATGACCGTGTCCACTTTTCCGCCAATCCAACCGGAGATTAAACCATAAGTAATCCCGATCAGTACGTCAAAGACGATAGAGGCAAAAGCGATAATCAAGGAAATACGCAAACCAACGATTGTACGTTTAGCAATCGAACGTCCTAAAGAGTCTGTACCAAAGATAAAAGATTCACCTTCTGGGACATTTTGTACTTGGTACAGGTCTTCTGCGATTGTGCTTCCTGGTGCTGCAAAATTACCGTTCCAACCAGGAATATTTACATTTCCTAGCTTAGGGGGTAAGTTTTTATAGGTTTGAACCGCATTCGGATCAAAGTTATTGGCTGCTGATTGTGGGACAAAAAATGTTGAAACCACAGAGAACAACAGAGTGAAGATAACGACAACCATCGCTACCATTGCTACTTTATTTTTCTTAAAACGTCGCCATGCATCTTGCCAAAAAGTGAGGGCAGGTTTTGCGATCATTTCACTCGCTTCAAAATCACGGTTTGTTACAAGTTTAAATTTGCTGTTAATATTTTCCATTTTCTCCCCTCCTTTCTAGTCCAAACGTACACGTGGATCAACAAATGCTGTAATAATATCGGTGATCAAAATCATCGCCATCAACATTACGGCATAGACAACTGTAGTACCCATGATGACAGGGAAGTCCTTTGAAGGAATCGACTGTACAAACTGTTGACCGATACCAGGAATCGAGAAAATTGACTCGATAAGGACAGAACCTGTCAAGAGCCCGGCACTCATTGGGCCAATAAGTGTCAGCATTGGAATCAATGAGTTACGGATCGCATGTTTCCATAAGACTTCACGATCAGATAAACCTTTGGCACGTGCCAGGAGGATATAGTCTGATGAAAGCGACTCAATCATCTGTGCACGGACAAAACTCATGACCTGTGACATTGGAGCAAAGGAGAGCGCAAGCGACGGTAAGATAGTCTGCGCAAACGTTCCCCAGCCTGATACTGGAAGAAGTTCCCAAGTGTAACCAAAGTAAAGGAGGAGTAAAGTACCTACGATGAAGGAAGGTACTGAGAAGAAGACTGTAGAAATGATACTCAAAAGTCCATCGACCCATGTATTTTTAAAGCGGGCAGCAACAACACCAAAGAATGTTCCGACAACGACACCGATAATCAAGGCTTGGAAACCAAGTTGTGCTGAAACCGGAAGACGTTGTGCGATCATTGTGCTTACAGGTTGGTTGGCAAAGGTAAATGATGTACCGAAGTTACCCGTGAAAGCATTTTGGAGATAAATGAAGTACTGCACAATAAGAGGTTTATCTAAACCATATGCAACATTTAGTTGTTGAATTTGCTCTGGGGTTAATTTGGGGTTATTAAAGGGTGTTCCTGGCATTACCTGCATCAGGAAGAAAGTCGCTGTAATAACCACAAATAATGTTAAGAGCATCAATAAGATACGTTTTACAAGATATTTAGCTAACATATAAAAATTCCTTAATAAAAACACGAAAAGTAGGCCTCATAAGCCCTACTTATTCGTTTGATGTTAGTGCCTACTATTTTTCGATGTAAACACCTTTGAGATCGTAAGACAAACCTGTTGAGTTGAATTGCAAACCTTTAAGGTGTTGGTTACGGAGCGCTGGTGTTGCACGGTAATACAATGGGTTGATGCTTGATTCATTAAAGAGTGCTGCTTCAGCATCTTTATATGCTGCATCACGTGCTTTGTCATCCAAGACTACTGGCAATGTTGATGCTTTTGTCCAAGCTGCTTGATATGCAGGATTTACAAATTTACCATCGTTATAACCTGAGCCATCTGCAAAGAGTTGCAAGAATGTTGATGGTTCAGCGTAGTCACCACCCCAGAGTGAAAGAACAATATCAAAGTTTTGGTTTTGTGAATCTTTCAAACGTTGTTGGAAAGGTACGATTTTTTGAGTAAGTGTCAAGCCTGGCAATGTTTTAGAAAGTGAAGCTTGCAAGAAGTCAGCGACTGATTTTGATACAGGTGCATCAGCATCGGTTGTGTACTGAATGTTCAGTGATGTAACACCAATTTCTTTCAGACCTTTTTCCCAAAGTTCTTTAGCTTTTGCAGCATCGAAGTTGTAATCTTGTTTTGCAAATTCAGCAAAGTCTTTACCATCTGCTGTGACAGACATACCTGCTGGTGTGAATGTTTGTGCTACTGTACCCGCTGGAATGAATTGATCAACGATACTCTTACGGTCAGTCGCAAGATTCAAAGCATCACGGATATTTTTATTTTGCAATGCTTTAGCGACTTCTGGGCTTGTTGTACCACCGCCTGATTGGTTATATTGAAGGTAAGCTGTAGTTGCTTCTTTCAAGACAACAAGATCTTTACCATCATTGTAACCTTTATTAGCATTGTATAAGTCCATCGTACCTAAGCTGGCTTGGTCCAATTTTCCTTGTTTGAAGAGTTGAACCGCTGTATTCGGGTTAGATTGAACAGTGTAATCAATTTCGTCTGATTTTACATTGTCTTTGTCATAGTAATCTGGGTTTTTCACAAGAGAATAACTGTTGTTTGTCCCTGTCCAACCAGCATCTTTTTTGAAGATGAATGGTCCAGAGTAAACGACTTTATCAGATGAAGTTCCATATTGTTTACCAAATTCTTCAACAGCTGATTTGTTTACAGGGTAGTAAACGCTGTTTGCCAAGAGGAATTTAAAGTATGGTGTTGGTTGTGTCAAAGTAATCACCAACTCGTGGTCGCCATTAGCTTTTACACCCAACTGATTGAGGTCTTTAATCTTACCTGTGTTAATTTCATTGGCGTTCTTGATGTTACCAAGCAAGTAAGCGTATTGTGAACCTGTTGCAGGGTTTACAGCACGTTGCCATGAATAAAGGAAGTCTTTTGCTGTCAATTCATCGCCGTTTGACCATTTCAAGTCATCACGCAAAGTGATGGTATATGTTAAGCCATCATCAGAGACTTTAATATCTGATGCCATCGCGTTTTGCGCCACACCTTTGTCATCTACACGTGTCAATCCTTCTTGGGTATTCCCGATGAAGAGGTTTGAGTAAGTGTCTGTAGCCAAGCCCGAATCCAATGTAGCAATATTTGTCGGAACGGAAAGTTGTGGGTTAGCTGTCTTAGAGCCACCTCCGCCATTTCCACATGCTGCCAAGAGCCCGACCGAAGCCAGGGCAAGTGTTCCTAATGATACTTTTTTCCAATTATCCATGTAACATCCTCTTTCTGTTTGACTTATCCGACAATTTGCATTTGTTTATTATTGTCTGAAAATTTATTATGTTCTCTATTATACTTAATTCAATCTGAATTGTAAAGACTTTTCTACATATTTTTTCTAAATTTTTGCCATTTAATTTTTTTATACGTCATTTCCGAACATTATCTGACAATTTCACAATATAATTTTGCTCTTAGCACAATACTTCTTTAGAAAAAGAAAAAAGCGAGGCTAATTCTCCTCGCGTATTATCATTCTATTCTGCTAATGCAGAAAGAATGATAATAAAAAAGCACTTGCGTGCTTAGTTTTGTAACTCTTCAACGATTGTTCCTAATTTCATGCTGTTAGATCCTTTGAGTAAAAGTTGATCTTGAGGTTGAAGCGTGTTTTGGAGTGTCTCCGTCAATTGGTTAAGGTCGGTAAAGTACGATACTTTATCTTCTGGTAATTCTGCTAGCAAATATTTCATCAAGTCACCATAGAGATAAACGTGATCCATTTTCGAGAAATCAATTGCTGCGGCAATTCCTGCGTGAAGTTCTGGAGCTTGATCACCTAGTTCGAGCATATCAGCAAGAACAGTGAGTTTCCGTCCACTTTCATTTTTAGGTATGGCTTGGAAGGTTTCCAAGATAAGCTTCATGGCCGTTGGGTTAGCATTGTAAACATCACTAAGAATATCTGCGCCATTACTTGCCTTCTTCCACTCTGTACGGTTACGTGTCAAGGCAACATGAGACAGGGCGTGCTTGATTTTGGTCTCATCAATGTCAAGCAGCTTACCCACATAAGCCGCAAGCATTGCGTTAGTTGCATTAAATTTACCCGGCACCGGAATTGTAATTTCTTCGTCTAAGAAGTTTGTTGTGAAACTGAGTTGATCCTTGTGTTCGATAAGCTGTGTAACAAAAATATCCTCATCTGGTCCAAAACGGGTAATTTTTGTGTCTGCTGGTAAATACTTATTAATAATCTTATCTGCAGGCACAATAAGTTCACCATCTGGGCGCAAGCCCGCTTTAATTCCAAGCTTTCCTTCAGCAATTTTATCGCGTGTACCGAAAAATTCCAAATGTGATTCACCAATAAGCGTAACAAGAGCAATTTTAGGCTTAGCTATTTTAGATAGAAGGTCAATATCCCCCAGACGATCCATGCCCATCTCCAATACGATTTTTTCAGTATCGTCAGGCATATGAAGAATGGTATAAGGCATTCCAATTTCGTTATTATAATTGCCTTGTGTCTTATAGGTTTTATATTTTTCCGAAAGTACAGCCTGAATCATATCTTTGGTTGTGGTTTTCCCGTTTGATCCCGTCACAGCGATAACTTCTACTGCTATTTTTTCTAGATAATACTGGGCTAATTTTTGGAAAGCTTCTAGACAATCCTCAACACGTAAATGGGGCTCGGCTACTTCTTGTTCAGCGAATGTCGCAAGAGCACCTTGTGCAAAGGCTGTCTCAATAAATGCGTGACCATCTCTTGCACCTTTAAGTGGCAAGAAAAGATCACCTTCTTGGATTTTGCGGCTGTCAAACTCAATATTATGAATTTCTGTATCTGCCAGTTCTGACCAATTATTTGTTGCGCCGACAATGCGGGCTATTTCGTGTAGTGTTAGTTTCATGATGAGTTTATTATATCAAAAGTCCTTTCATAACGCACCGATTCGCCATGAAAATACAGCGTACGGTTGTCAACGGTAGCCTTATAACCTTCTATTCAAAAACAATTACTTTTTAATAATCATTTTTATGGCTTGACTTATTTTCTTCTCACGTTCTTTTTCATCGTCACCTTCTAATAGTAGAAGGCAGTTTTGTAAATTTTCAGCTACAATCAGACCGATCAAACTGTCTAAACTTGAACGTACTGCTTTAAGTTGTGTCACTACAGCATCACAATCTTTTTCTTCTTCTAGCATGCGCAACACGCCTTGCAGTTGACCATCAGCTCTTTTCAATCTATTTTTGGTCTTGCTGTCGTAAATTGTTCCCATGTGTATCTCCTCTTTCCTCTCATTATATAGGGCGCCTCATAATTTGTCAAAAAGAGTGTGCTTAGCCCATACACTTCTTGCGTATTATCATTCTAATCTGCTAAAGCAGAAAGAATAGCTAAGGGTTCACCACTCGCTTCGCTCCTTGCGTATTATCATTCTATTCTGCTAAAGCTGAAAGAATGATAATAAAAACTTCAGGTTCGTGGCCTGAAGTTGTTCTATTTTTATAAGAGATGACTTTCACGAATTTCGAAGGCTTCTTGAGCCAGAGAAACAAGTTCTTCAATCAACTCACTGTATGAAAGTCCCATATTTTCCCAGAGCAATGGGTACATTGACCATTGTGTGAATCCTGGAATGGCATTAATTTCATTGAGATAGATATCTCCTTGTTCATCATAGAAAAAGTCACAACGTGAGAGTCCCCCACCATTCATTGCTTGATAAGCTTTCTCTGCATAGTTACGCATTTTCTGTGCGACTTCTGCTGGAATATCTGCAGGAATGGCCATTTCGATTTTATTATCGATGTATTTTGAACGGTAGTCATAAAAATCAACGTCTTTAACGACTTCGCCAGGCAGTGTCGAACGCACTTTGCCCCCATTTCCTAAAACAGCACATTCGATTTCTCGTGCATTAACCCCTTGTTCAATCACCACACGATTATCATATTTATAAGCTTCTGCAAGACCTTCTTCTAGCTCTTCTAAGCTGCTGACTTTAGAAATGCCAACGCTTGAACCCATATTGGCCGGTTTGACAAAAACAGGGAAAGTCAATTTCTCTTGAACTTCTGCATGAATTTTTTCTTGATTTTCATCAGCATATGCCGCAACATAAGGAACTTGCGGTACACCTACAGCACTAAATACATGCTTAGCTAAAAGTTTATCCATTGTACTGCTGGCCGATAAAATATTGGGACCAACATAAGCTAGACGCATAATTTCTAAGAAGCCTTGAATTGAGCCATCTTCGCCCATTGGCCCATGTAAAACAGGGAAAACCACTGCACCTTTTTCATAAATATCCGATGGTGCAACTTTTTGTTCTGACTTGACCGTCTCATTGGTCATTAATTTTTCATTTTCTGCGGGTGTTTCAGTGAATTCTTGTGTTTTAATAAAATCACCAGCTTGACTGATAAAGTAAGTCTTCACTCTAAACTTGTCATAGTTTACTGCACGCATTACGCTTTCAGCTGAAAGAACGGAAACTTCTCGTTCTGCACTTCGACCACCATATAATAAAATCAATGTTTCTTTTGACATAATTTTCTCCACTTAAATTTCCATACGATTTTCAACTGCTTTGGATAGGGTAACTTCATCCGCATACTCAATATCTGAGCCAACTGCAAGGCCACGCGCTAAGCGGGTCACTTTGATTCCAGCGGGTTTAATCATCCGTGAAAGATACATCGCCGTTGCTTCACCATCAGATGTTGCATTTGTCGCGAGAATAACTTCTTCTACTTCACTGTCTCCCATGAGACGAGTTAAGAGACTTTTCACGTTAATCTCATCCGGTCCGATACCATTCATTGGACTAATCGTTCCGTGCAAAACATGATACAGTCCTCTGTATTCGCGGATTTTCTCCATTGCTAAGACATCTTTACTTTCCTCTACAACCAATATGGTTGTGCGATCACGCAGAGGGTCTTCACAGATAGCACAGGGATCACTCTCTGTCAGATTACCGCAAACCGAGCAAAAACGTAAATCACGTTTTGCCGAAATAAGGTTTCGGGCAAATTCATTAACATCTTGATCATCCATACCAATCGTGTGAAAGGCTAGACGTGTTGCTGTTTTTTGCCCGATACCGGGCAGTTTGCTAAAGCTTTCTATAAGTTTAGCGATTGGTTCAGGATAATAGACCATGTGTTCCTTTCTTCTTTCTGTGTGATAAAGTCATAACTATTATACCACACCTTTCGCTCAGAGAATTATCCTCATATTCTGTGGAACTATTCTACCCTGTGAATGTGAGATATTGTGTATTATACCATAACTTAAATTTCTGTACATTTAAGCCTAATGTGCTTTCAAAGAGCAACAATGACTCTCAAAGCAGCAGCAGCTTAGCCTTTTTTTTGTTATAATAAATTTCAATCCTGATAATGATTTACTGAAAGAGGAGTTTCCGATATGGTTGAACAATACACCCTACAATCTAGCGATGAGCAAACTGAACTACATCTGCTTTACTGGCCGCTGGAACATCCAAAGGCGGTAATCCAACTCATTCATGGTATGGCAGAAAACATTGAACGCTACCACGCTTTTGCCCTCTACCTCAATAGTTTGGGATTCGCAGTGGTCGGTCATGACCATTTAGGACATGGGCATTCTGTACAGCAGAAAGAGCCACTTTACGGTTACTTTGGTACCGCTGGTCCCCAGAATGTCCTCTCTGATATTTATAAAGTCAAAACTTGGACAAAGAAAAAGCTCCCCACACTGCCTTATTTCATGATGGGACACAGTATGGGTTCTTTTGCTTTGCGTAACGTTCTGCAAGATTATCCTGTTGATATTCAGGGGGTGATATTTATGGGAACGGGGACAAGTCCTCTCCATTTGAATTTCTTCCTGCCCTTCATTAAGAAAATAAGTCAAAAAAAACCAAAAGTTGTCGCTCCTTTGATAGATAAGCTTGCTTTTGGTAGCTATAGCAAAAAATTCCCTGAAAAAGGGAATTTTAACTGGCTTTCAAAAAATCAAAGTAATGTCTCTTCCTATGAAAATGATCCTCTACTTGGCTTTACGTTTACACGTAATGGTTTTGCGACACTTTTCTCACTAGTCCATAGGGCCAATCAAAAAAACTGGATGTATAATATGCCCGCGGACTTGCCAATTCTAATTATCAGCGGTGCGGCTGATCCGGTCGGCAACTGGGGTAAAGGACCGCAAAAAGTTTATAAGAAACTCCAAAAAGCAGGATTTAAACACCTCAAACTCCAGCTTTTTCCTGAATTACGTCATGAGATTCTCTTTGAGACAGAATATGAAGAGGTCTACCACACTATTGGCGATTGGTTAATGCGACATCTCCCACAATAGATTCTCTAGATTCTCTGATATGCTGCACAATTTCTAGCATAAGAGGGTCTTTTTCTTCTGCATAAGTAATGCTGGTAAAGCTCCGCTGATATTTGTTGCCTAAACTTTGATAAGGCATTCCTTCTGAAATAAAGCGTTTTGAAATTAAAGACACACCTAAGCCAGCTTGAATATGGGCAATAATCATGTCATTATTGTTCATTCTTACCAAGTAACGTGGTTTAAAGCTTTCTTCTTGGAGATATTTCTTGATGTAATGCCCTACACCTGAACCAATTTCTCTTGTAAAAAAAGTTTCGCTCTCTAAGTTACCGGCAAGAACTAATTCATCTTTAAACAGTGGAAAGGCTTCTACCTGCTCACTTGCCAAAGGTTTTTCGATAATGCCAAAATGCAAATCATGATTTTCAACCTTATTAAAAACTTTTTCTGAATCATACATAGATATTTTTAAATCAATCTGATCCAAGTAAGGAACAAGTTTAGGGTATAGCAAAGGCATAATTCCGATGGCTGCACTCTGTGATATCCCAATTTTAAAAGGTTTCTTGGCAAGTGTCGTCTGATTGAGTTCAGATTGTAAGTTTTCCCAGTCTTGAACATACTGGACTGCTTTCTTATACAGCAATTTTGCTGCTTCTGTAGGAATGACTTCGCGGTTCTTTCCGCGAATGAAAAGCGAATTGCCCACTTCTTCTTCTAATTTCTTTATCCTGACCGTCACTGTGGGTTGGGAAATAAACAAGTACTGCCCTGCTTTGGTAAAACTCCGCGTTTCATATATGGCGATGAAGGTTTCAAACAGTGAAAACATTATATCTCCTTTATTTTTTTATTACTTTTTTCTATTACTATAATTACAATAATTCATTTTACAAATTAAATCAAGTGTTTTATACTTAAAGCAGTGCTTGAACTGTTAGTTTCACTAAAGTTCATACTCAATAATCATGTAAATACTAGGAGTTCTCGATGAAACAAATGTTTTTAAATTTTTTGAAAAAAATCCCTATCCCTATTTGCGGTCTAATTTTAGGTATGGTCTCCTTGGGAAATCTACTTTATTCCAAAGGATTCACCTTTCTAGGAAATACTTTTGACCTTGTTGGTCTCTTTTTTATGTTTCTGATCATGTTGAAACTTATTTTTACGATGCGCCATCTGCTGGAAGCTCTTAAAGATCCTATCGTTGGCTCAGTTTCCCCAACTTTCACTATGGCTTGGATGGTCATTTGTGTCTTTCTCAATAGGATTTTCCCCCACTCAAGTCTGGTTTACTTCATTTGGCTGCTTGCTATCTTCCTACATTTTCTCTTGATGGCTTATTTTGTTGCTCTTCACATCTTGCCGCAAAAAGTCGGAATGGTCCATGTCTATCCGAGCTGGTTTATTACCTTTGTAGGCTTGGGTGTTATCCCCAATACAGCAACAGTATTTAATCTAGAAATCGGCCGTATCGTACTTTGGCCTGCGCTCCTCTTCTACTTTATATTGCTCCCGATTATTACACATCGTATCTTTATTTTCAAAAAAATGCATGAGTCGACGCTTCCACTCATCACCATCCTTACAGCTCCAGGTTCTCTCTGTTTAGCAGCCTACCTTACTGTGACAGAAAGCAAGTCAAATCTTTTTGTTTTCGGTTTATTCCTGCTTTCACAGTTGATTTATCTTGCAACTGTGGTCCTCGTTATTCCTTTGCTCCGTCTACCTTTTTACCCAAGCTACGCTGCCTTTACCTTCCCTTTGGTTATTTCTGCTACTGCAGTTCATCTTATGGCTCAAAGTTATCCGGCCTTCACAGCCTTACTTACTCCTCTCTCTGTGATAGAACTTGTAATTGCCTTCTTCGCAGTTACTTACGTTTTGATTCGTTATAGCTACTTTTTAGTCAAAAAAGCTTAAATTAAAACCAACTCTCATTGAGCTGGTTTTTTATTTTATTTAAAATGATACATAGAGTTATAGAGGTTAGTAATCTCACGTGTAATATTTTGACCAATCTTCGAGGTCACACCACCTTCTTTAACCGTAGTTTGCGGAACCATAACACCGATAGAAATTTGTGGGTTTTCGGTTGGTGCATAAGCGACAACATTGTTTACTGTTACGGGTACACTTGTGCCATCTGGGGCCACATATGTTACTTCGGCAGTACCTGTTTTAGCAGAAATAGAAACTTCAGCACCTTGTGAAGGGCGCATGTAGTAACCTGTAGCACCGATTTGCCCATTTACAAAGTCATTCCCGTGAACGACTTGATACATACCATTATGTAGGACATCCATGTTTTCTGGGGTGATATTTACTTTGTCCATGATTTTCGGCGTGATATTTTTAACAAGTTTACCCATTCCTCCTTCAGAGTTGGTTTCATAGATACCGTCCACAATATGCGGTGCTAAACGCTCACCATTATTTGCCAAGGTCATACCGTATGTTGCAAGTTGAAGTGGTGTATAGGTATCAAACTGACCGAAAGATTCCATGAGCAAGTCAGAAACTGTTATCTCATTTGCATCTCTAATGAAGCCTGGTATTTCTCCAGGAATATCAAATCCTGTTGTTGTTCCCATTCCATAGGAAGCAAAGGCTTCACGTAGCTTTTTGAAGGCAGCTACACGGTCTGTACCATCAACAGCCATGTTAGGAACGTAAGGTTGGCCTAGCAACTTGAGTGCTATTTGAACCATATATGTATTAGAAGAATATTCTAGGGCTTGGACAGCATTAATTGGAAGGATGCCATTGGTAAACCATGATTCGATCAAACTTGACCCTGCTATCTGGATAGGCATATCATTGAGAATTTGATTACCGGCAATAACATTGGCATTCCAGCCAGCTGTCAGCGTTGCTGGCTTAACTACCGAACCAGGAACAAAAGCATCTTGGAAGGTGCCGTTAGTGTTACTTTGCATTGCCCCTGTTGTTTCGTCGCGTTTAAGTCCCGACAAGGCTAAAACCGCGCCCGTCTTAGAGTCCAACACAACAGCATATGCGCCCTGCGAATAAGTCCCAAAACCATCCGCGATCATATTGTTCATTTCGGTTTCCAAAATCTTATCAACAGCATCTTGGAATTTCAAATCGATCGTAAGTTTGAGATTATCTCCCTTGCTCCCTTTTTGTTTCACTTCCGTTCCAGTGACATTGCCTTGCTTATCGGTCAATACGTTACTAATCGTATGTGTCCCTTGCAAGTACTTTTCATAGCCCTTTTCTAAAAAGGCAGTCCCGACACGGTCATTGCGTTGGAAACCTTCTTTAAGGTACTCGTCCAGCATATCTTCTGGGATACCTTGTTTCTGAGTCGTTACCGTACCTAATATAGGCTTAAGCGCTGTATCCGCATATTTGCGGTTCCAGCTGGTTCCTACAGAAATCCCCTGCAGTTCGCCCTCATGTTCTCCAATATAAGCCTGCTGTTCTGCTGTAAGATTACTTGTTGTAATAATCGTTGTATTAAAGATAGTTGTTGAATTCATTTCTTTAAAGAGCTTGACTGCAAACATTTGCTGCTCATTAAAGTTAATATCCGCCTCGGTTACCTTACTGAGTTGGACATTATAAATTTCAGAACCTGAAAGCGAATTCCCCTTCTCATCTGTTTTTTCTTCCTTGGTCAGACTTTTAGCAATTTTCTCCAAGTTGTTGGCATCAGCCAAAAAATAATCCTTTTTATCTCGCTCGGTAATTTGTTTAAAATCATTATCTAAAGTTAAGATGCCAGCAAGACGGTCCGCAATTTTACGCATATCATCTGCTGTCGTATTTTGCCCGCGCGTATACTCGATCGCTTCAACAGGTTCTGTTGTCGCTAAAGGAACACCTTTCGCGTCATAAATATTCCCACGAGGTGCGCCTTGAACGATTTGTAGCGAGCCTGCGCCCCCTGCTTGTTTACTTTCATAAAAGCTCTGATTCATGATTTGCATGTGGTACAGCTTACCAATCAAAACTAAAAAGAGAACCGTGATGACAAAAAAGAGAAGCTTAACGCGCCCAGATGCCAACATGGTTGGGTTTTTTAATAACTTACGTGTTTTATCTTTTTTTCCGTTTAATTCGTTTCGTGTTTTTCTTTTCTCAGACATGGAACCCTATCCTAATTTTAACTCGTCATATTTATACCTAAACATTTTACCACAATAAGCTGTATTTTACCTTACATTTTTTAAAGAAAAGAAAAAACCTGCTTGATGCAGGTCTTATCGTATTATTTATGCTTGTTTTGGTGCAAGGTAGTATTCCTTAACAAGGTTCAAATTATCATCAAATTCGAACACGAGTGGTGGGAAGTTAGGGATTTCAACATCCATGATTTCATCATCTGAAAGCTGTTTGATATGTTTTACCAATGCGCGGATTGAGTTACCGTGTGCACCAACGAATACGTTTTTACCGTCTTTCAATGCTGGAGCGATTTGATCTTCCCAGAATGGCAATGAACGTTCAAGTGTAACTTTGAGGTTTTCAGCATCAGGGATAAGGCTATCTTCAAGGTTAGCATAACGACGGTCAGCATGTGCTGAGTACTCATCATCACGTGGCATTGCTGGTGGCAATACATCATATGAACGACGCCAGATGTGAACTTGCTCATCACCGTGTTTTGCAGCAGCGTCAGCTTTGTTCAAGCCAGTCAAACCGCCGTAGTGACGTTCGTTCAAGCGCCAAGTTTTTACAACTGGTACCCAAAGTTGGTCAGAGTATTCAAGTGCATAGTTTGTAGTTTTGATCGCACGTTTCAATACAGAAGTGTACGCGATATCAAATTCGATACCTGCAGCTTTGATGAGTTTACCTGCATCAATTGCTTGTTGTGTTCCGTTTTCTGAAAGGTCCACGTCAGCCCAACCTGTGAAAAGGTTAGCCAAGTTCCATTCTGATTCACCGTGACGTGCAAAAACTAATTTTACCATTATGTGAGTTCTCCTATGTTAAATGTTTTACAAAATTTGTATACTGCTCTATTTTACACTAATTTTCATATTTTTTCTAGCCTAGACTCTAGGCTGGCTAAAACTTATAATTTTCAAAATAAACTTCTAAACTGCGCTTGTAAGACTTGGCTGCATCTGTTAAAAGTTGACCTTTTTGTTTAACCAAAATCAAGCTGTTTACATTATCTCCATCCATTGGAATAACCGTGACATTGTGTACACTTTCCTTATCAATAAATCCTAAACCTGTCGCATAAGCATCTGTACGCTCCAAGATACCATTTAAGGTTGCACGGTCGGTCACATTATAAATAAAAGTATTTTCAAAAGTTTCCACAAGGTCTTCCGAGTAGTAAAGAAATTGTTCATTTTCTTGAGTGAAGCGAACACGGTCTAAAGCTTTCAAATCACTGGTTTTGATGCTTTTCTTACGTGTCAAAGGATGATTTTTACGTAAATAAATATGTGTTTGTGAAATAAAAAGCTCTTCATAATCTAGCTCCAGCTTATCCAGCATACGGAGAATACCAGAACGATTATGCTTATTCAAGTACACAACACCAAGCTCGCTATGCCCTTGAGCCACTTCTTGTAAAATATTATAAGTCGTTGATTCAAAGACACGAAAATTCTTGATTTCAGGATTTTTCTTTGAAAATTCAACACCTACAGGAGCAAGAAAATCATAGTGCTGGCTTGCAACTGAAAAATGTCGTTCGGCTTCTTTCGGCTTTGCATATTTCGACTCAAAAGCTTCAAAGTCTCGTAAAATCGCTTGCGCTTGCTCATAGAAACGTTCACCTTCAATCGTCAAGCTGGCTCCTGTGTTTGTCCGTTCAAAAATTTGGAAATTAAGCTCTTGCTCCAAATCCTTCACCGCAATTGACATAGATGGCTGACTCACAAAGAGCTGCTCACTCGCCTCACGAAAGGTTCCACTGTTAGCGATAGCCACAACATAACGAAGCTGTTTGATGTTCATTTTTGCACTCCTTGATATTTCTTTAGCATTAATTAATAAATACTATTTCCGGGAACTCTTTTCACTCTCCCTTTTCGGTTTCCCACTAAGGGTGAAACCCGCCGCAACATTAAAAAAAGCCTATAGTTCAATTATACACTATTGACTAGGCTTTTTATTTTATTTTATGACTTAGTTTGCTCTTTTTTCGACATCTGCACGTTTCCAAAGGACACATTGATATTTTTCACACCAGAAGACATCTTCTTCTTTTTTCTTCACATGACTAAGCTGAAAAGTAAAGAGGTCGTCGACTTTAGTTGCCAGAATCTCTGCTAATTTAAAAGCTAGCAGAAGTTCGGGATCGTATTTATCATTTTCGATAGCATTGACGGTTTGTCGACTCACGTGAGCGATGCGCGCCAAATCTTCTTGAGAAAGTTTTTGAGCTTGTCTAAATTCACGAATTCTGTTTTCCATGCTTCCTCCTGATGATTTTGTTAAATCTGTGTTACTTTTACTATTTAATCATCTTTTGAGGCATTTTGCAATATTTTTTTCCCAAAAGTCACTGATTCCTAAGCGTTTTTCTCGTCTTTTACACAAACCAAACGATAAATGGCATCTGTGTAGATTTCAATAGCTTTATAAAGTTCTTCAAGCTTTATATGCTCATCTGTTTGGTGCATAGTAAATGCAGAATCAGGGAAAAGAGCCCCATAAGCTACACCGCGTTTCATTAATCGCCCATATGTTCCACCACCTACTGTTTGTGGTGGACTGTCATCACCCGTGTGTTCGCGATAAGTACTCAAAAGCACTTGCACTAACGGATCTTCTGGTGAAAGATAGTGCGGTTGGTAGTTAATAAGCGCACTAATGCTTACTTTCTGGATAAAAGCAGTCAAATGCTTACTAAGTCGTTCTTGGATATCTTGCTCTGTCAAACCTTTCGGGTGACGGATATTGAGTGCAATCTTATTTTCCTGTCCATCCTCTGCAAAGTGAAAGACAGAAGGATTGACCGACAGTTTACCCATGTCCTCATCTTCATAAGCAATTCCAATATTCTTTCCTTCAAAATCTTGGTGAAGCTTCTGACCAGCCACTTCTAGAAACTTTTGTGCATCTGCTCCAAAATCATATGCAGCAAGGAACTTGGCTAAATATGTTGCAGCATTTTCTCCAATTTCTGGTGTGGAACTGTGTGCTGATTTCCCTTTAATTTGTAAGGAAGTTTTTGCTCCTGTTTTCGCAAATCTTCCTTCCAACCTGTTCTTCTCCAGGTATTTTTCAAAATCGACTTTCAAGTCGAGAGGACTCGTAATCAAAGTCTTAGCCTCTTCTGGCACACAATTTTCTTGTATGCCACTCCTAAAATCATGGAGAATAAAGTCACCGTCATTTTTATGTCCAAAGTGCAGATACTCGGTAAGATTACTTTTTTCACCATTAACTACCGGAAAGCGTGCATCTGGTGAGAAGCCAAAATCTGGCAATTGTACTTTGGGAAGGTAATAAGCCATATCCTTCCATCCACTCTCTTCATCAGTTCCAATAATAAAGTTTACTTTTTTATAGAAAGGTACACCAGCCTCTTTCAAAATTTTCAAAGCATAATAGGTGGCCAGTGCAGGTCCTTTATTATCTAGAACACCGCGAGCATACAATCGTCCTTCTCTAAGTGTTGGTTCGTAAGGAGGATTTGTCCAGCCTTGACCTGCTGGAACAACATCAGCATGAACAAAAATCCCCAATGTTTCTTCTCCTTGACCATAATGTACTTCTCCAACATAATTCTCAAAATTTGCTGTTTTGAAACCATCTTTGTGGGCAATCTTTAGAAACTCCAGCATAGCAAGACTCGGTCCTGGACCAAAAGGAAATTCTCCGTTAGCCTCTTCATCATTTCGCTCAGAGTTTATTTTTAGTAACGCAATTAAGTCTTGCAAAAAGACCTCTTTACGTTTTTCTACTTCACTTTTAAAATCAATCGTCATGCACTGTCCCCCAGTTTACATCATTTATGGGTCACGCTCTTTGCCCATGTATCACCAATAACCTGAACCAAAAGAACCAAAATCAGGATAAGTAAGGTTGCCAAGAAGGTCACATCATTAGAAAAGCGATTGTAGCCATATGCGATGGCTGTGTTTCCTAATCCTCCTGCTCCAATCGCACCCGCCATAGCTGTTAAACCAATCAAGGAAATAATCGTAACGGTAGATACCCGAATCAAACTACCAAGTTCTTCACGAAGATAAACTGTAAAGACGATATCCCAGAAATTAGCGCCTACAGTCTGTGCTGCTTCGACCGTCCCTTTATTTACACTTTCTAAAGCAACTTGAACTTGACGTGCATAAAAAGGAAAGACACCAAGTGTCAAAGGGACCAAAGCTGCTGTTGTTCCAATCTGTGTACCCACAATTTTTTGAGTGACAGGAGCAATAATAGCAAGTAAAACGATAAAGGGTACTGCACGGAAAATTGATGTAAACTTATCCAAAAAAGAGTAAAGTGCACGATGAGGCGTAATCCCTCCTTCGTTAGTCACAACAAGAGCGACACCAAATACCAGTCCAAGAAGCCCACCAAAAAGCCCTGACCAAAAAACCATAAAGAGTGTTTCTATGATTGAAGTCACCCAACCTGTATCTCCGTGTAAACCTAAGGCTACAACATTTGGAAAATGTTCTGTAAACCATGCTGTCATTTATTTCACCTGCGCTTTCAATACTGTAAACTCAATATTTTGGCCTGCCAAATATTCTTTAGCAGCCAAACGATTTTCTTCTGTTCCTTTTAGAGACACGACTAAAGAACCAAAACGTGTATTTTGTAGAACCTCAACATTCCCATAGAAGATATTCGTTGAAACATCAAATTTGCGGGTAATTTCCGACATAGCTGGTTCTCCTGATTGATTGCCATAATAAGACAAATAGATCAGTTCTTCATCGTCTGCCAAGTCACTGAATGTATCATTTTCAGTCAATGAATGAATAAAACGAGAGACATTCGATGTGGTATCGATGAATTGTTGTGTCAGTTGCTCTTGAGGATGGGCAAAGATTTCTAAAAGGTTATTTTGCTCAATCACTTCACCATTCTGCATAACTGCAACTTTATTGGCGATTTCTTTCACGACATGCATTTCATGAGTAATTAAAACGATAGTGAGACCCAAACGTTTTTGGAGATCCTTCAACAAGTCCAAAATTTGATTAGTTGTTTTTGGATCCAAAGCAGATGTTCCTTCATCAGAAATCAAAATTTCGGGATCATTCGCCAAGGCACGCGCAATAGCTACACGTTGCTTTTGTCCACCTGATAATTGGGCTGGGTACTTTTCTTCAAACTCTGACAAACTAACAAGATTAAGCAAGTCACGAATTTTTTCTTCCTTCTGTTTATCAGATAAAGGGCTATGTAAAAGCGCAAATTCGATATTTTCAAAAACCGTTTTTTCATTAAGGAGGTTGAAATGTTGGAAAATCATTCCGATTTTTTGACGTTCTTTACGGAGCTCTGCCGTCTTAATTTTAGCTTGATCCTTACCATCAGCTCCCGCTTTAAAAAGAACCTTGCCATTGACTTTCACCTCACCAGCACTTGGTTTTTGCAGAAGATTAATCGTACGGACAATCGTTGACTTGCCAGCACCTGAGTAGCCGATAATTCCAAAAATATCGCCTTTTTCGATATGGATTGTTGTATCTTTGACTGCATCCACCTTATTTTTCTTGGTCTCATAGGAAACTCTGATATTATTTAGTTCAATAATTGCCATCTTCTTCTCCACTATTTATGATTATTTCAATTTCAAATTCCAAGCAGGAATTGTTCCTTTTTCAGGGTACAATTTTGCAAATAATTCTTCTGTTTCTTTGGTTTGATAGGCTTTAACGACATCTTTGTAAAGTTGATTGTCTTTATCGTCTTTTCGTGCCACAATAATGTTAATCCATTGTTTTGAATTTTCATTTAAAGGTTCTGTTGCAATAACTTCCTTGTTTGTCAAACCTGCAGGAACTGAAAAGTCATTATTTACAACTGCTGCATCAACTGAAGACAGGGCTGAAGCTGTTTGCGACCCGTCCAATTCTTTGATCGTCAAATCTTTTGGATTTTCAGTAATATCTTTAACTGTGGCCAAAGCTCCAGCCTTTGTATCTAACTTAATCAAGCCAGCACTTTCTAAAACGTAAAGGGCTCGACTTTCGTTAGAGGTATCATTAGGTACCGCAATTGTTCCTTTATTAGGAATCTCCTTCACATCTGTATGTTTCTTCGAGTAAAGACGAATTGGTGAAACTAAGATATCGCCAATGGGTTGTAAATCAGCATTATTGGCATCATTCCATTCTTTAAGGAAAGCGTAATGTTGGAATGCATTAATGTCCACATCACCATTTACCAAGGCTGTATTGGGTTGGTTATAGTCCGTGAAGCGGACAAATTTGAGATTGATACCGTATTCATCTTTTGCCGTCTTCGCTACCGAATCCCAAATCTCAGTACTCTCTTTTGAACCTGACATAATACCGACCTTAACGGTTTTATCTTCAGCAACATCCTTCTTGAAGAATGAGAAGTAGCCGATAAGTACGACAACGACGAGCGCTACCACAGCAATAATTTTGTTTCTTGTTTTCTTTTTCATAATAAGTCTCCCCTTTATTAACAATAATAATAACAGTATAGTCAAAAACAAAAAAATAATCCGCCTCTATAAATAGAAACGAATTATCGTGGTACCATTCTAATTTCACGTAAAATACCAAAAAAGGATGTCTTACGTCTTGCTAATTATCTTTGGTGACAAGCAAGACTGCCCCAAAAATAATGTGTTCAATAACGAGAACCACTCCGTTAACAGTTTATTTAGAAAGTAAACTCACTGTTACGCGATTTCTAGGCCATTTTCAAAGTTTCCATTAGTCTTGCTCTCACTAGCTGCAAGCTCCCTGTGCTAACTTTCGCTTTTACTCTCCTAGTCGCTTTCTTTGCTTTTTGACTATGAATTTATTCTATCAAATTTATTTTCGGTTAGCTTTACAAATTTTTAATGTCCACTTTTAAAATAATAAAACCCTCATCCAAAGATGAGGGTTAATCGGTCATAATCCGCTATTAACATTTGTGGCTAAAGCCCTAACTGTTTGACGGAAAGTCCTATTGGAATTTTCCTAGGCGTATTAAGATTATAGATACATGATTTTGAACAAAGCGACAGCGGCAAGTGCTGCAAGGATAGGTGCTGTAACAGGTACCCATGAATACCACCATTTACTGTCCCCTTTGTTTTCACCTAAAATAGATTTTGGTAAAAGTGAGTGCAAGATACGTGGGCCAAGGTCACGTGCTGGGTTCAAACCAGGACCTGTAGGTCCTCCAAGTGAAGCAACCAATACGAGCACGAGGAAACCAAGGACAACGTGGCTGATTGCTGCTGATGAAGCTGCACCTGATACTGATGCTGCGATTTGTCCAGTAACATCTGCACTTGTTACATCTGCACCTTGTTGCGATGCGTAGTTTGTCATCCAGTTGATTGATTCAACACCACGATAAAGTTTTGTTAAGCCCATCGCTCCAAAGAAGAGGACGAATGATCCAACAAACTCGTTCAAGAAACCATTAACCAAGGCACCTGTATGTGTAGTGATTGTGCCATCATCAACGTTATCGATTGTTGAGAAAGTTCCTAAAATAGCATTTGGATTTTCTGTTTTGAGATAGTAAGGGCGATAAACCATTACGACGATCAACTGACCAAACATCGCTCCAAGAAGTTGAGCAAGAATATAGAATGGCACTTGTGCCCAAGGGAAAAATCCTGATGCTGCAAGTCCAAGTGTAAAGGCTGGGTTGATTTGAGCTGTGACATTACCTAAAGCTACGGCTGGTAACATTACACCAAGTCCGTAACCCCAAGCGATAATCAACCAAGATTGACCAAAGGCTTTTGTACCTTTAAGTTCAACGTTCGCTACGGCACCATTACCCAAGATAAGCAAAAGGGCAGTACCAATAAATTCAGTGAGATATTTCACTGTCCATGAATAGTCCATGAATTCCTCCAAGTAATAAAAATTAATGACAAAATAAAAACGAGATTAACTAATGTTAAACTCTTTTGTTATACATAGACATTATAGCACGTTTTTTTTATTTTGGCTAAAAAGATGTGAATTCTTGAACAGAAAATTTGTTTGACGAGAGAAAAGGGGAGAAACGGCTTCATGTAAGCGATTGCTCTTGTATTTGAAATTAAAAATAACAATATTTTATAAAGAAAAAAAGACTGAATCCAGTCTTTTTAGCTAATATAATCCTCAAAATATTCTGAGTTGTAAACCATAATCCTGTTATCAATAATATCAATAATTTCTTCCGTTTTAAGATCTCGGATAATACGATTTACGCTATTTCGTGTTGATATGCCACAAAAACCGGCAATGTCTTCATTTGTTACTGGAAAATCAATCAGAATACCGTTTCTTTTCTTTATCCCAAATTCGTTGATTAAGCTATTGATACAGGCGCAAACTGCACCTTTTTTTCCATTGATTGTCATCTTTTGCAAGAGTTCTAAGTTCATGGCTAATCTTCTTTGATAAAAATCATCAACGATGCGGAACAAGGTCAGATCACTCATTACCCATTTCCAAAATTCTTGACGTTGCACGCGATAAAAACTTGCTTTCTCTGACTCGACCCGTACATTGAAAAGAGCTGAGATACCATTTTCTTGCTTTTCTTCGAGCAAGGAAACAAAATCCGGTTCTGTTACATAAGCAATATTAAACTCACGTCCATCCCTCATAATATTGCTGATTTTAGCTACACCTTCTTTAAGTATATACACATAATCTGACTCAATTCCCTGATACATCACGTAGCTATGCCGTCTTTGAGTCACAACATTTACTTCTTTTTCTTCCAGTAATCGCAGTAAATATTCTATAAATTCTTTTGTCATCTTCCTTTTTTATTCATCTACTCCTTTAATACAACAGTTATTATACCACCATTTAAACTTGTTTATTAAAATAATGGCTTCAATTTTATATTAAAGTTTTTCTACTCTCCTTACTTATTTTAAAAAAATGTACATACTTTGTCGCTAACATTTGTTACTCTCTGTCTTAGGCAGAATTTTTTCTAGCTCGCTTCGCTCCCTGCGTATTATCATTCTAATTTGCTAAAGCAAAAAGAATTTAAGGTTGTTCACAACTCGCTTCGCTCCCTACGTATTATCATTCTAATTTGCTAAAGCAAAAAGAATGATAATAAAAAACATGCCTCTAGCATGCCTTTAACATTTTATTCGTCCTCTTGGGTAATTGTACGGACATGGAAGGCAAATTTGCCATTGTCTGTAACCATAAAACCATTATTATCCACAACATGCTGAATGGCTTGATCCATGCTGTCGAACTCTTTTATAATACTGTGCGAATTTGCTTCCCCCATAAAGTTTGGTGTTGCTTTTTCCTCATATGAAGAAATCCCACTGAATTTGAATTTCATAATTATTCTCCTCTCTGTTTTGTTCTTCTTTACTCCTTCATTATAGCACTCTTTTTATCTACTGCTCAAGTAAAGCCTTTTTCTTTTTTGCTTCTTCACGTAAGATATGTGCCAAAGCAGCAAAGGCTCTTTTCTGATATAATGGCTATAATAGTGTATCGAAAGGAAGATATTGCATGAAATTTAATCACTTTTCCATCGTTGAAAAAACCTTTGATGAACAGCTTATTGAGCTGGATCATCTCGGCTTTACTTGGTCTGTTTTTTGGGAAGAAAAGAAAATCCTTAAAAACTTTTTAATGGTTGCACCTGTCGACAGTGAAAGCATTCAAGCGACACCGACAGCCTCTTTCCAAGAATTCCTAACTTCAGATGAAGCACTCA
This sequence comes from Lactococcus sp. LG1074, assembly GCF_017309525.1. NCBI lineage: Bacteria > Bacillati > Bacillota > Bacilli > Lactobacillales > Streptococcaceae > Lactococcus > Lactococcus sp. LG1074. The sequence goes on along the minus strand of NZ_CP071293.1, from coordinate 188,437 downwards.
CATGGAATATCTTTTGGACGGTGAGTTTGCAATTGTTGGGATTTGTACCTAATTTTGAGTTTCAAGTGGACCAAGCAGAAGCTTTTGCAAAATCTGTAAATCTACCGATGATCGATGAGGAAGCACTCCACAGTGAAAACCTCATCAGCGCACTTTACCTCCTTCTTTGTAGTCGTCGCAAAAACGGGATGACATTGGTTGAACATTGGGTATCTGAAGGTTTGCTTCCTTTAAGCAATACTTACCATTTTTTCAATGACAAATCGCTCGCTACTTTTGATACTGCAAATCTGATACGGGAAACAGTCTGGGTCGAATCTAAAGTCGATACTTATCGTACTGGAAAAAATGATTTGATTAAAGTACAGATTATTCGTCCCGTATTCGAGGGGCAATTGCCAGCAGTCATGACCGCAAGTCCTTACCATCTGGGGATAAATGAAATCGCCAATGACAAACAATTGCACGACATGAATGTATCTTTAGAAGAAAAAGCGCCTGGAAAAATCAAGGTTACAACACAACTTCCTACTCTTCCAGACTACGAAAAAGAACCTGCCCTAGAAGCTACTCCTAAAACACCCACTCAAAAGTTCACGCACGGTTGGACTTATTCACTGAACGATTATTTCTTAGCGCGTGGTTTTGCTTCACTTTATGTTGCCGGTGTCGGAACTTTAGATTCAGATGGTTTCCAAACTTCAGGTGATTACCAACAAATTTATAGTATGACTGCTGCAATTGACTGGCTCAATGGTCGGGCGCGTGCTTTTACTTCTCGCAAGAGAACACAAGAAGTGACTGCAGATTGGGCCAACGGCAAAGTCGCGATGACTGGTAAATCCTACTTGGGTACAATGGCTTATGGTGCAGCAACTACCGGCATTGATGGTCTAGAAGTGATTTTAGCCGAAGCCGGTATTACCTCTTGGTACTCTTATTACCGTGAAAATGGCTTGGTCCGCTCACCAGGCGGCTATCCCGGTGAAGATTTAGATGTTTTAGCAGCATTGACTTATTCGCGTAATCTTCAAGGTGCTGACTTCCTTGCGCATAATACGCAATATGAAGCTCACCTTTCTCAAATGCTTGAGTCTCTTGAGCGATCCACCGGCGATTATAACCAATATTGGCACGATAGAAACTATTTGCCACAGGCAAAAAATACCAAGGCAGATGTTCTGATTGTGCATGGTTTACAAGACTGGAATGTTACACCAGATCAAGCCTATCATTTTTGGCAAGCTCTGCCGAAAGAAACGGTTAAACACGCCTTCTTACACCGCGGTGCTCATATTTATATGAACAATTGGCAATCCATCGACTTTAGCGAAACCATCAACAGTTATTTCACCGCTAAGCTCTTAGATCGCAAGTTGACTTTGAACTTACCTCCTCTTGTTTTACAAGAAAATGGCAAAGCCCAAAGTTGGACAGGGGTAGCCGACTGGGGCAGTGCAGAAACGGTTAAATTGCCACTTGGCAAAACAGCAGCTTCTATCCTAAAATTTGACAATCATTACGATGAAGAGATTTTTAAGGCTTACAGCAAAGATTTCCATACTTTCAAAAAAGATTTGTATGAAGGCAAAGCTCAAACAGCTGTGGTTGACTTAGAAGTAGCAGAAGACATGATGGTGAACGGTCAAGTCGAGCTGAACCTCAAAATCAAAGTCAATGACAGTAAAGCCCTTCTCTCTGCGCAACTTCTTGACTTTGGTAACAAGAAACGCCTCTCAGAAAACGCACAAACTCTGGACTTGAAAGCTCTGGACCGTGGCCGTAATTTTATGCTGGAAAATCTGATGGAGATTCCTCTGGTGGATAGCCCTTATCAACTTATGACTAAAGGCTTCCTCAATCTGCAAAACCGTGAGGATTTGCTTACAATCAGTCCTGTCGAGGAAAACGAGTGGCTGACCGTAAACCTTAAACTTCAGCCGACGCTTCATCAGCTGGAAAAAGGTGACAAGCTCCGTCTCTTGCTTTACAGTACAGACTTCGAACATACCGTACGAGATAATCGTGAGATGACTTATGAAGTAGACCTTGGTTCGTCTAAGATTATTCTCCCTGTAAGTAACAAATAAAAGAAAAATACTCAAGTTTAAAGAGCTTGAGTATTTTTTATTTTAAGAAATCCCTTACTTCAAAGACTTTCTTAAATTTTGATTTTTTTCTTCTTGTATAATACAAAACCTGCACCAAGAAGGAAGATTAGACCAGAAGTCAAGAGCCATAGCCCTAAGTTATCTCCGACAATCGGAAGACGTGGTTTTGGTTTATTAACCAACTTACCGGCATCAAAGACACCCGAGCCATCTTCTTCTGCAATAGTGACATATTGCGGTGTCTTATCTAACTTGTAGCCGGATGGCGCTTGGATTTCGACAAAGCGGTATTTACCTGGACCTGGTACAGTAACTGTTACCAATCCGTCCGCGTTTGACTTCACATTTTGTGCTACAATTTCTCCATCTTCGGTTTCTACCTTAAAGACAGCACCCTGAAGTGGATTATCTTGTTCATTAACTTTCAGAAGTTGGATAGCATAGTGATGTGTTGGGGGTGTTGGAGTTTCTGGATCGACTGGTTTATTTTCCATCGTTCCAGCATCAAAGAGTGCTTGCTCTTCACCTCCCATTGTTACCTCTTGTGGCACTTGACGTGGCTCACTATCTAAGATAAAGCCGTCTGGTGCTTCTGTTTCGATAAAGCGGTAGAAACCTGCTTTGTCTACATCAGTACTCACAAGACCATCTGCTTTAGATTCCAAATCTTCTCTGTAAGTTTCCCATGGACCATTCTCGTTTTCACTGTATTCAACCTTGAAGACGGCACCTGCTAGATTTTGACCGGCTTCATCTGTCTTACGAAGTTGGATACGAGCATTACGTATATTGACCATATTTTCAGCCTCAAAGAGGGCTTCGCCTGTATCTCCTATCGTAACTTTTTCTTTCACTTGACGTGGAGTGCTATCAAGGATAAAGCCGTTTGGTGCTTGTGTTTCGATAAAACGGTAGTAGCCTTCTTTTTCGACAACCGTCGTAACAAGACCGTCTGTTCCAGAAGATAAACCTTCCTCGTAAGTTTCCCAAGGTCCATTTTCGTTTTCACTAAATTCAACCTTGAAGATAGCGCCTGCTAGGTTTTGACCGGCTTCATCTGTCTTGCGCAGTTGGATACGTGAAATAGGTGCTTCTTTCTCATGGTTAATCATCGTTCCAGCATCAAAGCTTGTTTCCCCTGTCTCGCCAACATTAACATAAACTTGGCGTGGGCTACCATCGGTGACAAAGCCGGATGGCGCTTGCGTTTCAACAAAACGATAGTAGCCGTCTTTTTCAACATCAAGTTTGACAAGACCATTATTACCAGAAGTTAAGGCTTCCGCAATGGTTTCCCAAGGTTCATTGCCGTCTGCACTGAACTCAACCTTGAAGACAGCGTCAGCGAGGTTTTGACCCTCTGCATCAATCTTACGCAATTGAATACTTGCGATTGGTCGGTTTGCCATATCGCCAGCAGAGAAGAGGACTTGTCCCCCTACACCTGCGGTTACATGGACTTGACGTGGTTCGCTGTCTAAGACAAAGCCAGCTGGCGCTACTGTCTCAATAAAGCGGTAATAACCATCTTTTTCGATATCTTCAAGCTTGACAAGACCATCGTCGCCAGAAGTTAAGTTTTCTGCAACAGTTTCCCAAGGGCCATTTTTGTTTTCACTGAATTCAACCTTGAAGACAGCTCCTGCTAGATTTTGACCCTCCACATCTGTCTTACGTAGCTGGATACTTGCGTACGGACGGTTAACCACACCATCAACATTAAAGATGGTATCTCCAGTTTCTCCTGCATTAACATGAACTTCACGTGGTGTACTATCTAAGACAAAACCATCTGGTGCTTGCGTTTCAATGAAGCGATAATAACCATCTTTTTCGACATTAAGGCCGAGATAACCACCTGCTCCAGTTGTCATACCTTCTGCATAAGTTGACCAGTTATCCGTTTCAGCCGCTCTATATTCAACCTTGAAGACAGCACCTGCTAAGCCTTCACCCTCCACATCTGTCTTATGAAGTTGGATACGTGCGGTGAGTGTGTTGACCATATTAGGGAAGTAAATGGTGTCTGTGTTCCCATCTACCACTTCTCGCTCCTCGCTATAAGGATCATCTGGGAGTTGGTAGCCTCCAGGAGCTTGCGTTTCATGGAAACGATAGCGTCCTGGTTCAGTGACCACATAACGTACTAAACCATCACTATTTGACTGAAGACCTTTGACAAGGATTCTCCAATCACCTGCACCTCCATTTAATGAGGTATCGAAGACTTCCAGATCAAACTCTGCACCAGCGACATGATTGCCATATTGGTCAACCTTGGTCATTTGGAGCGGATAAACGGGAGGAAGCGGTGGTTCGATAGGTTCCGCAGTGAACACGTATCTGTTGACGATATTAATGGTAACATCGCTATTTCCGATAAGTCCCGGGACATCGAAATGCCAGATTGGGTCAGGCATTCCAACTTCTGCTGCACCGTTGATAAAGGCTACAGCTTCAAGTCTCCAATTTTCAATCTCATAGTTATGTTCTTGAATGGTGTAACGGCCCGGTGGTAGTTGGTCCGCAAGGATGATTTTTTCATCATTGAGAATCTGCGCTTTCGTTAAGCGACCAATTTCATCCCCATTGTCGTTAGTCACAGTAAGATAGAAGTCATCTGGAATGCGATCAAGCGGGATATTTTCAAACGTTTTACTCAAATCCAATGAACCTAGTTTTTGGTAAAAGTTATCAAATCTAAAGCTCACATCTTCTGCTGCTCCAATCGTCACCGTTACAGGTTCCAATCCTTGACCACTGCCAAAGTTATCTTGGTTTCCTGCTCCAAGCTGACGATAAGCCCAAGTGCTGTTGGAGAGGATATAGCCTGCATCTTTGGCATTATCCGCGTTAAGCTCACTGATTCTGTACTGCCCTTCATGGATACCGATGAAGGATCTTCCTGCTATAGCATCTGCTCGGCTCACTCTTGTTTCATAATACCCCGTTGTTGTATTAAGAGTCCATACATCTCCGTTGCCCGGTTGTGGGTTTCCATCTCCAAGATACTCGATAAGAATTTCAAAGTCTTCTGGATAAGTGTCCGCTGGCAAGCCGTGGAAGAATTTCATAATACGTAAGGAAGGTGTATTAAGTTGGGGTTGCACATAAACATTGACAAAGCTTGCTGTGGCTACACCACCCGGTATTACGGTTACGGTTTGGTCAAACTCTCCCGGCATATGTGTATAACCTGGGTCAGCCTGCTCAACATCTCCGCCCGCTTCTTTGATGGTGTAAACGCCTGCTGGCAGATATTCTGGTAAGTCAAAGTGCCATTTGCCATTTTCTAGTGTAAACTTATCTGGGTCAAAAGTCACTGTTTCCTCAAAATTATTTGGACCTGTGATTGTAAAGGTCAATGGTCGGAGTGTAACGCCAGCTGGTATAGCTCCATCAGAGTTGACACGGTTACCATTTTCATCAAGGAAAATAAATTCTTTTTCTAGTCTGATTTGTCCATAGTAATCAAGAGCAAATGTACCGTTATTTCCCAAGAGATTGGTAACAATACGCCCATCTTGTCCTGCTGGAGCTGTTGGATCTGCTTCGACCAGTTGTCGGCTGACATGAGCTTTGGTATTTGTCGGATTGGCAGTTTTTCCTACAATTCTTGCACCATCAAAGTTATAAAAGGGATTTTCAGTAGACGACTCAAAAGTTGCAAAAGAGCTGTTTGCGTCATTATCCCAGTAGTTAGAGAAGAAGTTTGTTGGGAGGGCTTCTCCTGCAAGTAAAGCTTCTTCTACGCGTGCTTCATCTAAACCAACATTGAATCTTGCCTGTATAGGTGAAGTGTTCCCTGTAATACTAACTGTTCCATCTTCGTTCTGCTGAACTGTACGTTCAGGAATGAGATGCGCAGGAATGCTCCAATGCACAAACTGATCCTTGGCTTGGAGTTCTCTATAACCTGACTTATGCTCTGCTGAACCATAGTCTGAGGTAAAAGTATGATCTATGAGTGCCGTATGAACAGTAAATAGGAGACCGCTCACATTATTTACTGCAGAGTCGACTTGGTTTTCAATTTCGCCCCAGACAGGGTAAACCTGTGCCTTCGTCGCTGCTCCGTCAGCAGTAAGACCGATATAGCGCCCTTGGTCATTTGTAAAATAAGTAATGACATTATCTGGGCGATTATCAAGTATCGCTCCTGCTGTTGCAGCATCAATAAAGTTGCCGTCAGGAAGACGGATTTGCTGTGTTAATGTTTTAATAAAATCTTCACGATGTGCATCAACCTCTGAAATATTATAGGTAAATGTTCCACCATTTCGTGCTGGGAACTCGATATTAGTCAGACCGTCAAAGCTCATGTATTTTCCCAAGACATCAGAGAAATCCAGTGTACCTGCACCCAAGTTTGTGCCGTTCCCATTTCCGCCTAAGATTTCGCTGTTCCCTGTATCTTGAATACTGTTGGTAATCGAGATAAAGGCATCGCGCAAGGTTTGTAAGTCATCCGCTTTGAAAAACTCATCTGCATAAGCAATGTCCGTTGTTGAAAGTTCTACAGAAGCGTTATTTCTGATATTAACTGTACTCTTAGTGTTATTCCATTGATATGTCCCAAAGGCTTGTCTAAATTGCGCTTGGAAGTTTCCTGTTGCACCATTCGTAGCAAAGTTATTAAAGAGTGTTGTTAAGGTTGGTGTAGCAGCTGTTGGTCCTGCTGATGTCCCAGTCAAGCCCATCTGATGACGAACATTTGGTCCGACCTTGTCTGTATTCTCCGGCGTAGGATTCAATGTTGCACTGATTAAGTTTTGACCGGCTTCTGTGTCTTGTTTTCCTAAAGAGATACTAAAGAAGCCGATATCTGCTGCAGGTTGAGTTGGTGCATCGCCTGCAACATTTCCATTTGGAAAATAGTGATTAAGGACTGTTTTGCCACGATAGGCGGCTGTCAAGGCTGTCATTACAGCTAGACCTTGCTCACCATAACTACCATCTCCATAGAAATCACCGTCGCTCGCTACGAGTTGATTACCATTTGGACCAACAGTTACTGGAGTTAAAGCATCAAAGTCAAAGTCAGGACGACCCATGGTTGGTTCACCATCGGTCATTAGGATAAGATTAGGACGACGTGTTACTCTTACTGGATTTTCTTCTTCCCCAGCATCATTTGTCACAGGAACCTCAACTTGTTGGTCAGTTACGTTTTCCAGAATACGACTGGCTTCACGAATTCCCCACTGGGTTGGCGTTGAACCTTGTGAAACAAAGTTATTAACTTTAACTTGTCCACCTGAACCAGTTACAGCAGTTGCCACAACATTGACTTGGGAGTTCCCTGTCATGGTAAAGAAAGCACCATTACTGTTAGGGTTATATCTGCCGAGAGCAAAAACATTTTCGACACGGGCAAAACCACCTGTACGGCCACCATAAGCTACTACAGCTACACGATTGAGCGGGTTAGCATCTTGCAAGATACCAATAGCTTCATTAAGCGCATCAACCAGAAGAGCGATACGTGAACGTCCTGCGCCAGGATCGACACGAGTCATACTTCCAGAAACGTCAATGGTAAAGACAGTATCCGCAGGAATTTGATAACCGGCACGTATAGGTGCACTTTGTGCCAAAGCAGAGAGTGTTACTTCAAACTGATCATCGTCCAAGCTGCCGAGGTCGTGACGAACTGTTTTGTCTGTCCAGATACGTCCATCATGAGCGCCAGGAACATCCGAGAATCCCATGTCTGCTAAGCTATCTGTATCAGGGTCTGAAACCTTACTGTCTTTAGCGATGTCCCAAGGAAGACCTGCTGCATTAGGCAGAAGCTCTGTCATGGCAAAAGGTAAGCCACGCTCCTTATCTGCGATATTGCCAACTTGCTTCTTAGAAGTTGAACTTTCTTGTTCAGGCTTTGTTTCCTTTTCAGGTTTGGTTTCGGCTTCCTTATCAGATGTTTTCTCATCATCTGTTGGTTTTTCTTTATCTGTTTCTTCAAGCTTAATCGGAAGAGTGAGCACTTGATCCCCTAGAGTGACTTCAATCTCTTTTCCATTGACTAAAGAATCTTTCACAACGTAAAGTTTCAAAGAGAAATTTCCCTCGCTCTGCTCCGTTAAGTTTAAAAGCACTTTATTATCTTCCAACTTATAGCTGCCTTCTGTAAGGCCGGAGATATTTTCTTCTGTTGTGACGTTCTCAAAGTCTGCGCCTTTCAAAACGATGGTTTCAGGTTGATTATCTTCCGCAGTACCCTTTTCAACCTTTCCTTCTACAATAACAGTTTGAAGATTCTTTTCATCTTCCCACTGCGCCTTGTTCAAAGTCGTGCGACCGTTTTTTTCTTCCTTGTCTATGGTTTCTGCGATAGCTAATGCTGGTAGCAAGGCTTGAACCACAAGAGAGACGATCATAAGTAAGCGTACGACTTTGTAGAGTCTTTTACTCTTCATCCAACTTTACTCCTTCTTAATATTTTCTCAACGCCTATAGGATAATTTGTACACATTTTTAACCTAAAAGACACATTATACACACTAAGTTTAACATAAGTTTACTTTTTGTCAAAGCTTTTTCTTTGATTACTAAAAAGAAGCAAATAAACTTTATTGTAATCTTTCCGCAACTTTACACTAAGATATATTTTTGAAGGAAAATTATAGCTGTGTCTTAAAATTTATAAGTTTGCTATAATAAAGCCATGTACTCATCATTCAGTTACGAGAGCTATGGCTTGCCTCATCAAGTCTTAAGGCTTAAAGAGAAGTGTCAACCAAGTTTACAGCCCCAAGAACTTCTTGTAAAAATGCTTTATGCTCCGGTCAATCCTTCAGATTTAATCCCAATGACCGGTGCATATGCGCACAGGATAAGCCTTCCTGCTACTGCAGGCTATGAAGGGGTTGGTCTTGTCGCAGATGTTGGCTGCGCACTTTCGCGCAAACTTATCGGTCAACGTGTTTTACCCTTGGAAGGGGAAGGGACTTGGCAAACTTTTGTCAAATGCCCTATATCTCATGCATTTTTTGTTCCTTGATACTCTTGATTTGATTTCCGCTAGTCAGCTTTACATCAACCCTTTGACAGCTTGGCTTCTATGTACAGAAGTTCTTGCATTAAAACCTAGTCAAAAACTTGCTGTAAATGCTGCTGGTTCTTCTATTGGTCAAATCTTTGCCCAACTTTCACAAATACTGGGTTTTGACTTTATCGCTATTACACGCGACAGTAAAAAGCACCAGCTCCTAAAGGAGCGCGGTACTCAGGAATTACGTACAGACTTGGTTAATCTCGAAGTAGATGCTGCCATTGATTGTGTCGGTGGACAGGATGGGACAGATTTGGCTGCTTGTGTCCGATCGGGTGGAAAGTTTCAAGCTCTTGGGCTCCTTTCGGGCGAACAGGTCAACTGGGGAAAAATAGCCGAACTACCTATTGACATCGGTATCTTTCATCTGCGGCATTGGAATGCTAAACTCAGTCCCGAAGAGTGGCAAAAAATCATGCAGACTCTGGCTAACTTGGTTGCTGATAGACGTTTACTCCTCAACCAAGCCGTGGAAATCACCCCTTATGACCAGCTCATCTCGTCTTTAAAATATCCGCAAAAAAACAAACGGTTAATTTCATTCATACAAAAAACGCACGAGCTATAACTCGTGCGTTTATTACTTGCGGCTTTTTATAAAAACTGTGCCATATGTTCAAGGACTTTTTCTTTGCCTAAAAGAGCGATTGTTTCAGGTAATTCTGGGCCGTGCATGCTACCAGAAGCAGCGATACGAATTGGCATCCAAAGATTTTTTCCTTTAACTCCTGTTTCTTTTTGCGTTTCTTTGAAAAGCGGGAAGATGTTTTCAGCAGTAAAATCTTCTAAGTTTTCAAGTTTCGCGCGGAAAGTGCCTACCGCAACTGGTGAAGTTTCCAATTCCATCATTTGACGGGCTTCGTCTGTGAGTTCTGGGAATTCACCAAAGAAGAGGTCTGTTAACTCCAGAATTTCTTCAGCATATTTCATTTGTGGTTTGTAGAGCTTAACCAGTTCTTCAGCACGCGCATCAAAGCGTCCAGCTTCTTCAAGGAAAGGTTTTGTCAATTCAAAAACAGGTTCAAACTCTGCATGCTTGATGTACTCGTTGTCCATCCATTCCAGTTTCTTTTGGTCAAAGGCTGCCGGAGATTTACTCAAACGTTTTTCATCAAAAAGTTTCACAAGTTCTTCCGGGCTGAATTTTTCTTGTTCCCCGCCTGGGTTCCAACCTAAGAGTGCGATAAAGTTGAAAATAGCATCTGCCATGAAACCTTTTTTACGGTAATCTTCGATAAATTGAAGCGTATTGGTATCACGTTTAGACAACTTTTTCCCTGTTTCAGAGTTAATGATTAAAGTCATGTGCCCAAAGACAGGAGCTTCCCAGCCCAAAGCTTCATAAACCATTAACTGTTTTGGTGTATTCGCAATGTGGTCATCACCACGAATAACGTGTGAAATTTGCATGTCATGGTCGTCCACTACTACAGCAAAGTTGTAAGTTGGGTAACCATCGCGTTTTTGAATAACCCAATCACCGCCAATGTTCCCACCTTCAAATTCGATATCGCCCTTAACCATATCTGTCCATTTATAAATGGCTGTTTCATTTACAGAAATACGAACAACCGGTGTAATTCCTGCAGCTTTGCGTTCAGCGATGTAAGCTTCTTTCTCAGCCTCTGACATCCCAGCATATTCATTGACATAATGAGGTGCAACACCTGCTGCTTCTTGTGCTTCATGATCAGCTTCAAGCTCTTCTGGCGTTTTGTAAGAGTAATAAGCCTTTCCTTCACTCAAAAGTTGATTAATATATTTTTGGTAAAGTTCCAACCGTTCAGATTGGCGATAGTTTTCATGTGTTTCAGGACTTTCATCCCAGTCAATCCCCAACCAACGTAAGTTTTCAAGTTGAGAACGTTCCCCATCTTCCACATGACGTTCGCGGTCTGTATCTTCGATACGAATGATGAAATCTCCATCATAATGACGCGCAAAAAGATAGTTAAAAAGTGCAGTACGGGCATTACCGATATGTAAAAGCCCAGTTGGTGATGGCGCATAGCGCACACGAATGTTATTAGACATAGTTTTCTCCTGTTAGTTTCGATCCTTTTTATTTTATCATATTATGAGCAATGTTTCTAACAGTGAGTCATTATAAAATCATACTGTAATTAAAGAAACACAAGCTTCATTGACTCGACAAGGAGGACCATGTTAGAATAGAGATATGACTAAAATTACATATGACAAAGCAAAAATCACAGACATTGATGATGTGATGCACATTGAAGAGACTTCTTTCCCAGCGGATGAGGTACTCTCACGCGCTTCAATGTTAGAACGTATCCAAGTCATTCCTGAGCGTTTTTTCGTCGCTCGAAATGAAGAAGGTAAAGTGGTCGGCATTCTTGTGGGCCCAACTTCTGATAAATGTTATCTGACAGACGATATGTTTGAAAAAACAGAAGCAAGTCTTCCGACTGACCGCTTTCAAATTATCGTTAGCCTTGCTGTAGATAGTGAATACCAAGGACTTGGTATTGCTACTTCATTACTGGATTTGATGAAAGAGGCTGCAGCTGAGGAAAGCCGTCAAGGCATCAGCTTGACTTGTGTAGAAAGCCTTATTCCTTACTACGAACGTTATGGATTCGTTTCAAAAGGAATTTCTGACTCACAACTTGCAGGAGAAACATGGTACAACATGGTTCTTCCTCTATAAAAAAACGCTGCTCAGGCAGCGCTTTTTTATTTAATTACTTATAACTTCATCAATGTCTGTGTAAACCATGTTATAGAAATCAGCAACAGGTTTACATGTCAACTTACCATGGTCTGCATTTAGTCCCTCTTTCAGACCTGAGTTAGCTCTCAAGGCTTCTTTATAACCTTTGTTTGCTATAGCTAAACCATTTGCGAGAGTTGCGTTATTTAAAGCTGCTGTCGAAGTTACAGGGACAGCACCAGGCATATTACCAACACAATAGTGGATAACACCTTCTTCTTCAAAAACAGGGTTGTCATGATAAGTCACATGAGAACTTTCACAAGTTCCTCCTTGATCAATTGCCACATCGACAATAACTGCACCTTTTTTCATCAATGGTAAATGTTCACGGCGAATAAGCTGTGGTGTAGCTGCACCAGGGATAAGCGCAGCTCCAATCACTAAGTCTGCTTTAGAAATCAGATCTTTTACCGTATGATCCGTGCTGTAAACCGTGTTTACACGCCCTTGATAGAGCTTATCAAGCTCAGTTAAGGCATCTAAATTCACATCGACTGCAGTAACATTAGCATGAAGCCCAACAGCCATAGCGACAGCATTACGACCAACAACTCCTGCACCACCAAGTACCAAAACATTTGCTGGAAGAACGCCAGTCACTCCTCCAAGAAGAACACCACGTCCTCCAAAAGGACGTTCCAAGTATTTCGCACCTTCTTGGACTGATAAACGCCCTGCAATTTCAGACATGGGTTTAAGCGCTGGCAGTGCACCGTTACGGTCGCGGATGGTTTCATAGGCAATCGCGACAATTTTCTTATCTAAAACAGCTTCTGTCAATGCTTTATCTGCTGCTAAATGGAAATAGGTATAAAATATTTGTCCCTCACGCATCAATGAATATTCTGGCTCAAGCGGTTCTTTGACCTTTATAATCATATCCGCTGTTTCATAAATATCCTCGGCAGTTGGTAAGATATTACAGCCAACTGCTGTGTAAAGTTCATCGGAATATGATGAGCCTTCACCTGCCCCTTTTTGAATATAGACATCATGTCCAGCGGCAACATAAGCTGCAGCAAATTCTGGTGCAAGTCCTACACGATATTCGTGTTTTTTGATCTCTGTTGGAACACCTATTTTCATCAAATTATCCTCCATATAGATATATGCTTCGGGGCTTTTCCCCTTTTTTGTTTGAAACCATAATACGACAAAAGCGAAAATGTAACCGCCTTCATAATTAGAATAACATTTCTAAAGTTTTATTGCAACTATGAACTTATACGTATTTTTTGTATCTGTGTAACAAAAAAGAAGTCTAAAAAGACTTCAATTAAATTCTATTATGTGGCTACCTTCTTTAAAGTTTTCATGAACCAAGGATTTAACCGTAAGTTTGATAATGGCCATATTTACCGCATTTTCATGCACCTTCAGTAGATTAGGTTCCTGTTTAACACATTCTTTTGCTGCCGCTTCTTCTAAGACTTCGGCATACACATTATTCGAGGATAAACGCTCCCCCTTCTCTAAACTATCAAACCATGTAGTGAAAGAGACATCAGGATTTTCCTTAATGCTTTGTACTTTACGGGCATGCTTATCAGCTACCATGTAAAATATATTTTCTTCATGGACTGATTGGATAAAACTCATAATCGTCGTTGTTGATTCCCCATCTTTTGTTAAACAACTCAAAGCAAGGTAACCCGGAAGAAGTCCCAATATACGTCGTACTTCACCTCCTTGACCTTGAGCACCAACACTCGTTGCTTTTTTATTGGTTTTCAACACGGTCAAAAGAACCAAGGGCAAGGTTAGTACTGCATAGGAGATAAGTAAAGCTAGGATTAAAGTCAGATTTTTATTTTGCAAAAAATTTGTTGAAATAATACCAACAAGGACAAGTGCTGCTAGTACATAGATAAGAAAAAGTTGTAAAAAACGCTTAAAGTACATGTTTCTCCTTATTTTTGTTTAACTATTTTGGATGAACAAGCTCAGCAAAAATCATACGTCCTGCACTTGTTTGCAGAACTTTTGCAACCTCAACCAACACTTTTTTATCAATCATTTTGGCCGTATCTTCAATGACAATCATTGTACCATCTGGTAGATAGGCTACACCTTGCTGACGTTCAGAACCTTCACGAATGATTGTTACTTCAATCTGCTCCCCAACCACCAGTTGTGTCTTAACGGCGTTTGCAAGATCATTAATGTTTAGGACGATTACGCCTTGGATCTCCGCTACTTTGTTGAGATTAAAATCGTTTGTGACTAACTTCGCACCGATTTCGCTAGCATAGCGAAGCAGTTTAGTGTCAACCTCGCGTATGTCCTTATAGTCTTTATTAGAAATTTCAACATTGTCAAATTCTTTTAAGGAATTTACGAGATCCAAACCACGGCGACCCTTGGCACGTTTCAAGGGATCAGCACTATCTGAAATGAGCTGGAGCTCTAGTAATACAAAATTAGGTACAATTACTTTATCACTGATAAAACCTGTTTTTAATACATCCAAAATACGTCCGTCAATAACCGAACTTGTATCCAAAATCATAGCATGTTGAGCTGTAACGACTTCTTTGACCACGGGCTTATCCACTGCAGCGACTTCTTTACGTTTACGAAAAACGATTTTAAAGATTTCATCTCCTCGCTTATCAAAGACCGTATAGCCAAGATAAAGCAGACCAATGATCAGCACAAAGGAAATAATGTTGCTTAATACTGGTACCCCGAGTAAAGAGAGAGGAATCGTTAAAAGCACACCTACGGTCAGACCTAAAATAGCACCAATAAAATTAAATACCATTTTTGAAAGATTGACTCTCGTAATTTTTTGATCTAGTTTTTTCAATGCTCGCATCAGCAAATTGGACATAAAGAATGATAAAATAACAAAAATAATTGCTCCAATTAACCCATTTACAATTTCCTGATTAAAAGCATTTCCCTCTTGTCTAAAGAGGTGCCAAACCCAAGGGAGAGTAGTGATGCCTAAAGAAGCACCCACAATACCCATGAGAACATGAATTATCCAACGACGCATAAGACTTCCTTTCTGTACATAGCCTCAATTTTTTATAACTAAAAAGCTCTGTGTCAATTATATCACACATCATAACAAGATACTTGTTTGTCCTATTACGATTATGACATCTTGACTCACAAAGCTTTTTCTTAGCCAAACACTTTTTTCAAACATTCAGATAAAGTCGTCACGCCGATCACTTGCAAATTTTCTGGAATATCTACACCTGCTAAGCTATTCTTAGGCGCATATACTTTTTGGAAACCTAATTTACTTGCTTCATTGAGACGTTGCTCCATACGTGTGACACGTCGGATTTCTCCAGTTAGGCCAATTTCGCCAATAAAGCATTCACGTGCATCTGTTGGCTCTTCCTTATAGCTGGAAGCAATTGCCACAGCGACTGCCAAGTCGATGGCTGGTTCATCCAACTTGACCCCACCTGCAGATTTCAAGTAAGCATCTTGCTGTTGTAAAAGAAAACCGGCACGCTTTTCAAGTACTGCCATGATTAAACTCACACGGTTAAAGTCTAAACCGGAGGTTGTACGTTTGGCATTCCCAAACATGGTTGGTGTTGTCAAAGCTTGAATTTCAACCAATATCGGACGAGTACCTTCTAACGCACAGACGATAGCAGATCCGGTAGAACCCTCTAGACGTTCTTCCAGAAAGACTTCACTCGGGTTGGTTACTTCCACTAAACCACTGCCTTGCATTTCGAAAATTCCAATTTCATTTGTTGAACCAAAACGGTTTTTGACCGCGCGTAAAATTCGGAATGTATTTTGGCGTTCTCCTTCAAAATACAAGACGGTATCAACCATATGTTCCAACATACGTGGGCCTGCAAGTTGCCCTTCCTTGGTGACATGTCCGACAATAAAAGTCGCAATATCGTTAGTTTTGGCCAATTGCATTAATTCTCCTGTCACCTCACGCACTTGACTAACTGAACCCTGGGTACTCTGAATTTCAGGCGTCATGATAGTTTGAATCGAATCTACAATAAGAAAATCTGGCTGTAGACGTTCCACTTCATTTCGGATACTTTGCATATTGGTTTCAGCATAAAGATAAAAATCTGTATCAATGTCGCCCAAACGCTCAGCACGTAGCTTAATTTGTTGAGCTGACTCCTCCCCACTCACATAAAGGACACGCCCTCTTGAAGCAAGTTGTGTAGATACTTGAAGCAGTAGAGTCGATTTACCAATCCCTGGATCACCCCCAATAAGGACAAGACTTCCTGGAACGACACCGCCTCCAAGGACTCGGTTAAACTCATCTAGGTCGGTTTCCACGCGCGGTGTATCAAAAAGTTCAACCTGATCTAACTTCATGGGTTTAGAGTGCTCACCTGTCAAACTTACTCTCTGATTTTTTACCTCTTGGACTTCTACTTCTTCCACAAAGGAGCCCCAAGCGCCACAATTGGGACAACGTCCGAGTTTTTTTACTGATTTATAGCCACATTCTTGACAAAGAAAGGTTGATTTTTTTTTAGCTATTTTGAAGCCCTCATTTCTATTATTCTTATAGACTTTTATTCGTATTTTTGTTAAAATAATTATGGTTTAACTATAAGCCACTGTAGATCAGTCGGTAGAGTTGGAAGCACTGCTTCCAATCGGTGGATAAGGGTTTGCAGAGCAAATCCTCATCTGTTGCTCTCTGACTGGGCGAAAGCACAAATATAGCCGCTGTAGCTCAGTCGGTAGAGCAACACCATGGTAAGGTGGAGGTCGATGGTTCGATTCCATTCAGTGGCATGAATAAATTTTAGCCTCTTAAGGCTTTTTATTTTACCCATTATTTGATTATAACATATCAAAAGACAGACTTCACTGACTGTTTTCTTTTCTCCTCAAAGAATTTTTCAATCCCTCAAATCCTCTTCCTTATGATAATTCAATACAATAAAAATGGTAGTTATAATAGCACTACCATTTTTATTGTATTTACTGTAAAGTACTTCTTAAAACGCTCTGTAAAGCCTATTTTGAGCTCTAAACAACACTATTGTCTGAGATATTCTTTTACATTTTTTACAAATTCTTCCTTGTCTTTTGAACGTTCCCAGACAGTTAAAATGTCATCATCCGTCATACTATGGGAATCAATACCTGCTTCATAAAGTGCAATACGTGCTTGACCTAAGTCCGTGGTGCTGCCTGATTCAGTTCTTACCGTATGGTCTGCTTCTGGAGCTTGGGGATCTGGAGACACTTTAGAAGCCTCTGTGCTGGTATTATCCTTACTTGTTGATTCTTGGTTTTTTTCTGACTTAGACTGCTCTACACTTGCATCACTTTTTGATGTTGCTGTATCGGATTTTACTGTACTTTCTTTGCTTTTACCTGCCACTGTACTGGAATCCTTTTGCGGTTGTTTATTGGTTTGCTGATTTCCACATCCAGATAAACCAAGCAAGCTGACAAGGAGTAGAGCTATTACTGATATTTTTTTCATGGTTTCCTCCTACTTAATCGCAAATACAGGATGGCCTGCATTCCAATCCATAGCATCTTGACTAGGACGTCCCCATAGTTCACGCAAAGTTGTTTTTCCTGAAGGATAGAATAGTTTTCCATAAGGATCGTTAATATTTACTCGACCATTAGTGTTGTCATAGTCGGAAACGACAACGGCATGGCCAATACCCACATTAATATAAAATATGAGAGGATATCCTGCTCTGAGCAAAGTTTCTGCTCGGTTGATATTACTGATAACTTCTACACTACGTCCATAAGCTTTAGCAGTATTGATCAAATCCTTCCCTGAGAGTCCAAAGCTTTCGTGACTAATCGTATCCGCTTTTTTAGCAACAATTCCTGGGTCAACATTTTGTCCATAGCTTCCCCGTAGAATCATAGCCAAGCTTGTAGGCACACACCCTGAAACTCCTACATTGGAGCCATTCAATCTGTTATTCTTCCATCTTGCATCCAGCTGAGAATAATATATTGGTTGATTAGCATGAGGTTGTGGTGCTGCCGGAAGTTTCTGATTATTTACTACAACACTATAGAAGCGATAGAGAAATGCGGCCATCTCTCCACGTGTGATATCCGCATCTGGTTTAAAAGATGTCGCTGTATATCCTGTCGTTATCCCTTTTGAACTTAGCCATCCTATATCATTTTTAAACATATGATTTTGGACATCCCAAAACTTTGGATTATATTTTGCAGAAGCAGAAGCTTTTCCTGATGCTTTTGCCATCCTGTGCAGAAAGGCCGCCATTTGTCCACGAGTTACCTTACCATTAGGATTATAGTGAGGGGCTGTACCATTAGATACTGTGGTCGCTGTCAACCAAAGGATTTGGTTTTTGTACTGACTAATGTCTGTATAAACATTGAAAGGTGCTTTATATGTTGGTGCTCCTGCTAAGCGGTGTAGAAAAACAGCCATCTCTCCGCGTGTTACTTTTGCATTAGGGTTATAGGTGCTTGGCGTATAACCTGTAGTAATACCACGACCATAAATCCAGTTGATGTTATTTTTGAACATTGACTGTGAGATATCTCTAAAAAGAGATCCTGAATTTTTTACGGGTAATTGTTTAAGACTAACACCAACTCTGGGGAGATTTTTGCGTGAAAAATACTCTTGGGCAACCGACTCCTTGGCCACTTCCTTCTCACTGTTATTTTTCTCTGGTTTTTCAGTTGTGCTTCCTGGAGCTGTCCCGGTTTCTCCAGTCTCCTTATCTGAAGGGGGATTACTTTGATGGTCACTTTCAGAAATACTATCTTCCAGAGAGCTATCAGCAGTAGAACTATTTTCAGAACTTCCTTCTGAACTACTAGAAGCTTCGACCTCTTCTTGCACGTTGCTCGTTATTGGGACACTGCTGTCCACATTTGTCGCTGTAAGCTCACTGGCACTTACCAATATTCCTTGTGTGGACGATAAAACGAGAGCGCTAAGCGTGAGTAATTTTTTATATTTTTCCACAAATGCTATTCCTTTTTCTCATAAATTCCTATTCATACGTCCTTAACAAAAAAGTGTCTTCGTTATTTTTAAAATTATTCCACACTACAACAGACACTATATCCTCTCCCAAGTTCGTAGTCCTTGATTTGATTATATCATATCAAAGGAAAGAATTTTATATTCTTTTAATCCCCACACTTAAAAAAGCCTCTTTATTGAAAAGAGACCTATATTTTTATAAAAAAGCAAAAAAAAAAAAACATATTGAGTGAACTACCGAAATAAATATCTCGGTAGACAGAGCTAGACTAAGCAGTGCTACTCGACGTTTTTACGTCAACTCAAACACAGCGCCATCATCATAACACTCAATAAGTAATCTTATATAATATTTAAATCCGAACTCTCTTAAACAAGCTCGATGATTGCCATAGGGGCAGCATCACCACGACGTGGTTCAACTTTCAAGATACGAGTGTAACCACCGTTACGGCCTTCGTAGCGTTTAGCAATATCGTCGAACAATTTTTGAAGTGCAGTTGGGAAAGTTTCAGTTTCTTCGTTGAAATCTTTAATAGCGATTTCGTTACGAACGTAAGCTGCTGCTTGACGACGAGCGTGCAAGTCACCACGTTTACCAAGAGTGATCATCTTTTCAACTGTTTTACGGATTTCTTTAGCACGAGCTTCAGTTGTAACGATAGTTTCGTTGATGATAAGATCAGTTGTCAAATCACGAAGCATAGCTTTACGTTGTGAAGATGTGCGTCCAAGTTTACGGTAACCCATTTTTTTCCTCCTGTATTATTTTCGTTTTTTGAGCTCCAAGCCCAAGTCAGTCAATTTAACCTTGACTTCTTCTACTGATTTGTGACCGAGGTTTTTGACTTTAATCATGTCAGCTTCACTCATTTCCACAATATCAGCTACGGTATTGATTCCAGCGCGTTTCAAACCATTGTAAGCACGAACTGAGAAGTCCATTTCTTCGATAATTTTATCGAGGACACGTTCTGTTTTAACTTCTTCTTTAGCCACGAGAGTTTCAGATTCTGAAGCTGTTTCTGACAAGTCAACAAACAAGTTCAAGTGATCTGTCAAAATCTTCGCAGAGAGAGACAAAGCATCATCAGCAACGATTGTGCCGTTTGTAGTGATTTCCAAAGTCAACTTATCGTAAGATGCATCACCACCTACACGAGCTGGTTCTACTTGATAGTTAACTTTGCTAACTGGTGTGTAAATTGAGTCCACAGCAATTGTACCGATAGGTGCGCCTTCGACTTTGTTTTCGTCAGCAGGAACGTATCCGTAACCTTTGTTTACTGTCATCACAGCACGCATAGAATGACCTTCTGCGATAGAGAAAAGATAATGGTCTTTATTGACAATTTCGATATCACTATCTGTCAAAATGTCACCTGCGGTTACTGTCATAGGTCCAGTAACGTCAAGCTCAATTTGTTTTTCATTTTCAACGTAAGATTTGATCGCAAGTCCTTTAATAGCAAGGATGATTTGGACCACATCTTCACGTACACCAGGGATTGTTGCGAATTCGTGTTGAACACCTTCAATTTGGATTGAAGTAACAGCAGACCCAGGCAATGAAGACAAGAGAACGCGACGTAAAGAATTACCCAAAGTTGTACCGTAACCACGTTCAAGTGGTTCTACTACAAACTTACCGTAAAATTCTGTTTCGTCAAATTTAATAATTTTTGGTTTTTCAAACTCAATCATGTATAGTCTCCTCTAAAAGAAAAGTAAAGTGATTTTGCAACTCACTAACGATTATACACGACGACGTTTTGGAGGACGTGCACCATTGTGAGGTACAGGAGTCACATCACTAATAGAAGTTACGTTAAGACCAGCAGCCGCGAGTGCACGGATTGCAGATTCACGACCTGAACCAGGACCTTTAACTGTAACAGATACTGTTTTCAACCCTTGTTCTTGAGCAGCTTTAGCAGCAGCTTCAGATGCCATTTGTGCAGCGAATGGTGTAGATTTTTTAGAACCTTTGAAACCAAGTGAACCTGCAGATGACCAAGCAAGAGCGTTACCATGAACGTCAGTAATCATAATGATAGTGTTGTTAAAAGTTGATTGAATGTGGGCGATACCAGTTTCAATATTCTTTTTCACACGACGTTTACGAGTAATTTTTGCCATTTTAACTCCTTTCTAGATTATTTTTTCTTACCAGCGATAGCTTTAGCAGGACCCTTACGAGTACGTGCGTTGTTTTTTGTGTTTTGTCCACGTGTAGGAAGTCCACGACGGTGACGCATACCACGGTAGCTACCAATTTCCATTAAGCGTTTGATGTTGAGGTTTACTTCACGACGAAGATCTCCTTCGAGTTTCAAGCCGTCAAGTTCACGACGAATTGCGTCTTCTTGATCAGATGTAAGATCTTTAGTACGTACATCTTCTGAAACACCTGCAGCAGCAAGCACTTTTTTAGCAGTTTGAAGTCCAACACCGTAAACGTATGTCAATGAAATAACGATACGTTTTTCGTTTGGAATATCAACTCCAGCAAAACGAGCCATAATTTAATAGTTCCTTTCTATCCCTGACGTTGTTTATGTTTTGGATTTACAGGGCAAATTACCATAACACGACCGTTACGACGAATTACTTTACAGTATTCGCAGATTGGTTTAACTGATGGTCTTACTTTCATTGTGTCTTCCTTTCTATGGTTACTGTGCTTTCGCACTCAATGAATGTCCAGGTTATTTAAAACGGTAGGTAATGCGTCCACGTGTCAAATCATATGGTGACATTTCCACTTGCACGCGGTCGCCAGGCAGGATACGGATATAATTCTTACGAATTTTTCCAGAAATCGTCGCCAAAACTTTGTGACCATTTTCAAGTTCAACAGTGAACATCGCATTCGGCATAGTATCTACTACTTTACCTTCAATTTCGATAACATCATCTTTTGCCAAGCAAAAGTACCTCCTTAAAAATCCCCGAAAGATACAAGTGTATCTAAAAAGTCGGACTGATATATTATAGCACACTGACTGACAAATGACAAGCCCTCTATTTATTTTTTTCCTTTATTTTTCTTTCTGCTTTAATATTAACCGGTTGACATTTAATGAGAGCCATGTTATTATTAACCAGTAAATGAAAGGAGAGGAATCATGCATACAAATTTAGAAAAACAAATTGATCAATTCTTATCTCAAGTCATGCAATTTGCTGAAAACAAGCACGAAATTCTTCTTGGAAAGTGTCAAAGTGATATCAAATTAACTTCTACTCAAGAACATCTCTTGATGCTCCTGAATGGAGAACCAACAACCAATGCTCGGATGGCAGAAACTCTTTCGGTCTCTCCGGCTGCCATCACTAAAGCTTTAAAAAAGTTACAAGATTTAGAACTTATATCGCCCACGAAAAGTAAGACCGATGAACGTGTTGTTTTATGGAATCTAACAGAAAAAGCATTGCCCATTGCACGTGAACACGCTGCACATCATGAGGCAACGCTAGACAGTTATCAGCAACTTACACAGAAATATACAGAAGATGAACAAAAAGTAATCCAAGACTTTCTTCATCAACTCGCTGAAAAATTTAAGTAGTTTAGAAAGTAAATAAAAATTATGCCTTATATTGATGTTCAAAATGTAAGCTTTTATTATGACAATAATCCTGTTTTAGAAGATGTGAGTTACTCGGTTAACCCAGGGGAATTTGTAACATTGACTGGAGAAAACGGTGCGGCAAAGTCAACGCTAATCAAAATAACGCTCGGAATTTTGAAACCTAAGTCTGGTAAAGTTATCATTGCACGCCATGACACACAAAATCGCCGTTTACGTATCGCTTACGTCCCACAACAAATTTCCAGTTTCAATGCGGGTTTCCCCTCAACTGTTCATGAATTTGTTCGTTCTGGTCGTTATCCCCGTAAAGGTTGGTTCCGCAAGCTTAATGCACATGACGAAGAACACGTAGAAGCTGCTCTTAATGCTGTAGGCATGTGGGACTTTCGTCATAAAAAAATTGGAGAACTTTCCGGTGGACAAAAGCAACGTATCATCATTGCTCGTACATTTGCTTCTGACCCTGATGTCTTTGTTCTGGATGAACCAACTGTTGGGATGGACGATGTAACCACAGAAGCCTTTTATGAGCTCATGGCCCATGCTGCACATGAGCATGGTAAAAGTGTTCTCATGGTTACACACGATCCTGACTCTGTTAAAAAATATATGGACCGAAACATCCACCTTGCCCGAGACAAAAACGGAAAATTTGAATGCTTTGAAGTCCATGGCAACCCTAATGCAAAAATGAAAAAGGAGGTAAAAGCTAATGTTTGAAATCCTCTCTTATGACTTTATGCGCAACGCTTTACTAGCGACAACTGCCATTTCACTTTTTGCACCACTTCTTGGGGTTTTCCTTGTTCTGCGTCGTCAGTCTCTACTCTCTGACACCCTCTCCCATGTTTCTCTAGCAGGCGTTGCTTTCGGAGTCCTCTTTAGTTTAAATCCGACATGGACAACTTTAATTGTCGTTATTATTGCCGCTATCTTTATGGAATTTCTCCGTACCGTCTATAAAAATTATCTTGAGCTCGCAACCGCGATTTTAATGTCCGCTGGACTTGCTTTAGCCATGTTTATTATTAATGTGGCAGGAAGTAAAACCAGCATCAGCATTGACCAATATCTGTTTGGTTCAATTGTAACTATCGCTACTCCGCAAGTCGTGATGCTTTACATCATCGCTCTGATTGTTCTAGCTGGCTTTATATTCTTTCTCCGTCCACTTTATGTGATGACTTTTGATGAAGATACAGCTTTAGTAGATGGTCTTCCCGTCCGTGCTATGTCAATGATTTTTAATATTGTAACTGGTTTGGCGATTGCTTTGATGATTCCTGCCTGTGGCGCCCTACTGGTTTCTGCAATCATGGTTTTACCTGCTAGTGTATCTATGCTTATTGGAAAATCTTTCAAGACCGTATTAATCTGGTCAGTTATCATTGGTTTTATTGGTATGAACAGTGGATTGATCATCTCCTATTACTTCAATGCGCCTGCAAGTTCTGCAATTACCTTAATCTTCGTTGCACTTTTCTTAATTGTTTCTTTATTGAAACGTCTTTTCCGAAGATAGACAAACAAAAAACACTGAAATAATGTTCAGTGTTTTTTTTGTTCTATTTTAGCCAAGAACAGCTTGAATATCTTCGGTTACTTTCTCCATAGCTTGTCCGCCATCGATTGATTTAACTAAACCCAGTTCTGTATAGTGTTTCAAGATTGGTGCTGATTCCTTGATGTTTACTTCTAGGCGATTTTTAACTGTTTCTGGAACATCATCGGCACGTTGATAAAGGTCATGTCCTCCACATACATCACATGTTCCTTCAACTTTTGTAGGTTTGAAGAGTTTGTGATATGTTGCGCCACATGTACGGCAGATATAACGTCCACTTAAGCGTTCGACCAAGATATCTGGGTTTACTTCGATGTTGATGACTGCATCAAGTTTAATGCCAAGTTCTACCAACATTTTGTCCAAAGCTTCTGCTTGGTCAAATGTACGTGGATAACCATCAAGCAAGAATCCTGAAGCTTTGATGTCATCTTGTGCCAAACGTTCTTTGACGATACCGTTTGTTACTTCATCTGGAACCAATGCTCCTTTGTCGATATAAGATTTAGCAAGTTTGCCCATCTCAGTTTCATTTTTCATCGCTGCACGGAACATATCTCCTGTAGAGATGTGATTCACGCCGTAATTTTTAACGATAAATTCTGCCTGTGTACCTTTACCTGCGCCTGGCAAGCCCATGATTAACAAGTTCATTGTTTTCTCCCGTTTTCTTCTTACAAGTTTTACTATAGATGCTGCAACTCTTGCTTATGAGTTTACAGACAACATAATATAAATTATACCTTAATATTTTACCGCATTTCTTACGATAAATAAAGAAAAACCTTGCCGAAGCAAGATTTTTTTAGCTTTCAATTGGATTATCCATAAATCCTTTGTAGTTTTTCTTGTAGAGATAACCTTCAAGTTGTTTAACAGCTTGAATAGCAACCTGAATCAAGATCAAGAGCGATGTTCCTCCCAAGGCAACGATTTTTGGCAATCCCCAAATATTTTGGGCAACGATTGGAAGAATCGAAATAAAGCCAAGGAAAAGTGCCCCGACTGTTGCCAGACGCATAAGTAAGCCTGAAACATATTTTTCAGTCCCTTTACCTGGACGAACAGATGGGATATATGAACCTTGTTTTTGCAGATTTTCTGCCATCTTTTCTGGATTAACTTGTACAAATGAGTAGAAGAAGGTAAAGAGAACAATCAATAAGCCATAAAGTAACATCCCAGTCCATGTATTATAAGAAAGGGCTGATTGTAAGCTATTCAGCCAGCCAACATTGTTACCTTGAGCGCGTTGTAAGAACTGTAAAATCGTTGCTGGAGCAGTTGTGATAGAACCTGCAAAGATTACTGGAATAACGCCTGCTGGGTTAACACGAAGTGGCAAGTATGAACTTGTAGGCGCCCCTTGTGTCAACTTAGTGTATTGAATCGGAACTTTACGTTCTGCTTGTTGTACAAATGTTGTGAAGTAAATAATCAATGCTGAAGCAACAACCAGAATAGCGACCATTACCCACGACATTGGAATTTGACTCGGACGAACATTTACAAACCACTCTGTATAAACTTCGTGAATGGCGCTTGGAATACCTGAAACGATACCCGCAAAGATAATAACAGAAATACCAGAACCAAACCCTTTTTCATTGATTTGTTCACCCATCCATGTAACAACCATTGATCCTGTTGTCAAAATGACACCAATCATTAGGTAAGTTTGCCAGTTAGGATTTTGTACGATATTTGCCGAGCTCATAGCTTGGAAACCTGCAGTGATACCGATAGATTGAGCCATAGCCAAAACTAAAGTAATATAGCGTGTCGCTTGATTAAGCTTACGACGCCCTATTTCCCCTTGTTTTGACCATTCTACAAACTTCGGCAAAATATCCATTTGTAAAAGTTGAACGATAATTGATGCTGTGATATAAGGTGACACCCCCATAGCAAACAATGAATAGTTTTGCATGGCATTACCAGACACCAAGTTCATCATGTTCAAGAACGGTAAATCACTCAGGGCATTCAAGTTTTCAACATTGATCCCCGGTACTGTGATATGCGCACCTAATCGAAAGACAAACAGAATAAAGATGGTGAAGATAATCCGTGCTCTTACATCTTTTATTTTGAAAGCTTCCTTTAGAGTTTTGAAAAACATAATTTCCCTCTAAACTTTCTTAAATATTAACCCTATAAAATAAGCGGTTGAAAATCAACCGCCAATTGAATTATTTTGCTTCAAGAAGTTCTACAGAACCACCAGCAGCTTCAATAGCAGCTTTCGCAGCAGAAGATGCTTTAGCAACGTTAACCTTAAGGTTTTTAACTGTCAATTCGCCGTTAGCAAGAACTTTGATACCAGATTTAACATCTTTGATGATTTTAGCAGCTACAAGAGTTTCAGCTGTAACTTCAGCACCATCACCAAGACGGTTCAAAGTGTCAAGGTTTACGATTGCGTATTCTTTACGGTTTACGTTAGTAAATCCGCGTTTTGGAAGACGACGGAACAATTCTGTTTGTCCACCTTCAAAACCAGGACGTACGCCACCACCTGAACGTGATTTTTGACCTTTTTGTCCACGACCAGATGTTTTACCGTTACCAGATGAAGTACCACGACCTACACGGTTGCGAACTTTACGGCTGCCTTCAGCAGCTTTCATTTCATGAAGTTTCATGTTTTCTCCTTATTTTGTACAATGCTGCCGCCTCGCTCCACTCTAAGGAAGGATGGAGTTCAACTCGCCTGTACTTTTCTAATTTTTGGCTTTTAAACCTTTTCCATTTTACTAAATTTACTCTGAAAAAGCAAATCATTCCATAGTCTTTTCTTTTTTTAAAACAGAAAAAAAGAGTATGTCTTTCATACCCTTTTTTAGTTTATTTTGCTGGAACTTCAATTTTTCCTGAAACAATATCAGCTTTTGCTGCTTCAACTGCTTTCCAAGCTTCATCTGAAGCATTATCTCGAGCAAGTGTTACACCGCCGTTAGAAAGATCATACTTGAGGTTTTCACCACCAGGGAATTTCCCTTTTTCTGTTCTATTGGCAATATCTTTAACTGCATTTCCAACTTCTTTAACTGTTGAAACAAGGACAAAGTTTGATTTTTTTCCATCTTTTGATGTATACCCACCTAAATATTCTTGGTCCTGGTCAACACCAACAACCCATACTTTATCTTCTTCTTTTCTTGTTTCATTCAAATTCTTAGCTTCTGTGAACAAACCTGTTCCGACACTACCTGCTGCTTGATAAATCACATCTGCACCACTAGCGTACATTGCTGAAGCCATTGTTTTACCTTTGCCGGCATCTGTGAAGGACTGCGCATATTGTACATCAACTTTGATATCTGGTGATACTGATTTGGCACCCGCTGTAAAGCCTGTTTCAAAAGCGGCAAGAACATCTGACTTGATCCCACCGATGAAACCAACATGATTTGTTTTACTTGTTTTTGCTGCTGCTACACCTGCAAGGTAAGCTGACTGTTGATCCGCAAAAGTTGCAGAGACCACATTGTCTTTACCTTCGATGACCGAATCGATAACAGCAAATTTTGTATCAGGATTGTTTTGTGCGGCTTGAGAAGTTGCTTCGTGCAAAACAAAGCCAATGCTGAACACAAGATCATAACCACCTGAAACGGCCGAATTAAAGTTTGAAGTGAATTCAGCTGGAGAGTTAGATTGGAAGTAGTTAATTCCCTTTCCTTTTGAAAGCCCGTTATCTTTACCCCAAGCTTGAAGACCTTCCCAAGCTGATTGGTTAAATGAGCGATCATCAACCCCATCATTACCTAAAACTAAGGCTGCATTAAGGTCTGTTTTTCCTTGCGATCTTTCTGTATTGCGTCCTCCGCAACCTGCAAGTACAATTACTGATGCAAGTGCTACTGTCGCAAGTGCAAAAATTCGTTTGTTCATTCTTCTCTTCCTTTCACATTTAAAAACAATTATACCTTAAAATTTAATGTACATTTTTACTTATTTAATTCGACATCTTGAAAATTTTTACAATTTCCTCAGAAAAAAAGTCCAGATAATCTGAACTTTTTTAATTACTATTTAACTTCTTCAATTGTTACCAAGTGTGAAATTGAGTTAGCCATGCCGCGAAGTGCTGCATTGTCTTCTTTCACAACTGATGAACCAAGTTTACCAAGGCCAAGTGCAACAACAGTTTTACGTTGTGCAGGGATACGGCCGATTGGTGATTTTACCAATGTAATTTTGATTTGAGCCATGATATCCTCCTTATGCCAAATCGCTTACTGATTTGCCGCGGAGTTCCGCAACTTCTTCAGCGCGTTTCAATTGTTGCAAACCTTCAACTGTTGCGCGAACAACGTTGATTGCTGTGTTTGAACCTAATGATTTAGATGTTACGTCAGCAACACCTGCGAGTTCGAGGACGGCACGAACGGCACCACCTGCGGCAACTCCAGAACCTTCTACAGCTGGTTTGATAAGGATTTTACCACCGCCGAATACACCAAGTACTTCGTGAGGTACAGTAGTTCCTACCATAGGAACTGTCACGATGTTTTTCTTAGCTGCTTCGATAGCTTTACGGATTGCTTCTGGAACTTCTTGAGCTTTACCAGTACCGAAACCTACGCGACCGTTACGGTCACCAACTACAACAAGTGCAGCAAAGCGGAGACGACGTCCACCTTTAACAACTTTAGTAACGCGGTTGATTCCAACAACGCGTTCTTCGAATTCTTTAACTTCTTCGTTTCTAGCCATTTTAATGATTACCCCTTTCCTTAGAATTTCAATCCAGCTTCACGTGCAGCTTCTGCAAGTGCTTGGATACGTCCGTGATAGAGATAACCACCGCGGTCAAATACAACTGCTTCGATGCCTTTAGCTTTAGCAGCTTCAGCAACAAGTTTACCAACTTCAGCAGCTTGTTCTGTTTTAGTACCAGTCAATTTGAGTGATGATGCAGATGCAAGTGTTACAGCTGCTTCGTCATCAATAACTTGTGCATAGATGTTTGTGTTTGAACGGAAAACGTTCAAACGTGGAGTCTCAGCAGTACCTGAGATTTTTCCGCGAACGCGAATGTGGCGTTTTTGACGGAGTTTGTTTTTATCTGGTTTAGAAATCACAATTCTACCTCTTTAAATATTTTATATTTCGATAGTTTCTGCCATCGATTTTCTTGCAAAAAATGCAAGCGGGAAGTTTCTGTCTGTACAGAATTTTGGCAAACTTACATTCACCAAATGACGGATCATAATCTCAAAGAGATTATTTACCAGTTTTACCTTCTTTACGACGTACGAATTCGCCAACGTAACGAATACCTTTACCTTTATAAGGTTCTGGTGAACGACGGCTACGGATGTAAGCAGCTGTTTGACCAACAACTTCTTTATCTGAACCTGAAACGTTGATGTGTGTAGCATCTGGAACTTCGAAAGTGATTCCTGCTGGAGCTTCGATTTCGTCTGGGTGAGATTTACCAACAGCCAATACAAGTTTTGAACCTTGAAGTTGTGCACGGTAACCAACCCCGATCATTTCGAGTTCTTTACGGAAACCTTCGCTAACACCAACAACCATGTTGTTGAAGTTTGCACGAGTTGTTCCGTGGATAGTTTTCATTTCTTTAGAATCATCTGGACGTTTGAATGTTACTTCAGAACCATTGATTTCCATTGTGATTGCTTCTGCAAATGTACGAGTCAATTCGCCTTTAGGGCCTTTAACTGTTACTGTTGCGCCATTTTGTTCAACTGTTACACCAGCTGGCAAAACAACGACTTTATTACCAATACGTGACATGTTTTTTTACCTTTTCTGTTAAATTATCAAGAGTATTTCTACTACCTGTTTTCACAATTATAATACTTTCAGCTTACGGGTAAAAGATTACCAGATGTAAGCAAGAACTTCACCACCGATGTTCTTAGAACGTGCAGCTTTGTCAGTTACAACGCCTTCAGAAGTTGAGATGATTGCTGTACCAAGTCCGTTAAGTACGCGTGGTACTTCGTCAGATTTAACGTAAACACGGAGACCTGGTTTAGAGATACGTTTCAAGTTAGTGATAACTTTTTCGTTGTTTTTTCCGTATTTCAAGAATACACGGATAACACCTTGTTTGTTATCTTCAACGTACTCAACGTCTTTCACATAACCTTCAGCTTTGAGGATTTCTGCGATTTCACGTTTGATTTTTGAAGCAGGTGCTTCAACAACTTCGAAACGACGCATGTTTCCGTTACGGATACGTGTGAGGAAGTCTGCAATTGGGTCTGTCATTACCATAATGTAATTTCTCCTTATTTGTAGTTTGGGTTTGTTCAATCCCACTTTCAAATTAATGAGGTCTTTTTAAAAAGACCGAACTTATATAGTTTATCAAATTATTTCTCTCGTGTCAATAGGCTCGGGTGTTTCTTCCTCCATTTAATTTTTGAAAGATAAAAAACACAGCTTCTAAAATATACGCTGTGTTTTCTCATTAATAAAGATATCTCGACTAAAGAGTTATTCTTCTCTCTCTTCCGTTTTTTCCTGAAGAACCGAGGTTTTGGAAAAAGAAAATATTTTAAAGACAAGGAAACTTAATAAGATACAAATAATAAGAATTTCCATCATCTATTCTCCATTTTCTAACCTCTGCATAGTATTTAAAGCTTCTTGCCAGGTTGGCACTGAAAAACCAATAGCTTCTGTTTTCTTTATACTCAATGTGGAATTGTAAGAGCGTTTCACATTTGATGCAAGCTCTACTGTAGCAAGGGGTAAAAGCTTGACTTCTTCTTGGCGCAAAATATATTTTGCAAATTTAAACCAAGAAATATTTTCGACTTCAACTTTTGCGTTGGACAGATGATAAATACCATATTTTGGTTTATGCTGCACCAAGTAAATCATAAAATCAGCTAATGTTCTAGTCCAAGTTGGGCAACCAAATTGATCATTGACCACCATAATTACTTGATCATCTTTATTCTTGGCTTTATTTTTCATAGTGGAGACAAAATTATTACCGTAGCATCCAAAAAGCCAGCTTGTACGAATAATATAATGTTTGGTAGTATTTTTCTGCACAGCATTTTCACCCAATAGTTGTGTATAACCATAGTGGGTTTGTGGGTGTGGAACATCGTCTACTTCCCATTCTTTCCCAAGCTCTAAGTTGCCGCTGAAGACATAATCAGTAGAGACATAAAGTAATAATGCTCCCACATTCTCAGCTGCTTGTGCAATATTTTCGGTACCAACAGCATTGACCTGCTCGGCTAAATGTCGTTCTTCTTGTTCTGCTTTTTCGACTGCAGTATAGCCTGCACAAAGATAAATAATTTGTGGTTTATGACGAGAAAAATACGCATCGACTGCAACTTTATCGGTGATATCTAGCTCGTGTGACCCCGTAGCCAGATAAGGAATTTTTTCTCTATCAAACCGTAAGCAAAGTTCCCGTCCCAACAAACCATTTTTTCCTATAATCAGATTCATTCTTGACTTTCTAGTGACTGAATCACTTCACGCAACTGTTTAACGGAGTTTTTAAAAGCTTTACGTTCGTACGCATCAATATTTAATTCGATAATTTCTCTTACGCCAGTTTGGTTTACGACAGATGGCACACCAGTGAAGATACCTTCTTCACCATATTGACCTTCTAGGTATGATGAAACAGGAAGAACTGCTTGTTCATTATTTAGAATAGCTTTTACTATCCTAGCTGTACTCATTCCGATACCATAATAAGTCGCCTTTTTACGGTCAATAATTTCATAAGCGGCATTTTTTACCTTGTCTGATAAAGTTTGTAAATCGCCAACTTCTAAGCGATTGTTTTGCACGATAAATTCAAGAATTGGTTTACCACCAACCGTCGTATGCGACCATACCGCAACTTCTGAATCCCCATGTTCACCAATAATATAACCGTGGATACTTCGAGGATCCATCTCAAGTTTTGTCGCGAGTTCTTTACGAAAACGTGTCGTATCTAAGGTTGTTCCTGTTCCAACAACCCTAGAAGCTGGTAGACCTGAAGCTTTCCAAGCACAGTAAGTCAGAACATCTACTGGGTTAGAAGCAATAACAAAGACGCCATCAAAACCAGACTTCATTACCTCATCCACAATAGATTTCATTATTTTAGCATTTGTATCTACAAGTTCTAACCGTGTTTGTCCTGGTTTTTGATTAATCCCTGCTGTAATGACAACTACGTTTGCATCTTTACATTCTTCATAACCACCAGATTTGACATTTACATTTTCTTGACCCCAAGCAATTCCGTCAAGGAGGTCCAAAGCTTCCCCCTCAGCTTTTTCCTGATTCACATCAATCAGCACAAGGTCATTAACAATTCCTTGATTAATCATCGAATAAGCAATGCTTGTTCCGACAAATCCTGTTCCAACAACGACTACTTTTCTATTTGTTACTTGCATATTTACACTTCCTTCTGTATTATTTCTCTATCTCTATATTAAGCCATAATTAGATATTTGTAAAATGAATTAATTTAATGATAGATATTAATTTATTTAATTAAATTTGGCGTTTATACTGATGTAGAAAAATACTGCTCATCCGATAATAGCGTGGAGCAAACTGCCGAATGTTTTCAGAATGATAGCCCACTAAAAATTTATTATGATCAACAATCAAAGGTGTCTGTAACACCTCAACATTTTCGCTGAGATAAACGACTGCCTCATTAAAATGCATCTGTTGGATCTGAAGAATTTTTCGGTGCAAATCCTCTGTGCAACGCTTCGTCGACTTCACAATTTCATCAATACCATTTTCAGTTAGTCGAAGCATATATGACAAGTCTTCACAGCTCACACAATCTATCGTACATTTTCGATAAGGAATATGATGTTCATTCAGCCAATTTATCGCCTTTCTACTGGATAAACAAGAGTTGCGATAGTAGATATAATCATTTTTTCTCCTTTATAATGTCTGTGCTTTTTCTATAAACATTGTAGAGCTTTCTTTTTAATTTGTAAAATAAATCTATTTAATACAAAGAATTATTAAATGTAATCAAAACTTCAATTAATTAATTAATATATATAATTATAACTATCAAAAAGATTCATTTTACCTATCCTTAACTTTATAGTATACTAAGACCGTAGTTAATCACTCAATCATGTTGAAGACACCTTGAAAAGTTCTTTGGTCCTTAGAGGCCCTTTACTCAAAAAATTTATGACAAAAAACAATTACAATTCTCTTTTCAATCTGTTAAAAACTTGATTTTAAAGCAGTACTTTTCGTACTGCTTTTTTTACACTTTATAATTCAATACTTCTGCGATATGGAGGATATCTGTACTTATTTTTCGTAAATTGTTAAGAATTCGAATATCTTCAAAGTCTGATCGTAGTAAATCTCTATTGACTTGAGTAAGATTAAGAATTTCTCGCTCTAACTTTTTAATCTCATCCAGTATTGTTTCTTCTTCCTGATGTTGTTTATCTTTAAGGAATGTAAAAACTTGATCTAGCATCCTCTCTATTAATGGTACGATAGACTCCATGACTAGCTTAATGGCCAATTCATTTTTTTCCTTGTCCTCTTCCTCCTCCGAGTAATCGTAAACATTCAGTGTCAATACGATATCTTTGGTATATGCCTCAATCTGGGCCAAATAATTTATAGTTTTATATGCCCTTCCGACAGAAATAGCATATTTATCCTTTAACTCAACTGTATTAAGATTGACAAGTGCCCGATTAACCTCCTGTACCAAGTAGTTAATCAAAGTTTCATTCATAAGACTCGTGCTATTTTTTTCTCCACGTTGAATATTCACTCCTTCGGTAAAATCCTCTTGCACAAGTTCAAATGTTCTTTGAATTTCTTTAAGGATCTGCTCAACTTCAATCTCTGGTGTGCGGAGTAACCTTCGATCAATAAATTTTAGTTTCAGGTGCGCTGTATCATCTGGTGCATTTTTAACACACTTTTCCGCCAACTGAATAATAAATTTCGAAAGTGGTAACAAAATAAAAAGTGTTGCAACATTAAAAATAATATGAGCATAAACTAGTTGCAGGGCAATACTTTCAGAAGTATTCTGAATGAGGCTGACAAAGCCGAAAGGTAAAATAGTCAAAGCTGTGAGGATGAGCGCTCCAATAATATTAAACCAGACATGGACCATCGCAGCCTGCTTGGCTATTTTATTTCCACGGATTGATGCAAGAAGAGTGGTCACAACAGTCCCCACATTAAACCCATACAGAATAAATATAGCTTGATGTAAATCCACCACAATACCTGCGGCAACCATCGTCAGCAAAATACCTACTGAAGCAGTTGAACTTTGAATTAAAGCAGTAACAGCAAAACCAACCAATAAACCTACAAGAGGCATTTGCGTATGAGTAAACAGTTCCGCCATGAGAGGTGCTTCTCTTAAAGGAACCATGGATACACTCATCAGATTTAGCCCTAAAAATAAGAGTCCAAACCCTAGCAAGATCATTCCCATGTGATTGAAAGCCTTACGTTTCATAAACAGCGTGGCAATCGTGCCTATAAAAATGACAAAGGGAACAATGTCTTGAATATTAAATGTAAATAAAATGCCTGTTATGGTCGTTCCAGCATTGGCCCCCATAATAATTCCTGCAGCCTGGCTCAAATTCATCAATGACGAATCAATAAATCCTAAAACCATAACTGTTGTCGCTGTAGAACTCTGAATGACCGCGGT
This sequence comes from Lactococcus sp. LG1074, assembly GCF_017309525.1. Taxonomy (NCBI): domain Bacteria; kingdom Bacillati; phylum Bacillota; class Bacilli; order Lactobacillales; family Streptococcaceae; genus Lactococcus; species Lactococcus sp. LG1074. Next base: position 153,712 of record NZ_CP071293.1, on the reverse strand, counting down.
GATGATAAAACCTAAAAAAGCGCCGAACCATTTATTACGTGTCAAACGCTGTAAGATCTTTTTCAGTTGAGAACCGGCAATCAAGCTTAAACCATCACTCATCAAGCTCATACCGTATAAGAAAAGGCCCAAACCGCCTAATAAGAAAAAAATGTCGTAGATGGTCATCACAAAATCTCCAGATTGCATTCATGTTTTTATTTATTTTTCACTTATATTTAAGTATATCTTATTTTAATTTCATTAAGAAATAATATTGTAACAAAAACGTTTTTGAAAACAAAAACACTTCCTCAAATGAGAAAGTGTTTTTTTCTGTTAGAACCACAATCCCCCGTGGAGATTGCATGGGCAATAAGCTAAGCTTCTGAAATGCCCTTTTTATATCAATTTCAAATTACCAAGATGCTTTCTTAACGCCTGGAAGTTGACCTTTGTAAGCCAACTCACGAAGACAGATACGGCAAAGTTTAAATTTGCGGTAAACTGAATGTGGGCGTCCGCAGCGTTCGCAACGAGTGTAGGCTTGCGTTGAGAATTTTGCAGGGCGTTGGTTTTTAACAACCATAGATTTCTTAGCCATTAGTTATTCTCCTATCCTATTATTTAGCAAACGGCATGCCAAGTTTAGCAAGCAATTCATGTGATTCTTCGTCAGTGTTCGCAGTTGTTACGATAACAACATCCAAACCACGTACTTTATCAACATCATCGTATGAGATTTCTGGGAAGATCAATTGTTCTTTCACACCAAGTGTGTAGTTTCCGCGTCCATCAAACGCTTTGTTTGATACACCGTGGAAGTCACGTACACGTGGAAGAGAAACAGTTACGAGTTTATCCAAAAATTCGTACATGCGTTCGCCACGAAGAGTTACTTTCGCACCGATAGCTTGACCTTCACGAAGACGGAAAGCCGCGATTGATTTTTTAGCTTTAGTAATCAACGGTTTTTGACCAGAGATCAAAGCCAATTCAGCAACGGCTTTGTCAAGGTTTTTAGAGTTGCTTACTGCATCCCCAACACCCATGTTAAGCACGATTTTTTCAACTTTTGGCACTGCCATAATTGAAGTGTAACCGAATTTTTCAGTCAATGCTGGTACTACTTCGTTAGAGTATTTTTCTTTTAAACGATTAGTCATATTCTTTCTCCTTCCCGTCTTAGTCTAGGACTTCGCCTGATTTTTTGTTGAAACGAACTTTTTTGCCGTCAACTTCTTTATAACCAACACGACCAGCTACACCGTTTTTGTCGAGCACTTGTACGTTAGAAACGTGGATAGGTGCTTCGATTTCAAGGATAGCGCCGTTTGGATTAACAGCGTCTGGTTTTTGGTGTTTCTTCATGATAGCAACACCTTCAACGATGACTTTGTTCATTTTTGGCAAAGCTTTAATCACTTTACCTGTTGTACCGCGGTCTTTACCTGCGATAACTTTTACAGTATCTCCAGTTTTTACAAACATTTGATATTCCTTTCTTACGCCCTCTGGGCACCCTACATGTAGGGGACTATTTCTATCTATGATAGAAGTGGATTTATAAATGTGGAATAAAATTCCTTTTGTTGATTTTGACATCAATAGCGGGATACTCTCCCGCTATTTCGACATCCTCTAAATATTAGAGAACCTCAGGTGCCAAAGAAACAATCTTCATGTAACCAGCTTCGCGAAGTTCACGAGCTACTGGGCCAAAGATACGTGTTCCTTTAGGTGTTTTATCGTCACGGATAATAACTGCTGCATTTTCGTCAAATTTGATGTAAGATCCATCAGGACGTTTAGCACCAGATTTAGTACGAACGATAACAGCTTTAACAACTTCACCTTTTTTAACAGCTCCACCAGGGGCAGCTGATTTTACTGTAGCTACGATAACATCACCAATACCAGCGAATTTACGGCTTGAACCACCGAGTACACGGATAGTCAAGATTTCTTTGGCACCAGAGTTATCTGCAACTTTCAAACGGCTTTCTGTTTGAATCATGCTTTTTTCCTCCTAGTTAGCTTAGATAATTACAGCTTCTTCAACGATTTCGATCAAGCGGAAACGTTTGTCTTTTGAAAGAGGACGAGTTTCCATGATACGTACGATATCACCAGTTTTGGCAGTATTGTTTTCGTCATGAGCTTTGTATTTTTTAGAGTAGTTAATGCGTTTACCATAGACTGGGTGGTTACGTTTAGTTTCTACGACAACTGTGATAGTTTTATCCATTTTGTCTGAAACCACGCGGCCTTGATAAACTTTACGTTGATTACGTTCCATTTATGTATTTCTCCCGATCTATTTAGTCAATTCGCGTTGCACAGTTTTAACACGTGCAATTGTTTTCTTCACTTCGTCAAGTTTCGCTGTGTTTTCGAGACGACCAGCTGCAGCTTGGAAACGAAGTTCAAACAATTCTTTTTTCAATTCAGCTTCGCGTGTAGCCAATTCGTCGATTGACAAAGCGCGGAGATCCTTGAGAAGTGATTTTGTTTCGTTCAATTTCATTCTGCGTCACCTCGTTTTACAAATTTAGTCTTGACTGGAAGTTTGTGAGATGCAAGACGCAAAGCTTCACGTGCTACTTCTTCACTTACACCAGCAATTTCAAACATGATTTTACCACGTTTAACTGGTGATACCCAACCTTCAGGAGCACCTTTCCCTGAACCCATACGCACACCAATAGCTTTGGCTGTGTAAGATTTATGAGGGAAGATTTTAATCCAAACTTGACCGTTACGTTTCATGTAACGAGTCATAGCAATACGGGCTGCTTCGATTTGACGGTTAGTGATCCAGTGAGAAGTAGTCGCTTGAAGACCAAATTCACCGAATGCGATTTCTTTACCGCCTTTAGCTTCGCCACGCATTTTACCGCGGAATTCACGACGGTGTTTTACACGTTTTGGTACTAACATGGATTAATTTTCTCCTTTCACAGATTTTTTAGTTGGGAGAACTTCACCACGGTAGATCCAAACTTTAACGCCGAGTTTACCGTAAGTAGTGTCTGCTTCTTCCCAAGCATAGTCGATATCCGCACGCAATGTGTGGAGTGGAACTGTACCTTCAGAGTATCCTTCTGCACGGGCGATGTCCGCACCGTTCAAACGACCAGATACTTGAGTTTTGATACCTTTAGCTCCTGCACGCATAGCACGTTGGATAGCTTGTTTTTGAGCACGACGGAAAGCGATACGTGCTTCAAGTTGTTTAGCAATTCCTTCACCAACTAAGTGAGCATCCAAGTCAGGACGTTTGATCTCAACGATGTTGATGTGAACTTGTTTACCAGTGAGTTTGTTGAGGTCTGCACGAAGTGCATCAACATTAGCACCAGATTTACCGATAACCATACCTGGTTTTGCAGTGTGCAAAGTAACGATAACTTTGTTTACAGCACGTTCAGTTTCAATAAGTGAAACTGAAGCATCAGCAAGTTTTGTTTGAACGAGTTGGCGAATTGCCAAATCTTCGTGAAGGTAATCCGCATATTCTTTCTCAGCATACCATTTGGCATCCCAGTCGCGAATAACGCCAACACGCATACCAATTGGATGAATTTTTTGACCCACGATTTTACCTCCTTATTCTTTCTCAGCCACTACTACTGTAATGTGGCTAGTACGTTTGTTGATTGGTGAAGCTGAACCTTTCGCACGTGGACGGAAACGTTTCATTGTTGGTCCTTCGTTGACGAAAGTTTCGCTAACTACCAAGTTAGCTTTTTCAAGACCAAAGTTATTTTCTGCATTAGCGATAGCTGAGTTCATTACTTTAAGAACTTCTGCAGCACCTTTAGTCGGTGTGAATTTCAAGATTGCGATTGCATCCGCAACACGTTTACCACGAATCAAGTCTGTAACAAGACGAGTTTTACGAGGTGAAACGCGAACTGTTTTTGCAGTTGCTTTAGCTGAAGTGATTTCTGCCATTTTGTTCTCCTCCTATTAACGTCTAGTTTTCTTGTCGTCAGCAGCGTGACCACGGTATGTACGAGTTGGTGCAAATTCACCTAATTTGTGTCCAACCATATCTTCTTGAACATAAACGGGAACGTGTTTGCGACCATCGTAAACAGCAATTGTAAGTCCTACAAAGTTAGGGTAGATTGTAGAACGGCGTGACCAAGTTTTGATCACTGATTTCTTTTCGGCGTTTTCTTGAGCTTCGACTTTTTTCATCAAATGCTCGTCAGCGAAAGGCCCCTTCTTAAGACTACGACTCATGTTTTTGAGTTCTCCTTTAAATTTGATACCACGCTGGCTACTAGGGCCAGGTTGGCGGATGATTTATATAGATATCTTCTCGACATCTTACTAAAGTTGACAAGATTTATCAATTTTAGCAAGACGCCGAGAAGGCATCTCAATAAAATATCTTACGCACAGATACAAACTTAACTTTTTAACAAAAGTAAAGCTTGCCTTATGCTGCAAAATTATTTATCGTTGATACGTTTAACAATAAGTTTGTTAGAACGTGCGTTTTTATTACGTGTTTTGAGACCAAGAGCTGGTTTGCCCCATGGAGTCATTGGTGATTTACGACCAACAGGTTGTTTACCTTCACCACCACCGTGTGGGTGATCATTCGGGTTCATTACAGAACCACGAACTGTTGGACGGATACCACGCCAACGTGTACGACCCGCTTTACCATAGTTGATCAAGTTGTGTTGTTCGTTACCAACTGTACCAACTGTAGCACGACAAGATGAAAGAATCATACGCATTTCGCCTGATTGAAGACGAACGAGTGTATATTTACCTTCTGTACCAAGTACTTGTGCAGATGTACCAGCTGAACGTACGAGTTGTCCACCTTTACCAGGTTTCATCTCGATGTTGTGGATCAAAGTACCAACTGGAATGTTAGCAAGTGGCAATGCGTTACCAACTTTGATATCTGATTCAGGACCAGATACAACTGTCATACCAACTTCAAGACCTTTAGGTGCAAGAATGTATGATTTGATACCATTTTCGTATACGATAAGGGCAATATTAGCTGAACGGTTTGGATCGTATTCGATTGTAGCAACTTTAGCTTTTACGTTATCAGTTGTACGTTTGAAGTCGATCAAACGGTATTTACGTTTGTGTCCGCCACCGTGGTGACGTACTGTAATGCGGCCAAGGTTGTTACGACCAGCGTTTTTGCTAAAACTTACAAGCAAGCTCTTTTCAGGAGTACTTGTAGTGATTTCTGCAAAATCGCTACCAGTCATGTTACGACGACCGTTTGTGGTAGGTTTGTAAACTTTAATTCCCACGATTTTCCTCCTCTATTATTCTGCGTCTTCGCCGAAGATATCAATAGATTTTGAACCTTCAGTCAAAGTGATAATTGCTTTTTTGTAGCCAGGTTTGAAACCTGTGTAACGACCAACACGTTTAGCTTTAGGCTTAACGCTGATTGTGTTTACAGATGCAACTTGAACACCTTCAAATGCTGCTTCAACAGCTTGTTTGATAAGGAGTTTGTGTGCGCGAGCATCTACTTCAAAAGTGTATTTCTTTTGATCCATTGCTTGCATAGAAGCTTCTGTAATAATTGGTTTACGGATTACGTCATAAAGAGACATTATGCAAGAACCTCCTCAATTTGAGACAGAGCTGCTTGAGTAGCAAGAACTTTGTCAGTGTTTACAAGATCAAGTACGCTTACTGAGCTAGCAGTTGATACTTTCACGTTTTTAAGGTTACGAGCAGAGAGTTCTGCGAATTCGTTACCTTCGTTAGGAAGAACAACAAGCACTTTACGTTCGATTGAAAGAGCTTCAAGAACTTTAGCGAATTCGCTAGTTTTTGGTGCTGAGAAGTTCAACTCGTCAACAGCCAAGAGTGTGTTGTCGATAACTTTTTGTGAGTAAGCTGATTTAAGAGCCAACTGACGTACTTTTTGTGGAAGTTTGTAAGCATAGCTACGTGGGTTAGGACCGAAGACAGTACCACCACCACGGAATTGTGGTGAGCGGATTGAACCTTGACGGGCACGTCCAGTTCCTTTTTGACGCCATGGTTTTTTACCGCCACCAGATACGAGTGAACGGTTTTTATGAGCGTGTGTACCTTGACGGAGGCTAGCACGTTGTGAAAGAACGACATCAAATACTACAGTTTCGTTTGGTTCGATACCAAACACTGCATCGTTAAGTGTTACTTCACCAGCTTGTGTGCCGTCTTGTTTAAATAATGATACTTTTGCCATTATAATCTATCTCCTTTCCTTATTATTTAGATTTGATCGCTGATTTAATAACGATCAATGATTTTTTAGATCCAGGTACGTTACCTTTTACAAGGATAACGTTTTGTTCTGGAAGTACTTGTGCGATAACAAGGTTTTGTACAGTAACTTTTTTGTTACCCATACGTCCCGCAAGGCGTTTACCTTTAGGAACTTTGTTAGCCGCAACAGGACCCATTGAACCAGGACGACGGTGGTAACGTGAACCGTGAGCCATTGGCCCGCGTGATTGACCCCAACGTTTGATTGGTCCTTGGAAACCTTTACCTTTAGAAGTACCGGTAACATCAACGACATCTCCAGCTTCGAAAGTATCAACTTTAATTTCTGATCCAACTTCTAAGCCTTCGATTCCTTTGAATTCACGAATGAAGCGCTTAGGAGCTGTGTTAGCTTTAGCTACATGACCTTTGGCAGGTTTGTTAGACAAAACTTCACGTTTGTCATCGAAACCAACTTGAACAGCTTCATAACCGTCTGTATCGACAGTTTTAGTTTGAAGCACAACGTTCGGAGTTGCTTCGATCACAGTTACGGGGATTAATTCACCGTTGTCTGTGAAGATTTGAGTCATTCCCACTTTTTTCCCTAAGATTCCTTTTGACATGAGAATTACCTTTCTTATAATTTAATTTCGATGTTTACGCCACTTGGAAGATCAAGTTTCATCAATGAATCAACAGTTTTTTGTGTTGGTTCGATGATGTCGATCAAACGTTTGTGTGTACGCATTTCAAATTGTTCGCGAGAGTCTTTGTATTTGTGAGTCGCGCGGATAACTGTGTAGACGCTACGGTCAGTTGGAAGTGGGATTGGACCACTTACTTCTGCGTTTGTACGTTTTGCAGTTTCTACAATTTTTTCAGCAGCAGCGTCAAGGATACGGTGTTCGTATGCTTTGAGGCGGATACGGATTTTTTTAGTTGCCATTTTTTCTCCTTCGTCTATTTGTTAATAGGCTAGCTCAGCGGGAAAACCGACACTGAAGTATGGCAATACTTTCGGGTGTGTCGCAACCTCTCGCTTCGTCGCTAATACTGTAATTTTTACAGCACCTATCTATTCTACCAAAGCGACTTTGTCTTGTCAAGGGCATAATACCTTTTTATTTAATTTATTTTTAGCTCACTCATATGTCTTCTCTTTTACTTCTAGCCCTTACTTTACGTGAATATTTTGCGACAGAATAATTCACATGGCTTTAGAAATACTATATAATAGTAATAAATACATATTAATTAATATAGGAGAACTTATGATTAAAGAATTCAAAGAATTTATTTTACGTGGTAATGTCTTAGATTTGGCAGTTGGGGTTATCATTGGTGCTGCTTTTACGGCCATTGTCACTTCTTTGGTAAATAACCTTATCAACCCACTTATTGGTCTTTTTGTTCAAGATGGCGCTTTGACACAAATGTCAGTTAAGGTTGCTGGTGCAACTTTTGCTTATGGGGCTTTCTTAAATGATGTTTTAAACTTCTTGATTACAGCCTTTGTCATCTTCATTCTCATAAAAGCCATCAACAAGCTTTTCCCTAAGAAAGAAGAGCAAGAAGAAATTGTTTCTAACGATGAATTAGATACTCTGCGTGAAATCCGTGACCTTTTGAAAGAAAAAGAACTTTCAAAATAACATTACACACTAAAAACCTCTATTATAATAGAGGTTTTTAGTGTGTAAGAAAAGTTCTAACTTTCCTATCAAAATTGAATTTTAAAAAGACAAAGCGGAAAAAATTATCTGCAAGCACGGCAAACCAGATGCCTTCTAAGCCCAAGGTAAATGTTTGACTTAGAATATAGCCGAGACCCACACGTATAATAAGCATCCCGATAATTGTTGTATATAAAGGAAGTTTTGCATTACCTATTCCTTGAAAAGCCGCCGTATAAGTGGTCGTTCCAGTGACAAAAAAAGTTGCCAAAAAAGAAAAGAGGATAACTGTGTTACTTGAAGCTATAGCGACAGTGTCTGTCGTAAAAAGATTACTTAATGATGTAGAAACTAAGACAAGAAGCAAACCAATACTCAACATCATCCCTGTCGCTAGCCAGTAGGTTCTTTTAATATATGACTGAATGGCTCCATAGTTATGTTGTCCAAACTCTTGAGCCACCAAAATAACTGTTACGGTAGCTAAACCGAATGCCGGCATATAGTTAAACTGAGTAATACTTTCGCCGATCGCATTTCCTGCAAAAACCCGATTTCCAAGAGCAATAATCAGCACCATGATTACCAAATCTCCTAGACGCATCGCCAAACGTTCACCAGCGGCCGGAATTGTTAAAAAGATCAGTTCTCTACTGATTTTTTCAGAGAAAAAGTTTTTCGTAGGTTGTAAATCCTTATCTTTGAGTTTTTTCCAGAGATACAGAAGCGCTACGCCCCTCGAAAAGATTGCTCCTAAGGCAGCTCCCATAATTCCCATATGAAAAACAAATATCAAAAGGGCTGAGAGAGCGATATTTAAAATATTGGCAAAGAGACTCGCATACATGGGTGTACGGCTGTCCCCATTTGCTCTGATAATGGCTCCAAAACTGGTCATTAAAGCCAGCAAAATAATTGTCCCACCAACCAAAAGGAGGTACTCTTGACCTAAAGTCGCTACATCCCCACGCCCGCCAAAAAAGCGCACGAGAGCTTGTGCAAAAAGAGCCGTAAGAATCCCAATAGTCCCTCCCAGTAATGCAGTGAGCTTTACCCCTGCGTTCACCATTTTCTTTGACATTTCACGTGCAAGGAAGCTTGATAAAATTGTCCCTAAAGCTATGAAAACGGCCTGATAAACGGTGATAATATTATTGGCTAGTGACACACCTGCTACAGCTGTGAGTCCAATTCGGGTGACTAAAAAGGTATCACTAATCCCCACCAGCATCTGCAGAAAATTCTCAACTACGGCTGGGAGCGCAAATTTTAATATTTCTTTTGTAGATTTCATATCCCTAATAAATAAGAGCGCACCCTTAACGATACGCTCTTATTTTTTATCCTTCAACTTCTTCGATTTGGTGTAAATCAAGCTCTACTGGTGTTTCACGACCAAACATATCGACCATAACTTTAATCTTATCGTCGCCTAGGACTTCTGTGATTGGCGCTTCAAATCCTGAGAAGGCGCCATCAATGATACGTACACGTTTACCCACAAAGATATCAAAATCAATTTCACGTACAACTTTACCCATACCAATAAGGATTTCTTGAATTTCTTCTTCAAAAAGTGGCGTTGGTTTTGAACGGTTACCGTGTGACCCAACGAAACCTGTAACGTTCGGTGTATTACGAACGATAAACCAAGCTTCATCTGTCATGTTCATTTCTACCAAAACATAACCTGGGAAGAGATTTTCTTCAACATCTTTCATCTTACCGTTCACTTCTGAGCGAACTGTTTCTGTCGGAATTTCAACACGAAGAATTTTATCTGCCATGTTATAAAGTTCTGCACGTTCAAGTAAATCTTCTTTTACTTTTTTCTCGTAACCAGAATAAGTTTGGATAACAAACCAGCCTTGGTCAAAACTTGTTAATGTACTTTCGTCCATTGGAGTACCTCTTTATTGTTTTTTATTTTTTTAGTTTCAAATTTATGAGTTCATGTTCTGAACGGATTGTATAAGAAAAAGGCTTTCGCCTCTTCTTTCATTATATCACTAATTACGTACAAATGGAAGCAGATGCTGTACAGCACTTGTGATACCATTTTGTGTTACCCAGTCAAAGATCATCAAAAAGATGAGGAAGAAAACTGTATATTCAATAACCATGAAAAAATCAATGACAGACTGCTTACGTGTCGGCCACGTTGTTAACTTCATTTCTTTGACAACACTTCCAATAAATTTAAACATTTGACTTATCTCGTTTCCTTATGCAAAGTATGTTTGCCACAACGTGAGCAAAACTTCTTGACTTCTATGCGTTTTTCTTTTGCTGTACCGGACAGTTGAAGAGAATAGTTTCTCGAACCGCACACCGTACAGGCCAATCCTGCTTTTTTTAACATGCTATTATTTTAGCAGAACTAAGAGAAAAATACAAATCTCTCTATTTTTTTGTCATATTTTCTAAGACAAGGCGTGTATAATTAATTGCCCCTTGGTCCTTCGGATGGATAGCATCACTATAGAACCATGAACTTTGATTTGCTGATAAGCCATGCCAATCGATGATTGTCAAGTTAGGATACTTCTTAGCCATCGCTTCTAATTGTTCATTGTTATTGCTTTCCCACGGGCGTGGCATTTGATTATTAATCCAGAAGACCGGTTTATCACCAACTTCTTCCATAATTTTTTCCACGTAATTTGTATTGCCAACGGTCAGTGTGCCATTAGTTCCAAGACCAATTAAGACAGCATCTGCTTTTTCAACTGCTTCTTTATTATCTGCTAAAATGGTCGCTCCACCATCTACTTGCTCACCAACAACAGCTTTTATCGTCATTCTTGGGAAGGCTTCCTGTAGAGTGGTTGACCCTGCAACCATCACAGAATCACCAACTGCAAAAATTTGCATCTTACTTGCTCTTTCGGCAACCACTGGATCAACACCATATTTTTCAGCGATAGTCTTTAGTGGCGTGCTGACACGGGCATTAGCAGCTTTTAAGTTTGCAGCTTCAAGCGCTTTTTGTTGCTCCATAATTCGAGCTTCTAACACTTGCTGATCATGTGGTGATTTTGGAGAAGTAAGAATCATAACGAGTGATACAAGCACTAAAACGGACACTAGGATTACGCGGACGGGTAAGGCGCGCCATTTTTCCTGCTTAATTTGCTCAACTTTTGTCATCACCCAAGGCCATAAGTTGCTGTAATCATAAGCAACGAGCGGACGTTCAATAAAGCGATATGAAAACTCAGATAAGGCAAAAATCAAGACCAACTGCCAAATGACGTTGTACCAACTTGTCGGATTAACGACTTTAGCAGCAACTAAAGCAAAGACTGGTAATTGCCAGAGATAAATCCCATACGAACGTGAACCAATATAATCAAAAAGTTTATTTGAAAATATTTTATTTGCTTTCAAGCCCGGATGAACAACCAAAAGGATTAATAACATTGTTAAGAGACTGACAAACCAAAGGCCGCCATAGTAAGTCACTGGACTTTGCGCTGGCATAAAAACATATAAGATTAAAGTCAGTGCAAGCACGCCCCATAAAAGGTTACGTCCAAAAGCTTGTCCTTTTTTATTCAACTTGGCAGGCATTTTGTTCATTGGCCAAATGAAAGCCATACTTGCCCCCATCAGGAGACTAAAAATACGGGTATCTGTGCCATAATACACACGCGTTGGATCTTGCCCCACCTTATACTGAGCAATCATCAGAATCAATGAGAGAATGGCTAAAAAGTTTGTCAGAAGGAAACTGTGCTTCTTACTCCGAATGACCTTCACTAAAAAGATCATAATGAGCGGCCAGAAAATAAAGAATTGTCCTTCAATCGCCAGATAATATATATGCTTAAAAGGTGATTCTCCTGCAGCATCAGCAAAGTAGGATGATCCCTGCTGAATTTGCCACCAGTTTTGCACCATAAAAATACTTGAGAGAAAGTTTGACCTGAGGCCCTTCATCTGATTTTGTTGGAAGAAGAACAAATAAGGCGAAACAATCAAGAAAACAGCCAAGAGCATGGGGTAAATACGCTTGGCTCTTTTCCCCCAAAACTTAAGTGGTCTTATCTTTTTAGTTTTAGTATATTCTCTTAGTAGTGAATCCGTGACTAAGTAGCCGGACAACACAAAGAAGAGAACAACGCCTAAAAATCCCCCTTGGATTTTCTGTGGATAAAGATGATACAAAATGACAGCAAGAACCCCAAGGGTACGTAAGCCATTAAAACCTGTTACGTAGCGTTTTTTTGCTTCCAAAACTGTCCTCCTTCTAAAAAGTAAGATTCACTTTTATTATTCTCTTTTTATATTTTTATTTCAATAATTTTTTTCATATATTTGCAAGAAAAAGAGCCGTGCCATGACTCTTTTTCTCATCTATGCACTACCCTTATTTTATCACTTTTCATGCTTTTTTAGAACAATTTACCTACCGAAAAAACCAGTAATTTTATCCCAAACATCTTTGGTAGCATTTTTAGCATCATCTACTGTTTTTTGGAAATCAAATCCGCTGCCTTTTTCAGAAGAATCACTGCTAGAATCTTCTGTTTGTGGCATATTTCCTGAACTGTTTTGTGCACTTTGCTCTTGATAAACAATTGCATCTTGTTGATCACGCAGAGCTGTCCAAGCTGGAGTTATTGGTGCAATATTATGCATGGCATAGGCATTTTCAGCTGTAAAGGCGGTTCCATCTGTATAAGGAAGCAAATAGCTGGCTATATTCCGGAAGATGACTGAAGGTTGCCCCTCAGAAGAACCTTCTAGTTGTTGCTGCTCATTTGTCTCATTCGGGAAACCAATCCATAGTGCAATCGCAATATCAGGTGTATAACCAACCACCCATTGGTCAGTCGTATTATTTGTCCCTGTTTTACCTGCCATTGCATAGCTTGCCGGTGCAGCATTCCAAGCTGAACCGTTGGTAAATGTACCCAACATCATGGAATTCATCTTCTCTGCTACTTCTTTGGTCATGATCCGTTTTTGTGTCACGTTGGCTGTTGCGATTGTATCCCCAGCTGCATTTTCAATTTTAGTAATCAAATGCGCGCTGTTCATTACACCCTCATTCGCGAAAGTTGCAAAAGCTTGAGCCATTTCCCAAGGATTTGTTTCGACACCAGAACCAAGAACGGTTGATAAAGTGTTGTTTTCATCTTTTTTATTGAGATTCAAACCAAATTCACGCCCAACAGCATTCCCTTTTTCTGGAGTGATATCACGATAAGTATTAATAGCAGGAATATTGTAGGAGTTAGCTAAAGCTTGATACATTGGTACAGTACCCAGGTACTCTCCACTGTAATTTTGCGGTGTCCAATTACCTGGATAAGTGGTTGGTTTATCTTCCAATACTTTATCGATTGGCCAACCTGCTTGGACTGCGGGCAGATAGGCGATTAACGGTTTGATAACTGAACCTGTCGAACGTTTCGATTGTGTGGCATAGTTAAAGTCAAGGAAACTGTTATGGTCTTCTGATGTGACATTGCCAACAAGAGCCTCGACGCCACCAGTTTTCGGATTGATTGCCACCGAACCTGACTGTGCGTGCGTGCCATCTGCAGCTTGTGGGAAAAGTGCGGCATTGTCATAAGTGACCTGCATCCCTGCCTGCTTGTTTTGATCCAAAGTTGTATAAATCTTATAACCGTCATTCATAATGTCCTGCAAGCTAAGGCCATATTTGCGTTCAGCTTCCGCAATCACAGCATTGAAATAGCTTGGATACTTGTAAGCTTCTGACTGAGAAACATAAGTATCTTTTACCCGAGAGGCCAGATCGACCGATGCATAACTGTCTGCTTCTGACTGCGTGAGGTATCCTGCACTGACCATGTTCTGCAGTACCGTATCTCGTCGCGGTGTCGCATATTTTCCGTCCTGGTAAAGTGGGTTATAAATTTCTGGACCCTTCAACATCCCCGCAAGCGTAGCGGCCTCATCTACGGTAACTGCATTTGCTGAGACTCCAAAGTATTTTTTACTGGCATCTTCAATCCCCCAAACACCATTCCCAAAATAAGCGTTATTCAGATACATTGTAAGAATGTCTTGTTTACTGTAATGTTTATTGATTTCTAAAGCGAGGAAAAATTCCCGGGCTTTACGGTCAATCGTTTGTTTCTGAGTAAGGTAGGCATTTTTGGCCAACTGCTGCGTGATGGTAGATCCACCACCAAAACGCCCCAAAGTAACAACTGCTAAGCTAAAGCGACTCAGATTAACCCCATGGTTCTTATAAAAAGTACGGTCCTCGGTGGCGACTACGGCATTTTTAATATTGTCACTTATGGCATCAAACTTAACTGTTGTTCCTTTACTTCCATAAAGTAATCCTGCTTCATCACCATTTTTGTCCACAATTTGCGTTTGCGCATCAATGGATTTTTGCAAGATGGATACATTGGCCGTTTTTGCCAAATAGAACAAATAAGAACCAACAGCAAGAATCATAACCAAAATAGCAATAATAGTAATTTTAGTTAAATTATACTTTTTCCAGAAACGTTTTACTGGACGTAAAAATTGCCTTATTTTTTCTGTATAAGGCGCCATCATTCTTAAATATTTTTTTATGCCTTTAAGGTCTTCAAGCGGAATTTCCGCTTCTTTCAGCTCTTTTTCTTCTTCATTATTATTTTCTATTTTTTTAGATGATTTCTTGTTTTTAGCACGACGACTAAAATTTTGATCTTTTTCTGACATGATTTTTTAAAAATCCTTTTGTATTCTATATTTTGCCTATTCTAACAAAAAAGCCTTTGTGTTACAATATTCTATATGAAATTTAGTTTAATTTTACCAAAAAAAATTAAAAAGCAAAGTGTTTCGCATTTACTGGAGCACACTTGGCTCGTTCCACGCAAACAAAGACACCTTTTAAGAACCAAAAAACATGTCTTCCTTAACGGCACATTGGCAGACTGGGAGGATTCCATAAAGCCCCAAGACGAAGTTACTCTTATTTTTGATGACGACGATTTCAGGCAGCTGGAGGTTCCCGTAGGCAACCCTCATCTTGCCGATATCCTGTATGAAGATGAACACCTTGTGATTGTAAATAAACCCGAAGGCATGAAAACTCATGGCAACACTGCTGAGGAAATCGCCCTACAAAATCACGTGACAGCTCGCCTGAAGAGCCCCGTACATGTCGTTCATCGCTTGGACAAGGAGACCTCTGGAGCAGTCCTCTTTGCCAAAAACCAATTGATTCTGCCCATTCTGGGTAAAATGTTTGAGGAAAATAAAATCCATCGCTCTTATTTGGCAGTTGTACAAGGTTATTTTAACGAAAAAAGCTTAACTCTTAATAAAAATATTGGAAGAGATCGGCACGACCGAAAAAAATATGTCACCAGTAAAAATGGAAAAAGAGCCATTACGCATGTGACTGTACTCGAAAAAGAACACAGGCACTCCCTTGTAAGATGTACTCTTGATACCGGCCGTACGCACCAAATACGAGTTCACCTTTCCAGTGAAAGGCATCCTATCGTCGGTGATCCCCTCTATAATTTAGCGTTAAAAAATCAGCGCTTGATGCTTCACGCAGAAAAAATATATTTCTTTCATCCTTTCACAGAGGAATTAATAGAAATTAAAGCATCTAGCCAGACTTTTCAACAAGGCAAAAAAAGCCTACTTTCGAAAAGTAGACCTTAGGAGTTTTATGAAAAGATTTTTTTAGGAAGGTCTTTATTATAGTGAAAGCTTCTTAAAATAAGCTTAAGTCTTATTTAATTGTTTCTTTCAGTGATTTTAGGTTTTCTTCCATAATTGTCAGGTAACTTTCACCTGATTTTTTTTGTTCATCGGTCAATCCCTCAACAGGGTTAATCACCAACAACTTGGCTCCTGCTTCCTTGGCTAAAGTCTCCGCTAGCTTACTGCTAGAGTTATCTTCAAAATAAACAGTATTTAAATTTGCTTTTTGCATCTCATTTTTCAGTTTAATCAATGTTGCACTTGAAGGTTCTGCTTCAGGATCAAGGCCTGTAATGGCAATTGTTGTCAATCCATAATCACGGCCCAGGTAGCCAAAAGCTTCATGCTGTGTGATAAACGTTTTATTTTTAGCATTTTTCAATTGATCAAAGTCTTGATCTATTTTTTTCAACTTTCCAATATACTCATCAGCATTTTTAGTGAAATCTTCCTTATATTCAGGGAATTTTTTTGATAATTCATCTGCGATATAGCGGACTTCAAGTAAGGCTGCTTTAGGGCTTACCCATGTATGCGGATCATCACCAATTTTTTCTACGGGTGTACTTGCTTCTATTTTAACACCTTTATTTTTTACAGAAGGGGCCCATTTTTCAAGGTATTTTGAATTATAAATAATAGCATCTGCATTTGTCAAAGTAGTCATGTCTTTTGCACTTGGCTCAAAATCATGTGCTTCTTGATTAGCAGGAACGATATTAATAATGTCAACTTTATCACCAACGACAGCTTTCGTAAACTCATACATTGGCTCAAATGTTGTCACAATTTGTGGTTTCTCACTTGCTGTTTTTTGACAAGCTGTCAATAATAGCAAGACTGGGATAAGGAATAGAAGGGTATATTTTTTCATAAAGCTAGTATAATACAAATTTAAAACAAAGTCAACCGGTTAACTACCAGTTAACTATTTTTCATTTGTCATGTTTTTCACGCTGTATGATCTTTTCTCTTAACTGCAGTTGGAGTTGATTCCGTTGCAATAAGCGTTGTTTTCTAGCATTAATAGCTCCTTGCAAATAATACTGTAAAAGCAAGCTGAAAAGAAGGGAGATGACTAGTGTATAGAGTAAAATACTGGCTCTTAACTTTCTTTTTCTGAGAACTTGTAAAGAAATATGCGGTCTCCTCCTTTTTCAAAAGACAATATAATTTTTACCTGCCCTCCCTCCTGGCTAATTTTAGCATTTTTTATATGATGGATCATGGGTTGATAACCTCGCCCATTAGCATTAGTTTTCCGAAAATCGCCTTTAGAGGAAAGCCCAAATCTTAGATTAACATGTTTGCGTACATAAAGATAGTTATTTTCTACCTTATCTAAGCTTGCTCCCTCAAGTTCGCTTCTCAGTAGACTGCAAAAAAGTTGCCAATCTTGGGTGTGATCTATTGTTGCTCGTTTTACTTCTTCATGAAAAATTTTAGTAATATCTAGAAAAAGGGAAAAAGTACCTACTAACACGAGTAAAGCAAGGAGTGATTCCAGGAGAGTAAAGGCTGTAACTTTAATTTTTTTCAAGAACAATCAATACCTTTCCCGACTCACGGATAGTCATTTGCGAAGTAGTTTCCTCAATCGAAATCTCCACACCATTTAATTTCAAATGCTTTTTCCCCGTATCTATTGCCATATGAGCGACATTTAAGGCTTCGATATCCTTATTTTCCATCTCCGTTTGTTTCTTAACCTGAATAACTTGTTCTAAAATAACCGTGACGAAAAAGACAAGCAAACTCATAGCAATTAAGCTCTCTAATAGAAGATATGCTTCAAGTGATTTTTTTCTTATATTTCCCGCTTCCAATTTCCAATTGATAAGAGATGTTTTTTTTCTGATAAGGAAGAAATATTGTAATTTTTTGTAGGCTCGAGTTGCCTGATTTTTGATCAAAAGTAATAGAAAAATCATTTATTTCAACCTCCTCTGGAACTTTCAGCACTTCCTCTTGGCTGTATAGTGTGCCATTACTCGCACTCAATGTCTGTTGCTGTCCCTTTAATCCTGCCATACGCTGGGTATCCTTATAAAGTCGCTCAAATTGTAAAATAAAAATCTCTGCGCGTGCTATCCTGACACTTTGTTTGGCCGAACCTGAAAAGAGAAAAAGAACAGAAGAGCAAAGGAAAAGGACTAGTAAACTCTCTAGTAAGGTCAAAGCTTTAATTCGATACATTACATTTTGCATTAGGGTTCTTGGTATAATAATCATTGTAGCTATCGGCTTGTTTTTGCGTAATTAAACCGTCGGAGACAAGCTTCCCTAAGTTAGGACTATCCTGTTTATCAAGTTGATAAAGTTCGGCTTGACCTTCGACAACCTTAACAACCGCTGTTTGACCCGTATTTTGGATATTCTTCTTTTCTTTAGCCAAATTTGGGACAAACAATAAAAGTAACACACTGATAATAAGTAAGACGACAAGCATTTCAATCAAAGTAAAAGCTTTGAGTCTCTTTTTTTTCATTCATTCCTCCATGTTCTTTCAAATCAAGTTTCCCATATTGCTATATATAGGAAGTAGCATTGCCGCATAAATTAAAATAATCAACAGCGCCACGAGCAAGAAAACGATAGGCTGGATAAGTTGCATTGCTCTTTCCATCCTTTCAAAAAAGAGCGACCAGTTTTCTTCAGAAAAAATCATTAACTCTTTCCCTAGCTTGGACTTTAGTTCACCATATTCCACAATTAATGAGAGCTCCTTGGTAAATATGGGGTAAAATCGAAGAGCATCTTCAAACTTCTGACCACTATCTAATATTTGAAGAAGCTCAAAACCGAATTCTTTGAAAATTCGACTTTTTTGTTCTTGCATAATAAAACAAATCTGACGTAAATCGACAGCTTGAGCAATTAAGTTTCCCCATTCTCTTGCAAAATAAGCTGTCAAATAAAGCTGGACAAAACGGCCAACAAAAGGTATTTTGACCATTAGCCTCAGCGCTTCTAAAGCAGTTTTTTTCTTCCAATAGTATCTGCACAGATAAAAGAAAACGAACAAACTGAAGAGCCACCCTAAAAAGAGGGTCGGAAGATTCTGTATGGCATAAGTTGCTAATCCTTTGTTTTCTTCCAGTTGGGGCAGTAAATAATTTTTCAATCCAAGCATAATAAAGATTAGAAATGCCAGAAGAACAATCGGATAAGTGGCAACTTGGACAAGCTTTTTGCGGATGTTCAAAACACGTATCAGTTTTTCTTCAATCAATCCTAAAGTATACTCAACATTCCCATGAGACTCAGCCAAAGAGAGCTGAGTCACAACATCCTCATAAAAATTTAGCTTCGCCAAAATACCAGAGAAACTTTTCCCATTAAGTAAACCTTCACGCATTTTGGAAATAAAGTATGCTTCCGCAAGACCCGATCGTTCAAGGAAATCAATAATTTCAGAGAGGTGAAAGCCACTTTTGAAAAGATTATTCATGAGTTGAATGAGCTTAATCTGCTTTGCTAAACTCAATTTTTTCGCGCGCAGCTGCAACAGCTGAGATAAATCCATCTGCAACCAACTGATCAATCTGGTCATTCCATTCGTCTGGTTTCCATTCTTCAAACTTTTCCTTTTCACAAACAAGCAATCCCTTTCCTGCAATTAATCGTTGATAAATCACCCGCTGAAGACTGGATTGTAGCTCCCAATCACTTAATCCAAGTTCTTTTAAGCGTGCAATTACACCTGATATTGAGCGTGCATGAACAGTAGAGAATACTGTATACCCAGTCAAACTTGCACGAAGAACAGCTTTTGCCGTTTGACTATCCCTAATTTCACCAACAATAAGTAAATCAGGTCTATGTCGCAGCGAAAGCTTAATCAAGGAATCATAATCATTCCCTATTACTTTATTGACTTGAAGTTGCAAAAATTCATTTTCTACTAACTCCACAGGATCTTCTATACAAATAACTTGTTGATTTTTAAAATGCTCCCTTGCAAATTTGTACATAAGACTGGTCTTACCTGAACCTACAGGACCTGAAAAAAGGTAAAGGCCTCTTCCCCCAATAATAGTATTAAAGATCTCTGAATTCCAAAAATGAAGTTGGTTTTGTTGATGATGCAAGAGTCGAATAACCAAGCTTTCTTGACCATGAAAATCACCGACAGTAGATAAACGTAAGCGCTGCTCACCTTTATCTAAGATATAAGTGCAAGCCCCCAACTGTACTCGTCTACTTTCTCCTAGATTCATACCAGATAAAAATTTCATATGAGCAATCAGTGCTTGCCCTTGCTCAAGGGTGAGTTCTCCTTCAAACCTCCTTTCTGTTGTTGTACGAAAATAGAGAGAATACTTTCCTTCTAATGCTACTAAATAAAGATCGTGCACCATCTGATCTACTGCTTTTTGTAAAAGGTTTTTTGCCAAAACCTGTATCATGATTGACCTCCTTAGCTAAGCTTACTTATTAACACGATAAAGTTAGCAAGTTATCACAATTTTTTTGAAAAAATGAGCAGATAATTTATAATAAGCTTTGTTGCTTACTTGATACCCTTTCTCAATGCATAATAGAGGCAAGAGTAATAAAAAAACCTGCCCAAAGGCAGGTTCAAAATTTTCAATTAGAATTTTTTACGTTTACGTGCAGCTTCTGATTTACGTTTAGCTTTTACAGAAGGTTTTTCGTAGTGTTCACGTTTGCGGAGCTCTTGAAGAGTTCCAGCTTTTGTTACTGAACGTTTGAAACGGCGGAGAGCGTCGTCAAGCGATTCATTTTTACGAACGATAGTTTTTGACATTGATTTCACCCCATTTCATTTTCGTATTTACTCTTAAAGAGCACTCCTAACATTCTATCAAAAGGCTGTATATTTGTCAACTAGATGTATAAAATAAAAAAAGCAGATTGTCTCTGCCTTTTCGCTTATTGTACGGAGTAGTTTGGAGCTTCTTTTGTAATTTGAACATCGTGTGGGTGAGATTCTTTCAAACCAGCACCTGACATTTCGATAAATTGTGCTGACTCATGTAAAGCAAGGATATCAGCTGCTCCAGTGTAGCCCATACCTGACTTCAAGCCACCAACCATTTGGAAAACGATATCGGTCGCTGTACCTTTATAGGCAACCCGACCTTCGATACCTTCAGGAACCAATTTATTTGCTTCATTGACAGAGCCTTGGAAGTAACGGTCGCTTGAACCTTTCTTCATTGCTGCAAGTGAACCCATACCACGGTATGTTTTAAATTTACGCCCTTGGAAGATTTCGAATTCACCTGGTGATTCGTCTGTACCGGCAAGCATTGAGCCAAGCATTACTGCATCTCCTCCTGCTGCCAAAGCTTTAACGATATCGCCAGAGTATTTGATTCCTCCATCGGCGATGATTGTTTTACCGTATTCACGCGCAACTGCTGCCGCATCATAAATAGCTGTGATTTGTGGCACGCCTACACCTGCGACAACACGTGTAGTACAGATTGAACCTGGACCAATTCCGACTTTAACAACATCAACACCAGCTTCAAAGAGTGCGCGTGCACCTTCACCAGTGGCAATATTCCCTGCAATCAATGTACGTTCTGGGAAATGTTCACGAATTTCTTTGATTTTACGTAATACACCTGCCGAATGACCATGTGCAGTGTCAATGACAATAGCATCGGCACCAGCTGCAAAGAGAGCTTCAGCACGATCAAAAGTATCAGAGGTTACACCAACAGCCGCAGCTACTAAAAGACGACCTTGACTATCTTTTGCGGCGTTAGGGAATTCAATCACACGTTCAATATCTTTGATTGTAATCAAACCTGCAAGCTTACCGCTCTCGTCAACCAATGGCAATTTTTCAATCTTGTGTTTTTGAAGTGCTTCTTCAGCTTCACGCAATGAAGTTCCCACAGGTGCTGTAATCAAGTTTTCAGAAGTCATTACATTCTTGATTTCTTGATTGTAGTTTGAAACAAAACGAAGGTCACGGTTAGTCAAGATACCCACAAGCTTGCGATTTTCCAAAGTTTCAACAATGGGTACACCCGAAATACGGTAAGTCGCCATCAAGTTTTCCGCTTCTTCAATCTTATGCTCAGGTGTCAAGAAGAATGGATCAGTAATAACACCAGATTCTGAGCGTTTTACTTTGTGCACTTCTTCAGCCTGTTCAGCAATGCTCATATTTTTGTGGATAACACCAAGTCCACCTTGACGTGCCATTGAAATAGCCATTTTACTATCTGTTACAGTATCCATTGCAGCAGATATCATCGGAATATTCAATGTCAAGTTCTTCGCTAGTTTGGTACTCATGTCTACCTCGTTTGGCAGTACATGTGATTCCGCTGGAATCAATAACACATCATCAAAAGTGTAACCCTTCTTCAAAAACTTTGTTTCCCAATTTGACATTAAATCTATCCTCCAAATATATATTTTTACTATTCTATCACTATCTTTTAGGGATTTCAATGATTTTTCACCATATTTGTCAATATTTTTTCGCAAAAGGCTTTAATTGAGTTAAGGTTTTTGTTAAAATAAAAGATGTGTAAATAAAGAAATAATAATGAGGAAATAATGATCAATTTAAGAAAAGCAGCCGTATTTACCGGTTTATGTTTCATCGCGCTTGCTGCTCATGCAGCACAAGCAGATACTGCTGAAGTACCTGTGGACAATCACCCAATGGGGTATTACGCTGAAGTACAAACCGAAGAAAATCCAATGACCGCTCCTATTGATGCTCAAGGAAACTTAGCGCCCGTCGATGAAGATGGGCAAACAGTAAAGGAGGAAATCCAAGAGGATACTGAGACTCCAAAAGTTTCCAGCAGGGTTCGTCGCGCTATTGCTGACGATGCGGAGACAGCCCAAGCCAGTTTAAGAAATGCCCCCTCTGACCTGGTATCCAATGATACAAGTCTACCACGAAAAGATGCTGTCGACATTGCTTCGTGGCAAGATTGGATGACACAAAGTGATTTCAATCAACTTAAAGCACAAGGTGTTAAGACAGTGATTGTTAAACTGACGGAGAGCACAACCTACATTAACCCAGCAGCTAAAGCCCAAATTCAAATGGCTAAAAATGCCGGACTAACTGTTGCTGTTTACCACTTTTCACATTTCTCAGAATCAGGAAAAACGGCTCAAGCGACTGTTAACAATACCGCACGAGCAGAAGCTAATTTCTTTGCAAATGTTGCTAAACAGTACGGTCTTTCAACAAGTACTGTCATGATTAACGATGCCGAATATGTTCCAAAAGATAGCGTGGGAACCATGCCTTACTGGGACTGGACGGTTGCCTCACAAAACTTTGCGGAACAACTTAAAAAGCAAGGCTTTGTAAGTACACGTCACTATGCTTCAAAAGCTTGGGCAGTGGATGGTGTTGGACAAATGGAACCAAGTAAGTTGGGGGCAAAAAACATGTGGATCGCTCAGTATCTGTATGGAAAACCAAGTGCTTCTAATCTTCAAAATACTCAGTTTGGTTCATGGCAGTATACAAGTCAAATATACTTTACAAACTTCAGCAGACGTAGCCCATTGGATGTAAGCATTGACTATGCAAATATTTTCAGTGGAGATTTACCAAGAATCTCAGTGAAGTTTGTTAATCTCCCCGTGAAAAATCCAAATCCTTCCCCATTTAAGGATATCTCTCAATCTATTTATAAAAACTATATCAACTGGAATTATAAGGTAGGAATCACCACTGGTTACACACCAACTACTTATAAACCCGATTATTATGTTACTCGTGGTGAGATGGCCGTATTTCTTCACCGTTTAGCTGGATCGCCAGCTTATACCCCGCCATTCAATGTTTACACTGACGTTAACCAATACAAAAATCAAATTCTTTGGTTAACTGCCGCAAACATTTCAAATGGTACTGCGCCACACTATAATCCTAACGGCAATGTAACACGAGGACAAATGGCTGCTTTCTTACATCGTACTGCAAAAGCCATGGGGAAAGCCCCTGCCTCAGGAACATACACTTCGCCATTTACAGATATCAGCAACAATATGTTCAAAAATGATATCAATTGGTTAAAAACAAAAGGAATCACCACTGGTTACACACCAACTACTTTCCGACCTGATGCTCCAGTTACACGTGGAGAGATGGCCGCATTCCTTAATCGTTTCTACAACACTTTTAAATAATAATAAAACTCTGCGTGAATCACGCAGAGTTTTTGTTGTAAAATATATCATCATTTTTAAAATATAAGTATAAGTGGAATAAAAAGGCAGCTCTTAATAAAGGTCCGCCTTCCATATCAATCATTATTTTTATTAAAGTTTCCAAACAAGAAGTACTCCAATAAAGATAATAAATAATATAATCAACATTATTGGAATAATGATACTTTTTATATTTATACTTAAATTACCTATATCAGAAGTAACAGATAAGGCATTAAACTCATTTGTACCGGCAATATAGCCAGGAATCTGTCCATTAAGCTTCATAGCTTGTTCTGTAGCAAAGCCGATTGAATCGGAATTTCTAGGTGACTGTAAGTTATTTTTATTATTATGTACTGTAAAATAATGAGGTTGATCTACTTTACTATATCCCTCTGGTGCTTTAACTTGCATAACAAAATATTGTTTGCCTTGTCCCAAACCTCTTATACCTAAAAGTGATTGATTTCTAGACTGGATTGCTTGAAAATCTCTATCCCAATTTTGTGAATTAACAGCCATTGGTATCGCTTGATTATCATCTAAGTTATAAATATTGCCACCACTCAGTAGAATATAATCATCAAGATTAAGATGCGAAAGGTTGCTTTGTTCAACTTCCTTCCAGCCTTTATCAGAGGAAATATAATATTTATCAGCTTCTTTTTTACCCAACACATATTGAGCACCACTGATAAGTTTATTTTTTTCACCATCAATCATAACGAAGTTTATACCTGCAGAACTCAGAGGAGCAGATATTATACTTGCCGCACCAACTCCTTCTCCTACTTGAACAGTAATTTGAAAACTTGAAGGTTGTTTAACATTTGAACCGTCTTGCATGTTAAAATTATGTAAATTCAACTGAGCAGTAAGTGGTAATGTATTAAACAAGAAGTTTACTTCTTCTGGTACATTTGGTGATACTGATAGTGTCCCTGTAATCGTAATATCTTCATCACTTCGAGGTAATGTATAGTAATTTTCGTTAGTATAAGTACTCTTCAACTTCTCAGAAGTCATAGAAAATACTTGTTGTTGGAGCAGCTCATAATTATCACTAGTCACAGTTAGCCCTTGATAATAAGCCTCTGGTATCACTGAAGGTAATAAAGATTTTTTTTGCAGTGGAACTGAGGAGCTATCAATAACTACGTTTGGTGGAGTTTGGATACTAAATACTTGCTCGCTTTCCTTAAGCAAATCTTTTGAGATTGTTATTTTATAGCCAATCTTTTGATTGTTCTCTAAAATGTAAGCTCCAGAGGCGTTCTGAGAATTTTCAGGTATCCCTGTAAACTCTAACGAGATACCGCTGCTAGTACCATCCAAATCAACAGATATATTTTGATTATTAGAAGCTAAGTCTACAAAACTAATAATCATAGCATTACTGATAACCGCAAGAAGTCCCCTTTCAGCTTGTGCAGAACCTTTTCCATTCTCATCAGTTATGAGGGATTTTATATCACTCATAGTTTTATGGGAGGAACCATTAAGAAATTGAAAAATATCAAAGTTAGACTGAAATAATATTTGTATTATTTTTTTTGCTTCTTCAGAAGAATGCGTTATTCCCTGTCCCACTCTTAATCCATCGCCTAAGTTAATAAAATTTTCCTTATTGGTCAAAGATGTATTCCAAATAACACTTTTTTCTAGTTCATTAGGAATATTCCCCTTCATTATATTTTCATAAGCTGTTTGAATATTTTCATATGCAATACTTGAAGATGCAGCTGGTTCTCCTTGCTGGGTGGCTGAGATATTGAAAGTTACCTCTCCATTATCTGCCTCTGTGGCATAAGTGCTCTTTCCTGAATAAACGCTGATTAGCATTACAAACAAAAGAGAAAATACTTTGATGTAATTTTTATTTTTATAAAATGTCATCTGTTTATCCTCTCATATCAATAAATAATCCATGCATGTTTGACAACGTATTGGTAACAATCAGTGTATTTGAAATAATAACAATAATTATCATAAGAACAACCACTATTCTCTTCGGCTTTATTTTTAATTTAAATGCCTCATTTCCCATAAAAAGAGAAAGAAGTAATAGTACAGGAGTAAAGTACCTCCCTTGTACACCATAAATTTGGCCTGATATCGCATTATTGTAAGAAATAAAAGCCATATATACAACTAAAATAGAAATGCCAAACACTCCCAATGCTCCAAATGAAATCACTTTTGATTTCACATACTTATCTTCAACTAATAGAATACATATTAATAAAGCGAACCAAACCCCTGCTATCCAAAAAGGTATACCATTTGTCATTCTGTTAGTCTGGGCTAAGAGTGTTTGGCTAACTTGACTCGATGTCGGAGTACTAAGAATACCAAATGATGCCCAAAGTCTTGAAACAACATAGCGCACACCTCCATTACTATGTGTCCAATAATAGAAAGCACCACTTCCAACTATAAAAGTCAGAAAAGAAACAACTGCTATCACTCTATATTTACTCTTCTGACGCACAGCATCATCTCCATAATAATTAGAGATTAAATAATTAACAAGGATAATGGCTGGCATGGCAAACAACAAAAGAAAATTTGTTTTAAACCACAAAACGCTGGTCACACCTAAAACTGCAAGTATGGGTAGCTCTTTCCTCAATACTAACTTAGATCTAAGTGACATATTTATCATATAAGCTATGAGAAATGCAACCCAAACAAAATTAATAGCATCATAAGACAAGCTAGCAAAAGAAATAATTGCTACCGGACTCAACATTACACAAGCAAAAAGAAGTTTACCTTTTTTTACCCATTTAATAATGAAAAACATCATCGTAGCACATACTATAAGATTAAATAAGCGAGCAACAACTGTCATTACTCCAAGAGAGGGATAAATATGATACCCTACCCAAACCCCCAATGCAGGAATAATGTGTCCCATATAATCATAGTTAAATTTACTACTAAGAGCATTTATTTTTCGAGGAACATCCTCTTGTGGAATAATTTGAACTTTTTGCAAATAGAATTGTTGAAAGTGAGTCCCGTTCTGATAAAATTGCTTTTGATTATCCATACCTGATCCCACAACATATTCACCATAATTGGAAAGGTTTACAGGAAGATCAACCATAGCACTCGAAGCTGCAAAATGATATTGTCCATCTTGCTCATGAAAAATAGGCATAGCTATCGAAAAAATAATACCAAACAACAATGCCAGCACGATATAAATTTTATGAACAGGCAAATTTTGTTTCGATAACTTCCTTAAATTTTTAGATACATATTCCATCTATACTTTTCATCCTATATCTATTTAGTGATTTACTTCAGTAATACTAATTTTAAATTTCTAATTTTTCTTTCTTAGACGAATGATACTCTTGATGTCAGCAATAATTGGAGCTTTTAGTAGCCACACAATTAGAGCATACATACTTGTTCCGAGCACCGTTTGAATAATATAGTTTATCACACTTACATTCATCAACTGGCCTAAATTAAATACAACAAAAAAGGTCGCTAAGCCCGCAAGAAGATACTTCCAAAAGCCATGCAGTATTTCCCTCAAAGAAAAAACATCGCGTATTGACCATAACTGATAGAGAACCACAGCTAATTCAGTTAACACGGTTGTTATTACTGCGCCCATCACTCCAAAAAGAGGAATCATAATAAAATTAAAAATAACGTTAACCACTAGGCCAATAGAAACAGATACCGTGTATTCTTTTGTTCGATTTGAAGCTAATAAATATTGATTACCAGCAACTACAGCTATCCCGACAAAGAGGATCATTATACTTTGAACAAACATCAAAGAGCCAACTTCTTCAAAATCTTTCCCAAAGAAAAATACCGCAAATGTTTGTGAAACCCCCATAATCCCTGCCATGATTAAAATAGATAATGTTGCACTTAAATTAAAGGACTTTAAAGTTAAACTTTTAATCTCAGAATGTCTTTTTTCCGAAAAAAGACTCGATAAGCGGGGCAAGAAAGCCGAAGCAAAGCTAGAAACTAAAGTAAAAGCTGTACGAATAATCATATCCGACTGGCTATAATAGCCAGCACTCACAACACCATCCATAATTCCTAGCATTGTTTTATTTAAGGACAGATAAATCATCATCGTTATTTGTGGTAAAAAGAGTAGTAGGGTAGGTTTTAAGTGCCTTAGGATATTAAGTTCTCTAAATTTTACAGGAACAAATTCTTTTTTTAAAAACGGCCAAACAGTAAGATTACCTAACAGGGGAGCTAACATGGTTAAGAGAATATATATCCATAAATCATCTGCTGTTTTAACTAGTACAAATGTTAAGATAAGGAGGAGTAAACGAGCAATCGTATTTCTTACAACTAGTATCCGAAAATTCTCTACACCCATGAAATACCAAGAAATATCTAATGCTGAACCTAATAATGCAAGACCTTGAAGCATGAAATAAATCTTCAAGTCTCCTTGATACATTGAAAAAATCAAATAAGGTATAGAAGCAATGAATATGGCTATAAACTTTAAAATAACCAATTCATAAAAGACCTTACTTTTTTCTTCAATATTTCTTTGATTATAGGCAATCTCTCGATTCCCATACAACTGAATACCTAACCCGCCCGCTAACACGAAATACATCACAATAGAGTAAGTATAAGCATTTATCCCTATCCCTGTGGCTCCAAGAACCCTAGAAACATAAGGAGTTGTAATCAGGGGGACAATTATGCTTAACATTTGATAGACTGTACTATACAGCATATTCTTAACAAATTTCATCTCTTTATTAGTTGAAAATGTTTATAAAAAACACTACAACGTACCATCCTATCTAATATTTATTTCTCAAAACCACTCTTATTAGGTAACTTATTTGTAAAAGCAGTATTCATTTTGTTTACAATATCATCAAAATCTTCTTCAGCTACAAAATCTCCGTCTTCTAGACAAAGTACTTTATATTTTGATTTAAATAATTTTTCAAAATCAACATCTTTTCCTAAATTAACTAGGCTCCCAAATTTAAAAGAATTCATTGGTTCGAATTGATTTGTTGCACGTGCATAATCTGCAATCGCCCAGTTAGAAATTCCTCTCACATCTTGTGAATTTCTAAATTTCCCCTTACTCACAAAATCAAAGTATTCTGGTAATGCCTCTCTAAATTCACGATATATCGTTTTTGTCAGTGGAAGAGTAAGATGGTCCGCTCTAAAACCTAGAAATTTTCCGTAAAATTTTAAAATTGGTAACAAATACAGATTTGATAATGCAGCAAATAGCCCATTCTTCAATGAAAACATCTTAGGATTTATCAACCATTTTGTATCAGCAACCTTATTTACAGCTAAAATATTATTGGCAAACAGCGCCAGAGTTGGCATAAAAGGAGCATGCATAATTTGTAATTTTGGAAGACCATTTTCAAAAAAATCAGTAGGTTGAGTTGGTGCATTCAAAAACATATCATCGTTAAAATTAACAAATTGCTCCGCAAGACCTGGAATTCTATCAAAATTCAACTCAATTGGATTTGTATTAAAAGTTGGGAGGTATTCTTCTGGTATAAAATCTCGGTGATTAACAATATTAATTTTGGGATTTTCTGTATTCAACCATTCTGGAATATGTCCCCAAGTCACAATATGAATCTTATTCACCCAAGGAGCGAATTTCTCAATAGAGCGTAAAAGAAAGTGAAAGTTGTCCATATTTCTATACCTGCTATCGCCATTTTCTTGTGTTACAACTCCTTGAATTTTTTCACGATAATAATTTCTCTCTTTTATCCATTCTGGATCTGCTCCATCTAAATAAGTAATCACAAAATCTATCTTATCAGCCATCTTCAACTCCTATTACTCTCTTAACTATTTTTCTAACTTAATCTTCTGCCATACTCTCTGTATATTAACTTTAAAAATTCAGAAAATCAATTATGAAACATATCTACTTATTTATTCATCATAAGGTGTTCTCTTACAATTTCACTTAAACTTCTATATTCTATTTAAACGAAAACATGACCTTTTCCGAACACATTTAACTATTGAAGAATTTCTTCCCAAATAGATATAATCTTTTCTACACTAAACATATCTGATCTTTCCTTCGAAAGTTTCCCATACTTGGTTTTTAAATCTGGTGAATTTTGAAATTGTTTCAACTTAACTACAAACTCTGCAACGTCTCCTTGCTTCACCAAAACTCCATACTCACCTTTATTCAAAACTTCAGCTGAACCTGAATTTTTCATGGCTATAACTGGTAAGCCAAAACTCATTGCCTCAGCAAAAACCAGTGGGAATCCTTCAAAGCGGCTTGTACTAATAAATATGGAACTATCTTGAAAATGTTTTTTTAAATCATTTCCACTTTTAGCACCATGCCATTGAATTTTTTTATTTAGCTTTCTCTTTTTTATTTCATAAGCAAAGCGTTTTTCTTCAAAAAACAGACCTTTCCCTGCAACTTGAATGCTCCAATTATCATCCAGTTCTTCAGCAATATCTAGCAAATAGTCCAAACCTTTAGTATGATAATCAATCCTTCCCACAAAACTAATTTTATTACTTTTTAAATTAGCTTTCTCTGTATGAGATTCAATTGTTAATGGATTATGCATTACCCTTACTTTTTCAAGGCCCATACCATTTAAAGTTAATCTATCTTCCTCAGTTAAGACACATATCAAATCAGAATACTTATAACTATTCACTAATCTACTATAACTTTTCCCATACAAAAAAGTTTTATACATTGTAACATTGAAATGTAACCACGAAATCAATTTAACATCTGGTAGTTGCTCTTTTAATTCTTGCGCTACTACAGCCCACTGCTCAACTAAAACCACCGTTTCTATATTATTTTCTTTAACATAGTCCACCAAATCCTTAACCATACTAGGATTTGGTATGACTGTCATATCAACAGGCTGCCTCAAAATATATTTTTGAATACCAGTTTTAATAAGTATGCTTCGAAATTGGCTGTGAGTCATGGCATTTTTTGCAAAAATAATTTCTGGTTCTACATGAAAATAGCTTTCAACTTTTCTCATAGAAAAAAAAGTAATATCGAATTTTTTTCTATTCAAATTATTAGCAATTACGCTTTGTACTCGCATAGAGCCACCCATGCGTAAATCTCCAACAGCAAAAGTTATTTTCTTCATTTCTAAATATTTCCTTTTTGATTATTCACATAAATTTTCATAAGAAGCTGAGTCATATTCTCACCCCAGTATCGACGAAACATATCATACTCTTCTTTTTCTCTATTTTTGTCAATAGTATTTGCACTTGTTTCTGAATCACTGTGAATACGATGAGCCATTAACCTTTCTGGCAAATATTTGATATAACCTGGTCGACGCATAATTCGCTCCCAAGCATCCCAATCTAAAGCCATTCGAAGTTCTTCATTGAACTTAAAATCACTCAGACGTTCCATATTATAGGAGACAGCAGGACAGCAAATAAAGTTGCCAAAAGAATAAACTCTACGTTGATATGACTTATTCTTAAATAGAGAAAGTAGACGTAGGCCAAAAGTTTTAATTTTTAAATTAATATTTCGTTTTCTGAGATTATCATTTTCATCAATCTCATAGTAATCAGAGAAAACAATATTTAAATCTTCTTGTTTTTGGAAAGCTTGAATAATCTTGGTTCCATACTCCGGCTCATAAGTATCATCTTGGTGAGCGATGGTCGCATATTTTGTCTGTACAAAAGATAAGGCACCATTCCAATCGGCACCAATACTTCCACCTGTTCCTACAAAATATTCAATACTATAATTTTCAGCCGTCTTAATCATTAAACTCGTGGGAGTTGAGGTGTAGAGAATAATTTTTGATTTTTGTTCTCTCACCGAAGACTGTGATAATAATGACTTAATACATTTCTCTAAGTATGGTGAATCTTGATATGCACAAATAACAAAAGTATGTGCAAATTGTGTGTTTGGCATAAAAAATAGGCCTAACCTTTCCTTTTATTGTTAAAAAAACAAATTTTCTGATGTATAAAAATATTCGTAATTTAAGTACTTAATCACGTCTCTTTCAATCACAAAAACCCAAAATTAAACTTACATATATTTTTATCGTAAAATTAGAACCGTTTAATACTTCGAAATACCTAAGTAATGAATCTGCCAACTATCATTAAAACTAAAAATTATAGAATCGGAATGCTCAATATACAGGTAATATACTATCTACCTAAATAAGAAAAAACTTCAAATAGTATAATATATATGAACATTTCTTAAACTTCTTCATCTTTCTACTTTTTTCTTGATTTATTAAATAATTATAGTTCCAAAAAGATAATAGATATTATTAATATCTATTAAGAATTTGAGCAAAAAAGAAACAAAAAGATTTTAAACTACTAGGGTGTCTCCGATTTAAAATCACTTTTTAATTATGAAATTCATAATCTAAGTACTTCTTCATGCCACTTTCGAGATTATATTTTGGACTGTATCCTATTTTTTTTAACTTTTGAATACTACTAATCGAAAGCTTGATATCACCTTCTCTGGGCTCTACATACTCCACATCTAATTTTTTGTTTAAATTTCTTTGAGCCAAGAGAATTAAATCATTCAGAGTAGTTTTTGTCCCAGTTCCAACATTATAAACTTCCCCTAAAGACTTATCTGATGTCGCAATCAGAATCAGCGCTTGAAGAACATCATCAATATAAACAAAGTCGCGCGCCTGCTCACCGTCACCAAAAATTGTCAAGGGAGCTCTTCTTTTTAAACGATCAACTAAAATCGAAATAAAGCCCGAATAAGGGGAACTAGGATTTTGGTTTGGGCCATAAACATTAAAAAATCGTGTCGCACTGACTGGAATTTTATATAAATTATTATAAACCATCGCCATTTTCTCTGAAGCAAACTTATCCACTGCATAAGGTGTTAAAGGGCGAATCACACTTTCTTCTTGTTTAGGTAGAGTTGGTTCATCCCCATAGACCGCAGCACTTGAAGAAAAAATTAGACGTTTCAATGACTTTTTATTTCTTCGAAGTATTTCTAAAATCGTCATCGTACTATCAAAGTTAACTTGATGAGTTTCATAGGGACGAGCGACAGAATCTGCTACAGATGCTACTGCTGCTAAATGGAAAATATAATCAAAATCATTTTCCCCAAGAATGTTTTCAAGCAAAGATTTATCCGTTACAGATCCCTCGATTTTTGTTAAATTAATCGAATTATCTAGGTTAGAGAAACTTCCCATCGAGAGATCATCAATGACCATAACTTTGTTATTGGGAATAAGCTTATTTGCTAGAGAGGAACCAATAAAACCTGCTCCTCCCGTTATTAAGATATTATTGTTTTGAATCATTCTTATTTTCTACTTCTTCCACTTTCTTCTTCAGTAACGACGTTTCTTGAACTAAATTTTTAATCTGCTTTTCCGCGGAGATAAGTGACATTTGATACTTCAAAGATATAAAAAGCAACAAACTCACTAATATAAATAAAGCCAAAGATGTTAAAGTCTGTATCCCCATAAAATGGGCAATGCTACTTCCTAATTCAGGGAAAAGCGCACCAAATAAAATAATTATTGCAAGTATGAACCATTTGAGCATATGGCGTATCTCAGCTTTATCTTTTTTTATAAGTTGAATAACATAAATAAAAAAGATAATTGAGAAAATAATTGCTAAGACGCGTAATTGAATGGGCATTAATTTTTCTCCTTCCCAATCATCGATGATACAAGGACAGCGAGCGAAACGCTAATCATATAGTTCACACCTTTTAAAAGATTTATACTGGATGTTCCTGTGGTACGTTCAAACATTCTCACGCCAACTTCTTTCACCCGAATATTTTTCGCAAAAAGATGCATATAACTTTCTGGCTCGGGATATTGACGTGGATATCTCTTCACAAATTGTTCGATAACTTTACGATTACCTGCACGGTAGCCACTAGTAACATCCATTATACGAATATTTGAAGTCAAACGAATCAAAGCTGAAAGAACTTTAATCCCAATTTGCCGTGTTCTTGAAGATTTGAATTCTGAATTACTATCATCAAGGAACCTAGAACCAACAGTAAAATCTGCTTCGTTATTTATAATTGGATCGACAAGTTGAGGAAGCGATTCAATATCATGTTGCCCATCTCCATCAAACTGCACTGCAATGTCATAACCATTTTCATCTGCATACATATAGCCTGTTTGCACAGCACCACCAATACCTAGATTTTGAATAAGCTCAACATGATTAATATTGTTCTCTCTTAAAACCTCTTCTTCATTATCTGTAGAGCCATCATTAATGACCACATAATCTAAATTATAAGGAGAGCTTGCTCTATACTGCTCTACTTTTCGTATGTTCTCTGCAATGCCTTCTCCCTCGTTATACGCAGGAATGATTAGAAGAATTTTTGCTTCATTAATCAACTTTATTCAAGTCCTCTCTTACCCTCGGGTTTGTTGGTTTTTACTTTTAACATCACTTTAATCAAGCTCTTCCATCTGATTCCAGAATCTCTTTTCAAAAAACCTTTTAGAACCATTTTAACATATTTTTTATTAAGTTGACAGAACAACTCCGGCTTATAGGCTTTATAGAACCTGTATTCACTGCTAAAAATGCTATAAAATCTCTCCTCTGACAAACTCGACAAGTCTTGCACTGAGAGTTGATGATTTAATTGACAGTTTAAGACTTCCACCTTTTTTTGGTTAAAGATAATCTGAGAAAACAGCCAGTGATCTAAATAATCGAGGGGAAACTCTTTAGAAAAGCCCCCTATATCTTCGATAAAAGCTTTTCTCAGCGTTAAAGTACTAGAAATGCCTGATATATCTTGTTTGTAGACTCCTGCTTCCTTTGGAAATAAGAGCATATCCAACGTTTCACTTGCCGTTGGGGAAATCTGTGTTACACCATCGTATATTTTTGCACAGTAGGCAACAATCTCTGTGTCTCTGATCTTACTTCCTAATTCAGCAAGCAAAAGACTCAGATAGTCTTCTGTAAGGGAGGTATCATCATCGAGTAGCATCAGCCATTCATCATTAGAGTGAGTGAGAGAAGTCTCGTATGCTATGCGTGTCCCACGCTCCACATTGTCCTTATTATAGATATAGGTGAGTGAATGAAAACCAGAAGGTAGAGCGACATCGGAATAGTCCGTACTTCCATTATCAAAAACAATGATATTAAGCTTGTTTTTGATAATGTCACTCATCCTAAGGAGTGACTCGAAAGATTCAGTTTCTGTGAATTTTTGTGCATAAGCTACTAAAGAAATAGTTATATTCATCGTTATCATTTCTTAATTTTCAAAAGAACCTTTTTAACGATTCTTTTTATTTTCGAGCTCGGTGGATTTGAACGTTCCGTATTCAAAGTGACCAAATTTTCTATATGTCGTAGAGTTTTTTTGCTATTACCTTGTACCATCTCTCCACTTTCAATAAACTCTTTGTAAACAAATTCTAAAGAATATTTTTCCCGAACTTCCGGAATTTTATTGATACTGTGTTCCTTTTTTGCCTCAAAATCCGTTAAACTTCTTGATAATATTTCAGATAATTCTTCAATATTTCCGAGATGATATTTTTCACCTTCTTGGAAGATGTTATATGCAGATTCATAGCCTGGATTATCCGAGATTATTACGGGCAAGCCTTTGAGTAAAGCCTCGATATAGACCAAACCAAAGGTTTCTAGAGCTGAGGAGCTCACAAAGATATCTTTGTCTGTGAGTACTTCCCAAGGCTGTTCAAGGTGGCCAGTTAACTTCACATTCTTCAGGTTATGCTTCTTGATGTAACTCAAGCACTTAGTTTTATAATCCTCATCTTGAGCGCCAACCAAAAGAAGCTCCACATCTGTCTTTCCAGACTTATGATAAGCTTGTAAAAGCTCCATTTGGTTTTTGCGCTCTGTCAAGCGACCGACAGAGACAAAACGGATTTTTTCTCCTTTTTTCAAAGGTGAGATATCCACTTCGCTGTAAGGAATAAAATTTTTGATTTCTTTGTTCTGAAATAGAGTATTCAGATTCTGGTTCAGAAGACCAGTTACACTATAAATTTCATCTGAATACTCTTCAATAAAATCTATCTTATCTCTGTAATAGGCAAATTCATTTTCGGGAAATTCGTGAATTAACCAGAAATGTGGTATTGATTCACAGGCTGCGGCAACAGCCCCTTGAAACATATTGACTGTATTGGTAACCACGAGATCAATATTATTTTCTTGAATGAGTTTTCTAATTTGGGCGATATTTTCCCGATAATAGAAAGCACGAACCTTCTCATCTTCCGGAAGGCCACCTGGAGCATCCTCCCACCACCATTTTCCTGCGGGAAGAAAATATGTCTCGATACCCGAGCTATCAAATTTATGTTTATAGGCTGTCTTATCTACTCCTGGATAATCTGGCACAACATTAATCACTGTGTTCCCGCGTTGTACAAGCATCATCATCAGATAAAAAATTGAAATTTCAGCTCCATTGTCAAGAGTCCCTGTCGGAGAGACAAATAAAAATTTTTTCATTATTGTTTCCTTATCCTTTAAAGTGTGATACTTGTTGTTCGCCAATAAGCAAAGACACACTGTCAAAAAAGACAAATTAGAAAAGTATGATTCTTCCCTAAAGTCATATCTACAAATTTTTTAGATACTTATGCTCTTTGTAAATTCATCCGTGTGCTCTTTAATTGTACAATTCTCCAAAACAAAATGATAGGCATTTTCTGCAATCATTTGTCGTTTGCTTGGATTTTCAATAAGTGTTTCCAGTTTTTCATACCATTCGTCGGGTTGGGCCAAGATTCCTGTTTCATCATTTTTTACCATTTCTTCAAATGATCCCAAATAACTAGCTACAGTAGGTACTTTCACAAGCGCTGCTTCGAGCCATTTAATCTCTGATTTTGCACGATTGAAAACACTATCAACCAAAGGTGCTAAGTTGATATCCATTTGGCTAATTAATCTAGGGAGCTCTTTCCAATCCACATAGTCATTCATTATGATTTGCTCTGTGTATTTTTTCAAGTCCTGTGGAAGGTCAATATAGCCGACCAAATGCAGTTCTACATGTGGGTATTTTTCTAGAATTTGCATGATTGCAGGTTTAATCATCTCAAAATTTTCATTGTGTGTGATTGAGCCAGAAAAATATCCTATCTTAATTTTCGAAGAAACTTGTGTATAATCCTTGAGCGTTTCTTGACTTAATCTTACCAATTCTTCACTAGCAAGATTTCTGTTAATTATCACCTCAGAACTATAATTTTCAAGCTCTTCTTTTAAGGTTTGTGTGGTTGTAACGACAATGTCGCATAAGGCCATCATTTTCCCATAAGATTTTACACTACTGTCATAATTATACTTATCGACCTCTGAAAGTCCTTGCGTATAAGCCAATAAATCAGTATATTTGGTATCAATAACAAGATCATCAATGTCATAATAGACTGGCTTATTGTGTTTTTTTGCAAGATGACAGAGTTGTTCGAGTACTTCCGAGTAACCGGTACGATAGATGACAATATGGCTCGCATTCTCTGCATCACTCATTTTAAAAGCCGAAGCATTGACTGTCAACACATCATAGCCAAGCTCCCTTAACTGTGCCGCTTTATTTTCAACCCGATAGCGTGTACATTGCGGGATAGCATTTTCCACACCATCAATAATTAAAATATGCTCCTTAGGCGCACTAGTTTTGATATCCTCCATCATCTTATCAATAACATGGGCAGGGTAAGTTGTATTGGTTTTAATGTATTCAATCAATTCTGGAACTTGTGTTTTTCTGGAAATGCCTTGCCATAAAAACTTATCATCACTATAATTTGAAAATGCTGTATATTTTACAAGAGGAACATCAAAATCTTTTAACATCGTCAATGGATGAATATACATTGCACTGTCACTATTATTGTTGCTCACTGCACCGTGTTTAAACCCTAAATATTCAAAATGCTTTGTGAATACTGTTTCATGTTTACCAATAGCTTTATCTCTAGAATCCGTGTCATTCATATTTTCCCAGTACTTTATAAAGCCAGAGTAAGTGAACATACTTTTCTCAATGACGAGGAAATAAGACTGAAGATGAATCGGAATGGTTTTATATTTATTATAACCGGTAATATCTGGTTGAGGTTCACCATATGACATTCCCCAAAAATCCAGTTTTTGTGAAGCCATTTTTTCAAAGATTTTTTCTAAATCAATAAAAGGACCCACATTGGTATCATTGACGAGTAACAGCTCATCAAAATGTGAAAGTGATTCATTTGCGAAAGCAAGAATACCATGTCTAAACGCTGCTGTGTCGTAGCCTTTGTTGGGACGAATGTCTACGCGACCATAAGTTTCCAAAATCGTCTTATCTTCTGGAATGAGAGAACCATTGACCACAATAATAATCTCGTGGGACAGTTTAGCAAGTGCTTCCAAGAAGATGATTTTGTATTCTTGAAGTTTTTTACCATCTGCATACACTACGTAAACAAGTGCACGTTTCGGATTGTGGTAGTTGTTTTTCGCACGCGCTTTATTGCGTAAAGGACGAAGCAGAGCTTTCCTCATTTCGAGAAGCGGATGAAAATTTAAAGATAATTTGCGGTAAATTTTTCGAGGAGCTTTTAATAATAGCTTAGGTCTTTTTAAGACAAAGAGCGTACGCTTCGTATTGTGTATAATAAGATTCCCTAATTTATAGCTTCTTGACTGGATAAGATTTTGGAGTTGTTCCTCTTTAACTTGAAGTTGTTGCTCATTATAATGCAATACTTTCTCTAAATCACGTATTAAAAGAAGACGCTCTTCTGCCAATCTATTCATCTCTCTAAAATTATGAGAAGTTGAGATGAGACTTTGCTTAATCGCCTGTTCATACTTGTCTCCTAGTAGTGGCTTATACTTCTTCAAAATATAAAGATAATCTTCGAAATAGCGATTGAGATCATCTCTTTGACTTCGAGAAGCATCTAAAACTCTGTAGTTTAACTTCGTTTCTCTTACAAAAAAAGCTTTCGCTCCGTTCTTAAGAATTAAATTAAGCCAAAAATCATAATCTTCTAAGCTTTTTAAATTTTCATCAAATTTTGCGCTTTTTATAGCTGTTGTTTTAACCAAAGAAGACATATCGATAACATTTTGTACCAGCTCATCTTCTAAAATAAAGTCGAGATTGTCGTGTAAAATATTACGCTTCTTTTCAAAATCCCAAAGCTGGCAGTAAGCAATATCAGCATCGCCATGTTTTTTGGCTTCTTTGAGCAGGATCTCAACATAATCCTTGCTCAAAAAATTATCACTATCCACAAACAACAAGTACTCACCTGTTATTTGTTCTAGGGCCGCATTTCTAACTTTTACTACACCTTGATTCGCGCCTGAAAAGTATTTTGTTTCTTTAAAAGGAGATTCTAGAAGTAACGAAGAGATAATCTCTCCCGAACGATCTGTAGAACCATCGTTAAAGACAATAAGCTCAATATTTTGATACGTTTGTTCAAAGATACTTTTGATACATTTTGCAATATATTTTTCATGATTGTAGCAAGTGACTACAACAGAAACCTTATCATTCATGGGGGTTTTTACTCCTTTTTAAACAACTCCTGTCGGTTTTACTCTTAGAATAAATCCTCGATAGAAAACGATAAATAAATAAAGAACCATTATCGTAATTGTAGAGACTTTTGCAATATTTGCGACTGTTCGTTCTGAAAGTTGGATATTATACTTTGCGCCCAAGTTTTGTAATGCTGGAAGGAAGAAAATAATCAGGGGCTGGAGATAGCGACCAGAGAGTTCATCGAAGGTCGAGAGCGCTCTCTGACCAATATAGAAGCCTGCGAAAATACCAATCCAGTTAATAAAATAAGTCATTCCTGAGCTCCATACTGTCCATTTAGGATACACACGTCTGAACTCCCCCATAGCAACCCAGCAGAATAATAAAATCCATATGATATTGAAAAAGTCTGGAAGATTCATTGGAGTAATCATCCACATTCTTCGTGCGTTAGGGCCCATAGTTGCAAAATTTAAATAGTTATTAAAAAATACTTTTCCAAAATGAATTAAGCCAAGTTTTTCGTTGAAAAGAACAAGTCCTGCGATAACCAAGGCAACAATTAATGTAGATAACACAATTATTGTGTGTTTCTTCATTTTCTTAATCGTGGTAACAACAGGTTTATAGACCATTGGTAGTCCAATAAGGGCAAAGAGAGAGAAAACATAATTTTTCTTCGCTAAAAAGAGCAACAAGATAGTCGCTAAACTATAAATTTTTTGCTTTTTACTCAACTCTTTAAAATTCTTGATTTGTGTTAACTCTAAAAAGTTGAGCGTAAACATTGCAAAGACAATAAAACTAAAGATATCGTAACTTGGACTTGCAATCTTCATAAGGTAAGGAACAGTAAAGAGCATCACGAGCAACCACTTACCCTGATTACTTTTCTTGATAATAAAGTAAAAGCAAAGAGCGAAAAACAGGAGATTAGCAAGTCTACCACCATAGTCCATCACACCAATGCTTGGATAGATAAGACGGGCGATTAACACACCTATGGACGCTGGGAGATGCATAAAATTAATGGGGACAAAACTATTTCCATTATTCGTGAAATTGAAGCGAATACCATCATTCTCTAAATCCACTTTTTTGAAAATAGTATCCTTAATACTGATATTTGCTGTACTACCTGTAGAACCACCAATCGCCTCATTCTCTATAATTCGAAGGTTCGGCGTTGCCATAACCTTTGGATGATTAGCCGAGAATTGATTATAAGCATAACTAAGATGATAGCCTTCATCACCAGTCGT
Source organism: Lactococcus sp. LG1074 (assembly GCF_017309525.1). Taxonomy (NCBI): domain Bacteria; kingdom Bacillati; phylum Bacillota; class Bacilli; order Lactobacillales; family Streptococcaceae; genus Lactococcus; species Lactococcus sp. LG1074. The sequence continues at coordinate 113,072 of NZ_CP071293.1, read as the reverse complement.
CATCGGAGGTGTGAGAAATGTTGAGAATGCACCAAAAATGAGCACAACGATGATAAAGAATTTCTCTGCAGGGAGTTTTAATTTTCTATTGTCCGTCGTGTTCATTTTTTTCTCCTTATGAAATGATTTTTAGTTTAGCTAATAATGAATAAATATAGTTTGTTCTTCTATAGGGGAAGGCTTTTAATAAGGCTTGCTGTTTTTCTTCAAGGCCTTGAATAGGGAAGTATGCTGCAATTTGTTGTTCTTGGTAATCTTGATTCAACATCAAGTCCAAGTCTGCCAACTTATGCTCTTTTCCTATTGCTGAATAATAATCTTCAAATTTGAAATCTCCCCCAACCAGACGGTCTGAGAGATTCATATGTAGATTAGGAATCTTGAAACTGTCAGCAACGATTAATCCATGAAGTGAGGAAGAAAAAACAAGTTTACAAGAGGTGATGTCAGTGATTACTGCTTGCGGTGCACGCAATACATCAATAATTTTAAATCTTGGATCTGCAGCCAATTTTTGAATAAAAGGGTAGTCTGCTTCCTCAAAATGAGGAATGATTCCTATTTTATCTTCTTTATTGGGGCTTTCTTGGTAAACTTTATTAACAAGAAGTCCTGGATCACCTAGTGGAAGGGGTGGGAGCTTCAAATCTTCTTGCGTAAGCTTTCCACGTACTGCATGAAATTTTAGTTTCGAAAAATTAAGCTCTGAAAAGTTGTGCAAAGGATATGTTTCCTTGATTGACCCCACTTCTGCCTGAAGTGGATAGATTGTACCAGTGCCCCAAATATGTACCTTTTTCGTTGGGCGATTATACTCTAAATCAAGTAAAATATGTAAAAGGCTCCCAACAGAGAGCAGATCTGCTTTTCTGATATCTGGTTCATAAACCACTTCAAGGTAAGAGAATAGGTTTTGGATAATTTCCGGGCCAAGTTCATCCCCAAAGTTAGGCCTGCCTCCAGGTGCTTTCCATGAATACAGTTTGATTTTCTTTTTTGGGATCATTTGATTTCTTTTAAAAGTCCATAAGTGCGTTTGTCTGAAGAATCACGATAAACAAAGCTAAGTAACGGCGAGGCAGTCAGAAGCTCAGTTTCAATGAACCCATCCTCTGCTACACGCCGTTTCATCCGGATTGTTGCAACTAAGCCGAATTCGGTATTGTGAAAATTCTCCATCGGGATTTCAATAGTGTCTACTGTGTGTATTGGCATTGAACCACTATCGTAGATTATTCCACCACGTTTTACATCGTGAAGGCTGTAAGAAATAAATAAATCTGATTTATCCAATGTTTCATCAAAAAGTTGTACATTTAATTTTCCAACAAACTTATCTTCTGGTTTTGAAAGCGAAAGAGGAGATACTGGTTCAATTGCAATCTTTGCGGCAACAGTTTCTTCTTCTCCAACGGAAGTGTTATTTCTTGCAAGATTATCTTCAGAATATTTATTGGTGATATCCTGAATATTACCTTTTTCAACAATGCCCTCTTTAATATAAACAGCTTTATTACAATATTTTTGCACGGCATTCATATCGTGAGTAACTAAAATCGTTGTTTTACCTGAAGCTTTGCGTTCTAAGAAATAATCGTTACATTTACGTTGAAAGGCTTCATCTCCCACAGCAAGTACTTCGTCAAGAACAAGTACATCACCTTTAGCCTTGATTGCGACTGAAAAGGCCAATCTCACTTGCATTCCACTTGAGTAGTTCTTTAACTTTTGATTCATAAATTCATGGAGTTCAGAAAATTCCACGATATCATCATACATCTGATCGATCTCTTCGGTAGAAAAGCCAAGCATTGCGCCATTAAGATAAACATTTTCTTTACCTGTAAGTTCTGGGTTAAAGCCGACGCCAAGCTCAATAAAACTGACCAGTTTTCCATTAACGGTAACTGTTCCTTTTTCTGGTGTATATATTTGAGAGATAATCTTTAAAAGTGTTGATTTTCCTGAACCGTTACGACCAACAATTCCAAAAAAGTCACCTTTTTCAACGGTAAAGTCAATATCTTTGAGAACATGTTGTTCCTTATATCCTTTAATGCCTCGCATGCGATTGACCAAAGTTGTACGTAGACTCGTACTTGCTTCAGTTGGGAGGCGGAAGTATTTACTTACATGATCTATTTTTACTGCTACTTCTGACATTCTTTCCTCCTTAAACAATTTCCGCAAATTTATTCGAATTTTTATTGAATACCCACAATCCTAAACCAAAAACAAGGACGGAAAGAACATAAGGGATAGCAATTACGAATGAATTATCCCAAAGTTGCCATAAGGTCGGATTCGTATTATTACTAAAGGTTAACACGTAACGCATATCTTGAATAATTTGTGCCATTGGGTTCAACATTTGAAATTTTGCTACGGTAAGATGATTGGTTGAAATCTGAGTAATTGGATAAATAATCGGCGTACCATAAAACCCAGCTTGCATGACAACTTCCCAAATAGGCCCCAAATCTCTAAAATAGACAAAAAATGTCGCGAGCATAAAGGAAATCCCTGTAGTAAAAAGAATAAGCTCTAATAAGAGTGGAACGACAAAAATAACTGTCCATGACATCTGAACGCCATTGATGAAGGCAAAGACAGTCACCACTGCAAGTGAAATCATCAAATTAATAAAAGCGTTGACAGCAACTGAAAAAACGATAACTGATTTTGAAAAGTTCACTTTTCGAAGCATATCCCCTCGACTTACGACCGAGAGCATTCCCATTCCTGTTGTCTCGCCGAAGAAATTCCAGATGGTTATCCCTAAGAGCAGTGCTACAGCAAAGTGAGGTGTTCCTTCACCAAAACGCATGAAACGTACAAATACGAGATACATAATCAAGAAGAGCATTACGGGCTTGAGGATTGACCATAAATAACCAATAGCACTCCCTTGATATCTAAGTTTGAAGTCTGTTTTAATCAGTTCTTTAAGTAGAATTTGATTTCTACGGCTGAAGAAATTCATTTATTTTTTCCTTTATATGCAAATTTTGTAAGAATCAGAGTACGGAAGATTTTAGTATGAAAACTTTTATTCTTTCGTAACTTGTACTGATTGAGTGTTTGGCGGCGCTTTTCCTTTGGCATGTTGAGCAAATCAACATAGTCTTGGATAAGCACCTTGTTCGACAATGATAACTTATCCAGTTTCTCTGTCAGCAGTTTTTGTGCTTGCTTTTGACTAGATTCGATAAGCCACCAATACTTTTCAAACCAAAGATGGGGGCGTAACCATTTTTTCATCCGCTTCGTCCACGTTCTTGCCCCCAGAACATTCGCATCGTGCTGGCGATAGAGGTGCGTTGGTTGATCTATGTAAACCAATTTCCCTATTGCGGTAGCTAGAAGTGCTAAATACCAGTCATGCATGATAATATCCTCAGTGGTTTGCCACTCTTGTGCTAAAGCATGATTAATCATGCTCGCACCACCAGTAACAGTGTTTTCTGTGAGTTCTTGAACCAGTTCCGTATTGGCATGATCGGACTGACTGCGAATCATACTTTCCGATAAGATATTGAGTTGTTTATCAACAATCTTAAGGTCCGTGTAGTACATGGTGGGGATATTACTATCATGCTTTTCTGCTTCTACCAGAATAATTTCCAATTTTTCTGGTAGCCAGTAATCATCCTGATCAGCAAAAAAATAAAAATCAGCAATATCAGCTTTTACCAATTGATAAAAAGATTGAATTACACCAACGTTTTTGGCTTTGATTACTTTAATTCGATGATCTTTACTGGCAAAATGCTCGATTATTTTAACGGTTTCGTCCTTGGACCCATCATCTCGAATAATCAAGTTCCAATCTTGAAATGTTTGTTTCTGAATGCTTTCAATTTGCTCAGCAACAAACTTTTCACCGTTGTAAGTCGACATTAAAATATTAACTTTGGGCATGTTGAGAGGCCTCTTTCGGTTTCAGTCGCTTATTTTTGTAAATAAGGTTTCATACTGGGCACAAATGTGTTCCCATGTGTATTTTTCTTCAATAATTAGTCTTGCTTTGTTTTGTAAATTTTGACGTGCATCAGTTGTTATTTTTTCAACTTCTGAAAGCACGTTTGAAAGGTTTTCCTTATCGAAATAAATGACAGAATCTCCCGCAGTCATCCGATTAAAATTCACACCAAGGACGACATTGACTGGAGTCGACCACATGGCTTCAAGAAGACCTGGGTTGGTTCCGCCCACCTCATGACCATGCAGGTAAGCAAAAGCCTGCTCGCGGATAAAACGCAATTCATTTTGATCATAAACTGTGCCCACAAATTTGATCCGAGGATCCCTGTCAAAATTTGTCTGAGCTCGGAGTTCTTCATAATAAGGATTTCCTTCGTGATTTGTAATAATCACTAAATCCCTCTTCGTTTTACTTTTCATAAAGTGACGAATGAGTAATTCATAATTGTTTTCAGGCACAAATCGCCCTACAATCAAATAATAATCACTAGTTTTATATTTTACCAGAGTTTCTGATTCTGTCAAATTTGAATTGAACTTCTCTGTACCGTAAGCAATCACTTCACTCTTGACCTGACCATATTCTGCACGTAAATAATCAAGAATACCTTGATTGTCACTAATAATCATATCCGCACTACGGACCATTTTTTTCTCCGCATGCTTAAGATAGCGGCGCACAGGTTTCGGCCACTTGGTACGTTTCCACTCAAGCCCATCTGGATTGACAAGCAGCTTTCCGCCGACCTTGTGAATTTTATGAGCATAGTGACCAATAATGCCACCTATTGTATTTCCTAATATATAGAAGACTGGTTCAATAATTTGTTCCTCTTTAATTTGCTTAAGGGCTGCATTAATTGCCAGAGCATCATATGCAATTACACGCGCTGGTCCAATGTTTGGCACATTAATAACAAAGCAATCAGCCCCTCGATAATCAAAATGACCATCCACAACTTCTATATCTGAATTCTCGCTTTGACAAGCCACATGATATTTAATATTTTGATTACTTTGGTGTTTAACCAACTCTTCTACAAAAGTCTCAAACCCTCCATACTTTGCTGGCAATCCACGACTACCAATAATAAAAATGTGTTTTTTCATGTTTTTCTACGTTTGCAAGCGCAAACTTTTAACCTCTCAAAGCGAGAATTCTGCCTTAAAGACAGAATTTCGCTGTTTTTTATCATCTCCAAAACTTGTCGATGCCATATTTATTTTGCTGTTTCGCCTTTGACTTTGTCTTTATTTTCTCTTAAGTCACCAATAGTCAACAATTGTGCAAGAGCTTCTTGCCATGTTGGAATATTAAATCCTGTAGCTTTCGCTTTAGCAAGACTCATCGTTGAATTAAATGGTCGTTTCGCGGCAGATGGGAAATTACTTGAATCTACAGGTTTTACAACTGTATCTGTATCTTTCAAAATTTCTTTAGCAAAATCAAACCATGTTACATCTTCTCCAGGTGCAGCATCGTTTGTCAGGTGATAATAACCTGCTTCTGCTTGTTGATCAACCAAGTAGACCATAAACTCTGCTAATGTACGGGTCCAAGTAGGACGACCGTGTTGATCATTAACAACGGTGATTTCTGGAAAACGAGTGGCGAGATTTTGCATTGTAAAAACAAAATTTGGTCCGTAGCTACCAAATACCCATGCTGTACGAATCGTATAAAATTTCACACCAGATGCTTCAACTGCTTGCTCCCCGAGTAATTTTGTACGTCCATATTCTGAAACAGGGCCTTTTGGCGCATCAACTTCCCATTCTTGACCAACAGGTAAATCACCATTGAAAACATAGTCCGTTGAAATATAAACAAGTGTTGCTCCAACACGAGCAGCTGCCTCAGCTACATGACGTGTGCCATCAACATTAATTTTTTCGTTAAGAGCTTTACCTTCATCTTCTGCTTTATCTACAGCAGTGTAGGCAGCGCAGTGATAAACCAATTCTGGTTTATTTTTGTCAAAGAAAGCATCAACAGCAGTTTTGTCCGTAATATCAAGTTCATTAACATCTGCTGCAAAGTATTTTACATCCCGTTCATCAAGAAGATGGCGTAACTCAGTACCAAGTTGGCCATTTCCACCAGTAATTAAAATCATATTTATTCCTTTATCTTAGAGAACTTTTTGGCTTTCAGCATATTTTGCTTCAACAGCAGCTTTTTCTGCCTTCCACCAGTCTTGATTTTCAGTATACCAATCAATTGTTGCCTTCAAGCCTGACTCAAAGTCTGTGTGTTTAGGCTCCCAGCCAAGTTCTGTACGAAGTTTTGTATTGTCGATAGCATAGCGCAAATCATGGCCAGCACGATCAGTTACACGATCATAAGCGTCAGGTGCTTGTCCCATCTCCGTTAAGATTTCTTCTAAAACTTCTTTATTATTTTTTTCGCCATCGGCTCCGATAAGATAAGTTTCACCCATACGGCCTTTGGTCAAAATTGTCCAAACGCCAGAAGAATGGTCTTCTGTATGGATCCAGTCACGCACATTTTTACCATCGCCATAAAGTTTTGGTTTAATCCCTGATAAAATGTTTGTAATTTGACGTGGGATAAATTTTTCGATGTGTTGGTAAGGTCCATAGTTATTTGAACAGTTTGAAATTGTCGCTTTCAAGCCAAATGAACGTACCCAAGCACGGACAATTAAGTCCGATGCTGCTTTAGTCGAAGAGTAAGGACTTGATGGATTGTAAGGTGTTTTATCAGTGAATTTCTCACCTTCGCCTTCGCCATGTCCTGGTAAATCTTCGCGGTAAGGCAAATCACCATAAACTTCATCTGTCGATACATGATGGAAGCGTAAATCATATTTTCGTGCCGCTTGAATCAACGTATATGTCCCAATAAAGTTCGTTTGGATAAACTCATCTTGTGATTTAAGTGAGTTGTCGTTGTGGCTTTCTGCCGCATAGTGCACAATCGCATCTGCCTTGGAAGCAACCTGATCCACAATCTCTGGATCTGCAATATCACCAACGACAAGCTCTACACGATCTCCAAGAATCATGTCAATATTGGCACGATTTCCCGCATACGTTAATTTATCTAAAACGGTAATATGTACATCTGGATGATTATTATAAACGTAGTGTACGAAATTTGAACCGATGAATCCAGCACCACCAGTGACTACGATATTTTTAAATTCAGTCATTGTTTTTCCTCTAGTATATTTTTTATTGCAAGCGACAGTCTTGTTTGAATTTCTGCGCTGACACAATTTTTAAATATTTGCCATTAAACACCAGAAATTCATCTTGAGCAGCGTTAATCTTGATCAAACCACCAGTATTAACAATACGTAATGTTTTATCATTTAACCAAGAAAATCCACCTGAAGCAAAGACCTTCTTTACCCACACAGGTTGTTCATTTTCCTTATTCACTTGCCAAAACTCTAGTATTCTTTTACTTTGTAGATGTTTGGCCTTCATTTTAGCCGAGTAAATCTGCGGTTAGGGGTTTTACATCTGCAAGCAGTGGGTGATTTTTGTCTGCTTCACTCACTTCAGCATGTGCAAGATCTTCCCACTCAATACCTAAAGTTGGATCTGCATAATTGACGAAAGCGTATTTTGGTTTAAGTTCCAAAGCCCAATAGTCATTTACTAAGTAAGAGTAAGAAACAGTATCACTTAAAACTTGGAAACCATTGGCAACGCCACGTGGTACAAAAATACCCTTGCTGGCATCAATCACTGTTTGGTAAACATGACCAAAGCTCTCGCCTTCACGAAGATCTACCCATGAGCCCAAAACACGTCCACCATCTGCTACAGAAATATATTTGTCCCATGGTTCAGCGTGTAAACCGCGCAAAACATTTTTACGTGAGAAAGAAACGTTATTTTGTAATTTTCCTTCTGCGAAGAATTTTTCTGGGAAACCGAGTGGAAGCATCTTTTCTTTTTGAAAGTTTTCTTTAAACCAGCCGCGATTATCACCATGAACCGGAATATCAAATTCTAACATACCTGGAATAGCTTCAATTTTGCGAGCTGCAAGTTCTTTTCCAAAAAAGTTATCCGTCATTTATTTATCACCTACCAATTTAAGTAAATATTTACCGTATGCGTTTTTCTTAAGCGGTTGTGCAAGTTCACGTACGGCTTCTTCAGAAATATAGCCCATACGCCATGCAATTTCTTCAAGGTTAGCAACCATAACGTTTTGCATACGTTGAACTGTTTCAATATATTGCGCTGCCTCGAGCAAGCTTTCATGTGTTCCTGTATCGAGCCATGCAAAGCCACGCCCCATAAGTTCGACAGAGAGATCACCACGTTCAAGATAGGCCTTATTCACATCTGTGATTTCCAACTCTCCACGTGGTGAAGGTTTGATGTTTTTAGCAATCTCTACAACATCATTATCGTAGAAATAAAGCCCTGTTACTGCGTAGTCAGATTTTGGTACCTCAGGTTTTTCTTCAATTGAAACAGCGTTCATATCTTCGTCAAACTCAACAACACCAAAACGCTCTGGGTCTGGCACTTGGTAACCGAACACAGTTGCGCCTTTTTCTTTGGCTGCAGCAGTTTGAAGTAACTTAGACATCCCTGGGCCATGATAAATGTTATCACCCAAGATAAGAGCAACTGAATCATCACCAATAAAGTCTTCGCCGATGATGAAAGCTTGAGCCAAACCATCTGGACTTGGTTGAACAGCATACTGCAAGTTTAGACCGAATTCAGAACCATCTTGCAAGAGTTCTTGGAAACGCGGTGTATCTTCTGGTGTTGAGATGATCAAAATATCTTTGATCCCAGCCAACATCAGTGTAGATAATGGATAATAAATCATTGGTTTATCATAGACGGGCATCAATTGTTTACTTGCTGCACGAGTCAGTGGATACAAACGCGTTCCTGATCCACCTGCTAAAATAATCCCTTTCATGAGGTACCTCACTTTATTTCTTCTATTTTATTATAGTTAATCAGCATAATTATAGCATATTTTTACTTTTATTTCATTCTAATTCTGCCTGAGGTAGGAGCAAAAAGGACTAGAAGCAACGCTCTAGCACCTTTTGTTTAGTATGTTTCAATTATAATTTTTTAAACATGAATAAGGCTCCCTTTGTCAGTAAATATTGTGCAAGAGGTGCAACAATAAGAAATGGGATAAGTAATGTAAAGTGAAGCGGACTCGGCCATGCTAAATTAAGAAAATCCGTACCCACAATTAAAGCTACAAAAAAAGAAAGCTGTGTGATTGTGAAAATCCATAAGCGGTAGCGTTTAATAGGCCAAAATATCTTGCGCTGCATTAAAACGTAGTTCCATGCAGAAAAGAGAACCGTCATCATCGCAAGTTCAGTATGTGTAATGCCGAAGACTCCGCCTATTGTAACGATAAGTATTGCACCGACAGCAATACTAAAACCCACAGGAAACGCACGCTCAAACAGCGTCCGCAAAAAACGGCCTTCAACTTTTGAAAAGTCTGATTCAAAACTCAAGAAAAAAGAGGGAATCCCGACAAAAAACGCGGTCAAAACAGTAAGCTGGATTGGCTCAAAAGGATAGACACTCCCCGCAAATAAAGTCAACACAGTTAAAGCTATCGAAAACATCATCCGCACCATTAATAAAGATCCTGTACGGGTTAAGTTATTAATTACGCGTCGCCCCTCATTAACAATATACGGCATCGCCGAGAAGTTATTATCCATCAAAATAAGATTGGCGGTTTGTTTCGCTGCTTCACTACCTTCGCGCATGGCAATCGAACAATCGGCTTCCTTAAAGGCCAAAATATCATTGACACCATCTCCAGTCATCGCTACTGTGTGCCCCTGCTTCTTCAGGATTTGCACCATCATTTTTTTCTGTTGTGGGGAGACACGACCAAAAATTTGAAAATTTTCTACTGCAAACTCCAGTTCTGCCTCTGTTTTTAGTTGACTGGCATCAACATACTGCTCGGCATCCGGTAAGGAAACAGCCTTCGCAATTGCCGATACTGTTACAGGATCATCTCCTGAGATGATTTTACAACGTACACCCTGCTTTTTAAAATAGGCCAGAGTCTGTTTAGCATCGTCACGTAAAACATCAGAAATAACAATGAGCGCTTCTGCAGTTAGGTCTTCAGGAAGTCGGTCTCTATCAAGTGCTTGTTTTGAGCGGGCCAAGACTAACACACGATAACCCTTTTCTGCATACTTTTGTGCGTGCTGTTCTAACACGGCATTTCCCTTTGGAAACAAAAACTGCCAAGCACCTAAATAAAAGGCCCCTTCTGTAAACTCAACTGCGCTGTATTTTCTCTCAGAAGAAAATGGCAACACTTGAGAAACTTTGTAATCCTTTAATGAAGCAAAATACTCCCTTAAGGCTTGTGCAGTGACGTTTTGATCTGGGAGGTTTTCTAGAAGATTTCCCATAATATGGACAATGTGCGGCTCAGAATGTTCAGTCAGACTCTCAATCTTTTCCACTTTCATTTCACCCGTCGTAATGGTCCCTGTTTTATCCAAGCACAGTACATCCACTCGTGCAAGCGCATCAATCGTATGCAGCTCTTGAACCAAAACTTTTTGCTTCACTAAGTTGATAACTCCCAACGTTAAAGCCATACTAGTCAATAAAATCAACCCCTGTGGGAACATACCCTCTAAGGCAGCAACCGTTCCTAGAACGGCTTGTTTGTGGCCCGTATCAATGACATAAAACAACTTGAGGTAAAGCAAAATTCCCAAGGGTATCATAATGAAACTTACGATACGTACAACTTTTGCTAAACTGTCACGCAACATTCGTTTCTGTTTCTTTATTTTTTGAGCTTCATGGGCTAATTGATGAATATAATTGTCTTTTCCTACATGAACAACCCGCGCAACAGCTGTCCCGCTTGTGACAAAACTACCCGAAAAAAGTTCTGCATCTTCTTTTTTAGTCAGCGCGTCAGCCTCTCCGGTAAGCAAAGCTTCATTTACTTCCACTTGCCCTTCAATGATTTGGCAGTCACATGGAATTTGATCTCCAAGTCCCAGAAGAATAATGTCATCAAGCACAAGCTCTTCTTGTTTTAATTCAATCTGTTTCCCTTGACGAAAAGTCTTGACCTTACTTGTATTCAATAAAGAGAGCTTGTCGAGCAAGCGACGTGCTTTAATTTCCTGATATAAACCAATTCCTGCATTCACTGCAACAACAATAATGAAAAGCGCATTTCGATGCGAGCCCACTGAAAGCACTAAAATAAAAAGGAAAATATTGATTAAGTTAAAAAAAGTCAGCAAATTACTCGCAAAAATTTGGCCGTATGTTTTACTGCTCTCATTCTTTGCGATATTGACCTGACCTGATTTTAAACGATTTTTAACTTCTTTTTGTGATAAACCTTCATATTTAAATGACATAAGCTCTCTCCTAACTCTTATTCTATCCTAACATTATTAGAGAAGCAAATACCTTACATTTTCGAAATAAAACCCCGTCACAATGAGGACGGGGTTAATTAGTTTACTTTGTTTGACGTGCCATCGAAGACTGCACATTGAATTTACGTTGAATAAGAAAGCGAATTCCCATCACGGCTGCCCCGAGAATAATTGTAATGTACGGAGCAAGTACAATATTGATGGATTTTGGTAAGAGAGCGACCAAGACAGAAACGCCTGCCCATGCCAACATCGCAACAGCCAACATCGCAAAACCTTTGCCTTTTTTCTGTGGGCGTTGTGCACTGTAAAAATATTTATACATCCAGTACATCACCAAACCAGCGAGAGCAGAAGAAGCCAGCGTTGTCAATAGACCGTAAACACTTGCTTGTGGCTGGAAGAGACCCATCAGTCCCATAACCACTGAAATCACACCAAAGAAAAGTAAAGCACTATCTAGCCACATCAAGAAGGGTGATTCATTTTTCGCTGTTTCCTGACGTTTTACCTTATCTTCCTCAGGTTTATACTGTGTCGCAAATTCCATTGGTGCCCCCAATAATTTGCGGGCCAGAATACCTTCCTTTTGTCCTTCAATGATTTTCGGCAAGATTTCAGCGAGTATTGCTTTGATTTCCTCGTCTGATTTTCCTAAAAGCATCAATTGCTTTGTTACGTTATGTACATATTCGCTATTTTTGGCAGTGAGTTGCTCGATTAGATTTTCCATATCTCCTATTATATAAAAATTTTGGTGAAATTTGGAAATAAAACTTGATTTTTTTAATAAAAAAATGTTATACTAATTTGGTATGTTATTTTGAGGGTTTCTGTAAGAATTGTGTTTCAGATCTGAATTTTTAGAGATGCTCTTTAAAAAAAGCATAAAATTTTTAAGGAGGAACCAAACCATGTCAAAAGAATGTTATTTTACTGGTCGTAAGACTGTATCAAGTAATAACCGTTCACACGCTATGAACCAAACTAAACGTGTAGTTAAACCTAATCTTCAAAAAGTTCAAATTCTTGAAAACGGTGAACTCAAAACTGTATGGGCTTCAGCTAAAGCATTGAAAAAATTGCCTGCAGGCGTTGAGCGTGTATAATTGGATAAAATAAAGAAAGCTAGTGAATCTTATTTACTGGTCTTTTTTATTTTCTTCTCTTTCTCCAACACATTAAAAACCAAAGGTCATAATTAACGATTGATCTTTGGTTTTTTATCTTCTAAAACTCTTTCGACTTAGGACTCCCTCCCCTAAAGCACTTACAAGGCTAAATTGAACAAAAAACCAATAAAACAACTGTTCTATTTTACAAAATTATGATAAAATGAAGTGATACATAAATTATTATGGAGGAAAGTGCTGTATGATTCAACAGCACGCATATGAAAATGACCGTTACTATTAATACTCAACATGGTAATGTTGACATTGCAACAGATGTTATCGCTACTGTTGTAGGTGCAAGCACTACTGAAATTTTCGGCGTTGTCGGCATGACAAGCAAAAATGCTGTAAAAGACAATTTCCGTAATATCCTCGGACAAGAAAACTATTCTAAAGGTGTTGTCGTTACGACAACCGATAACCAAACAATCATTGGTGTTTATGTTGTTGTCAGCTATGGTGTTAAAATTAGCGAAGTTGCCAAAAACATCCAAGAACGTATCCGTTTCAATCTGGAAAATCAACTTGGCATTGTAGCAGCTAAAGTCAATGTATATGTACAAAATGTGAAGGTGGTCGAAGACTAGTGTCAAATATTAACGCAAGTAAATTTCAAGAAATGATTCAGGCGGCAGCAAGTCGCCTTAACGAACAAGCTGAATATGTCAATTCTCTGAATGTCTTTCCTGTCCCAGACGGAGATACAGGAACAAACATGGGGATGACAATCACAAATGGTGCCAAAGATGTCGCTGAAAAGCCAGCCGAAACTGTTGGACAAGTTGCTCAAATTCTTTCCAAAGGTTTGCTCATGGGCGCTCGTGGTAACTCTGGTGTTATCCTTAGTCAAATCTTCCGCGGTTTTGGACAATATGCCAAAGACTACGATGAACTTGATGGTATTCATTTAGCTAACGCTTTGCAAAATGGTGTTGAAGTCGCTTATAAAGCGGTTATGAAACCTGTTGAAGGTACAATCTTAACTGTTTCACGCGGTGCTGCAGAACTTGCAAATCGTAAAACTAATGAGACTGACGATGCAACAGCTATTATGGAAGCTGCTCTTGAAGGAGCTAAAATCGCCTTAGCGAAAACACCAGACATGTTGCCAGTCCTTAAAGAAGTTGGCGTTGTCGATTCAGGTGGTCAAGGTTTGGTTTATATCTACGAAGGCTTCTTGATGGCTCTCAACGGTGAATTCGTCCCTGAAAATCCTGAGCAAGGTTTAGGTGCCATGGACCGTATGATTAACCTTGAACACGAGTCTGAAACAAGTGTTGCGGGTGCTTCTACAAGCGATATTAAATACGGCTACTGTACAGAGATTATGGTCGAGTTAGGCCAAGGTCCAACAGCCCGTGAGAGTTATGATCACGATAATTTCCAAGCTTACTTGGCAGGTATCGGTAATTCACTTTTAGTTGTTGATGACGAAGAAATCGTTAAAGTCCATGTCCATACTGAAGATCCTGGTCTTGTCATGCAAGAAGGGCTTAAATATGGTCGTCTGGTTAAGGTTAAAGTTGACAACATGCGCCTCCAAAACGAAGGCGTTGCTGAAAAAGAAAAAACAAACAACATCAGCACTTCTACTTCTAAATCTGACTGGGGCTTGATTGCCATCGCTGCTGGTGATGGTCTTGCTGATATTTTCCGTGAAATGGGTGTACAGCATGTGGTTTCTGGTGGTCAAACAATGAACCCATCAACAGAAGATATCCTCAAAGCTATTGAAGCTGTCAATGCCGAAAAAGTTATTATTCTTCCAAATAATAAAAATATCTTCATGGCTGCCAAATCTGCCGCTGAAGTTTCAGATATCCCTGTTGAAGTGATTGAAACAGCAACTGTTCCTCAAGGTTTTACTGCCTTGCTCAGCTTTGACCCAACAAAATCAATTGAAGAAAACAAAGAAAATATGACTGCTTCATTAGCAGACGTACAATCTGGTTCAGTGACACAAGCTATTCGTGACACCAATATTGATGGTATTGATATCCATAAAAAAGATACACTTGGCATGGTCAATAATAAAATTGTCGCATCAACCAAAAAAATGAACGATGCTATCTTTGCTGCTTTTGAAAAAATGATTGATGAAGACAGCGAAATTGCAGCAATTTATATTGGTGAAGATGGTAAAAAATCAAATGCCGAACGTATTGCCAAAGAACTAGAAAAACGTTACCCTGAACTCGAAGTAGAGATTCATGACGGTAAGCAACCTGTTTATCCATACATTTTCTCTGTAGAATAAAACACAAAAAACTGGCCTCTCAAAGCTAGTTTTTTTGTGTATTTGTTTTCACGTGAAACATTCTTTTTTTATTCACTTCGTCCCATACACAAATTTCCTCGAAATTACAAGTAATTCGTGTTATACTTATTGTAATGTCAAATACTTTTTACATCCCATTGAAGGAGCATGCATGAAAACACTGAATACTGCCCGTATCGGCCAAATATATTATGTAAATAAAATATTAAAATCCGAGCATGCTGGAAAACTTCGAGAGCTTGGTTTTGCCCCTGATACGGAAGTTGTTTTAATTTCTATGGACGGGGAAAATGCGCTTTTAAAGATTGGTCAGACACGTTTAGCGCTAAGCAGTTTCTACCTCAACACGATTTTGATTAAAGATGAACAATCAAATGAGGAACTTATACCTCTCTCGTCTTTGAATATCGGTCAAAGTGGCGTGGTCCGATTACTCGAGGGAGAAAGTGAAATAAAACGCCGGCTTATGGATATGGGGATTACGAGGGGAACAAGTATTGCGGTGCATAAACTTGCACCACTAGGAGATCCTATGGAGCTTCATCTGCGGGGTTACTCACTTTCTTTAAGAAAGAAAGATGCTGAAAAAATAAAAATTGTTGTCCAAGATTAAAAGGAAATAAAGATGACTAAAATCGCTTTGCTAGGAAACCCAAATAGTGGGAAAACAAGTATTTTCAATATATTAACTGGCAGTAATCAGCAGGTAGGAAATTGGCCAGGTGTAACAGTTGAATGTAAAACAGGACGTTATAAAAAAGACAAGAATATCGCTATTCAAGATTTACCGGGAACTTATTCTCTCTCACCTTATACTTTAGAAGAACAAGTCACACGAAATTATCTCAGAGAGACACCACCAGATGTCCTTCTCAATATTATTGATGCAACAAATCTCGAACGCTCACTGTACCTCACATTACAACTGATGGAGTTTAATATTCCTATCGTCATCGCTCTAAATATGAGCGACTTGCTAGAATATCAAGGTAAACAGATTGATATCGAAAAACTGTCTTACAGTTTAGGGCTACCTGTCGTACTTACTAGTGCTTTAAAGAAGAAAGGCCTAGACGAAGCTATTCGAAAAGCTTGCCAACCTCTTGAAGTGACTCCTTTAGATTATGATCACCGTCTTGAAAGTGCCTTAGCAGAAATTCAAACGATTTGTCCCCAAGCAAAGAATCGTTTTGAACAAATTAAACTTTTTGAAGGGGACAGTTTAGCCTCGAACACCCTCACTGCCTCACAAGAGCAAGAATTAGATGAAATCGTAGCAATCACCGAAAAAATTATGGGCGACGATCGTGCATCCATCATCGTTAACGAGCGCTATGATTTAATTGGTCAAATTGTTCGTTTGGTTGTTACAAGCACACATAAAGGACAACTTAATCTAACAGATAAAATCGACCGCATCGTTACCCATAAATGGTTGGGCCTTCCTATTTTTATCCTTATCATGTGGCTCGTTTACTTTTTAGCGATACAGGTCATTGGTACACCCGCTAGCGATTGGCTCAATGATAACTTTTTTGGTAGTTTTCTGCCAGATATTTTACACCAAGTAATGGATAGCTTGGCGATTGTTCCTTGGGTCCAATCCCTACTCCTTGATGGTGTCCTCGCTGGAATTGGGGCTATCCTAGGCTTTGTTCCACAAATCTTCGTTCTATTCCTCCTGTTAGGCTTTCTTGAAGATTCAGGCTATATGGCTCGTGTCGCATTTGTGATGGATCGTATCTTTAGAAGATTTGGCTTATCTGGTAAATCCTTTATTCCCATGTTGATTTCTTCTGGCTGTGGTGTACCGGGAATTATGGCTACCCGTACAATTGAACAAGAAAGGGACAGAAAAATTACCATCATGGTGACCACCTTCATGCCCTGTTCAGCAAAGTTGCCGATTATTGCTTTAGTTTCAGGTGCCTTTTTTCACTCCACCAGTTGGGTTGCACCTAGCGCATACTTCTTAGGCATGGCCATGATTATCCTCTCAGGAATTATTTTGAAAAAAACGAGAATGTTCGCGGGAGATACTTCTGCTTTCATCTTAGAATTGCCTACTTACCATATACCTCACTTTCCTACAGTCTTTAAATATGCGTTTGATCGAGGTTTGAGTTTTATTAAGCGCGCTGGGACAATCATTTTTGCGCTCAATGTCGCACTCTGGTTCTTGTCAAACTATAGCTTCACTTTGCACCAAGTTGAACCCGGCCAATCAATATTAGCAACGCTCGGAGGATACCTGAGTATTGTTTTTGCTCCTCTAGGCTTTGGAGAGTGGAAAGCCACGGTAGCTACCTTGACTGGACTAATTGCCAAAGAAACTATTGTCGGAACTATGAGCCAATTGTACGCCCAAGGTGCAGAGGTAGAAAATAACGGTCGAGCCATTTGGACGGCTCTACAAAATAGCTACACACCACTGGCCGCTTATTCTTTACTTGTCTTCAACCTGTTATGTGCACCCTGTATTGCTGCTATTTCGACAATTTATAAGGAAATGGGTGAAGTTAAATGGACTTTACGCGCTGTGGGCTTTCAAACCGCTGTGGCTTACAGCATGAGCTTTATCATTTATCAGTTAGGCTCTGCCTTTCTTACACAATCCTTTAGCATTAGTACATTACTTGCAGTACTTCTCTTGGTTTTTAGCCTTTATCTTATCTTCCGTCGACCAAAATACACATCAAACAAGGAGGAACTTTCTCTTGAACTTAGCTAGCATCGTTCTTTTATCCCTTATTTTAATAGCAGCCTTCTTTTCACTGCGCAAAACAGTGCGGAGCAAAGGAGCTTGCGATGACTGTACAACTACGACCTGTCCTGTTAAGGGGGTCTCTGCCTTAGAAATCCCATCGAAAAAAGACTGTTGTGAATAAGAAAAACCTTCCTTAAGAGAAGGTTTTTCTTATTCTCAGAGAACTAAAGCAAGCAGCATGAGACCCGCTTGCAATAGCGAGAAGACCATTAATATTTTTACTGAAGCAATAAAAGTTTCACTTTTTACTTGTCTTTGGAGGTAAGGACGCGCTTGTTTGATAATGAAAGGCAAAAGTATAAACATGAGCAACATGAGTGGAGAGATTAGTCCCAGAACTACTGCCCCAACGATTGAGATATAGGCCAATATAATGGCTAATGTCCACCAGCGCAAAGCATTCTTTCTCCCGATGTAATGCACGATAGTATATCGATGATTACCTTCATCCTCTTCCAAATCACAAGTGTTATTCGCCAGCATCAAGTTAGAAATTAACAAGGTACTTGGTAAAGCAACAAGGAAGGTTGATGCCAAAGTTGCAAAATCCCAAACAAAAACAGCACTCGTATTGATATACACACAGATCAGAAAAATTAAGTAGCCCATTGTTAAACCACTGGCCAACTCACCTACAGGTAAACTTGATAAGGGTTTTGGTCCAGCTGAGTAAAAGATACCAATGAAATAGCAAAAAAGTCCTAACCAAAACACCGGCCAGCCCACAAGTCCTGCT
Source organism: Lactococcus sp. LG1074 (assembly GCF_017309525.1). NCBI lineage: Bacteria > Bacillati > Bacillota > Bacilli > Lactobacillales > Streptococcaceae > Lactococcus > Lactococcus sp. LG1074. The sequence goes on along the minus strand of NZ_CP071293.1, from coordinate 94,717 downwards.
ACAATTAATCCTAAAATCAAGGAAAGAGAGAAGAAGAAGAGTAACAAGCCCTTTATCAGCGAAAGTGATAGATTTTCCCGACCAATGATATTGGTATTTTTCTTGTAATCTTCCGTATCCACAGCCTTATGGTAATCATTGTAGTTGTCCCAAATATCTACAAAACAGTTAAAGCAGAACATAGCCACAAAGTAGATGATTAATGGGCCAAAATTGGCTATTTGATAATGATAAAGTGAATAAGCAACTCCCAGTATAAAAGGAAAAACGCTCGCTGTTTTAGCTTTCAGCTCAATAAGCTCAGCAAATATTTTAAAGTTCATTTTTTAATAATTTCTTTGTAATAAGGTTTGGGTAACTTCCATCAAAATTTCGCGGTTACGAGATTCTGGGAATTTTTCTATTTCAAGTAACGCTTGATTGGTTAGATGTTTTGCTAAGAAAAGACTTCCTGTAATGCCTCCTAGATCAGTGACCAATTCGGAAAATTCGATACATTCTTGACGACTCAGTCCTTCTGGCGCTTCCAGATAGGGCATGACTTTCTCAGGCGCTTCTTCTTTTGCCAGCAACAAGGGTAAGGTATAAATCCCTTGACGAAAATCCGTCAATATTGGCTTATCAGCTTCTTCCAAACCGACTGTGAAATTAAGTACATCATCATAAATCTGAAAAGCAAGACCAATCGCTAAACCAATCTTTCGTGCAGACCGTTGCATCTGCTTATCACCACCAGAGAAATACACACCTTCTAAACAAGCTAAACTCAATAGCTCTGCAGTTTTACCACTGATAGCTTTAAGATAGCGTCTAATACTGTTGTCTGCATTAAAAGCTGATTGCATCTGTGTAAGTTCACCTTGAAGAATCTTTTTCATCGATCTTGCATTACGCGGCAAAAATGGTGTCGCAGCCATTGTTTCACAAAGCAACTCGAAGTAAACCGTATAAATAAAATCACCCGTGTATACTGCAACATCCTTGCCAAATTGTGCTTCAACACTCGGCAAGCCTCGACGTAAAGGGGAATCATCAATAACATCATCATGAATCAATGTTGCCGAGTGTAACAACTCCAAACTGGCTGCTATTTTAACCAAACGTTCTTCGTCTTCTATCTCCTCGTCAACTAAGCCAGAAAATAGAAAAAAAAGCGCTGGCCGAACCATTTTACCTCCGCGCGTCGTAAACTTTTGTAATGCGTCACGTATATCTGTATTATTTACCGCTAAACGTTCTGTCATCATAGTTTGTACTGCGATAAGTTTTTCCTTAATTTCAGGATAGTCCTGCCAAAAATCTAGCACTTTTTCCCCTTACTACCTATATCTATCGTTTTTATATCTCTCTTATTCTAGCAAAATCCACCTTAAATTTCGATATAAACGACTCACTTTTTTCTCTTATTACTTATTATCGAATTTCAATAATATTTTGTTGTGGCAAGCGGTAACTTGCTTGACCTTTTACTTCTGATGAGCCCAATACAACCAAGAGCTCTGGACGGTAACGTTTATCGACTTCGAGAATTTCATTCACGCGCTCAGTACGTTCAAAGCCAAGAATAATATTGCCTTCATAGCCTCTATTTTTGATGACATACATGAGATTCATCGTCACAAAACCAATATTCAATGATAAATAGCTTGCTTCCATCATCTCGTCCATATTTTCAAACATTTGGGGATAGCGACTATTGAAACGTTGCAGTTGTTCACTATCCATTTCTCCAGCCCCAGTACGTGCAATTTCACTTGAGCGTTCAGAAAGATTAGTATCACTAAAGATAGCAATGACCGCTCCAGCTTCTTTCACTTGTTGACCATTTTTTCCATGAACAACGGATAGAAGTTCTTGACGTTTTTGTTCACTCTCAACAATGACAAAGTGCCAAGGTTGGATGTTATGTGCAGAAGGTGCTAAACTTGCAGCAGAGATAATCTGTTTCACATCTACTGTTGGTATTTTTTTACCGTCAAATGTTTTTACAGCGTGGCGTTCTTTATTAATTTTTACAAAATCCATGAATATCCTCCTCTCATTATTGTACCAAATTTGCATATTTTTAGTATATAAAAAAGGGGTAAATCCCCTCTATTATCCTATTTGTTATATTCTCGCAAAAATTGAGACAAAGCAGACAAACCCTCGCGTAATGTCTTTTCATCCGTACAATAGCCTAAACGTGCATAGCCTGGCAAATCAAACCTATTTCCCGGTACTAAAAGAACGCCTTTGTTTTTAAGCAGGGCCACGCAAAATTCTTCTGTTTGGGCCGGATCGAGCGTTTCAAATTTCACAAAGCTTGTCGATACTGCTTTAGGAAATATCATTGATACAAGTGGCTCATTTTCCACCCACTCCCGAAGTATCTGCAAATTATTAGTGACGATTTCTTTATTCCGCGCCAGTACTTTATCACGGTGTTTTAAGACTAGAGTTCCTAAGGCATCATCAAAGACTCCACAACAAATCATTGTATAATCGCGGTATTTGCGAAACTCATCTGCTAGTTTTTCATCTTGAGTCGCCACCCAACCTAAACGTACACCAGGTACAGAATATGTTTTAGAAAGCGAGTTCGTCGAGATACCTTTTTCATATAAGTCAACAATTGGCGCATAATCTTCCGCATCATCAAGAGGCAAGTAAACCTCATCGACCAAGACATAAGCATCAACTGTTCGAGCCAGTTGAATGACCTCTTCTAAAAAGGCACGGTTTAAGGTTGTACCTGTCGGATTATTGGCATTGTTCAAACAAATCATCTTTGTGTTTGGACGAATCATCTGACGGAGTTCATCCAAGCGTGGATACCAGTTTTCAGATTCATAAATTTGCCAAAACTCAATTTCGGCTCCTAAAGATCGTGGAATATCATAGAGCTGCTGGTAGCTTGGGTACTCTGCAATCACATGATCTCCCGGCTCGATCAAGCCATACAAGACCAAATGATTGGCACCCGTTGCGCCATTTGTCGCCAAAATATTTTCTGCAGGAACTTTCGTATAAAGCTTGGCTACTTCTTGCTTAAATTCAGGAGAGCCTTCAATCCATCCGTAGTTAAATTTTTCCTGCATTAAGTGAGACATAAAGCTTTGGCCCTTGTCTTCTTCCAGATTTAATATTTCTTGCAACGTCATGGATGAAATCGTTGATTGAGCAATGTCATAAACTGCTTCTTTTTCCCATACATTGAGCCATTCTTCTACTCCAAAACCATCTATCTTCATATGTGCCCTCCTAAATATCAATTATAGTATAAGTATAGCATTGTGCATCCAGTATTTTAAAGCAATCTTCCATTGGAAAAAAGATTGTCTTTGTATTGTCATTAGGGTGTAACGTCATAATGTCATGCTCCTCAAGCATATCTCGGTCAAAATAAACATGCATATTATCCATTTTATTATCAACCAGACCATAAATAGAAACAATCCCAGACTGCAGTCCCAACATGCTTTCCAAACGTTCTTCTGATACAAAATGAAGTCGATTTACTCCAAGTACCTCCCCCAGTTTGTTCATCTCAACGCGCTTACTATCATCCATAATAACCATATAGAATTGGGTGGATTTTTTATTAGCCAAAACTAAAGTCTTCGACCTACAACCTTCATGTCCTTCAATATAATGGTCAGATTCTTCTGTAGAATGACTGGCCGGATGCTCGACAATTTTATAGGGAATTTCGAGCTGAGCCATTAACTTCTCTACTTCTTTAAAGTCTCTCATTCAGCCTCCTCATATAAGAAAAAGGCCGCGCAAAACACGGCCTCTTACATTTTAATCAGCAACAATTGTTGTTCCTGAACCATTTGCCAAGAAATCTTCAAGATTTTCAAGGGAAGTAATTGTTGCCGCACGACCAGTACGTTCTACAAAAGCCATAGCTGCTTCAACTTTTGGTTTCATAGAGCCTACAGCAAATTGACCGTCTTCCAAGTAGGCACCAATTTCAGACAAAGTAACTTTTTCCAATTTCTTTTGATCTGGTTTGTTGTAATTGACAAAAACATTGTCCACACCTGTCAAAATAACTAACTCGTCACCATCCACAAGTTCTGCAAGTTTAGCTGCTGAAAAGTCCTTGTCTATTACAGCTTCCACTCCTGTGTATGTACCGTCTTCATGCTCAACTACAGGGATGCCGCCGCCGCCTGATACAGTAGTTAAAACTGCAGCATCTAACAGTGGTTTGATGGCTTCTGCTTCTACAATACGTTCTGGTTTTGGACTGGCAACAACACGACGATACCCACGACCTGAATCTTCGACAAATTTCCAATCTGGATATTGTTCCAACATTTTGTTCATTTGTGCTTCGTCATAGAATGGGCCAATCGGTTTTGTTGGGTTTTCAAATGCAGGATCGTTACTGTCTACCACGACACGTGTGACAACAGAAGCTACAGGAATTCGTTCCAAGCCTTCTTTGATTAAAGCTTTAGTAAAGGCTTGAGTCATCCAGTATCCAATTTGTCCTTGAGTCATAGCCACTGCGGTATCTAAAGGCATCGCAGGATTTTTGGCACTGTCTGATCCTAGTTGTTGTAAAAGTAAATTACCAACTTGAGGGCCGTTACCATGCGTAACAACTATTTCTACATCGTTATCCTTAATGAGCGGGATCAATTGACTCGCTGTAACTTCAAGCGCTTCTTGTTGTGCTTGAGCTGTTGGATCATCTGTCAAAATAGCGTTACCGCCAAGAGCAACTACAATACGTCTAACCATAATTATTTTCTCCTATTTTACGTTATTAAAGCGCTTACTTTGCGCTTGAAAGAATAAAACTTTTGATTGCTCAAAAATTTTACTCTAAATTTTCTTTTTAAATACCAAGTAACTCTCTCAAACCAAACTGATTAGCAAGCAAGCCATAAAGAGCGAGCAAAGCGGCAAGAGTAAAGATAATGATAGCAAACCATTCGCCTGTTGAAATAGTTCTGTTGTTTTCACGTTTTGCACGGATATAGAGGACAAAACCAACTACATACAGAATGGAAGCCATCCAGACAAACTGCCAACCACTCAGGTAAAGGGCAATAATTTGGAATGCCATGGCAAAGAAGCCGATTAAAATATTTTTAGTTGATTTTTCGACTAAACCAACTTTTAATAGATATGCACCGACGAGAGCGTAGCAAACCATAATTACTGCAGTACAGAGATAAACAAAGACATTATAAGCATCTGAGGCAAAGTAAGTAATAATGATAAAGAGTTGTACAAAACCTTGAGTCAAAAGCAATGAATTAACAGGTGCACCAGCTTTATTTTCTTTTCCAAACCAAGCAGGCAAGAGCTTTTGTGAAGCCAATTGAGAAGTTGACTCAACTGGAAGCATCGTCCACGATAACCAAGCACCGAGAAGTGAAATAATCAACCCGATAGCCATCAAATTACCACCCCAAGGGCCAACCATCTCACGTAAGATACCAACCATACCTGGTTGTGGCATACTTGCAAGCTGTGCTTGGTCCAAATATCCATAAGGTAAGAGCGAGAGCAAGATATAAATCACCAGCAAAGTGAATAATCCAATAATTGAAGCTTTACCAGCATCTGATTTTTTCTTAGCACGGTCGCCCATCATTGCCGCACCTTCAATACCAACGAAGACCCAAATCATAACCATCAAGGAACTTTGAATCTGTCCGATTAATCCTGAGGCTGTCATCTGAGTAAATGCTGCTGATCCATCTGCATTAATGACGACATTTTGCCAAAAATGTTCTGTAAAGACTCCTGCTCTGAACATAACAATAGCAACAACGGCAAAAATTGCGATTGGAATTAATTTAGCAATGAGTACAATAGCATTAATTACTGCTGCCCCTTCAACACCACGAATAACAAGTGCGGTTAATGACCAAGAAACGACTGAGACAACGATGACTGATAAAAAGGTCAAAGAACCGTCTTCATTAGCAAAAACACCAGGAAAGAAATAGTTGACAGATGTCATCATCAAGACAGCGAAAGCCACGTTACCTGCCCAAGCAGACAACCAGTAACCCCAGCCTGATAAGAATCCGGCAAAATCACCAAATCCTGCGCGGGCATAATCTGAAACACCGGAGAGTTCTGGTTTATTAACAACAAGGTGATTTAAGCTCAAAACGAGCATAAGAATACCAAAACCAATAAAGAGCCATGAAATGACCACACCACCTGGTGTAGCTCCATTTGCCAAGTCGTTCGAGAGGTTAAATACCCCACCACCAATAGCTCCGGATACGATAATTGCTACGAGGGCCATGAGCCCTATTCCTTTTTTATTTTCTACTTCCATATTACTTCCTATTTTTTTCATAAAGTCATATGCTTTAAAAAAGTCTCCAATTATGAAAATATACGAGGTCTGACCTTTTCAAAACAAGAGTTATAGAGGGAACCAAAAATATTTTTTCCAGATTTGTGCAAACTTCCCACCGGTATTAGGAAGTGGAAAGTCTGTCAAATCCGGAAAAAATCAAATTCAAAATTTATTATTTGATACTTGGTACATCTGGAATGAAGAGGTTACCCAAAGTTGCTGCCATAATTGCTTTAATTGAGTGCATACGGTTTTCAGCTTCTTCAAATTGACGTGCATATTTAGAACGGAATACTTCGTCAGTAACTTCCATTTCAGTCAAGCCATACTCTTCTTTAATTTCTTTACCATATTCAGTTTCAGTATCGTGGAAGGCTGGCAAGCAATGCATGAAGATAAGTTCTTCATCTGGAGTACCAGTCAATTTCATCATATCCATTGTAATACGGTATGGAGTGAGAAGTTCCACACGTTCTTCCCAGTTTGATTCACCCATTGATACCCATACGTCTGAGTAGATAATGTTTGCACCTTTAACCCCTGCTTCAATATCTGCAGTTGTTTCTGGTTTTGCACCTGACTCAGCTGCAAATTTACGCGCAATTTCCATAACTTCTTCAGAAGGTTGAAGTGATTCAGGCGCTACGATAGTTACGCTCACTCCAAGCATCGCACCTGTTACGATAAGAGAGTTAGCCATGTTGTTACGACCATCACCGACATAAGCAAGTTTAAGACCTTTAAGGTAACCAAATTCTTCTTTGATTGTCATGTAGTCTGCAATCATTTGAGTTGGATGCCAATCGTCAGTCAAACCATTCCATACAGGAACTCCTGAGTATTTTGCCAAATCTTCAACTTCTTTTTGTGAGAAACCACGACGTTCAATCGCATCAAACATTGAGCCAAGAACACGTGCTGTATCTTCAGTAGATTCTTTGATACCAAGTTGAATATCATCTTTACCAAGATATTCCGGGTGAGCACCAAGGTCGATAGCTGCTGTTGTAAATGCAGCACGCGTACGTGTAGAAGTTTTAGCAAAAAGTAAGGCGATATTTTTTCCTTCAAGATAATGGTGAGGGATGTTATTTTTCTTCAATGCTTTTAAGTGAATAGCAAAGTCAACAAGATATTGAATTTCTGCAGGTGTAAAATCTTTTTCTGCTAAAAATGAACGGCCTTGGAAAACTGAGTTAATTTTTGGTGTTTGCATTTAATTTTCTCCTAAACATAATTTTTTTATTTTTTGAAATAAGGACATTTGCTTGTGCTATAAGCAATAGAGTGTCAACGAGGTTGACAGAGCTGTAAACCAAGCAAATAGAGGGTGGATCTTTGATTAAATATCTTCACGCCACAATGGTTGAGACATACAACGTGCTCCACCACGACCACGTGCCAACTCGCTTGAAAGAATCTCATGTACTTTGATACCATGTTCTTTAAGTAATTCGATTGTGACATAGTTACGGTCATAAGTAACAATTTCACCTGGAGCGATAGCCAATGTGTTTGAACCATCATTCCATTGCTCACGCGGTGCAACGATTGGATCTCCATTACCACATTCAATCAAATCAAGTTCTGAGAGTTCCAACACTTTCTTAAGAGCAACTTTAAGGTCTGTCAAATGTTCAATTTCCACATCTCCATCTTTACCTGGACGTAAGATGAATGCATTGATATTTCCAGAACCATCAAAGATTCCTGGGAAGACTGTAAACTGATCATGATTAATCATTGTAAATACAGTATCCAAGTGCATCATTGCGTGATTATGCGGAATTTCAACAGCAAGTACAGTGTCAAAGGTTGACAATGGGTTTGCAAACAATTCTTTTGCTAAAGCTTGAATTGTTTTAGATGAAGTACGTTCAGAAACACCAATAGCTACAGTGTGTTTGTTTAATACGAGTTCATCACCACCTTCGATACGTGTTGTATGGTTACGATCACGCCAAATTGGAGTGTCTTTAAAACGTGGGTGATTTGCCATTACATATTCTGTAATCAATGATTCAGGTTGACGTGCTGGGAAAGTCATTTTGTTAATAGTCATCCCTACACCCATAGATGCTTGTGGGTCACGAGTGAAGTAAGCATTTGGCAATGGATTAAGGTAGAAATGGTTTTCGGCATCAGAACCGGCCATGTCGCTAAGAACTGTACGTTTTAGGTCCAATTCATTTTTACGAACACCTGCATAAATCTTGTCAACCATTGCTTTTGTATCCATGCTTGTCAAGTACTCAGTCAAACCTTCAAGTGTACGTCCTGGACGGTAGCCTGCTTCATGCAAGAGTCGAGCCAAGAAATCTTTTTTAACACTTTCAGTTTGAAAAACATCTGCGGCAAGATCTTCTATATAGACAGTTTCTGCTCCGTTATCACGCAATGTTTGAGCAAAGAAATCGTGTTCCTTCTGAGCAATTTTCAAGTAAGGGATATCATCAAACAAGAGTTGATGCATTGTGTCTGGTGTGATGTTTTCGACTTCAGCACCTGGACGATGAAGGAGAACTGATTTAAGTTTTCCGATTTCTGAATTGACATTGATTGCTTTTTCCATGAGATAAGCATCCTTTCTTTTATATAAAACTATATATTAAAATTGTAAAAGCGCTTTCAACACCTTTTATTATAGTCTAATCTTTTTTTGAATGCAAATTGAACGTCATTATAATAATGCGCTTTCATTTCATAAAAAATAATAAATATACAAAAAGAAACCAGCAATACCAAGGTTGAGCCTTTGTGATGGTTTCTTTTATTTTTTTATTACTTTTCTTTGTTTTTTCTAATTTGTTTACTTCTAAGTTGTCCGCAAGCGGCATCAATGTCTGTACCATGCTCTTGGCGCACAACACAGTTGATACCATTTTTCTTGAGTACATCGTAAAATTTCGCAGTATCATTTCGTGTTGAACGTTCATATTTGATATGCTCAGCGACAGGATTGTAGGGAATCAGATTGACATACGAAAGTTTATTTCGGGGTTTTATTAAATCAGCTAATTCTTGTGCAATTTCCGGAGTATCATTTTCTCCAGAAAGCATAATATACTCATAGGTTACACGACGATTTGTTGTTTCAGTATAATAATCTATCGCATCAAAAAGTTTTTCAAGTGGTGCGCTACGTGTGATACGCATCAGACTTGTACGTAATTCATTGTTTGGTGCATGTAAAGAAATAGCCAAGTTCACTTGCAAGTTTTCATTTGCAAATTCTTTGATTTTTGCTGGCATGAAACCACAGGTTGACACGGTAATATGACGTGCCCCAATAGCAAGGCCATTATCGTCATTAATTGTGCGTAAAAAGTTCATCAAGTTTACATAGTTGTCAAATGGTTCACCGATACCCATAACTACAACGTGAGAAACACGCTCATCTTGGCCTTTTTCATCGAAGTATTTTTGGACCAACATAATCTGAGCGACTATCTCTCCTGCTGTCACATCACGCTCTTTTTTTAGAATACCAGAGGCACAAAAAGTACAGCCCATGTTACATCCTACCTGAGTAGTCACACATACAGATAAGCCATAAGATTGGCGCATCAATACAGTTTCAATCATCATTTTATCTGGTAACATAAAAAGATATTTAACTGTTCCATCTTCCGACTCTTGTACGACGACTTGCTCCAGAGGATTCATAATAAAATGCGCGTTCAACTTTGCAATAAAATCCTTGGAGAGATTTGTCATTTCTTCAAAAGTTTGGACACGTTTTCGGTAAAGCCAATCCCACACTTGGGTTGCCCGAAATTTTTTTTCACCATTTTCAATCGCCCAATCAATAAGTTGATCACGTGTTAAGCCGTAAATTGTTTGTTTTTCCATTATATCTCCGATATTTTTCCCCCAAAAAATTTTTGAGGGAACTTTTTTGTATATTATTCAATAACTTTTTAGACATATTTTTAACATTTGTCTATTTTATTTTTTTGCACGTTCGCGTATTACAAAATTAGATTTAGAGGTTGTATTTTTCTCATTTTTCTCATTTTGTTTTATTTTAGCAGGCTTCTTACCTGATTTCTCGCGAATTTCAAATGATTTTTTCTCATTTTTCTTTTGCTTTTCTTGAGAGCTTCGATTTTTATTGCGATTATTTCGACGTCGTGCTTTTTCAAATTTAGGTTGACGTGGCTTGTCTTCAAAAACACGTTCGGATGTGTAAGATTCATCTTGTGAGCGTACACGACGTAAAACAAAGTAGGCACAGCCATAATTGCAATATTCATTGATATAATCTTCTAATCGGTCAATCTTATTTTCAGATTGCATTTTTTTTCTACTTACTGAAAAAAAGCCTTTTAAACGGAGCTGTTCAAAGCCCCAATCTCCCACGATGTAATCATACTTATCGAAAATATCGCTAAATCGCTGCTCCAGCTTTTCAGCATCAAACCCTTCACGATAATTGTAAACCAGATGAAAGGTCTTACCACCTACTTTTACAATGTCATCTGTAGCAGTTACCCGCTCACCAGGGAAACGATTATAATTTAATTTTGATTCGTCAACTTCTTTTGGCACTTTCCTCTCCCTTTCTCTTTTTGTTCATTTTCTCATTTTTTAATTCATTTGCTACTATTTCTCGTAGAAAATACGGAAAAAGTATTTCGGCTTTCTCTTGTTTTTTCAATAAAGGAAAATACCAAGCAAAGAGATACTGATCAGGAACGACTATGCTATAAGACTCAGCATCGACCACATCCGTATTTCTATAATAAAATTTCCCTCTGTTGAAATTTATTCCCTGAAAAATAAGCCGACCAAATTGCTTCCCTCGAAAACCCATACCTCGAATATTTTGCCCAGACAGCATTGCAGATACATCAAGCATTTCACGTAAAACTTCTTTCAGTACCTTACCAGTCATCGTAAGCCGCACTAAACGCATGGAATGGGGCAAAAATTGGTGTAAATCATCTAAAGTAAGTTGATTTGGCAATGCTTCTGTAACCAAGAGCCCAGTATTGAAAGCACAGGCTCCCACCTTGCCATATCGAACAAGTAACTCTGCAATAAAATGACTTGCATTATAATCAGGATAAACATTGGTCAGGCTATAGGGAAGTTCTCCGACAGTCTTGCCTTGCAACATTTTACGTCCTTTCAACTCCCACGAGTTGATGTGTAAAGCATCACTTTTTACTTTTTTGAGCGTGTTGGTAGCAATTGTGGAAATTTCCGAAGCAATTACTTTGTTATTTTGATCAAAAGTAAGATTGATTTCGCCGATATGCTCCCCGTATCTTCCTGCAGCCGCAAGTAAGGTGTCATGTAATTCCACTCCGTGTTCAAAAAGATGATGCGTATGGCTTCCAATAATTAAATCAATATCGTAATTTTTAGCGATTTTCTCATCAACGGTTTTACCCAAATGACTCAAAAGAATCGTAAAATCACAGTCCAGTGGCAAGAGCTGATCCAAGCAAACTAAAGGATCAACAATATCCCAACCTGCTTGTAAATAGGCTAGATAAGGAGCTGTTAAGCCAATGATTCCAATACGCATCCCCCAACTGCTCTCTATAAATTTAGGACCTTGAGCAAAAGGCATATTACTGATATTTGAAAGCAATATATCAAATTCGGCTTGATTGTATAAATGGCTTAGCATATCATGAGTTAATCCTAAACCTTCATTGTTACCGAGGGTCGCTCCTGTCAAGTCCAGCTTATTCATCAGAGCAACATTAATCTGTCCTTCTGTTGCCTCAGTTAAAGGATGTACCCGGTCAACATTATCCCCTAAGTCAAATCGCAAGACATCTGGAAGTCCAACTGATTTTTCCGCAAAAAAACGCTCAATCACTGGAAATCTTTCCAAATGCGAGTGCAAATCGTTCAAGTGAATAATGCGCAATGAATTCATTTTACCATTATAGCACAAAAAAGACCGCTAAAGCGGTAGTTTTTGTACTTTTATACTTACGCCTGCAAATCAAAAGCAAGGCTTCATTCCTATTTTCCTGTTGATCCGAAGCCGCCAGTTCGTGTAGATTTAGTCACTTCAGCATCCCCATCAGCAACCAAGAAAGGCATAAAGACCGCTTGGACAATCCTCTCACCTTTTTCCAAGACCACTTCTGATTCCGTAATATTTTGCATTTGAGCAAATATCTCGCCCTCATTCCCTGGGTTATTGTAATAGTCACCGTCAATGACACCTACCGAGTTAATCATCACTAAACCTTTTTTACGCGGATTTGACGAGCGATCAAACAGATACAGAACTTCTCCTGCTTGCATATATGCCTTAAGGCCTGTTGAGATCAGTTTAATTTCACCAGGTTTAATGGTAATGTTTTCAGCCACTGATAAGTCATAGCCTGCCGCATGCTTGGTCGCACGTATTGGTAATTCTAGGTTTTCATTTTGGTATTTACTTACTATTTCAAATCCACGTGTTTTCATAATTACTCCTTATTGGTTATTTTTAATCTATTTATTTTATAAAGGGCAAAATCAGAAAAACGATAAATAAGACAACAACCGTTACTCCTGATAAAATCCGATTTTGCATTGGTACAGAATTCTTGAAATATTTAGGTGGAAAAACAGGAGCTAAAAGAAGTCCGCCCACTGCTCCTCCAACATGTGACCAAATATTGACCGAGCTAAGATTAAACATATTGAAGAAAAGATTAATCGCAATCAAGATGGTAAATGTCTTACCAATCTGTTTTAGCATCGGATGGCCTGTAAAGAAGCCAATTCCTGCAATAGCTGCAAAAAGACCAAAAATCGAAGTTGATGCTCCTGCAGATAAGGAATTGGGTGAAAAGATAAAGGTTGCTGCATTACCAAAAATTCCTGAAAGAATGTAGATTAAACTGAAATTAAGGCTACCAAATACAGCTTCAACCTGACGTCCAATAAAAAAGAGCGTCAGAGTATTCATAAGGAAGTGAGTCCATCCAATATGAATAAAAATTGGTGTCACAAGGCGCCACAATTGAGTTGGATCAGCTAAAATGGCTGGTGGAAATAATGCACCAGTATTAAAAAGGTTAATTGCCGAGGTTGCAGCTAAACCATAACGTAAAAATTGATAAAGCCAAACCATCGTTGTTAAAAGTGATAAAATATAAGTCGCTTTATGCTTCATAAAGTCTTTTTTTATCATATCAATGTTCATAAGTAAATATTTCTCCTATGCTTATATCATGAGGTTCTGGATGAAAATTTCTGTGCTGAAAATCATAACATAGACTAACTGTCTGTCCAGAAAAGCTTGCCAGATAACGGTCATAATATCCCGCGCCAAAACCAATCCGATAACCTTCTTTATTCCAAGCCAAGCCGGGGACCAAAATCAAATCAGGCACAACTTCGTTTTTCGACTTAGGTTCTAGTATACCAAATTTTGTACGTTCTAAGTCATTTTTGTCGTATTTTACAAAAATCATGTGGCGATCAGCCAAGGTTTTTGGTATAACTATTTGTTTATCTGCCTGCTCAAAAAGGGGTTGCAAATCAAATTCAAATTCTTGCGGCATATAGAGCGCCACGGTTTTAGCTTTTTTCCATTGTTCTGAGGCAAGCAGCTCTGCAATAATTTTCTGACTTTGACGGCTTTTGTCAGCAAAATCAAAACTTTTCAGTAAATTTATCATTTCTTTTCGAATTAGCGCTTTCTTTTCCATACTTTATATGGTATCATAAAGCTGTAAGTTTTTTTCAAGTTAACGTTTATGCTTTTTGTTACACGCTTTCCGAAGATAAGATTTACCAAACTAAAGAAAGGATGTATTCAAATGGCACAAGGAACTGTAAAATGGTTTAACGCTACTAAAGGTTTTGGCTTCATTACAACTGAAGAAGGCAACGATGTATTCGTACACTTCTCAGCTATTCAAACTGATGGCTTCAAAACTCTTGATGAAGGCCAAAAAGTTAGCTTTGATCTTGAAGAAGGCCCACGTGGACCTCAAGCAATCAACGTTACTAAATAATTGGTAATTAAAGCACCTTTACGGTGCTTTTTCTTTTTGTTTAAACACCACAATAAAAGCAGTTATGCTATTGTTTTATAGATATAAAAAGTTTACAATGTATAAAGCAAAGAATTTAGGAATATTATGAAAGATTTAACAAAAGGAAACATTCTCAAAGGTTTAATTACCTTCACACTTCCCCTGCTCTTGGGAAACTTTTTTCAAGTGCTCTATAATACTGCAGACACACTGATTGTTGGTCAAACGCTAGGAAAAAATGCACTTGCATCAGTGGGGGCTACGGGATCCATCAACTTTTTAATCGTTGGTTTTGCTCAGGGAATGACCGCAGGGCTCACGATTATTACTGCGCAACGCTTTGGTGCCAAAGATGCACATGCTGTCAAAAAGTCCTTTGTGACAGGGCTGTATTTTACGATAGCTATCTCCCTCTTGCTCAGTGTCTTGTCTGTCCTATTTGTGGGTCAATTACTACAACTTATGCAGACTCCAGCTGAGATTTACGAAGGTGCACACACTTTTTTAAGTATTATGTTAGGTGGACTTACAGCGACCACACTATATGCTTATTATTCGAACGCGCTCCGCGCCTTAGGTGATTCCAAGACACCGCTCTATGCACTTATCGTCGCCAGTATTTTAAATATCGGCTTTGAGTATTTCGCAATCCTCGTTCTCCATTTAGGCTTAGCGGGAGCAAGTGCAGCCACCATTTTGGCCCAATGTATCTCTGTGCTTTATCTGGTTTTACATATTAAACGCAAAGTGCCTGAGTTACACCTTAATCGAAAACTCCTTGTTTACGATACCCAAGAAATACGTACACATGCACGACTGAGTATTCCCATGGGATTTCAATCTAGTATTATCGCTATTGGTTCTATTACGCTTCAAGTAGCACTTAACACTATGGGAACAAACGCTGTCGCCACTCAAGCTATTGTATCTAAGATTGACCAAATCGCGATGTTGCCAATGATGTCGATCGGACTTGCTATGGCTACCTTTGGAGCCCAAAACTATGGTGCAAAACAATACCGCCGAATAAATCAAGGGCTTTTCCAATCTCTCCTCATAGCTGTTTCCTGGGCGATTGGCTTTGCCATTCTTTTGGTAAGCTTGAACTATTACTTCACGACGGCTTTTATCTCACCAAGCCAAACAGCTGTTATTGATATGGCTAGACATTACTATATTGTGAATGGTGGTTTCTACTGGCTACTTGCTATCCTCTTCGTTACCCGCTCAACATTACAGGGTTTAGGCAATGCGCGCATTCCAACAATTTGTGGTGTGGCAGAACTGGTCATGCGTGCTGCAGTGGCCATCATCGGAGTTAACCTCTTAAATTACACCGTGATTATTTCATCCAATCCAGCTGCTTGGTTGGCGTCAACCGCTATTCTGATCCCCACAACCATCCGAATGGTGCGCCGTTTTAACCGCGAAAATGTACAAGAAAAAATCGTTCTAAATTGAACGATTTTTTTATATTAGTCTTTATCCAATTCTTGATAGAGCAATTTTTGCGCTACTGTTGGATTGGCTTGTCCTTTTGTAGCTTTCATGAGCTGACCAACTAATGCCTTAGCTGCATTTTCCTTACCGCCACGATAGTCAGCAACAGATTGTTCATTTTTAGCAAATACTTCATGAATGATAGGCAAGAGTACAGCTGGGTCAGAGATTTGAACCAAGCCGGCCTTTTTAACGAAAGCTTCTGCTGAACCACCGTTTTTAGCTAATTCGAGGAAGACTTTCTTCGCAATTTTCGATGAAATAGTCCCATCTGCAATCAAACGCAACATTTCTGTGAGATTTTCTGGAGTTAAGTGAATATCTTTAAGTTCCAGATGTGCTGTGTTCAAGTACTGAGCAACTTCACCTTGAAGCCAGTTGGATACCAATTTGGCATCACCACCTGATTTAACAGCTGCTTCAAAGAAATCAGAGACATCTTTTGAGCTTGTCAACTGGCGCGCATCGTATTCACTGAGGCCCATTTCCTCTACATAACGTACACGGCGTGCTGCTGCAAACTCAGGAAGTTCCGCACGAACTTCGTTAATCCAAGCTTCGGAAATTTCAATACGTGGCAAATCTGGTTCTGGGAAATAACGATAATCAGACGCACCTTCTTTAACACGCATCAAGATTGTTTCACCTGTTTTATCATCAAAACGACGTGTTTCTTGACGAATTTCACCACCAGCACGAAGAATTTTCGCTTGGCGATCAATTTCAAAGGCTAGGGCTTTCTTCACATTACTGAAAGAGTTCATGTTTTTCACTTCTGTTTTAACACCAAACTCTTCTTGGCCATAAGGACGCAATGAAATATTGGCATCACAGCGCATGGAACCTTCTTCCATCTTCACATCAGAAATACCTGTATAGAGAATCAATTCACGTAAGGCGGTCAAATACGCATAAGCTTCATCAGCGCTTCGCATATCTGGCTCAGAAACAATCTCAATCAATGGTACCCCTTGACGGTTCAAGTCAACATAAGAATAGCCATCTGTTCCGTGCGTATTTTTACCAGCATCTTCTTCAATATGTGCACGCTCAATACGAACAGTGGATTTTGTACCATCTTCAAGTTCAATTTCAATAGAACCATTGTAACCAATAGGTTCATCTGCCTGCGAAATTTGGTAAGCTTTAGGATTATCAGGGTAAAAATAATTTTTACGATCAAAATGCATACTCTTTTGAATCGACATATTCATGGCAAGAGAAGCTTTCATCCCAGCAACGACAACACCTTTGTTCAATGTTGGCAAAACACCTGGCATTCCCCAGTCAATAACATTCGTATTGACATTTGGTTCAGAGCCAAATTCAGCTGGAGTTGGGCTGTAAATTTTTGAGTTTGTATTTAACTCAACATGGACTTCAAGTCCAATGACTGTTTCAAAGTTCATCTTATTTTGCCCCTCCTTCTGTAAAGATAATTGGTTTTTTCTTATGATGATCCGTTGTTGCTTCAAACGCTGCTGCGACTTGATAAATTGTTTCCTCATCATAGCGTTTACCAATCAATTGCATCCCAACAGGTAGACCTTCAACATAACCCGCCGGAATCGAAATTCCTGGTAATCCCGCGAGGTTGACTGGAATTGTTAAGATATCTGAAAGATACATTTGAACAGGATCTTTTGATTTTTCATCAAAGCCAAAAGCAACCGTTGGGGCTGTTGGGCCAAGAATCAAATCATAATCCGCAAATACTTTATTAAAGTCTTCGATAATCATTGTACGCACTTGACCAGCCTTTTTAAAGTGCTTATCGTAGGCACCTGCAGAAAGACTAAATGTACCTAGCATAATACGACGTTTGACCTCATCGCCAAAGCCTTCTGAACGTGATTTCACATAGACATCTTCAAGGTTTTCGATATCCTGTGCACGATAACCATAACGAATACCATCGAAGCGTTGGAGATTTGAGCTCGCTTCTGAAGAAGCGATGATGTAGTAAACAGCTACCCCATACTTGCTATGTGGCAAGCTCACTTCTTCAACAATAGCACCTAAAGATTCTAAGTGTTTCGCCGCCGCCATAATTTGCTCTTTGACTGCTGGATCAATACCTTCACCAAAGTATTCTTTAGGCAAAGCAATCTTCATTCCTTTAATATCTTGACCTATTTTTGAACCAAAATCTGGCACAGCTACTTCTGAACTTGTAGCATCTTTAGCATCACTACCTGAGATAACATTTAAAAGTTGTGCATTTTCTTCAACAGTAGCTGAAAAGGGACCAATTTGATCAAGTGAACTAGAAAAAGCAATTAAACCATAACGAGAAACACGTCCGTAAGTTGGTTTCAGACCCACAATACCACTGAACGAAGCTGGTTGACGAATCGAACCACCTGTATCGGATCCTAATGACAAGCGTACTTGTCCACTCGCAACAGCACTAGCTGAACCTGAAGATGATCCACCAGGTACTTTTGTTTGATCCCACGCATTGTATGTTGGCTTAACAGAAGAAGTTTCCCCTGAGCCCCCCATTGCGAATTCGTCCATATTGGCTTTACCAATAATAACCATGCCATTGTCATAAAGCTTTTCAACGACAGTCGCATCATAAGGTGGGATAAAACCAGAAAGAATTTTACTTGCTGCAGTTGTTTCAATATTTTTAGTAACAATATTGTCTTTAACTGCTAAGGGAATACCGTCTGTAAGTTTTGTTGCATAAATTCCACGCGCATCAATAGCAGCTGCTTGCGCTAATGCTTCTTCATCTAATACAGAAATAAAACTGCCCATTGCTGCTTCACGTGCATGCACATCATCCAATGTCGCCTGTGTCAAGTCAACAGCAGAGATTTCCTTTTTCACCAAGAGGTCATGCAACTCTTTAATTGTTTTATTATTCAATGACATTATGCATCTCCTCCATCAGCCAACATTGCGGGAACCTTAATAAAGCCATCTTGCTTCGTTGGTACATTACGCATTAATTCATCACGGTCATCACCCGGTACAGCAATATCTTCACGCATGCGGTTTAAGTTATCCGCAACACTCATCGTAAATTCTACATTTTCCGTATTGACTTCCCCTAACTGCTCCACCATTTCGATAATTTTATCGAGTTTATCCGTCACAGCATCAAGTTCATTTTTCTCAAATTTAAGCTTTGACAAAGTTGCCACATGCTCCACTTGTTCTTTTGTAATCTTGCTCATGTTATTTTCCCTAACTATTAAAGATTTTCATTCTCAATTATAGCAAAAATCTTTAAAAACTGATACAGCTAGGCTTTACTGCCTACTGCCTTTACCACAAGTAAAAAACCTCTCACTAAGAGAAGTTTTTTTATTACTTTTAAGGTTAGAAGTTACGACCTTCAAGCTTTGTAAATAAACCTTGGTTAAGAACTTTTAGGTAAGTCCCTTTCATTCCCAACGAACGGCTTTCAATAACACCAGCAGATTCAAGCTTACGTAGTGCATTAACGATTACTGAACGTGTAATTCCAATCTTGTCGGCAATGACTGAAGCAATAACATGTCCTTCTTCACCATCAAGTTCTTCAAGAATTGCTTTCACAGCCTTCATTTCTGAATACGAAAGTGTATTGACTGCCATGTTAGCCATCGTGTCTTTACGGATATTTTCTTCCATTTGTTCAAGCTTAAGATTTGAAAGTTGAACACCGATAACTGTTGTTGCAAGCTCTGCAAGCACAAGATCATCATCACTGAATTTTCCGTCTGTACGCCATAAGATGAAGGTTCCCAAGCGCATACCACTACCATAGATTGGTGCACATGTTGTCAAACCATTAGGATACTCACCTAAAAGTTCTGCAGGAAATACTGACAAAGGCTCGTTAATTGTGATATTTGCTAAAGTGTCGTAGATACGGATAGCCGCACGTGCATAATCTTCTGGCAATTGTTTTTGTACATGGAAAAGTTCATTAACACGATCGTTGTTAATTTCGTATGGCAGTGAATAGCCCAAAAGTTTCCCTTTTGTATCAATGATACAAGCATTACAGTCAATAACGTTGGCTAAACGCTCTGTCATGTTATCATAGGGTAACTCCTGCTTTAAATCAGTTACTCCATCTTGCAGAACTGATGTAATTTTGCGGGTTTTTTCTAGTAAAGTAGCCACGGTTTTCTCCTATTATATTATTTTCTAAATAAACTCTTAATGAATTATAACACAAAAAAATTCAAAAAACAACAGGAATAGTCAGAAAATTCGCTTTTTTCATTATAATAAAACAAGATATACAATTATGTATATCTTATTTCTTTTTATATACAGAAAATTGACTAACATTACCAACTTCCACTTTTTTGTAAGAATCTTTAAGTGTTTCTTTTACTGAATCTGAAAGATCCTGTCCACTTTGCACTACGACATACTTGTTGCCTGCATTAGCAAAGAGCAAATCAAAGTTCTGATGGAATCTCACTGGATAATGGCGAGGGAAGTCATCTATGCCACCCACACGCTGTGATCGCAAGTTAATGTTTTTATCCGATGCTATAGCCAGTACTTTATCCTCTTTTGTTGTATCGGCTTTCACAAACTGTGCAACTTGTTGTTCTTCTGAGAAAACTTGTTGATGCATCGTTTGGGTAACGATCGGAGCTCCTATCACAAAGAGCAGAGCTAAAATTGGCGCAAAAAGCTTGGCCTTCATATAATCTTGTAGGATATTCTGACGTTGATCCACCGCATCTTGTATAGTATCGCTGACGAATAATAAAAGTAACGGCAAGATGGCAAGCAAGTTTGAACTTTCGAATACTTGAGAAAAAACAACAAATCCTAACACAAGAATTGAACCCAATAAGAGTAAAAGTTGCCAGATAAATGTTTGACCCGAACTTTTAATATTACGTACGCCATGTACGAAATTGGCCGCAAGACCAAACACCAAAAGAAAAACGAGAGCTTTCAGAAGTGACATCCAGAAATTATCTGTAAAGCCTAATGTCGTAAGCGGAATGATAATGGATTGTTCGATGGATGTATACAGTACTTGAGCATTTAAGGAGTAAAAAGCAACAGTATAACCTACCAACAATAAACCAAATAAAATTGCTAAAAGTTGATAAATACCACGCCCAATTCTTTTATTCTGAATATTAAAGACAAGCAAAGCGAGACAAGAAAGAAGCCACAAAATGGTCATGATTGGTGATATGACAAACACAAAAGCTCCGCTCATACCAAAGAAGATAAAAGCTTCGTCACGTGCATCTTGACGTAGATAACGATCCAAGAACTGTAATGCCCATAATGCAAAAGGCAAGGCGATTAAGGTTGGCGCTGTACCACCTTGAGCCAATCCTGCAATCGAAACCAAGGTAAAACCTGTGGTAATTCGCGCTGCCAAACGGCTACGAGTACGTTGTGAAATTAAACGATAAACTTGCACACCGCTCATAAATAAAGCTAGCATTTGGAAAAGGTAAAGGAGCCAAGTTGTTTGACCAAAATGACCGAGCCAGTTGATCAGATAAAAGACAATTCCGCCAGCACCCCAAAAATCATTGTAAGGGACCAATCCTGCCTGCATTGCCATTCCCGAATAGAGGTATTGCGACTGTACACCTGTAGGTTGAAGATTGAAGATAGGGAAAGCATAGAAGCTTAGACTAAGCACCAAGGACACGAGCCCAATAAATAACCAGTCAGCTGGCATAAGCCGTGGTGATTTTTCTCGAGTTGGTACAAAACTCGCTTCTGATTTATGACGACGCGAATAAAACCCAGTCTCTTCCGCAGGAATTTCAAGGTCTTCATTGACCTCAAGCTCCTCGATTTCTTCTGATTGTTCTAATTGTTTTTTATGTTCATGCCTAAGTGAACGTGAACCATATCTTTTTTTCATTTAATTTTCCTTCAAAGAGTAATCACTAAATTATAACAAATTTCTTCGAAGTACTCAATTTTTGCTAAAAATTTTATGTAATAATTTATAATATTTCAATATTAATGCAATAAAAAAAGAGGCTTTGCCTCTTGATTTATCAATAAACTTCGTCGTCTTGATTTTCCATAAAGTTATTAAAAACTTCTTCAATCATATCCCATTCAGCATCTGAATCTTCAGCGATAGGTTGTAAATCACCTTCAGTGCCATCTTCATTTTGAGTAAATGAATAAGCTTGGATTTCAACTTCACCATTATCATCTTCTGCACCGTCAACAGGCATAACGAGGACGTAATTTTTACCAAATTCTTCTTGGCCATCAATAGTGATCAAGATTTCAAAAAGGCTTTCATTACCGTTATCATCAATCAGAGTGATAAAACGGTCTTCGTGGTCATGGTCATGTGTATGTTCTGACATAATACTTCCTACTTCTAAAATAATTTGTGCGCATCAAGATAATTTTGTAAT
This sequence comes from Lactococcus sp. LG1074, assembly GCF_017309525.1. NCBI lineage: Bacteria > Bacillati > Bacillota > Bacilli > Lactobacillales > Streptococcaceae > Lactococcus > Lactococcus sp. LG1074. The sequence continues at coordinate 72,521 of NZ_CP071293.1, read as the reverse complement.
ATCAAGACAGCGGCGAGTTTATCAATTGATTTTTTACGGTCCTTGCGTCGGACGCCACCATCAATTAATACTTTTTCTGCTTGCATTGTCGTCAAGCGTTCATCTTGGTATTCTACAGCGACATCAAACGTTTCAGTAATTTTTTCACCATAGTTTCTTGAAGCCTCTGCACGAATACCTTCATCATTATTCATATGTTTGGGTAAACCGAGTACAATTTTTGAAGGTTTATATTCTGTTATTAGTTCTGCTAAGCGCTCAAAACCAAATTCACCAGCTTCACTGTCAATCTTTATTGTTTCAACAGGCTGAGCCGTCATTCCCAATAAATCACTCACAGCTACACCAACAGTTTTCGTACCGACATCCAAACCTAAAATTCTACTGTACATTAAAGCTGTACACCATGTGCTTTTAAGTATTCTTTAATCAGTTCTTCAACAATATCATCACGGTCAAAACGACGGATTTTGTTACGTGCATCGTCGTGACGTGGAATATAAGCTGGATCTCCTGACAAAACATAACCTACCATTTGGTTGATAGGATTGTAACCTTTAGCATCAAGTGCACGATAAACATTTACAAGTGTTTCGCCGATTTCTTTTTTACTTGAATCATCAAATTCAAAGCGGACTGTTTCATCTGTAAAACTCATAATATGTACCTCCTTTGGGGTAGGTTCAAGCAAACTGCTTAAAAATCCTTTTAATTAATTTTTTCTAATAATGCTCTTTAATTATACATCATTTCTGACACTAATTCAATCTATTTCGTCTAGTAGCTAGAATAAATGGCCCTCTAGACGACTCTACTAGACCCTTTTATCACTTAATGCTAAACTATAAATTTACCGGCTTAAGGGAGAATATTTCCAGCTGCCATATACAAGTCATACCACTCCTCACGGCTGAGAACCAGATCACTGGCATTTGTTACTTCCTCTATCCGTCGTTCCGTCATCGTACCAATTATTGTCTGCATACGCGCTGGATGGCGGTTAATCCATGCTATAGCTATCCCTGAAGGGGTAAGATTATATTTTTCAGCATATTCTTCAAGCTTTTTGTTTAATTCTGGGAATTTATCATTACCAACAAAAGGACCATCAAAATATCCATGTTGGAAAGGAGACCAAGCTTGAATCGTCATCTTATTTATACGGGAATACTCTAGTACTGAACCATCTTGCATATGACTGGCTTGATTAGGAATATTCACATTGAGACCTGCATCAACCATTTCAGTGTGCTTCAAGCCAAATTGAAGCTGATTAAAAAGTAACGGCTGCTTCACTGCTGTTTTAAGTAACTCCACTTGCATCGGATTTTGATTGGAAACTCCAAAATAGCGAACCTTTCCAGATTTCTCGAGCTCGTAGAAGGCCTCTGCGACCTCTTCTGGCTCCATTAGCGTATCGGGGCGGTGCAAGAGCATGGTGTCGAGATAATCCGTCTGTAGCCGTTGTAAAGAGCCTTCTACCGACTTGATAATATGTTCTTTTGAAAAATCAAAGGCAACCCCTGGGCGGATAGCGCATTTCGATTGGAGATAAATGTCTTCCCGTCGAATAGAGGTTTGCGCCAAAGCCTCGGCAAAAACCGTTTCACACTGTCCAGCACCATAAATATCCGCGTGATCAAAAAAGTTAATACCATTTTCATAAGCTGTTTCAATAACTTTGACAGGGTTCTTTCCTGGTTCTATGATACGCATACAGCCTAAGATAATTTGTGAAGCTTGCATATCGGCAATTTGAATTTTTTTCATTAACAAAAACTCCTCTTTTTTTACAATAAATTCATTATATCACAATAAAAGTAAACGCTTTACTTTTCCAAGAGTTATTTTTGTTCCTTTTTATGAATCATGTTTCCAAAAGAAAAAACCCACCCGAGGGTGAGAATCCTTTTTTACAATTAAACTGTAAGTGAAGCACGTCCTTTACGACGACGAGCTGCAAGTACACGACGTCCGTTTTTAGTTGCCATGCGTGCACGGAATCCGTGAGTAGTCTTACGAGGTTTTTTATGTGGTTGGTAAGTACGTTTCATTTGTTAAATCCCTGGGCTACTTCACTTGGGAAAGTAGCTCCACCGTTCTTGCGGTGTTCCTTTCTTTCATTTCTGTGCTTAAAGCATACTAAAATATTCTACACCAAATCATCGCAAATGTCAAATTTCTTTTGTAACGGTGATATAACGATTGTATTCATTACCTTCAGAATGGCTAGAAACACCTTCTTCTTTCGAAATAATTGTATGCACAATCTTGCGTTCATTCGACTGTAAATCATTAATATAGACAGTTTCACCAGAACGAGCACGTTCTGCTGCACGATGCGCCAAGCTGGTAATATATGCTTTACGCTTTTCATGATAATCGCCAACATTGACAGCAATATTTATACGGGTACTTAAAATACTGTTAGCATAAGCTTTAGCCAAGGTTTGTAAACTTTGCAAAATCTTCCCATGTTTACCAATGAGTAAAGCATCTTGATTCGAATTTAAGTTAAAAACAATCAGAGTTCCTTCTTTTGCTACATTTACAGTGATCGCAATACCCATTTCAGAGGTAATATTTGTTAAGTAAGTCGAAATTTTATCCGCAAACTCTGTTTCCTCAGCAGTTAATTCCATCGGTACAGCCTTAGCTTTTTCTTTTACTTTCTCAGGAACCTCAACTTCTGGAAGCGGATCTTTGCTTTGAGCAATGTCTGCTTTAACTTCTTCAATTATAACTTCACGTTCTTCTGGAGTTAATTCACCTTCTTGTTCTTTTTCAGCTGCACGTACAGCTTTAACAATTTGGCTTAACTCAAGAGTTGCTTCCATAGCAGACTGTGCTTTAGGCACACCAAGGTTGATATCTTCCACACCACGTTCTGCTAATCGATCCGCTTTACGAATGGTTTCTTCTTTGATTTCTTCTATATCTACGAGGGCTCGTTTTTTACCAAATCCTAAAAAACCACGTTTTTCTTTTTGTTTTACATGAATATGCACATTCTCACGCTTTACACCTAAACGATATAAGCCGCGTTCTATTGCTTCTTCAACTGTTCTCCCAGTAAAAATAGTCATGATTTAAAACTCCTATCTCCTGATTTACTTTTTATTTTTCAAAGCCTTCTTTAATGCCTTCTCACGTGCTTTTACTTTATCCTTTTCCGCTTGGGCTTTAGCTTCACGCGCTGCGATTATTTTGAAGGGATTGGCAATAAGCAAAGTTTGTAAGACTTGGAAACCATTTGATACTACCCAGTAAAGAGCAACACCGCTTGCGACATTGATCGCAAAAACAAAAATCATCACTGGCATAGCAAATGTCATCGTACTTGTCATTGCATTTTTCTCAGGGGCTGATTTCATTGTCAACCATGAGCTAGCAAATGTAAAGAGTGCTGCCAAAATTGGCAAGATAAATGTTGGATCTTTATCTCCGATATTAAACCAGAGGAAAGTTCCGTGCTTTAAGAAATCTACACGTGTCAAAGCTTGGTACAACGCCCATAATATTGGCATTTGCACTAAGAGTGGTAAACATCCTGCATAAGGATTTACCTTGTTTTTAGCGTAAAGTTCTTGTGTTTCTTCTTGAACTTTACGACGCGAATCCACGTCTTTACCTGGATATTGCGCTTGTATTTTTTTAATTTCAGGCTGAATTTCCTGCATTTTTTGGCTAGACTTGATTTGAATATTCATCAAAGGCAAAAGTGCCGCACGAATAATCAAGGTAAATAAAATAATACCAACAGCTGTCATACCACCAAATGACAAGAAACGGATAACCTGAGCAAATCCATAAACTATCTGTTCCCAAAAGTTTGTTGAATGTTGTGTGACCTCAGAACGTCCACAGGCAGCCAATAAGAGTAAAGAAGCACTTGCCATCGAAAGCAAAGTTATTTTCTTTTTCAATTCTTTTCTCCATCTTTATAAATTTTAGACAATTTCAATACATGCTTGAGATTTTTTCTTACTTCATCAAAACTGAGTTTTTCGACTCCTGGACGTGCAATAATCACAAAATCTTCGTCTTCTAAATGAGAAGAAAACTCTGCTACTGCATGTCTAATGAGTCGCTTCACACGATTCCGTGTGACCGCATTTCCAATCTTTTTACTTACTGAAATCCCTGTACGAAAATGCTGTTGCTCAGTATCGAGTTTATATACAACAAATTTCTTATTGGCAAAGCTATTTTTCGCTAAAAATATTTGTTCAAAGTCTTTCGAGCGTTTTACACGATAGGTCTTTTTTATAGCCAAGCCACTCTCTCCCATACTAAAAATTATCTCCATTATTTTAACACAAAGTAGAGGAAAAGTCACTTTTTTCCAAGAAAGCGCTTTTTTAGCTTTAATTTTTGTTGCATATCATTACTTATAAGCTCAAAACCATGTTAGAATAAAGGTAAATAAAAGATAGATGTAGCCAAGAGCCAATAAAGTGATCTTCATTTCGCTTCCCTAAACATAATGGCTCAAAGAATCAATCCCCTTTGATTCCCGACTACTCCTTTTCCTTCCCACACATTTGTTGGCTCTTGTGGGAAGGTTTTTTCATACGAAATCATATTTATTGGTATGAACGTTATGTCTCTTAGGTAATATTATTCCTATTTTCCTTAAAAAATTTGGTATAATAATGCGATGAAAAAACGTAAAAAGAAAATTTTCGCTTTATGGACAATTAGTATCATAAGCCTACTGCTGCTCGTTGATTTGGGGATTACTTATTATTTCTACTCCGTTGCCTATGTCCGCAATGATGCTCCCGTGGGCCAAGTTCAAGCATCAAGTAAAAATTATCCTCTTGTCACACAATTTGATAAGCTGAATAAAAAAACACTTACTATGGAAAATGGTGGCTTAAAGCTCAATGCTTGGTACATCCCAGCGGAACATAAGACAAATAAAACAGTTATTGTTGTCCACGGTTTTCGCCAAAATAAAGAAGCGATGCGCCAATATGGACAACTCTTCCATGATTTAGGCTATAATGTGCTTATGCCTGACAATCGTGCTGCTGGATCCTCAGAAGGTCAGCTCATTACTTATGGTTACTACGATAAAAAAGACGTGATCGCCTGGTCAAAAAAATTAACACAAGAAAACCCTGAAAGTCGTATTACTTTATTTGGACTTTCTATGGGAGCTGCAACTGTTATGATGGCATCAAGTGAGACAGAATTACCTAGCTCTGTCAACAGTATTATCGAAGATTGTGGCTATACTGATGTTTGGTCGGAAATTACCTATCAAGCCAAATCGACCTACAATATTCCGCCATTTCCCCTTGTCTATAGTTTATCCGCTATGAATAAAGTGCGCCAAGGTTGGTTTTTAAAAGAAGCAAGTGCGACACAAGCACTCTCTCAAAACAATCGCCCTATCCTCCTTATCCACGGCGATTCAGACACTTATGTGCCTACGTCAATGCTTAAGGAAAACTACCAAGCAGTCAAGACAGGAACACCAAAGGAAATGCTTTTGATTAAAGGTGCTGCACATGCCAAGGCCTTTGAGACAAATCCTCAACTTTACCGTCAATCTGTTGAAAAATTTCTGAAAAACTATAACGATTGATTATTTTACAGTGCTAAACACCCTATTACAGTTTATTCTTGCATTCCCCTTCCTAAAATGGTATTATATTAAAGTACCAATTCGCGGAAGTGGCGGAATTGGCAGACGCGCAGGATTAAGGATCCTGTGGCCTATCTTGGCTGTGCGGGTTCAAGTCCCGCCTTCCGCATATTATTTAAACGTCTAGTAATTAGACGTTTTTTTGTTTTCTCATCTGCTTCAAAATCATTCACAAAAATGGTATAATAATGACATCAAGAAACTATATATTTGCAATACTCAAGGCACTTAAGTCTTGAAACAAGGAGATAATAAACCACGATGATGAATATGCAAAACATGATGAAGCAAGCACAAAAATTGCAAAAACAAATGCAAGCTTCACAAGAAGAAATTGCCAACACTACTTTTTTTGGTAAAGCAGCACAAGATTTAGTAATCGCTGAATTTTCTGGTGATCGTAAATTAACAAACTTGACAATCAAGAGTGATGTGATTGACCCTGAAGATCCTGAAACATTGCAAGATTTGGTTGCAGATGCTGTAAATGATGCTCTCACTCAAATCGAAAAAACTACTGAACAAAAACTCGGTAAGTTCTCTAAAGGACTCCCCTTCTAATAAAATAGCCTCTGAAGGCTTTTTTATTTTATTCTTCTTATTAATTAGAATAATAAATTCGAAAATAAGGACTTTGATCATTCTTAAAATACAAAAAAAGCGCGAATTTCTTCGCGTTTTTCTTATTTTGTATATTCTTCAACGAGTGCGACAACTTCTTCCATTGTTGCACATTCAGTAAGAGCTTTGTTTGAAAGTTCTTCCATCTTAGTTGAGTCCAAACGTTTCATCAATGAACGTGTTTGGAGAACAGATGTTGCTGACATTGAGAATTCATCAAGTCCGATACCCATGAGAAGTGGAACAGCAGTTTGATCACCGGCCATTTCACCACACATACCAGCCCATTTGCCTTCTGCATGCGCAGCTTTAACAACATTGTTGATAAGGCGAAGGATAGATGGGTTGTAAGGTTGGTAAAGGTATGAAACTTGTTCATTCATACGGTCTGCAGCCATTGTGTATTGGATCAAATCGTTAGTACCAATTGAGAAGAAATCAACTTCCTTCGCAAATTGGTCAGCCAACATTGCTGCTGCTGGGATTTCGATCATGATACCTACTTCGATACCTTCAGCTACTGGAACACCTTCGGCGATCAATTTAGCTTTTTCTTCGTCGTAGATTTTCTTAGCAGCACGGAATTCTGTAACCAATGCAACCATTGGGAACATGATACGGAGTGTACCGTGAACTGATGCACGGAGAAGTGCACGAAGTTGTGTGCGGAACATTGCATCACCACTATTAGAAAGTGAGATACGTAAAGCACGCCAACCCAAGAATGGATTCATTTCTTCTGGCAAGTCGAAGTATGGCAATGTTTTGTCACCACCGATGTCCATTGTACGAACAACGACTGGTTTACCCTTCATGCCTTCAAGTACTGCTTTGTAAGCTTCGTATTGATCTTCTTCCGTTGGGAAGTCTTGAGCATCCATATAGAGGAACTCTGTACGGTAAAGACCAACAGCTTCCGCACCATTGTCGTTAACACCTTCAACATCTTTAGGCGTACCAATGTTTGCAGCTAACTCAAAGTGTTTACCATCAGCTGTTACTGTTTCAGCATCTTTAAGAGCAGCCCATTCAGCTTTTTGTGCCGCATACGCTTCACCAGCTGCATGGAATTCGCTTTGTTGCTCTGGAGTTGGATCAAGAACAACTTCACCTGTTAAACCTGATACAGCCATAAGTTGACCTTCAGAAACAAGTTCAGTGATATTGTTTGTACCCAATACAGCAGGAATTTCAAGCGTACGTGCCATGATTGCTGAGTGAGATGTACGTCCACCAATGTTTGTAACAAAGGCCTTAACGTACTTCTTATCAAGCTGTGCAGTATCTGATGGTGTCAAGTCTTCAGCAACAATGATCACTTCTTCGTTAATCAAAGCTGGGCTTGGCAATTTAACACCAAGAAGGTTTGCCATTACACGTTTTGTAACGTCTTTAATATCGGCAGCGCGCTCTTGCATGTAAGCATTGTCTTCCATACCTTCAAAGATAGCAATGAACATGTCAGTGATTTCTTTAAGGGCTGCTTCAGCATTAACTTTTTTAGATTCAATAGTAGCTTTGATTTGAGCGGTCATATCTGGGTCTGCAAGAACCATCATGTGTGCGTCAAATACGGCTGCGGCTTCTTCTCCGAGGCTATCTACTGCTTTATCTTTAATGATTTGAAGCTCGCTTTGAGCGGCAGCAAGAGCTGCATCAAGACGAGCTTCTTCATTTTCGATATTCTCAACAGTCACTGTCTCAAATGACAAATCAGGTTGAACAAGCAAGTATGCCTTCGCTACGGCTACACCTGATGATGCAGCGATACCTTTAAGCATAGATGTCATTATTCAGCAAGACCTTCCTTAACCATTGTTTCAGCGATTGTGCTCAATGCGTCATCAGCATCAGCACCTTCAGCAGTGATAGTTACATCAGCGCCTTGACCAACACCGAGTGACATAACACCCATGATTGATTTAAGGTTTACAGATTTACCTTTGTATTCAAGGTTAATTTCTGAAGTGAATTTAGAAGCTGTTTGAACGAGCAATGTAGCTGGACGTGCGTGGATACCAGTTTCTGCAACGATGTGGAATTCTTTAGATGCCATTTTTGGAATCTCCTTATTTCAATTTTTATTCGATAATGCCTTTTTGTTCAGCATATCTATACTTTAACATTATACTACAAAGTGAAAAGGTTTGCAATCATTTTTTCATTAAATTATCTTCATCATTTCGGCTTTTTTATTTATCCTCTGAAATTATTATATTTCCGCTTGATAAATCTCCTGAATCAAGGCCTCTGTTTTCTCCCAACCAAGACAAGCATCCGTGATTGATTTTCCAAACACTTCCGGTCGGTCTTGACGTCCATCTTCTAAATACGACTCAATCATAAAGCCTCGTACATAACGGCGTATTTTTTCATCCCAATCACGATTGACTAACGTTTGTCGTACAATTCGAATTTGCTCCATATATTTCTTCCCAGAGTTATCATGATTGGTATCCACAATGATAAAGGGATTCTTTAATCCCATTTTTTCGTAATTTGCAATGACTTCCTGCAAATTATCCGTATAGTAATTGGGAAGATTTTTGCCATGCTCGTCCTGCCCCCCACGTAAAATGGCATGTGCCAAAGGGTTCCCTGCAGTTTGAACTTCTGCACGGCCAAAGAGAAAGTCTTGCTCTTGCTGTGCTGCGTAAATGCCATTTAGCATGACTTTGATATTACCAGAAGTTGGATTTTTCATCCCCGTTGGCGCATCAATACCGGAAGCCACGAAGCGATGTTGCTGATCTTCCACTGAGCGGGCGCCAACTGCATAATAAGAAACTAAATCATCTACTAAAGGCAAGTTCTCTGGGTACAACATTTCATCAGCAGTGGTCAGTCCAGTTTGTGTAATAACTTTATAGTGAAGATCACGTACCATACGAATACCATTGATAAGATCAGTTTCACCTGCTGCATCTGGTTGATGAATGATTCCTTTATAACCTTCCCCGTTTGTTCGCGGTTTCGCTGTATAAACACGCATTACCATGAAAATCTTGTCTTTTACTTTTTCTTGGAGTTTAGCCAAACGATGTGCGTACTCCAGAACAGCTGCTTCATTGTCCGAGGAACAAGGACCAATAATTAATAAAAGCCGGGAATCCTCACCTTTGATAATTGCTTCTAATTCTCTGTCTCTTGCTTCTTTTCGCTGATGTTGTTCGCTATCAAGGTGGCCCAGCATTTTGACTGCATCAACATTTATCTCTGGGCTTATTATTTTGAAAGACATCTTTCTCCTTTCAATTTATTGATATCTTTTGTATTTATCAACTTAGAAAAATGAAACACCCTAAGTTAGGGTGTTTCGTCTATTTTATCACTTTTTTATCTAAGCTGTGTGAACGCGACCATGACAGTTCTTATATTTTTTACCTGAACCACATGGACACATGTCATTACGGCCAACTTTACTGAAATCAATACCTTCTGCAGAGGATTGTCCCACATTTGTCAAGTTTTCTTGTGAAGCCGTTACAGTTACACGCGGTGCTTGTTCTTGAACAGCGGTTTGCGGATGAATTTGAGCTTTCATCATCAAACGAGTTACTTCAAACTCAATAGCTCCAATCATGTTATTAAACATTTTGTGTGATTCTTCTTGATATTCAACAATCGGGTTGTTTTGTGCATAACCACGTAAGCCTACAGACTGACGCATTTGATCCAAATGATCGATATGCTCAGACCAATTGTTGTCTACTACACGAAGGATAACAGCACGTTGGAAGTCAATCTGACGCTCTTTATCGCCCAAGCGTTCCATTTGTGTTGCATAATGTTCTTTAACTTTTTCAAAAAGAAAATCTTTAATTTCTTGTGGGCTTTTACCACGAAGATCTTCAATGCTAAAGACATCCGCTGAAAGCATTGTATTTTCAACAGTTTCATAAAGATTGAGCAGATTTGCTTCTTCTTGAAGATCCCCTGTTGCTGCATGGCCATCAACTTGGCGATCGATTGTACGCTTAAACATACCATACAGAGCAGGTGTCATATCTTCAGTCGCCACAATCACTTCATGGCGTTGTGCATAAATAACTTCACGTTGTTCACGAATCACATCATCATATTGCAAGACTTGTTTACGTGAATCGTAGTTATTTCCTTCGACACGTTTCTGTGAACCTTCGATTTGTCGTGTGATTAAGCCAGATTTGATGACGGCATCATCACCACTGATACGCATACGATCAAGGAAGGCAGAAACGCGTTCGGAACCAAAACGTTTCATTAAATCATCTTCAAGTGAAAGATAAAATTGAGAGACACCAGCATCCCCTTGACGACCAGAACGTCCACGGAGCTGATTATCGATACGACGACTTTCATGACGTTCAGTACCGATTACCGCAAGACCTTGATATTCTGGATTTGGATGTTCTTTAACACCAGGGCCAAGCTTGATGTCTGTACCACGACCAGCCATATTGGTCGCAATGGTTACCGCTCCTTGTTGACCGGCATTCATAATGATTTGTGCTTCACGGAAGTGGTTTTTCGCATTCAAAACTTCATGCGGGATTTTAGCTTCGACCAATTTTTTCGAAATAATCTCAGAAGTTTCAACAGCCACAGTACCAATCAAAATAGGTTGCCCCTCAGCATGACGTTTCTTCACGTCATCCAAGACAGCATTTAGTTTTGCTTCAAGGGTTGGGTAAAGCAAGTCTGGATGGTCCACACGACGGATTGGGCGGTTCGTTGGAATCGGAATAATTTGAATATTATAGATTTCACGGAACTCTTCTTCTTCCGTTTTCGCTGTACCAGTCATCCCTGACAATTTTTTGTACATACGGAAGTAGTTTTGAATCGTAATTGAAGCCATGGTTTTAGATTCATCTTGAATCGGCACACCTTCTTTAGCTTCAATCGCTTGGTGTAAACCATCAGAATAACGACGCCCAGGCATTGTCCGACCTGTAAACTGGTCAATAATCAAGACTTCTTGTTGGTCATCAACCATGTAATCAATATCATGAAGCATGATATAGTTGGCACGGAGTGCATTGTCCACAAAGTGAGTCAAGGCAACATTTTCCATGTCATAAAGGTTTTCAATATCAAAGAAACGTTCTGCTTTATCTATCCCCTCATCTGTGAGTGAGATAGTTTTAGATTGTAAGTCAATCTTATAATCATCGCCCTCTTCATAATCTTCACGACCAACCAAAGTCTTAGCAAACTGATCTGCACGGTAATAAAGCGCAGAAGAGCCCTCTGCTTGACCTGAAATAATCAATGGTGTGCGCGCCTCATCAATCAAGATGGAGTCAACCTCATCGACAAGAGCATAGTTGAGCGGACGCTGTACCATATCTTCAAAACGAGTGACCATGTTGTCACGCAAGTAGTCGAAACCAAGCTCAGATGATGTCGAATAAGTGATATCACAGTTATATGCTTCACGTTTTTCTTCTGGTGACTTAGAGTTAAGGTTAAGTCCAACAGTCAAACCGAGCCAGTTGTATAATTCACCCATTTCGGTTGCATCACGTGTTGTCAAATACTCGTTGACTGTTACTACGTGTACACCTTTGCCAGAAATCGCATTTAAATAAACTGGCATGGTAGCTGTCAAAGTTTTACCTTCACCAGTACGCATCTCCGGAACGTCACCATTGTGGAGGACAATCCCCCCCATAATTTGCACGTGGAAAGGAAAAAGACCAAGGACACGTTTTGCTGCTTCACGGCAGACAGCAAAAACTTCATACAGCATATCGTCAAGACTCTCACCGGCAGCTGCACGTTCTCTAAATTCTTCTGTTTTGGCCTGCAGTTGCTCATCTGCAAGGGCAGCCATTTCTTCTTCGTATGATTCGACTTTTTGAGCCATTTTATGTAATCTTTTAAGCTCTTTTTTGTCGTTTTCTACTAATTTTTTAATAATATTTGCCATGTATTCTCCGTTTACTATCCAATAAGGGATATTTCCTTAATTTTAGCATTTTTAAAGGTTTTTTCCAATAGTTACCTCAAAAATATAAATACAGCTGTATTATTTAGCAACGTATTTGTAATTTGGATCGATTTCCTTATCGAGTTGAGCAAATGCAGCTTCCAAACGGCGATTCACTTCTTCGATACCTTCAGCATTTGCTTTTTTAATATCTGAAATATCAATAGGTTCCCCAAAATTCAATTGTACTTTTTCACGCTTAAAAATACCCTTCATTGATAAAGGACCCTGATAAACAGCAGGAACAATCCGAACTTTTGCCATTTTAGCGATAATCGTAACACCGCCTTTGAGTTCGTTGGAGTGCCGTGAACCTGTTGGAAACATGATGAGAGATTTATCTGATTTTTTTAGCATCTTTACTGGATACTGAATGACTTCACGTCCAGGATTTTCACGATCGACTGGGAAAGCCCCACATTTTTTAATCCACCACGCAAAGAAAGGATTTTTAAAAAGCTCTTTCTTGGCCATAAAGATAAACTGTTTTGGACGTGTCGCAAAAGCCATGTAAACAGGATCAAGAATCATGCGGTGTGGCGCTACCAAAATATAATTCTCAGACTTGTCTGGAATGCGTTCCGTATGATGGTATGTAGCCTTACCATTAAATATGAAAAGTAAAAAGCGAACTAAACCGCGTAAAAATATATAAAACATAACTGTAGAATACTCCTAAAAATATTTAGCTTTATAAATTTTATACTATTTACTTCAATTTGGCTAGTCAGAAAAGCAAAAAAACTCCTTCTGGAGTTTTTATTTATCAATTGACTTGACGCTAATCAATTTCTAAGTCGAGAATGGTCTGAGGCTTTTGGAGATGAATTGTTTGGAGCCCCACCTTCTGTGCTCCCACTATATTAGCTAAATTATCATCTATAAACAAAGTTTCCGCCGCCTGTAAACCAGAGCATTCTAAAACCTCTTTAAACGCAGCCATATCTGGTTTTCTCAGGTGTAAACTATGTGAATAAAACACCTGTTTAAAGTAAGTCTCCAAAGTTCTTCCCGTTTGTTCTGAGCATCTTTTTTCAAAACATTTTGCATGAATACTGTTAGTGTTTGAAAAGAGAAAAATGTTATATTTTTCAGAAATTTTTTCCAGATAATTCATCCGCTCTGAACTGAAATCTTTCAAAATAAGATTCCAAGCTTCTTCTATCGCCTCATTATCCACATCGACTTTTGCTTCTTCTCGAAGGCGGTCACAAAATCCTTCTGGTGTGATGAGTCCCAACTCCAAAGCTTCGAAAAAATCCGCCTGTTTTTTCAAGGTGAAATAATCTTCGAAATCTGAAATACCTAATTTGTGGAATTGCTGTATCATTCTTTCAAAATCTAGATCAAGAATCACACCGCCGAGATCAAAAATGATATTTTTAACTGTCATCGATTGTCCTCTGCTTTCTATTTTCGTGCACTTTTTGTATCAATAATTATTGTTACTGGCCCATCATTAATTAAACTGATTTCCATATCTGCACCGAATTCTCCTGCTTTAGTCGGAACAATCTGGTTAAGCTTTTCATTAAATTTAAGATACATCGCTTCTGCATATGCTGGATTCCCGGCTTGCGAAAAGCTTGGGCGTGTTCCTTTGCGAATATCCGCATAGAGTGTAAACTGTGAGATAGAAAGTACTTCGCCAGAGATATCTTGTACAGATAAGTTCATCTTGCCATTTTCATCTGAAAAAATACGCATTTTACTGATCTTGCGTACGGCATAATCTAAGTCAAAATCTGTATCTGCATCTTCTACTGCAACGAGAAGTAATAGGCCAGATGTGATTTGATTTCTGATTTTATTTTCAATTTTTACTGAAGCTTCTTTAACTCTTTGGATTACTATTTTCATAATTTCATTTTAACAAAAAAACTATCCAAAAGGACAGTTTTTTGCTATTTTCTGTTAACCATTGGTCCGTTTAACACTATAGACATCTGGTGTCATCTTAATCTTATCAACAATCAAAGTCAAATCAGATAGATTTTTTATTCCAATAGAAAGATGGATATTGGCCATTTTTTTATCCTTTGTTGGATGAGCATTAATTGAGATCAAACTTTTTGTTGTATTAGACAACACTTGAACGATATCATTAAGCAGATTCGGACGATTAAACGCATACACATGGATATTGGCCACGTATTCTTTAGTAAGGTGTTGTGAATCATCCCATTCTACATCAATCAGACGCTTTTCATAATCTTCTTGACTGCGAACATTTTTACAGTCTGCGCGGTGGATGGAAACTCCTCGACCTTTAGTGATATATCCGACAATCTTATCCCCTGGCACAGGGTTACAACATTTACTGATATGCACCAACATGCTATCAACGCCAGAAACACTCACACCACCATCATGGCGAATTTTCATGACATTTTTATTTTTGTTTTCGCGTTTGACTTCACCCTTCATTAGTTGTTCAGATTCAGCTTTCAGCTTTTCTTTCTCAACTTTACGGCGCTCACTTTCTGTCAAACGATTGAATACAGAGGTTGCTGATATTTCACCAAAACCAACTGCAGCAAACAGGGCTTCACTGTCCCGATAACTTAATTTTTCAAGTACTTCGTCCAGATGTTTTTTATCCAAATATTGGTTCGGTGTAAAACCATTCTCTGCAAGTTCCGTTTGCAGCATTTCACGGCCTTTGTGGATAGAGAGTTCCTTATCTTGACTCTTGAAAAATTGCTTAATCTTGTTACGGGCTTTATTGGTCTTAACGAGTTTAATCCAATCACGACTTGGTCCAAATGACGTTTTGGAAGTAATAATTTCTACTTTATCACCTGTTTTCAGAACATAATTCAGCGGTTGCATTCGCTCGTTAATCTTCGCACCTGTTGCATGATCCCCCACTTGCGTATGGATAGCATATGCAAAGTCAATAGGACCGGAGCCAGCTGGCAATTCCTGAACTGCTCCTGTTGGTGTAAACACATAAATTTTGTCACCAAGAATATCTTCCTGAACTGCTTTAACAAATTCCTCTGCGGAGTCACCTGATTGTTCTTGAAGTTCCACCAATTCGTTAATCCAGTTTAGTGTTTCCGAAATCTCATGAACGTCAACTTTAGCTTTACGCCCTTGCTTGTAAGCCCAGTGTGCTGCGACCCCGTACTCAGCAATCTGATGCATCTCATGGGTTCTGATTTGGAATTCCATCGGCCCCTTAGGACCGTAAACCGTGGTGTGAACAGACTGGTAACCATTAGCTTTAGGGTTAGCAATATAGTCCTTGAAACGCCCAGGCATCGGCTTCCATAAATCATGGATATACCCTAGTGTCGTGTAAACGTCGCTTGTCGAGTTTGTCAAACAGCGAATGGCAATAAGGTCATAAATTTCATCAAAACGCTTTTTCTTATCGTGCATTTTACGATAAATAGAATAGATATGCTTTGGTCGCCCATAGATTTCAGCGTCAACTTGTGCATCTTTCATACGCTCATTTAGCTTCTCAATCACTTCTTCAACTAAATTTTCACGCGCTGCACGTTTTTCGTTCATTAAGCCACGGATACGATAGAACTCTGTTTCATTAAGATAACGGAAAGAGAGATCTTCAAGTTCCCATTTAATGCTTCCAATACCCAAGCGGTGTGCAAGCGGCGCATAAATCGCCATAGTCTCACTTGAAATACGTTTTTGTTTGTCTGGTCGGAGATTTTTGAGAGTGCGCATATTATGAAGACGGTCGGCAAGTTTGACCAAGATAACTCGAATATCCTTGCTCATGGCCATCAACATCTTACGGTGATTTTCCGCAAGTTGTTCTTCATGCGATTTGTATTCTACCTTACCAAGCTTCGTTACTCCATCAACAATATTCGCAATCTCTTCACCAAAAAGTTCCACCAAGTCTGACTGTATAAAGTTAGTGTCTTCAACAACATCATGCAAAAAGCCTGCCGATACAGTTGCTGCATCAAGCTGTAGTTTAGATAAAATTCCCGCCACTTGGATAGGATGGATAATGTAAGGTTCTCCGCTTGCACGATACTGTTCAGCGTGAGCTATTGATGCACACTGTAAAGCTTTACGCACCAGCAAGATATCTTTTTCATTCATGTATGCGGAGGCAAGTTTAACCACTTGATCTCCGGTAAGATTTGGTTCTGAGGGCATGTTTTATTTCCTGTGAAGTAGCTCCACTTTCCTCCTTGATATATTTTTACTATTCTAACACATTTCTGCCTATAAATTTACGCTTTTAGTCCTTAAAGCGCGAGTTTTTATCTCTTTGTTCGGTTTATTTCAACAAATCAAAGTAAGTTGAAAAGGCCGACAAGGCGTAGAGCGGTGCTGTCTCAGCACGCATAATACGCGGTCCGAGCCCGACAATCTCTGCACCTGCTTGTTCAAATAGCGCAATCTCTTCCGGTGCAATACCACCTTCTGGTCCAAAAAGCAGCAAAACTTTTTGGCCTGGTTTTAAACTCGTCATATTTTGAGCCAACCTCGCTTGCTCCCCTGCTTTAGCAGATTCTTCATAAGCAATTAAAACTTGGTCAAATTGAGAAAATGTAGCAACCAGTTCAGACAGCTTTTCAAAAAAACAGATTTCTGGCAATATTTGACGGCGAGATTGTTCTGCAGCACCCAATACAATTTTATCTAATTTTTCCTTCTTTTTGGCAAGCTTTTTGCTGTCCCATTTGGCCACAGACCATTTGAAGGGGGCAGCCCAGATTGCACTTGCGCCAAGTTCCGTTGCCTTCTCACTGATAAATTCTAATTTATCGCCTTTAGGGAAACCAAGCGCTACAGTAATGTGAACTGGAAGTTCCGTTTGCACATCCAGTACCTCTAATAAACGTACCGTACATAGCTCGCTAGAAACAACTTCGGCAAGACCCACTTTCCCCTCTTCAAAAACTAGCTGTATCTTCTCCCCCACACTCGTCCTCATGACTGTAAAAATGTGATGAACAGCTGCCTTATCGTCAATAGTAAAGTCTTCACCAATTTCTGGTTGCTTTTTGAACACAAAATATTGATTTGCCATACTTAACCGCCAATTACCCCTTCACGGTTTTCTGTCTTTTTGAAAATCACACAGTTCCATTCGCCTTGAGTCATACGCGTTTCAAGGAAGAAACCAGCATTTTCTGCGGATGCAATAACTTTATCTGCTTTATCAGCGATGATACCACTCATAATCAAATAACCTTCATCTTTGACGAGACGGAAAGCGTCGTCAGTCATAAGTACAAGAATATCCGCCAAAATATTTGCTACGATAACTTCTGCTTGTTGCTCGATACCCTCCAATAAATTATTGGCTGAGATTGAAATTTTATCCGTATTTGGGTTAAGCTCAATGTTTTCACGTGCTACACGCACAGCAACTTCATCAATATCATAGGCATGAATTTCACTTGCGCCAAGATAAGCGCTAGCTACAGAGAGCACACCAGAACCTGTACCTACATCCAAGACCGTTTCGCCACCGCGAATTATTTGTTCTAGAGCATAAAGACTCATTTTTGTTGTTGGGTGCGTTCCTGTACCAAAAGCCATCCCTGGATCAAGGCGAATCAGCTTCTCCGCTGAAGATTGTGGAGTATAATCTGTCCAACTTGGGACAATCGTCAAATCATGAGTAATGCGAGCTGGTTCAAAATACTTTTTCCAAGCATCTGCCCAATCTTGTTCTGCAAGATTATTTGTACGTACTTCAACGTTGGTCACGTCAAAGCTTCCTGCTAAAGCATTTATCTTTTGTTCAATATCTGACTTGAGCTCAGTAATTGGCATATTTTCCGGATAATAAGCAGTCACTTCCACCATTTCTGACTGTTCTACCTGAGGAAGCACTTCTCCGAAAAGGTCCTTGTGATTAAGATAATCTGCACTGTCGTTAATTTCAACCCCTGCTGATCCTGCTTCAACTAAAATATTACTGATTGCTTCTTCTGCTGCACGAATGATGCGTACGGTGATACTGTTCCAATTATTCATATTATTGCTATTCTCTTCCTTATATTAATAACGAGGATACTTGAAAAAAGTTGTCTCCTCAAGATTTTCCAAACCTTTTTCAAATTTTTCTTTATCAAATTCAAGCATAAATTCTTCTTCATCGGAATTTAAGAAATCTATCAAAGCATCTAAACCTTCATCCGCTGTTTCTTGTAAGAACTCAACAAAGTAAGCAATATATTCACGAGATAATCCCTTATCTGAATACGCCACACCTGCTAAATATTCTTCTTCTGAAAACTTCGACTTGTTCGGATTATAAAAAATCACGGCATCTTCATAAAGTACATTTTCTTCTGACTCGACACCATCTGCATCCGAAAGAACAACGCCTTCTGGATTTGCAGCTTCCAAAAGGAAGCTGACTTCGACAGCGAAATTTCTTTTATCCCAATTTATCTCAAAATCATAACTGAAATTCTTGCTCAATTCTTCATCTAAAATATCTAAAAAACCGTACTTTGCCATTTTCTACCTCTTTTTTCTGTTACAAGCAATTTCCTCTCCAATGCTTCGAATTAAAATAGCAATTGGGAGTTTAAACGTCGTAATACTTTTCTGTTATAATTATAACAGAAATAAAAATTATCTCTAGAGAGAAATATATGAAAATCAGACCTATCGAACCCCATGATTTCGCTTATGTGGCTAAAATCGAAAATCAAAACTGGACTTTAAAATCCACACCCTTTGTCATCAACAGCTCTGCTGAAAAAATAATGAAGAAAATATTGAAGGGAACACGTTATCTTCTTGCGGAAGAAGAGGGTGTTATTTTGGGTGTTTTAGATTACGGTCCCCGTAATAAGTCTGAATTTGGTTCACATGTAATTACTTTCGGTGTAATGACTGTAAAAGAAGCAAGAGGAAAAGGTGTTGCGACTCAGCTTATCCAACATCTTATCCACGAAGCACGTACCGAAAAATATGAAAAGATTACCATCAATGCAATGTCAAGCAACCCTACAGCATTAGCTCTCTACGAGCGTCTAGGATTTCAACTTGAAGGGCGACTCAAAAAAGAGTATTTCATTGATGGTCTCTATGTTGACAGCTTAATTTACGCCTATTATCTCTAGGTAGTAAGGAGAACCGCTTTATATGACACATCAAAATTTAGCTCGCCGAATGCGACCGCGTAATATTGACGAGATTATTGGGCAATCTCATCTTGTTGGCCCTAAAAAAATCATTCGCCGGATGGTCGAAACAAAACTTTTGACTTCCATGATTCTTTACGGTCCTCCGGGAATTGGTAAAACTTCCATTGCCTCTGCTATTGCTGGCACGATGAATGCCGCTTTCCGTAGTTTTAATGCGACAACAGACAGCAAGAAAAAACTGCAAGAAATTGCCGCTGAGGCGGAATTTTCTGGACAACTGGTCCTTCTCTTAGATGAGATTCATCGTCTGGATAAACCTAAGCAAGATTTTCTCCTGCCTCTGTTAGAAAATGGTCAAATTATCTTAATTGGCGCTACTACGGAAAACCCTTATTTTAGTGTTGTGCCTGCCATCCGTAGTCGTGTGCAGATTTTTGAGTTAAAGCCTCTAGAAAGTGATGATTTACAGAATGCTGTAAACCTTGCCCTTGAAGATACGGAACGAGGCTTTAACTTCCCTGTTACTCTTGACGATGATGCTCTTTACTTCCTCACGCACTCAACCAACGGTGATTTACGCGCGGTTTACAATGCTTTGGAACTTGCCGTCTTATCTTCCGAAAACCATCATGTAACCCTGGAAGATATGGAAAACTCACTTCAACGTAAAGCACTAAGTTTTGATAAAGATGGCGATGCTCATTATGACCTGCTTAGCGCCTTACAAAAATCAATCCGCGGATCTGATGTAAACGCAAGTTTACACTATGCCGCACGCCTAATTGAAGGTGGAGACCTTCAAAGTCTGGCACGAAGATTGACAGTAATGGCTTATGAAGACATCGGTCTTGCCAATCCAGAAGCCGCTGTTCATACAATGTTAGGTTTACAAGCTGCAGAAAAATTAGGGTTTCCTGAGGCAAGGATACCGCTAGCAAATATCGTTATTGACCTTGCCCTCTCCCCTAAGTCCAATGCCGCTTATATGGCTCTGGATGCGGCAATAGGAGACTTAGGAAAATACGGAAATCTTCCCATTCCTGCGCACTTGCAAGATGGGCACTATGCGGGAGCTAAGGATCTTGGGCGGAGCGAGGGTTATAAGTACCCACATAATTTCCCAGAACATTGGGTGAAGCAGGATTATCTTCCCGATAAACTGCGAAAAGCAGATTACTTCCACCCTGATAAGATGGGCAAATACGAATGGGCCTTAAATGAACGTAAGAAATGGATCGAAAACCAAAAGAAAAATCGTCAAAACTGACGATTTTTTATTACTTATTCTTATATCCCTTCAAGGCTCTTAAAGCATAAAGAATCGAAACAACATCGATAACCTCTTGGAAAAGAGCACCGATAATTGCCGGAATAAGCCCTGTAGCAGCAATTAACATCAAGATAACACAAATGATAATCCCAATCAAAACCGATTGTTTCGCAATGGTTAATGTATCACGACTAATATGAACTGCTTTTGTTACAGAGGACAAATCATTTTTCAAAAGTACAATATCAGCCGCTTCACTAGCAACAGTATTGTTCCCAGTCCCAATAGAAATACCAACATCCGCAAGCGTTAAAGCTGGGGCATCATTGACACCGTCACCAACCATAATCGTTGGATGAATAGTTGAAGCTTGGATTTTGGCAAGCTTTTCTTCTGGTAACATACTACTGTAAACCTCGGTAATCCCTACTTGTGCTGCAATTTTATCGGCAACACGAGCATTATCCCCTGTCAGCATCGTAATGCTCTCAAAACCTGCTTGACGTAAATCTTTAATCACAGCGGGAGCATTGGCACGTAAAGTATCTGAGAAGGTTACTGCACCGATATATTGGCCATCACGTGACACATAAAAAGCTGTTTCAAAATCTAACCCCTCTGGTGCGCCCACAAAACTTGCACGCCCGATTTTAATTAATTGACCATTGATTTGCCCTGTCACACCTAATCCTGCAACCTCACTGAGGCTTTCTAAAGCAAGACTTTGGACATTATGTGACTCTGCATAGCTTGAAACAGCCTTGGCCAAGATGTGAGTGGAAGATTTTTCGATGGTGTAAACAATATTGAGTAACTCTTCTTGCGATATTCCTTCTGCTGGAACAATGGCATCTACTTCGATTTTACCATCGGTAATTGTTCCCGTTTTATCAAAGAAAATTGCCTTGGCTGTTGCAAGTTTCTCAATGATGGTTCCATTTTTAATTAAAAAACCATTTTTTGAGGAACGACTCATTCCTGAGACAAAAGCAATGGGCGCAGCCAAAATCAAAGGACATGGACTTGCGACCACCAATACTTCTGCAATACGGACAGGGTCACCAGAGATAAAGTAAGCAACAGCTGCAATGATGTAGGCCATAATCGTAAATGGCACAGCGTAACGATCTGCTAAACGTACAAAATTTGCCGGCGTTGCTTCTGCTTCACGAACAAGAGCAACGATTTTTTGAAATTGGGATTCACTTGCTGCAACACTTGTGCGGATTTCGATACTGGAGCTGCCATTAATTGCACCTGAAAGAATTTCATCCCCTTGTTGTAACTCATTCGGTTTAGTTTCACCCGTGACAGAGGATTCATCCAGAATAGCTGCTTCTGAAAGGAGAACCCCATCGATAGGCACAACTTCCATAGGCTTAATCAAGAGATGTGCCCCTATCTCAACATCATCTAAGTCCATGTCGACGACTTTACCCTCTTGCATGACATGGGCAATATCTGGTGTTTTCTGCAACAGGGCAGACAATTCACGATTGGCACGTCCCGCTGCGTAATCCTCAAGCGTTTCACCTCCAACCAACATTAAAATAATGATTAATGAGGCCCAATATTCTCCTACCAATAGTGTCGCAATGATCGCAGTAATTGCGAGTAAGTCAACACCATAATTTCCTTTACGCAGTGTTTTAACCATCTCAATAAACATTGACAGTGCTAAAATACCACCTGCAATAGTGATGATAAATCGTGCTATCAAAGGTGCATTAAAAGCAAACTGAGCCAAAAGAGACGCAGCTGCTATGAAAAATACTAAAACAAGTTTTTGCCAGTTTTTCATGTTTTCTCCTTATAAAATAAATTTCCTGAAACTTTGCCCTGTTTGACTCAAAATAGTTTTCATCGAACACTGATTTGCTCGGGATAGAAAAATAATCCTTGTCGCACTTTGATTCCGAAGAACTGAGCTTTTATTTTATAAGTTACAACATTCTTAACTATATATTAGCAAAAAACAGGGAATATTCCCAACCAGACAGCTGTCAAAAGTCTTTGTCATTTTATCTATAGAACTTTTTCACCCAATAGCCACCTTAAAAAAAACGTCAAGTAAAAATACTTTACAAAGCTTGCTTTTTGAAAAAGATTAGTGTATTATAGTAAAGTACGTTTTTGGGCTTATCCAAAACGAAAAAATCTACGGAGGAATCAAACCATGGCAGTACCTGCACGTCACACTTCTAAATCTAAGAAAAACAAACGTCGTACACACTACAAAATGACAGCTCCAACTGTTACTTTTGACGAAACTACTGGTGACTACCGTCACTCACACCGTGTTTCACTTAAAGGCTACTACAAAGGCCGCCAAGTAAAAGACGCTAAATAAAAACAGTAAAAAAGTCAGAAAGGAACAGTTATGCGCGTAAATATTACACTTGAACACAAAGAATCTGGTGAACGTCTTTACCTTACTCAAAAGAACAAACGTAACAACCCAGACCGTTTGGAATTGAAAAAATACTCTCCAAAACTTCGTAAACACGTTATTTTTAAAGAAGTTAAATAATATTAAACCGCTGTGGCGGTTTTTTGTTTCTCGAGAATACTCCTCCTTGAAACTAAAAAGGTACTATTTACCTAGCTTCACAAACAAAAAACTTCCCAACATCATGTGGGAAAGCTTTTCCTATTTTTTATTATTTAAGATTAAAGCGACCAGTAAACACCTGCACGTAAATTCTTCACCGTCATCATAGCCAAGAAACTTAAAATATAGAGCACGGAGATGAAGAGCATAACAGTCATGATAGAGTAATGTGCCAAGATAAAGCCAATAACTATTGAAGAAAAACCTCCAATACAGCGCCCCGTATTCATAATCACATTATTTGCTGTCGCACGTACTTCTGGCGGATATAGACGAGAAACTACGGCCCCATATCCTGTAAACATACCATTTGAAAAGTAACCAACGACGGCACCAACTAAAGTTAGTGATGCGAGTGTTGTTGGAATGGTCAAGACATAAACAGCCAAGGATGATGCGATAAGGAAGAGACCAAAAGCTACTTTCGGACCAAGTTTATCCAAAATTTGCCCAAAAGTCAGCATACCTAAAGACATACCGATAATGGTCGCAATCATCCATGATGATGAACCAGCGACTGTTAAGTTCAGTTTTTTCTGCATAATTGTTGGGAGCCAGTTCATCAGACCAAAGTAACCAGCGATTTGAACGATCGCCATCCACATCAGAACAAGTGTTTGGTGTGTCAATTGGCGTGTTTTAAACAAGTCGGAAATTTTTCCCTTATTTTCAGTTTTTATGGCTTTGAAAGAATCACTTTCCTTCAGGTGCTTTTGAATAAAGACTGTCAAAACTACTGGCACAAGTCCAAACAAGAACAAGAAACGCCAACCATAAGTGGGTAAGATATTCATTGACAAAATTGCTGCACACATCGCGCCAACTTGTCCCGCAACGGCAACAATCGAAGAAGTTCGACCCAGCTTTTTCTTACTGAAATTCTCAGCGAGAATAGTCATTCCGACCCCATATTCACCACCGCCACCAATTCCTGCGATAAAACGTAAGATATAAAGCGAGGTAACACTGTGTGAGAAATAAATCGCGCCCGTTGCGAGACCAAAAATGAGAATCGAAAGGGATAACATTTTTACACGTCCAAATTTATCGGCCAGAATCCCAAAAAGAATTCCGCCCAGCAACATCCCCAAGTTAGTTACTGTAGAAATTGCTCCCGCTTCGGTCGTTGTTAGACCAAATTCGCCAATAATTGACGATAGTGCGAATGAAAGAAACATGATATCCATGTTTTCTAAACCAAATCCAGCAGAAACCAAGGTTCCTACTTTGACTTGATAGGCGCTCACAGCCTTGGGATGTGCCGATGTGTGTGTTCTCATATTTAATTCCTCCAAATGCCAGATCTCTGCCTGACTTTATTTGCTTTTAGACAGTTTATCACTTTAAAAATTGTGATTCAAGGCTCAGCCAACCTTACACGAAACTAAATCATCAAATGTTCGGCTTTTGCTATAATTTATCTTTATTCTAAGAAAACACGAAGAACTATATTTCCTAGCCCGTCAATAAGACATTTATCCGAAGCTAGGAAATTTTTTTTGCTAGAATAGAAATATGTGTACAAGTATAAAAATGCAAGCTGCTGATGAAAGCATCGTCTTCGCAAGAACAATGGATTGGCATAGTTTTATCCCCGAAGCTCTCGTTCTACCACAAAATTACCAGTGGAAAAGTGTCTATAATAACAGGAATATCTCCAATGTTTATACTATATTAGGAGTAGGACGAAATATTCCGGATTTGCATGCGGATATCTCAGATGGCGTTAATGATTTTGGACTTTCTGTCCAAAAACTTACTTTTTCTAACCACTCAGAATACGCTGAATATGCTCATGAGGATAAATTACAGCTCGCGCCTTTTGAATTTGTCACTTGGGCTTTAGGAAACTGTCGTTCAGTAGCCGATTTGATAAACCAACTTGAAAGTGTCCAACTCATGAGCGACACCTTTTCGCATTATAAATTTGGCCGGAGTGATTTGCACTTCTCCGCTGTCGATCCAACAGGTCGTATGATTAATATTGAACCGCGCAATGGCAGTTTTGAGATTATCGAAAATACAATCGGTGTGGTCACAAATGCTCCTAAATTTGAACGTGAAATCCTCAAGTTACAAGATTATATGGATCTAACTACTCAACCCTTAGCACCTAACCGTATTTCAACTGGGGATTTCAGTGGGAAGCCTGTTTTTCCAGGAGGGTTTACCCCAACCTCGCGCTTCATCCGTGCCACAATTCTTAAAGAACGTGCAATTCTGCCTGCTGATGAACAACAGAATATCAGTGAAATTTGGCACATTTTAAATGCTGTCACTGTGCCCAAGTCTGATGGACGTTCAGATACTTATACTGTTTATCGCAGTGTGGTAGATTTGAATAGCCGTACTTTATATTTTCAAACTTATGATTCTCTTTCCATCATAAGTTATCCATTTCCTGATTAGTTTAAAACCGCCTCAAGCGGTTTTTTGCTCTTTTTCTTCTATAGTAATAATATTCTTTAAATGAAATCCCTTTCTTAAAAAAAATCAAAATTTTAACGCAAAATTATAGACGCTCCGTCCATTTTGTGCTATAATTGCATATCGTAAACTCAATAAGGGTTGTAATGATAATCTTTGCTAATTATAGACACGTTGTTCTTTTATATTTTAGTAATAGAGGAGGATTTATGGAAAATAGAAAAGAACGTACGAAATCAAAACTTCGCGACGCAATAACACAACTTTTACAGGAAAAATCGTTCGATCATATCACAACAACTGAGCTTGTGAAGGTTGCTAAAATCAGCCGAAGCGGCTTTTATACGCATTACCAAGACAAGTATGATATGATTGACCAATACCAAAAAACCTTGTTTAATACGATCGAGTATGTCTTTGAAAAAAATAATGGCGATCTTCATAAAACCATGTTAGAAACTTATGAGTTCCTTGATAACAACGAGATTTATGCTGCTTTATTTTCAGAAAATGGCAGTAAAGAAATCCATCAGTTCATGCAAGCCCAACTGAAAAATATTTTGGCACGTTCAATCCTGCCACAAAACCCTAAGCGTGAAAAACTGGACAAGTTGGAAAGTATCTACACCACAACTTATTATGCTAATGCCATTTTCGGTTTAACTCAAGCTTGGATTCGGCGTAAACGGAAAGAAACACCAGAACAAATTTCAGAACTGTTGATGGCTCTGATTAGCTGATAACAAAAATTAAAACTGCCTTAGATTTACTAAAAGAGGAGAATATGTGAAACATATAAAAAATACTGGGAAACTATTTATTCTGGATTGGAAGCGTATCTTTAAAAATCCAATAGCAATCTTTTTAGTGATTGCTTTGATGTTTATTCCATCCTTATATGCTTGGTTTAATATTAAAGCCCTTTGGGATCCTTATGCGAATACTTCACAGCTCCCAATAGCGGTTTATAGTGATGACCGAACAGAGAAATTCCAAGACAAATCGATTAATATCGGTGATGAAGTCCTGAAAAATCTTAAAGAAAATAAACAACTCGGTTGGAAGTTCGTTGACTCTAAACAAGAGTTGGATAAGGGTGTCAAATCTGGTAAGTACTACGCAGGTATCTATCTGCCAGCGGATTTCTCTAAAAATTTGCTTAGCTTCACCACAGGGGATATCCAGAAGCCTAAAATCGTTTATTCCATCAATGAAAAAATAAATGCTATTGCCCCAAAAATTACTTCGAAAGGTGCGTCTTCATTACAAAGTCAAATTTCCGAAGAATTTATTAAAACGGCAAGTAGCACATTGCTTAAAACTTTTAATGATATCGGATATGACATTGATAAAAACATGGTCAGCATCCAGAAAATTAAAAACACTATCTTATCTACTAACGATAATTTAGATACAATTGACCAATATACTCAACAAGTCGTTGATTTACATGGCAAAATGCCTGATTTGAAAGCGAAGCTCGCTAAGGCAAATGAGTTTATTGACTATTTGCCTGAGGTTGATGCACTTGGTCAGAAAGTGGTCCAATTGGACGACAGCATGCCAACTGTGAAAAATCAGCTTGCAATTATTATGACCTTGCAAGAAAAAATCCCTGAAATTCAAAATGCTGGTAAACAGATCGCAATGATTGACAATGACTTTGCCTCTGTTGAGCAAACCATGAATGAGGGTATCCAAGAAGCCAAACAAGGCTTGACTATTATTCAACAAGTCCAAACTGCCTTGCCAGACATCCGCAAACTTGGCAACCAAGCCAATGAGCTAGCTTCTACTACTTTGGACGGTGCAACGCAACTTCAAAATGCTTTGCCAAGTATTACAAGTAGTGTAGACATCACTCTTAAATCACTTCAAACCTTTGCTGATTCGACATCTTCATTTATCAAATCAATAAAGGCAGTCATAGGAGATAAAACTCTTACAACTGAGGAAAAGATTGCTGTAATTCAAAACTTCCAAGATAATGTCAAACAACAGCAAAATACTGTTAAATATCTGATTAAATTTCTGGAAGATATGCAAACAAGTACAGGAAACAACAACCTTGACGGAGTGATTACACAACTCAAATCCTTCTCTGAAGAACTCACAAAACTTGATGGGCAGCTAGACACTTTGAAAGCGGCTGTTCAATCTGACATACTTCCAGATATTAATAAAGCTCTAAATGATGTTGAAGAACTCGCTAATAACATTTCTGGACTTGTTAGCCAAATAGATGTTCAAGATATAACCGCAAAAGTGCAAAACGTCCTCACCCAACTTATCGATACCATCAAAAATGCCCAAGGTCTCCTAACAAAAGCCCAAGCTATTGATTTTGAATCCTTGCTCAGCTCAACAAGTAAGACGGTTTCTAATGCGATTACCTTGCTTGAAAAGTATCAAAAAGAAATGCCTGCGATTAAGCAAGAAGTTCACGATGCCAACATTATGCTTAACGGCAATATGAACACTATTGTCAACGCAATTAATAAAGGTGCTTCACTTTATCAAAATGAACTGCCAGTTGTGGAGCAAAAACTTGATAAAGCCGCTGATTTTGTCAAAAATGATTACCCAGGTATTCGTAAAGATTTGACAGAAACTTTAGGTACAGTCAACCAAAAAATGCCTGATCTTGAAAAAGCCTTGAACCAAGCAAATGACCTTATCGTCAATGACTGGCCAGGAATCAAAACAGGAATTCGTAAAGCCGCTGATGCTATTCGTAAAGGTGAGAAAGAAGTTGATTTAGGTGAAATTGTAAAACTACTAAAACTTGATGCAACGAAAGAAAGTGACTTCCTGACACAACCTGTTGAGGTCCAAGAAAATGCAGTCTATCCAATCGCAAATAACGGTTCAGCCAGCACACCGTTCTATACTGCCCTTTGTTTGTGGGTTGGCGCTGTCCTCTTCTCTAGTGTCGCTGTCACTGGCTTCCACTTAGAAGGCAAAGATAAACTGCTTTACTCTAAACGTGAACAATTCTCAGCACGTATGCTTACTTTCATCGTGATGGGACTAGGACAAGCGCTTATCGTTACCCTTGGGAACTATTTTGGCCTTGGTGTAGACGTACGTAATCCTGTTTATAGTGTCTTATTTGCCTTACTGATTGCTATAACCTTTATGATCATGGTTTATGTTCTAGTAGCTTTGTTTGGAAATATCGGGAAAGGGATTGCCATTATTATCTTGGTCCTCTCTATTTCCGGTGGGGGCGGGAACTATCCTATTCAAGTCTCTGGTAAATTCTTCCAAGCGATTAACCCTTACTTGCCGTTTACCCATGCGGTCAACCTCTTACGAGAATCTGCTGGTGGTATTTATTGGCCAAACGCTTGGCTTGCCATCATCATCCTCGTAGCCGTTTCTATTGTCTTTTTAGTCGCTGGGCTTATATTCTTCCCACATCTCGAAAAAACCTCTAAAAAGATCTCAGAAATGACCCAACGGAGCCATCTCTTCCACTAATCAATATAAAAAAACTCATATTTTTATGAGTTTTTTTATATTTCCCTTGACCTTGACCTAAGGTCAAGATATATAATATTAGTATCAATGAAAGGAGCGTTATGCAAAATATTAAAGCTATCACGAAAATAACAGGTCTAACCTCCAAAACTTTGCGCCATTGGGAGTCTGTTGGACTTCTGGCCCCAGCGAGAGATCAAAACGATTACCGTTTATATTCTGAACAAGATATTGCCCAAATTTTTTATATCATGAGCTTAAGAAAGTTGGAGTTGCCGCTTGATCAAATCAAAAATATCCTCTCACAAGATCAAGATGAAAAGAAAACTTTAAGCCAACATTTGATGCGCTTAAATGATCAACTCAAGCACCTTGAAAAATTGATTGAACATCTGTCATACAAATTAGAAAAAGGAGATTACCACATGAATGAACAAGAATTTGAACTTCTCAAGAGTACGCAACTGAAAGAAAACGAAGATAAATATGGCGCTGAAATCCGTCTAAAATGGGGCAGTGAGCGCGTCGATAAGTCATATCAAAAATATGCCCAAGCCGATCAAGCCAAAATCAAACATTGGCAAAAATCCCACGAAAAAATGATTCAAATGTTGGAAGAAGCTTATGAAAACAATGATGATAATCTCGCTAAACAAGCTATTACCCTCCATAAAGAAATCCTGGAACTCTTTTGGCCCGAAGAAACTATCGCTCCGGAAGCACATATTGGCTTAGGGCAAATGTATGTTGAGGATCCTCGCTTCCGTAGCAATTACAACCAAAAACACGCACAACTTCCAGAGTATTTCTTAGAAGCAATAAAAAATTACTACAAATAAAAAAGCCCAAAGGCTTTTTTATTCTATTTTTTTCCGCAGTTTTTCTACAAAAAGATAAGCCGCTGGACAGGTCACTGTGTTTTTCAAGGTCAGATTATTGATTTGATAAATCTTTTTTCGATCTGTATGGGGAAATTCACGGCAGGCCTTAGGACGAACCTCGTAAATACTGCAAAGATTATCACTTCCAAGAAAGGGACAAGGCATCGTTTGAAAAACCTTGTCACCATCCTCGTCTATGCGTAAATATTGGGCTTCAAAATCGGCCGCCTTCATGCGCAGATACTTCGAAATACGGGTAATGTCAGCTTCTGTAAAAAGCGGACCTAAGCTCTTACAGCAGTTAGCACAAGCCGTACAATCGATTTCAGCAAAAACTTCATCATGTGTTTCTTTTACAATGTAATCTAGGTTTTTGGGTGCTTTCTTTTTTAAGTTGCCCAAAAATTTCTTATGCTCCTTCTTTTTTTGCAGAGCCAAATCTTTATAATGTTCTATATCCATTTCTTCATCATTATATCATAATCAAAAAAAACAAAAAATGCCTGAGTTCACTCAGACATTTTCTGCATTTAGGAGTAGGTTTTATGAAAAATTTTATTGGAATAAAGATATTATAATGGACACGACTTAAGCTAGGCTAAAGCCACACTGAAATAAAACTAAAAGTGCACTTTATCCCAAATTATGCTGTTTCAAAAAGACTTAAAATATGATAGAATAGGGCGATAACCTTTATAAAAGTTAACTTTTATAAATCAATATACTCTAGGAGAAAAATATATCCATGCTTACAGTTTCTGATGTTTCATTACAATTTTCTGACCGCAAGCTTTTTGATGACGTTAACATCAAGTTTACGGCAGGAAACTGCTATGGTTTAATCGGTGCCAATGGTGCCGGTAAATCAACTTTTTTAAAAATCTTGGATGGTGAAATCCAACCCACAACTGGTCACGTTTCAATGGGACCAAACGAGCGTATGTCTGTCCTCCGTCAAAATCACTATGACTATGAAGATCAAACACCGCTTGATGTTGTTATGATGGGTAATGAAAAGCTCTATGCCATCGCACAAGAAAAAAATGCCATCTACATGAAAGAAGACTTTTCGGATGAAGATGGAATGCGTGCTGCTGAACTCGAAGCGGAGTTTGGTGAAATGGGCGGTTACGAAGCCGAAGCCGAAGCAGCTCAACTGCTTCAAAGCTTAGGCATTAAGACTGAGCAACATTATGATCTCATGGCAAATCTGACTTCTGGCGAACACGTTAAGGTCCTTCTGGCACGCGCTCTTTTCGGTAAACCCGACGTTCTTCTCTTGGACGAACCAACTAATGGTTTGGATATTCAAGCGATCAACTGGCTTGAAGACTTCCTTATCAACTTTGAAAACACCGTTATCGTTGTATCCCATGACCGTCACTTCCTCAATAATGTTTGTACTTATATGGCTGACCTGGATTACGGCAAAATCAAACTTTATCCTGGTAACTACGATTTTTGGAAAGAATCTTCCGAGCTTGCCCTTCGTCTACAAGGAGATGCAAATCGTAAGGCTGAAGAAAAAATCAAAGAGCTGCAAGATTTCATCGCCCGCTTCTCGGCCAATGCTTCTAAATCAAAACAAGCCACATCACGTAAGAAAATGTTGGATAAAATCGAAGTGGAAAGCTTTGTACCTTCTTCTCGTAAATATCCTTTCATCGGTTTTGATCAAGAACGCGAAATCGGGAATGACTTACTCCGTGTAGATAATTTGTCCGTCGAAATCGACGGTGAAAAAGTCATTGACAACATCAGCTTTATCTTAGCCCCTGGTGACAAAACTGCCTTTATCGGTCAAAATGATATCCAAACAACTGCTTTGATTCGTGCCTTGATGGGCGATATCGAATACACAGGTGAAATTAAATGGGGTGTTACTTCATCACGTTCTTATCTTCCAAAAGATAACAGCCGTGACTTTGCGACAGACGAATCTATCTTGGATTGGCTCCGCCAATTTGTCTTAACTAAAGAAGAGGATGACAATACTTACCTCCGTGGTTTCTTGGGACGTATGCTCTTCAAAGGCGAAGAATCTCTCAAGTCTGTTTCTGTCCTTTCAGGGGGAGAAAAAGTTCGTGTTATGCTTTCTAAAATGATGTTGCAACGTGCAAATGTTTTAGTTCTTGATGATCCAACTAATCACTTGGACTTGGAGTCAATTTCTGCACTTAATGACGGACTGAAAAAATTCAAAGGCAGCATTATCTTTGCTTCACATGACCATGAATTTATCAATACGTTAGCAAATCATATCGTTGTTATTTCTAAGAACGGTGTCATTGATCGTATTGGAGAAACTTATGATGACTTCTTGGCTAATGACGAAGTCCAAGCTAAAGTGAAAGAACTTTGGTCTGAAGATTAAGATCAACTTTAAAAGAATAAATTGTTGCTCCGCCAAGACTATCTTGAAGCGGAGTATTTTTAATAAGGGGACAAGATGAGTAATCAATTGAAAATATTTGCGACAGATATGGATGGCACTTTTCTCGACGAAAACCGTGCCTACGATAAAAGTCGTCTACGTGATATTTTAAAAGAATTTAAAAAAAGAAATTATCTTTTTTGTGCAGCAAGCGGACGTCAACTCTTGGCTTTAGAAGAACTTTTTGACGAGTTCCAAGACCAAGTCGCTTTCTGTGCGGAAAATGGCGCCTTGGTTAAATACCAAGGCGAGATTCTCTACAGCAGTATCTTAGGTCAAGATAAGGCCAGCAAACTCGTTGAACTTGTACGTCAAAATCCACACATGCATCGTGATGTTGTTCTCTTTTCAGGACTCAACGGTGCTTATGCACTTCAAACAGCCGATCCACAATTTGTCGAATTTGCCAATCTCTATTATTCTGATTTAAAATTGGTACAATCAGTCCATGATATTGAAGATGAAATCTTAAAAGTCTGTGTGGAGTTTCCACCAGAACAAATCCGCGAATGTGAAGACTGGATAAATGCACAAATGACCGATATTCGTGCAACAACGACCGGCTTCCGCTCTATTGACATCATGTCAGCTGGAATCAGCAAGGCTACAGGCCTCTCACACTTGCTCACACACCTCCAATCAAGTCCGGAGTCACTTACAGCTTTTGGTGATCAAAGCAATGACTTAGAAATGCTGGAATTAGCAGGTACCGCTGTAGCCGTTGAGAATGCTATTCCGGAGGTTTTGAAAATTTCCGATAAGGTTATCGGTCACAATCGCGACGCAGCAGTCTTAACTGAGCTCGAAGCCATTTTGGCACATTAATCAAGAGTATGAGCCTTGCCTCATACTTTTTTGACTGTTTTCAGCCTCAATCATATTGGCTAAAACAAAAGATTTTCGTTATAATTGAACAGAGAAATTATCGGAGGATACACTATGAGAATCGCAATTGATGCTATGGGTGGCGACTTTGCACCCGAGTCAATCGTTAAAGGAATTAATTTAGCAAAAAAAGAATTTCCAAATATTGAGTTTCAGCTCTACGGAAAACCTGAAGCAATTAAAGCACATTTAGAGGATGAAAAAAACGTAAAAATCATCGCAACAACTGAACTTATCGACTTCCACGATGAGCCAGTAAAAGCTATCCGCAAGAAAAAAGATAGCTCTCTCGTCCGTGCGGTTAAAGCAGTCAAAGATGGTGAAGCTGATGCTGTTCTTTCTGCGGGAAACACTGGTGCTCTGCTTGCTGCTGGCTTATTTATTGTCGGTCGCATCAAACAGATCGACCGGCCAGCTCTTATGAGTACACTTCCTACTGCAGATGGTACAGGCTTCGATATGTTAGATTTAGGTGCTAACGCTGAAAATAAACCTGAACATCTGGCTGACTTCGCTATTTTAGGAAGCTACTATGCGGCCAATGTACGTGGTGTTAAAAATCCTCGTGTAGCACTTCTCTCCAACGGATCTGAAGAATCAAAAGGTTCAACGATGATTAAAGAAACGCATGCTTTACTCTCAAATATTGAAGATATTAATTTTATTGGTAATATTGAATCGCGTGACATCTTGACTGGAGCAGCTGATGTCGTTGTCGCTGATGGTTTCACGGGAAACGCTGTGCTTAAAGCTATCGAAGGGACTGCAAGTGTTCTGATGCGTCAAATCAAAAACGGCATCATGAATGGAGGATTCACCACTAAAATCGGTGGTGCTCTTGTGAAAAAAGAACTCAGTAAACTCAAAGACACGATGAGTACCGATAGCGCGGGTGGTGCAGCTTTAGTAGGTGTCAAAGCACCTGTTATCAAGGCTCACGGTAATTCTAGCCCTGAGGCCATTGTTTCAACGATTCGTCAAATCCATCGGATGCTAGAAACGGATGTTACTGGCCAACTAGTGAAACATTTCGAAGACAAAAACTAATAAAAAAGCTTTACCATTATGGTAAAGCTTTTTTATTAGTTATATTTCTTGTAGTACACATTTTTGACAAACTGTAACAATAAGAGATAAGCAAGGATAATTAGACCCCAGTAGAAGAAGAATTGAACAGGCAAGTGTGCTAAGTCAATAATTGATCCATATGAACTTAAAATCAATGTAAAGCCAACGACAAATGCGCCAATTGTGGAAAGAATGACTGGCAATGAAGGACGACTTTGCAAGAAGGGGACTTTTTTGGTACGCAAGATATGGAAAGCCAAAGCTTGTGTACCTAAGCTGACTGCAAACCAACCTGCTTGGAAAAGGTTAGCATGGGCAACTGTATTGAAGCCAAAGACATACCACAATACAAGGAAAGTGATGATGTCAAAGATAGAAGACACGGGTCCAACAATAAATGCAAAACGGGCAAGACCTTTAGTTTGCCATTTCACTGGACGCGCAATGTCTTCTTCGTCAACATTATCCCAAGGGATTGAAAGTTGACTCATGTCATAAATCAGATTCAAAGTTAAAATTTGTAAACTGAGCATTGGCAAGAAAGGTAAAAAGGCGCTAGCCACCAAGACTGAAAAGACATTCCCAAAGTTTGAGGATAAAGTGATACGAATATACTTCATCATGTTTGTAAAGACTTTACGTCCTTCAGTGACACCCGTTTCCAAGACCTGTAAACTTTTCTCGAGCAGAATGATATTTGAGGCGTCTTTAGTAATATCGGCTGCAGTGTCAACTGAAATCCCGATATCTGCCGCACGTAAACTTGGGGCGTCATTTATTCCGTCTCCCATAAAACCAACCGTGTGAACCTTACGAATAAGTTCAATAATTCGTGCCTTTTGCATCGGATTTAATTTTGCAAAAAGGTGTACTTCCATAGCTGTATTGAACAGTTCTTCATCATCCATAAGATCAATTTCACTTCCGATACAATAACGATCAACCGGAATTCCAACATCTTCACAAACTTTTTGCGCTACAATGGCATTATCACCTGTCAACACTTTTACAGTTACACCGTGATTTTGTAAACTATTGATTGCTTTAGCAGCAGATTCTTTAGCCGGATCCAGGAAACCGATAAATCCGACAAGTGTCATATCACGCTCGCTATCAGAGTCAAAGTCTTCTAGTTCATCATCTGAAATGATTCGTTCAGCAATAGTTAAGACACGCATGCCTTGCATATTCATTTCACGGTTGACTTCTTTCATCTCTGCTAAACGTTCTTCCGTAATTTCAACACGTTTCCCGTCTTCCATTACATGTGTACAGATGGCTTGCATCTCCTCAACGGCACCTTTTGTGACCATCAAGTTTTTATTATCGGTTTTTACAACGACAGATAAAAGACGACGTGAGAAATCAAAAGGAATCTCATCTACTTTTGTAATATTTTCATCAGGCAATTCACGGCCCAATTTTTTGAAATAGTCAATGACAGCAACGTCCATCAGATTTTTCCAACCGGTTTGGAAGTTAGAATTGATAAAAGCGGAATTTAATACTTCATCTGCCTTATTGCCACGAGAATTTACATATTCAACCATAACGACACGGTCTTCTGTAATTGTGCCTGTCTTATCTGTACAAAGTATATCCATCGAACCTAGATTCTGGATAGCAGATAGATTTTTTACAATGACTTTTTCTTTACTGAGAGCCACTGCACCTTTAGCCAAGTTCGCATTGACAATCATGGGCAGCATTTCAGGTGTAAGACCGACAGCTACAGCGATGGCAAAGAAGAATGATGTTTCAAAATCGCCTTTTGTTACCCAGTTCAAAACCAAAACAACTGGGAACATAATCGCAACTAAAGTCAATAGAAGGCGACTTACACGGCTCAATCCTTTATCAAAAGCGGATTCAACCTTTGTTGCTGTGGCTTTACTGGCAATATCACCGAACATGGTAGAAGCACCAGTTTTAACGATTAAAATCTCACCATTTCCTGATAAGACATCTGTTCCCATAAAGAGAACATTTGGAGCATCAAGTGCTGACGTAACTTCCCAATCAATTTGCTCATCTTCATCTAAATCCTCCGGCAAACGCTTCTCGACTGGGAAAGATTCACCGGTTAAAGAGGCTTGATTGATAAAGAGATCTCGGTGTGAGAGTAGAATAGCATCTGCTGGTATCATATCTCCCGTTTGAAGTTGAATGATATCTCCTGGAACAACTTCGTCCATTGGGATTTCAAAATTTTCCGCTCCACGTTTAACATTTGTGGTATTTTCAATCATCTCATGTAAAGCGATTGAAGCTTTTTGTGACTTGTATTCCTGTACAAAACTAACACCAGCAGATACGGTAACCATGAGCAACATGTAAAGTGCGCCCTCCATATCTCCTGTCAATGCGGAAACAACTGCCAAAAAAGCAAGAACAAAAACAAATGGATTTTTAAAAGCATGGAGCAGAATAATATACCAGGGAATGGGTTGCTGACTTGCAACCACATTCGGTCCGTATTCGTCTAAGCGTTCCTCAGCCTGTTCAGCGTTCAAACCCGTAAAACTCGTGTTTAAACGTTCAAAAAGCTCGTCACGATTCAACTGTGCCAACTCTTTTAGCACATCGTTTTTGTTTGTTTTCGTTTTTTGCATACTTGCACCTCCCTCATTTCTAGGGCGTAAACCTTTGAAGGCCTACTTTTCTTTTATTATGGTGTGGTTTGCGAAATTCCTCTCTTTATTCTACTACAAATTATAGGAAAGTCCTATGAAGATACTTAATCGAAATTATAAAGTAATTTATTATACATACATGAACACACTTCACTTCTTAGTGTTATATTTGTAACCAAAACCAGATGAACCACATGTAAACTTAGTTGACACATTCTTGACAACTCCTC
Organism: Lactococcus sp. LG1074; assembly: GCF_017309525.1. NCBI lineage: Bacteria > Bacillati > Bacillota > Bacilli > Lactobacillales > Streptococcaceae > Lactococcus > Lactococcus sp. LG1074. The sequence continues at coordinate 35,248 of NZ_CP071293.1, read as the reverse complement.
TTGTCTTACTCGAAAGGTTATGCACATGTTTACAACTTTATTTTTGTACAAAAAAAACATGTGGAAAGATATGGAGGCACCTTTCCACATGTTAATAACTGTAGTTTAAATCACTAATTCAGCATCAAGTTCAATAGGAACTGATGCTAAAGCTTTAGAAACCGGACATGTTGCTTCGATTTCTTTTGCTAACTTTTGGAATTCATCATCAGAAATTCCAGCAATTTTAGATTGGTTTTTCAGATGGATTTTTGTAATCGCAGGACCATCGGCTGTTACCGCAAAGGTAACATCTGCTTGGGTATATATATTATTGACCTTGTAACCTTTTTCGCTTAAAAGCAATGAGAATGCCATGCTAAAACAAGCAGCATGTGCTGCACCCAAAAGTTCCTCTGGGGTTGTTATTGATGCCGAATGCTCTGCGCGCGCTTCAAAATTATAAGGTGTATCAGTAAATACTTGTGAAGAATCTAGACTGATGGTACCTGAACCATTTTCTAAATCTCCTTGCCATTGTGCTGATGCTGTGGATACATTTGCCATATTTTTCTCCTTTTTATGTTATAAATAGTTAGTTTTCCTATATTCTCAGTATAGGATTTTATTATAGCCTTTTCAAGAGATTGGGCTCAGACTTATTTGACATTATTTGAAAATAAATGTAGAATTTGTACTATCAGAAGAGTAGCTTTTCAAAGAATTCTTTAGGAAGTTGACGGTTGTGCAAGTCAATGTTTTCAGAAAAGTGAATGGGCTGATAATAACAAAAAATGATTTTAAGCAATATAAATCACGGCTGCTCCCGTTAAAAAAGCACTCGTTCCTAGGACGAGCTAGAGGAAATTCTTAAGGAATTTCGAATTACGGTGGTACCGCGTGTTAACGCCCGTAAAGTATTTTTACAATGCTTTACGGGTTTTTTTGTTATAAAAATTTGTACATCAAGAAGGAGAGAACTATCATGAATAAACCTACAATCTTAACTGGCGATCGCCCTACGGGCAAACTCCATATCGGACATTATGTTGGCTCACTTAAAAATCGTGTGCTTCTACAAAACACAGGAAAATACAACATGTTTGTTTTCCTTGCCGACCAACAAGCACTCACCGATCATGCTAAAGAACCAGAAAAAATTATCCAATCTGTTGGAGACGTGGCTTTAGATTATTTGGCTGCTGGCCTCGATCCAGAAAAATCAACCATTTTTATCCAGTCCCAAATTCCTGAATTGGCAGAACTTTCAATGTATTATATGAATTTAGTCTCTCTAGCACGACTTGAACGTAATCCTACAGTTAAAACAGAAATTGCTCAAAAAGCCTTTGGTGAATCTATTCCTGCTGGCTTCTTAGTTTATCCTATCGCTCAAGCCGCAGATATTACAGCCTTTAAAGCCAATCTGGTTCCTGTAGGAAATGACCAGAAACCAATGATTGAACAATGTCGCGAAATCGCCCGTTCTTTCAATAATGCATATAACTGTGACGTTTTAGTTGAACCTGAAGGACTTTATCCAGAAAATGAAGCGGCAGGACGTCTTCCTGGGCTTGATGGGAATGCAAAAATGTCTAAATCACTTGGTAACGGCATCTATCTGGCTGATGATATGGATACGCTCAAAAAGAAAGTGATGAGCATGTACACAGATCCCGACCACATCAAGGTTGAGGATCCAGGTAAAATTGAGGGCAATATGGTCTTCCATTATCTTGATGTTTTTGGACGTGAGGAAGATGCTACTACTATTGCTGAGATGAAAGAGCATTATCAAGCTGGGGGCTTAGGAGATGTAAAAACTAAACGCTATCTATTGGATATTCTCGACCGTGAACTCTCTCCAATTCGTGAACGCCGCATCGAATTCGCTAAAGACATGGGCGCTGTTTATGATATGCTTCAAGCGGGCTCTGAAAAAGCACGCGCTGTTGCTGCAAATACCTTATCTGAAGTAAAATCAGCGATGGGTATTAACTACTTTGATGCTAAATAAAAAGAAGGCAAGAACTTATGACAACTCAAGAAAAAATTGCCGCATTTGCCAAGAAAATCCATGAGAATAACAATGATGGACATGGCTTTGATCACGTCAGTCGCGTTGTCAAGCTCGCAAAGCAAATTCTTGCTACTGAGCCCCTTGCAGATTCGGATTTAGTTATTGCTGCGGCTTACCTGCACGATATCTATGATGAAAAGCTCTGTGCCAATGTTGACAAACACAAACAGGACCTTGCAGCCTTCTTAACTTCCTTAGATTTTTCCAAAGAGAAGCAGGATAAAATCTTTTACATCATTGACAATATGAGTTATTCTACTAACCTTTTGGAGAAAAAAGAACTCGACATCAATGGTCAAATCGTCCAAGATGCCGACCGTCTTGATGCGATGGGCGCTTGGGGCATTGTGCGGACTTTAGAGTATGGCTGGGCCAAAGGTCGCACCTTTTACGCCCCACAAATATTACCCGAAAAGTTTGAGAATAAGCATACTTACCACCAAAACCAAGGCACAACGCTCAATCATTTTTACGAAAAGCTCTTTTTGCTCAAAAATTTACTAAACACAGCACATGCTAAAAAATTAGCTGAGAAAAGAGATAAAATTATGCATGATTTTGTCACGGCTATCGAAGATGAATACAATATTTAGAAGGAAAAGATATGGACTTAGAGAAAAATGATTCTTATATGAAAAATCAGAATACTTGTCTTATTTTTGCTCACCGTGGCTCAAAATGTAACCGACCTGAGAATACGTTAGCCGCCTTCCAAGAAGCTCTTCGTGTCAAATCAGACGGTATTGAACTCGATGTCCATCTGTCTAAGGATAATCAATTAGTCGTCATTCATGACGAAAAAGTCAATCGGACAACCTCTGGAAAAGGACGTGTCCGTGACTTAAGACTGGCAGAACTTAAACAATTAGATGCTGGCTCTTGGTTTGATAGCCGTTTCAGGGGAGAACGTATTCCTACATTACAGGAAGTTATAAATCTGCTGACAAAAGAGAACTTTACAGGCTTCTTAAACATTGAGTTTAAGACCGACATTATTGACTACCCAGATATCGAAGAAAAAGTATTGGAGTTGGTTGCTCAACAAACTCTTCCATTTACAATCATCTATTCTTCTTTTAATGTCAATACACTTCAGCGGCTTCAGGATCTCGGTGTAAAAGATGAAATAGCCTACCTTGCAGGTAAAAAATTACAGAAGGTAAGCCTAAATAAAGTAGAGAACTTTATGTCCAGTCTTCATTTGAAAAAAAAGTATGTTTTAAAGTACCCCGAACTTCTAGCTTCTGATCATCGGCCAATCCGGCTCTGGGGGATTGATTCGGAAACGGACATGCGCTATGCCTTTCAGCATAATATAGCAGGAATTTTTACAGATTTTCCTGAAAAAGCACGACACATCAGGCAAGATTTATAAAAATTATTGAACTCATAAAAAACATGCCAATGCATGTTTTTTTTACATTCATAACTTCACAAATTTTTCAAAGAAATAGCATAATATTCAATTATGATAGCGGAGTCATTTTTCTTTACATTCTATTTCACAAGGGATATAATGAAACTATATGTGTTCAATGTCAAAGACATTTGACATATATTTTTAATGGAAGGAGAATCTATGCAATATATCAATTATCTCGGGCAGGATGCCTATACTAACATTGCGATGGATTCTTGGTTATTAAACAATCTGAAAGCAGACGAACCCGTATTTTCCCTTTGGCAAAATAAGCGCGCTGTTATCGTTGGACGTAACCAAAATACTTTTGCTGAGATAAACCAAGATTATATTGATCAACATGATGTACAAGTTGTACGTCGCGTATCTGGTGGTGGTGCTGTCTATCATGATGAGGGAAATATTTGTTTTACATTTTTTGTTCCCGTAGCCAGTTCAGCCCAGGTCAACTTTCATCAATTCGTGAAACCCATGTATGATGCACTTCGCTCCCTTGGTATTGAAGCCGAAATTACTGGAAGAAATGATTTAGAAATTTCGGGGAAAAAAGTTTCGGGGAACGCTCAACGTTACGCTGGTGGTTACCTTATGCACCACGGTACTTTACTTTGGGATACTGATGTGGAGGCGATGATCCGCTCACTGAATGTCTCTGACGAAAAGTTTGTCTCTAAGGCTGCTAAATCTGTTCGCGCACGTGTCGGGAACATTAAAGACTTTGCCCCTGACTTAAACTTAGATACTTTTATCGATGCCCTCAAATACTATTTGACGGACCAAGGTAAAGATGGTGAATATATTCTGAGCGATGAACAGCTGGCTGGTATAAAGGTTGCACGTGATGAACAATTTTCAACTTGGGATTGGAATTATGGTGAAAGCCCTAAATTCAGTTTCAACAACCATGCCAAATTTACTGGTGGATCAATTGATATCCAAGTTGACGTTGATAATGGTCTGATTACTGATATTAATTTCTTGGGGGATTTCCTTGGTGTCCGTGACTGGCGTGATATCAAACAAGATTTTATCGGTCTTCCATTTAATCCAGATGCTGTCTATGAAGTTTTAGAGAAAAACAAAGCAGGTCAGTATTTTGGAACAATTGAAAACAACGAACTTTCACAGCTTTTTAGAGCTGATGAATTAGTTTAAAAACAAGAATGAAGAAGAAAGTGAGATATTTATGTCAAACAGCACAAAAATCCTCGATTTCAAAGAACAATTAGAATTACAAGATAGCGCATTTCCAACGCTTCAAATCTTAGACGAAAATGGAAAAATCGTTGACGAAGAAGGCCTTAAACGTGCCGATCTTTCAGATCAAGATTTAGTAGAACTCTTTAAAAACATGCTTCTTAGTCGTCAAATTGACATCCGCTGCATGAAGCTTGCTAAGCAAGGTCGTATGGGATTCTTTGGACCAACTGCAGGTCAAGAAGCTTCTCAAATGGCTTCTGCTTTTGCATTCACTGACGAAGACTGGCTTTTTCCAGGTTATCGTGACTTACCACAAATTTACGCAAAAGGTTGGCCAATTTGGAAGGGGCTCCTCTGGTCTCGTGGTCACCAACTCGGTAACGAATATACAACAGACGAAGGTGCGGAAGTAAAATCTTGGTTCCCACAAATCATCATTGGTGCTCAATATGTTGAAGCTGCTGGTGTTGCTTTGGGCCTTAAAAAACGTAAAAAAGATGCAGTTGCCTTTGTTTACACAGGTGATGGTGGTTCATCTCAAGGTGATACTTATGAAGGTATCAACTTTGCTTCTGCTTACAAAGCTCCTCTTGTTGCTTTTATCCAAAATAATGGTTATGCAATCTCAACACCACGTGAACTCCAAACAGCAGCACCTCACTTGGCTGCTAAAGGTTGGGCAGCTGGTGCGCCTTCTATCGTTGTAGACGGTAACGATGCAATCGCTATGTATTTAGCAGCTAAAGAAGCTCGTGCTTGGGCTGTTGCTGGTAATGGACCGGTAGTTATTGAAGCTCTTACTAACCGTTTGGAGCCACATTCAACAGCTGGTGATGATCCACTTCGTTACCGTAGCCAAGAAGGACTTGATGCTTGGTGGGCAAAAGAGCCATTACTCCGTATGCGTACTTACTTGACTGAAAAAGGTATCTGGGATGATGCTCAAGAAGAAGCTTATATCGCAGAACTTGATGCTCATATCGATGCAGACATCAAGAAAGCAAATAATGTTGAAAAACAAAAAATCTCAAGCTTCTTGAAAAACACACTTGAAGTACCTAGCCAAGTGATGGCAGAACAAATTGCAAAATTTGAAAGTGAGGGCAAGTAAACATGGCAGTAAAAACTTATATTGCAGCAATCACAGAAGCGCTTGACTTGGCGCTTGAACGTGACGAAAACACATTGATCTTCGGTGAAGACGTTGGACAAAATGGTGGGGTATTCCGTGCAACCGACGGACTCCAAGCCAAACACGGAGAAGACCGCGTCTTCAACACACCTTTAGCTGAATCTGGTATTGGTGGTTTAGCAATTGGTCTTTCAACTCAAGGCTTCCGCCCTGTTATGGAAATCCAATTTGGCACATTTGTGTATGAAGTTTTTGACTCAATTGCTGGACAAATGTCTCGTACACGTTACCGTTTTAATAACACACGTCATAACCCAATTGTTATCCGTACACCTTATGGTATCGGTACAAAAACACCTGAAATGCATGCCGATTCTATTGAAGGGCTCTTTGCTCAAATTCCTGGTCTTCGTGTTGTTATGCCTTCAAATCCGGCTGATGCTAAAGGTCTCCTTTTGGCAGCCATTGAAAATAATGACCCTGTAATGTACCTTGAAAACTTACACCTTTATCGTTCTGTTAAGGGTGAAGTTCCAGAAGGTTATTACACAACACCTTTAGACCAAGCAGTGGTTGCTAAAGAAGGTTCAGACGTTTCAATTATCGCTTATGGTGGTACAGTTCCTTTGGCTATCAAGGCTGCTGAACAACTCGAAAAAGAAGGTGTTAGCGCTGAAGTTCTTGATTTGCGTACTGTTTCACCACTTGACATCAAATCAATCGGTGAAACAGTTGAAAAAACTGGACGTGTTGTTGTCGTTCAAGAAGCTCAACGTACAGCTGGTATTGCTGCTAACGTTATGGCGGAAATTTCAGAACGTTTCGTTCTGTCACTTAAAGCACCTATCGGCCGTGTAGCGGGGCCAGATTCTATCTTCCCATTTGCTCAAGCCGAAAATGACTGGGCAATTAAAGCTGACGATATTGTGAAAAAAGTGAAAGAGGTAGTAGATTATGACTGAAATTTTTAAAATGCCTGATATCGGCGAAGGCATGCACGAAGGCGATATCGCCAACTGGCTTGTAAAAGTCGGAGATGTCGTTAAAGAAGACGATCCAGTAGCCGAAGTACAAAATGACAAATTGATGCAAGAAATTTTGTCTCCTTACTCTGGTACTGTAACAAAACTTTTCGTTGAAGCTGGAACAACTGTTGAAGTTGGCGCTCCACTTATCGAATATGATGGAGATGGCTCAGGTGAAGCTGGTACTACTGAAGCATCTCCCGCTGCTGCTTCTGAAGCTCCTTCAGGTGATGCTCAAATCTTCACTATGCCTGATATCGGTGAAGGTATGCACGAAGGCGATATCGCCAACTGGCTTGTAAAAGTCGGAGACGACGTCAAAGAAGATGATCCTGTTGCTGAAGTACAAAACGACAAATTGATGCAAGAGATCTTGTCTCCTTACTCTGGTAAAGTTACAAAACTCTTTGTTGAGGCTGGAACAACTGTTGAAGTCGGCGCTCCACTTATCGAATACAATGGTAATGGTTCTACAGCTGCCGCTACTCCAGCTCCTAAAGCTGCTACAACAGCAGCTGCCGATACAGCACCTTCTGCTCCTAAAACTGAAGGTGGTGCTACAACACGTACTACTGCAGACGGTCGCGTTCTTGCGATGCCATCTGTACGTCACTATGCGCGTGAACACGGTATTGATTTGACTCAAGTTCAATCTACAGGTCGTCATGGACACACAACCTTGGCAGATGTCAAAGCCTTTGCTTCTGGCGCAGCTGCTCCTGCGGAAGCTAAGCCAGCTCCTAAGGCTGATGCAGCTAAACCTGCTGCTCCTAAACCAGCTCCAGCTCCTGTACAAGCAGCTGAAGGTGATCGTCGTGAGCCAATGACGCCAACACGTAAAGCCATCTCAAACGCGATGAGCACACAAAATGCAAATATTCCAGCGGTTACTAACTTTGACCAAGTGGAAGTTTCTAAACTTGTTGCTCACCGTAAAGAATACAAAGAAATTGCGGCTAAACAAGATGTTAAACTTACTTACCTTGCTTACGTGACTAAAGCCTTGGCTGCTACAGCTAAGAAATTCCCAGAAATTAACGCATCTATCGACGGTACGGATATTGTTTACCATAATGATGTAAACATTGGTATCGCCGTAAATGCGCCAAGCGGACTTTATGTACCTGTGATTAAAAATGCAGATAAGAAATCAATCTTTACTATTGCTAAAGAAATTTCTGAACTTGCTGAAGCTGTACGTACTGGTTCTATCAAACCAGACCAAATGCGCGGTTCAACAATCACAATTTCAAATATTGGTTCTGCTCGCGGCACTTGGTTTACACCAATCATCAATGGTTCTGACGTTATGATCCTTGGCCTTGGTTCAATCGTTAAAGAACCAATCGTTAACGCTGAAGGTGAATTAGCTGTTGGTCAAAACATGAAGCTTTCTGTAAGTTATGACCACCGTCTCATCGATGGTATGCTCGGACAAGGTTCATTGAACTATCTTAAGAGTCTTTTAGCTGATCCAGCTTACATGCTCATGGAAGTTTAAGAAGAAAAGAGGAAAGAATAATTATGGTTGTTGGTGCACAAGCCACTGAAGTAGATACAGTTGTCATCGGATCAGGCCCTGGCGGTTACGTTGCGGCGATTCGTGCGGCTGAACTTGGTAAAAAAGTTGTTGTTATCGAAAAAGATAACGTAGGTGGGGTCTGCCTTAATATTGGTTGTATCCCTTCAAAAGCCTTGATTAACGTGGGACACCACTATCAAGACGCTCTTAAACAAGAAGCAGGCAAAAGTCCCTTTGGACTTTCTAACGGTGAAGTAAATCTTGATTGGGCCGCTGCTCAATCATGGAAAGATGAAAAAGTTGTGAAGCAACTCACTGGCGGTATCGCAATGCTCCTGAAAAAGCATAAAATTGAGTTGATTAAAGGAACAGCTGAATTCATCGATAATGAAACAATTAACGTGGAGCAAGAAGACGGCTTCCAATTGTTGAACTTCCAAAATGCAATTATTGCTACAGGTTCACGTCCAATTGAAATCCCAAGTTTCCCTTACGGCGGACGCATTATTGATTCAACAGGTGCCCTTAATCTGAAGGAAATCCCTAAACATTTGATCATCGTTGGTGGTGGTGTTATCGGTTCTGAACTTGGTGGCGCCTACCGTATGTTAGGTTCTAAAATTACTATTGTTGAAGGATTAGATCACATCTTGAATGGTTTTGACAAAGAAATGTCAGACATCATTGCTAACCGTGTAAAAACTGCTGGTTCAGAAATCTTCACTTCTGCTATGGCAAAATCTGCGACTCAAACAGATACAGATGTTACTTTAACTTTCGAAGTAGATGGTAAAGAACAAACTGTTACGGGTGACTACTTACTCGTATCCGTAGGTCGTCGTCCAAATACTGACATGTTAGGTCTTAACAACACTGACGTTAAGCTTACAGATCGTGGCCTCATCGAAGTCGATGACTCATTCCAAACTTCTGTACCACACATCTATGCTATTGGTGACGTTGTTCCTGGACCAATGCTCGCACACAAAGCATCATTCCAAGCGAAGATTGCGGCGGCTGCCATTGCGGGCGGAGAAGACGCTGTGGACTTGCATATCGCTCTTCCTGCTGTTGCTTATACAACAACAGAGTTGGCTACTGTAGGTGAAACACCTGAATCTGTAAAAGATCGTATGGATCAAGTTAAAATCAGCAAATTCCCATTTGCAGCTAACGGACGTGCTATCTCAATGGACGATACGACAGGTTTCATTCGTTTAATTACAGAGAACAAAGAAGGTGCCGTTATTGGTGCACAAATCGTTGGTCCTGGAGCTTCTGACTTGATTTCAGGTCTTGCTCTTGCAATCGAAAACGGTTTGACTTCAAAAGATATTTCCTTAACTATCCAACCTCACCCAACACTTGGTGAAGCTATCATGGATACAGCTGAAATTGCTGATGGATTACCTATCCACGTTTAAAAGAATAAAAAAAGCATTCATCTGAATGCTTTTTTTATTCTTTCATAATGTCGGCCCAATCTTTCATTCCATCTAAAAACTTTTTAGATTTCAAATGAATACCCACATACTCATCGTAGATACCATCAATAAATAAACGTATCTTTTCTTTCATCTCTCTTTTAACAGATATTTTCTCGAGTTGATCTAAAGATATTTCCTGAAAGAGATTAACCAAATAAAGAACGTTTGGATCCAGATGTAAGCGACGCATATCCTCATCAAAATGATTTTTGCAAAGGCAAGCGTTGAATTTATAGGAATAATCAAAAGGACCTTGCTTACTATGGCAAAAAGCACATTCCGTACAATTTAGAGCAACTCCAAAACGACTTAAAACTTGGATTTCAAAAATATTGGTAATGATTTCTTTATCAAAACCTTGATCCAACAAGTCCATACACTTAATCACGAAAGCATAAAGAGAAGAATCATATTGGTTATCCGGAATTGCTGCATCAGCTAGACTAATAATGTAAGAAGCATGAGCATTAAGGAAAATATCCTCACTGATACGCTTATAAGTTACGGCTTCACTTACATCATCAAGAAAGGAAAAACCTTCATCATTGATTGTTCCCATCAAACTTGCAGCTGTAAAGTTTTGTAAACTGCTGGCATATTTAGAACGTGCAAAATTTTTAACAAAAAACATACGCTTGCCAAAAGACTCAGTAAAAATCTTGACCAACTTATCCTTTTCACGATAATTTTTAGTATACAGGACAAGCCCACGGGTTTCAACACTCTTCATTCTTATATTGTAAAGCCAGAGGTCTATCTTTGTCAAGAGACTTATCCTATTGCACCTACAGCTAAGGCTGTTACTCAGATAAGCAAGATAACATTACTACTATGAAAATAGCTTCAACGTCTTTTATCATCTTAATTCGATATAAAAAACAGTCTCTTCTTAAAGATGAGACTGTTTATTTTATAGTGCCCCCTGCAGGGCTCGAACCTGCGACCCATAGATTAAGAGTCTACTGCTCTACCAACTGAGCTAAGGAGGCTATTCACATGTAATAACTTACTTTATTAGTATAGCACTTTCAGTAAAAATTGCAAGAATTTTTGTATTTATTTCTCCCATCCTTCAAGGCTCCATATGAGCTCTTTTAGCGTCTTTTGCAGACCCTAGTAAAAGAGATATGTGAAACAGGTTAAGAAAGCTCACAATGGCATTTTATAGCCTTTTGAGTTAATAACTAAAGATACTAAGAGAATGACTTTATTTGTAAAAAAAATTTATAAATACACAAAAAAAACACTGATTGAATGCCGTATGCTTACTCCAGTATTGAACCCGCCAAGAAGCCAGGTGGGTGTTCTCGCTTCAGATCAGCTGCTCTTACTTTATTCAGAGTCTTAACGCTATCGAATGTCTCTTGAACCCCTATGCAATACAAATATAGTCGGTCAAAAATTTGAGTAAACTCGCACATTCCAGTGCTTTTCTATATACATATACTAACATGTTCCGAGGTCTTTTTCAAGTAAAAGAGTTAGCGGTTTCATCAGTAGTATATAAAATAAAAAAAGACAACCCTTAGATTGTCTTGGGACTGCGGATGTCAGACTCGAACTGACGACATCATGATTAACAGTCATGCGCTACTACCAACTGAGCTAATCCGCAATACTTGGCATCTACCTTATCTCACAGGGGGCAACCCCCAACTACTTCCGGCGTTATAGGACTTAACTTCTGTGTTCGACATGGGAACAGGTGTATCTCCTATGCAATGAATACCAAATATGGGAACACGAGGATTTGAACCTCGGACCCCTGCGTTATCAACACAGTGCTCTAACCAACTGAGCTATGCTCCCTCATATTTGAAATGTTTTTCATACTTTTATAAAAAACAAAGCGGGTGATGAGAATCGAACTCACAACATCAGCTTGGAAGGCTGAGGTTTTACCACTAAACTACACCCGCAAATGGCGCGAGACGGAATCGAACCGCCGACACATGGAGCTTCAATCCATTGCTCTACCAACTGAGCTACCGAGCCAAAAATGTAATTCAACAATTAATTGCGGGAGCAGGATTTGAACCTACGACCTTCGGGTTATGAGCCCGACGAGCTACCTAGCTGCTCCATCCCGCGATAATAAAAAGGAGGATGTGGGATTCGAACCCACGCACGGTTTTACCCGCCTGACGGTTTTCAAGACCGTTCCCTTCAGCCGGACTTGGGTAATCCTCCAAAAATAGTCCGTACGGGATTCGAACCCGTGTTACCGCCGTGAAAAGGCGGTGTCTTAACCCCTTGACCAACGGACCATCTTATTATTGCGCTGTCCTCTCGAACAGTACTTTTCTATTATACACTAATTTAGAAATATGTCAAGAATAAACTGTAGTTTTTCCAAAATAATTTCTTTTTAATTCGTGTTTAGATAGAACTTGTTGAGTGACAACTATATTAGTATACCATATTTTTATTTTTTGTCAAAGAAAAACTCGAATATTTAGATTATAAATATTCGAGTTTAGAAAAAAACAGTCTTATTCGACTGTTTTATCTTCTTTATTTTCATTAGCTGCTTCTTCTTGAGCTTTATTTGCATCTTCAAGGACTTCCTCGAATGATTTTGCTTCTACAGGCTCATTTTCGTGTTCGATAACATCATCCGGCATTTTACCTGTCTTATAAAGAGACATGATTTGTTTAGCATCCAATGTTTCGTATTTAAGAAGGGCAAGCGCAATAGCTTTATGTTGTTCACGGTGAGCTTCGATAATCTCAACAGCTTTATCGTAAGCTTCTTTCGTAATTGCACGGATTTCTTCATCAATAGCTTGTGCTGTAGCTTCTGAGTAAGTTTTTGTTTGTCCGTAATCACGTCCAATAAATACAGCTTGACTGCCTTCGTAACTGATTGTGCCCAGTCTTTCTGACATACCGTATTGTGTCACCATACCACGAGCGATACGCGTAGCTTGTTCAAAGTCATTTGAAGCGCCTGTCGTGATAGCATTAAAGATAATTTGCTCAGCTGCACGGCCACCCATAAGACCTGCAAGGTTTTCTTGCATATCTTCTTTTGAAAGAAGGAATTGATCTTCCTTAGGAAGAGCAATCATATAACCACCGGCGCGGCCACGTGGAACGATCGTAACTTTATGGACAGTATTAGCATTTGAAAGGACCAAACCAACGATTGTGTGCCCTGCTTCATGGTAAGCCACCATTTCACGTTCACGTTCAGAGATTTTCTTGTCCTTCTTAGCTGGTCCTGCAATAACACGGTCTTGTGCTTCATCAATATCTGAAGCATCGATAACTTTTTTATCACGACGTGCGGCCACGAGAGCAGCTTCATTAAGGACATTTTCAAGATCGGCTCCAACAAAACCTGGGGTTTGTTGTGCAACAACTTTAAGGTCAACACTTGAATCAAGGGGTTTGTTTTTCGCATGCACACGAAGTACAGCTTCACGACCTTTAACATCAGGGGCGCCAACAAGTACTTTACGGTCAAAACGACCTGGACGTAGCAAAGCTGGATCGAGAACGTCTGAGCGGTTTGTCGCTGCGATAACAATAACAGAGTTATCATTGTCTTGGAAACCATCCATCTCAACCAAGAGTTGGTTAAGTGTTTGTTCACGTTCATCATTACCACCGCCAAGACCAGCGCCACGTTGACGACCGACAGCATCAATTTCATCAATAAAGATGATTGATGGTGCTGTCTTCTTCGCGTTTTCAAAAAGGTCACGTACACGGCTGGCACCGACACCGACAAACATTTCGACAAAATCAGAACCAGAAATAGAATAGAAAGGAACGCCAGCTTCACCGGCAACAGCTTTTGCAAGCAAAGTTTTACCTGTACCTGGAGGGCCCTCTAAAAGAACACCCGCAGGGATACGTGCACCAAGATCATGGTATTTTTTAGGATTTTTGAGGAAATCAACAACTTCGACAAGTTCTTGTTTTTCTTCTTCTGATCCTGCAACGTCTGCAAAGCGAACTTTTGAAGTTTTAGCGTCTTGTTGCTTCGCTCTAGATTTACCAAAGCTCATTGGATTGCCGGCACCGCCGCCACCACGTGAGCCCATTCCGCCCATCATTAGCCAGAAGAAGCCGACCATGAGAAGCATTGGTAAGATGTATGAAAGAATTTGGATCCACATACCGCTTGTTGAAGCTGGAACAACACTCACTTGGATTCCTTTTTCTTCTGCTGCTGTTTGGACACCTTTAATCACACTATCTGTAGGGATAATAAGCGATTGGAAATTCGTTACTTTAGAATTGTTGCCTGGTAAAAATGGAAGGTTGTTATTACCTTCTACAGGTTTGGGATCCTTGTATTCGCCAGAAACTGTAAACAGACTATCACTAGGCTGCATTTTCAGTGATTTAATATTACCGTCTTTAATGTCACTCATCAATGTAGAGTAGCTGATTTTATCAACGTTAGATTGATTGCCACTAAAGAAAGCATTAATACCGAAAACGATGACGATTACAAGCAAGACCCAACCTAGAGTACTTTTAATAAAGCCTCCGTTTTTATTGTTGTTAGGATTTGGATTGTTCATATTTTCTTCTTTGCCTTTTATTTTTTTATCTCTTAGTTATAGCATACTTACGTATCTTTTGCTATTAGTAAGCCCTATCATGAGCATTTTTCATACTTTGGTATGAGTTTTTTTATTTGTTATAAACTTCTTCTTTTAATACACCGACATAAGGGAGGTTACGGTAGTGGTTATCAAAATCAAGTCCGAAACCGACAACGAATTCATTTGGAATTGTAAAGCCAGTATAATCTGCATCAATTTCCACAACACGTCCTTCTGGTTTATCCAAAAGTGTTACGATTTTAACGGTCGCCCCACGGTGTTCGAGAAGCTCTTTCAGATATTTCAAAGTACGGCCAGTATCGATGATATCTTCAACAATAATAATTTCTCGTCCAGTTACAGGAGTAGCCACGTCAAGAAGCAACTTTACTTCACCTGAAGACTCTGTTCCGCCATGATAGCTTGAAACGGTCATGAAATCCATTTCCAATTGGATATCCATGCGTTTAACTAATTCCGCAAGGAAGGGAACTGAGCCACGTAAAATGCCTAGAAGCAATGGATTTTTGTCTTTATATTCATCAGCAAGAATTTTTCCAAGTTCAATCGTTTTACTCTGGATTTCTTCTTCTGAAATGAGTACTTTTTTTATGTCTTTTTCAAGCATTATCAATATCCTCTCTTATAGTGGGTTTGACCCACAGCGTCCTTTTCATTTTATCATTTTTAAGGGCTTTACTCAAATCTGAAACAGTTAAATCAGTGATAGCATAGATATCTTTCTCAACTAAAATTAAAAGATTTTCGCGCTTTTCTAATGGAACATGTTGTTCAATAAAAAATTTCCGCAATTTTTTATGATGCCCATTTATCAAAATATAATCCCCTGGCTGACGCTTCCTTATTTCAATTTCACCTTCCATTGGAAGATCAACACGCATGAAACTAGCATCTTTGGGATCATTCTCCCTTATTTCGATTTCTTTTTTAGGGAAAGGTTGATTCGGAACAATCATGAAATACTGGTCATTTTTCACAAAAAAATAGGCGCTAGATAATTCCGAACGATATTGCTGCGGACGCTCAATAATCCATAAAAGTTCTGAAAATTTTGCTTTGGAAACCTGCAGGTCAGGGAATTTTTCTAGATATTCTTGAAGGATAAAATGTTGCAAAGCCCTCGATTGTCTGAGAAAAAGTTTGAGATTGATTTCGTCCTTGATAATTTCTAACTCTGCTATCTTATCTTTGATTACTGAAAAAGCCAAGGTAATTTCTTGCGACATACTTACAATTGCCTCAGAAAACTGTGGATTTTCCTGTGTAAGTGCTGGTATATATTGATTACGTACACGATTGCGCAAATAATCCGTTCCTGCATTTGTTACATCCTCAAAATATTCCTCCGCATCAAAATCTGCTTTACTAAAAGTGAGTAAAGGACGAATTAATTCACCGGTACCAAAGGCCTGACGTTCAGGAATTCCGGTCAAATGGCGTAAACGTCGTCCTGTAATTTCGCGCATGAGGACTGTTTCAACTTGGTCGCCTTTGTGATGCGCTGTGACCAAAGCAGTACAGTTTTTATCTGCCATAACTTGACGAAAAAACTCATAACGCATGTTTCTTCCTGCTTCTTCACTGAATTTCTCATCAGAATCATAATGAGCAACTTCCAATTCAATCTGGAGCTCCGTCATTTTTTGCTTCAGTTGTTCTTCTTCCCAATCTGCAACATCGCGTAAACCATAGTTTACATGTGCTGTAAACAACTCAACCTCAAGTTCTTTGCGATAAGTATAAAGCCAATTGAAAAGAGTCATTGAATCTTTCCCACCAGATAAGGCAACTAAAACGCGTCTGTGCTCTTTAAAGAATTCCTTTTGTTGAACCAGTTTTAGAAATCTATTCATTTGAGTACCTCATAGACATCCTTGGAAATTTGAGAAATGATCTTGTCACTACCACCTTTTGTTTCTACCACCAAGATATAAGGTTGATTTGTAAAAACAATAGCTGCATCATGATTGTAAGCATCAGCAGCACCAATTTTATGAGCAACACGAACATTTTTAGGTAAACCTGCCTGTATTTTTACATCGTCAAATTGTGTATCAAATAGAGCATTGAAGGAGTAACCTCCTTCATTATACAGAGCTTCGAGCACTCTTCCGGTCATTTCAGCTGAGGCTTCTCGCTCAACCGGATCCCAAGCTTCCCCTGCGATTTTTGTAATCTCATTTCGAAAAGCTGGAGAAAATTGTCCCGTTTCATAGTAGGCTAAAAGATTGCTTCCCACATTATCCGAGTTTTTTGCTGTCCGATCGATAACTTCTGATAAGGAGTAGCCTTTATTATCAGCTATAACTGGTAGTGTTCCTGTTCCTCCAGCTTCAAATGAACCTTTAAATGTATTAATTGCAGTATTATATAGCAATTTGTCGCTTAAGGTTGCTTGACCTTCATTTAAGCGCTTTTGTGTCCAATACAATATCGGAAGCTTCGATAAACTCGCTGCATACATCTTTTGCTTTTGGTTGACACCTATTGTAAATGAGTTGTCCAGTTGTTTAACATAAATAGAATACTTTGAATCGTCATACTTTTGCTTCAACATCTCTTGAGCCTGAACCATCTTAGGGTCTTCAAACTTCAAGTTTTCCTTGCTAATCCATCCTGTTTGTCCCCCATTAAAGCTAACCTCATAATAAGTGCCCCAATGAGTTGTGGCAACTTGATTGGTAAGCAGTTTTTGACCACCTGAAAGTTTTGTGTAAACTTCCTTGTCATAAGTCGTAAACGGACTATAATAAACTTCAGCTGTCTTTGCTGTATAAACACTTATCTTTTGCTCTTCTTTCTTCAGTAAAACATCTGAACCTATCATTTTCGGATCTGCTTTGACAAAAGTATGATTGGCCAATTCAAACATATTTTCTTTTAAATTTATAATTTCAAGCTGTTTCTGCCTCGGAATTTCCCCGATTTTTTGTGTCATGGATGCATCTTTGTAGGCTATTACTTGAGTAAGCGTCACGGCACGAGAAGGTATGCTTGTATAGTAATTTTCCTTACTTTGTGTTAAGCTTTTTACTTTGGAATCAATGCTTACATTTTGATTCTTCTGCGGCAAGATAAAAAAGGCTGGCATGAGCATTATAATCATTACCAACCAAACAGCTATATTCATTTCATTCTTCAGTTTTTGCATTTTCTAAAACCTTATCAATCATATCGTATGCTTTACTTAAGTCTGCGGTTTTCCAGTGCATATTCTTAATCCACATTGGATTACCACCGTGCAGAAATTCATAAGTTCTTTGGCGTTGGCCAAAAGATTCGCCAGTAATATCCCAAGCTAAATTAAGCAGAAGTGCACAATCCTCTGCCTGAAGCAATGGACTAGTCATACTTGCTTTCAAAAGGTCAGCTATTTCGGAATTTTCAAATTCTCGAAAATCTGGCACGCCAACAATTGAGCCACTAGCAAATTCAGCAATGGCCCGAAGAGCTTCATCATAATACTTTGTTAAACTCGCACGAACGGCAAGTAAAACTTGCATATTTGGTTTTAAGACTTCATTTTCTATCTGCGCAGTATATTCACTCGCCAGAATACTGGATTTAATTATTTCCAAATTTACTGTTAAAGTTCCTAAAATCTCTTGCACACGCAAAAACTCAGTCAAGCCTAATTTTTCTGCTAAGCGTACAGCTAAGCCTGTTACAAATTCTAACTTCACATAGCCGCGAACTTCATCTTGATGTGCCGTATGTACAAAAAAACCTGAACCTTCAAAGAATGCATTCGACAAGGCAACATCACCACAAACAAAAAGACGTTCGTTTGGGATAAAGACATCATCAAAAATGATAAACGCATCCATCTCGTCAAAAGATCCCGAAAGGGGATAATCTTTGAGAGAAAATTCCTCTCGCATTGTGGATTTACGACAGACAATCTTCATACCTTCAGTAGCTAAGGGAACAGAAAAAGCCAGAGCAAACTTTTTATCTTCAGCTGAGAGCCCCGGCAAGTTAAAGACCATTAATTCATCAGCTAAAGGCGCCAAAGTATTAACCTGTTTGGCACCCCGAACAAGCACACCATCTGGACGCTCTTCTTTGATCCAAACTGCTGCAAATTCTTGCCCTTCTTCAAGCAAGGTATTCAAATTTTTCGAACGATCCACTTGAGGATTCTGAATTGCATGGGAAACGAATAAGTCTTTCTCCTTAACACCTTCTCCCCATTTTTTAGCATTTAGTGCATAATTCGTGCGTTGATCTGCTCCTAGAATATCAGCATAATAATCAAGAACAGCAATGCCCGTATCAATAAAATCAGGTGTACGTCCTAGCATCCCAAAGCTTTCACGCGCCACATCCTCATAAATCTTACGTTTTTTGGCCAAATCCTCAATACTTTTAGGTGGAAGAAACATTGTAGGACGCTGAATACCCTTTTCATCATACATATGCCCTGCTTTTTCGTTTTGCAACTCGTAATAACGTTGAATATATTTTAAAGTCCGTGCAAAAACTGGTTCTGCTGTAAAATCTTCAATGCGTTTTCCTTGATAATATACAGCACGTCCGTCATTCAAGTTTCCATCTTTTGTCGTCATAATCTTTTAAGGTTCCCGTTTTTTGTGCTTAAATCTCTCAGCCGATCTTCAGTTTCTTCCAAAAAACTCCCAAAAGTTTCTTTAAAATCTTTTTCGATAAAAGATAGTTCTATTTTTCCATCTTCACGTTCCTTCAAAACTTCCACTTCAATAAGATCGCCTGCTTTAAATTTTATCTGTCTTTTAGGTATATTCGACCACCGTAAAAGACCTGTTTTTGAATCAGAAAAAAGGACAAAAAGTCCAAATTTACTGATTGATTTTATTTTTCCAATCACGGCTCTATCCCACCATTGACAAGTTCTGGAATGCTAAAAACTTTCTCATTTGCTTGGGAATCATCTAATTTAGCACGCGCATATTTTGCTAAAAAGGTTGGATCTTTGAGTTTACTGATATCTGAACTTTTAAGGGCTAAATCGTGGTCCAATGCTGCATTTTTCTGTGCAGCTTGAGCCTCCATTGCAATTTGTTTTTGCAAATTTTGATAAGACTGTACCACACTGATAGTTGCTAAGCTAAAAAGCAACATTGCTCCAATCAAAATAATACCTAGATGTTTCCGTCGAGGTAGAGGTTGGGAGTTTCTTTCTGTTTGTTTAGCATTCGTATAATCATTTTTCAAATGAATAATTTGTTTGTCCATTTTTCCTCCGAAAAATTTATAGCTGAATTATAGTTCAGTATCTGCAGTAATCCGTGTTTCACTCAAAATTTTATACATTTTTTCTGCATCCTCTTTACGCGTGAATTCTTTAAGTTCTAGAACACTTACTTCTACAATCTTGTTTCCAAAGCGAATTTCAATGACATCATCAAATTTAACATCACTTGAAGATTTCGCTATTTTCCCATTGATCTTAATTCGTCCCTTATCAGCAACTTCTTTAGCTACAGGGCGACGTTTTATCAGACGAGAAACCTTTAAAAATTTATCTAATCTCATAGTGGTTATTATAACACACTTCAAGCCTTTTGAAAAATCACTTGAAATTATTTTTAGAGTCGTTAAAGGCTTTTAAATAAAGAGTTTTCTAAAAAAAGAATAATGTTTCATATGAAACATTATTCTTTTTCGTGCTTATCTCTTAATTCTGAAAGTTTTTCAGTAAAATTCATGATTTCACGTAGAAGGACGACATCTTTTCGATTTTCAATTTTAAAACGAAAAGTCATTTTTCCTAGCTTCTCACCCACACTTGCTTTTAAGTTTGTTTCAGACAAAGCTTCAAAATACTCTTGTGGATCGTACATCGTATTGGCTGATTTAGCCATTGTTAGCACAACTTCAAATTTATTTTTTTCGATTTTTTCAACGAGAGCATTATCCGCAAATGTTTTCAATAACCCAATTTCTAACAAGTAGGCAACCTCATCCGGATACTCTCCAAAACGGTCCATCATCTCATCTTGTAGTTCTTCATAGTTTTTTCGAGTATCCACTTGGCGAATACGCTTATAAATCTCAATTTTTTGTCTTTCATCACCGATATAATAACTTGGAATAAAAGCATCTAAGCCAAGCATAATTTCCGCATTGGTCTTCGTCTTAATCTTATCGCCACCCATGCGTTTATGGACTGCTTCTTCAAGCAATTGCGAGTAAAGTTCAAAACCAACCGAATCAATAAAGCCAGATTGTTCTGCTCCCAGCAAATTTCCTGCGCCTCGAATTGAAAGATCACGCATTGCAATTTTGAAACCTGAGCCAAGTTCTGTAAAGCCCTTGATTGCTTCTAAACGCTTTTCTGAAACTTCAGATAAGATTTTTTCTGGTTTATACATAAAGTAAGCATAAGCAACTCGACTGCTTCGGCCCACGCGCCCCCTTAATTGATACAGTTGCGATAATCCCATCATATCGGCATTTTCAATAAAGAGCGTATTGGCATTTGGAATATCAACCCCTGTTTCAATAATCGTCGTTGCCACTAAGACATCATATTCATTATTTATAAAATCCATCAAGGTATTTTCTAATTGAATTTCTGTCATCTGTCCATGAATATAGCCAATTCTTGCCTCAGGTATCAACTCTTCCAGTTGGGAAACTTTTTGCTCAATACTGTCTACTCGGTTATGAACGTAGTAAACCTGCCCACCACGCGAAATCTCCCGAAGTACCGCATCACGTACAACTCCATAATTTGTTTCCATTACATATGTTTGGACAGGATAACGGTTTGTTGGTGGCGTTTCAATGACTGATAAATCACGAATACCTAACATTGACATATGCAAGGTTCTCGGTATAGGTGTTGCGGTAAGTGTCAAAACATCAACCTGTGTTTTTAATTCTTTCAAACGTTCCTTGTGTTTGACACCGAAGCGCTGTTCCTCATCAATAATCATTAAGCCCAAGTCAAGAAATTCGACATCCTTGGATAAAAGACGATGGGTACCAATGATTAAGTCCACGCGTCCTTTCTTTAACTTATCCAAAATCGCCGTTTGTTGAGCCTTGGTTTGGAAACGACTCAAAACAGCAATGTTTACACCAAAGTTTACAAAGCGTTCCATAAAGTTATTATAGTGTTGTTCCGCTAAAACAGTGGTTGGTACTAAAACGGCGACCTGTTTACTGTCATTAATTGCTTTAAAGGCTGCACGCATTGCAACCTCTGTTTTCCCAAAGCCAACATCTCCCACTAATAGTCGATCCATCGGTCGCTCAAGTTCCATATCCTTTTTGATTTCACTAATTGAGCGCAACTGGTCTGCAGTTTCTGGGTAAGCAAATCCATTGTCAAATTCTTCCTGGTTAACATCATCCACAGAAAAAGCATGACCTTTTAAAGCTTGTCTTGCCGAATACAGTTTGATCAGGTCCTCAGAAATATCTTCGACTTGTTTACTTACAGACGACATCGTTTTACGCCAACGGCCATCATTAAGCTTATTTATCTTGGGAGTTTTTCCCTCTGCATCAGAGTATTTACTTAATAGATTCAGATGGTCTACTGGAACTGATATCGTATCACCATTTTGATATTGAATCGTCAAGTAATCACGATGCATTCCTGATACTTCAATGGTTTGAATACCTAAGTATTTCCCTATCCCGTGATTTTTATGTACAACGTAATCACCAACTTCGAGTTCGTTGTAATCTTTTAGACGTTCTGCATTAGTGATATTTAAACGCCGTGTTTTTTTCTTTCTTGCTTTACCAAAAATTTCTGACTCAGTAATAACAACAAGTTTCTCATCAATAAAATTAAAACCATTGTTAAGATTTAATTTCAAAAGGTTTATTTTTCCTTTTTGGATTTCATCAATGGACACCATTTGAAGCTCTAAATCTAGTTTCTGGAGCTCCGAACGTAGTTTCTCAGAAGACACAGCCAAAACAACTGTAAAACCCTGCTTTACAAACCTGTCAACTTCGGTGTAAAAGAGTTCCATTTGCCCAAAGAACTGCTGCATCGAATGTTGATTAAAATTATATAAAGCATCAAACTTTATATTACCTAAGCCTTTTTGAAAATTCGAGAAAAAACTTGCCGGTTTGTGAGAACGTAACTTAGAAATAACATCTAAAAGATAGGTTTGTCCTTCAAAAGAGCGTCCCATACTTTTTTCCGAAACAATAAATTCTGCAAGTTCTTGTTCTGTTTTATTATTGGCTTCGTTAATTTTTTGAAAATCATCAATAAAGATTTGAATATTTTTCGGAAAATAATTCAAAAGAGAGGCTGGCTTTTCGTAAAAATATTCTGCAAACTTGCGTAACTCTTTATGATAGTAATGATTTTCCGCTGCTGCAATCACTTCTTCAAAATAAGATTGAGCTGTAGGATCGGTTACATTTTGTAGCTGAGCACTTAATTTTTTTACACCTTGCTCAAATTCCCAAGGCATTAAAATAAAATCGCTCGCCGGATATATTTCTACTTGATCCATATTTTCGTGCGAGCGTTGTGTCTCACTATCAAATGCACGAATCGTATCTACTTCGTCGCCAAAAAATTCCAGTCTTAAAGGTTGAGCTGCATCGAGTGGATAAATATCCACGATATCGCCACGTTGTGAAAACTCTCCAGGTACCATCACACGCTGTGTCTTCTCATAACCGGCGCTGGCTAATATTTCGAGTAGACTTGTCATCTCAAATTCATCACCTTGAGTCAGGAGAAGGTAGTTTTCTTGAAAATTATCAGGGTGAGGCAAGAGCGAACGTAAAGCCATAAAAGGAACGACCAAAAATCCTTTTTGCTGTGTATCAAGCAGGAAATTTAGAGCTTCAAGACGATAGGCTGTCCGGTCTTTACTTGCTATTGCAAATTCAGCATAGACATTGTCATCTGAAAAAAATTGGTAAACCTTCTCATCTTCAACAAGATTAGTCAGTTCATCATAAAGTTCGTTTGCGTGGTATTGATTATCAGTGACAATCACGTACTTATCCGGATTATTCTCATAAGCATTAGCCATAACCATCGCCTGAGCAGTTCCAGATAGACCGGTTAAAAGCGTACGCTCTGCTTTTGCAAAACTTCTCTGCCATGATTGTAAATCGTGGTTTTGATCAAAAAATTCGTTTATCTTCATTGTCCGTTAAATTTATTCATTGCTTGTGAAAAATCATTTGATTCAATATAGAATTTAACTGCCTCTACAGCCTTGTTTATGCCGTCCTGTGCAATTTCTACATTTTCTTTATCAAATTTAGATAAGACATGTGCAACTACTGTTTTTCCATGTTCTGGACGTCCAATCCCAATTTTTACTCGGTTGAACTGCTCTGTTCCTAGATGAGTGATTGTTGATTTTATTCCGCGTTGACCACCTGAAGAACCTTTTTGACGCAGTCTCACGCGTCCAACAGCCGAGTCCATATCGTCAACAATAACCGTCAAATCTGCTGGATCCAGATTATAGTAAGTCAACAAAGGTTGGATGGCACGTCCTGATTCATTCATGAAGGTTTGCGGTTTTACTAGAAAAACTTTTTCACCATTAACGAAAGTGGAAGCAACTTCAGCCATAAAGGTTTTTTCCATGCTAAAGTTTACACCATAGTCTTTTGCAAGTAAATCAACAGCCATAAAGCCCATATTATGTTTGGTTTGCTCATACTTGTCGCCAGGATTTCCTAGCCCTACAATCATTTTTGTCATTTTTCTCCTCTTTCCCAAAAATAGCAAAAGGCTGATTCATACAAATCAGCTCTTTTTAGTTATTGTAAAACTTTTTGGCTCATAGACTTAAACGCTTGGGGAATTATCTTACACGTTAAAGCGGAATTCCATGATATCGCCATCTTGTCCCACATATTCTTTACCCTCTTCACGTAAACGTCCTGCTTCTTTAACAGCCTTTTCACTACCATATTTCATCAAATCATCATAAGACATAGTTACAGCACGAATAAATCCTTTTTCAAAGTCACTATGAATGACTCCTGCCAATTGAGGAGCTTTCATGCCTCGCTTAAAGGTCCAAGCACGCACTTCTTTTTCGCCAGCTGTAAAATATGTGGCAAGTCCAAGTAAGTGATAAGCTGCTTTTGTCAATTTATCAACACCAGATTCTTCTAAACCGAGTGCTTCAAGAAACTCTACTTTGTCCTCATCATCAAGTTCGGCAATTTCTTCTTCAGCACGTGCTGAAATAACAACAACCTCTGCATTTTCAGTCGCTGCAAATTCACGAATTTGTTTCACATATTCAATGTCATCTGGTGCACTTACTTCATCTTCACCTACATTAGCGACATACAGGACAGGTTTTGTAGTAAGTAGGAATAGCTGTTTGACAACTTTTTGATCTTCTTCATCAAATTCTAATGTTCGCGCAGATTTTCCATCTTCCAAAACTGGCTTGATTTTAGACAAAACGTTGAATTCTGCTACCGCATCTTTATCCTTAACCGTACGTGCGACTTTTTCAACCCGCGCATAGCGTTTGTTTACGGATTCTAAATCGGCCAAAATCAACTCTAAATTAATTGTTTCAATATCTGCCAATGGATCAACAAAAGAATCCTCACGGTTATTTTCGCGCATCACGTTTTCATCATCAAAAGCACGAACCACGTGTACGATTGCATCAACCTCGCGAATATTCGCAAGGAACTTATTACCCAAACCTTCACCTTTAGAGGCACCTTTTACAATACCTGCAATATCTGTAAATTCAAAAGTTGTAGGAACAGTCTTTTTAGGTTTGATTAATTCTGTGATTTTAGTCAAGCGTTCATCGGGAACTTCAACCATACCTACATTAGGCTCGATGGTTGCAAAAGGATAGTTTGCTGCTTCAGCACCCGCTTTTGTAATTGCATTAAAAAGAGTAGATTTTCCGACATTAGGAAGGCCGACAATACCTGCTGTTAAAGCCATATTTATTCATTTCTCCGTCAAATTTTATAGTCATCCAATTATACCGTAAATCATGAAAAAAGACAAAAAAGCATATTCTATCAAGGTTTTTAAAAGCCCAAACAAAAAGTTGTGACTACATTGTCACAACTTTTTTTATTTTTTTATTGAAATCATTACGGTTCATCATAACGACATGATCACAATTCTTACATCGAATTTTGATATCTGCACCCATTCGAATTATTTCCCAACTGTTTGCTTTTTTTCCCGTTGATTTGATTGTACAAGCATGTGGTTTCTTCATTTCAACAATTGATCCTAATTGATAGTCTAACATTTTACAACCTTTCTACGACGACTTTTTGAGGTCCACCTAATAAAATCAAATACTTGTCAACTTGGTTGACATGATAGGCCTTCCTTAAAGCATCTGCATAGAGTTCCATCTGAACTTCATAATTTTTCTTGATTTCTGCAATCTGCGCTTGATTGCGAAAATAATCCGTTTTATAGTCAAACAAGATAATCTTATCTTCAAATTTTATAAAGCCATCACATATTCCTCGAACAATATATTGTTCTTGTGCAACTTCATCTGTTTTCAACATAGAAAAAGGTGCTTCCTTGGTTGTACGCTCCACGTTATCAACCAGGACTTTACCAAAATCTGTGTCAAATAAAGTCAGAATTTTGGGTAAATCAATTTTGTTTTTCACTTCATCCAGAAGGTCCATCTGATCCAAGGTTTGTTGGAAGTCGAATAAGTTTGGTCGTGAAAAATCTGCATATTGCATAAAACTATGGGTAGCAGAACCTATTTCGGCAGCTGTAATTTTATGTTGACCAAAATCCAACATCTCCAACTGTTTTACACGTTCATACTCACTTGATGGTAAAACATTTCCCAACTCTAATTGCTTTTCATAACTTCTTTTTTTTACTTGACTGGGAGTTTGAATGCTTGAAAGCTTCGTTGCTGCTACCTTTGGATATTGATAATCTAATATAGCACGCGCTTGTTTTACATCGGATAAGCTGTCCATTATTTTATCAAATTTTTTCGCGTCTTCTGCTAATTTTTTAAAGTCAGGATAAACTGTAAACTTTTTATCAACTCCTTGTAAATCAGCAGCCTTGATTACTTTAAAATTCATCGGTAACTTATGTGCTTTTTGAAGAGCTAACAACCAATGTTGGTAGCCATTCGCAGCTTGACGATATTTAAGAGGTAAAATGCCTTTTTCTAATTTCGTTTCCACATATTTTTCCAGATCTTTTGGTTTGATTTTACCGACCATATAGAGTTTTTTCTTCGCTCTTGTAAAGGCGACATAAAGAACACGCATTTCTTCTGAAAGCATTGCATTTCGCTTCAAATCCTTATTGACGAGATACGGTAAGGTTTCCATTTTAACCAAAGCATAGGGGAAATCGGTCTCTACAGCTGACTCATTTTTTAAATCAGCAGTATATTTCATTCCTAAGCCATTTTCCCGAGTAAGTATCACCGAATCTCTTAGATCTTTCTGGTTGAACTTAGTTTGTAAATTCATGAGAAAGACAACATCAAACTCTAACCCTTTGGACTTATGAAAAGTCATTACTCTTACCGCATTTTGTGGCAACTTAATATTCACAGAAGCAAGGTCGTTGTTTTGTTCCATAAATTTATCAATCATCTTGATGAATCGGAAAAGACCTTTATAGCCCGAACTTTCATAGGATTCAGCCCTTACTGAAAGAGCATGAAGATTGGCTTGACGCATCTCACCATTTGGTAGCGCTCCAACATAGTCCAGATAAAAAGTTTCTGTGTAAATCTTCCATAGAAGTTCATGGATAGTGACTTCATTTACAAGTTTACGCCACCCTGTAAACCTCTCCAAAAAGGTATCAATCTTTGTTTTAAGGGATTTGTCTATCAGCTCTCCATCACTAAGCTGCAACTTCTGCCAAAACCGGGTATCAGAACCAGCATTCAAACTAATCCTTGTAAGATCATCCTCTGTAAAGTTAAACATTGGTGAGCGTAAGGTCGCCACTAAAGGAATATCATAGAGCGGATTATCTATAGCACGCAAGATATCCAAAATTAAGGTTACTTCAAGAGATTTTAAAAAGTCAACGCGCCCCTCATCCAAAACGACTGGAATATCGTAAGCTTTTAAGATATCTTCAATTTTATTATTTTGAGATTTGGAACGTACCAAAAGAGCGATATCTTTATATTCTAAGTTCTCGTCAGATGCTATCAGCTCCTTAATTTGTTGAGCAACAACTTTTATTTCTCCATCACTCATTTGTTCTGACTCATCTTCTAAAGTATCTTCTTCATAAAGAAGGAGCTCAGGGTAAAAGTTATCTTCTAACTTCTCCGGATAGTCCATAAGATTCCCTTGGACCAATTCCTCTTCTTTACCGTAGATCATTTCTCCCACTTCTTCGTCCATCAAATGTTTAAATACCTCATTTGTGAAGGAAAGAACTTCACCGCGTGAACGAAAATTTTCTTTGAGACGAATCAGTTGATTAGGATTCGTTTCATCAGCATAGGCCATGTATTTCTTGAGAAAAAGACTAGGATCGGCCAAACGAAAACCATATATCGATTGCTTAATATCACCAACCATAAAAAGATTATCAGAGCCGTCACCATTTTTACTCAGCAACCGTAGCATCGCTTCTTGGACATGACTGGTATCTTGATACTCGTCAATCATGATTTCACTATATTTATTACGATAAGCCGTTGCGACATCTGGATTTTCTTCTAATATTTTAATTGCAAAATGGGCAATATCCGAATATTCAAATGCATTTTCCGAACGTTTTCGCTCCAGATAGACATTATAAAAATATAGAACAAATTTTTGAAGGGTTTCAGCCAAAACTTTTGCTTCAGGTTGATATTTTTCAATCGTTGACAAATGTTTTATTTTTTCTAAAAAATCTCTCACAAGACCTGGAGCAGTCTTGGTTCCTATCACAGACTTAAAACTTTCTGCTAAAATTTCATCTTTCTTTAATGACCAGCGCGAAAAGTCAAGAGATCTAAAAATTTCCGTAAATTGAAGATAATCTCTCCGAGCTAAACTAGAAAGAAGATGTTCTTGATTATCCACTACGATCTGTGCTTTTTCTAAAGTTTTCCCCGTAAGATTTTTTTCCGTCAGAGATTTCTGTAAATCTAAAATAAAGGTTTCGAGTTGTAAGACTACATCTTGTGAAAATGATTCGGGTAAATCAGAGAATTTTTGATAAAAATCAAATCCTTTAAGAAATTCATTTTTTAACCAATTTTCAGGACTTTCTGTTGCTGAAGCAAAGTTGTAAACCGTGTAAACCACGCTCTGGAAGCCTTTAATATTCCGATCTCTTGAAAAATTTTTTACCAGCTTTTCAAAGGTCTTTTTATCTATTTTTGCTATCTCTTTGATTTCTGATTGTTCTGAAAGATATTGCTCGACCAGATCATCAAAGACTTCTTGCTTCAAGAGATCACTCTCTGTCTGATCTGCTAGAATTCTAAAGTTTGGATCAATATCTACACGATTAAAATTTTCTCGTAACAATTTCTGTGTAAAGCTATCCATTGTACCAATGTCTGCATGAGGTAGTTTTTGTAATGCCAGTTTAATCCTTTGTTTTTCGATACTATCTTGAGATTTATAACTTGCTTTCTTTAGATCTTTTTCTAAACGCATGCGTAATTCTGCTGCCGCTTTTTTAGTAAAGGTTGAAATAAACAAGCTCTCAATATCAATGCCATTTTTTATTTTTTCAACAATCCGGTTCGCCATGACAAAAGTCTTTCCTGATCCAGCACTTGCTGAAACGAGTATATTATGTCCTTGGCTATGTATTGCTTCTTCCTGTTCGGGTGTCAATTTTACTTCAGTCATTTACTGGACCTCCTTTCAACTCTTCAAGAATCTCTTTGCGACTTTTTTGACCGACTTCACGGGCATAATCATTCATATGCCTGCTTGCTTCAAAGCGACAGATTGATTTTAAAGGACAATAGCGACATCCGTGTACATTACCAGATTTATCGATACCTTCTTTAGTCATGACTGGGTTAATCGCTATCTCTCCCTCACGCAGTCGTTCTCCCGCACGAGCATAATGACTTTCGTTGAGCTTGATAAGGCCTTCAAACTCCTCTTGACTATAGACATTATTTCGATTAATGTTAACAACGTCAATTTCCTGATTTACTTTATCCTTATACTCTTCCAGAATAAGACCTTCATAGCGCATTTTTTTAGCTAATAAGGCAGCTATTTCTCCTAAATAATCTACATCAGAAAGGTTGATGCTTTCGTTTTTTAACTGCAGGTAAAGAGCGCCCCAAAGCTTTTGATCAGCATTCATTTGCTTGAGGACATCTAAATAAGTAAGAAACTGTAAACTTGTTCCATCATAAGCTGACGCAAGATCAAATTTATGCTGACTAGATTTATAATCAATAGCACCAATACTATCATCAAAAAATTGATCAATTCTATCAATCCTTCCACGTAAATTAATATTGTCTATAGAAAAATTACCCAATTCACTTTGTGGTAAACCAAAAGCACTCTCGGTTGCTAAAGTCTTCATCTGAGCATTTTCCAAGCCTTTTTTCAAAACAACTGCAGTTTCCTTGACGATTTCTCCAAGATTTGTCCATGTAAATTGTGCTGTTGCATCTTGGGTGAAATAGCGGGCATAGGAAGTGTCAACATCACGTAAAACACTTTCCAAGTGATCATCGAAATTTTCGCTGGTCAAGTTAGGATTATCTAGGAGCTTTTCAAAAACTTCATGAAAGAAATTACCAACGACTTTTGAATTCAAATCTATATTTTCAAAACTTTCTAATCCTAAGGTCTGTTCTAAAAAGTACTGGTACTCGCAATTATAAAAACGTTCAAAACTACTCACAGAAGCATGGATTTTATCCTTGTAAATTTCTTTTACAGTCTCAGGATCCAAGGATACAGGGGCTATATCTTGATCAAGATTATAAATCAAACGTTGAAAATCCGGATTTTCTTTAAGAAGAATACGGAATAAACTGGACCAAAAACTACGTTTATCCTCTACCCCATCGATTTCCTCTTGAGCAAGTAGATGTTCAATTTTCCCAATATTTGTAATGAGAGAACGTGTATTCCCTATATGCGTTACAGTTTCCAGAAGATTAACTGAAGAGACTTCACGTTTAACACTTTCTCCTGCTTTTGTATGTTCAATAAATAACTGCAATAATGCCGAGCTATCATCTTGCGCATTCGCATAAATTTGAGGTGTCGAAAGTACGAGCTTTTCTGTTGCTGAATTGACCAAAGAGACACTTGTAAAGGTATTCTTACTAGAGTTTGTCACATTTAATTGCTCAATAAAACGAAAATCATCATGAGATACATTTTGATTAATAATCGCACGTTCTTCATCCGAAAGTAAGCTAGAATTTTTCTTGATTTTGGGAAAGTTAGCCATTGTCAGACCAATAGCATAGATATACTTATTGGTTCTTGCTTCCACCAGTTCATAGTCTTTTACATTGACAACATCAACATTTGCAGGAATTTGGCGATATTTCGCACCTTTCAACCCAGCTAAGATTAACTCAAGAAATTCGAGCACTTTCATCTTTTGCTCAGCAAAAACGGCCTGAAATTCCTTCAAATTAGAAAGCAGTAATTTCCAAACCTGTTCGTATTTATCTGCCAAGACATGATTTTCTTCAGCTTCAGCTTGATTATAAAGTAGATTCATATTCTCAAGAACATTGCCATTTTGGATAAAATGTTGAAATTGTTCAAGCCACTTGGCTCCCGTTTTTTCTGAACTACCTGTCAAAAACTTTTGAAGAGCTGAGGATTCACCAAGCATCTCTTCTCTTAAAGTTTCAACCTGCTCTAATTCTAAAAATTCACTTTCTTCAAAAGCAGTGGCAAATTTCTTTCTGCCTCGAATTTTATACTTGTTCACATAGTATTCAAAGTAATCTAAGGCATCTTGGCTAAAGTTTACACCACTGTAAACTTTGCTTTTAAGGAGATTGACCACATCATTCGTACGGTAATTGTTCTTTTTTATTGCATAAAGACTTTCTAAGAAAATTATCAAGGGATGCTGACTCATTGCTTCTTCCTGAGCATAGAAAAAAGGAATCTCATACAAATCAAAGATTTCTTGAACTGGTATTGCGTAAGCTTCCACATTACCAACCAATACCGTAAAGTCTTTAAATAAAGCGCCTTGAGCTATCTTTTGACGAATTTCTTTAGCAACGGCTTCGATTTCTGCCATCTGGTTTTCTGCTTCCCAGATTTCAAAATGTTCTTTATCTTTAGACTCTAGCTCAATATTTTCTCTTTCTTGAATAAAATTAGTTTCCAGTTCAATCAAACGTGTCAACTTATCATATACTTTATCTGGTTTTGTATTCGAAACAGAAGAGATTTGAGCAGAAAACTTATTGCGAAAACGTTGAATCATCTCTAGAGCATTCGTGTAAACCGACAAAGAAAAATCTGTCAACTTATAGTCTGATGAACGAGCATAGGTCCCAATGATGATTTCTGAACCTGCGGAATGAAGGGCAGAAATAAAACTTTCCTCTTCAGCAGTAAACCGCGTATAGCCATCAATAATGATTACCGCCTCATGTAACACCTGATTAAATTTGCCCTCATTTATACTTTGTATAAAATGTTGAAACTCTGAAAAATTAGCATAAGAAAGATTTAATTCATCTTCGAAACGTGCTAAAATTGCTGATAACTCCATATTTTTGGGACTTTCGGGTAATTCTTCACAGGTTAAATTTGCAGTAACTAATTCTGCACGCAAATTCACCAACATTTCAAGAAAAGCTGGTGAACTTTGCAAACTATAATAGAGTGGCAATTCTTCTTTAGAAAAAGACTTCAAAACTTTACGAAAAAGCATACTCAGTCCAGACTGACTGAGTTCGACTTTTTCATCTGTATTTTTTTCTTTACGATCAAAATAATAAGGAAGTTGCTTAAAACGTGTAACTAAGAGGTCAAAAACGGCTGTATCTGCACCTGATGAAATACGCTCTAAAATTTCCTTTTCTTTTTCAAAAGATATTGAAGATGGAACAATATAATAAACTTTTTTCTCTTCTTTCAATGCCTGTTGAGCACGCTCCAAAAGAAATTGAGTTATATCTTGTGTAATTTCAGTATAAATGATTTCCATAAAAAAATAGACCTCACTTTCGTTAAGTCTATTCTAACATTTTTTAGTTTGTTCTGACAGGTGTAATAAGCTGTACGAAACTGTCTGTATCATTTTTAGGAAGAAGTGTAAAAGGACGAACGTTTGAAATGAAACGAATACGAACTTCCGGTTCTTTTATAACACGAAGCGCATCAATCAGATATTGTGGGTTAAAGCTGATTGCAATATCCTCACCGATTTTTTCAATTGCAGTCAACTCTTCATGAACACTACCAACTTCAGGTGAATTGGCTGTTGTAATTACTGAATCTCCTGAAACAGTAAGTTTAACGGTACCATTTGCTGTTGCATTTGATAAGAGACGTGCACGTTCCATTGTACGACGTAAAGCAGCCACATCAAAGACGAGATTTAAGCTATAATCAGCTTCATTAGGTATTAAACGATTCGTATCAGGGTAAGTACCTTCAATTAGACGACTGTAGTAACTGATACGCTCATTACGGAAGAGAATTTGATTATTCGCCAAGGAAATATCCAAATCTTCCTCATCATTAGTAAATACATTTTTGAAACTTTGGATAGACTTACTAGGAAGAACGACATCAAAATCAGAACCGTCATTCTCAAGAGCAAGCAAGCGTTGGCTCATACGATGTGAGTCAGTCGCAACAGCTTTGAGATTTTTCTTATCTGATAAGACCAAATGTACCCCAGTAAAAATAGGACGACTTTCTTGCGTACTTACAGCAAATACTGTTTCTGTAAAAATTTCTTTCAAAAAACCAACATTAATTTTAAGAGGATTTTCTTGTGAAATTTCTTGAATACGTGGATAAATTTCGGCATCCTGTCCTTTTAAAGTAATTTCTGACTTTCCAGAAGTGAGTAGTACTTGTTTTTGTTCTAATTCTTCAAATTCTAAAGTAAGTTCTGGCATTTGACTAACTACACTTTCAAAGAATGAAGCTTCCAATAAGATACTACCAGTACCAAAGATATTCATTCCAGCATCTTTATCACTGGCAGGTAAAAAGTTCTCAATCGAAATTTGACCATTGGATCCTGTTAGTGTAATTCCTTCTGCACTGACTGTAATTTTTAATTTGGTTAAAGCAGGAATAGTAACTTTTGAACCAATCGCTTGTTTAGTAATTTTTAGTGCATTTTGAAAAGCTACTTTGTTAATTGAAAATTTTATCATGATAGTCCTTTTCTTTATTTATTTATATAAATATATTAGTAATAGTAGTAGGTCTTGTGAGTATGGGGATAAGCGCGAAAACATGAACTTTTATAAGTTTTCCACTGTGTATAAGTAGAGGATAACTCAAGGAAATCTTTTGAAGTTTTCCACAGGTCACTTTTTATTGAAACAGTCGCTTGATGGCGTCAATGTCTTTTTGAACATCGATGTCATTTTTCATTTTTTCTGTTATTTGCTTGTGCGCATACATGACAGTAGTATGATCGCGTCCACCAAACTCATTGCCAATAGCTGGAAGACTGAGTGCCAACAATTCACGAATCAAATACATTGCAATTTGTCTTGGAAATGCAATTTCTTTTGGTCGTTTAGGCCCAATAAGATCAGCTGTTGACACATGATAGTATTTTGCAACCTCATCTTGTATTTTTTTGACTGTCAAATTTGACAAAGGTTGCTGCGTATTACTTTTAAGAGAACGCAGAGCTTCACTGGCGGTATCAATATTGACTACCGTTTGGTTGTTTGTTTTCGCAACAAACTCTACACGATTAAGTGCACCTTCAAGTTCACGGACATTTGAGTCAATTTGGCCAGCGATATAACTAAGAGTTTCTTGAGGGAATTCTAAATTACTGCTCTCAGACTTTGTCTGGAGAATGGCCATACGTGTTTCATAGTCAGGTGCTGTGATGTCTGTCGTTAATCCCCATGAAAAACGAGTCACTAAACGCTCCTCAAGTTTATTGAGTTCTTGTGGTATACGGTCCGAAGTGAGAACGATTTGAGCACCACGATCATGAAGAGTATTAAAAGTATTGAAAAACTCGTTTTGGGTACCTTCTTTATCACTAAAGAACTGGACGTCATCAAGAAGAAGTATATCTAAGTTTCGATATGTTTCTTCAAATTTTGCCATCTGTCCTTTACGTGTTGCATTGACATAGTCATTGACAAAAGTTTCTGCAGATACATATTTAACCTTAGAATGCGGATTATCTTTCAAGATTTCGTTGCCAATCGCATGCATCAAATGTGTCTTGCCAAGTCCAGAACCTCCATAAATGAAGAGAGGATTATAAACATCCCCTGGTTTATCGGCAACAGCAAAAGCAGCAGCTTTTGCCCATTTATTACCTTCACCTTGGATGTAGTTATCAAAAATGTACTTTGGATTTAAGCGCGTGAAGTCCGGAGTTGCTAGAGCAGGTGCTTCATCAAATCCATCTTGTTCATTGGTTTCTTGTTCAATTTTTTCTGAAACTTCTTCTTCTGAAAGTAAATTGAAACGAATTGGTCGATCAAAAATTTCAAACCCAGCTGTACTGATTAGTCCTTCCTGACTCCGCCAAAAATCTTTATGAAACTTCGCACCCACGATAATGGTTGCTACATCATTTTCAATTTCTAACAGTTTGGCAGGCTCAATGAAGAAATCATAAGACTGCGGCTTGATATTTTTTTTCGCTAATTCTTTTACTCTCGTCCAAAATTCTTTTTTTTCTTTTTGGAGAGCCAT